>NZ_CP197236.1:5795000-7352897 GCF_052076015.1 Bradyrhizobium sp. 930_D9_N1_4
CGGGATGGCGCTCGAACAGCCGGGCGCTGAAGGTCTCGAACTCGCTGCGGGTGATTTCCTCGTTGGTTGATTCGAACAGAGTGCGCAGCGCGACGAGCCTGGAGATGTACTCGCTCATGCCGTTCTGCATGACGATGACTTCGGTTTCGGCCGCGTTCTCGAACTCGATCTTGTTGACGCGGTCTTCCCACCGCGCCACCGCGGCGGCACCCGCGAGCGAGAACAGAAGACCGACGCCGGCCGCGACGAGCGCAGGGCGATAGAGTCCGAGCAGCGGCGCGGCACGCCACCATCCGGTCTTTCGTCCCCGATCCTGATCGTTCTGATCGTGACCGCCCATCTTGATCCCGCAAGTCCCCTTGTCGCGACAGCCCACTTCTGGTTGAGCCACCGTGACTGCTATCGGACAAGGATCGCGGTTAAGAACCGCACAATTTCGGACCCTGCGCGTTCCACATTGCGTGGCTTAGTTAACGATTGACGCGCAAACATGCTTCATTGTGCAGGCAATCTGCCACTTTTCCCCGGAGTCTTACGGAGCGGCGTTACATTAGGGATTAGCGAGCTGTTCAGGGCGGCCCGACTATCGTTTCCGACAGCTGTTCCCTTATTCGGCAAGCATCCTCATGACACGATTGCGATCAGCGGCCTGCGTCGCTCTGGCCGTCGCCCTTCTCGCCGCGGCCAATCTTGCGGCGAAAGCCGACGAGGTCGGCGTCAGCGACGATACGATCCTGTTCGGCCAGGCCGCCGCGCTCGAAGGCCCCTCCTCCGCACTCGGACAAAAGATGCGGCAAGGCATCGTCGCGGCATTCTCCGAGATCAACGCCAAGGGCGGCGTCTACGGCCGCAAGCTCCAGCTCGTCAGCCGCGACGACGGCTACGACCCCGATCGTTCGGTGGCGCAGACGCTGCGGCTGATCGAGGACGACAAGGTGTTCGCACTGATCGGCGCGGTGGGCACGCCGACCGCGATGGCGACGATCCCGATCACCAGCGCGCGGAACGTTCCGTTCATCGGCCCGTTCAGCGGCGCCGAATTCTTGCGCGACCTCGAGCTTCCCAACGTCGTCAACATCCGCGCCAGCTACGGCGCGGAGGCCGAGGCATGGGTCAAGCACCTCACCGAGGATCGCCACTTCACCCGCATCGGCATCTTCTACCAGGACGATTCCTTCGGCCGCGACGGGCTTGCCGGCGTCAAGCGCGCGCTCGCCAAGCGCGGCCTCGAGCTCGCCGCCGAAGGCACCTTCGAGCGCAACACCCGCGCGGTCGGCGCGGCCTGGCGCACGATCAGGCGCGCCGAGCCCGAAGCGATCGTCATGGTCGGCACCTACGGTCCCTGCGCCGAGTTCATCAAGCTCGCGCATCGCAGCGGCGTCTATCCGACCTTCGTCAACATCTCCTTCGTCGGCGCCAACGCGCTTGCCCGCGAGCTCGGCCCCGACGGCGAAGGCGTCATCGTCTCGCAGGTCGTGCCGTTTCCCTGGGATCGTTCGCAGAAGCTCGTCGCCGACTATCAGGCGGCGCAGAAGGCGTTCGACCCGACGCTGGCACCGGACTTCGTGTCGCTCGAAGGTTACCTTTCCGGCCGCCTCGCAGCCTCGGCGCTGGAAAAGGCCGGGCCGAAACCGACGCGCGCGAGCCTCCTGCGCGCCATCAACGATGTCGGCCGCTTCGACATCAGCGGCAATGTCGTCACCGTCGGCGTTCGCGCGATCGACGCGCCGCCGAAGGTGTTTTTGACGGTGATCCAGAAAGACGGGACGTTCAGGGCAGTCGACCGGCTTTAGGGCCGCCGTGTCCAGCTCTCGGCGTTGACGGCGCCTTGCGGCACCTCGCCTTTGACGATGGCCTCGACCTGCCGCACCGTCTCCAGCGACTGATACTCGATCGCCTGCGGCGTCAGGCCGCCGACATGCGGCGTGGCGACGACGTTGGGAAGCTTTGCCAGCTCGGGGCTCGGCATCTGGTCGGGCGCGCGGCCGACATCCATGGCGGCCCCGGCGATGCGGCCTTCCAGCAGCGCCTTGGCCAGCGCCGCTTCATCGACGAGATTGCCGCGCGAGAGATTGATGAAAACGGCATGCTTCTGCATGCGCGCCAGCGTCGCCTCCCCGATCAGATTCTCGGTCTGCTCGTTGGCAATCGCGAGACAGACGACATAGTCCGACGCAGCGAGCAGCTCGTCGAGACCGACATGCCGGATCGCGCTGTCGCTGACATCAGCGAAGGGATCGGCGACCAGTACCTCCATCCGCATCACCTTGGCGATCTCGGCGAGGTAACGCCCGATGCTGCCATAGCCGATGATGCCGATCTTGCTGCCGGCAAGCTGGCGGCCCATCCGCGCTTCTACCTTGCGGCCCGCCTGGTAGTCCGCGGTCGCCCGCGAGACGCCGCGGGAGAGATCGACCATGTAGCCGATCGCGAGCTCCGCCACCGCCTGCACGAAGCCCGGACCGGCGCGGGTCACGAGCACGCCGGCTTTCGAGGCTGCGTCGACATCGACGTTGCGGATGTCGACGGCGCAGCGGACGAAGGCGCGCAGGCGCGGCAGCTGCGCAAAAATCTCCCCGCGCCCTTCCGTCATGCGATCGGCAACGATGATGTCGGCGTCTTGCGCGGCGCGCACGAGGCTAGCCGCGTCCAGTGTATCATCGCGCTCATGCAGGATCACTTCGGCGGTCGCGCGCAGGCCGTTGAGGCTGCGCTCGCCATAGTAGTTGCGGCGCATCTCCGGCGTATGGGCGAGCAGGACTTTCACGACGCATCTCCTTCAGTAGCCGAATGCCCGCGGCAGCGCCGTCGAGAGCCATGGCACGAAGGCGATCACGAGCAGGCAGAGGAACAACAGGCCGAGATAGCCCATGATCGGCTTCACGGTCTGCTCGATCGGCACATTGCCGATCAGACAGGCGCCATAGAGCCCGAGCCCGAGCGGCGGGGCGAACAGGCCTATCCCCATGGCGATGACGAGCACGACGCCGAAATGCAGGGGATCGATTCCGAGTTGCACAGCCACCGGCAGCAGCAGCGGCCCGAAGATGATCAGCGCGGCCGCGCCTTCCAGCACCGAGCCCATCACGATCAGCACGGCGATCGCAAGCAGGATGAACATCCAGGTGCCCGACGTCTTGGACAATCCGAGCATGAAATCGGCGACCGCATGCGGCACCTGCTGCAAGGTCAGCGTGAACGCCAGCGATTGGGCCGCGGCGACGATGAACAGCACGAGCCCCGCGCGCGTCGCTCCCTGCACAAAACTGTGCGCGGCCGATTTGAAGGTGAGCTCGCGGAACACCACGCTGCCGACGATGAGCGCATAGGCGACGGCGAAGGCCGAGATTTCGGTCGCCGTCGCAAAGCCGCTCTTGAAGCCGAAGAAGATCATGAAGATCAGGCCGAACGAGGCGATCGCGCCGCTCCATAAACCTGACACCGGCATCTGCGGCGCAACGTCCTCGTCATCCGCCGGCCGCTTGCCGAAGATGATCGACACCGCGATCAGGGCCAGCGCCATCAGCGCCGCCGGCAGCAGGCCCGCGACGAACAGTCCGCCGATCGACAGGTTCGCGACAAAACCCAAAATGATCAGGTTGATGCAGGGCGGAATGGTTTCCGCCATCACCGCGGATGCGGCGAGCAACGCCACCGCGCCGCCCGGATTCTGCTTCGAGCGGCGCGCCGCCGGAATCAGCACGGAGCCGACCGCGGCGACATCGGCCATCTTGGAGCCCGAGATGCCGGAGAACAGCACCATCGAGGCGACCATCACGACATTGAGGCCGCCGCGCATGCGGCCGACCCCGCGCTGCAACAGCTCGATCAGACGCACCGACATGCCGTTGGCTTCCATGAGGTAGCCGACGAGGATGAAGAAGGGGATCGCGAGCAGCACGAAATTGTCAATGCCGCGCGCCATCTGCTGGGCGAAGATGACGCCGGGCAGCGCGCCCTCGACCCAAATGAAGATCAGCGCGGCGAGCGCCAGCGCGAAACCGATCGGCAAGCCGCCGAACAGGGTGGCGAAGAAGCCGATCAGCATCAGCGTGCCCGCGGACGGCACCGTGGACGGCGCCAGATAATCCCAGGCGAGATAGAGGACGCTGACGATGACGACCGCGACGAGGCCCCGGACGATGTCAGGGAACGGTCGCGCGCAGAGCTGGTCGATCGCGAACACCGCCATGAACAGTGCGCCGACGCCCATCGGGTAGAAGGTCAGCTCCAGCGGCAGGCCGGAGCCGGTGGTCTGGCCCGCCGTGATCGACCCCAGCTTGATCGCGTTGTAGGCGACATAGCCGGAGATCAGCACCACGAGCAGCGCACTGGCCGCATCGATCAGCGCACGCAACCGCACCGGAGCCATATCGCGGAAGAAGGACACGCCGACATTCTCGCCGCGCGCCAGCGCACTCGCCGCACCGAAGAAGGCCGAGCCGACCATCAGACCGCGCGCGACGTCGTCGGACCACTCGACCGGTGCATTGAAGAAGAAGCGCAGCAGCACGGACGCGCAGACGACAACGAGATCGGCAGCCAGAAGAATGGCCGCGATCCCGTCGCTGACGCGAAGCAGCAGGGTGATGCTCCCGTGGCGCTCGCCCGAGAGAGACACGGCGCCGGTCATCGCAATCTCAGGCCTGCGTGGCGCGGATGATGTCGATGACGGCCTTGGAGTCCGGCCGCGCCTTGATGAAGTTCTCGTGCTGCGGCGCGACGCGCTTCTTGAACGCTTCGCGGTCGCATTCCGCCACGGTCACGCCCTTCTCGGTCAGGGCCGCCAACGCCTCCTTCTCGACCGCGAGGCCATGGGCGCGGGTGTCGACGGCGGCCTTCTTCGCGGCGTCGAGAAAGCCCTCGCGCAGCTTCGGGTCCATGCGGTTGTAGGTCATGTCGCTGAAGTAGATCGCGAGCGGCGAGAAATTGTGCTGCGTCAGCGCGTAGAATTTCGCGGTCTCGAAGAACTTGCTGGCCAGGATCGTCGGCGGATCGTGCTCGAGGCCGTCGAGCACGCCGGCCTGCAACGCCGTATAGATCTCGCCGAACGCCAGCGGCGTCGCGGCGGCGCCCATCAGCCGCAGGCATTCGGTGATGACGGGATTGGGCAGCGTGCGGATCTTGAGGCCGGCGAGATCCTCCGGCGTCTTCACCGGCTTCTTCGCCAGCACGCTCCGCGAGCCGAAATTATAGGCCCAGGCGATGATGCGGATGTTGCCGCCCTTGAGCAGCGCGTCCTCGATCGGCTTGGCGGCGCCGGACTCGAACGCCTTGGTCTGCTGCGGGAAGCTCGAGAACAGGAAGCCGAGGTCGAAGGTGCCGACCAGCGGCACCAGATTGGCCGAGATCGACGAGCCCGACACCATGAGATCGATGACGCCGAGCTTCACCGAATTGATGACGTCGATTTCCTGGCCGAGCTGGTTGTCGGGGAAGAAGGCGACCTCGACCTGCTCGCCGAGCCCGTTACCCTTCAGATTCTTGACGAGGTTGTCGTAATAGACGCGGCCGTTGGCGAATTTGGGATCGTTCGGCAGCGAGGAGGAGCATTTTAGCTTCAGCGTCGCGGCTTGCGCGCGGCCGATGATGGCGGGAGAGAGCACGAGACCGGCGGTGACCGCCGTCGATGACTTGATGAACGTGCGGCGGTTGACGGGCACGATGGTCATGATGCGGTCTCTCCCCAAAAGTATTATTTTTAAGACCCCGATCGTTGTCGCGGCCCGTTGCTTTGGACTGTATGGCCAAAGCTACAGAGCAGGCAAGGGACGCGCCCGGTCAGCTCCCGGCGACGCGCACCGACTGTTCGGCTGCACGGGTGCATAGCGAGACGGCCATGTTTTTCCGGGATTCTCGATGCGCAGCGGCCTGCAGCCTCGATGTGCGAACAGGCGCGCTTGCACGCAGCAGTCTGCATCGATCCAATTGGCGCATGGATCAATGCGCGATTCACATGGATGGCATCCAAACGATGCTCCGCCATCTCCGGCAGATCTCCTGCCCCAATTTGCCGCACATTCTCCGTGAGATAGCGCACAGACAGAACCGTGGCGGCCACCTAGAAAAGGTGACATCCTCGCGCGCATTGCCGATGGAGGAGACACCATGCCCCATCCCGTCCTTCGCAATTTATTCCTTGCCTCCAGTCTTCTTGTGCTCACGCAAACGATGACGCCGACGGAGGCCGCCGCCGAAGCGCGGCTCGCCCTCGTGATCGGGCAATCGGCCTACCGCACGGTGCCGGAACTGCCCAACGCCGCCAACGACGCCAAAGGCATGACGGAACTGCTCGGCAATGCCGGCTTCACCGTCACCACGGCGGCCAATCTCGGACAGAACGACATGCGCACGGCGATCTCGGATTTCGCCGGCAAGGTCAGCGCCAGCGGCGCCGACACCGTCGCGCTGGTGTTCTACGCCGGCCACGGCCTTCAGATCGACGGCGAGAATTACCTCGTGCCGGTCGATCTCGACCCCAAGCGGGAGGCGGACATCCCGCTGCAGGGCGTGCGGCTGAACGATCTGCTCAACACGCTCGGCGCGCTGCCGACGAAGGCGCGCATCTTCATGCTCGACGCCTGCCGCAACAATCCGTTCCCCGCGCTCAGCGGCGCCGGCCACGGGCTCGCGATCGTCGACACCAAGGCCGGCGCCCCCGGCTCGTTCATCTCCTATTCGACCTCGCCCGGCGCGGAAGCCGAGGACGGCTCCGGCATCGACAGCCCCTACACCACGGCTGCGTTGACCGTCGCCAAGCAGCCGAACCTGCCCATCGAGGAAGTGTTCAAGCGTATCCGCGTCGCGGTGGCGCAATCGACCGACGGGCGCCAGATCCCGTGGGAAAGCTCCTCGCTCACGACCGACTTCAGGTTCTTCGGCGAGAGTAGCGGCCAGACGCCTTCCCTTCCCGGTGCAGGCGCGATGGCGCTGGCCAGCGGCACGCGCAGCGTCGCCGACTGGCGCAAGGATTTGCAGGGCAAGCCGGCCATGGTTGCCTATGAGCTCGTGATCACCGACGACACCATCGAAGCCTATCAGGCCTATATCGAGCTCTACATCCAGGACACCCGAACGCCTCGCCTGCGCACGGTGCTGGAACGGCGACGGCAGATGCTGGCGTGGGAGCGCGCGACCGCGATCAACACCCGCGCCTCGTTCGAGGCTTATCTCAACAACTGGGACAACAGCGACCTCGCGGCAACCGCCCGCAAGATGCTGCTCCGCGTGCAGAACCGCAACTATGCCGTGCCGGTTGCGGCCGCAGCGACGCCTGCTCCGGTTGCCGTCGCGATGGCCCCGACCTGCCCGTGTTCGACGCCCACGCCGCCGGCCTCGCCGGTCAATCCGGCCGTCGCGCCCATCATCAAGAAGCGCGTCGACGACACCCCGCCGAAGCGCAAGGTGGTCGAGGCACCGCCGAAGCCGCGCCGTCCGCCGCCTGAAGAGGTGGTTGTGTACGAGCGCGCGCCGCCGCCTCCGCCCGTCGGTGTCGGCATCGGTATCGGAATCGGCATGGGTCGCGGTGGTTACGGCGGTGGCGGTTACGGCGGTGGTGGTTACGGCGGTGGTGGTTACGGCGGTGGTGGTTACGGAGGACCGACACGCGACGACTACAATCGCGGTAGGTATTGAGGCTGCGGCTCGCTCAGCTCTCGTGCCCCGGACGCTGCGCAGCACGAAGTGATGCGCTGCAGAGCCGGGGCCCATGCGGCAGCGCATGGTGCGGCTTTCTGGGTCCCGGCTCTGCGCCGCAACGCTGGCGCGCTGCAGCGCGTCCGGGACACGAGCAGATGTCGGTCTGTCGCCCTTGAAACCGGAAATGCTGTAGTCTGATCGCACCAGCCTTTCCGGGGAATTCTCATCGATGCCGCACGACGCTCACGCCAAGGGCTCCAAAGAGCGCGCATGGCCACTGTTCCGCTCGCTCGCGTCCTGGTCCCTGCCCGCCGACCTTATGGCCGGGCTGACGCTGGCGGCGATCGCGATCCCTGAACAGATGGCCACCGCGCGGCTCGGCGGTTTTGCGCCGCAGATCGGCTTCTTCGCCTTCATGGCGGGCTCGCTCGGCTTCGCGCTGCTCGGCGGCAACCGCTTTTTGTCCTGCGGCGCCGATTCCACGATCACCCCAATTTTCGCCGGCGGGCTTGCCGCGCTCGCCGCGACCGGCTCGCCTGACTATCAGGGGCTTGCGATCGCGCTCGCGCTGATGGTCGGCGTCATGATGATGGCCGGCGGCGCCTTCCGCCTCGGCGGCATCGCCAACCTGTTGTCGGTGCCGGTCATGGTCGGCTTTCTCGCCGGCATCTCGGTCCATATCATCGTGTCGCAACTGCCCGGCGTGCTCGGGCTTCCATCACCGAGCGGGCCGACGCTCGATCGCGTCGGCGTGCTCGCCGCCGAGATCGGCCGCAGCAATCCGTTCACGCTGTGCATCGGCTTTGGCGTGCTGGCCGTGGTCTTCATTTCGGAGAGGATCAGCGCAAAAATCCCGGGCGCGCTGATCGGGCTGGTCGCGGCAACGCTCGCCACGATCGCGCTCGGCCTCGAAAGCAGGGGCGTCAACGTCGTCGGCAGCGTGCCGGGCACGCTGCCGCGGCCGACCTTCCCCGATCTGGCGCCCGAACTATGGGTGCGCCTCGTGCCGCTCGCCTTCGTCATCACGGTCGTGGTGATGGTGCAGACCGCGGCGACGACGCGGTCGTTCCCGTCCGATCCGGACAAGCCCGCCGATGTCGACCGCGATTTCCTCGGCGCGGGCGCCGGCAGCGTCTTGTCCGGCCTGTTCGGCGCGTTTCCGGTCAATGCCAGCCCGCCGCGGACCGGCATCGTCGCCGAGACCGGTGGACAGTCGCAGCTCGCGGGCCTTGCCGCAGCTGCGATCGTGCTGGCGTTGCTCGCTTTCGGTACCGGTCTGTTGCAGCACGTCCCTGATGCGGCGCTCGGCGGCATCCTGCTGTTCGTCGCGATGCGGATCATCCGCGTCAAGCAGATCGCCACGATCTACCGGCAGTCCCCAAGCGAATTCCTGCTGATCGTCGCCACCGCCGCGCTGATCATCGTACTGCCGATCCAGCAAGGCGCGTTCCTCGGCATCGTGCTGTCGCTGCTGCACGGCATCTGGAGCACGACGCGCGCAAAACTCGTCGAGTTCGAGCGCGTGCCGGGCACCACGATCTGGTGGCCGGCACATCCGCACATCGAAGGCGAACGCATCAATGGCGTCGCCGTGATCGGGCTGCAGGCGCCGCTGTCCTTTCTCAACGCGCCCGGCTTTCGCAGCGACGTGACAAAGGTGCTCGGCACGGCGACGCCGCAATTGCTGGTGCTGGAGGCGAGCGGCATGGTCGAGATCGACTTCACCGCCGCGCAGATCCTGCTCGATGTCTTCAAGGCGTGCGGCGAACAGGGCGTCACGGTGGCGCTGGCACGGCTGGAATCGGTGCGCGCGCAGGACGCATTCGAGCGGTTCAGATTGTTCGATGCCCTTCCCCGCGAGAACGTCTTTCACAGCGTGGACGAGGCCGTGCGAAAACTGGCGAAGGACGATCACAAATTCACTCCGTCATCCTGAGGCGCTTCGCTTGAGACGCGAATGCGTCGCAAGCGGAGCCTCGAAGGATGATACGGCCACGATGCAGCCGGGCCGTCGTCCTTCGAGGCTCCCCATGCGGCGCTTTGCGCCCCATGGCTCGCGCCTCAGGATGACGGTGATAGATAAACATGTCGTCGCAATACGACAGCAACGAACGCTCACTGCACCAGCGTCGGATGATCCCGCTGGATCGTCTCGCGGATCCAGCTTGCATGGATCGCGCGAAACAGGATCTGCGCGGTCTTGAGGTCGCTCGCTTTCATGCAGAGATCGACGATGCGATGGACCGCGTCGTCGCGCATCAATCCATCGGAGATATTCATCGCGATTTCCATCGCGACCTTGGCAGCGCGCTCGTAGCGCTCGCTCTCGCGCTTGTCGTTGCGCGCCGAACCGGCAGCACTCGCGGCTGCGGCGTCACAGATCGCGCGAATGCGTTCGGCGGCCTCGATGTCGCCGAGCGGTCCTGCGATCGTCTCGTCCCAGATGTCTTGTCGCGACTTTGGCGCGAACCAGCGCATTGCCCGCTCCGTCTGATGGAGCGAGCATAAACGGCGGTGACCTCGCGCGCTACGCCTCCGGCACGATCTTGCCGGGGTTGAAGATATTTTGCGGATCGAGCGCGTGCTTCAGCGCCCGCATCGCGTCGATCGCCTCGGGGCCGAGTTCCGCCTTCAGGTATTTCTGCTTGCCCTGGCCGATGCCGTGCTCGCCGGTGCAGGTGCCGTCCATCGCCTGCGCGCGCTCGACCAGGCGGTGCATGAATTCCTCGCCGCGCGCCATCTCGGCCGCGTCGCTGGTGTCACACACCAGCGAGCAGTGGAAATTGCCGTCGCCGACATGGCCGACGATCGGCGACAACAGGTTGAGGCGCTTGAGATCTTCCTCGGTCTCGCTGACGCAATCGGCCAGCCGCGAGATCGGCACGCAAACGTCGGTGGCAACCACGCCGATGCTGTCGCCGGGGCGCAGCGCCTTCACCGACCAATAGGCGTCGTGCCGCGCCTGCCACAGTTTTGTGCGATCTTCCGGCTTGGTGGTCCAGGAGAAATCGCCGCCGCCGCACTCCCCGGCGATTTCGCCGAAGGCCTTGGACTGCGCGTCGACCTCGATCTCGCTGCCGTGGAATTCCATCAGCAGCAGCGGCGTCTCCGGCAGCGTCAGCTTCGAATAGGCATTGCAGGCCTTCACCTGCGCGGCGTTGAGCAGCTCGATGCGCGCCACGGGAATGCCGGTCTGGATCGCCAGGATCACGGCCTGACACGCCCCGTGCACGGTCTCGAACGACACTGCGCCGGCCGCGATCGTCTCGGGGATGCCGCGCAGGCGGATGGTCAGCTCCGAGATGATGCCGAGCGTGCCTTCGGCGCCGACGAACAGATGCGTCAGGTCGTAGCCCGCGGAGGATTTCTTGGCGCGCGTGCCCGTCGTGATGATCTCGCCGTCGCCGCGCACGACCTTCAGCGCCAGCACGCTGTCGCGCATGGTGCCGTAGCGCACCGCATTGGTGCCGGAGGCGCGGGTCGAGGCCATGCCGCCGAGCGAAGCGTCCGCGCCAGGATCGATCGGGAAGAACAGGCCCTGGTCGCGCAGATGCTCGTTCAGCGCCTTGCGGGTGACGCCGGGCTGGATCACGCAGTCGAGGTCCTCGGCATGGACCGCGAGCACCTTGTTCATGTCGCGCAGATCGATCGAGATGCCGCCGGCGGGCGCATTGACCTGGCCCTCGAGCGAGGTGCCGGTGCCGAAGGGAATGACGGGCACGCCGTTTTTCGCGCAAATCCGCACCACATCCTGGATGTCGGCGGTCTCCTGCGCCATCACCACGCCATCGGGCGGCTGGTTGACGATCCATGTGGTGGTATGGCCGTGCTGCTCGCGGACGGCCTGCGAGGTGATGAGGCGGTTGCCGAACCGTGCGGCAAGCTGCTCCAGCGCGCTTGCGAGGGCTTTCGGCTCCGGCCGCGGCGGCTTATTGGTGATGGTGGTGCCCACGGATAGTCCTCCCGACGAGAAGAAACCGTGGCAAAGGACATCTCACCGGTCAAGTCAAGCGACCCGATGCATAGCCAGGGAATGAAAATGCCGGAGACCGTTGCAGCATCGCCCACAGCCGAGCCATTCCGCTCCTCGATCATGCAGATCGAGCCGCAATGGATCGACTATAACGGCCATCTCAACATGGCCTATTACAACGTGATGTTCGACCGGGCGATCGACCAGATGTGGCTGACGCTGGGGATTGGACCGGGATACATGAAGGAGCGCAACGGCTCCACCTTCACCGCCGAATGCCATGTGCGCTATTTGCGCGAGATCCATCTCGGCGATCCCGTGCAGGTTTCGGTCTGGCTGCTGGAAGCCGACGACAAGCGGCTGCACACATTCCAGGAGCTGCGGCATGCGACCGAGGGCTGGCTGTCGGCGACCTCGGAGAATATGTCGCTTCACATCGACATGGGCTCACGCAAAGTCGCGGCATTCCCGCCCGATATCCGCGAGCGCATTGCGACCGTCGTCAAGTCTCACAGTGCCGTCGCGCGGCCCGAGGGCATCGGCCGGAACGTGGCGATGCCCTCGAAGCGGTAGCAACTCCTCATCCTGAGGAGCCCGCGAAGCGGGCGTCTCGAAGGATGCAAGGCCACAGTCGGGCCTTCATGGTTCGAGACGCGCGTTCCGCGCTCCTCACCATGAGGATCTGCTAGACCCTGCGGCCGCGGGCCAGGCCGACGACGGCCGAGACCAGGAACAGCACGATCGCGATGAAGAAGATGATCTTGGCGATTTCGATCGATGCGCCGGCGATGCCGCCAAAGCCCAGAATACCGGCGATCAGTGCGATAACCAAAAACGTCACAACCCAGCTCAACATGGCCCGAACCTCTGTTTCGATGACTGTCTGCGATCGGCGCGCCTGACGCGCCTCACTTGTCTAAACAAGCTTCATCAGGGAACTATGGTTCCGGCCCGCAGACGCTGGAAATTCGCCCGGCGACGAGGAACAAATTGCCCCGCCGCGCACGTGGAAAACCCCGTTCCGGCGCCCCATATAGGCATCGATCCCTGTTAAGAAGGCTCCCTTCCACCACCCCGCGGTGCCAACGTGGGGCCAAATGATTCGCATGACCGAACCGAGCAAGATTACTGGCGTACCCGACCACCAGCCCGCAGCCGGCGGCATCGCCGCGCGTGCGCGCGCCTCTGTGGGCCCGAATTTTCTGTCCGGGCTCAATCCGGAGCAGCGCGAGGCCGTGGAGACGCTGGACGGCCCGGTCCTGGTGCTGGCCGGCGCCGGCACCGGCAAGACGCGGGTGCTGACCACGCGGATCGCCCACATCCTGAGCCAGGGCCGCGCCCGCCCCGCCGAGATCCTGTCGGTGACCTTCACCAACAAGGCCGCGCGCGAGATGAAGCACCGGCTCGGCCAGATGCTCGGCCACGCCGTCGAAGGCATGCCGTGGCTCGGCACCTTCCACTCCATCGGCGGCCGCATCCTGCGCACCCATGCCGAACTGGCGCAGCTCAAGTCGAATTTCACCGTGCTCGACACCGACGACCAGGTGCGGCTGCTGAAGCAGCTCCTGCAAGCCGACAACATCGACGACAAGCGCTGGCCGGCACGCATGCTGGCGGGCCTGATCGACGGCTGGAAGAATCGCGGCCTGACGCCGTCGCAGGTGCCGTCGGGCGAAGCCGCGGTCTTCGCCAACGGCAAGGGCGGCAAGCTCTATGCGAGCTACCAGGAGCGGCTGAAGATCCTGAACGCGGCGGACTTCGGCGACCTGCTGCTCGAAGACATCCGCATCTTCCGCGAGCACCCGGACATCCTGCGGCAGTATCAGCAGCGCTTCAAATTCATCCTGGTCGACGAGTATCAGGACACCAACGTCGCGCAATATCTGTGGCTGCGGCTGCTGTCGCAGATGCCGTCGAAGCCAACTGTGCCCGCCGTCATTCCGGAGCGCGTCGAAGAGGCGAACGACGACGTGCAATTGCACGCCGGAGAATCCGGCAGTGAGCCCGCCATGACGGAGCGCGCAGCATTGGCGGCCGCTCCTGCAGGTCCCACCAAAAACATCTGCTGCGTCGGCGACGACGACCAGTCGATCTATGGCTGGCGCGGTGCCGAGGTCGACAACATCCTGCGCTTCGACCACGATTTCCCGGGCGCAAAAGTGATCCGCCTCGAGCGCAATTACCGCTCGACTGGCCACATCCTCGCCGCCGCCTCGCACCTGATCGCACACAACGAAGGCCGGCTCGGCAAGACGCTGCGCACCGAGGACCATGACGGCGAAAAGGTCACGGTGACGGGCTCGTGGGATTCCGAAGAGGAAGCCCGCGGCATCGGCGAGGAGATCGAGCAGATCCAGCGCAAGGGCGACAAGCTCAACGAGGTCGCCATTCTCGTGCGCGCGTCCTACCAGATGCGCGAGTTCGAGGACCGGTTCGTCACGCTCGGCCTGCCCTATCGCGTCATCGGCGGCCCGCGTTTCTACGAGCGCGCCGAAATCCGCGACGCGCTGGCTTACTTGCGCGTCATCAATTCGCCGGCCGACGACCTTGCCTTCGAGCGCATCGTCAACACGCCCAAGCGCGGGCTCGGCGACGCCACCGTGCAGATGCTGCACGACCACGCCCGCAAGCGCCGCATTCCGCTGTTCGAGGCGGCGCGCGCCGTGGTCGAGACCGACGAGCTGAAGCCAAAGGCGCGCGGCAGCTTGCGGGAGGTCGTCGCCCAGTTCGACCGCTGGCGCGCCCAGCGCGAGGTCACCGCGCATACCGATCTCGCCCAGATCGTGCTCGACGAGAGCGGCTACACCGAGATGTGGCAGAAGGACCGTTCGGCGGACGCCGCGGGCCGGCTGGAGAATTTGAAAGAACTCGTGCGCTCGATGGAGGAGTTCGAGAACCTGCAAGGGTTTCTGGAGCACATCTCGCTGGTGATGGACCGCGACAGTGGCGCCGACGAGGATGCGGTGTCGCTGATGACGCTGCATTCGGCCAAGGGGCTCGAATTCGACAACGTGTTCCTGCCCGGCTGGGAGGAAGGCCTGTTCCCGAGCCAGCGCACGCTGGACGAACAGGGCCGTGCCGGCCTGGAAGAAGAGCGCCGGCTCGGCCATGTCGGCATCACCCGCGCCCGCCGCCGCGCCATGATCTATTTCGCGACCAACCGGCGCATCCATGGCACCTGGACGACCACCATCCCGTCGCGCTTCCTCGACGAATTGCCGGCGGCCAATGTCGAGATCACGGAATCCAAAGGCGGCTCGGCCTGGGGCGGCACCGGCGGCTACGGCGCCTCGCGCTTCGACGACATGGAGGCTTTCGGCTCGACCTATTCGACGCCGGGCTGGCAGCGCGCGCAGGCCAACCGCAACCGGGGCGGCGGTCACAATGGCGGTGGAAGCGGCGGCTTCGAGGAACAGGCTTCGACGTTTTCGTCCTCCTCCTCGTCATCCGGCCCCGATTTCGGCAGCTTCTCCTCGCGCCGCCGCGGCCCGATGACGATCGAGGGTGAGCTGGTCGCGAAATCCACCGGCACGACCTCGGAATTCTCGCTCGAAGACCGCGTCTTCCACCAGAAATTCGGCTACGGCCACGTCACCAAGATCGACGGCAACAAGCTCACCATCCATTTCGACAAGGCCGGCGAGAAGAAGGTCGTGGACAGCTTTGTGCAGCGGGCGTGAGGCGTGGCCTTGCACACAAGGCCGCCCGCTCAGCCCTTCAAGATGTTCGCTCCCTGGTCGTAGATCAGCTGGTCGACGTGCCCGGCACCAGGCGCAATTTCGAGCCGCCAGCCCAGTTCAACGCCAAGGCTTTTGGCCAACGCCGCACAGTGCTCGAAATGCCAGAGCCCCCGCGCCAGGCGATGAGGGCCTTGCGCCATCGCCTCGTCCCAGCGGGGCAAATGGGGGTCGTCCGGATCGTTGTCGGCATCGCCCAGCAAGATAACGAGAGAGCGCCCCAGGTACCTCCGCAAATGACTTGGCGCGAGGCCAATCCCTCCCATGCCATCCGGATACTCCTTGGCGAGATCCGGCAGCATGTAGCAGCCGCAATTGGCGGCAACAGCCATATCGACGGAAGCGGCCTCGTTGAGCGCGAGATAACGCAGGACGAATTGGGCGCCTGCGGAGTTGCCGAACAGGCCGAAGGTCTCGCGGCTGGACCCGATCGCTTGCCGAACATGCTGAAAGAGCCGGTCGATCACCGCGAAATTCCAGCGATCGCGCGGCAAGACCGTGTTGTCCGGTGGTGGCAGCCGCACGCCGCCGAAATTGTAGGCGTGGACGCCCGGGAACTGATCCGGATCAAACTCCGGGACCAACACGATTTGCCCGTTGCGCTCGGCTTGAGGCGCGAGGAGATCGCGAAACTCGGCTGCGGCGCGATCAACGCCGTGCATGGCCACAATGATGCGGGTGTCCGGGCTGCTCGATCGAGGGCAATAGGAAAAGACCCGCATCGTTCGTGGCGCGGGGACGGCGCCATCATCACGAAACAGGAATGAGCCAGCGCCTTCGGCCAACGTCAATTTGCTCAATTGCTTACCTCCGCGGATGAGGTACTCATAGTCGAACAAAACCCAGCGGCACAACTTTCGAGGTCACCAGTCCCGCCATGGCTCAGTACGTTGCCATCATCGAGGACGCAGACCCGGACGCCGTCAGCCTGTGGTTTCCGGACCTGCCCGGCTGCATTTCCGGTGGCGACGACGTCGACGAGGCCCTGGAGAGTGCGCCCGAGGCGCTCGCCTTCTATGCGCAGGAGCTGATCGCGGAGGGCCGGCAACTTCCCCCGCCCCGGCCGTTGGACGAGCTCAAGGCCGACCCGGAATTTGCCGACGATTTGGGGAAACACACGGTTGTCCTGATCGAATGGCCGCCCCTCGACGACGACGCCGAGTGAGGACTGTTCGCCGCATTGGCCGGACGTTCGACAGTTCTCGCCCGAACAGCCCTTGACCATCGCGAACTTCCCCGTATCAGATGCACCCATGGTCCGGGGCTCCATCACACTGATCTTGCTGGTATTGGGGATGCCGTCGCTTGCGGCGGCCGAGACCATGAGCTTTGGCGATTCGATCGGGCTTCTGGCCAAGAGCTGCGGTGCGGAAATCGTTGCCAATTGCCGCGGCGTCAACCCGGATTCGACCCGCCTGAAGGAGTGCCTGTCGCGCAACCGCGACGTGCTCTCCCAGCAGTGCCAGAGCGACTATCTCGGCGCCTTCGACGCCATCCAGAAGCGGGTCGCCGCGCGTGTCACGGTGGCGAATGTCTGCCAGCGCGAGATCGTCAAGGTCTGCGGCGGCTCGACCAAGGAGACCAGCAAGTCGATCCCCTGCCTGATCTCGACACCCAAGGGCATCAGCAACAACTGCCTGAAGGCCGTCGACGACGCGGGGTATCGGTGATGCGCGCGAACAAAATCGCCATCGCGCTTGGCCTGACCCTTCTTGCTGGTGCTGCGAGCGCGCAGACGGCGCCGCCGACCCGCGACGACATCGTCGGCAAGCTCAACCATTTCGAAGAGCCCGCCGAGCTCGACCTTCCCGCGCTGAAGGCGCAGGTGATGGAGCGCGCCAAGACCAGGATCAAGAACGATCCGGGCCCAGTGAACCGGCCGCCGATCGTGCCTGATCTGGCCAAGCTGCCGACCTTCAACGCGCAGATCCAGTTCGACGCCGACACGCCGATCATCCAGCCGGGCTCCTATCAGACCGTCGGCCGCATCGCGGACGCGCTGGTCCATGCCTCGCTGCTGCCCTACACTTTCCTGATCGTCGGCCATGTCGAATCCAACGCGAAGACGCGCGAGGCCAATGCGATCCTGAGCCAGCGCCGCGCCGATGCGATCCGCGACGTGCTGGTGAACACGTTCAAGATCTCGACCAAGCGGCTGCACCCGATCGGCCTCGGCGAGGAGCAGTTTCTCGACCGCGCCAAGCCGACCTCGGCCGTCAACGGCCAGCTGCAGATCCAGACCTATGCCAAGCTGCCGGAAGAGGCGCCTGCGCATCCGGCCACGGCGGCTGCGCCTGCGGCGAAAAAGCCCGCCAAGAAACGCTGAGCGAACACGCTTCTGCGTTTAGCGGAACCCTTTGAAGTTCTGACCGTTTTGTGACGTGTCTCACAGCGCGGCAGCCCGGTTTCGCGCGACAATAGCGCCGGTTTGTGCACTGCCCTATCCGGTGCTATAGCCTGTTCTCGCCCTTCCCCGACCCCATGATGCACGAGACCGAGATGGCCAGTTATTTTCAACGCCAACTGGCCGACTACGTCGAATATCATCGCGATCCCTGGAACTGCGCGATGCACGTGGTCGGCATCCTCCTGCTCTTCACCGGCGCTACGCTGCCGCTGACCCTGGTGCATGTTCCCATTTTCGGGATCCAGGTGAGCCTGGCGGTGATTTTGGCGCTGCCGGTGCTGGTCTACTGGCTGATGCTGGATGCCGGGATCGGGCTTGGCATCCTGGCTGCGATGCTCGTGCTGCTTTTGGTCGCGACCGCGATCGGCAATCAGGTCTCGATCGTCATGATGTGGTCTATTTTTGCCGTGTTGATCGGACTCGGCGTCGCATCGCAGATCATCGGCCACAGGGTTTTCGAGGAACGGCAGCCGTCGATGGTCGACCACCCCGCGCATTTCCTGCTTGGACCGATGTTTGTCATGGCAAAATTATTCATTGCATTGGGCTTCCGTCGCGACCTTGCCGCGATTCTGGCGCCTGTTCCGACCAATTCCCTTTCAACCCGATAGCTCTCGACGCGAAACAGCAAACCTTCTGCATGGCTCTCGTACTGGTTACCGGTGGCAGCGGCTTCATCGGACATCATCTCGTAGAATCGCTCCGCGCCCGTGGGCAGCGGGTGCGCGTGCTCGATGTTCGTCCGCCGGCCGCGGCGAACACCGACGTTGAACATGTGCACGGTTCGGTGCTCGACGCCGCTGCGGTCGATGCCGCCGTCGCGGGCGTCGATCAGGTCTATCACCTCGCCGGCCTGCCCGGCATGTGGGTCGCCAACAAGCAGGACTTTCACGAGGTCAATTGCCGCGGCACCGAGGTGGTGCTTGCGGCTGCAATGAAGCGCGGTGTCTCGCGCTTCCTGCACTGCTCGACGGAATCGATCCTGTTCCCCTATTCGAATCTCAACGGCGAGGCCGCCGAAGAGGCGCTGCAGCCGGCCGACGCGATGCCCGGCGCCTACACGCGTTCGAAGTCGCTCGCCGAGCACCATGCCGCGAAGGCTGCGGCCAGCGGCTTCCCGCTCGTGATCGGCACGCCGACCATGCCGATCGGGGCCGCCGACCACAATCTGACGCCGCCGACCGCGATGCTCTGGTACTTCCTCCAGAAGAAGGTGCAGCCGCATCTCAACTTCCTGGTCAATCTCGTCGACGTCCGCGACGTCGCGATGGGCCTCGTGCTGACGATGGAACGCGGTCGCCTCGGCCAGCGCTACATTCTCGGCGGCGACTGCGTTCCGCTCGGCAACATCCTTCGGATGATGTCGGCGATGAGCGGGCGCCGGCAATTTCCGGTGGTCGTGCCCGGCAAGATCGCCGAGCTCTCCGCGATCATGCTCGAATCCATTTCCGATCGCATCACGCGCCGGCCGCCCAACGGCACTGCCGAGGGCGTGCGCATTGCGCTTGCCGCGAGCGACCTTTCGATCGGCAAAGCCCGTAACGAGCTCGGCTATGCGCCGCGCCCGATCGAACCGGTCTTGCGCGAAACCATCACCCATCTTCTCGCCCGCAACGGCCAGCAGCCCTCCGGCGCCATCGAGCGTCACGCGCTCTCCTCGCGCGCGGGCTAAGCCGCCGCCTCAACGCAAAGAACCTTCATGTCCTTCGATTTCAGCAAGCTTCTCTCTGTCGCCTGGGGTGGTTGGACCACGGCGTGGCCGACCGAACTCCTGGCCCTGATCTGGCTCGCCTTTCTCGCCAGTTGGGTCGGCGCCTCGTTCTGGCAGGGGCAGACCAAGAAGCAGGTCATGACGCTGGAGTCGCAGCGCTATCGCCTGCCGATCCTGGTCGGCGGCATCCTGTACACGCCCTGGGTTGCACAGATCCTGGGCTGGAAGCCGCTCTGGGTGCTCGGCAACACCGGCATCGCCATCGCCGCGGTCCTCT
Source organism: Bradyrhizobium sp. 930_D9_N1_4 (assembly GCF_052076015.1). Taxonomy (NCBI): domain Bacteria; kingdom Pseudomonadati; phylum Pseudomonadota; class Alphaproteobacteria; order Hyphomicrobiales; family Nitrobacteraceae; genus Bradyrhizobium; species Bradyrhizobium sp. 930_D9_N1_4. Next base: position 5,814,744 of record NZ_CP197236.1, read on the forward strand.
CGGTCGCCGGCATCGCCTTCGCCTGGTGGGGCCGGCTGCATCTCGGAAAATTCTGGTCCAACACCATCACCCACAAGGAAGACCACCGCGTTATCGACACCGGCCCCTACGGCATCGTGCGCCACCCGATCTACACCGGTTTGATCTTCGGCATGCTCGTCACGGGCATCGCAATCGGCCTCGTCACGACGATCCTCGGCGCCATCCTGATCTCGGTCGGCATGTGGCAGAAGGGCCGGATGGAAGAGGTGTTCCTGTCCAAGGAGCTCGGCGAGGACGCCTACGGCGCCTATTGCCGCCGCGTGCCGATGATCATTCCGTTCCTGTCGCCGCGGTGATGTTCAAGCACCTGCACTGACCGCCGACACAACGCTCATATCAAACCCGTCATCCTGAGGTGCGAGGTTGGCGATGCGACTGCATCGCCGGCCGGGCCTCGAAGGATGCACGGCCGAGATGTGTCCGGGCCGTCTATCCTTCGAGGCTCGCAAGAGCTCGCACCTCAGGATGACGGGGATAGACCTGCATCCTCCCCGCCATGCAAATTCGGCGTGCCGCCATTGCGCGGGCCATAAACGGCCCGATCCGAGCCTGCACAGGTTGACCTTTTTAGCGCTACCCAGTTGGATGCGCGCGCAACTGGGCATGACGACATCCATCGTGGATCTGGAGAGATCGACGATCAGGCATGGATCAGGTCCCATGGCCCGCGCGGGGCTTTGGGCGATCTGGCGTTGGACTGTGCCTCAGGGTTCAACAGGGGCTTTTCATGAATTTTTCCAGCATCTTTGCGCAGTTCGTCGCACTCGTCGGTGGCGTCGCGCTGCAATGGCGAAAGCTGTCGGGCACCACGCCTGCGCCGGCCTGGGGCCAGGCGCCGGCGATTCCCGAGGCGAAGCCGCAAGGCGCGCTGCCGACGTTGAAGATGCCGACCGCGCGCGGCTGGAGCGAAGGCCAGAAGCCGACGCCCGCACCCGGGCTCAAGGTCAACGCATTCGCAACCAACCTCGACCATCCGCGCTGGATCGATGTGCTGCCGAACGGCGACGTGCTGATCGCGGAATCGACGCAGATCGCCGGCGCCCCCCGCAGCGTGTTTCACTACGCGATGCAGGCAACCATGCGACGTGCCGCGGCGCTCGGCGTCTCCGCCAACCGCATCACGCTGCTGCGCGACAGGGACGGCGACGGCGTGGCCGAAGTGCGCGGCGCCTTCATGGAAAACCTCAGCCAGCCGTTCGGCATGGCCCTGGTCGGCGACACCTTCTATGTCGGCAACACCGACGGCGTGATGGCCTTCCCTTACGTCGCCAATGCCGACAGCATCACCGCGCCGGGCAAGCGGCTCACCACCTTCAAGCCGAACGGCCACTGGACCCGCAGCCTGCTCGCCAGCCCCGATGGCAACAAGCTCTATGCCGGCGTCGGCTCGCTCAGCAACATCGCCGAGATGGGCATGGAGGTCGAGGAAGGCCGCGCCGCGGTCTACGAGCTCGATCTCGCCGCCGGCACGCATCGCATTTTCGGCGCCGGCCTGCGCAATCCCGTGGGTCTAGCCTGGGAGCCGACCACGAATGTGCTCTGGACCGTCGTCAACGAGCGCGACGGGCTCGGCGACGAGACGCCGCCGGACTATCTGACCTCGGTGCGCGATGGCGGCTTCTATGGCTGGCCCTATTGCTACTGGGGCAAGACGGTGGACGACCGCGTGCCGCAGGATGCAGCGCTGGTCGCCAGGGCGCTTCAGCCGGACTATGCGCTCGGTGGTCACACCGCCTCGCTCGGCCTGTGCTGGATGCCCGCAGGGACCTTGCCCGGATTCCCCGACGGCATGGTGATCGGCCAGCACGGCTCGTGGAATCGCAGCACGCTGTCCGGATACAAGCTTGTGTTCATCCCGTTCGAGAACGGCAAGCCGTCCGGCCCCGGTCGCGACATCCTGTCGGGCTTCCTGTCCCCGGACGAGAAAGAATCCTACGGCCGCCCGGTCGGCGTCGTGATCGGCCCCGACAAGAAGTCGCTGCTGATGGCCGACGACGTCGGCAACGTGATCTGGCGCGTGACGGGCGCGTAAGTGGCGCCGCGGCGCGTATGCGTTCCGTCATCCTGAGGCGCGAGTGATGGGGCGCTCAGCGCCCCATCGCGAGCCTCGAAGGATGAACGGCCGAGATGCAGCCGGGCCGTCGTCCTTCGAGGCTCGCCGAAGAGGCGAGCACCTCAGGATGACGGTGATAGAGCGCAGCGCCGTCTGGGGTAACTAGTTCGCCCTGTTACGTCCCCACACACAACGTGGCGCGCTGCTTGCGAAGCAGCGCGATCACGGAGAGCGCGGTAATCATCCCGGTCTTGGGATTTTCGGACGGGATGTTCTCGATGCCCATCGAGAACCGCGCCGAATCCGCCTCCACCTCGATGCGATGAACGTTGCGCGTCACGGTGGGATCGGCCCAGACCTGCATCTGGGTGCGATCCGGTCCGATGCCCGCGAGCGACAGCGCAACAGCGACATTGACGTTTGCCGGAAAGCCCTTCGCCGCTTCGCGCGCAGATCCTTCGAACAGCTTGAGCGGCTCGCGCAGATTGTCGATGTCGATGTTGTTCTCGACGATGAACGGCGCGCCCCTCAGTCCGTCGATCGGCTTGCGCGTCACCATCTTCACCGAATGGATGGTGCCCACGGCGGCAGCGTTGACCGCATCGAGGCCGATCAGCGCGCCCGTCGGCACGATGATGCGGCCGCCATTGGCGCGGGCGAGATCGATCAGATCGAAATTGTCGAGCAGACCGCCGACGCTGACGACGATTGCGGCCTTGCCGCGCTTCACGGCGGGTTCGACGATCGCGCGCAACTGGCTGCTCGGCGCGCATTCGACCACGATGTCGGCGGCGTCGCCGAGCTGGTCGATTGGCAGGATTTGCGGCGGACGGCGAAGGCCGCTGATGAAGGCCTGGTGCTTGGCGGGATCACGCACGGCGACGGCCGAGAGCGTCAGCCCCTCGATGCCCTGATCGAGCGCGGTCGCGATCTTGGTACCGATCGAGCCCAGGCCCGCGATGGCAACCTTCAACTCGCCCGAAGCTTTCTGTCCCGTCATCGCATCCCACCTTCTCGCCAAGCCCATGTCATAACCTCTCACGCCTCCCGCGCATAGCTGCGCAGGCGTGCCTCCAGCACGGCCAGCATGGCATCACGGGCGGGATCGCGCGAGCCACGCAGCCAAACGGCGGCCAGCGGCAGCCGCCCGACCGGGCCGCTCTGCTTCGGCCGCAGCGGCACGAAGCGCACCCCCGTCACCGCCATCCGCGTGGTCCAGCGCGGCACGATCGCGACCCCGAGCTTCGTTGCCACCAGATGGACGATGGTCTGCTTCTCGTCGGCGACCTGCACGATGCGCGGCGTCAACCCGGCCTGCTCGAACAGTTTTATCGTGAGGTCATGGCTGTGCGGCCGCGAGCGGCGGTCCGGCACCAGCATGGCCTCGTCGGCAATCTGCGCCAGCGTGACCGACTTGCGCTGCGCCAGCGCATGCCGCTGCGGGAACGCCACGATGGCGGTCTCCTGGAGCAGGTCGCGGAATTCGAGCCGCTTGTCCGGCTGAACCGGCGGGCGAACGAAGGCGAGATCGAGCGCACCGGTGAGGATCTTCGGCAGCAGCCGCACGGTCTTGTCCTCGAGCAGCTGCACCGCGATGTCGGGATGCTGATCGCGGAAATCCCGCAGCAGCGGCGGCAGCAATCCCGCCGCCGCGCTGTCGATGGCGCCAATTCGCAATCGTCGCGCAGCGCCCACGCGCGAGCGGTTGCGCAAATTGCTTTCGACCGCTTCGACCTTGGCGAGGATGGCGCGGGCATCGCGCAGCAGCGTCGTGCCATCGTCCGTGAGCGACACCGCGCGCGTCGTCCGCGCGAACAGCCGCGTTCCCAGATCCTCTTCCAGCAGCCTGATCTGCCGGCCGAGCGCGGACGGCAGCATCTGGAGCTGCTGCGCCGCATGGCCGAAATGCAACTGCTCGGCCGCCGCCACGAAGCATCGGAGCTGATGCAATTCCATTCGCCGTCCTCTCGTCTTCCGCCCCGGGCCATCGCATTGCATGAGGTCGTCATGGCCGGGCTTGTCCCGGCCATCCACGCCTTTCTCCGCGGAACGAAGAACGTGGATGCCCGGGACAAGCCCGGGCATGACGCTGTGGAAGCTTCAGCGCGCCTAACGCCCGCCGGCAGCCTTCCGGCGAGGATTATATCATTTTTTTGTATAAACCAGCGCGAATTGAGTCTGCCTCCCTCCCCCGCCTAGGCTTGCCGCCACACAACAAACCGGAACCTGAGGGAGGCGAGGATGGCGAGCGAGATTCAGACGCGCGTGCTGCGCAAGATCAGCTGGCGCATCGTTCCCTTCATCATGCTGCTGTACTTCGTGGCCTTCATCGACCGCGTCAATATCGGCTTCGCCTCGCTGACGATGAACAAGGACATCGGCCTGTCGCCGACCGTCTACGGCTTCGGCGCCGGCATCTTCTTCTGGGGCTACTTCCTGTTCGAGGTGCCTTCCAACATCATCCTGCACAAGGTCGGCGCGCGGATCTGGATCGCGCGGGTGATGATCACCTGGGGTATCGTGTCCGCCGCGATGGCCTTCGTCCAGGGGCCGACCAGCTTCTACATCCTGCGCTTCCTGCTCGGTGTCGCGGAGGCCGGCTTCTTTCCCGGCATCATCCTCTATCTCTCCTACTGGTTCCCGGCGCGCCAGCGTGCCGCGGTCACCGCGCTGTTCATGGCGGCAGCCCCACTCTCGACCGTGCTGGGCTCGCCGATATCGGGCGCGCTGCTGGAGATGGACGGCCATCTCGGCTTCAAGGGCTGGCAATGGCTGTTCGTGCTGGAGGCGGTGCCGGCCGTGCTGCTCGGCTTCGTCGTGCTCGGCTTCTTGACCGATCGCCCCGAGAAGGCGAAATGGCTCGCGGATGACGAGCGCCGCTGGTTGATCGAGACCATGAACATGGAGACCACCAGCAAGGCCGCGACCGCGAGCCACAGCATCTGGCGCGGGCTTGCCGATCCGCGCGTGCTGGCGCTGTCGCTGATCTATTTCGGCACCTCGGCCGGTCTCTACACCCTCGGCGTCTGGGCGCCGCAGATCATCAAGCAGTTCGGATTGTCCTCGCTCCAGGTCGGCTTCCTCAATGCTCTGCCGGCAACGGCTGCCGTCGTCGCCATGATTCTTTGGGCGCGGCATTCGGACCGCACCGGCGAGCGCACCTGGCACGTCGTGTGGGCCTGCCTGATCGCCGCCGCGGGCCTCGCCTATGCCGGCCTTGCCACCGGCGTCGTCGCCGTGCTGGTCGCGCTTGCTCTCGTGAACATCGGCATCTCCTCCGCAAAGCCGCCGCTGTGGAGCATGCCGACGCTGTTCCTGTCCGGTCCGGCCGCCGCAGCCGGCATCGCCACCATCAACTCGATCGGCAATCTCGGCGGCTTCGTCGGCCCCGCCATGATCGGCCGGATCAAGGACCAGACCGGCAGCTTTGTCGGCGGCCTCTATTTCGTCAGCGGCCTGCTCGTTCTCTCGGCGGTCCTGACCCTGCTATTGTCGCGCGCACAGACCGCGCCCGTCGAACCCGTCCCGCAATCCCGCTAATCTCTCTCACGGAGCACTTCCATGCGCACCCATTCGATCGCAGCCATTCCCGCCGACGGCATCGGCCCCGAGGTCATCTCCGCCGGTGTCCGCGTGCTGGAGGCGCTGGCAAAACGCAGCGGCGACCTCGCCTTCACCATCAAGACGTTCGACTGGGGTTCGGACTATTACAAGAAGCACGGCGTGATGATGCCGGCGGACGGCCTCGCCGAGCTCAAGAATTTCGACGCGATCTATTTCGGCGCGGTCGGCGCGCCTGATGTGCCTGACCACATCACGCTGTGGGGCCTGCGCCTGCCGATCTGCCAGGGTTTTGACCAATACGCCAATGTTCGGCCGACCAAGATTTTGCCGGGCGTCGCCTCGCCGCTGCGCAATGTCGGGATCGGCGATCTCGACTGGGTGATCGTGCGCGAGAACTCGGAAGGCGAATATGCCGGCATGGGCGGCCGCGCGCACAGGGGCCTGCCGGAAGAGGTCGGCACCGAAGTCGCCGTGTTCACCCGCGTCGGCGTCACCCGCATCATGCGCTATGCGTTCCAGCTCGCGCAGTCGCGTCCGCGCAAATTCCTGACCGTCGTGACCAAGTCGAACGCGCAGCGCCACGGCATGGTGATGTGGGACGAGATCGCGGCCGAGGTCGCGGCTGAATTCCCCGACGTCACCTGGGACAAGATGCTGGTCGACGCCATGACGGTGCGCATGACGCTGCATCCGAAGAGCCTCGACACCATCGTGGCGACCAACCTCCACGCCGACATCCTCTCGGATCTCGCGGGCGCGCTCGCGGGCAGCCTCGGCGTGGCGCCGACCGGCAACATCGATCCGCAGCGTCGTTTCCCCTCGATGTTCGAGCCGATCCACGGCTCGGCCTTCGACATCACCGGCAAGGGCATCGCCAACCCGGTCGCGACGTTCTGGACCGGCGCGCAGATGCTCGAGCATCTCGGCGAGAAGGATGCGGCGGTGCGACTGATGGCAGCGGTCGAGAAAGTGTGTGCGGCCGGCGTGCTGACGCCCGACGTCGGCGGCAAGGCGACGACGAAAGAGGTGACCGACGCCGTGATCGATGCGATCCACGGATCGAACGTTTAGGCGCTGAATGGTTTCTGCACCGCGAACGCGAGCCGTCGGCGATCGTTCGCGGTTTACCAGGAGGCGGGGTTCAAAAAAATTTCGTCCCCCTCTTGAAACCAAAATCGGTTTTTTTTATTTTTCGGTTGCCACCGAGAGGTGGCGTTCCCGGCGCCTGATGGGTCGGGAAAGACTGAGACGGGCACCGGTCGTGACCGGTGCCGCTCGTATCCATTTTGCTCTTTGGAGGATCTGGCTATGCGCACTTACGACTTCTCTCCCCTCTGGCGTTCGACCATCGGCTTCGATCGCCTCTTCGACCTCGTTGAAACGGCACAGCGTGCCGGCGAGGATAATTATCCCCCCTACAACATCGAGCGCGTCAGCGACGATCGCTACCAGATTACGCTGGCGATTGCGGGCTTTTCGCCTGACGAGATCTCGGTGACGGCCGAGCAGAACGCCCTGACCGTCGAAGGCCACAAGGCCGACAAAGCCGAACGCGAATATCTCTACCGGGGCATTTCCGCGCGTCCGTTCAAGCGGCAGTTCAACCTCGCCGACTATGTCCAGGTGAAGAGCGCCGCATTCGAGAACGGTCTGCTGAAGATCGAGCTGGTCCGGGAAATTCCCGATGCCATGAAGCCGCGGCGAATCCCCATCAATGGCGCATCTGCCGGTACCGTGCATCAGCTCGAAAGCAAGGCCGCCTGAATTTCGTTGATCGGAGGCCTGGTACTCCCGCCCGAGCTCCGGGCGGGAGCTACCCTCGCCCTCCGTTGCGTGCCGTACTGCAAACCAGAGGTTTAGCGAAAGGAGAAGGAGAACCTCTCATGATCGATCATGCCGACAACATCATCGACCTGAACGCGATATTGCATCCCGGCTCCGTCTACGATCATCCGCGCGACGTCCTGGCGGATCCGGATCTGTCGATCGGAGAGCAGCGGGCGATCCTGGCGTCCTGGGCCTCGGACGCAGCCAGCGTCGCCTCAAACCCGGCTTTGAGAGAACTCCCTGGTTCGGACAAGGCGGTCACGATCGACGAGATTCTCGAAGCCCTCGCGTCGCTCGATCGCCATCCGAAGGGGCCTCCGGGTGGCAAGCCAGTCCGCACGAGATCCGTCTCGCGAACCGGCCTTGCAGCCTAAGCAATCACTCCACGGGGATCACGACCATGATGGATGACGAAGTCGCCCTATTGCGCGCGCACTGCAATAACATCAGCCGCTACCGGCGTTTGCTCAAGACCGAGCTGACCGATTTCGAACGGCGGTTCATCGAGCGACGGCTGTTGGAAGAGCGCGCCGTGATCGAAAAACTCTCGGCCTCCACCTTTCCGCTCGCCTTCCCAACTCCGAACACGGTGACCGACAACGCAACCGCGCTCCAGATGGCGAGCGCCCAGGGCTGACCGAGATGTCAGATAGTTTCCCGACATTCGAAGTGTTTCTGAAAAGGTGCGGCCGAAGGACCTGGCAGTGGCGTGTTTGCACGACGGAAGGACGCCTCGTCATGCAGGGGTCGGAAAATCGCCGACCCGCGGCCAAATACGCCGCTGAAAGGGCATTGTTTCTGATGCTTCTCGCTGCGCCCTATCAACCGGCGGGCCAAGCTTCTGCGATGGCTCGCCCGACGCCGGTGACATCTGCATCAAGATGGCTGCCGCGGCACTCGTAAGGCGAGGCCAGGGAAGCCGTCTTATCGCCGCCCCTGCGGCGCCGCCATCGCGGCCGCGGCGTCCGGCGGCGTCAAATGGCGCGGGACGATGATGGATTGTCCCGGCGTCAGCGTCGCGTTCTCCGCCAGCGAATTACTTTGCGCGAGCGTCCACAGCGGCACGCGATTGGCTGCGGCAATGCTCTCCATGGTGTCCCCACGGCGCACCGGCACCCGCACGCCCGAGTCCCACAATTCCACCAGCGTATCCGCCGGCACGAGATAGCGCAGCGGCAGGGCGTCGGCCTGGGTCTGGGGCGGGATGCGCGGCAGTTGCGTCACCATCTCGACGATCTGGCGATGGATGTCGTCGGACTTCTCGATGTTGATGTGCGAGACGCGGCTGTTTTCCTTCAAATCGTAGCTCGCGTAATGGCCGCGAAAGCCAGGCACGGCCACGACGTCGCCGCCGCCGAGCACGCTGTCGGACAGGAAGATGTTGATGAAGCGTTCGACGTTGAGCGGTACGTCGCCGGTCGCATGCGCGGGATCGATGGCGATGACGAGGCTGATCGGAATGTTCTCCTTGGCCGCCATCTCGGAGATGACGACGGAGCACAGCCCGCCCATGGAATGGCCGATCAGCACGATCGGCGCCGGGCTTTCCTTGTAGCTGGAAATGGCACGATCGCCGATCCATCGGCAGATGGTGAATTCGTAGACGTTGGCCGAAAAGCCGGCCTTGGTCAGCTTCTCTTCGAGCCGGTCCATGCCGGTCGAAAAGATCGGCCCCATGGCGCCGCGGAACAGGTAGATCTTGGGCGGCGGCAGCGCGACGGGCGCGGGAGGCGGCGGCGCGGTGGCCGTCACTGGCGCACGCTTCGACTTGGGTGGTGAGGCCACGGCCGTGCCGGTGCTCAAGGCGAGCAGCGCAACCGCTGCCAGCACCACAATTCGCCTTGGATCAAGCATCAGTCCAGCAGTCCCACCACGGGAGGCCAATGCCTCCCCCGGGCGCTTAGTGACCATCGATTGGGTGGTTTTTGGGGCACGGAACCGGGGCCGTTGACGGCCATCGCTCGAAGCCCCTCGTTCCGCCCTGCATTCCCGCGTCAATTGAAAGGAATCCATGGCTGGGCTTCGCAAGCCTCGACAATCACCGAACTCTGGACGCCCTTGTAGGCGTCGTCGTCGAAAAAGACCGAATAGGCGGGGCGTCTGTCGGACGGACCACCGCGTTGCCTCAGGCAGACGAAATACGATCCCGGTCCGTGGTCGGTATGGCGGACGGCACTTGTCTCGAGTCCTCCAGTCAGCTTGGCCTCGGTGGCTGCTTTCCTGACGCCCTCCTGCACCGCCTTGGCGGCTGGTGCGCGCGAAGCATGATAGGCGGGCGGCAGATTGGCGCTCGAAGCGCATCCTGCCAGCAGCAGCGTCAGGACGGCCGACAAGGCCGCCATAGAGCGGCGCCTCATCCCTGGGTCAGGATCAGATAGAAGCAGCCCGCGACCGTGGGCAGGACTGCAACCAGGGCCGCCATCCAGAAGCCGGGCTCGAGGATCGAGTCATCCGTCTCGCCGTCCATGCGACGATCGGCCATCGTCCGGCTCCACGCTTCGTCGGCCGTGAACAGAGGAACGCTCCTGGCGCTCGCATCGTCGCGCGCTGCGCTTTCGCGCAAAACACGTTGGGAAGAGCGTGTCGTTCCGGAAGTCAGCATGTCACCTACTCTGATCGGCTACTGATGTGTGTCGGGCTGGATGCGCGGGGGACGCAGCTATCACTGCGTCAGCGCCTGCTCTGAACTCGGCCCTGGCGGCGGGGCCGGGACCGGATTGTTGGCCGGACTCTCCCTGGCACCGGAATCCGTCCATGCCGGCGGCAGGCCGAGGCCCTGCCCTGCAAAGCCGGTCAGGCCCGGAAAACGTCCGAACGCCTCGCACGCGACGTATTTGGGCGCGCCGCCGAGCCGCACGGGAATGCTGTCCATCGGCGGCAGCGCCGGGACTCCGCCGAAGGGCGACTCCCCTGTCACGACCAGCTTGGCGAAGTCCGCGCCGAAATCGGCGGCAAGGTCATAGGCATCGCCTTCGTTGGCGACCCGCGCGGAGTTCGAGATGGAATTGGCGCTGCGCGCCCAAACCATGGCCGCCTTCTGAAATCCTGCAAAATCGCGCGCTTCCGCCTCGACCGACAGGCTGCCGAGTCCGACCGGAAGCCGCGGCACCGGCACGGGCACGGCAGGCAGCGCGACGGTCTTGGCAATCGACAGGGCCTTCGACGCGCCGGAGGCGGTCGCGCTGGTCGGCGTCGCGTGCGTCACCGTCGCCTGCACCGTGAGGTCGGCGTCGTCGTCGGAGGAGACGATGCGAAAACGCTCGCTCAAACGCAGGCACAATTCGCGACTGACGGCGTTCGCAACCAGGCGGCGCTCCTTTTCGGTCAATTCGACGCCCGTGCGCGCCGGAAAGACGGTCGATGCGATCCGGATGGTCTTGGCCGCCAGCAAATCCTTCTTGTTCACCCGGATCTGCGACCGCGTCACCAGCCCGTTCGCGTCCGACATCCGGTCGTAGCTCCTGAGTGAGCCGGCGCGTTCGAGCGGCGCGACCGCGCATCCCCCGAGAGCTAGCGCGGCGCTCATCAGGACCGTCCGTGGAAAGCGCATGGCCCCATTCCCGCATCGGCGGATTATTAGATAGATCACTCTAATAATCATTCTCGCGCACTGTAACATCGGTCAACATAAATAGATGGAACTGTCTAATTTTGATTTTCTCGTGGCGAATCCTCGTGCTAAACGGGGCGAATGTGAATGGAGATGTCCGGTTTGAGGAAAGTCGACCCCGTCAAGCACGAGCAGAAGCGCTCCGAGATCCTCGGCGCGGCGATCCGCTGCTTCATCTGGGACGGCTTCCGCGGCGCCAGCACGACGGACATCTGTACTGAGGCCGGCATCAGCCCGGGGCACCTCTATCACTACTTCCCGAGCAAGATGGCGATCATCGAGGCGATGATCGATTTGGGTCTCGCCCGTACGGCCGAGCGCTTCGAAAAGATTCTCGCCGCGCCCGACGTGATCGAGGCGCTGCTCACCGACATCGAGGAAACCAGCCTGCGGTTTCGACCCGCCCAGATCCTCAATCTGGATGGCCTCGCGGAGGCCGCCCGCAATCCGGAATTCGCCAAGATCATCGAACGCCACACCAAAGCGGTCCGCCGCATGTGGGCCGACTTCCTGCGCCAGGCGCAAAGCAAGGGGCGGGTTGATCCGGGACTGGACCCGGACGCGACGGCGGACATCCTGATCGCGATCATCGATGGATCACGCGCGATGCCGATCCGCAATCCGAAGCTGGATGTCAAGCAAAGCACCGCGCATCTGAAGACGATGCTCGTCCGCTTCCTGAGCCCGCACGAAGCACAGAGCACGGCGGGCAAGCCGCGCCCTCAAAGCACCAGCCGTCCGCTCAAGCTGGTCAGGAAGCGATAGCGCGGCCCCCGGCCCGGTTTACTGCCTGCTCTTGAGCCTGCTGCGATGCGCGGCCTGCTTGGCGCGATTGCCGCAGACCGCCATGATGCACCATCGCCGCGCGCGCCTACGGGTGTGGTCGGCGAACAGCATCGTGCAGTGATGGCCCTCGCACGCCTTCACGTCGGTGAAGTCTTCCTCGCAGACGAATTTCGCCATCGCTTCGCCAACCGGCAGAAGCAGCGCTTCGGGCGATCGCCAGCGCCGCGTCCTGTGCAATGACAGCGCGCGGCCATCGCCGTGTCCGGCTTCGATCCGGCTGAAGGTCTCGTCGCGCTCCAGCAAATCGTTCAACGGACCGAGTTCTTTGAGAGCCGCCGCCGTGAGCGGTTGCCCCGCGTGCTTGCGCACGAAGCCCCTGAACCATTCGCGCAGGTCGCGCGCCTGATCCGCGACCTTGTCGAGTTCGCCCGGCTTCGCGCGTGCCCTCACCGCGTGCAGCTCATCTGGCGGCACCAGCTTCGCCTGCGCCAGCCAGTCGATCAGGCCATCACCATCGTCGAGCCAATCGACGGGCGTCTCGACCGGTGTCGCCACCGAATTGAGGAAATCAAGGCCGAGCGAGTCGGCGATGAACATGGCGGGCGTTCTGTCCATGAGCGGGTCCCTGGCCGGTCCTTGAGATGCTCAAACTAAGTAACCTGTAAAAAGATTATTGACAAGTTACGCACCTCATTAATAACCTAATTAAAGGCATTAAACAGGTTACATTGGAGACAGCGATGACCCAGACCTCCTACCGCACCGCCGACACCGACGGATTCAAGGTGTTCTATCGCGAGGCCGGCCGCGTCGGCGCGCCGAAGCTTCTGCTGCTGCACGGCTTCCCCAGCGCGGGACACATGTTCCGCGACCTGATCCCGCTGCTGGCCGACAGGTTTCATATCGTGGCGCCCGACCTTCCTGGCTTCGGCCAGTCCGACATGCCCTCGCCCGAAAACTTCAGCTATAGCTTCGATAACATCGCACGTGTGATTGAGCGCTTCACCGAACTGATCGGCTTCGATCGCTTCGCGGTCTACGTTTTCGACTATGGCGCGCCGACCGGCTTCCGGCTGGCACTCAGCCATCCCGAACGGATCACGGCGATCATCTCGCAGAACGGCAACGCCTATGAGGACGGCCTGAGCGACGGCTGGACGCCGATCAAGGCCTATTGGCAGGACCCGTCGTCGGCCAATCGCGAGGTGCTGCGCGGCTTCCTCACGCCGGAGGCGACGCGCTGGCAGTACACGCATGGCGTCCCCGATCCGACCCTGGTGTCACCGGACGGCCAGAACCTCGACAATTTCTATCTCGCGCGCCCGGGTTCGGATGACGTGCAGCTCGATCTGATGGGCGACTACAAGAGCAACGTCGCGCTCTATCCGTCATTCCAGAAATATTTCCGCACGCACAAGCCGCCGTTCCTCGCGGTCTGGGGCAAGAACGATCCGTTCTTCATTCCGCCCGGCGCCGAGGCGTTCAAGCGCGACAATCCCAATGCGGTGGTGCAGTTCTTCGACACCGGACATTTCGCGCTGGAGACGCACGCGCGGGAGATTGCGGACAGCATCCGCACGTTCCTGACGTGAAGGAAGCTGCCCTCTGTCGCGTCATGCCGCGAGCTTCTGTTGCTCGCGGAACGCGCTGATCGCCATATGCACGAGGTGCAGCTTGCCCTTCACCGCAGGCGATATGTCGAACGGATAGGCGTCACTCATGCCGAGCGAGCGGTTGAGTTCGTTGATGCCGCGAGCGAGCGGCATCCACAATGCGAGAAGCGCTTCGAAGTCGCTCTCCAGATACGGATCCGTCAGGGTCTGCCGGGCTCGCTCGTTCAGCGCCAGGGGCAGACCTGCCAGCGAGTCGAGCGTCGAGACGATATGCAGGAAATGCGCGAACGTTTCCGCCCAATCCTCCCAAGGATGGGATGTAGCGTACTCGCTGATGAATCCCATCCGGTCATATGAACGATCGCTGCGGCCATAATAGGTGTTGATCGCCGTCTGATAGTCCTGCGTATCGTCGCCGAAGATCAGCTTGAACGGCCCCTGGAATGTCGTGCCGTCGACCAGCAAGTCCCAATAGAAATGACCGATCTCGTGGCGGAAATGGCCGAGCAGCGTGCGGTACGGCTCGCGAAACGCCACGCGACGGGCTTCGCGCTCGACATCGTCGGCCTCCGCGAGATTGAGCGTGATCAGGCCCGAGAGATGGCCGGTCAGGATCGGGCTGACTTCGTCCGAGAGCATATCGAATGCGACCGGTGCGCCGCCACGCGATTCAAGTGGTAGTCCCAGCCGACGGAGATCGTAAAGCAGACGGCGCTTGGCCTCCTCCATGCGCCGCCAGAGCATGACGTGTCTGGTATTGCCGAGATCCGGAGTTGTGCGCGTGAGGTCGCACGAGCTGCAATACCAGTCCTCGCCCTCGACACACCAGTTGCAGCCGATGATCTCGCGGTTACGGCAAGCTTGATGGGATTCGAGTTTCGTCAGGTCGATTCGCGACGCATTGAATACGAGCTGAGTGCCGCAATTCGCGCACGCGACGTGCTCGAACGAGACGGGTTGGCCGCAAGACCGACACTGAAATATCTTCAATTGCTCTGGCCCCAAACAGACGGCACGCCGGTCAACCGGCTCATCACTTCGAGGAGTTCTTGCGACCCTCGCTCTTGCCGGCGAGCAGCGCCCGTTGCGTCTTGAGCGCGTGCTGCCGCAACAAGCCGGCCCGCGTTGCGCTCAACTGATCCGATCGTGGCCGCGACTTTGTCTCAGGCGCGTTTTCGGCAACCGGCCGAGCTGTCCACGCCCGCTCGGGCTGAACTGACATCGGTCCGGCATTTCGCTTCTGAGCCATGATGCAACAACGCCAGATTGAACACCGGGTTCCTTCCGGTTCGCGCAGGGAACCTTCGCCGAATTGTCCCGTTGGAACCTCATCAATTGAGGAGGACCAAGATGAAAAAGCTCGCTCTCACCTGTGCTCTTGTGGTTGCCGCCGTCACGGCCGCGCATGCCGCGACCACCACCGTGAAGTCGGCGCCGTCCGAAAGCTGGACGGTGAGCAACTACTACAAGCAGGCCGTTTACGACCCCAAGGAAAGCAAGATCGGCGACATCGACGATGTGCTCGTCGACAAGTCCGGAAAGATCACCGGGCTCGTCCTCGGTGTCGGTGGCTTTCTCGGCGTCGGTGAAAAGGATGTCATCGTGCCCTTCAGCGCGGTGAAGACCGCCAAGAAGAACGACAAATGGTGGCTGACCATCGACGAGACGAAGGACACGCTCAAGGACGCGCCGGGCTTCAAATACGACAAGGCGAGCACGACCTGGGTGCCCGAGAAGAAGTAAGTCTGTCACCATCGACGCTGCGACAGGGCGCGCTGCTTCCGCGGCGCGCCCTTTTCGTGTGCAGCGACCAAATCGCGTTTTGCGCGATAGACAAAGCGGGTGCCGTCGCCGAGCACGCCTAAGGGGCCCGACCCTAAAGCGGCAGGATCCGGTTCAGCAATTCGAGCAGCGTGCGCTGCTCGGCCTTGCTGAGCGGCGCCAGCATTTTTTCGTTGTAGGGCTCCGTGAGCCTTGCCCCCTCGGCAATGAGCTTTGCTCCCTTGGGCGTCAACATCAGCTCGACGGCCCTGCGATCCGCCTTCGAGCGGTTGCGCTTGATGAAGCCGGACGATTCGAGCTCGTTCAGGATCTTGATCAGATTCGGCAGGCGCAGCCGGAGCAGGCTGGCGAGGCTGCTCGGCGGCACGCCCGGATTGTCGCGAATGACGGCGAAGATCGCATAGGTCGCCGGTGTCAGGCCCAGCGCCGCGAACTCCTCGTAGAAGCCTTCGAAGAACTTCAACTGCGCGAGCCGCAGCATGAAGCCGGGCGTCCCTTGCAACGCGCGTAGATCCATCGATCCTTCCAACGGCTGCGCGGGCTGCGCTCCGGGACGTGCTGTTTTCGGGTTCATGATTGTTGATCCGCGGCGGCTCGAAATCGGCTGAATTGACACTTTCAAAAATAGCTATAAAATATAACTATTATTGAGCGGCACCAAGACCGCCTGTGGGAGGGACATAATGAACAGCAAATTCCTGCACAAATTGTGCATTTTGGCTTCGATGCTGGTTGCCGCGCCGGGCTTTGCCCAGGATGTCGTGAAGATCGGCGTCCTGAACGACCAGTCGGGTCCGTTCGCGAGCTATCAAGGTGTCGGCTCGGTCGTCGCCGCAAGAATGGCCGTCGAGGATTATGGCGGCAAGGCCGCCGGCAGGCCCGTCGAGGTCGTCGCGGCCGACCATCAGAACAAGACCGACATCGGGATCGGCATCGCCAGGCGCTGGTACGAGAACGACGGCGTCGATGCGATCTTCGATATTCCCAACTCGTCGATCGCGCTCGCGGTCGCCGGCATGAGCGCCGAGAAGAACAAGGTCTTCGTCGGATCGGGTGCAGGAACCGTGCTGCTGACCGGTGAAAAATGCACGCCCAACACCGTGCACTGGACCTACGACACCTATGCCTACGGGCGCGGCCTCGGCAAGGCGATCGTGCAGCAGGGCGGCAAGAAGTGGTTCTTCATCACCGCCGACTATGCCTTCGGACATGATCTGGAGAAGCAGGCCGCGGAGGCCGTAAAAGCTTCCGGCGGCGAGGTGCTCGGCAGCGTGCGGCATCCGCTGGGAACGGCGGACTACGCTTCCTTCCTGCTCCAGGCCCAGGCTTCGGGCGCGAACGTGGTCGGCTTCGCCAATGCCGGTGACGACACCATCACGTCGATGAAGCAGGCCGCCGAATTCGGGTTGACCAAGGACCACAAGCTCGTCGGACTGATCCTGGGCATGAACGGCCTTCCCTCGCTCGGGCTGAAGTTCGCGCAAGGTGCGCAGATCATGAACCCGTTCTACTGGGATCTGAACGACGGCACGCGCGCTTTCGCCAAGCGCTTTGCCGAGCGCATTCCGTCGAAGGCCTATCCGAACGACATGCAGGCCGGCGTCTATGCCGCGGTCATTCACTATCTCAAGGCGGTCGACAAGGCCGGTGGTGCCAAGGACGGCAAGGCCGTTGTCGCGGCGATGAAGGAGATGCCCACCGATGATCCGCTGTTCGGCAAGGGCTACATCCGCAAGGACGGGCGCAAGATCCATCCGCTCTACCTGCTTCAGGTCAAGGCGCCGGAGGAATCGAAATCGGCCTGGGATCTGCTGAAGGTCGCGGGCACGGTCAAGGGCGAGGATGCGTTTCGGCCGGAGAGCGAAGGCCAATGCCCGCTGACCAAGCCATAGCGGCCGGGATCTGATCATGAGCGGCATTGCATCCAGTGCGGTCGACCCGTTTGCGCCCGACTTCCTGATCGACCCCTATCCTGCCTACGATGCGCTGCGCGCGCTCGGGCCTGCGTTCGAGCTGGAGCGTTACGGCGTGTGGGCCATGGCCGGCTATGCCGAGGTCGAGCCGGCCCTGAAGGACTGGAAGACGTTCATCAGTGGCGAGGGCGTCGGACTCAACGGGATGAACCCGGCGCTGCCAAAACCGCTGACGCTCCAGATCGATCCGCCCGACCACGACAAGGGCCGCCGCGTCCTCGGCCGCACGCTGTCTCCGGGCATCGCAAGGAAGCTGCGTGAAACGTTTCAGCTTGAGGCGGAGCAGAAGGTCTCGGAGCTGATCGACAAGGGCACGTTCGATGCCGTGGCCGAACTTTCGGAAGCCTATCCGATGAAGGTGTTTCCGGATGCGATCGGCATCCGCCCGGACGGCCGCGAGAAGCTGCTGGCCTGGAGCACCTTCGTGTTCGACAGCTTTGGCCCGGAGAACGAGATGCTGGCCGCCTCACGCAAGGCAGGCCTCGCCGCCCAGAGCTGGATCATGGAATGTTGCGCGCGCGATGCGTTGCAGCCCGACGGACTCGGCATGATGATCTACCAGGCGGCCGACGAGGGCGAAATCACCGAGCACGAAGCAACGCATCTGGTGCGCCCGTTCCTCACCGCCGGGATCGACACCACGGTCAACGGCATCGGCAACACCCTGCTCGCGCTCGCCACGCACCCGGACGAGTACAGCAAGCTCCACGAGAGGCCGGAGCTGGCGCGCAACGCGTTCGAGGAAGGCCTGCGCTACGATTCACCGGTGCAGACGTTCTTTCGCACCACCTCGCGCGACGTCGCGATCGGCGGCGGCGTGATCCCCGCACACCGCAAGGTGCTGCTGTTCATGGCCTCGGCCAACCGCGACCCGGCGCGCTGGGGCAATGCGGACCGCTTCGAGGTGGAACGGGCTGCGACCGGGCATGTCGGCTTCGGCGCCGGCATTCACGCCTGCGTCGGCCAGATGATCGCGCGTCTGGAAGGCGAATTGATCTTCGCCGAGCTTGCAAGGCGCGTGAAGACCATCGAGCTCACGGCAGAGCCGAAACGCAGGCTCAACAACTCCCTGCGGGGGCTGGAGAGCATGCCGGTCCGCGTGACGGCCGCTTAGGCTGCATCACGCGGTGCCGGTGCGACCAGCCGCGGTCAGTTCCTGGCCGGAGCCGATGCCGCCGCCGAGCGCGCCTGCCTGGGTGCGCCGGGTTCGGCGACCGGCACAGCCGGTGCGCGCGAGCGCATGATCGCGGCGTCGATCTCGGCGATGACGCGGCGCTGAATCGCCTCGTTCTTGTCGATCGAGATGTGGCCGACGCCGGTGCCGCGCACGTCGACATTGTCGAGCTTGCCGCGGAAGCCGTCGGCGCGCTTCACCGGTTCGCCGGGGCCGTCGCCGATATAGATGTTGATGTAGCGCTCGGCGCCGGTGGTGAGCTTGGTCTTGAACACGGAGTCGAGACCGATCGCGAGCTTCACGGGCACGCCCTGCTGGTTGAGCTTGGCGATCATGTCCGGCAGCGCGGTCGCGCCGGAGGAATGGCCGACCAGCACGATGGTCTTGAGCCGGCCGGCCTTGTAGTTCGCGGCGGCTTCATTGGCGAGCGAGGACCAGGAGACGAAGTTCGCAACGGTCACCGGGATGCCCTGCGCCTGGAGGCGGGCACCGATCGTGTCGAGGCCGAGCGAAAAGATGTTGAGCACCCCGCGGAGCAGGTAGACATGCGTGGTCGCGACCTGGGCCTGACTTGGGGCCGCCCGGGCCGTGGTCGGGCTGATGGCAACAGCTGACAGCAGGAGCAGGCAGAGCGCCCACACGCGGAGGGCGGGCAATTGGCTGGCGCCGGCGGTGTGACGGCCGTTCGGTCTCATCGATCTTTTTCCCTGGGGACAATACGCTTTGCGAGCCGGAATCGTAGCCACGGCATGCTCGCAGACGCAACAAAGAGGCGCGTGAACGGCAAATCTTAGCCACGGCGCGTGACCATCGCGCAACACCTGCCCGAAACCTGCCACCGAAGCGCCTGTTTTGAGACCAATTTTCTTCGGCCAATTGCGACCGGGCAAAGCCATTCCTATCTCAGGCTCCGCTGACCTCCCCTCCGGGATGGTTCCAGCCTCCCCTCCCCAGTCTTCGCCCCCTCAGCCCTGCGGCCATCATGTCCTCCATCATTTCCGTCGCCAATTTGTCGAAGACCTATGGGTCCGGCTTCAAGGCGCTCAAGAACGTCAATCTCGACATCAAGCGCGGCGAGATCTTTGCGCTGCTCGGCCCCAATGGCGCCGGCAAGACCACGCTGATCTCGATCATCTGCGGCATCGCCAATCCCAGCGAAGGCAAGGTCCTCGTCGGCGGCGAGAACATCCAGACCTCCTACCGCAAGGCGCGCTCGCTGATCGGCCTGGTGCCGCAGGAATTGCACACCGACGCCTTCGAGAGCGTGTGGGCGACCGTGAGCTTCTCGCGCGGCCTGTTCGGCAAGCCGAAGAATTCTGCGCATATCGAGAAGGTGCTGAAAGACCTCTCGCTGTGGGACAAGAAGGACAGCAAGATCATCACGCTCTCCGGCGGCATGAAGCGTCGCGTGATGATCGCCAAGGCGCTGTCGCACGAGCCGCAGATCCTGTTCCTGGATGAGCCGACCGCCGGCGTCGACGTCGAACTGCGCAAGGGCATGTGGGAAGTCGTGCGCACGCTCCAGCAATCCGGCGTCACCATCATCCTGACCACGCATTACATCGAGGAAGCCGAGGAGATGGCCGACCGCATCGGCGTCATCAACAAGGGCGAGATCGTGCTGGTCGAGGACAAGGCGACCTTGATGTCGAAGCTCGGCAAGAAGCGGCTGACACTGCATCTGCAAGGCAAGGTCACGACGCTGCCGGAGAGTCTCAGCCATTACGAGCTCGACCTCTGCGACAACGGCGCGACGCTGGTCTACGACTACGACACCAAGGGCGAGCGCACCGGCATCACCAGCCTGCTCAGCGACCTCCGCACGGCCGGCATCCGCTTCAACGATCTCGACACGACCCAATCGTCGCTCGAGGACATCTTCGTCGACCTCGTGAGGACGTCATGAACCACCGCGCCATCCGCGCCATCTATCTGTTCGAAATGGCACGCACCTGGCGCACGCTGCTGCAAAGCATCGTCTCGCCGGTCGTTTCGACCTCACTCTATTTCGTGGTGTTCGGTGCTGCGATCGGCTCGCGCATCAGCCAGGTCGAGGGCGTCAGCTACGGCACCTTCATCGTGCCGGGCCTGATCATGCTCTCGGTGCTGACGCAGAGCATCGCGAACGCCTCGTTCGGCATCTACTTCCCGAAATTCACCGGCACGATCTACGAGATCCTGTCGGCGCCGATTTCCTATTACGAGATCGTGCTCGGCTATGTCGGCGCCGCCGCGACCAAGTCGATCATTCTGGGCCTGATCATCCTCGCCACCGCGGGGCTCTTCGTTCCATTGCATATCCATCATCCGGTCTGGATGCTGGCCTTCCTGGTGCTGACGGCGGTCACGTTCAGCCTGTTCGG
Source organism: Bradyrhizobium sp. 930_D9_N1_4 (assembly GCF_052076015.1). Taxonomy (NCBI): domain Bacteria; kingdom Pseudomonadati; phylum Pseudomonadota; class Alphaproteobacteria; order Hyphomicrobiales; family Nitrobacteraceae; genus Bradyrhizobium; species Bradyrhizobium sp. 930_D9_N1_4. Next base: position 5,835,531 of record NZ_CP197236.1, read on the forward strand.
CTTCATCATCGGCATCTGGGCCGACGGCTTCGAGAAGCTGCAGATGATCCCGATGCTGGTGGTGACGCCGCTGACCTTCCTCGGCGGGAGCTTCTATTCCATCGACATGCTGCCGCCCACCTGGCGCACGGTGGCGCTGCTCAATCCGGTCGTCTACCTGATCTCGGGCTTTCGCTGGAGCTTCTACGAGATCGCCGACGTCAGCGTGGCCGTCAGCATCGGCATGACGCTGGCGTTTCTGGTGATCTGCCTTGTCGTGATCTGGTGGATTTTCCGCACCGGCTACCGGCTGAAGAACTAGCCTCAACTGTCATTCCGGGGCTCGCGCTACGCGCGCCCCGGAATGACGGCGGCGACGTCACCGATAGCAATGGAAGTGGTGGTAGCCGTCATAGTAGCCGCGGCAACGACGGTGACCTCGGTGCGGAATCCCGAATACGCCCTCCACCGCGCCGACGGCACCACCGACACCTGCGCCGACGACACCTCCGACCGCGCCGCCCACGGGACCGGCGATCCGGTTACCTTCATAGGAGCCTTCCTGCGCGCCTCTCACGATGCCCTGGGCATGGCCAAGCTGCGGCAGGCAAGACAGGGCGAGAAGGAGGGCAGCGCCGGCGAGAAGCATGCGGGATGATAGACCGGCCGGCAATTGCGCGGCGGCGATACGAGCTTTGTTCATCTTCGATCCTAGGGGATGCGGCGGCGATACGTGCCAGCCAAGGAAGGCAATCCCCCAACGCGGTGGCGGCCAAATGGTTGCGCCTTTGTGACGAATTGTCGGCGTTGTGAACGCATCTCCCGCTCGCGAAAATGTCAGCGCCGCCGCTGCCCGCGCGGCACAAAGCGGCCTTGCTTACGCCCGGCGTCACGTTAACGATGGGCGTGCAGGCCGCTGGAACGGAAGCCGGGTTGCAGGCATATTGCACGCCGGGGGACGGAGAGCCGCGGCGCCTTGCATGAACAGGCCGGAGGCCAGACGTCAGATGCGTTCATTTTTTATCGCTTTCACCTCCCTGATGCTTTTGAGCGCGGGCACCGCGCAAGCCAAGGTCGAGATCACCGTCGACAAGGACAATCAGCAGATGACCGTCGCCGTCGACGGTGTCGCGCGCTATCACTGGCCGGTGTCGACCGGCATCCCCTCGCGCGAGACGCCGAACGGCGCGTTCCGCACCTTCCGCATGGAAGAGGATCACTACTCCAAGGAATTCGACGACGCGCCGATGCCGCACGCGATCTTCTTCACGAAGGTTGGCCACGCCATTCACGGCACGGACTCGGTCGGCCGGCTCGGCTCGCCGGCGTCGCATGGTTGCGTGCGGCTGTCCCGCGCGAACGCCACGACGCTCTATGCACTGGTGCAGCAGCAGGGCGTGCTCAACACCACGGTGACGCTGACCGGCTCGGCGCAGGTCGCGCTCGCCCGCAATCCACGCGGCCGCAACCCAAGTGCCGTGGCCCGCGCCCCGCAGCAGCCGGCTGAAGAGCAGTACGCCACCACTGGCGATCCTGTGAATCTGACGCCGCCGCAGCAGCCCGCCCGCCGCTACATGCCGCAGGACGACAACTACATCTATCCCGCCGACGGCAGCGACACCGGCGCGCGCTATCCGGCGCCGCGCCCGGCCGGCCGGCCGCTCTATGACGCGCAGGTCTATCAGCAGCAGCCGCAGCAACAGCAGTATTACAATCAGGGCTATGGCCAGCAGGGCTATTACTATCAGCCGCAGCCCCGGCAGGTTTATCAGCCGCGCGGCTATTACTATCAGAACTGACCGTCAGCGGGCGCCATCCGCTCTTGCCGATCATCACGCCACGCCCACTCGGCGTGGCGTTGCGAATCGCAGCGGGCCGGCGGCGGCTGATGCGGCGCTCGGCCCGGCTCTGCAACTGCAATGTCCGTCGCGTGGTCGGCGATTACGGCTGCCGGGCGCGCACAGATGCGGCAAACCGTGCACGATTTGAGCACCAAGACGACGCAGGAAGGCAACAGTCCCCAACCTTCAACGCTGCGGCGTTGCGGCCAAATTGACAACCTTGAGGTCGCCCGTATTGTCTTTCCCATTGTTTCTGGGAAATGACATGACAAGCGAGCAGATTTCGGATTTCTGCGTAACCGCCCTGGCCAATATCCTGCGCATCTCCAGGGATCGGGTCGATACCTCCACAAAATTCAACCGCCTCGGCCTCGATTCGGCGATGCTGGTCTATCTCATGATGGAACTGGAGGAGAAGCTCGACCTCGAATTGTCGACCGACGACTTTTACGACCATCCGACCGTCGAGGCCTTGTCCCGATTTCTCGCCGACAAGCGCGCGATCCGCAACGCCGCCTGAGAGCGGCTAGAACCGGCGCCATCCGATGGATCCCCTTCGCTCGCTCGTGGCACATCTCGCCCGGCGCGCGCAGGAGCAGGCCGGTGACCGCGCCTATGTCTTCGTCTCCGATCGCGGGACGGAAGAAGCAGCCCTCACCTTTCGCCAATTGCATGATTCAGCACGCGCGCTTGCCGCGCGTCTGACCGTGGCCGCGCAGCCCGGCGACCGCGCCATCCTGGTATTTCCGCCCGGTCTCGAATTTCTGGTGGCGTTCTTCGGCTGCCTGATGGCCGGCATCATCGCCGTGCCGATGATGATGCCGCGGCGAAACGGCGCGCGCGATGCCAGCACCGCGATCCTCGCCAATTGCACGCCGGCGCTGGCGCTGACCAATTCGGCCCTCGCGCTGCGCGGCGATCTGCAAGCGCGCTTCGCACAGGACAATATTTGCTGGATCGAGGTCGATCTCACCGCCGAGGCCGTGGCGGCTGTCGAATTACCCGAGCCGGCAGCCCATGACATTGCCTTTCTGCAATACACCTCCGGCTCGACCTCCGAACCGAAAGGCGTGATGGTGAGCCATGCCAATCTGCTCGCCAATCTCGAGATGATCCGGACCGCGCTCGGCAACACTGGGCGATCGACCTACGTCAATTGGGTGCCGCTCTATCACGACATGGGCCTGATCCTGAACGCGCTCCAGGCGCTGTATGTCGGGGCGACCTGCGTGCTGATGGCCCCGAACGCGTTCATGCAGCGGCCGCTTGGCTGGCTGCGCGCGATCTCGCACTATCGCGCGGAAGTCGCGTGCGGGCCGAATTTCGGCTTCGACCTCTGCGTCAGCCGCTATCGCACCGACCAGATGGATGGGATCGACCTGTCCTCGCTCAGGATCGCGCTCAACGGCGCCGAGCCGGTGCATGCGGAGACCATCGACCGGTTCGTCGCGACATTCGCGCCGCATGGTTTCGATCCGCGCGCAATGTATCCGGCGTACGGCATGGCGGAAGCGACGCTCCTCATTTCAGGCGGAAGACGCGGCGACGGCCACGTCAGGCGCGATGTCAGCCGTGCCGCACTTCAAACGCATGCGGCAGAGGCGCCTTCGGACGCAGACGATACGCAGATCCTGGTCGGCTGCGGCCGTGCGCTCGACGGCGAGCGCATCGCGATCGTCGAACCGGAGCGCCGCACACGGCTGCCCCCCGACCGCATCGGCGAAATCTGGGTCAGCGGCGCCAACGTCGCCCGGGCCTATTGGCGCAACGACGATGAGAGCCGCGACGGGCTCAACGCCGACATCGCGGGGGAGGACGGGCCGTGGCTGCGCACCGGCGATCTCGGCTTCCTCGATACATCAGGCGAATTGTTCGTCACCGGGCGGATCAAGGACCTCATCATCGTCCGCGGCATCAATCATTATCCGCAGGACATCGAACGCACGGTGCAGTCGCTGGACGGCGGCTTGCGCGAAAATGGCGGCGCGGCCTTCTCGGTGCCGGACGAGAACGGCGAAGAGACGCTGGTCGTCGTGCAGGAGGTCGAGCGCACCGCGCGCCACATCATCGACAGTGACGAGATCAAGGCCCGGATCCGCGAAGCCGTCGCCGACAGCCACGAACTTTCCGCGCGCCACATTGCGCTGATCCGGCCCGGCACCCTGCCGAAGACCACCAGCGGCAAGATCCAGCGCAAGCTGGCGCGCAGGCTCTGGCTTGAGGGCAGCTTCGAGGAGATCGGCTAAGCCGGCTCAGAAATCGATCTTCGCGCTCGATCCATCGCGCAGGCTTGCGGCGATCCCCTGCTCGATCTTGCGCGCAAGGGTCGGACGGTAATGGATGAAATCGGCAAAGTTGGCGCGGTCGCGGGTGAGTTCGTTGTCGACGCGATAGCTGATGAAATTGCTGCGCGGTCGGCCCGCGACCACCTTCTTCAGCGCGACGTCGCAGAGGTTGCGGTCTAGGGCCGTCTCCGTGCCCGGCTTCGGCACGGTGGCTGCGAAGGTCGGCGGCACGACAATCACGACGGGCACATCGGGCGGCAACGTCCTGACGATATCCTCGAGCGCTGCGATCTCGGGAAACGTCCCCCGCATCTCGGCCGGCAGCGCCGGTGCAGGATCCCTCGGCCAGCCGATGTCCTTGAATTGGCCCGGCGGCCAGATGTCCTCATAGCTGACAAAACCGTCCGGGTTCATGCGCTGCCGCCGGCCAAGCCCGATACTGATACGCTGGAAGGCCTGCTCGATCGCCTGCCAGGAGATCAGCCGCACCGCATAGGTGACAACGCTTCGGTCATAGAGCCAGTCGGGAAACGGGACGCCGCCCTCATCTTTCAGTCGCGCATGCTCGCACCAGCCGGGATCGGCCACGATCACCAGCGCGCCGACCGCTCTGTGATTGCGCAGGAAGAAGTCGAGCACCGCCAGCTGTTGGCGCGGGGTCGCGCCCGTCATGTAGAGCTGTACGAAACGTGCGCCCGTTGCGCGCGAGAGTTCGGCCGGCTCGATCATCTGCGCCGTCGAATTGCCGAGGATGGCAGCGTTGAAGTCCGGATTCCTGGCGCGGCTCGCGGCCGTGATTTGCGTCAGGCGATTGTCGACGCCGTCGATACCGAGCAGGCCGAGCTTGCCACTGTCATAGGGATCGACCACCACCATCAGCGCGAGCACCAGCAGCGCTGCGCCGATCAGCGTGCCCGCGCATGCCAGCAGGCTGCGGCCCCAGCCGGGGTCTGTGTCAGAACTTGAAGTAGACGAACTCATGGAGATCCCGACCACCCATGTGGAGCAGCAATGCGAATAACCCAAGACCGAGCAGACCAGCGAGCCACGGATTCGGCCGCCGCGTCAGCATCGCGACAATGTCCTGACTCGCCGGCAGCAGGAAGGCGAACAGCGGCGCCGCGATCAACGGCCACAGATGCTTTCCGCGCTCGAGCGGTAGTGGCGAGACGAGTCCGGAAAAGACATGCCAGGCCGCCTCCACCGATCCCGCGCGAAAAATCACGCCGGTCGCGAGCACGAACAGCACCGTGAGCGCCCAGCCGAGCCATGACGGGAAGGCCGGACCATAGCGGCGCCACAGCGCGCAGGCCACCAGCGCAAGCCCGTGCAACACGCCCCACAAGACAAAAGTCCAGCTCGCACCATGCCACAGGCCGCACAGCGCCATCGTGATCATCATCGCGCCGAAGAACTGGAGCGGCAGGAAGCGCCGCGGCAGCAGACGCATGTTGACCAGCGGATAGAACACATAGTCGCGCAGGAACAGCATCAGGGTGACGTGCCAGCGCTGCCAGAAATCCTGGATATTGGTCGAGCGCAGCGGTGCATTGAAATTATAGGGCAACTGCACGCCGAACAGCAGGCCGAGGCCGATCGCGATGTCCGAATAGCCTGAGAAATCGAACAGGATCTGGAACGAGAAGCAGAAGGCAAGCCAGGCATCGCCTGTCGGAAGCGGTCCGGTTGCGGCCTGCGCATAGATGGGATCGAGCAGATGCGCGATGCTGTCTGCGATCACGACCTTCTCGAACAGGCCGAGCGCGATGAAGCAGGTCGCGATGCAGAACTGACGCTGCCAGCCCGGCACGTAAACCTGCTTGCCAAACTGGTGCATCACCTCCGACCAGCGCGCCAGCGGCCCCGCTATCGCCTGCGGGAAGAAGGCGATGTAGAGCGCGTAGCGATCGAGCGCATAGAGCGGCGCCCGACCGCGCTTCAGATCGACCAGGTACATGATGTGGTGGAAGGTGAAGAAGGAGATGCCGAGCGGCAGGCCGATGTCGAGCGCCGGAAGCGTCGTCCCGAGCATGAGGCCAAGATTGGCGAGCAGGAAGTTGGCGTATTTGAACAGCGCCAGCACGGCGATATCGAGCACGATCACCAGCGTCAGCAGCGTCCGCCATTTCACCCGCCCATAGAGCACGGAGGCCGCCCAGTTGATTGCGATCGAGGCGACCAGGAGCAGGATGAAGGACGGGCTGCCCCAGGCATAGAAGGCCAGCGACAGCGCGACCTGCACGCCAATGCGCAGTTGCGGATGCGGATCGGCCAGGCGGTAGATCAGCAGTGCCGCCGGCAGGAAGACCAGAAGGAATGGATAGTCGTTGAAGAGCATCGGATCAAAGCCGCGCCATCACCGGCCCGCGCGCCGGACGACGACGCTCAACCCGTTTCGAGATCGGGCGTCGCATCGCCCGACTGCCGCAGCATGCGCCGCGCGATCTTCTCCTCGCTCGGCACCTTGACGTCCCAGGCGAGCCCGAGCGCTTCCAGCGCGCGGATGAAGATGAAGCCGGGATCGAACTCGAACCAGCGCAGACCGAAGGCCGCCGAATACGGAAAGGCGTGGTGATTGTTGTGCCAGCCCTCGCCCCAGCCGAGCCACGCCATCACGCCGAGATTGCGGCTGTTGTCGTCGCGGGTCACGAAGGGCTGCGCGCCGAAGGTGTGCATGACGGAGTTGATGGCGGAAAAGGTCTGCTCGACCACGAACATGCGCACGACGCCGCCCCAGAGAAAGCCGCTCAGCGCCCCCCACAGGCTCATGGTGACGAGGCCGCCGATCGCAGCCGGCAGCAGCAGGCCGAGCGCGACCCAGCTGTAATAGTAGCTGTTGACGGCGACCAGCCGGCGGTCCGCCATCAGATCCGGCACGTAATGCGCGACGTTGGGATAGTCGTGCTCGATCATCCAGGTCAAATGTGCGTGCAGAAAGCCGCGCAGGCGGCCAAGTTGGCCCTCGCCGTGCAGCCGCGGCGAATGCAGGTCGCCATCGTGATCGGACAGTTCGTGGTGGCGCCGGTGCATCGCCGCCCAGGACAGCATCGACCCGCGTCCCGCCATCGATCCCATGATGATCAGGATCGCGCTCATCGTCATGGACGTCGCGAAGGCGCGGTGGGTGAACAGGCGGTGATAACCGACTGTGAGGCCGAGGCCGGTGATCAGCCAGAAGCCGAAGAACAGGCAAAACTCCATCGCGCCGATCGGGCGAACAAACAACAGGCCCAGCGCAACCAGCGCGCCGACGAAGGGCAGAATGTCGAAAACGATGAAATGCCGCCGCTGCATCTTGTGAAAATGCCGGCTGCGAATGATGCGGTGATCGCGTTTCTGTTGCACGGTCGGGGATTCCAGGGCGGCTCATATGAGTACATACAGGCCGGGCGAGCGCAACCCAAGTCACCGCCCAAGGTTTCAACAGGCGCGAAAGCCTATAGAATAGGCCCACTGCAAATCGCATCGAAGCGCTGTCCTTTCACTCGCGGGCCGAACTGTGATGACGTCACGTACGACAATTTTGGCCGTGGTCTCACTCTTGATCGCGGGAGAAGCCATGGGGGCCAATTTGGCTTTCGACCTCGAGGCGCATCGCGGCGGGCGGGCGCTGTTGCCGGAAAACACCCTGCCGGCCTTTGCCAATGCGCTCTCGATGGGCGTGGACACGCTGGAGCTCGACGTCGGCGTCACCGCGGATGGCGAGGTCATTGTATCGCATGAGCGCGGGCTCAACCCTGATCTGGCAAGGGATGCGACCGGCGCCTACATCGCGCCGCCCGGGACGCCTTTCGTGAAATTGCGGTTTGCGGACGTCAGGACCTACGACGTCGGCCAGATCAAGCCGGAGAGTTCCTACGCGAAGCAATTCCCCGACCAGCGCGCCATACCGGGGACGCGCATTCCGGCGCTGGGCGAGTTGTTCGCGCTGGTGCGCAAGTCCGGCAACGCGCGCGTGCGCTTCAACATCGAGACCAAGATCGATCCGGGCCGTCCAGACGAGACGCTGGATCCGGAAGGTTTTGTCGCCAGGCTGCTGGGGCTGATCGTGGCCGAGGGATTCTCCGACCGCGTCATGATCCAGTCGTTCGACTGGCGGACCCTGCTGCTCGTCCAGCAACAGGCGCCAAAAATCCCGACGGTCTATTTGACGCTCCAGCGCGGCTCGAGCCCGACGGTGGCACTCGACAAGGCCACCAACTGGACGGCCGGCTTCAGCCCGTCCGATCACGGCGGCTCGCTGCCGCGGACGATCAAGGCCGCCGGCGGCGCGATCTGGTCGCCCTATTTCGGCGATGTGACTGCGGCGCTGGTCACTGAAGCCCATACGCTCGGACTGCGCGTCGTGGTGTGGACGGTCAACAAGCGCGACGACATGGCGCGGATGATCGAGCTCGGCGTCGACGGGATCATCTCGGACAGGCCGGATTTGTTGCGGGAGGTTGCCGGAGAGAAGGGAATTGCGTTACCGGCGGGGACGCCGGTCGAGCCGTAACGCCACTCTCGTGCCCCGGACGCTGCGCAGCACGAAGTGATGCGCTGCAGAGCCGGGGCCCATAGCTTCTGGGTCCCGGCTCTGCGGAGCAGCGTTGCACGCTGCACCGCGTCCGGGACACGAGACCCGTGGTGACGCGCAGCCCTACTCCCCGTCCCTCAAGCGCCGGTACAGCGCGCCCAGGATGTTGGAATAGTCGTCGGTCCAGACCCGGACCCTGTCGTCGGCCTCGGTCTGCTCCCATGACTTTGACGCGGCGAGATTGCCGACGTCGGCATCCTCGCGCGCGGAGATCACGACGTCGGTCGAGAAGATATAGTCACCGTCGCGCCCGGAATCCTGGTTGAAGACCCAGCTCTTGAGATCGTTGGCATCGGCGATGCCGACCACGACACTCTCGAGATCGAGGTGCCGGTTGGAGACGTGCATCACCACCGCGCCGTGCGGAGCCAGCTTGTCCTTGTAGATCTTCATCGCCTCCTCCGTGGCGAGATGGATCGGGATCGCGTCCGACGAATAGGCGTCGACGATGATCAGGTCGTAGGCGCCGTCGGGCTCTTTTGCGAAGGTGAGCCGTGCATCGCCGATCACGGGCTTGAGGCCGGGCATGCAGCTCGAAATATAGCGGAAGTTCTTCGGGTCGCTCGCCGCGTCGACCATGGACTGGTCGATCTCGAAGAATTTCCAGTCCTCGCCGGGCTCGGCGGCGCACGTGAGCGTGCCCGATCCGACGCCGATCGCGGCGACCTTCAGCGGCGCGCCCTTGCGCTCGCGGATCGCGGTGACGGCCTGACCGATGCCACCGTCCTTGTGATAGTAAGTGATCGGCTCGGGCCGGCCGGTCACCGGCGTGCCGTCATTGTTGAGGAAGCGTTCGGCACCATGGATCGTGGTGCCGTGCATCAGCACGTGGAAATAGCCGCCCGGCGTCACCACGATCTTGTGCACGCCGAAGAAGCTGCGCACCGTCGTGACGCGGCCCTCGTCCGCCGGATAGATCCGCGTCAACGCCAGAGCGAGCACGACGGTGGCGAAGATCTTCCAGCGGCCGGCATTGAACGCAAGCGCCAGAAGTGCCGCGACCAAGCCGACGCCGGTGGCGAGCCAGACGCGGTGATCCTCGAACCAGGTCGCAAGATTGCCGGTCGAATAGGACGGCGCGACCAGCGCGATCACGAGCACGATGAGCAGGAGCCAGTAGCTGTTGATGAATCGCGCGAGGCGCTCGTTCTGCGACGGCCGGCACAGCGCGGTCAGCGCGATCAGGATCGGATATTCGGCGATCCAAGAGAAAGTGAAGGGAGCAACGAGCCCGGCGAAGAGGCCGCCGACCATGCCGCCGAACGACAACGCGACATAGAAGCCGGTCAGATATCTTGCGGCCGGCCGGGTCCGCGCCAGTTCGCCATGACAGGCCATGGCGATGACAAAGAAACACAATTGATGGCCGCCCAGCGTCAGCAGCAGATTCTGTTCGCCGCCGAAGGCGAGCAGGAAGACGACGCCCGCGATCGCGACCGGCTGGAGCATCAGCATCCATTTGTGCGGCAGCAGCGGCCGCGACTGGAACACCACCACCCAGGTCAGCAGATACAGCGACAGCGGCAGCACCCAGAGCAGCGGCGCCGCCGCGACATCGGTCGAGATGTGCGCGGTGACGGCGATGAGCAGGCCGGAGGGCACCGCGGCCAGGAAGATCCAGCGCAGCCGCGTCACAATACCGGGCGCGGGCGCATTGACGTCCTCGGTTTGCGCGTCCGCCATGGCAAGCTTCGGCGAACGCAGCAGAAGAACGCCGCAGGCGGCGATCAGAACGATCAGGAGACCATAGCCGCCGGTCCAGAGCCGGTTCTGCGTGTGCAGCGTGAACATCGGCTCCAGCAGGAACGGATAGGACAGCAGCGCGAGGAAACTGCCGATGTTGGAGGAGGCGTAGAGGAAATAGGGATCGTGCCCGGCGGGATGGCCAGTGCGGACGAACCAGGCCTGGAGCAGCGGATTGTTGGCGGCGAGCGCGAAAAACGGCAGGCCGATCGAGACCACGAACAGGCCGAGCAGCCAGAACGCATAGCCCGACGCCGGCGGCTCGCCATAGGCGGTGGCGATGCCAAGCGGCAGCGTGACGAAGGCCACGACAAGCAGCACCAGGTGCACCGCCACCGGAATGATGCGGTTCCTGGCCTGCATCAGCAGATGCGCATAGGCATAGCCCGCCAGCAGCAGCGACTGGAAGAACACCATCGCCACCGACCACACCGCCGGCGAGCCGCCGAGCCGCGGCAGCACCATCTTCGTGAACAGCGGCTGCACCGAGAACAGCAGCAGCGCGCTGACGAAGATCGCGGCGGTATAGACCGTCAGCAGCAGCCGGTTGCGTGACGAGGACGGCTGCTCCGTGGCGCCGGGTTGCACGATCGAATCCATGGAAGCTCCGGCTCAAACCCCCGGCGGGCGCCGGACGCGCGCAATGGAGCACACGGCGCCTGAACGGGCAACAAAGGGGCTCGTGATGTTGCGGCGGGAAATGCCTGATATACAGAAGTCATTCCGGGTCCGGTCGCTCGGACCCATCCTGCAATGACCGTGGAACAGCTTGAATCCTTCATGAGCGAAACTGACGTTGTCATCATCGGCGCTGGCCATAACGGCCTCACCTGCGCGGCCTATCTCGCGATGGCGGGGCTGCGCGTGCGCGTGGTCGAGCGCCGCAAGGTGGTCGGCGGGGCCGCGGTGACGGAGGAGTTTCATCCGGGCTTCCGCAATTCGGTCGCGGCCTACACCGTGAGCCTGCTCAATCCGCAGGTGGTCCGCGATCTCGGCCTCCCCGAGCAGGGCCTGCGCATCGTCGAGCGGCGCGCGCAGAATTTTCTGCCCGCGCCTGACGGCAATTATCTCCTCACCGGCGAGGGACGGACCAAAGCGTCAGTCGCGCGGCTCAGCACGCATGACGCGGAGGCGCTCGACGGTTTTTCGCGCGAGCTGGAAGACATCGCCGACGTGCTCAGGCAATTCGTGCTGCGCGCGCCGCCAAATCTGCTGGCCGGCATCGGCACGGCCGCCATCCGCGAGGCCGTGAACGCGCTCCAGAGCGCCAACATCCTGCGCGGTCTCACGCTGGAGCAGAGCCGCAGCCTGCTCGATCTCTTCACCCGCTCGGCCGGCGAGATGCTGGACGAGCGCTTCGAGCACGATCTGGTCAAGGCGCTGTTCGGCTTCGATGCCATCGTCGGCAATTACGCCAGTCCCTACGCCGCAGGCTCGGCCTATGTGATGCTGCATCACGCCTTCGGCGAGGTGAACGGCAAGAAGGGCGTGTGGGGCCACGCCATCGGCGGCATGGGCGCGATCACGCAGGCGATGGCGCGCGCAGCACGCGACAAGGGCGTCGTGATCGACACCGATGCGGGCGTGCGCGAGGTGATCATCGAGCGTGACCGCGCCGTCGGCGTCGTGCTGGAGAGCGGCGAGACGATCCGTGCGAAATATGTTGCGGCCAATGTGAACCCAAAGCTGCTCTATACGCGGCTGATCGCGGCCGACGCCCTGCCCCAGGATTTTCTCGCGCGCATGCGCAATTGGAAGAACGGCTCCGGCACCTTCCGCATGAACGTGGCGCTGGACCGCCTGCCCTCCTTCACGGCGCTGCCCGGGGACGGCGATCATCTCTCCTCGGGCATCATTTTGGCCCCGAGCCTCGGCTACATGGACCGCGCCTGGCTCGACGCGCGCGCGCAGGGCTGGAGCCGCGAGCCCGTGGTGGAAATGCTGATCCCCTCCACGCTCGACGACACGCTGGCACCCGCAGGCAAACACGTCGCGAGCCTGTTCTGCCAGCATGTCGCGCCGGAGCTTCCGGACGGAAAATCGTGGGACGACCATCGCGACGTGGTCGCCGATCTCATGATCGCGACGGTGGACAAATACGCGCCGGGCTTTGCGGGAAGCGTGCTCGGCCGTCAGATCATGTCCCCGCTCGATCTCGAACGGGAGTTCGGTCTGCTCGGCGGCGACATTTTCCACGGCGCGCTGACGCTGAACCAGCTGTTCTCGTCGCGGCCGATGCTAGGCCATGCCGACTACCGCGGGCCCCTGAAGGGCCTCTATCATTGCGGCTCGGGCGCCCACCCCGGCGGCGGCGTCACCGGCGCCCCCGGCCACAACGCCGCGCAGGCGATCCTGAGGGACCACCGCTCGCTGTTCGGAAGCCGTGGATAGGTCTGTGGATGGGCGGTGGATAAGTCTGTGCGAAGAGGGTGGAAACCTACCGCAACTCGCACGGCCAAGCCGGGTACGAGGCGGTGGAAAAACTGAGGATGAGTGGCGGGATAAGGCCGTGGACAATGCCCGGAAAACAAGCGGACAGCCTGTGGGCATTCGGTAGACACTGAATTTTGAGGCTGAGATTATGGAGATCGGCGAGCGGATTCGAATCGACGGTATGACCGGTCGTGTCGTCGCTCTCATCTCCGAGGGCAAATTTTCCGCGGATTATCCGGCCGAGCGATGGGCCTATCTCAAGGTCGGCACGCTCATCGACACCGATGAGGCGGGCCTGATCCATTATCCGGACCTCGACGGCGTCGAATTCGAGAGAATTTCAAACTGAGCCCCCCAAACGACTTCGCCCGCCAGGGGGCAATTCCCCCGTGCGGGCGAGCGTCTGGAAACAGCCTCTAAGAAAAATCAGCCCCGCTGGGAAATCGAAGGCAGAAATTACTTCAAGGAGCTGCTAATCGAACCGAACTTCTCGTTCAGGCTGGTGCCCAGGCTGTTCACCACGGTGATGATCGCCAGCGCGATGCCGGCTGCGATCAGGCCGTACTCGATCGCGGTCGCGCCAGATTCGTCCGACCAGAACTTCAAAACCATGCTCTTCACGTTTCGCCTCCGTTTCAATTCCAAGGTGCGTTGGCTGGATCCAACATCCGCAAATGTACGGAGCACAACCTGAGGTCCGGTTAACTCGGGAACCGCAAGTTATACGGAAAATCAGGAACAAAAGTTCCCAAAATTGAACTCAACGGAACCCTGAATGCAGCCTTCTCCGACCCATCGCGCCAGCTTTTCGATCGGCAACGAGGCCTCGGCCAAGCGCGTCGTTGACGTCCTCACCGAGGTCTTTTTCGAGGGCGATGCGGCGGTTGCCGCGTTCGAGCGGCCGGACGGACAATGGGACGTCACGCTGCATTTCGCCGATGCGCCAGACCAGGCATTGCTGCGCGAACTCGTTGCAACTTCAGCAGGAAACGAGATCGCCGACACGCTGTTGTTTGACACGATCGAGGCCAAGGACTGGGTCAAGGCGAGCCTGGAAGATCTCATCCCGGTGCCGGCCGGACGCTTCGTCGTGCACGGCAGCCACGACCGCGACCGCGTCGCGCCGAACAAGCTCAAGATCGAGATCGAGGCGGCGCTCGCCTTCGGCACCGGACACCATGGCACGACGCGCGGCTGTTTACTGCTGCTTGACCATGTCCTGAAGAGCTCCCGGCCGAGGAACTTGCTGGACCTCGGCACCGGCACCGGCGTGCTGGGGATCGCGGCGGCGAAAGCGCTGCATCGCGCGGTGCTCGCCTCCGACATCGACCCGCCTTCGGTGCGGGTGGCCGCCGAGAATGCAAGGCTGAACGAAGTTGGCAACCAGGTGCGGGTGATCCGCGCCACCGGCTTCGCCGCGCCCGACTTTGCCAAAAGCGGCCCGTTCGACCTGGTGCTGGCCAACATCCTTGCCAACCCGTTAAGGCAATTGGCCGGGCCGATGGCGCGGCACCTTGCGCCCGGCGCCCGCATCATCCTCTCGGGCCTGTTGACCCACCAGGCGCCCGCCGTGATTGCCGCCTATCGCGCGCGCGGTCTCGTGCCGGTCAAGCACCTCAGGATCGAGGGGTGGAGCAGTTTGTTGCTGAGGAAGCTCTCGTAGGGCGGATTAGCGAAGCGTAACCCGCCAACGCATGTCGCGACAAAAGGTGGGTCACGCCTACGGCTAACCCACCCTACGGCATCATCGTCGCCGCTACTCCGCCGGCGTCTCGTCCGGGCGCGTCGCACGCTCACCCTGCAAGGCACGTCTCGCGCGCCGCTCGGCGAAGCGGTCAATCATCTGGCTGATGAGGCCGCGCGGCTTCTTGGGTGCCGTTGCAGCCGGCGCGCGGCCGGCCGGCGGCGAAATCTTCTCAAACGTGAACGCAGGCATCGTGTGTCCTCTCGCCATTGAGATGAACCACTTGCTCGAATTTCCCTGTTATCCGGACGAAGCGCAACTGCTGCATCCTGTACTCCACTCAATTCGAATGGAACATTTTCAAGCACACTCCATGCCAGTTGCGACTTCAAATGCGTCTACATTGCGGACCGATGCCTATGACCTTAGACTGAGCCCATCATGTTCGAAGCGCACTTCCAGACATTCGAGGAGCCCGAGGCCGGCGTCGCATTGACGGCGCGCCTTTCCGCGCTCCGTGAAGACCTCGCCCGCCGCAAGCTGACCGGCTTTGTCGTTCCGCGCGCCGACCAGCAGCAGAATGAGTATGTCCCGCCATCGGAAGAGCGGCTGGCCTGGCTGACCGGCTTTACCGGCTCGGCGGGATTGGCGGTGGTGCTGACGCACGAGGCCGCAGTGTTTGTCGACGGCCGCTACACGATCCAGGCGGCCAAGCAGGTCGATGCAAAGGCCTGGGCGGTGGAATCGCTGATCGATCCGCCGCCGGAGAGCTGGGTATCTGCGCACCTGAAAGCCGGCGACCGCCTCGGATTTGATCCGTGGCTGCACACTTCTTCAGCAGCCGAGCGCCTCGCCGCCGCCTGCACCAAGGCCGGCGCCGAGCTGGTGGCCGTCGACAGCAATCCGGTCGATGCGATCTGGCAGGATCGGCCGCAGCCGCCGATCGCACCGGTCGCGGTGCATAGCTTGCAAAATGCCGGCGTCACCGAGGCCGACAAGCTCATGCAGATCAAGAGCGAGATCGACAAGCTCGGCGTCGACGCGCTGTTGCTGTCCGACAGCCATGCCGTGGCCTGGACCTTCAACATCCGCGGCGCCGACGTCGCGCATACGCCGCTGCCGCTGTCCTATGCGCTGGTGCCGAAGGATGGCCGGCCCACCGTCTTCATCGACCACCGCAAGCTCTCCAACCTCACCCGCGACCATCTCGAACAGTCCGCCGACGTGCGCGAGCCCGATGCGATGGCGCCGACGCTGATGGCGCTGGCCAAAAGTGGCGCTGCGATCGCACTCGACAATGCCACCGCGGCCGACGCGCTGAGCCGGTTGATTACGGGTGCCGGCGGCAAGCCGGTGCGCGGCAGCGATCCGATTGCGCTGCTGAAAGCGGTCAAGAATGCGACCGAGATCAAGGGCACCAGGACGGCGCATGTGCGCGATGCCGTGGCGCTGGCGCGCTTTCTCGCCTTCATCGACCGCGAGGCCCCCAGCGGCAAGCTCACCGAGATCGACGCGGTCGAGGCGCTGGAAACGTTCCGTCGCGACACCGGTGCGCTGAAGGACGTGTCGTTCCCGACCATCTCGGGCACCGGCCCGAACGGCGCCATCGTGCATTACCGCGTCACCCGCAAGAGCAACCGGCGCATCGTGCCCGGCGATCTCCTGCTGATCGATTCCGGTGCGCAGTATGAAGACGGCACCACCGACGTCACCCGCACCATGGCCGTGGGCGAGCCGACGGCCGAGATGCGCGACCGCTTCACCCGCGTCCTGCGCGGCCATATCGCGATCGCGCGCGCGGTTTTCCCCGACGGCGCGACCGGTGCACAACTCGACACGCTGGCACGGCAATATCTCTGGGCCGCCGGCGTCGATTTCGAGCACGGCACCGGCCACGGCGTCGGCAGTTATCTCAGCGTCCACGAAGGGCCAGCGCGTATTTCAAAACTCGGCACCACGCCGCTGAAGCGCGGCATGATCCTCTCCAACGAGCCCGGCTATTACAAGACCGACGGTTTCGGCATCCGCATCGAGAACCTCGAGCTGGTGATCGCCGCCGACATCGCGGGGGCGGAGAAGCCGATGAACGCGTTCGAGACGCTGACGCTGGCGCCGATCGACCGGCGGCTGATCGATGTCGCGATGCTGAACCGCGACGAGCTCGACTGGCTCAATGCGTATCATGCACGCGTGCGGGCCGAGGTTCGGCCGGCACTGGATGAGGCGACCAAGGCCTGGCTCGATCAGGCCACGGCGGAGCTGAGGGCGTAGCGCGCATAACGCTACGCGATTTGCGCAAGGCTGCTTCTCGCACAACAGCTGTCATGCCCCGCGAAGGCGGGGCATCCAGTATTCCAGAGACGGCAAACGTATACGGAGACGCTGCGGCGTACTGGATTCCCCGCTTTCGCGGGGAATGACACCGGAGATGTGGCTCGAGCGCACAACATCTCGGCACACAAGCGCCCCGTAGAATAACGGCCTCCGCGTGCCCTCATCATAACCGTCCCGAAATCCGTATAGCCGCATTCCGAAACGCCGATATCCGTCTTGCGCGAGCACGCTACAGTCGGATTCGACTTCGAGAGACGGACGAATATGCACGGGATGATCAGCAAGCCGCCGGGAGCGGTGACCGACCTCGCGACCTCGCGCGTGGTGTTGCTGCTGCTCGTCGTCATGACCGGGATTGCGCCGATCTCGCTCTACATGCTGGTTCCGGCGCTGCCGGTGCTGGCGACGAATTTCGGCAGCGACATCTCGATCGCGCAGATGACGGTGTCGCTCTACATGGTCGGTATCGCGCTGTCGCAGCTGATCATGGGGCCGTTGTCGGACAGGTTCGGGCGGCGCCCCGTGCTGCTCGGCGGGCTGACGCTGATGGTCGCGGCCAGCATCGCCTGCATCTTCGCGCAAACCCTGCCGCAACTGATCGCCGCGCGCTTCTTCCAGGCGCTGGGCGGCGCCGCCGGCATGGTGATCAGCCGCGCCATCATCCGCGACATCTACGATCGGGATCGCGTCGCCTCGATGATCAGCCTCGTGGTCGCCGCACTGATGATCGGGCAGATGGTGTCGCCGCTCACCGGCGGCCTGATCGAGACCGCGTTCGGCTGGCGCGCGATCTTCTACGCCATCACCATCGGTGCGATCGTCGTCGCCGTCGGCATCGCGGTCGCGCTGCCGGAGACGCGCCGCACCCGCGCCGCCGGCAGCGGCTTCCGCCGCGATGTCGGCGTTCTCATCCGCAATCGCGCCTTCGTCGGTTACGTGATGTGCCAGGTGCTGGCCTCGCAGATCATCTTCACCTTCGCCGGCGGCGGTCCCTACATCGTGGTGACGCAGATGGGCCGGACCAGCGCCGAATACGGCGCCTGGTTCGCGACAACAGGCTTTGCGTATCTGGTCGGCAACCTGCTCTGCGTGCGCTTTGCGCCCAGGCATTCGCTGGAGAAGATGATCTGGGTCGGGCTCGGCCTGCAACTCTGCGGCAGCCTGCTGAACCTGACGTGGAGCTTCGCCGGCTGGAACGAGGCGCCCGTCTGGCTGTTCGGCACGCAGATGATCGTGATGGCCGGCAATGCCTTCGTGATGGCGAACTCCGCCGCCGGCGCCATCAGCATCCGCCCGGAAGCCGCCGGCACCGCGTCGGGCGCGATGGGCTTCCTCCAGCAAGGCATCGGCGCGCTGATGTCGCAATTCGGCGCCTATCTCGGCGGCCACTCCGCCACCACACTGCCGCTGACGTCCGCGGTTCTCGTGATCTCGTTGCTCTGCGCGGCCACAATGATCTTCGTCGTGCCGCGACGGGAGGTGGTGGTGAGCGAGGCGCTAATCGGGCAGGCGGAAGAGGAAGAGACGGGGATGATGTGAGGGGCGGCACGGCCGTCGCAACCCCCTCGGTGTCATCCCCCGCGAAGGCGGGGGATCCAGTACGCCGCGGCCTCTCGGTTCAATCACGACTGTCTCTGGAATACTGGATCGCCCGCCTGCGCGGGCGATGACAGCGGAGTGAGAGGGCGAGCGCGCTTCCCTCACTCCCCGATCAGCGTCAGCCACTCGTCCTCGGTCAGCACCTTGACGCCGTGCTTGGTGGCATCCTTGAGTTTCGAGCCCGCGCCGGGGCCGGCCACCACGAGATCGGTCTTCTTCGACACCGAGCCGGATACTTTTGCGCCTAAGCGTTCGGCGGTCACCTTAGCCTGATCGCGCGTCATCTTCTCCAGAGAGCCCGTGAACACCACAGTCTTGCCTGATACCGCCGAATTGCTCTTAGGCTTTTCAGCATCTAAGACAGAGACCTGTTGAGTCAATCTCTCAACAACGCGACGATTGTGACTCTCGCTGAAATAATCCGCGATGCTTTTGATGACTGTTTCGCCAATCTGGTCGAGTGCGTCCATCTCAGCGATCGCCTCCTCGTCGCGTTTGGCGACTTTGAAGCAGGCCTCATGAAATGCGGCCCAAGAGCTATAACCGCGCGCCAAAGCCAACGCCGTGGTCTCCCCAACTTGACGAATACCTAACGCGTTGATGAAACGCTCTAGGCCGATTTCTCGCCGCGCTTCGATCGCAGCAAATAGATTACGTACCGAAGTCTCGCCGTAGCCTTCGACTTTTTCTAGCCTGAGCTTGGTGTTGCGCTGATGCAACGTGAATATGTCAGCGGGCTCTTTAACCCATCCCTCCTCAAAGAAGTGTTCGAGT
The DNA here is from genome assembly GCF_052076015.1 of Bradyrhizobium sp. 930_D9_N1_4. Lineage (NCBI taxonomy): Bacteria > Pseudomonadati > Pseudomonadota > Alphaproteobacteria > Hyphomicrobiales > Nitrobacteraceae > Bradyrhizobium > Bradyrhizobium sp. 930_D9_N1_4. The sequence goes on from NZ_CP197236.1 coordinate 5,854,779, forward strand.
TGCTTTTCGCCCAGACCGTCAATGTCGAATGCCTTACGCGAGACAAACAACTTCAAATGTTCAATTCGTTGGTACGGACAGGCGAACTCCCCGCTACAACGAAGGCGGGACCCCTCTTCACCCGTGGCGGTCTCCTCGCGTATTACGTCGGTATGCAGGGGACACGGACACTTCTTCGGGAAATGATACTCCTTTGCTCCCTTTGGTCGCTTATCGATCAAAACATCGACTACCTGCGGAATGACGTCACCCGCTCTCTGAATTACGACGGTATCGCCGATTCTTATATCGCGTCCTTCACGTAGCGGTTCACCATCACCACCGATGCCGCGAATATAATCCTCGTTATGCAGCGTAACGTTCTGTACGATCACGCCACCAACGCCTACAGGCTCGAGCTTGCCGACCGGGGTAAATGATCCGGTACGGCCGACCTGGATTTCGATGTCGCGCAACACCGTGATCGCTTGCTCGGCCGGAAATTTGTGCGCAATCGCCCAACGCGGCATTCCCGAGGCGAAACCGAGCTGCTCTTGCCAAGCGATGCGGTTAATCTTGTAGACAACACCATCAATGTCGTAATCAAGTTTGGCACGCTGTTCCTCAATCTGATGGTAGAACGCGAGCAACTCGTCGACCGAATGGCATCTCTTAGTCAGCGGGTTTGTCTCAAAGCCAATATCTTCGAACCAATGCAACATCCCAGTCTGTGTGGTTATCGGGGGCGAGTCACTTAGTTCACCCCAACTATAGGCGAAGAAGCCGAGGGGGCGTGAAGCTGTGATTCTCGGATCTTTTTGTCGTACAGAGCCTGCTGCCGAATTACGGGGATTGGCGAAGATGGTGTCTCCTGCTGCCTCCTGCCGCTCATTGAGAGCGAGGAATGCCCGCTTAGTCATGTAGACCTCGCCGCGGACCTCGCAGATGTCGGGGACATTGCGGCCCTTCAACTTCTGCGGCACGTCTTCGAGCGTACGGATATTGGCTGTGACATCTTCCCCGACCGCACCGTCGCCACGCGTCGCCGCAGTGACTAATTCGCCTCCCTCATAGCGCAGCGACATCGAGAGGCCATCGATCTTTGGTTCCGCACAGAAATCCAAAGTGGGCTCATTTGGTCGCAAAAAACGGACAACACGATCTTCAAAATCACGAACATCATCGTCTTTGTAAGCCTTGTCCAACGACAGCATCGGAAGTGAATGCCGAATCTTTCGGAACCGCCGCGATGGGGCTGCGCCAACTTTTTGCGATGGCGATTCCGCATCAACGAATTCTGGAAATCGCTCTTCAAGCGCGTTGAAGCGCTCGCGCAAGGCATCGTATTCAGCATCGGTGACGGTCGGCGCGTCGTCTTGATAATAGCGCTCGTTGTGCCCCTCTATCTCGAGCGAGAGCCGCATGTGCTCGACCTTGGCCTGCGCCTTGGTGAGATCGGCTACGTCACGGAGCGGTTTGGATCTTGGTGCTCTTGCCATGGTGTCTAAATACGACGGAGCGACCGGGAGGGTAAAGGTGGATAGAGGCGCGTTCCCGGGATGCTGCGCTGTGCTTTTTCATCGGTACACTACTGAACCGGGACCCGTATCGCGAGCTTTCTGGGTCCCGGCTCGCGCTGTGCGCGTCCGGGACACAAGCCTAACTCGCTGCCTTGAGCAGCCGGTCCGCGGCCGCCCTTGCCTCGGCGGTGATCTCGGCCCCCGCCAGCATGCGGGCGATTTCCTCGCGGCGGTGGTCGGCGGCGAGCGTGTTGACGCGGGTGGCGACGCGCTTGCCCTTGTCCAGCGCATCCTTGGAAATCAGCAGATGCTGATCGGCACGGGCGGCGACCTGCGGGGCGTGGGTAACGGCCATCACCTGGACCTTGCCGGCAAGACGCGCCAGGCGACCACCGATGGCGTCCGCGACCGCACCGCCCACCCCTGTGTCGATCTCGTCGAACACCAGCGTCGGCGCCGAGCCGCGATCGGATAGCACGACCTTGAGCGCCAGCAGGAAACGCGAGAGCTCGCCGCCGGAGGCGACCTTCATCATCGGCCCCGGCTTGGTGCCCGGATTGGTCTGCACCCAGAATTCAACGCGGTCGAACCCTTGCGGCCCCGGCGCGGCCTCATCAGTCGAGACCTGGGTCATGAATTTTGCGCGTTCGAGCTTGAGCGGCGCGAGCTCGGCATTGACGGCCTTGTTGAGCTTCTCGGCCGACTTCTGCCGCACCAGCGACAGCTTCTTCGCCGCAGTGGCATAGCGCGCATCGGCCTCGATGGCGGCCTGCTCCAGCTTTTTCAGGCGCGACGCACCAGCATCGATCAACACGACGTCGGCGGCATATTGGGCAGCGAGTGCCGCGAGCTGATCGACCGGGGTCGAATATTTGCGCGAGGCGGCGCGGAGCGCGAACAACCGCTCCTCGATGCGTTCGAGTTCGGCCGGGTCGAAATCGGTTGCGGCGAGAGCTGCCTGGAGATGCTGGTCGGCCTCCTCTAGCGCGTTGATCGCGATGTCGATCGCCTTCACAGCGGGCTCGACCAGCGCCGGCGAATTGACGCCGCGCCGCTCCAGCCGGCGCACCGCGGCCGCGAGTGTCGCAACTGGCGAATGGTGACCGCCGACCGCTTCCTGCGCCTCGCGCAGGTCGGAGGCGATCTTCTCGCCCTGCATCATGGTGGTGCGGCGGTTGGCCAGCGAGGTCTCCTCACCATCCTTCGGCGCAAGCTGCTTCAGCTCGTCGGAAGCGTGGCGAAGATAATCGGCCTCGCGCGCGGCGCGCTCCATGCCGGCGCGATGTTCTTCCAGCGCGGTGTTGGCGGTGCGGCGGGCTTCCCAGAGCGCCTCGACCGCAGCGACATCCTTCTCGATGCCGGCAAAGGCGTCGAGCAGCCGGCGGTGGGTGGCAGCATCGACCAGCGCGCGCTCGTCATGCTGGCCGTGGATCTCGACCAGGGCGGCGCCGACCGCCTTCAGCGTCTGCACGCTGATCGACTGGTCGTTGATGAAGGCGCGGGTGCGGCCGTCGGCGAGCTGAACGCGGCGGAGAATCATCTCGCCGGTATCGTCCAGCCCGTTCTCGGCCAGGATCTTCGCCGCAGGGTGATTTTTGGGGATATCGAACACGGCAGTGACCTGCCCCTGCTCCGCACCATGGCGCACGAGGCCGGCGTCGCCGCGGCCGCCGAGCGCCAGTGCAAAGGCATCGAGCAGAATGGATTTGCCCGCACCGGTCTCGCCGGTCAAAACCGCGAGTCCGGTGGCGAATTCGATATCGAGCCGTTCGATCAGGACGATGTCACGGATCGACAGACGCGCCAGCATGGAACCAGATTTCCTAGCCGAGACCCATTTTCTTGAAAGTCCGGCTGATCCAGGACCCCTGATTCTCGCTCGGTTCGAGACCGCCCGATTTTACAAGATTATAGGCGTCTTTGTACCAGCGGCTGTCAGGAAAATTGTGCCCGAGCACGGCCGCTGCGGTCTGCGCCTCGCCGACGATGCCGATCGCCATATAGGCCTCGGTCAGCCGGAACAGCGCTTCCTCGACATGGCGGGTGGTCTGGTACTGGGTGACGACGGCCTTGTAGCGGTTGATCGCGGCCGTGTAGTCGCGCTTCTGCATGTAATAGCGGCCGACATTCATTTCCTTGCCGGCGAGCTGGTCGCGCGCACCCTCGATCTTGGCCTTGGCCGAGGTCGCATATTCCGAGTTCGGATATTTGCGGTTCACCTCTTCCAGCGCGGCGATCGCCTTCTCGGTGCGGGCCTGGTCGCGGCTGATGTCCGGGATCTGGTCGTAATGCGACGCGGCGATCAAATACTGCGCATAGGCCGCGTCCGGGCTACCGGGGTGCAGCGTGACGTAGCGCGTGGCGGCGCCGATGCAGCCGTCGAAGTCACCGCCCTGATAGGACGCGTAAGCCGACATCAGCAGCGATTTGCGGGCCCAGTCGGAATAAGGATGCTGGCGGTCGACCTCTTCGAACTTCTTGTTCGCCGCCTTCATGTCCTTCTTCTCGTTCATGAGGTACAGGCCCTCATTGTAGATCTTGTCGGCGGGCTCCTCGGCGAAGGTGTCGTCCTTGGCGGTGAACTTGTCCCAGAGCGCGCCGGTGCCGCAGCCGGCCAGCGGCAGCGCGAGCACGATGAAGGCGGCGGCGTGAAGCAGCCCACGGACTCGCGACGAGACCTGTCGGGACAAGACCTCTCGGGACAAGACCTGGAGATATCCGCGCGTCATCTGTGCCGACATGAGTTTAAGCCCTGACGCCCTGTGATGCGGTGCCCGCCAGCCCATGAACTCCGTCATGGGCGCGAAATGTGACCGTGATGCCCGCCATGCGACACGCCGGTGTAACCGAAAAACGATCTTGAACCAACCGGATAGGCAGGCATTCCGCCCGGATTAAGGCGAACGCGCCGCAATCCTAGCCGATCATCGTTACCAGGAGTTTCCCGGAGTAAACGCCGCCAGACGGCAAGTCCGTCAATCGCAGGTCAGGACACGTCCGGACCGTAGGCCGCGGCAACACGGCCGCCGACGCTGCTGCGACCGACTTCGCCCACGGGACGCGTGGTGCGGCGGGCCACCTCGCCCTCGACCACCCGCCAGGCGGTACGGTCGGCGAGCAATGCGGTCAGGACGGCGTGGTTGAGCTTGTGGCCGCCACGCACCGAGCGGTAGGCGCCGAGCAGAGGCAGGCCGGCCAGCGCGAGGTCGCCGATCACGTCCAGAACCTTGTGGCGGGCGCATTCGTCGGCGTAGCGCAGGCCCTCGGTGTTGAGCAGCCGCTCTTCGTCGAACACGATGGTGTTGTCGAAGGAGGCGCCGAGCGCGTAACCCGCGCTCCAGAGCCGGGCGACGTCGCACATCAGGCCGAAGGTCCGGGCGCGGCCGACTTCACGGCGGAAGCGTTCCGGGCTCAGGTCGAAGCCGTAGCTCTGCTGGCCGATGACGGGATTGGTGAAGTCGATCTCGACCTCGGCACGGAACCCGTTGGCGTAGGGCCGGATCTCGCCGAAGGAGTCGCCGATCTTGACCGAGATCGGCTTCAAAACCTGAATGAAGCGGCGCTGCGCCGGCTGGCTGACGATACCGGCCTGGTCAATCGCTGCGATGAAGGCGGCGGCGCTGCCGTCCATGATCGGCACTTCCGGACCGTCGATCTCGATGGTGGCGTTATCGACGCCCATGCCCCGCAGCGCAGCAAGCACGTGCTCGGCGGTGGATACCAGCGGGCCGTTGCGATCGCCGAGAACAGTGGCGAAATCGGTCGCGATCACCTGGTCGGCGGTCGCTTGAACTTCGCGGTCACTTCCCTCAAGTCCGGTGCGGACAAAAATAAAACCTGCGTCGACAGGCGCAGGTCCAAGCGTGAGAGTGACGGGAAGACCGGAATGAACGCCCACGCCTGCCACGGTGGCTTGCGCACGAAGCGTTGTTTGCCGGCTAAATTTCATCAGGAACCCGCCCCACTACGACCACTGCGACTTATACGAGACCTGCTTGGCCGGCCAGTGCCGACGCCAGCGAATCTCCGTATCCCCAAGTCACGGCAAACCATAGTCACTGCCTCAAACAGCGCCAACTCACGCTTTTTTACCGATTGTTACCCCAAACCCGCCGTATTCGCGCCAAGGCTTAACCAAATTGCGCCGAGTTTTCGGGCCGCTTCCGGCAGTTTTACTGAACCACCGAATAAGTAATTAATGATTTAAAATCAGTTGCTTGCCGGCGCAATCCGGGCATGCACGGGAGAAAAGGAAAGGCCCCGGCAAGCTTGATGCCGGGGCCTTTTTGCGTCTGCCTTATTGTAACAATCCTCAGGTCGCCTGACGCCGCAGGAAGGCCGGGATATCAAGATGGTCGTCACCCTGTGGCGCCGGCGCAACAGGCGCCGGGCGGCCATGCATGTCCAGTCCCTGAGGCGCGGGACGGCGGGCATACTCCGATACCGGATCGCTGGCCGCGATCTGCTGCGCCACGCTCTTCTGCGGACGGCGGTCGGGCAGCGGCGGCATCGCGGGACCTGCCGTGCGGGCGGCGACCGGCGGCTCGCTCTCTTCGTCACGGCGGCCAAGGCCGACATTGGCGAGACGCTGGAGCAGCGACAGGCGGGTCTTCTGCGGGGTCTCGTCTTCAACCTCGCCACGGGCCTGACGAAGCTCGGCCTGAGCCGGCATCGGCAGTTCGTCGATCCGCGGCATCCGCGGCGTGCGGACCGGGCCACGCTCGGCCTGCGGCGGGATGAAGGTGTCCGGCGTCATCGGCTCCTGCATGGCGACCGGGGCCATGTCGGGCTCCGGAAACAGGGTCGGCTTCTGCGCGATCGGGCGCACCGTGACGTCGCCGTAGGTCTGCGGCGCGTGCGCCTGCGGAACTTCCGAGACGGCAGCTGCGATGGCGGCGAGCGCGGCGCGCTCGACATTGGCCCGCGGCGGGGCGACGGGCGCGGGCGCGGCAGCCGGAATCTGCGCTTCCAGCTTCTGGGCGCGTTCGGCCATGCGCTGGTTATCGGCGCGCAGACGCGCGGTCAGGTCGGCGAGACGGCTCTCGGCAGCAACGGCCGGAGCAGCGGGAGCCTGCTGCACCTGCTGAATCTGCTGCGGCGCGGCGTTCGCAACCGGAGCGCTGGTGCCCTGGCTGTTGCGGGCGATCGCGGCCTGCTCGATGCCGGTGGCAACGACCGAGACGCGGATCAGGCCGTCGAGCGCTTCGTCGAAGGTGGCGCCGACGATGATGTTGGCGTCCTGGTCGACTTCCTCGCGGATGCGGGTCGCGGCTTCGTCGACCTCGAACAGCGTGAGGTCCTTGCCGCCGGTGATGGAGATCAGAAGGCCCTTGGCACCCTTCATCGAGGAATCGTCGATCAGCGGGTTGGCGATCGCGGCTTCAGCGGCGGTCAGCGCGCGCTTGTCGCCGGAGGCTTCGCCGGTGCCCATCATCGCCTTGCCCATCTCGCGCATGACGGCGCGGACGTCGGCGAAGTCGAGGTTGATCAGGCCTTCCTTGACCATCAGATCGGTGATGCAGGCGACGCCCGAATAGAGCACCTGGTCGGCCATCGCGAAGGCGTCGGCGAAGGTGGTCTTCTCGTTGGCGACCCGGAACAGGTTCTGGTTCGGGATGATCAGGAGCGTGTCGACGACCTTGTGCAGCTCGTTGATGCCGGCTTCAGCGGTGCGCATGCGGCGGCCGCCCTCGAAGTGGAACGGCTTGGTCACGACGCCGACGGTGAGGATGCCCATCTCGCGTGCGATCTTGGCGATCACGGGAGCAGCACCGGTGCCGGTGCCGCCGCCCATGCCGGCGGTGACGAACACCATGTTGGCGCCCGAGAGATGGTCGCGAAGCTCGTCCATGACCTCTTCCGCAGCCGCCGCGCCGACGACCGGCTGCGAACCTGCGCCGAGACCTTGCGTCGCGGCCGTGCCCATCTGCACGATGCGCTGCGCCTTCGACATCGTCAGCGCCTGCGCGTCGGTGTTGGCGACCACGAAATCGACGCCCTGGAGGCCCGCCGTGATCATGTTGTTGACGGCGTTGCCACCGGCGCCGCCGACGCCGAACACGGTGATGCGGGGCTTCAACTCGTGAATATCAGGAACGTTGATGCTGATGGTCATGTTTGCCTCTCGATCACGTGCGCGTGGGTTCGCCCCGGCCGACGGCCGCGGGTGTTGGTGAAATTCGAAGATTGCGGAACCGGTTCATCAGAAGCCCTCGCGTAGCCATCGTCCGACCTTTCCAAAATAGCCGCCCGTCCCTGTTCTGACCTGCTGCCGCGTATGCCGCGGTTCGACATGTTCGTGGTGAACATATTGCGGATAGACGAGGAGTCCGGCCGGCACCGCGAACGCGGCGTTCTTCGCCTCGTTGGGCAGCCGGCCGAAGCCGAGCGGACGTCCGACCCGCACGGGCCGGCCGAGAATCTGGGTGCCGAGCTCGACGAGCCCGGTGAGCTGCGAGGCGCCGCCCGAGAGCACGACGCGGCCGTTCGGCTCCGAGGCGAAGGGCGAATCCTTCAGCTTGTCCCGAATCATTTCGAAGACTTCCTCGGCACGGTGCTTGACGATGTTGGCGATGGTGGCGCGGGAGACGATCTGCGGCAGATCCTGCTCGTCACCGGCTGTCGGTACAGACATCAGCTCACGCGAGTCCGATCCGCCGGTGATGACGGTCCCGTATAACGTCTTGATTCGCTCGGCATCGGCAATGGTCGCGGAGAGTCCGCGCGCGAGATCCATCGTGATGTGTTGCCCGCCGACCGCAAAACCGGCCGCATGCACGAAGCGGCCGCCGGCATAGACCGCGATCGTCGTGGTGCCCGCGCCCATCTCGACGACGGCCGCGCCGAGATCGGCCTCGTCGTCGGTCAGCACCGACAGGCCGGCCACATAGGGGCTGGCCGCCATGGCTTCGACATTGATGTGGCAGCGCTCGACCGCGAGCATCAGGTTCCGCGCCACGGTGGCGTCGCAGGTGACGACGTTCATGTCGACGCCGAACTGGTGCGCGACCATGCCGCGGGGATCGCGAATGCCCTTGACGCCGTCGAGCGTGTAGCCGACCGGCAGCGCATGCAGCACGGTGCGGCCTTCGCCGGTGGCGTGGCGCATGCCGGTGGAGGTGACGCGGCTGACATCGGCCGGCGTCACGGCGCCGCCGCGGATGTCGGCGGCAGCTTCGACGAGCTGGCCGGAGAGCCGGCCGCCGGAGACCGACAGCAGCACGGACTCGACCCGCACCTTGGCCATTTTCTCCGCAAGACCGACGGCCTGACGCACGGCCTGCTCGCATTCGCCGAGATCGACGACCGCGCCGGCCTTCATGCCGCGCGACTGGATCTGGCTGTAACCGATCAGCTCCACCGCGTGGCTGCGGCCGCGCAGCGCGTCGCTCGGCGGCGACGGCCGCAGCCGTGCGATCATGCAGGCGATCTTGCTGGTGCCGATGTCGAGACAGGCGACGAGACCGCCGCGCTTGTGCGGCATCTGGCGCGTCTTCGGCGTCTGGGTGCGATCGAGACCGGTCATGCGGCGTCCCCGGCCTTCTTTTTCTTCTTGTCCTTGAACAGGTCCTCGCGCGCCTTGGCGGCGTCATCGGACAGCTGCACTATCAGACGATCCGGCAGGCGCATGTCGACGGCGACGATGTCGCGTGAGAACAGCCTGTCCTCCCTGTCGAGCTTCGACAGCATTGCCAGCGCATTGCCGACGTCCTGCTCGGGCAGACGGATGTCGAGGCCGTCCTTGAGCCTCAGGTTCCAGCGCCGCTCGCCGACATAGATCGCGGCCTTGGTCACCGAATTGATCTGCGGATAGCGCGCCAGCAGCGCCAGGAAATCGCGGGCCTGCGTTTCGGCGCCCTTGCCGACCACGAGCGGCAGCGACAGGAAGCGGCGCGAGACGTAAGGCTCGAGCACGGCGCCGTCGTCGGCGATGACGGAGAGCCGGCCGGCCTCCTGCCACAGCGCGAACGCCTTGCGCTCGGTGAGCTCGATCATGAGCTGGCCCGGATAGAGCTTCAGCACGGTCGCATCGGCGATCCAGGCATTGGCCTTGAGCTTGTCGCGCACGGCGTCGGCATCGAGGAACAGCAGCGAGGAACGGCCGCTGACGCCGCCGATCGCGAGGATCTCGTCCTGGCTGAGCTGCTTGCGGCCGTTGATCACGACCGAGGTGATGCGGAAGCCGGCGGAATTGGCCAGCGCGTTGCGGGTGTCGCTGACCGCGGCGATGAAATCCTGGAGATGGCCGCCCTTGACGATACCGAAGCCGCAGCTCCCGAGCAGCAGCAGCACGGTCATGGTGATCCCGACCCGGCGCGGCGCATAGCGCTCGACCAGCGCGACCACGCGCGGCGGCGGCTCGCGCTCGACGACGAGATTGGCTTTGGCCTTGATCTTGTTCTGGGCGGCAACGCGCGTCTCGGCGCGCCTGTCCTGGACCCACTCGCGCAGAAGCACGACCGCTCCGATAGCGGCCGCCTTCAGGTCAGCTTGGGGCCTCAGCGATCTGAAAAACGACCGGGTGAGGCTTCCTGCACGATCCATTGCACGAGCTCGTCAACAGTTTGCCCGCGACACCGCGCGGGTCCTGGCGAATCTGACGTCTCGGTCTTGCCGGGCCGGGTGCTGGTCTTCAGCAGATGAAGCCTCTCCCCATCAGAGCGTTCGCTGCAGGTTTCCCCCGAAACAGCTCACGCGCCGGCAGCCAAAACGCCATATGCGCCGCCAGCGTTAACCTTCGGCTGTCCTGGTAAACAAAAGGTAAAGTTCGTTAACGCGGAATGCGTTTTGCCGAGGCATGTGAGGCATTTATGCCGCGATCTCCGGCATTTTACCGGATTTGGGGCCCAAAGCGGGCTGTTTCGCCGGTTCGGCCGTTAACCAGTCCTAACTATTTCCGCACGGCCCGCCCAGCCAGCTCGACCAGGCCGCGCAGGAAGTCGACGAAGGCGATGCCTTCGGCTTTCAGCGCCTTGGGGTAGAGCGAGGACTTGGTCAGCCCGGGCAGCGTGTTGGTTTCGAGATAGACGAGGCCCCTGGCCGAGACGATGAAGTCCGACCGGGAATAGCCGGTGCAGGACATCGCACGATGCGCCAGCATCGCCTGCTCCTTGAGCGCGGCGGTGATCTCGGGCGCAAAACGCCCGGGGCAGATCTCCTGGGTCGACTTCAGGAGATATTTTGCGGCGTAGTCGAAACTGCCCTCGCCCGGAATGATCTCGATCGGCGGCAGCGAGATGATTGACCCGTCGGTGCGCTCCAGCACGCCGCAGGTGGCCTCGACGCCGGCAATGTAAGGCTCGATCACGTACTCCTCGTGCTTCGCGGCATTGCGGACGGCGACAAGGTCCTGTTTGGCGTTGACGAAGATCAGGCCGTAGCTCGAGCCGTCGCGCGCCGGCTTGGCGATCAGCCGTCCGTATTCGGCGAAGGCGTCGGCGATGTTCTCAAGCGCCACGTTGGCCGGCGGCGTCACACCGCCGAGCGCCGCGAAATGCTTGGCCGCGATCTTGTCGAAGGCGAGATGCGAGGAAGCCGAACCCGAGCCGGTGAACGGCACGCCGCGCGCCTCGCACATCACCTGCAATTCGCCGTTCTCCGCGCGCCCGCCATGCAGGCCGAGCACCAGCACGCGGTCTTCGGCCTTGGCCTGGTCGAGCGCCTGCGCCAGCGGAATGCCTGACGTGCCCGGCTTTAACTCGTCCTCGAACGGGCGGGCGTGCTCGAGCAGTTGTTTCGACTGCACGACATGCACCTTGTCCTCGACGTCCCACCACCAGAGATCGGCCTCGGGCAACGCCTGGTGCAGCGCCTGGGCCGAGGCGACTGAAACCAGACGTTCCCTGTTGGTGCCGCCGAAGAGGATGGTGATGCGCATGTTCATCGTTCTCTCTAGTTCGTCATTCCGGGGCGCGACGAAGTCGCGAGCTACGATGCGCAATTGCGCATCTGAGAATCCATAACCACAGCTTGGGGTTATGGATTCCGGGCCTGCGCCTAACGGCGCATCCCGGAATGACGGTGGTCATGAAACCCCAATCCGCTTGATTTCCCAGTGCAGCTCGATGCCCGAATTCGCCTTGACGAGCTCGCGCACGGTCTCGCCCAGCGTCTCGATGTCGTGCGCGGTGGCATCGCCGTTGTTGATCAGGAAATTGCAGTGCATCTCCGAGACCTGTGCGCCGCCGACGCGCAGGCCACGGCAGCCGGCGGCGTCCACCAGCTTCCAGGCGGAATGGCCCGGCGGATTCTTGAAGGTCGAGCCGCCGGTCTTTTCGCGGATCGGCTGCGCGGTCTCGCGGTGGGTCTGCACCTCCGCCATGCGCGCGCGGATCATTTCAGTGTCCCTGATCTCGCCGCGGAAGCGCGCGGAGGTGAAGATGATGGAGGGATCGACACCGCTGTTGCGATAGACGAACTTCATGTCGGCATTCGAGAAGACGTGCTTCGCACCGTCGCGCCCGACGCCCCGCGCCTCGATCAGCACATCCTTGGTCTCGCCGCCATTGGCGCCCGCATTCATGCGCAGCGCGCCGCCGATGGTGCCGGGAATGCCGAAATAGAATTCGAGCCCGCCGATATTGGCGGAGGCGGCAACTTCCGCCACGCGCTTGTCGAGCGCGGCAGCACCCGCGGTCACGACATCGCCGCTCGCACTTGCCTCGCCGAAGGCGCGCGGCGCGAGACGGATCACCACGCCCGCGATGCCGCCGTCGCGCACGATCAGGTTGGAGCCGACGCCGACGACGTAGACGGGAATGTCGGACGCGAGATGCGTCAGGAAATAAGCAAGATCATCCTCGTCGGCCGGTGTGAACAGCACCTGCGCCGGACCACCGACGCGAAACCAGGTCAGCTCGGCCAGCGACTGGTTCGCCAGCAGCCGGCCGCGGAGTTGCGGCATCGCTGCTTTGAGATCGGGAGTGATGTCGGGAAAGCTCACCGCCCTACCCCAGCGCCTTCAACTGGTCCGGCAGCGCATACGCCCATTGCGTGATGTTGCCGGCGCCAAGGCAGACGACGAGATCGCCGGACTTCGCAAGTCCCTTCACAATGCCAGCGAGCTCCGATGCCGCCGGCAGCGGCACCACCTCGCGGTGGCCATGCGCGCGCAGGCCTGCGACGAAATGATCGCGGTCGATGCCGTCGATCGGCGCTTCGCCGGCGGCATAGACGTCGGCGACAACCACCGCATCCGCATCGTTGAAGCAGGTACAGAATTCCTCGAACAGCGATTGCAGACGGGTGTAGCGATGCGGCTGCACCACGGCGATCACCTTGCCGTCGTAGGAATCGCGCGCGGCCTTCAGCACCGCCGCGATCTCGACGGGATGATGACCGTAATCGTCGATCACGGTGACGCCGTTCCATTCGCCCGTCTTGGTGAAGCGGCGCTTGACGCCGCCGAAGCCGGCGATCGCCTTTTGAATGTCGCCGTCGGACACGCCGAGCTCGCGCGCAACCGCAATCGCCGCCGTCGCGTTGGAGGCGTTGTGACGGCCCGGCATCGGCAGCGTCAAATCGGCAATCTCGTGCACGGCGCCGGTCTTGCGATCGCGGAACGCGACCTTGAACCTGGAGCCGCCGCCCGTCGGCGTCAGATCGACGAACCGCACATCGGCCTGCGGATTCTCGCCGTAGGTGATGATGCGGCGGTCCTCGATCTTGCCGACGAGGGTCTGCACCACGGGATGATCGATGCACATCACGGCAAAGCCGTAGAACGGCAGGTTCTCGACGAAATGCCGGAACGCGTCCTGCACGGCCTCGAAGGTCTTGAAGTGGTCGAGATGCTCGGGGTCGACATTGGTGACGATCGCGACATCCGTCGGCAGCTTCAGGAAGGTGCCGTCGCTCTCGTCGGCTTCCACCACCATCCACTCGCCGGCGCCGAGACGCGCGTTGGAGCCGTAGGCATTGATGATGCCGCCGTTGATCACGGTGGGGTCGAGCCCGCCGGCGTCGAGCAGCGTCGCGACCATCGTGGTCGTGGTGGTCTTGCCGTGGGTGCCGGCGATGGCGACGCAGCTCTTCAGCCGCATCAGCTCGGCCAGCATCTCGGCGCGGCGCACCACGGGAATGCGCCGCTCGCGCGCCGCCATCAGTTCCGGATTGTCGCGCTTGATCGCGGTGGAGACCACGACGACCTCGGCGCCGTCGACATTCCCGGCCTTGTGGCCGACCGAAACCTTCGCGCCGTTCTTGCGCAGACGGTCGAGATTGTAATTATCGGAGGCGTCAGAGCCCTGCACGGCATAGCCGAGATTGAGCAGCACCTCGGCGATGCCGCTCATGCCGATCCCGCCGATCCCGACGAAGTGGATGGGTCCGATCTCGCGCGGCAGTCTCATGCTTTATCCCGTCGTTCCGTCGTCATGCCCGGGCTCGTCCCGGGCATCCACGAATCCTTACCACTTCTTGCAAGACGTGGATGCATAGGCACTCGGTATACCGAGTGCCGTCTCTTTTCAAAGGACCAAGTCGGATAAATCCGACTTGGTCGGACAAGCCCGGCCATGACGGCAAAAGTAGGAAATTTGGCCGGTTTCGCGTCAGATTCCTGCGACTTTGGCCACAAGATCGGCCAAGCGCTCGGCAGCGTCCAGCCGTCCTGCCCCCTTCGCGGCCGCGGCCATCGCCGCGAGGCGCGCAGGCTCGGCGGCGAAAGCGGAAATCTCGGCCGCCAGACGATCGGAAGTGAACTCGGTCTGCGGAATGCGGATGGCCCCGTCCACCTTGGCCAGCACGCCGGCATTGGCAAACTGGTCCTGGTCGATCGATCCCGGCAGCGGCACCAGGATCGAGGGGCGTCCGATCGCCGCGAGCTCGGCCACGGTGCCGGCACCGGAGCGCGACACCACGAGGTGATTGGAGGCAAGCCGTGCAGGCAAATCCGTGAAGAACGGCGCCAGCTCGGCATCGACCTTGAGCTTGTCGTAGACGGCGCGGACGCGGACCATGTCCTCGTCGCGGACCTGCTGGGTCAGGACCAGCCGGCTCCACAGCGCAGGCTCCAGCCGCTCGATCGCGCCGGGCACGATGTCGGCCATGATGCGTGCGCCCTGGCTGCCGCCGACGACGAGCAGGCGCAGCGGGCCATTCACCTCGGGCGCGGCGTAAGACGCGGCAGCCGCAGCGAGGACCGCCGGACGCATCGGCGTGCCGACCGTGGTGGTCTTTCCCGATAGCGCCGGATCGCGGTCGAGCACGCCGGGCAGCGACGTCGCGATAGCGCGGACGCGCCCCGACAGAAACCGGTTGGCGCGGCCGAGCACGGCATTGGCCTCGTGGATGATGCCGGGCACGCCGGCGAACTTTGCTGCGACCAGCGGCGGCAATGTCGGGTAGCCGCCGAAGCCGACGACCGCGACGGGCTTCAACCGCTTGATCAGGCGATATGCCGAGAACGTCCCCGCGGCGAGCGTGAGGCCGGCATAGGCGAGCTGCAACGGATTGCGGCCCCGCGCCGTCTCGCTCGAGACGACGTCGATCATGTCCTTGCTGAAGAGGCCGCTATAGCGCAGCGCGCGCTCGTCCGTGACGAGACGGACGCGAAAGCCGCGCCGGATCAGCTCGACGCCAAGCGCCTCGGCCGGAAACAGATGCCCGCCGGTGCCGCCCGCGGCGAGAAGAATCAGGGGGGAATTGTCCATGGTGGGGCAGTTTTACAGTGTCTCTCCCGTCATTGCGAGCGCAGCGAAGCAATCCAGACTGCCTCCGCGGAGACAGCCTGGATTGCTTCGTCGCTTCGCTCCTCGCAATGACGGCTTACGCGTAACTCCGCATCGCGTCGGCGCGGCCGGTTGCCTCGACCTCCGTGCGCGGGCGCAGGCGCGTCAACGCCAGCATCATGCCCACGCCGTAAGCGAGCGACACGATCGAAGAACCGCCGTAGGAAATGAACGGCAGCGTCATGCCCTTGGCTGGGATGAGCTGGAGGTTGACCGACATGTTGATCGCGGCCTGCACGCCGAACAGGATCGCAAGACCCGAGGCTGCGAAGCGCGAGAACATATCCTCTGTGGCATAGGCACGCGACAGCGTGCGGATGACGACGAAGGCGAACAGCGTCAGCATGGCCAGGCACAGGATGATGCCGAACTCTTCGGCGGCCACCGCGAACACGAAGTCGGTGTGGCTGTCCGGCAGGCTGCGCTTGGCGATGCCCTCGCCCGGTCCGAGCCCGAACCAGCCGCCGTTGTAGAAGGCTTCCATGGCGGTATCGACCTGGAAGGTGTCGCCGGAAGCCGGGTTCATGAAGCGCTTGATGCGTCCTGCGACGTGAGGAACAAAGAGGTAGGCGCTGAAAAGGCCGGCCGCGCCGATCCCGGCAAGGCCAAACACCCAGATCATGCGCATGCCCGCGATGAAGAACAGCGAGCCCCACACCATCAGGATCAGCATGGTCTGGCCGAAATCCGGCTCCATCACCAGCAGCGAGACCAGCATCAGGAGCAGCACCAGCGCCATCGAGGTCGCCGGCATCTCCGGCCGCTTGGTCGATTCCGCGAACAGCCAGGCGGCGATGACGACGAAGGACGGCTTGGCGATTTCGGATGCCTGGATGTTGACGCCGAGCAGCGTGATCCAGCGCCGCGAGCCCTTCACCTCAGGCCCGATCGCAAGCGTCAGCACGATCAGAATGATGCTGGCCGCGAAGATGATCAGCGCCGAGCGGCGGATCGCGCGCGGCGACAGAAAGGACACCCCGAGCAGCACCAGGCAGGACGGGAGGAGGAACATTACGTGGCGGCTGAAGAAATGGAACGGGTCGAGCCCGATGCGGGTCGCGACCGGCGGGCTCGCCGCCAGCGACAGGATCACCCCGGTCAGCATCAGCGCCAGGATGGCGCCCATCAGCGGCTTGTCGACGGTCCACCACCACTCGGAAAAGGGGGTGCGTTCTTCACGGGAGAGCATGGGCGGCCGCTTTCGGACAGAGGTCGGTCCATTGGTCGCCGAGGTTGGTTACCGGGGGGTTAAGGAGTTCGATAACTTTGGCGATAGCCCACAGCGCGACCAAAAATGGTGGTCATGCCCCGCGAAGGCGGGGCATCCAGTACGCTGCGGCCCTCGGCTCAAGCTCCGTCTCTGGAATACTGGGTCACTCGCCTGCGCGGGTGACGACAGCGGAGAATGAGGAGCAAGCGAGCGTCACACCACCGGTTTCACGCCCGGCAGCGCTTGCACCAGATCTCGAAACTTTGTGCCGCGGATCTCGAAGTTGCGGTACTGGTCGAACGACGCGCAGGCCGGCGACAGCAGCACGACCGCATCAGTGAGGCCGGATGCTTCCGCATCGCGCGCGGCGTGCTCGACGGCCACGTCGAGCGTCTGGCTGATCTCGTGCGCGACTGTGCCGAGTGTGCCCGAAAACTCCTGCGCGGCCTCGCCGATCAGATAGGCTTTGCGAATGCGCGGGAAGTAACCGGTCAGGCCCGTGATGCCGCCCGCCTTGGGCTTGCCACCGGCGATCCAGAAGATGTCGGCAAAAGACGACAGCGCATGCGCGGTGGCGTCGGCGTTGGTGCCCTTGGAGTCGTTGACGAACAGCACGTTGCCGCGGCGGCCGACCTGCTCCATGCGGTGCGCGAGGCCCGGAAAGCTGCGCAACCCGTTCTGCAACACATCGAGGCTGATGCCCATCGCGAGCGCGGCGGCGGCGGCGCAGGCCGCGTTCTGCGCGTTGTGCTGGCCGCGCAGCGAGCCGATGCCGCCGAGCTTTGCAATCTCGCTGCGCGCGCCGCCCGCGGTCCGCACGATGGTGCCGTGCTCGACATGGATGCCGCTCGCCAGCGGATTCCTGACGGAGACGCGCTCGACCTTCTTGCCGGCACGGTCGAGCCGGTCGGCGATGTCGCGGCAAAAACCGTCATCGACGCCGACGATCGCGGTACCGCCCGTCTGCACACCGGCGACGAGGCGCTCTTTCACCGCGGCGTAGTGCGCGATGGTGCCGTGGCGATCGATATGGTCCTCGCTGACATTGAGCAGAATGCCGACCGAGGGATCGAGCGAGGGCGTGAGATCGATCTGGTAGGACGACATCTCGATGACGTGGACGCGGCCCATGCGTGGCGGTTCCAGCGACAGGATCGCGGTGCCGATATTGCCGCCCATCTGGGTGTCGTAACCGGCGACCTTCGTCAGATGCGCGATCAGCGCCGTCGTGGTCGACTTGCCGTTGGTGCCGGTGATGGCGACGAACGGTGCGTCCGGCGCATGGCGGCGGCGCTCGCGGCAGAACAGCTCGATGTCGCCGATCACCTCGACACCGGCCTCGCGCGCCTTCAGCACGCTCCAGTGCGGCACCGGATGGGTCAGTGGCACGCCCGGCGCAAGCACGAGCGCGGCGAAATTCGCCCAGGAGACGTTGCGCAAATCGGCGGTGATGAAGCCGGCCTGCACCGCCTTGGCGACGTTCTCGGCGTTGTCGTCGGCGGCGATCACCTCGGCGCCGCCGGCCTTCAGCGCGTGGCAGGAGGCGAGCCCCGAGCCGCCGAGGCCGAACACCGCGACCGTCTTGCCGGCAAAGGACGTGACCGGGATCATCAGCGCAGCTTCAGCGTCGACAGGCCGGCCAGCGCCAGCATCACCGAGATGATCCAGAAGCGGATCACGATCTGCGGCTCGGTCCAGCCGAGCTGCTCGAAATGGTGGTGGATCGGCGCCATCCGGAAGATGCGCTTGCCCGTCAGCTTGAACGACACCACCTGCACGATGACGGAGACCGCCTCCAGCACGAACAGGCCGCCGATCACCGCCAGCACGATCTCGTGCTTCACCGCCACCGCGATCGCGCCGAGCATGCCGCCGAGCGCGAGCGAACCGGTGTCCCCCATGAAGATCGAAGCCGGCGGCGCATTGAACCAGAGAAAACCGAGGCCGGCGCCGAGCAGCGCACCACAGAGCACGGCCAATTCGCCGGTGCCCGCGACATATTTGATCTGGAGGTAGTCAGCGAAGACCGCGTTGCCGGCGAGATAGGCGATCATCGCAAAGCTCGCGGTCGCGATCATCACGGGCACGATGGCGAGGCCGTCGAGACCGTCGGTGAGGTTCACTGCATTGCCGGCGCCGACGATGACGAAGGCGCCGAAGACGACGAAGAACCAGCCGAAATGCAGCACGGTATCCTTGAGGAAGGGGATCGAGAGCGCGGTCGACGCGGGATCGCGGTTCAGCCGCACCAGCGCGTAGCAGGCGACCAGCGCGATGGCGGCTTCGATCAGCAAGCGCAGCTTGCTGCCGAATCCGGTCGTCGTCTGCTTGGTCACCTTGAGGTAATCGTCATAGAAGCCGACGAAGCCGAAGCCGAGCGTCACCGCCAGCACGATCCAGACATAGGGGTTGAGCGGATTGGCCCACAGCACCGTTCCGACCGTGAGGCCGGACAGGATCATCAGTCCGCCCATGGTGGGCGTACCTCTCTTGGCAAGGTGCGATTGCGGACCGTCGGCCCGGATCGGCTGGCCCTTGCCCTGGCGGATGCGCAGATGATCGATGATCCAGGGGCCGAACAAGAATACAAACAGCGCGCCGGTGACGACGGCGCCACCGGTGCGGAAAGTGATGTAGCGGAAGACGTTCAGGAAGGTGCGGACGGCACCGAAGCCAAATGTGTTGGAGAGTTCGATCAGCCAGTAAAACATTCAGACGGTCCTATGGCGCCTTTGCACACGGCCCTTGGTTGGCCTTATCACCGTGCGTTACGCGCATTCGCTGGTCTTCATCGTGGGGTCGGGCGACCTCTAAAGAAAACACTTCGCGCCGCAAAAGGTGGGATTCGGGAACAGCGCCTTCCAAGCAGTTTACGCCTTTGCCTGCAAGGCGGCCACTAGGCCGGGCACAAACTTGTTGACCCAGAACATCTTCTTGCTGCCCTTGACAACCACGACATCGCCTGACTTCAGCAGATTTGCCACCTCGTCCGGCTTGAGAGTCGCGGGATCGTCGTGCCAGCCCAGGCCCTTGCCCGATGGCAGGGCCTCAAAGAGATGATGCATCAGGGGGCCGACGCAATAGACGCCGTCGATGCCTTCCAGGTACTTGGTGAGGCCGGTGTGATAGCTGGGCGCGTCATCGCCCAGTTCCAGCATGTCGCCGAGCACCGCGATGCGGCGGCCGCCCGTCACGTTGCGGGCCTGGAGACTTTGCAGCGCAGCGGCGACGCTGGCCGGATTGCCGTTGAAACTGTCGTCGATCACGGTGACGCCGCCGACAGCCTGCTCGACGCCACGGCCGGTCATGATGCCGACCCGGTCGAGTTTGATCGCGAGCGTTGCGGCATCGAGGTTCGCGGCGCGGATCGAGGCGAGCGCGGCCAGCGCATTCTGCACGCGGTGCGGCGCGCCCGGCGTCAGGCTGAAGGCGATCTCCTTCTTGGCGATCGCGGCCACGACCTGCCAGCCCTCGCCATGCGGCGCGTGCGCGACCTCATGCACCTCGGCCTTCTCGCCGAAGCGCACCACCTTGCCCTTCCATTCGGACGCCTTGAGCCCGGCCGGCAGCACCAGCACGCCGTCCTCGGGCAGGCCGAGCGCGATCGACACTTTCTCGCGGCGGATGGCTTCGAGCGAGCCGAGCTTTTCCAGATGCACCGGCTGGACGTTGACGACGAGCGCAACGGTCGGCCGCGTCAGCTCGCTGAGCCGCGCGATCTCGCCCGTCTGGTTCATGCCCATCTCGACGACCCAGAGGCTGGCGTTGGGCTTCGCATTGCACAGCGTCAGCGGCACGCCCCAGAAATTGTTGAAGCTCGACGGGCTCGCATAGGCGCCGGGATAGGCGGCGAGGAATTCCTTGGTGCTGGTCTTGCCCGCGCTGCCGGTGAGCCCGATCACCGGACCATGGAAGCGCGCACGCGCGGCGCGTGCGAGACCCCAGAGGCCGTCGATCAGCGTGTCCTTGACGACGATCTGGGGAATGCGGATGCCCGCGATCTCGTGCGGCACGATCATCGCGACCGCGCCTGAAGCCTCCGCCTTGTCCGCGAACTCCCAGCCGTCGCGCGCACTGGCGAAAGCCGAGATGAAACCGCCGGTGGGGGTGCCGCTGAGCGCGACGAACAGGCTGCCCGGCTTCACCAGCCGACTGTCCTGCGTCACGAAATCGATCGGCGTGTCCGGAAACGATCCGGCAGCGCCCAGCGCGCGCGCGACCTCAGACACCGTCCATATCGGCGCGCTCATGCTGTCCTCGACGTCAATGCGGCGGCAACCGCCTCGTGATCACTGAAGGGCAGCACCTGGCCACCGACGATCTGCCCGGTCTCATGGCCCTTGCCGGCGATGAGCAGCGCATCGCCATCCTGCAATTCCTCGATCGCGGCGCGGATCGCAGCCGCACGGTCGCCGATTTCGCGAGCGCCCTTGGCAGTGGCGAGGATTTCGGCGCGGATGGCTTCCGGCTTCTCGCTGCGCGGATTGTCGTCGGTGACGATGATGCCGTCGGCATTCTCCGCGGCGATCTCGCCCATGATCGGACGCTTGCCGGCATCGCGGTCGCCGCCGGCACCGAACACGACGACCAGCTTGCGCCTGGCGTAGGGACGCAGCGCTTGCAACGCCTTCGCCAGCGCGTCGGGCTTGTGGGCGTAGTCGACGAAGATCGGCGCGCCGTTGCGCTCGCCGACGCACTCGAGCCGGCCCTTGGCGCCTTCGAGATGCTCGAGGCTCGCAAGAACATTGGCCGCATCGCTGCCGGTGCCGATGGCAAGGCCGGCCGACACCAGCGCGTTCTCGATCTGGAATTCGCCGACCAGGGGCAGCCGGACGGAATAGTGCTTGCCGCGATGTTCGAGCGCGAGCAGTTGCGAAAAACCTTCGACCTTGGCGTCGGCAAGACGAATGCCCTCGCCTGCCCCGTCGCCGTTGCGGCCGACCGCCATCACGCGCAGGCCGCGCGCCTTCGCAGCCTCGATCGCTTCTGCCGAGCAATCATGATCCGCGGAGATCACCGCCGGACCGCCGGGCGCGACCAATTCGCGGAACAGTCGGAGTTTCGCCGCGAGATAATGCGCGACGGTCGGATGGTAATCCATGTGGTCGCGCGAGAGGTTGGTGAAGCCACCGGCCGAGACCCGCACACCGTCGAGGCGATACTGGTCGAGCCCGTGCGACGATGCTTCGAAGGCGAGATGGGTGATGCCCTCGCGCGCGATCTCGTCGAGCTGCCGGTGCAGAGCGATCGGATCCGGCGTCGTCAGCGAGCCATAGACGGTGCGCTTGGGCGAAACCAGTCCGATGGTGCCGATGCTGGCGGAGGCATGGCCCAGCCGTTCCCAGATCTGGCGTGTGAACGCCGCGACCGAAGTCTTGCCGCTAGTGCCGGTCACCGCGACAATCATCGCGGGCTGCGCGGGGAACAATTTCGCGGCCGCCAGCGCCACGGCCCGGCGCGGATTTGCGACCGTGACGAACGGCACCTTGGGACCGTCAGGCGCATGATCGCCGACGACCGCCACCGCGCCTGCGGCAATCGCGGCATCGATGAAGCGCGCGCCGTCGGTCTTGCTGCCCGCGAGCGCGAAGAACAGATCGCCCGGCTTGACCACACGGCTGTCGAGCGCAACGCCGGTCACCTCGAGCGCCGCAACGGCGGGCTCGAGTGCGGCATCATTGCCCAGAATGTCCTGACCTATGAGGTCGCGCAGCTGCATGGTCTTCCAGTCGACACGCCGCGCCGGAGAGCCGAATCGTCAGGAAAAGCCGAATCAGCACCGGCGACGGCCACCCCAGTTGATTACTGGGTTGTCCTGGATGCTGCAAGAATAAGGCGCTCCGCAGGCGGCAGGTCGAACCGCGGTTCGACACCCAGGAGCGGCGCGATCCGCTCGATCACCTTGCCGCCGGTCGGCACCGTGTTCCAGCCCGAGGTGATGAAACCCTTCGTTTCGGGTATCGCCTGCGGCTCGTCCAGCATGATCAGGATCTGATATTTCGGATCGTCGCAGGGCATGATGGCGGTGAACGAGTTGAGCACGCGCTTCTTGGCATAGCGGCCGTTAATGACCTTCTCGGACGTGCCGGTCTTGCCGCCGACATAGTAGCCCTTGACGTCGGCGGTCTTGGCGGTGCCGATCTCGGCATTGAGCCGCATCAGGAACCGCATCTTGTCGCTGGTCTCAGGCTTGATGACGCGCTTGGCCATCGCCGCCGCTTCGGCTTCGCTGCGCTTCATGAAGGTCGGCGGAATCAGATAGCCGCCGTTCACCAGCGCGTTGATCCCCATCACCGCCTGGAGTGGCGCCACCGACATGCCCTGGCCGAACGCGATGGTCACCGTGTTCAGCTCGCCCCAACGGCGCGGGATCAGCGGAGCCGCGCTCTCCGGCAGCTCGGTGCGCAGCCGCGTCAGCTGGCCCATCTTGCCGAGGAACGCCTTGTGCGCCTCGACGCCCTGGCCGAGCGCGATCCGCGCCGCGCCGATGTTGGACGAGAACGTGAAGACTTCCTTGGTGTTGATGAAGCGTCCGAGCGGATGGCTGTCGTGAATGGTGAACTTGCCGTAGTGCAGGTTTCCGCGCGCGTCCCACGACGTGTTCAGATTGATCTTTCCGGAATCGAGCGCCATCGCCAGCGTGAACGCCTTGAAGGTCGAGCCCATCTCATAGACGCCGGTGGTCAGGCGATTGATGCGGTCGGGGTCGTGCGCTTCCTTCGGATTGTTGGGGTCGAAATCCGGAAGCGAGACCATCGCCACGATCTCGCCGGTCTTGACGTTCGAGACGATGCCGGAGGCGGCTTTGGTGTGGTACTTCTCCTTGGCCTTCAGCAACTCGTCGCGTAGCGCGTGCTCGACGCGCAAATCGACCGACAGCTCGATCGGCTTCTGCAGCCGGTCGGTGGCAAAGCCGGCGCGGTGGAGATCGGCGAGGCCCTGATTGTCGAGCCACTTCTCCATGCCGGCGATGCCCTGGTTGTCGATGTTGACGAGACCGATGAGGTGGGCGACCTCGTTGCCGGTCGGATAGACACGCTTGTTCTCGCGCAGGAAGCCGATGCCGGGAATCCCGAGCTTGTGGATGTCCTGCTGCTGCTTCGCGGTGACCTCGCGCTTGAGCCAGACGAAGCCCTTGCGCGTCTTCAGGCGCTCGCGCACCTCGGCCTCGTCGAGGTCGGGCACGGTCGCGGTGAGCAGCTCGATCGCCTCGTCCTTGTCGATGATGCGGCGCGGCTCGCCGAACAGGCTCGCGGCCTTGACGTCGGTTGCGAGGATCGCACCGTTGCGGTCGACGATGTCAGGGCGCGCGGTCGCGACCACTTCCTGCGACGCCGCACGTCGCGCGCTATGGGCATCGGCACCGATCGCGAACATCACGAGCCGACCGCCGATCAGGAGATAGACCGAGGTAAAGGCAAGCATCGCGAGGCCGACGCGCGCGCGCGCCTTCGCGGCGCGGTCGACATTGCGCCCGTAGAGCAGGCTGCGGATCAGGCGCTGCCGCCAGGGCTCTACAGGTTTGGCCGGGGTCACAGCACTCATTGCTTGTCCTCGGGCTCAGGCACGGAACCCGTCACGGTATCGGGATCGCTCGCGGCTTCGATGGTGTTGAGCATGGCACCGATCGGGTCAGGCTCGCCGGGCCTGAACATCCGCGGCGGACGCTCCGGCAGGTTCTTCAGCGAGTCGTATTGCGTGCCGTTGACCGGCTTGAGCGGCAGATGCCGCTCGGACAGGCCTTGCAGGCGCAGCGGCGCATCGAGCTTGGCCCATTCGGAGCGCAGCGAGGCGATCGCATCGCGCTGCTCGCGGATCTCCGCATGCAGCCGCAGCACCTTCTCGGTGCGCGCCGTCGAGTCCATCTTGATCCGGTAGACATAGGCCGCCGCAAAAATCAGCGCGCCGATGACGAGAAGGTGGATGAAGCGCATGTGCTAGCCGCCCCTCATCACGTCGGAGAGCTTCGGCCAGGACGAGTCGTCATCGTCCTCATGCGCGGGTGCTGAGGTACGTTCGGCAGCACGAAGCTTTGCGGACCGCGCGCGCGGATTGTGCGCGACTTCTTCGTCACTGGCGATGACAGGGCGCCGCGTCAGCAGTTGGAAGCTCGGCGCGGTTTGCGCGACTTCAGGCAAATGCCGCGAGCCGCCGCCGGTCTTGCTGCGCAGGCTGAGGAAATTCTTGACGATGCGGTCTTCCAGCGAATGGAACGAGACCACCACGAGGCGGCCGCCGGGCTTGAGCACGCGCTCCGCCGCAGCGAGCGCGGCCTGAAGCTCCTCCAGCTCCTCGTTGACGAAGATGCGCAGGGCCTGGAACGTCCGCGTCGCCGGATGAATGTCGCCGGGCTTCGAGCGAACCACCCGGCCGACGAGATCGGCGAGCGCGCGCGTGGTCGTAAACGGCGTCTCCACCCGGTCGGCGACGATGGCGCGGGCGACGCGGCGTGAATGCCGCTCCTCGCCGAGCAGATAGATGATGTCGGCGAGGTCGCCTTCTGAGGCACGCGCGACGATGTCGGCCGCGGTCGGCCCCGCCTGCCCCATCCGCATGTCGAGCGGACCGTCGAGACGGAAGGAGAAGCCGCGACCGGCCTGGTCGAGCTGCATCGAGGACACCCCGACATCCATCACGACGCCATCGACGGCCTCGACGCCCTGCGCTGAGCAAACCTCGGCGAGATTGGAGAAGCGGTCCTCGACCAGCGTCAGCCGGCCCGCGGCGCGTTCGACCAGCTCGGCACCGCCCGCAATCGCGGTGCGGTCGCGGTCAATGGCGATGAGCCGGGTTCCCGGCACGTCGAGGATCGAACGACTGTAGCCGCCGGCGCCGAAAGTGGCGTCGACATAGATCCCGCCCGCGCGCGGCGCGAGATGATCGACGGCCTCACGGCCGAGAACGGGGATGTGCGGAACAGCCGAGCTCATGCACCAAGCCTGCCGAGCCTGCTGACGCCAAGCCTGCCGAACGTCCATGCGCGATCGGGGACGAACAAGCCCATAACGCCTCGAATAATTCCGCGTCGCGGCGGTTCCACGACCCAACCCTCGTCCAGAATGGTACCCGAGCCCGGACGTCCCGGGCCGCAAACCCAGTATTCCCCTTGGAATGTGTCGGGCAGCCATGGGATTTCGAGCCAAAATACGCTTTGGCCGCCTCCGGACGCGGGTCGGCTCTTCATCCCTCAGTAACGGCGCTTAGCGTTAAGAAAGCGTTGATCGGCTGGTTAGAAGTCGAAAAGGTGAGGCGGCGGTGATGCTCCATCCACACACACCCACCAAAATGCGTCCGTTAACCGAGACGCGCGATTGCGTCCAAGGGAGGGTAAAGGAATAGTAAAGAGAAGGGCTTGCTCCCTCTCCAGCCCCGACTTGAGCTGTCTATGTCGTCCGGTTCGTCCACACCGTCTGGATCTGATTCGAAGCGTCAACGCGTTCTCCCGGTTCCCAAGGCCGCGGCGAACATGCGGACGTTCGAGCCGGATTCCTCGACCGTCTCCGACATCATCCCTTCGCCGAACCATGGCGAGCGCAACAGGGGACGGCAGGTGGACATGATCGTGCTGCACTACACCGGCATGCCCGACGTCGAGGGCGCGCTGGCGCGGCTGTGCACGGCGGGCACCGAAGTGTCGGCGCATTACATCGTGCTGGAAGACGGCCGCATCATTCAATCCGTGCCCGAGGCCCGGCGCGCCTGGCACGCCGGCGTCTCGTCCTGGGCCGGCGAGGACGACATCAATTCCTGCTCGATCGGCATCGAGATCATCAATCGCGGCCATGACTGGGGCTATCCGGAATATCCGCTGCGCCAGATCGCCGCCGTGATTGCGCTCTGCCGCGGCATCATGCTCCGCCGCAAGGTGCCCGCGCACCGCGTGCTCGGCCATTCCGACGTCGCTCCCGCGCGCAAGAAAGACCCCGGCGAAAAATTTCCGTGGCATTCGCTGGCCAATTCCGGCGTCGGTCACTGGGTGACGCCCGCGCCGGTCGTGCGCGGCGAGAGCCTGATGCTCGGCACCATCAGCGACGAGGTGCTGAGCCTGCAGCAGGCGCTCGCCCGCTATGGCTACGGCGTACCGCTGACCGGCAAATACGATGCCGCAACGATGGAAGTCGTCACCGCGTTCCAGCGCCATTTCCGCCCGGCGCGGCTGGATGGCGTTGCGGATCATTCCACGCTGTCGACATTGCAGGCGCTGCTGGGGAGTCTCCCTCAAGAGGCAACGACTGTCGCGACGAAGTGACGGCGTAGTTGCTCTCGTGTCCCGGACGCGCGAAGCGCGAGCCGGGACCCAGTCGGCGACATGGCCCGTGCGGTTAGATGGGCCCCGGCTCTGCAGCGCACCGCCGAAGAGGCGCTGCGCTGCGTCCGGGGCACGAGAGCCCTACTCCATCTCTCTCATCCTTCGCGCATACAGCCGCCGCAACGGCTCCAGCTGAGTCGCAGCCGTAGCCGCGACATACGCCTCCATCGCTTCTTCCTTCCGCCCGAGCCTTCGCAGCAGATCCGCGCGCACCGCAGGCAGCAGCTCGTAGCCGCGCAAGCCACCACGCGCGGCGGTGGCGTCGACGAGATCG
Source organism: Bradyrhizobium sp. 930_D9_N1_4 (assembly GCF_052076015.1). Lineage (NCBI taxonomy): Bacteria > Pseudomonadati > Pseudomonadota > Alphaproteobacteria > Hyphomicrobiales > Nitrobacteraceae > Bradyrhizobium > Bradyrhizobium sp. 930_D9_N1_4. The sequence continues at coordinate 5,881,801 of NZ_CP197236.1, forward strand.
AGCGCCCGCGCAGGCCCGTCGACCATCGACACCGCGGCTGCATGGTTGAGCTCGATCACCGGCGACGGGTTGATGCGCAGCAGCACCTCGTAGAGTCCCGCGATCTGCGGCCAGTCGGTTTGTTCGTAGCTCGGCGCACGCGCATGCAGCGCGGCGATTGCGGCCTGCACGGCATAGGGTTGCGGCAGGCCGGGCACACGCAGCGCATCGTCGACCAGACGCAGACCTTGATCGATCTGCACGCGATCCCAGAGCGCGCGGTCCTGCTCTTCCAGCAGCACGATGTCGCCGGCCTGTGTCTCGCGACCGGTGCGGCGCGCATCGTGCAGCAGCATCAACGCCAGCAGCCCCTTGATCCCGGCGCGGTCGGGTATCAACCGATCGAGCAGGCGGCCGAGCCTGATGGCTTCGGTCGCCAGATCGGGCCGCATCAGATCCGCACCCGACGTCGCCACATAGCCTTCGGTGAAGACGAGATAGATCACCGCGAGCACGCCGTCGAGCCGCGGTGCCAGCGCGTCGCGCTCGGGCACTTCATAGGGGATGCCGGCGAGCCTGATCTTCTGCTTGGCGCGGACGAGGCGCTGCGCCATGGCCTCCTCGCCGACGAGGAAGGCGCGCGCGACCTGTGCGGTCGACAGCCCGCAGACGGTGCGCAGCGTCAGGGCAACCTGGACCTCAGGCGCAAACGCAGGATGGCAGCAGGTGAAGATCAGCCGCAGCATGTCGTCATCGAGCGTTGCCGGCGGCTCGTCGTCGGCCAGCGCATTCAGCTCGATCTCATGCACGAGCGCCTGCTGCTTGCCGCGGAACGCAATCCGGCGACGGACCCGGTCGATCGCCTTGTGCCTGGCGACGTTGATCAGCCAGGCGCGCGGATTGTCCGGCATCTCGCACGCCGGCCAGCGCTCCAGCGCGACCGCAAAGGCATCCTGGAGCGCCTCCTCGGCGAGATCGAAATCGCCGACGAGGCGGATCAGCGTGGCCAGCGCCCGCCCCGCCTCATCGCGAAAAATCTTGTCGATCTCGCCCGGAATCATGCGGCGATGCGCGGTCGCGCCATCACTTGTCGTAGACCCAGATCGGCCGCACCTCGATCGAGCCGATGCGCGCGCTCGGAATTCGCGCGGCGATCTCGATCGCCGCGTTGAGGTCCTTGGCTTCGACCAGGTAATAGCCGCCGAGCTGCTCGCGCGTCTCCGCAAACGGTCCGTCGGTCGTCAGCAGCTTGCCCTCGCGCACGCGCACCGTCGTCGCGGTCGTGGTCGGCTGCAAGCGGTCGCCGGCCTTGAAGTTGCCGCTCTGGACGATGCCTTGCGTGAACGTCTGGTATTCGGCCAGCATCTTCTGGGCCGTGGCCGGGTCGTTCTTCGCGTACTCGACCTCGTTCTGATAGATCATCAGCAGATACTGCATTGCTCAACTCCTGTTGTTCGGCTGTGTCGCCGACATCCAGTCGAACGGGCCACGCTCCAAACGACATCTTCAGGATAAATTATTTCAGCCGAAGCGTGCGCGGCGATATCGGCTTGACGGAACCGTCACAAATGCTCCATGCGTAAACGGTCAGTCGGCCGGACGGCCGCTCCGGCAGGTGCCGAAAGGCCGCCGGGGAGGAAAGTCCGGGCTCCCTTGACATACGGTGCCGGATAACGTCCGGCGGGGGCGACCCCAGGGAAAGTGCCACAGAGAACGAACCGCTCCCTCCTCGGAGGAAGTAAGGGTGAAAAGGTGCGGTAAGAGCGCACCGCGGCTCCGGCAACGGGACCGGCATGGTAAACCCCACCGGGAGCAAAACCGAATAGGGACGGCATAGCGGGCTGTTCGCGCAAGCGATAACGCCGCGGGGCGATGTCAGGCCCGCCGTCCGGGTAGGTTGCTCGAGGCCATGTGCAAACATGGTCCCAGAGGAATGGCCGTCACGTATCGCCCGCGCAAGCGGACGGTGCCTTACAGAACCCGGCTTACAGGCCGGCTGATATTCTAAAGCGCTTTCGAGCGAAGTGGTGTTCCGGTTCGCGTGAAGAAAGCGCGTCTTACTAGGAAGCGACGAGGGGTTCGATGCTGACGTATCGGGCCCCTCACCATTTTCTGGCACGCTGTCATTCCGGGGCGTGCGAAGCACGAGCCCGGAATCCATCGCGCGGCAGTGTCGGTGGATGAATGGATTCCGGGCTCTCGCTTCGCGAGCCCCGGAATGACGGCGGAGAATTAGGCCACGATCTCCTGCAGCGTCTGCATCAACGCTTCCGGCGCCGTCACATTCGGCGCGTGGCTCGCGTCGAGCTCGACATAGCGCCAACCGTGCTCGCTCTTCGTGCGCTGAGCAAACTGCCCGAACACGTCGCCCGGCGGAATACGCTTGCAATAGATGTAGCTGCGCGGCAGCGCGGGCTCGCCATGTTCGAGCCTCAGCTTTGTCTCGAAGCATTTGATCGGCATCGGAACGCGGCGCGCGTTGAGCCAGTCGAGATCGGCTTGCGGGGTGTCCGGCGGCGGCGGATTCGGCGGGATGCGATAGCCGTCACCGGCGGCAACAGCCTTGCGCATCGGCTCACGGCCGCCCTCGTTGAGATCGAACAGCGACTGGCCGTCGCGCGGCACGAACGCGTCGAGATAGATCAGTTGCGTCACGCGCTCGCGGGCACGATCGGCGACGCCGGTCGCGACCATGCCGCCATAGCTGTGGCCGAGCAGCACGATGTTGCTGAGATCCTCGAACATGATCACGTTGAGGATGTCCTGGATATGCGTGTCGAGATCGACCGCGGGGCTGGCGAGATGCGCACGCTCGCCGAGCCCGGTGTAGGTCGGCGCCACCAGGCGATGGCCGGCCTGCGCCATCAGCGGATGCATCTTCTTCCAGGCCCATCCGCCCGACCAGGCGCCATGACAGAGCAGGAAAGTCTTCGCGCGTGCGGCCATCGGCGTTTCCATCGTTCTTGTTTATACGACGGAGTGTAGCGGGCAGTCGCGCGATGTAAACGCCGCAGCGCGTCAGGCTGCGTGCGGCGTGTTCGCCTTCACGAGCACGAGCGCACCGGCGTCGCGCCGCAGCTTGCCCGCCTCGAAGCCGTGCATGCCGAGCTGCCATTGCAGCCCGACGATGGCGCCCTTGGTCGGTTGCAGCAGTGCGAGCGAGGCGATCAGCGTCACCGGCAACCACACCGCCAGTTGCAGCCAGACCGCCGGCGCATAGGCGGTCTCGACCGCGAGGATCGCGGGGACCACGAGATGACCCACCACGACCATCACCAGATAGGCCGGAAAATCATCGGCACGCTGATGAAACAGCTCCTCGCCGCAATGGTCGCAACTATCGGCGACCTTCAGGAAACGGCCGAACATGTGTCCCTCGCCGCAGTTCGGACACTTGCCCAGGAAACCGCGCCACATTGCCTTCGTGAGAGAGACCGAACCGGTCGCCATGACAGCACCTCTTCCTTTTCACTGATCCATACAATAATATCTTGTATCCATACATTCAAAGGATATGGGCCTAAATTGCATGGATTGGACTCCTACAATCTCGGAGCTGTCGGGGCCGCGCTACCAGCGCATCGTCGATGCCATGGAAGCCGATATCGCCGCCGGCCGGCTGGTGCGGGGGCAGCAACTGCCGACGCAGCGCGCGCTGGCCAAAGCCCTCGGCGTCGACCTCACCACGGTGACGCGCGCCTATACCGAGGCGCGGCGCCGCGGCATCATGGAAGCCCGGGTCGGACAGGGCTCGTTCGTGTCGGAAACCAGCGCGCGACGCGCGGTCGACCTGCCGCATCCCGTGGCGATCGACCTCTCGATGAACGTGCCGCCGCATCCGTTGGAAGCGCAGCTCGACGAGCGGATCATGTCCGGAATGGACGCCCTCCGCGCGCAATCGGGCCTGACCGCGTTCCTGAATTACCAGCCGCCCGGCGGCAGCGCGCATGAGCGCGAGGTCGCGGCTCGCTGGATGCGCGCACGCGTGCCGCATGCGCATGCCGACAGGCTGGTGATCTTTCCCGGCGCGCAGACGATCCTGTTCAACCTGCTCGCGCACCTTGTGCGACCAGGTGACGTCGTGCTGACGGAAGCCCTCACCTTCCCCGGCATCAAGGCGGCCGCCGCACAGCTCGGCGTCAAGCTCGTCAGCGTCGCCATGGATGACGGCGGCATCCTGCCAGACGCACTGGCGAAAGCCTGCCGCACGCACAAGCCGAGGGCCGTCTATCTCATTCCGACGCTGCACAATCCGACCACGGCGACGCTGTCGCCCGAGCGCCGTAGCGCGATTGCAAAGATCATCAGCGATGCCGATACGATTCTGATCGAGGACGACGCCTACGGTCTGCTCGACCGCGCGGCATCGCCGATCGCGAACCTCATTCCGGAGCGGACTTACCTTGCGACCACGCTGTCAAAATGCATCGCGCCGGCCCTGCGCGTCGCCTATCTCGTGACGCCCGATCATGCCGCGCAGCAGATGATGCGGACTTACCTGCAGGCGACCGTGCAGATGCCGGCGCCGCTGATGGTCGCGCTGGTGACGCATTGGATCGAGACCGGAATCGCCGACCGCATCATCACAGCGATCCGCAACGAGGCGATCGGCCGCCAGCAGCTTGCGCAGCGCGCCTTGAGAGGATTTCAGTTCTTGGCCAAGCCCGCAGCTCATCATTTATGGCTGCGACTGCCAGAGAGCCGGCCTGATGTCGCGGCGCATCTCCTGCGAAACGGACTCGCGGTCGTCGCCGGCGATGCCTTCACCGTGGACGGAACACCGCCGCATGCCGCGCGCGTCTCACTCGGCGCAGCACGCAACAGGGCCGAATTGACCGAAGCGCTGCGCATCCTGGTCGGCGCGCTGCACAGGCCCGCCGACGTCAGACAGATCGTCTAGTCTATTGATGATGACGGCGATGACGCGAGCGCACGACTGGCGCAACGGCTGACGGATAGGCCGCATAGGCCTCGCTCGGCGCCACGGTCTCGCCACGGGCGGCTCTGCCTGCCGGCGTGAGCTGGCCACCGTTCAGCACATCGCGATCGGGATGCGCGGCCTGATAGGCTGCGGGCTCGGAAAACTGCGCCTGCGCCATTGTCGGCATCAGGGCCGCCGCCGACAGCAGCGCTGCCGCAACGGCAATCTTCGTGCGGGTCATGGTCATTCTCCATCTATTTCGCGGACAGGCCAATCGAAGCGCATGATGGCGTCGGGCGGGCCCCCGGTTTGAAGTACGACCATCATGTAGGCCTGTCTTTCCTGAACGCTTGCCGTTGAGGATCACGCTTGCGTGCGGTTTCGAAATTGACCTCCACGACCGCGACTGTGCTATGCGGGCAGTGGCGATCAACAGTTCGGGATCGCCCATTGCGACAAGGACAATCGGTTGGAAACGTCCACTTACGCGCTGCTGCTGTTTGGTGCCCTGGCCGGCGGTTTCGTCTCGGGCCTGGCCGGATTCGGCACGGCGCTGATGGCGCTCGGCATCTGGCTCTACGTGCTGCCACCCTCGCTCGCGGTGCCGCTGGTGCTGATCTGCTCGGTGATCGCGCAGACCTCGACGCTGCCGTCGATGTGGAAGAGTTTTGACCTCTCGCTGGTGTGGCCGTTCCTGATCGGAGGACTGATCGGCGTGCCGCTCGGCACCATGCTGATCGCCTCGGCCGATCCAAAAGTGTTCAAGCTGAGCGTCGGCGTGCTGATCCTGCTCTTTTCGGCCGCGCTGTACCTGAACAAGCGACCGCTCGCCGTCAAATTCGGTGGCCGGATCGCCGACGGCGCGATCGGCTTTGCCGGCGGCATTCTCGGCGGCCTCGCCGGATTGTCCGGACCGCTGCCGATCCTGTGGGCCAACATTCGCGGCTGGAGCAAGCACGAGCGGCGCGGCATCTTCCAGCTGTTCAATTTCACCGTCCTCGCAGCCGCGCTGGTGTTGCAGACCGCCTCAGGCCTCGTCGAATTCAAGGTGGTCTGGCTCGCGCTCGTCGCCTTTCCCGGCACGCTGATCGGCGCATGGGCCGGCGCCCGCGTCTATCACGCGCTGAACGACAAGCACTTTGGCGACATCGTGCTCGGCCTGTTGTTCCTGTCGGGGCTCACCCTCGTCTGGAACAGTATCGGCACGAACTAGCGTTGTTCTTTCTTCTCGGCGAGCGCCATGCCGCCGGCGACGCCGACGCCGAGCACGTAGATCCAGCCTGAGGTGAAATCGAACAGATGTGTGTTGAGCAGCGAAGAGAGCATGTTCTGCACAACGACCAGCATGCCGATCCAGCAGGCCAGCCCCGCGCCGCGGAACATCAGGAGATGCGCAAACCACAGCGCGTAGAGCACCAGCACGCCGACGACACCCCATTGCACGGCATTGCTGAGCGTCTGGTTATGCGGATTGCTGACGACCTCGCCGCGCAGCGGATCGATGTCCGCATTGACGGCAACGCTTGCGAAAAGGCCGCGGATCGAGCCGGTGCCATGACCGATCAGCGGCGCATCGGCGATGAAGCGCAGGGATTTCCGCCAGTATTCCAGCCGTGAGCCCATGCCGCTGACCGACGTGCTGTGGCTTTCCATGCTCCGTTCATAGTCGCTCTGAAATTTGGCGACGGTCGCGCGCAGATGCGGCGAGACGGCCCAGAGCGACACCGCGACCAGCGCCATAGTCCCGACGGCGAGCAAAGCCGCACGCCAGCGCAGATGCAACAGCGCGAACACCACGACCAGGACCGGCAGCGTCACCAGCGCGGTGCGCGAGACCACCACGAACATCATGTTGGCGAGGAATCCGATCGACAACAGCGCGAACAGCGCGGCGAGGCGGACGCGCCCCTGGCGGACCAGCGCCACGGTCGGATAGACCAGCGCGAGCGCGCAAAGCGCGAACTCCTGGCTCTGGTCGATATAGTTGCGCACCGCGATCCCGCTCTCGACCTGATAGGGCCCGCGCGAGAAATAGAGTTTCAGCGACAGCCTGGGGTCGATCGAGACGGCGAACGAGTACAACATCAGCAGCGCGCAGGAGACCAGGAAGGCCGCGAACACCCATTTGCCGTAGGGCCAACGCTCGAACTGGTAGATCAGCAGCGGAATCACCAGCAATTTTGTCGGCGGCCCGAGTGCGTGGAGCCGCTCGGCCCAGGGCGCCTCCGACCACAGCGTGCCGACGAGCGCGAGAGCGAACAGCGCGATCGGCAGCAGGCAGACCGGGCGCAGCAGCGAACGCGGGAACGCCTTGAGATCGACGAAGGCGAAGGCGATCAGCCAGGGCACCAGCGCAAAGGTCACGCCGGTCGTGCTCCACGGCAGCAGCAACGCGACCAGCGCGACGAAACGGGCCGGCGTACGGTAGCGCGCCGCCCAGATCGCGGAGAGCCGGGACGCTCGTCCCTGCTCGTTCAACACCTCGGTCATCCCATCCCTTGCAGATTCGCGTTCCACCCACGGCGCGGCAAACTAGCCGGAGCCGTGGGTGGGCGACAAGCGCGCGTCCGTTCAACCTGTCGCTACGCCGGCTCGCGCAGGGAAGGTGCAACCGGCTCGGGGCCTGCCGCCTTCGCAACCTTCGCCTGTCGCGGCAGCGCGAGACGCTTTCTGAACTCGCGGTGCAACAACCACACGCTCAATGCAGCCTGCAGCGTCGTTGCCACGATCGACAGATACCAGACATATTCCATCTGGAATCCCGGCAGCGTCGACAGCCACAGCGCCGGCAACGAGTAGGTCAGAACGCGCGTTGCCGAACTCCACAACACGGGCTTGGTGTTGCCGAGTCCCTGGAACATGCTGGAGCAGGTGAAGATCAATCCCTGCGCCACCATGTTGAACGAAATGATCCGCAGGAACAGAAACGCGACCGTCATGGTCTCCTGATCGTTCGAGAAACCGGCCAGCAGCAGACCCGGCGCGAACTGCGCCAGGATCAGGAAGCACATCATGACGGCGGTGACGATCAGCGCCGCCTTGACGTAGGTCTCCCGCACGCGGGCACCATTGCCGGCCCCGAAATTCTGGCCGGCGATCGGTCCTGCGGCGAGGGCAATCGCGAGCCCCGGCATCTGGATCAGGCCCAGAACCCGCTGCCCGATCCCGAAACCCGCCTGCGCCGCCGCCCCGAAATCACTGAGCACGTAATAGACCACGGCCATGAAGATGAACATCATCGCGAATTCGCCACCCGCGGGCAGCCCGACATTGAGAATCCGCCTCCATTGCCGAAATTGCGGCCGCCATTGCGCGGGACGGAAGGCGACATAACGCTCCAGCTTGAGGAAATACGCGAGCAGCATCAGCGCGCCGATGAAGACGGCGATCGAGCTTGCAAGACCGGCTCCCGCAACGCCGAGCGCATGTCCGGTGCCCCAGCCCAGGATCAGCACCGGCGCCAGCGCGATGTTGATAACCACGGCAAGCGCCTGCACCAGCATGCTCGGCCGCACGATGCCCGTCGCCCGCAAGGCGGACGCCATCACCTGCGTGGCGAATTGCAGCGCCAGCGCCGGCATGAACCAGAGCAGATAGATCGTGCCGGCTTCGACCGTGGCCTGGTCGGCCGCAACCGCGCGCATATAGGGACGTGACAATGCAAAGCCCGCGACCAGGGTCAGCAGTCCGAACAGCACCGACAGGACGACGGACTGGTTGAAGATGAGATTGGCGTCCTCACGATCCTTGCGGCCCACGGCATGGGCCACGAGCGCAACCGTGCCGACGCCGAGCACCTGCATCAGCGCGTTGACGAGAAAACCCGCATTGCCGGCCGCGGCGACGCCGGCAACGGCGGCATCGCCCAAGCCGGAGACGAAGTAGAGGTCGACGAGTTGGCAGATCATGATCGTGATCATGCCCACCACGATCGGCGGCGCCATGCTCAGAATGTGGCTCACGATGGAGCCGCGCGTCAGGTCTTTCATCTCATTCCATCCTCGAGGCGTGACGGCGGGACGTATCGCCCCGCTGCCGCGCGCCTCACTCCGCTGCTGCGACGTGCCCGAGCTCCACTACCTGGCGCTCGAACAGACCGCGATAAATTCCACCCGGCTTGCCTGCGAGCACGGCATGCGTGCCCTGCTCGACGATGTCGCCGCGATCGAACACCAGGATCCGGTCGAGGCTCCTCACCGTCGACAGCCGGTGCGCGATCACGATCGAGGTCCGGCCCTTCATCAGCCGCTCCATCGCCTGCTGGATCAGCGCTTCCGATTCCGAATCGAGGCTGGAGGTCGCCTCGTCCAGGATCAGCACCGGCGCGTCGGCCAGGAAGGCGCGCGCCAGCGCCACGCGCTGCCGCTCGCCGCCCGAGAGCTTCACGCCGCGCTCGCCGACCAGCGTGCCGTAGCCCTTTGGCAGGCGCAGGATGAAGTCGTGCGCATTCGCCAGCCGCGCCGCCTGCTCGATCGCCTCGAGGCCGGCACCGGGCCGGCCATAGGCGATGTTCTCGGCGAGCGTGCGGTGAAACAGGATCGGGTCCTGCTGCACGATCGCGATCTGGCTGCGCAGCGATTGCTGCGTCGCCAGCGCGATGTCCTGCCCGTCGATCAGCACGCGACCGTCCGTGACGTCATAGAGACGCTGCACCAGCTTGACGAAGGTGGTCTTGCCGGAGCCGGAGCGGCCGACCAGGCCAACGCGTTCGCCTGCGCGAATCGTGACCGACAGCCCGTCGTACAGCGGCGCAGGATGGCCGCCATAGTGGAACGTGACATCGTCGAACACGATCTCGCCGCCCTCGATCGCGATCGGCCGCGCGCCGGCCGCATCGGCAATGCCGATCGGCTCGTCATGGATCGCCACCAGCTCCTCCATGTCGTTGACCGAGCGCTGGAGGTTGTTGATGTGCATGCCGACGTCGCGCAGATAAGCGTGGATGACGTAATAGCTCGTCAGCACGTAAGTGACCTCACCGGGTGAAGCGTGCCCGTACATCCACAACAGCACCGCGCCACCGATCACCGAACCGCGCAGGCACAGCAACAGCGAGAACTGCGCCATGGCGGTGTAGTTGTAGCGGAACCAGGTCCGCCGCACGCGCACGCGCCAGCGGTTGATGACACGGGCCAGCCGCGCATCCTCGGACGCTTCGGCGCCGAAGGATTTCACCACGGCGTTGCTGGTCAGCGCATCCGCCAGCGTGCCGCCGACCCTGGTGTCCCAGGCGTTGGAAACCCGCGCGGCCGGCGCGATGTAGCGGGTCGAGAACAGCACCGTCATCGTGACATAGGCAGCCGCGCCGAGCGCGATCACCGCGCCGAGCGAGGCCCAGTGGACGCCGAGCAGGATCATCGACCCGATCAGCACCACCAGCGACGGCAGCAGCGCCAGCAGGATGGTATCGTTGAGCAGGTCGAGCGCCCACATGCCGCGCGTAACCTTGCGCACGGTGGAGCCGGCAAAGGAATTGGCGTGCCAATCGGTCGAGAGGCGCTGCACGCGCATGAACGCGTCTTGCGCGACCTCCGCCATGGTCTTCAGCGTGAACGGCACGATCGCCTGCAGCCCGGCGAGCCGCAGCACCATCGAGGCCGCACCGAGCGCCACGATGGCGCCGAATGCGACCAGCGCCGCGTGGCGCGCATCGGGATCGGACGGCCCACGCGTCAGCGCATCGATCAGATGTCCGGAGAAAACCGGCATGAACAGGTCGGCAGCGGTCGCCGCCAACAGGCTGCCGACGACGACAAGCGTCCGTCCCGGCTGCTTCAGCCAGTGCCGGAACACAAAGGGCAGCACCACGCGTATCGCCGCGGGCCTTTTTGACAGAGTTGTCATGGCATCATCCGGCCGCTTTAGCGCGGGCCGGCTCCATCGATGGACGCAGGCCGGCCACAAGGACCGAGACGGCGTCACTTAAGACTGATTTTGACTTGGGAAGCGGAGCGATCGGGACGATGTGCCCAATCGAAGCTGGCGAAAATGGACCCTAGAGGGTCGAGCAGGTGCCGAGCTTGAACATCGAAGCCGGGCGCGCGATCTGCGAATGTGACGAAGTCATACAAATCCTCCCGGTTCGAGTGATGAGGTGCGCTTTATAGATGTGCCGTTTGCGGTTTGCAACGGGGCTCCCGCGAGATCACGCGCGAGTGTTGCAATTTGGTGCGGGCCTGCCACCTCGCACTCCGCTGTCATCCCCCGCGAAGGCGGGGGATCCAGTACCCCGCGGCTTCTCGGTTCTAGCCGCGCGGTCTCGGCGTACTGGATCGCCCGGTCAAGCCGGGCGATGACACCGAGTGCGGAGCTTGCCGAATTTGCACAACGTCAATGCGCGTCGCCACCGCCGGCGAGCGCGGCCGGCTTTTTCAACAGCGTCACCAGCAGGCTGAGGCCGAGATAAAACACCGTCAGCACGAAGAAGGCATCGCCGAAGCTCATCACCACGGCCTGGCGGTGCACGATCTGGCTGAGCTGCTTCATCGCCATCAGCGTGGAGTCGCCGAGCCCCTGGAATTTTTGCATGAGCATGGTCAGGGTTTCGGTCGCGGTCGCATTGCCCCAGGTCACGCGCTCTTGGAGACGGGTGATGTGCAGATCGGTGCGGTCGTTGAGCACGGTGTTGATGACGGCGAGGCCCACGGCGCCGCCGAGATTGCGCATCAGGTTGAACAGGCCCGAGGCGTTCTTCACCCGGTCCGGCTCCAGCGTGCCGAGCGCGATGTTGTTGGTCGGCACCATCGCGAACATCATGCCGACGCCGCGCAGGATCTGCGGCACGAGCAGCTCGTAAAAATCGTAGTCGCGCGTGATCCAGGTCATCTGGTAGGAGCCGAGTGCGAACACGATCAGGCCGAACGCGATCATGTAGCGCATGTCAACCTTCACCATCAGCCGGCCGACCAGCGGCGCGACCAGGAACATGGTGATGCCGGAAACGAACATGGTCTCGCCGATCATCAACGCGCTGTAGCCGCGTACTTCGGCGAGATAGCGCGGATAGATGTAGGTCAGGCCGTAGAGGCCGATGCCGACGCAGAACTGCAGCACGCAGCCGACCGCGAAGTTGCGATTGGAAAAGGTGCGCAAATTGACGATCGGCTCGTCCGCGGTGAAGACGCGCCAGAAGAAGGCGATCGCCGACACCACGCAGATCCAGGCGCAGATCGCCACGGACGTGTCCTGCATCCATTCGTGCTGCGGACCTTCCTCCAGCACATATTCCAGCGTGCCGAGAAAGCCGGCCATGAACAACAGGCCCCACCAGTCGAAACGGTCGAGCAATTCGAAATGCGGCTCGTCGAAATCGACCAGCGCCAGCACGCCCAGGGTGATGCCGATGCCGGGCACGACGTTGATGAAGAACAGCCAGTTCCACGACATCAGATCGGTGATGTAGCCACCGACCGTCGGCCCGATCGTGGGGGCAAGGGTCGCAACAAGTCCGATGATCGGACCGACGATGTGGAATTTCGAGCGCGGAAAGACGGTGTAGGCCGAGGCGAACACCGTCGGAATCATGCCGGCGCCGAGGAAGCCCTGCAGCGCGCGCCAGAGGATCATCTCCTCGATGGTCGAAGCGAAGCCGCACAGCAGGCTCGACACGGTGAAGCCCGCCGCCGAGATCGCGAACAACAGCCGCGTGCCGAAGGCGCGCGACAGGAAACCCGACAGCGGGATCGCGATGACCTCGGCGATCAGATAGGCAGTCTGGACCCAGGCGACCTCGCTGGAGCTTGCAGAGAGGCCGGCCTGGATTTCACTGAGAGATGCCGAGACGATCTGGATGTCCAGGATCGACATGAACATCCCGAACACCATGATGATGAAGGCGAACAGCCGCTTCGGCGCAATGCGCTCCGAAGCGGGGTTCGCCATCATGGCGGGGGAAGCGGTGGTGGCGTTGGCCATGGGTCAGCTTAGGTTGGAGCAGGCTGTGGGTTGGGTACACCTCTCCCGCTTGCGGGAGAGGTCGGGTCGCATCGAAGATGCGATCCGGGTGAGGGCTTTCTCCTCTTGGGGAGTCTCCCTGGAGGAGACACCTTCTCCCCAGCCCTCTCCCGCAAGCGGGAGAGGGAGCGCACCTGCATTCGCAGCAGCGGTGCGGCTCATGTCAGCAGATCCTACTGCGGGTGGGTTGCGGTGGGATCGTCGAGATCGATCTCGCTGTCGGCGCCGGCCGCGCCCTTGTTGGTGTCGACCGTCGCGGTGACCGACATGCCCGCACGGAGCAGATTCTGTTTCGCCACCGATTTCGGCACGCGGATGCGGACCGGCACGCGCTGCACGATCTTGGTGAAGTTGCCGGTGGCATTGTCGGGCGGCAACAGCGTGAACACCGAGCCGGAGCCGGCCGCGATGCTGTCGACGACGCCGGAGAACTTGCGCATGCCGTAGGCATCGACCTTGATCGTCACCGGCTGGCCGGGACGGATGCGCTTGAGCTGGGTTTCCTTGAAATTGGCGTCGATATAGACGTTGTCGAGCGGCACGACATTTCCGAGACGCTGACCGACCGCGACGAAGTCGCCGGCGCTGACGAGGCGGTTCGAGAACGTGCCGTCGACCGGCGCGCGCACGGCGGTGAAGCTGAGATCGCGCTCCGCCTTGGCGAGCGTGGTCTTGAGCTCGGCGAGCTGCGCCTTCGCCTCGGTCTGCTGCGCCTTGGTGACATCGACATTGCTGATTGCGACGTCGTAGGCGGCCTGCGCGGCCTTGACCGCGGCGGCGCCCTGGTCGCGTCCGGCTTCCGAGGTTTCGAAGGTGGCGCGCGAGGCAAAGCCCTTGCTGTTCAGCGCCTGCTGACGCTCATAGTCGAGATCGGCGCGCTTGAGACCGGCTTCGGCGGAGACGAGCTGCGCCTTGGCTTGCGCGACCTGGCTGTCGAGCGCGGCGATCTGGCGGCCGATGCGATCGATGGTGGCCTGCTGGGTCGCGATCCTGGTCGTGGCGGCGTCGACTGCGATCTTGTAGTCGCCGTCGTCGATGCGCAGGATGATGTCACCGGCTTTCACCGTGGTGTTGTCGCCGGCGAGGATCGAGGAGATGTGGCCGGCAACGCGCGCGCCCAGCATGGTGTTGTTGGCGCGAACATAGGCGTCGTCGGTGGCGATGTAGAAGCGGCCGACCAGCGTGTAATAGCCGGCATAGCTCGCGGCCGCGATCGCCAGCACGAGGCCGACGCCCATCAGCACGAATTTGCGCTTGCCGGATTTCGGCGCACCGGCGGCGGGCGCGTCCGGCGCAGGTGTTGCCGGCTGGTCGGTCACGGGCTTCTCCGGCGCCTCGGCGGTGCGGCGCTTGGCTTCCTCGGCCACATGAGAGCGCAACTGCTCGGCAAGAGCGGCAGATTTCTCTGTCGTCACTTCACTGCCCGCCTGCGCCGGCGTCGTCTCCACCGCTTCCTGGCGAAGGACGCGCGCAGTCTGGTCTCTCGATACGGCCATAACGGCCTCCCCAAAATAAAGCACGACCAGGGACGGCCGTCCGGCGGCCGGTTCCCTTCGCTCATCCCAAATATCATTGACCGAACGGTTCGGTCAATATAGATAATATTCCCGGGCGGACCCTACTGGCCCGAATCCTTTATTTGCGTTTCATAGGTCCGGACCCGCCCAGAAACCTTCCGAGACGCTGAACCAATGGTTGTAGCTGCCAGCGAACGTCTGCACGTCCTCCAGGAGGAGGACAGTTCCAAGCGCCGACAGATCCTGGACGGTGCCCGCAAGGTGTTCATGGATCTCGGTTTTGACGGCGCCAGCATGGGCGAGATCGCGCGCGCGGCGCAGGTCTCCAAGGGCACGCTCTACGTCTATTTTGCCGATAAGAGCGCACTGTTCGAAGCCATCCTCGAAGAGGAAGCGCTGTTTCACGGCCAGGTCGTGTTCAATTTCGATCCCGCGCGCGATGCCGAGATCACGTTGAAGGATTTCGGCCAGGCCTACATCCATCTGCTCTGCCGTCCCGGCGGCGGATCGGCGATCCGCACCGTGATGGCGATCGCCGAGCGCATGCCCGATGTCGGCCGCCGCTATTATCTGCGCGTGCTGGACAAGACCATCAACCGGCTCTCCGAATACCTCAAAATCCATGCGGCTTCCGGCGATCTCAAGATCGACGATTGCGACCTTGCGGCGTCGCAATTCATGGAACTGTGCAAGGCCTCACTCTTCCTGCCCTTCGTCTTCCAGGCCGCGCCCCCGCCGTCGGAAGAGCGCATGACCGAAGTCGTCGACAGCGCGACGCGGATGTTTCTGGCGGCCTATCAGGCGAAGTAACGGGGCAGAACTCCCGCCGTCGTTGCGAGCGGCTTGTCGTCGCGCTGCTCCTCGCAACGACGGTTGAGTTGCGCCTGTCAAAGTCCCGGCATTATATTTGGGCTCATGTCCCGTGATCTTCGCCCGCCCGTCGATATCCTCCAGTACGAGATCGTTCAGGAACAGGCCTCAGCGCTTGGACGGCTCGGCCGCGCCCTCGAACAGACGCTGACGCGCTTGCGCGAGTTCGACGCCGCACACGCGCGGCCCGACGTGCCTGTGTCGATGCAGCCGGCGAGGCGCAAGCTGGTGATGGAAGCCGGCCAGGCACTCTGGATGTTCGTGGTGCAACGTGAGTCGACCGGCCTGCGCGACAGCCGCCACATCATGCGCACCTACAATGTTCCGGGCGAGGTGCAGCTGTGCATGGGGCTGGCGCCGGCACCGTCGAAGCCAGCCGCGAAGTGACTTTCCGCAGCAGCTTGCGCAAGGGCGTGTACTCATGATCGGGAACGTCGTTTGACGTCCGCTATGCCCCTGATGGCAGCGAGAAAGTGGAAGAACGAGTCTTCCGCTGGCCATAAGAAGGTTCATCAATCTCCGCGTGCGATAGCATTTGCTGGCCCGCCCAAATGCTTGTCCCATCGGAACCTCATCTTTTGCGCAAGTTCATAATCGTAATTGCTGGCCTCCTGATACTCGCCGCTGGGATGACTATGGCGCTGCCTAAGGTGCTATCGGTCCTGCGAAAGCCGATGTCGCAGACCTACGTCAAGGACAACGGCTACTTCTACCGGCTGAAGGCAAACTTCGAGATAAAGGAAGCCGGAGAACAGCTTACATTCGACTACGTCGTGGCTTGCAATCTCAGGATAACGCGATCCCGATCTGCAGGATCGTCGGAAGACTCCAGCATCCATCCGAGGGCGATGGTCATGGCAACACGCGATGGCCACGCTGTAATGATCCGGACCTTGCACCTTTGCAGCGGCTCAACGACCGAAAACGGAATGGTTCCGCCGGATGTACTGCCGCTGGCGGTCTGGTTCGATGATGTCGGCGATCTATCTGCGGGAGTGGGTTATCTCTCGGAGGATGCGTATGACAATCCGCTTAGCCGGCTAAAATTTCTCGGGGCGCGGATCGAAAAGGCGACCCGGGAAGACTGGGAAACGTGGCGCGAGAAATCAGCGACGCAGTATGTGCAGAGGGGAGTCTTGCCCGGCCCCTGGGGCTATGACTTTCCCAATCAAGCGCCGCCAGAACTCGGCCAATACATTTCGAGCTGCTGGACTTACGTTCGGCTCAAACTGCCCAAAGAACTGCGCGTCAAGCTTCGCGAATTGTGGCCGCAAGACAGACCACGGTACTGGACGATGCCAAAGGAAACGGAGCGGTCAACGCTAGGCGAGATTGTTTGGACATACAGCCGTAAGCGCTCGTCAAGCGGCGATGTCCACAGCGGACAGCCACTGCGCAGCGGACAGATCGTGCAGATCCCCCCGCACGTTCCTAGTTCTTGGCCATCTGAGATGTATCCACTAATGTGGCGCGGCCTCACATCAGTCTTTCCAATGCGGAAATCCGCACTCGGCAACAATAGCGATTTCATTCTTAATCTCGAATATCGGGATGGAGCTACGAACGGTTTCGGCGCCTGCCAAGATGCGCGTGCCGATCTGGAATACAGGATCCCGGCATCATCAGCCGCACCGGTCTTTGAAGTCGACGGCATGGTCGTCAAGCAACTCGATCGGAAAATACCTGTACTATCTATTCCCCAATATGTTGCGGAGCGCGACGAAGCTGTGTTTTTCTGGAGTTGGCAGAATTTCTAGAACGTTCAATTAGACTTTGTCCGCATCGGGTCATAAGCAGTCGATGCCGACCAAGCCGGCCGACTTCCGCTTAGCCCTCGGAAGCTGACGTTCATGAGTGCACGCCCTAATCCGTTACCTGCTTCCTCAGCGCCGCGAGATCGTTGACGACCATCTTGGTCGGGCCGGTCGAGATGATGCCGTCGTCCTGGAGCCGAGCGAGGATCAGGCTGATCGACTGCCGTGTCGCGCCGATCATGCGCGCGAGATTGGCCTGCGTGATGCGACCGAGTGAGATCGGGCCGCGCTCGTCCTGCGCCGCGTTCTCGCACAGCTTCACCATCAGCAGCACCAGCCGTTCGGCCGCCTTCTGTCCCGCCAGCGTTTGCGCCAGCATCGAATAGGTCTCGCCCTTGAAGCCGAGGCACTCGATCAGCGCGACCGCGAACGACGGCGACTGCGCGATCAATTTGCGGATCGCATCCTGGTCGAGATGCAGCGCCTCGACGCGGCCGAGTGCGCGCGCCGACCAGCTGTGGCGGTGATCGCCGAGAATGTAGGGCGCGCCGACGAAGTCGCCGGCCTCCCAGGTCGCCAGCATCAGCTCGCGCCCCTGCGTGCCAGCATGGGTGCTTTCGACGATCCCGCTCAGGATGATGTGGACGCCGTTGGCGGGCTCGCCCTCGCGCAGCAGATATTCGCGGTTCTGGTAGGTGGCCAACCGGCCGGTCCGCATCACCAGGTCGAGATCAGCCTTGTCCAGCGCCTTCAGCACATAACGTCCGGCTCCGGCCCTTTGCAGCTCGGCGCGCGGCTCGCTTGAAGCCTCATCTGGATCGGCCACCTCATGCGCATGACTGCGCCCCACTGTCGGTCTCCCTTCGAGTGACGGCTCGAAGGCTAGGAGGTCTCGGATCGGATTGCAACGCGGCGCAAAAGCTCAAGCCAGATTTGCCGCCCCCGTGAATGCGCAGGCCAGGTCAGTGAGCAGACGCTCCCGCCCGGCCGGCGCCAGAAACGTGATGCCATAGGGCACGCCCGCCCCGGTCACCGCATTCGGGACCGCGATCGCGGCAAGCCCGAGCGGATTGGCGTAGTTGGTGTAGTAGCCGTTGTTGAAATTGGCTGTCAGCGGATCCCGCGCGACGTCGTCGATGCGCAGCACGGTTCCGACCGTGGGCACGACCAGCGCGTCGTGGCTTTGCCAGAAATCGCGCAGCGATCGCTGGACCTCCTTGACTTTATAGAGCGCGCGATAGGCATCGGCGGCCGTAAACTTCCGGCTGCCGACGACGAGATCGCGCACGATCTTGACGCCGACATCGGGATTGGCGTCGAGGAACGCGCCGACCGAGACGTCGCGCTCGGCGAGGAACGGCCCGAAGAACATGAGATCGTTGATCGAGGTGAACGGCGAGTAATCGATCGATGAGACCGACATGTCGAGCTGGCGCAACTTGCGAAGCGCACCGCCGAACAGCTCCTCCGTCTCTGCGTTGCCGAAGAATTTGAGCTGATCGATGCGCGGGGTTGCGATCTTCAGCGGTCGCGCCGGAGCAGCCTGCTCCGCCCAGCCGGCGAAATCGACCGGTGAGAAGCTATCGTCCGGATCACGCCGCGCCAGCACGCGGTAGACATCGTAGCCGTCGCGCGGCTCCCGCGTGTAGAGCGAGATCGTGTCAAAGCTCCGGCAGGCATAGACCATGCTGCGCTGGCTGAAGGCGCCCGGCGCCGGCTTGAAGCCGGTGACACCGCAATAGGACGCCGGCACCCTGCCCGATCCCCCGGTATCGGAGCCGAAGGCAAAGGACGACGTGCCGGTCGCAACCGACACCGCCGCGCCCGAGCTGGAGCCGCCGGGAATGTAATCGGGATTGTGCGGATTGCGCGCGATGCCATAGGGCGACCGAACGCCGACAAGACCGGTCGCGAACTGGTCCATATTGGTCTTGCCGACATAGATCGCGCCGGCGGCGATGGCGTCGGTCACGACCGGGCTCGTCTCCTTCGCGACATAGGCGAATTCCGGGCAGGCCGAGGTGGTCTGCTCGCCCGCAACATCGATGCAGTCCTTGACGGAGAAGATCAGCCCATAGAGCGGCAGCCTCTCGATCTCGCCAGCGCGTGCATCGAGCGCATGCGCAGCCGCCATGACGTGCTCGGGCTTCGCCGTCGAGATCCAGACGCCGCTTTGATCGGCATCCGTCAGCCGCGACAGCACATGCGCGGCGACGTCGGACGGCTTGAGCGTGCCGCTGCGATAGGCGGCGCGAAGATGGCGGGGTGAGATATCCATGTCGATCATATGCCTGCAGGAACGGGGGATGCCGGCGGGGCGAGCCCGCCGGCATTGGCCTCAGCGGCCGATCACTTTCTCGATATAGGCCGGCTGAATGAACGCCTCGAAATCGGCGCGCGGCAGCAGCTTTGGCAAACGCTCCTGCTTCACCAGGAAGTCCGCGGTCGAGATCAGCGTATCGACGAACTTGCCCTTCTTCGCGGACGTGCCGAGATATTCTTCCGTGAGCTGCTTGTTGCAGGGGACCATTCCGGTGCCCTTCATCATGCGCGTCGCGTCCACGAGCGGCAGCGACAGCTCTTCCGCGATGATCTCGGCGGTCTTGTCCGGGTTCTTCAGCCAGAAATCGATGCCCTCGCATTCGGCCTTGATGAACTTCTCGACGTAGGACGGATGTTTTTCCGCGAACGCGTTCATGACGACGCCGATGTCCCAGGTGGGGTAGCCGCGCCTGGTCATCTCGCCCGAGGTGATCAGGATCTTGCCGCCGTTCTTCACGGCCTTGTCGAGGTTGGGCTCCCAGAACCATGCGGCATCGATGTCGCCGCGAAGCCAGGCCGCGGCGATGTCGGACGGCGCGAGGTCGATGATCTTCATCGAGGCGGGATCGACGCCCTCGTCCTTCAGCGCCTGCAGCAGCAGATAATGCGTGGTCGAGCCGAACGGTGCTGCGACCGTCTTGCCCTTGAGGTCTTTGAGCGACGTGATGTTCTTGTCGGTGCGGACTACCAGCGACTCGACATAGTCGAGCAGGTTGATCACCAAAATGCCCTTGATCGGCAGCGCGCGGGTCGCGCCGATCGCGGTCGGCGGGTTGCCGAGGCCGCCGAAATCGACGTCGTTGCCGGCGATCGCCCGCAGCATGTCGCCACCGCCGCCGACCTTGACGTATTTGATGTCGACGCCCGGCATCTCCTTGGCGAGCAGGCCGAGATGTTTTGTCACGAGCTGTGCGTTCACCAGGTTCAAATAGCCGACCGTCACCTTCGCCGGCTTGTCCTCGGCATGCGCCGTGGCCGTAAGCGCGAACACGGCGGCGGCAAACGTTGTAGCAAGTCTCTTCAACATAGCGATCTCCCCTCGATCAGGATCAGGTACGGGCCCACGGCATCAACAATCTGGCGATGCCGCGCATCATGAAGTCGAGCACGACGCCGGTGAGACCCAGCACGATCAGGCCCATGATCACGACGTCGGACAGCAGGAATTTTGCGGCGTCCCAGATCATCCAGCCGATGCCGGCGGATGCCGCGACGATCTCGGCAGCGACGAGAACGGTGTAGATGAAGCCGAGCGAGATCCGCATGCCGGCGAGGATCAACGGTCCCGCCGCCGGCAGATAGACCTGAAAGAGCAAATGGCGCCGCGTCGCGCCGAGCGATTGCGCGGCGCGGATGTAGATGGGGTCGACGCTGGTCACGGCCTGGATCGTCGAGATGACGATGCCCGGCAGGCCCGCGAGAAACAGCAGCGACAGCTTCGAGCTCTCGCCGATGCCGAGCCACATCACCAGCAGCGTATAGAGGCCGAGCGGCGGCAGTGGCCGGTAGAACTCGATCAACGGATTGAGCAGCGCGCGTGCATTGCGCGAGACGCCCATGAGGACGCCGAGCGGAATGCCGACCAGACACGCCAGCGCGAAGGCCGTGAGGATCCGATAGAGGCTGGCACCGAGATGCTGCAACAGCGTCGCGCCCTGATAGCCCTTCGTCATCGTCTTGATGAACGCGGCCCAGACGGCCTGCGGCTTCGGCAGGAACAGCTCGTTGGCCCAGCCCATCTCCGTCACGATCGCCCATGTCGCCAGCAGCATCGCGACGGTGAGCGTCGAGAGCAGCAACGATCGCGAAACTTTCGGGAGCCGCAGATTTCCCCGTCCCGTGCGATCGGCCGAAACCGGTATGGCCATGGGGCTCGCCTCGACGCTCACGTACGCACGCCCAGGAGCTGCATGATGGTCAGCGCGTAGATCCGCGTCGCCATCACCGATTTGGTGATGGAGATGTTCTCGTTGTCGACGGCCCAGCCGTCTTCGCCCGGGCCGAAGGTCACCGCGTTGATGCCGGCCTCGCGGAAGCGAATGGTGTCGTTGAAGGCGTTCTTGCGATTGACGCCGGGCTCGCGGCCCATCAGGCGCTTGTACACAGCGCGCAGTGAGCGGCAGGGCTCTTCCTCGACCGGCACCGGCTCGGTCGCGTTGACGAACAGCGAGCCGGGCACCTGCCGCACGCTGGCCTTGACATCGTTGGCGCCGGCAAACGTCTGTTGCCCGAGCTGCTCGATGTCGGAGATGACGCTCGCGAGCGTCATGCCCGGCACGATGCCGACCACCGCAAGCGTGATGGTGCAGGCATCCGGCGAGAACTGCATCTCGCCCGGAAGCCCGCCGCGGATGCGCACCACCGAGCAGCACGGCGGCGTGTGGCCCATGAACTTGCTGGGCACATGCGTGAACGCCATCTCTTTCAGCTTCGGCAGCAGCTTTGCCGCTTCCATGATGGCGTTGACGCTGATGTCGGGCCGCCAGATGTGCGACTTGATGCCCTCGACCGTGACCTCGATCAGGCAATGGCCGGAATTGGCCACCGACAGGTTCATGCCCCAATCCTTGGCGGCATCGCCCCAGGCGGTCGGCTCGGCGGTGATCTCGTAGTCGGCGGTGAGGCCGACCTTGTTGAGCATGTAGATGGAGCCCTCGGTGCCGTTGCGCTCCTCGTCGACGGTGTAGCAGCACATCAGGGTGCCATCGAATGTCACGCCCTCCTCGATCAGCGCCTGCACCGCGAGCAGCGATGCCGCGAGATTGCCGCGCGTGTCGGAGGTGCCACGCGCATAAAGCAGGTCGCCGTGACGCGTCGCCTTGAACGGATCGAAATCCGTCATGTGCCACTTATGGGGCTCGACCGCCGGATAGGTGTCGAGGTGATCATTGAGGATCAGCGAGGGCGCGCCCTCCCGCCCCTTCAGCACGCCGAGCACGTTCGGCCGGTGCGGTTGCGCGCTGTGTTTCGTCACGTTCATGCCGAGGGCTTCGAGCTTGCCCGCGACCAGCATGGAGATCGCCTCTTCCTCGGCCGGCGGCAGATCGGGATCGAGCGGGTTGCCGGAGCGGGGCTGGCCGGTACGGATCAGCTCCGATGCCAGGTCGAGCCAGCGCTCCTCGGTGATGCGCGACAGCACGCGCTGCTCGAGATCGGAATATGGCGGGGTGACAGACATCTGCATGACGGTTTCCGTTGGCTCACAGCGCCGGCCGCGCCGCTTCGTTTCAGCACCGACATTGCAGTGTCTGTGCCAACCTGCGGCAGACGTCGTCAGGCTGCGATTAGCCGTTGTATTTCAACGATTTGACGCGCCAGCGCCGTAGCGCAAATTTTTGCGCGGCAAATGCGTTCTGCCGAAGCAGGCGGCCATTCTCATGGATACGAAACAGGTCATCAGTGCTCCGGCGTCCGCGGGCTGACGATCGCTGCCCACCTCAGGGCGGGACTATCCGGTCGCGGCCGACCGGGTTGAAGCAATTACTTGCGTCATCGTCCGCGGCACCCGGCCGCGCAGGTGCGGTCAGACGAGACGTTTCTGCGCAAGGATTAGGACTCGAAATCTTCCATGCGCCGCCAGGGGCGCAGGACGCGACGACCTTCCTTCGCGAAAGCGAAGCAACAACCGCCTCCGGCCGGCTGATCGTGGGCGCGACCGATCGAATGCCCGGCAAAATGGCAAAACAACAACGTGCCGACGGCGCCGTGGCCGACGAAGAGGACGTCGCCGGGACGATTGCGCGCCAGCACCGCCTCGGCCTCGTGCACGATACGCGCCTGTGCGTCGATCGCGCGTTCCCAGCCGCGGACGCTGAGGTGCGGTTCTGCGAAAAACTGATCGGCGACCTGTTCGAACTCGGCCGGCTTCAGGAAGCCGGTCGCCGAGCGGTCGTTCTCATGCATCGCCTCGCGGATCTCGATCATGATACCGAGCTTTGCGGCGATGATCTCCGCGGTCTCGATCGCCTTGCGCTCGCCGCTGGAGATGATCTGCGTGGTGCCTGCGAGCCAGCTCGCATTCGCAAGCGCTTCGGTGCGCGCGCGCCCGACCGGGCTGAGGCCCCATTGCGGCACCGGCACATCAGGATCGATCTGCACCTGCGGGTGGGTGAGATAGCGGACGATATCGGCGGACATGTTATTCGTCCGCGTACTCGTCTTCTTCGCGCTTCTGCGCGGCGCTCTTGCGCGTTCCGAGCGAACCCGTGACGGAGGGCTCGCGCGCATTCGCATACGGCCTGCGCCCCTGCGCACGCGAGGCGACCTCGTCGCCGGAGACGGCGGCGGGCTGGCAGATCAGCCGGCGGCTGGCGCGGCGCATCAGGTCCACGTGGATGTGATCGTAATGATAGACGTTGGAGCCCGGCGCCAGCACCGTGGTGAAATGCGCGCACGCGCCCGACTGCACGTCGCGCAGGAAGCCCTGCTCCTCCGGCATGCCGCGCCAGCCGTCCTTCACGGTGACGCGGCGGCCGTCGGCGAGCACGAAAGCCGAGATGTCGAGCGCGTTGCCGAAGGCGTGCTCGGAGATATGGGCATGCGAGTTGCCGTTCATGCCGCGGCAGGAATAGGCGGATATCTGCTTGATCTCGGCGACGCGCGCGCCGAACCAGCGCATTGCCGAGGGCTGCACGGTGTCGGCAAGCCAGCGGTCGAGCTCCGACACGATCGGACAGGCCAACGTCGCAGTCGGTTTCACCACGACCGGGCCGACGGCGGTGACGGGATTGCCTTGTGCAGGGCCGAGGCGCGGCGACTGCGCAGGCGCCTGCGAATACGGCGCCGGCCGCGCCGGATAGCTCGGCGAATTCATGTAGCGCGCCGCGCCCGCGGCATCGGTGCCCTCGGGCGGCAGATCGATCTCGTCCTCCTGCCGCGCCACGCCCGGCGCGTTCAGCGACATCGGGCCCGGCGAGTTGCCATAGCCGGACGGCTGGCGCACCGCGCTCTCGGGATAGTTCGAGCGTTGCGGATAGTTCTGGCTCTGCGGATAATTCGAGCGCGATTGCGTCGGCCAGCGCGGCTGGTTGCCGATGGTCCCCGGCGGGCGCGGGTCTTCGTCGGCAAAGCCGTAGCTGCTTGAGGCCTCGCCGAGGGCGGCGACCTTCAGCGGGAACTCGGCGCCACATTGGCCCGGGCCCGAGATCGGATCGATCCGGACGAGATCCGGCCCCTCCTTCACCGCGCCTGATTTCAGGCATGCGGCTTCGGCCTCGGCCCGCCACGGTTCACGTTCGGCCTGGAAAAAGCCGCGTCCGCAACCCGCAAGCGAAACAAGGACGATGGAGCCGACGAGATACAAACGAACTCCGCGCGTCATGCACGCACGTTCGGTGAATTTACTTAAAGACTCTTCAACGTGTTGATTTCAGTGTTCTTTAACCATACCGGCCCGCGCCCATGCGGTACGCCCCCGGCACGAGCGGCAGCAAGGCTGACTTTTTCGCGACGACACTTTCTGTTAACCATGACGTTCGCGCGCAGCGCTAGCCGCGCATGGAGCGACGTCATGACCTTCGCCGGGAAACTGAGCGTTGTCACCGCGTACCTCGCCATGGCCTTTGTCGGCGCCATCGTGCTCGGCATGATCTAGAGGCGTCATCGACCGACATGATCGTGCGCTTTACGACCGCGCGCTCCACTGCCGCGAGGTCGTGATCACCTTTTCCTGCCGCTCCTCCACGCGCGTCCAGTCGTTGCCGGAGCACCAGAAGCGGCCGATCGCGCAGGCTTCGACACGGAGCTTGCCGTTCCCTGTCAGCGTCATCGTCGCATAATAAGCGTTGTTGCTCGAGCGGCTGTAGATGCTGCCGGTCCAGGCGTCGTGTGTTTTCGGCTTCATGTTGACGAGCACGCTCTCGCCCCGGGTCGATGCCTCGGTCAGCGCGAAGCCGCACAGTGCCGGACCGCAACGTTCGATCCGAACCGTGCCCCTGGCGCCGGCGCTCTCCCATTCGCCGAGCGGCGAATAGGCCGGCTCGTCGTCGCTGCGCTGCGCGATCGGTGAGGTTTGCTTGATCTCGGATTTCGGCGCGACGGCCGGCTGCTCGAAGCGTTGCAGATCTACCCGGGGCGGATTGGGACTCAGTGCCTCGACGCGTGGCGGCTCCAATCTTGGTGCCGGCGGCGGCGCGACGGTCTGCGAATTCGTCGCGGCCAGGACGGGCGGCGCGGGTGGCGGCGCGGCAATTGTCGCGCGTGGCGGCTGGATTGAAGCAGCCGGCGAGACCGGCTGCGGCGCCTGCACGATCGGCGCAGGCGGCGGGGCCGGTGTGGCAACATCCTCCCTCGTCCGCAGGGTGCGGCTGGAAACCGAGACACAGGACGTGGACCGGCAATTGCGGGAGGCTTCGACATGGAACCGGTGGCCACCGACCGAGAAGGAGTAGGAACCGGCCTGCGCCGCGGGCGCCATCGCCATCAACGCGATCAACGTGCCAAGCGAAGTCACAAGCCGGGTCATCGGCGCCTCCCTCTGTGTCGCGACGAGGCTACGCGGGACGGATCGCAACGAATGTGCGCTGCGTCACCTTGAGGCGGAAGCCTGTTGTGACACCCGTCACAGAAGGCCGGGCTCGCCCGGCGTAGGGTCGAACCACGCTTCATCCACCGGCGACACCAGTCCATATCGGGACCACGCCATTTTCGGAGGTTGTCATGAACAAGCTCACCATCGCCGCCACCGCACTTTTCCTGGCTTCGACGGCTGCCGCCCATGCCGGCAATACCATCTCGTTCCAGATCGAAGGCCAGCACATCCGCATCGAGACGCCGCGCAATTGCGCCTCGCTCAATTGCGTGACCATCGTCGCGCCGGGCCTGTCGGACAAGCCGATCAAGCTGAACAACATCAACCTCAAGGGCCTCGGCGGCTCCAAGGACGATGACGTCGACAATACGCCGGCTCCGGCCACGACCGCGCAGCCGGCTCCGGTGCAGCAGCAGCCCGTGCAGCAGGCGCCGGTGCAAGCAACCGCGCCTGCGGTCGCCGCCCCCGCAGCTCCGGCCACGACAATTGCCGCCGCTCCGGCCGCCAGCTACGACAACACGCAGCCCGCGCCCGTTGCGGCTCCTGCTCCCGTTGCTGCGCCCGCGCCAGTCGCGGTTGCTCCGGCGCCGGTTGCCGCAGCGCCCGTGGCGGTTGCCAACTCGCCGATCGGCGTCTGGGCGACCGAAGAGAACAAGGGCAACGTCCGCGTCGAACAGTGCGGTGCCAATCTCTGCGGCTACGCCGCGAAGACCAATGAGCGCATCCTGATCAACATGAAGCCCGACGGCGCGAAGTGGAGCGGCCGCATCCACGATCCCGACTCCGGCAAGAACTACGACTCGACGATCGCGATGAAGGGCCCGAATGCGATGCGCGTGCAGGGCTGCGCGTTCGGCGGCATGTTCTGCGGCGGCCAGACCTGGAAGCGCGTGAGCTGACACCGCAGGCGTCATCTCTTCTCAACACATTCAAACTCTCCGTCATGCCCGGGCTTGTCCCGGGCATCCACGTTCTTAGGGCCATGCGTCAAGGCGTGGATGGCCGGGACATAGGCGAGCGGAAGCGACGCCGTTCTTCGAACGGCTATGCCCGGCCATGACGCTGCGAGATACAGTGCCCCGAGCAAGCTTCTATCCCCTCACCCTGAGGAGCCTGCGCAGCAGGCGTCTCGAAGGGCGAGGCCCGGATTGAGAGCCGAGCCTGCATGGTTCGAGACGCGCGCAAGGGCGCGCTCCTCACCATGAGGGGAGAGAGTGCCGTTTGAACGTTCGCCCCGCCCCCGCGACATGTGTTCATCCGCCGTTCAGCTGCCGCCGGCTGAAATCCGCAGCTCTCGCCTCGCGTTCTCACCGGGACCTCCTCGTGACTTCATTGGTAGCCTGGCGCCGCTGCGTCGTCGCGCTCGCCCTGCTGGCCTTGCCGCTGGCCGGCGCGCGCGTGGCTTGTGCATCCGATACGATCGAACTCGCGCAGGCGCAGCCACAGGCACAGCCGACGCCAGCCCCCTCCCCGACACCCGCAGCCACGCCGACGCCCGCCGCAGACGCGCAAGCCCCCGCCGTCGAGCCGATCGGCAACGTCGCGACCGTAACGGGGATCGCGACCGTGATCCGCGACAAGAACTCCTATCCGCTGCGCGTCCGCGACGACATCTATCTCAACGACGTCGTCCAGACCTCGTCGAACTCCACGCTCGGCATCACCTTCAACGACGCCACCACGTTCAACCTCTCCGCCAGTTCGAAGATCACCATCGACAATTATGTCTATGAGGACGGCGGCAAGCAGAACGCAGGCATCTTCGACATCGGCAAGGGCACCGTCGCCTTCGTTGCGGCAGCAGTCGCCAAGACCGGCGACATGAAGATCACGACGCCGACAGCGACGCTCGGCATCCGCGGCACGACGGGGGTCGTCGACGTGCCGGAAGGCGCCGCCGCGAACAGCACCAACAACGTCAACATCAAGCTCTATCCGGATGCCGACGGCCGGGTCGGGCACATCGACGTCGACGACCGCAGCAGCGGCACGCGGCTCGGTGCGCCGACGCAAGCCTCCAGTGGCTTTGCGATCCGCCCCGGCGCGGCCACGGCCGGCGTGATGCGCTTTGCGGCGGTGCCGATCACGATTGCCCCGCAGCAGATCGCGCGCGACCGCGGCTTCGTCAGCCAGGTGCATCTGGCGCAGACGACCGGCCGGCAGATCATCACCGAGCAGCGCGATTTCCGCCGCGCCAATCCGACCGCAAGCCCGCGCATCCCGCGGCCGTTCCAGCCGCAGCAGCAGCAATTGCGACCGAACAATGCGCCGGGCCAGCAGCCGCAGCGGCCGAACGGCCAGCCCGGTCAGGACAACCGTCGGGGCCAGCAGCAGCCGGGTGCACCGGGTCGCCAGGGCGCGCAGCCGCCGCAGCGGCAGGGACAGGAACAACAAGGCGGCGCGGTGCAGCCGGGCAACCCGCGCGCGGGTCAGGGTCAGCAACAGCCCGGCCAGCAGCAAGGCGCTGGACGTCCCGGTGCACCGCGCGCCGGACAAGGCACGTCCCCCAACGGCGCGCCGCAAACCCGGCCACAGCGCGGCGGACAGATTCAGCCCGGAGCAGCCGTGCCGTCGCAGCCGGGCGGGACGCCGACACAGCCGGGCCCGCAATCGCCGCGCACCGGCATGCAGCCGGGTCAGCCGCCCGCGGCTCAACAGCCAGGCGCGCAGCGCCCCGGTGGCTTCCAGCAGCGCCTCCCCGCCGCGCAACGCCCCGCAGCCCCGCGCAAACCGGCCCCCGCTCCGAAGGAGAAGAAGGAGCGGCGGTAAAGGTGACGCTCCTCACCATGGGGATCGACGTTAAAAGAGCCGCTCTCTCCTCCGTCATTGCGAGCGCAGCGAAGCAATCCAGAGTCCCTCCGCGGAAAGATTCTGGATTGTTTCGCTGCGCTCGCAATGACGACCTGGAGAGAGCTGCCGCCTGCACAACCGCGCTCACGCGCGGAGGCTTCGTCGCCGGAAAGCAATGACGACTTGGAGAGACCTCACGCCTATCCGCGCAGCCAGGCCTTCACCTTCTGCAACAGGCCATGCCGCAGTTCGTCGACCGAGGCCGCTTCAGCGGGAGTCAGCGTCTGCAAGGCTGCATCGATATCGTCGGCCACCAGCGGTGGCGTCGGCTCGGTCGTGGGCGACGAGGCCAGCCCCGCCGCCGCAAGCGCGATCGGCCCGACCTGCGTCAGGAACGCGCGCTCATACTCACGCGACAGGCGCGCAAGCGCCTCCTCCAGCGTCAGCCAGTCCACCGCCTTGATGTCGTTCATCAGCTTGCGGACCCGACCGCCACTGGCCTCCATCCGCCAGAAATGCACGACCTTGAATCCCCCGCCCGACTGATAGACCAGCGTGCCCAGGAATTCGTGGATGGCGACGTCGTGGCCGGTCTCTTCCAGCACCTCGCGGTGCGCGGCTTCCCGCGGCGTCTCGCCGTCGTCGAGCTTGCCCTTGGGCAGGACCCATTCGTTGCGCTTGCGCTGGCGCACGACCGCGATCAGCGGCGTCGCACCACGCCGCAGCACAATCCCACCCGCCGCCATGACCGGCGTCCGCGCCATCATCAAATCCGTGTCGTCGCTTTGTCCCCGCGGACGATATAGGCCGCCGACACGGCAGATTGAAGGCTATTTTCTCCTCAACAGCGCTTGCCCCGCCCGAATGCGCGTGCCTTCGGCAATGCCGTCGCAGAACGTGAAATCGCCGGGCGCCAGGATGATGATGGTCGAGCCGTGCTCGAACCAGCCGAGCTCCTCGCCCTTGGTGACGTTGACGTCGCAGGGGAAATTGACCGGGCCGCGCGTCTGCGCGTTCAGTACCATGTCGAGGAAGTGCAAGCGGATGCTCGCGACCAGGATCGCGGCCACCGGCACCAGCGTCACGGCCTCGCCCGTCGACAGATGCGTGCGGATCACCGCGCGCTCGTTCTTGCAGAACAGACGCTCGACCCGCTTCAGCGCGATCGGATTGACGTTCCAGACGTCGCCATGGATCAGCGTCACGCGCTCGATATGCGCGTCGAACGGCGCATGGAAGCGGTGATACATGCTCGAGGTCAGCCGCAGCGTGACGAAGGAGCCGTTGCGATGCTGATCGACCAGCGCGGAATCGCCGAGCAGGTCGAGTAGCGAGTAAGGCGCGCCCTTGACCTGGAACAGCTCGGTGTCGGCGATCCTTCCGTGGGCGCCGACGATGCCGTCCGACGGACTGGCGACGATCGAGGGGTCCTGATCGAACGGCCGCAGGCCCGGCTTCAGCTCCCGGGTGAAGCAGTCGTGCAGACTCCTAAAGTGGGTCTTGCGCGCCTCCGACAAATCGAGGTCGGAGAACAGCTTCCACAGCGCGATGGAGCCGTCCCGCACCAGCGGGTTCTCGATCTTGGAGAACCAGCCCATGAAGCGGGTCAGCGCCGCGCGGGGGATGCGGTTGGTCAACAGGAAGTTGAGGTCTTCCTGCTGGGTGAAAGAGGCGATGAGGGCTTTGACTGTCATGAATCTGTCAGCTCACAGTATTAGCGCTTGTTGTCATGGAAACGACACTCCCGATTCTCTCGATGTCCGTGGCCGCCGCAGCGTCTGCTGCCGCCGTCTTCCCGAAGCTGAAAGCGCGGATCGAACTCTCCCGCGCCAAGCATCGCTCGCTTGCCGGACATTCCAAGATGTCGCGGCGGATAGCAAAGCTGCTCCCGTTCTACGAATTCGAGGGCGACACCTATTTCGGCTGTGACGGCGCGCCTGATTACGTGGTGACGCAGCGCAAGGAGGCCTTCTTCCGCCTCGCAAGCCTCTTCGCCGATCGCTACCCCAAGGGCCGCGCGATGACGAAGGAAGCGGCGGAGACGATCTCCGACCTGCACTTCACCGAGACCTACCGCGTGCCCTTCCAGTTCTCGCGTCTCGTTCGCGAACATCTGGGCACCTCGACCTTCATGGAATCGTCCAGCGGCGTCACCGTCACGGATGTCGACGGCAACACGTCCTACGACCTCACGGGGTCCTACGGCGTCAACATCTTCGGCAACGATTTCTACAAGGAGTGCATCGAGGGCTCCGAGAAGCGGGCGCATGCGCTCGGTCCCGTGCTCGGCCCCTACCACCCCGTCATCCTCGAGAACGTGCAGCGGCTCTGCCAGATCTCGGGCCTCGACGAAGTCTCGTTCCACATGTCCGGCACCGAAGCCGTGATGCAGGCCGTGCGCCTCGCGCGCTACCACACCAGGCGCACGCACCTGGTTCGTTTCGCCGGCGCCTATCACGGCTGGTGGGGCGACGTTCAGCCCGGCGTCGGCAACCCGATCGCCGCGCACGAAACCTACACCCTCTCCGAAATGTCCGAGAAGACGCTGCACGTGCTGCGCACG
The DNA here is from genome assembly GCF_052076015.1 of Bradyrhizobium sp. 930_D9_N1_4. Taxonomy (NCBI): domain Bacteria; kingdom Pseudomonadati; phylum Pseudomonadota; class Alphaproteobacteria; order Hyphomicrobiales; family Nitrobacteraceae; genus Bradyrhizobium; species Bradyrhizobium sp. 930_D9_N1_4. The sequence goes on from NZ_CP197236.1 coordinate 5,912,999, forward strand.
CGCAAGGACATCGCCTGCGTGCTGGTCAATCCGCTGCAAGGCCTGCATCCGAACGGCAACGCGCCCGGCGATTCCTCGCTGGTCGACTCCTCCCGCGGCGGCAATTTCGACCGCGCGGCCTACACCGAGTGGCTGAAGAAGCTGCGCGAGGTCTGCACCGAGCGCGGCATCGTATTGATTTTCGACGAGGTCTTCGTCGGCTTCCGTCTCGCCGCCGGCGGCGCTCAGGAATATTTCGGCGTCAAGGCCGACATGGTGACCTATGGCAAGAGCCTCGCCGGTGGCCTGCCGGTCGGCGTGGTCTGCGGCAAACGCGAATTGATGCGCCGCTTCCGCGACGACCGCCCCGCCGACATCTGCTTCGCCCGTGGCACCTTCAACTCGCATCCCTACGTCATGACGGCAATGGACGAGTTCCTGAGCCGCCTCGCCAGCCCGAACTTCCGCGCCATCTATGACGGGCTGGATGCGACCTGGAACGGCCGTGCGCAAAAGCTCAACCAGATGATGACGGACGCCGACCTGCCGGTGCGGTTCGCCAACTTCTCGTCGATCTGGACGGTGAAATACGCCACCCCGTCCCGCTACAACTGGATGCTGCAATATTATCTGCGTGCCGAGGGCCTGTCGCTGAGCTGGGTCGGCACGGGACGGCTGATCTTCAGCCTGAACTACACCGACGCTGATTTCACCGAGGTCGCCGAGCGCTTCGTCCGCGCCGCCGAAAAGATGAAAGCCGACGGCTTCTGGTGGCACGACGGCGTGCTCACCAACAAGAACATCAAGCGGCAGATCCTGAAAGAGATGTTGGCCAAGCGCCTGGGGCGCTGAGGTCCGTTCTCTCCACGCAGCCATTGTCATTCCGGGGAGAGGTCCCTCCTCCCCCTCTCCCCGCCTGCGGGGCCGCGACGAGCTACGCTCGCGCTGAGAGGGTTGGGGTGAGGGGGACTCTCCACGCGCGCGGTGGACATTGGCGCACGACAATCTGGCAGCACCTCCGCGGAGAGCCCCCCTCACCCGGCTTTGCGCTACGCGCAAATCCGACCTCTCCCCGCAAGCGGGGCGAGGTGAAGAGAGCGCGCGGCTGGCTTGAGTCACTTGAAAGGTATCCCCCAAGACGTGGATGCCCGGCACGAGGCCGGGCATGACGCAACCGTCAGACATCGGAATGCTGTGTGAGATCAGCGCGCTCAGGCGTGCTGCTCTTCGAGCGTGGGCTCGGAGATGAGACCCAGCGTGTGCTCGGGGTTGAGGTGCAGGCCGGGGTCCATCAACTCGCCGCGCATCAAGGCGAGCGGCGCGCTGCGATAGAGCATCAGGTCGTGGAAGGGGTCGGTCAGGATCTTGGTCATCCAGACGAGGCCGGTTTCGACGTCGCGGATGAAGAACAGATGCACGGTGCGGAACAGCAATCCACCGCCGCCGATCACGAGCCAGATCTTGGCAACCTGACGCATGAAGTCGGTCGCGCTCGCCCATGGCGTGAACAGGCCGAACAGCGTCGGATCGACGACCAGCACGAGCGGCGACAGTGCCCAGATCGCCATCAACACGACCTTGCGCTGAAGGTTGTAGCCGACCTTGATCTCTTCCTTGTGCTCGTGCGTCGCCTGGTTGATGTGGTCGTAGGTGTGCGGCTCGAAGAAGAAGTGACCGGCCTGACGCGAGGTCATCGAGACCAGCCAGCCGACCAGCGCGGAAAGCATGGGATCGATGAACAGCCAGACATAGGCGAAGAGGAAGCTCGCCGCACTGAGGAAGTGCAGGCTCTGATTGATGCGGCTGTGGTGATAGTAGCGATGGTCGTCCCAGCGCTGGATCCGCAGCTGCTCGAGATAATTCTTGATCATGCTCTCCCCCAAAATGCTTTCGGGTTCTGGATTTAACGGGATTCGATGTAGGCCGTATGACATCATCATTTTGTCATGTGACGATGTGCAGCGGCGCGATGACGCACGGTTACTCTATCCCCTCATCCTGAGGAGCGTGGAACGCGCGTCTCGAAGGATGAAGGCCGAGCTGCAGCAGCGCGAGCCTTCATGGTTCGAGACGGCGCTACGCGCCTCCTCATCATGAGGAGCAGCAGTTACGCCGCCTTGCTCAGGCCGCCTTGGCGACGTCGACCTTGCGGAAGCGCACCAGCGAGAAATGGCCGAGCGGCGGAATCAGGCGGCGCTCGGCGAGCTCGATGCCCTTGGCACCGGAGAGCCACTTGGCATAGCGCGACCAGGCGAACTCGGCGGTGCGGAAGCCGAGCGGACGCACCACCGGCTGGAGCTTCTGCTCGATGAAGCGGCGCATGCCGGTGTCGGCGCTGACGCGGGTGAGGATGATCAGCTCGCCGCCCGGACGCAGCACGCGGGCGAATTCGTCGAGCGCCACTTCCGGATTCGGCACCGCGGTGACGACATACTGCGCCATCACCACGTCGAAGGAATTGTCGGGGAATTCGAGCTTCTCGGCATCCATCACCGCGAGACCCTCGACGTTCTTCAGATTGCCCTCGGCGACGCGCTGGCGCGCCTTGTCGAGCATCGCGTCCGAAATATCGGTGCCGAAGATGCGCAGATGCGGCGCGTAGAGCGGCAGCGAGATGCCGGTGCCGACGCCGACCTCGAGCACGCGGCCACCGATCTTGTTGGTGGCTGCGATCGCGGCCTGACGGCCCTTGGCAAACACACCGCCGAACACGAGATCGTAAACGGGCGCCCAGCGGTCATAGGCTTGCTCGACCGAGCCACGGGTGAGGTCGAGCTGCTGGGTGCCGTCAAGGTTCATGATCTTAGCCATCGATGAGGTTCTCGCTGTGGGTCAAAGGTTCGATCAACCGCGGACCGGCCGCCGCGCCATGACGGGCGAGGCGCGCAAGGCACGGCTGGGCTGAAGTGAAGTGAGGTTTCCGACGAACTGGCGCGCGCTGTTTTCCCAGGAACGCTCCAGCGCGAAGTTGCGGCAGGTCTCGCGCGACATGGTGAGCGCGCGCAGGCACGCGGCGCGGAGATCATGATCGATCGCACCGATCGGATGATCGGCGATGACGTCCTTCGGACCCGTCACCGGAAACGCCGCGACCGGCGTGCCGCAGGCGAGCGCCTCGAGCTGCACCACGCCAAAGGTGTCGGTCAGGCTCGGGAAGACGAACACGTCGGCCGCGGCGAGATGCGCGGTGAGATCAGCGCCCTTCTTCTCGCCGAGGAAGACGACGTCGGGATATTTCTTTTCGAGCGCCGCCTTCTGCGGGCCGTCGCCGACGACGACCTTGGTGCCGGGCAGGTCGAGCGAGAGGAACGCTTCGAGGTTCTTCTCAACTGCAACGCGCCCCATCGTCATGAAGATCGGGCCCGGCAGATCGAGCTTGGCCGGACTGTCGGGGTGGAACAGCTCGGTGTTGACGCCGCGTCCCCAGAAGCCGAGCCGCTTGAAGCCGCGTTCGGCCAGTTCCTGCCGCAGCGAGGGCGTCGCCACCATGGTCATCGCGGCGGCGTCGTGGAAGTGGCGCAGCACGGCATACCCGACGCCCACAGGGATACCGGTCCGCACCGAGACGTATTCCGGAAAGCGCGTCGTGTAGGAGGTGGTGAAGGCCAGCCGGTTGCGGCGGCAATAGGCGCGCGCAGCCCAGCCGATCGGGCCCTCGGTCGCGATGTGCAGCGCTTCGGGCGCGCACTTCTCGATCCGCCGCGCGATCTCATTCCCCGAAGGCAGCGCGATGCGCAGGCCCGGATAGGTCGGCAGCGGCCAGGACGGAAAGCCGTCCGGCGTCAGGAAGTCGATCTCGACGTCGAGCGCCTTGGCCGCGTTCGCCAGCGAGGTCAGCGTGCGCACCACACCGTTGACCTGCGGATGCCAGGCGTCAGTCGCGATTAATACCCGCATCGGAAAATCCCGAGAGTTTGATGATTCTCGGCTTAGGACCATCAACCACGGATATTTCAGGCGTGTGACGTCATAGAAGTGTCGGCCCGCTGTTTTGATCGTTAACGGATCGCCGCGGCCACGAAACTGTCATGAAACAATCCTTTCCGCGACGAAACCGTTTTCGGTTTTCCACGCAAACGTCCCGAAACTTCTTTCCCTTAGTGATCTGGGCAACAGAGCACCGAAACGGTGCCGCGGTGGTGTTTGAAACACCGAGCAAACAGGGGCGATCAATGTTTAATCTGGATACTTTCAAGACGTTTTCGCGTGCCGTTGCCTTTGGCGCAGTCGCGGTTTCCGCAATCGCTTTCGCGGGCACGGCGAAGGCCGCGCCGGTGCAGCTCTTCCCGTTCTTCCAGCCGCTGCCGCCGATCACCGCGCCGCAGCCGATGCAGCCCTATCAGCCCTACCAGGCGCCGACCTATCAGACCGAGCCGTCCGAGGACCAGGACGCGGTCGAGACGCCGGCCCGCTTCCGCCGCCAGACTGTCTCCTACGCGACGCGGGAAGCCCCGGGCACGATCATCATCGATACGCCCAACACCTATCTCTATCTCGTGCTCGGCAACGGCCAGGCGATGCGTTACGGCATCGGCGTCGGCCGCGACGGCTTCACCTGGTCCGGCACGCAGTCGGTGACCCGCAAGGCCGAGTGGCCGGCCTGGACGCCTCCGCCGGAGATGATCGCCCGCCAGCCTTATCTGCCGCGTCACATGGCCGGTGGCCCCGGTAACCCGCTCGGCGCCCGCGCCATGTATCTCGGGGGCACCATCTACCGCATCCACGGCACCAACGCCCCCGACACCATCGGCAAGCGCGTCTCCTCCGGCTGCATCCGCCTCACCAACGACGACGTCAGCGACCTCTATTCCCGCGTCAACGTCGGCACCAAGGTGATCGTGCTGCCGCAGACCGAGCGCCGCGCGGACCTCGGCAGCGCAACGCGCTAACGCGACAGGACATTGTGACGCAAACGGCCCCGGAACCCACCGGGGCCGCTTTCGTTTGCCCTCGACATTGCGCGCGCGTGCTTGCTGCAGCGCGATCCCCGATGGAGGCGCAGATGCAAAACTCGCTTGGAACACGGCTGCGCGCGATCGCGGGCGCGGGAGCATTGACGCTGCTCCTCTCCGCGCCCTCCTCGCTCGCGCAACAGCCGGCGAGCGGCGACGCAGCCCAGCAGGCCTTCAACAATTCCTGCCGCACCTGCCACTCGGTGAAGGAAGGCGACAACCGTCTCGGCCCCAACCTCAACCAGATCGTCGGCCGCAAGGCCGGCGCGCTGCCGAACTACAATTATTCCCCGTCGATGAAAGAAGCCGGCTTCGTCTGGGACCCGGACAAGCTCACCCGCTTCATGGTCAAGCCGGACGAAATCGTCTCCGGCAACAAGATGCAGCCGTATGGCGGCGTCTCGGCGGATGAGGCCGGCAGGATCGTTGCTTATTTGCAGGCGGCAGGCGGGCAGTAGCGCTGCGGAAGGCGAGTCGACCTCGATCGAAAGCGGTCGATTGCATCGCCCACGCCACCATGGTCTCCTCCACGACCATGACAGTCGCTGTGCACACCACCGCCCCAACGATCAAACTGCTCACCCCCGCGGACGCTGCTCTCTATCGCCCGGTCCGGCTTGAAGCCCTCGCGGCGCATCCCGAAGCGTTTACCAGCACGTTCGAGCGCGAGCAGGAAAAGCCCGTCGCCTGGTTCGAGGAGCGCCTCGCGGCATCGGACGTGTTCGGCGCGTTCATCGCGGGCGAGATCGTCGGGACCGCCGGCTTCCGCCGGGAGGACGGCGCGAAGACCGCACACAAGGGCGTCCTCTGGGGCATGTATGTGCGGCCACAGGCGCGGAAATGCGGCACGGGGCGACTGCTCGTCGACGCGGTCGTGGCGCACGCGGCAAAGCGCGTCGAGCAGCTACATCTTGTCGTCGTCAGGGACAATCTGGCCGCCTTGCGGCTCTACACGGCCGCCGGCTTCGTCGAATACGGCCGCGGGGTGAAGGCACTGAAACACGGCGGCCGATACCATGACGAGACCTTGATGGTCCTGTTCTTCGACGGACGCGATGCGACACCGCCCCGGTGATGCCGGCCCGTCTCAGCGATCACTCCCGCGCCGCCACGCCCCGATCAGCTTCAGCCAAGCCGCGGAATGAAACGCGCTCATCAGGAAATACATCGGCACCATCCCGCCGAGCAGAGAGCCCTGCCCGGCGGCGCACAGCATGTCCGCCGGGCCGCCGCCGATCATGGCCGTCAGCACGGCCATGATCGCGAAGGTCGGCGTCGCCGCCAAGGCCAGCCATCTGGCGAGGTGGCGCGCGGCCGGCCCGCCATCGCGGTTCGCGCCAGCCGTTGCGCTGCCGGGACTAGTCACGTCCTTCCGCCGCCTCCTCGCGAAACGCCTTCTCGCCGGCGTCCGAGATCTCGACCCACTTCTGGTCGGGCGCGGCACCTTCGGCGTAGCTGTCGTGCCAATTCCACCATTTGTAGGTCGGCGTCTGCGGATAGCCCTTTGGCGAGTCCTCCCAGACCTCCTGCCGGCCGAGCGGCGTGATGTCGAGGTAGTTCCAGGTCCCTCCCATCTGCTCGTCGCCGCGGCTCTTGACGAAGTAGGTGCGGAAGATGCGATCGCCGTCGTCGCGGTAGAACACGTTGGTGCCGTGCCATTCGTCGACGCCGAAATCCTTGTCGAAACTGTCGATGACCGTGATCCACGGGATGGTCCAGCCCATCCGCTTCTTCAGCCTGGCGATGTCGGCCTGCGGCGCGCGCGAAGCGAACATCAGCGTGGTGTCGCGGGCGTTCAGATGCGAGACATGGGCGACCTGGTCGGCCACCATCGAGCAGCCGCGGCAGGCATGATCGGGCCAGCCGAACACGCCGGGTTCGAAGAAGGCGCGGTAGACGATCAGCTGACGCCGGCCCTGGAACAAATCAGTCAGACTGACCTTGCCGCCGGGCCCCTCGAACGCATAGGTTTTGGTGACCTCCATCCACGGCATGCGCCGGCGCTCGGCGGCCAGCGCGTCGCGGGCTCGGGTTTGTGCCTTTTCCTTCAAGAGCAGTTGCTGACGGGCGGCCTCCCAATCCTGCGCCGATACCACCGGCGGTGTCTGCATGGCGGCGTTGGTTCCTGCTTTTTCAACTGATGTCATGATGGCTCTCCAAACCTCTTTCCTGACGTCCTGCCAACGATTTCTGGCACCAGGCGGTTGCGCGGCGGGAGTAACAAGTGTGGCGGGATTTGAATGGAGTCGCTGATCACGGCCGCAGCGCGCGCATTGGAGGCCGGCGATCCGCTCGGCGCCTTGAACCGCGTTGCACTGCGCAATGACGCGCCGTCGCTGGCGTTGCGCGGCATCGCCATGGCGCAGCTCGGCGATCTCGCGAAGGCGAAGACGCTGCTGCGCAGCGCCGCCCGCGCGTTCGGCCCGCGCGAGGCCATGGCGCGCGCCAGATGCGTCGTGGCGGAAGCCGAAATCGCGCTGGTCTCGCGCGATCTTAGCTGGCCGGTGAAAACGCTCGCGGCCGCGCGGGCGACGCTCGAGAAGCATGGCGATCACGCCAATGCCGCGCATGCCGGTCACATCGAGGCGCGCCGTCTTCTTCTCGTCGGGCGCCTCGACGAGGCCGAGCGAACGCTGGCCGAGCTGGGCCCCTCGCCGCTTCCGCCCGCATCGCAAGTCATGCGTGAGCTTGTGGTCGCGGGCATCGCCATCAGGCGGCTCAGAACGAAGGATGCGCGCATAGCGCTCGACCGCGCGGCCACGGCGGCTCGCCATGCAAAAATCCCTGCTCTCACGGCCGAGGTCGACAGCGCGAACCTCATCCTCGACACGCCGGCCGCGCGCCTGATCGCGCGCGGCCGCGAGCACCCGCTGCTGCTCGGCGAGGTCGAACGACTGGCAAGCTCGACGGCGCTCGTCGTGGACAGTTTTCATCATGTCGTGCGCAGGCAAGGCGTTGTCGCCTCGCTCGGGACGCGGCCGGTGCTGTTCGCGCTCGCTCGCCTGCTGGCGCAGGCATGGCCTGCGGATGTTTCGCGAGAGGCTCTGATATCAGGCGCGTTCGGAGCGAAGCACGCCGATGAATCGCATCGCGCACGGTTGCGCGTCGAGATCGGGCGGCTCCGCACGAAGCTCAAACCTCTGGCCGATATCAGCGCGACGAAGCAGGGCTTTGTGCTGGCACCGCGGAAGGCGCGCGACGTCCTCGTGCTGGCGCGGCCCGTCGAGGAAAAGCACGCTTCCGTGCTCGCCTTCCTTTCGGACGGCGGGCCGTGGTCGAGCTCGGCGCTCGCTCTGGCGCTGGGCACGAGCCCGCGCACGGTGCAGCGGGCCCTCGAAGAGCTGGCGCGGTCGAACAAGGTGCAGTCGTTCGGACACGGCCGCGCGCGGCGCTGGATGACCCCGCCTGTCCCGGGATTCCCGACAGGCTTGTTACTCCCCGGACCGCTGCTGAAGACGTAAGGTTGCGGGCACATCACAGGGACCAGGCACATGAAACGTTCAGCCGCCGAGATCGTCAGGGAATACGGGCCTTACGCGGGCGTCGAGGCCGTGCACGGCGTCACCTATGACGGCACCCATGTCTGGTTCGCATCCGGTGACAAATTGAATGCGGTCGACCCGGACAGCGGCAAGATCGCACGCTCCATCGATGTCGCCGCGCATGCCGGAACCGCGTTCGACGGAAAGCACCTGTTCCAGATCGCCGAGGATCGCATTCAGAAGATCGACGCCGCCACCGGCAGGGTGCTCGGCACGATCCCGGCCCCTGGCGGCGGTGGCGATTCCGGCCTGGCCTGGGCCGAGGGCTCGCTCTGGGTCGGCGAATATCGCGAGCGCAAGATCCACCAGGTCGATCCCGAGACGGGCAAGGTCCTCCGCACCATCGAAAGCAAGCGCTTCGTGACCGGCGTCACCTGGGTGGACGGCGAGCTCTGGCACGGCACTTGGGAAAACGAAGAGAGCGACGTGCGGCGGATCGACCCTGAGACCGGCAAGGTGCTCGAACAGCTCGACCTGCCCGCCGGGACGGGCGTCTCTGGACTGGAGTCCGACGGCGGCGACCGCTTCTTCTGCGGGGGCGGTGCTAACGGCAATGTGAGAGCGGTCCGCCGCCCCCGACGCGGCTAGGTGCGCGATGACCGCCTGAATGCCGCCGCTCTTTCGCAGCCGTTAACCTGTTCGCCCCAATTCCACCCCACCGGTGCGCTCTAGCGCCCTCCTCGCCCGCCCTGTAAAATCCCCATCGGGCGGCCTGGGGGAGTGATGCGTCTGACGTTGAATTTCAAAACTGTGCTGATCGCCGTGGTGGTGCTCGCCGCGTCGTTTTTCGTCAGCCTGAAAGCGATGGACTTTCTGTCGCCGCGCGCGACCAATTCCGCGCCGCCGGTCGCGCAATTGCCGCCGCTGCCACCGGTCTCGAAGAACTCGATCGTGGTGGCGCCGGTCGCGATCGCGATCTCGGCGATCCGCGAGCAGGCCGAGAAGGCCGCGCCGCGCAATTTCGCCGGCAAGGCCGACAACCCCGTCTCGCAGATCCTGGAGAACGCCGACATCGGCTGGTCCGCCGTGCGCGGCGCGATGGCAGCGAGCGGCGACAAGGACGTGCTGACGATCTCGACGCCGCTCAACGGCAAGCTGAACGTGACGGGCTCATTGTCGGCCAAGGCCACCGGCGCGCTCGGCGATGCGCTCGGCAGCGTGCTCGGCGGCGACGCCGCGAAGCGGATCGGCGCGGTCAACATCAAGAATCTGAACGCCAGCGCCGAGATCAAGGGCAACGTCATCGTCACCTCGCGCCCGAAGCTCGCGGCCAACTGGCATCTCGAACCCAATCTCGCCGCCCAGGTCAATCTCGGCGACACCAACGTCAACGTCGCCGGCGCCAAGGTCAACGTGCCGGCGCAGGTGAAGCCGCTGATCGACAAGAATGTCGGCGAGCAGATCAACGTCGTCTCCGAGCGCATCCGCAACGATCCGTCGCTGCGGGAGAATGCCAAGCTGCAATGGGCCAAGGCCTGCCGCTCGATCCCGCTGCAAGGCTCGGGCTCGTCGGCCGCGCTGCCGCCGCTCTGGCTCGAGATGAAGCCGATCCGCGCCATCGCGGCGCAGCCACGCGTCGACGCGCAGAACGTGACGCTCCTGCTCGGCCTCGAGCTCGAGACGCGCGTCACCTCGACGCCGTCCAAGCCGGACTGCCCGTTCCCCGACAAGATCTCGATCGTGCCGCCGACCGGCACCGGCGTGAACATCGGCGTTCCCATCGACGTGCCGTTCACCGAGATCAACAAGCTGATTGCCGCGCAGATGGTCGGCAAGACCTATCCCGAGGACGGCTCCGGTCCGGTCGACGTCACCGTGAAAAGCGTCAACGTGATCCCGTCCGGCGATCGCCTCCTGATCTCGCTGCTGGTGCGGGCCAAGGAGAAGAAGAGCTGGCTCGGTCTCGGCGCGGAGGCGACCGTGCACATCTGGGGCCGGCCGATGCTCGACCAGGCGCAGCAGACGCTGCGGCTCGCCGACATCCAGCTCGCGGTGGAATCCGAGGCCGCGTTCGGCTTGCTGGGCGCGGCGGCACGCAGCGTGGTGCCGCAGATGCAGCAGGCTTTGGTGCAGAAGGCGACGATCGACCTGAAGCCGATCGCCGCCAATGCGCGCGAGAAGATCGCCGCCGCGATCGCCGACTACCAGAAGAGCGAGGACGGTCTCAAGGTCGATGCCAAGATCGACAGCCTGACGCTGGCTGACATCGCCTTCGACTCCAAGACGCTGCGCGTGGTCACGGAAGCCGGCGGCACGTTGAACGTATCCGTGACGAAGCTGTCGGGAATGTAGGGTCTCCTCCCTCCCTCGGCCTGCGGCAGAGCAATGCACGACCTGAGCGCGCGCCTCGTCCTTCGAGACGACCGCTTCGCGGCCTCCTCAGGATGAGGCTCAGCTGCATCGGTGCTCGCTCGTAAAAGCGACGGCCGCACGTTCGGTCCTCATCCTGAGGGCCCGCCACCGGCGGGCGTCTCGAAGGATGGCCACAGGGGAAGCGCTTCCTGTGCGGTGACCCTGCCGCACGCGGGGATAGCCGAAGCAACACCGCCGCGCCCTGCTTATTTCTCCACCCACTCACGCATCTTTGGCTTAGCTGCCGCGACCGATTGTCGCTAAAACCTCCCTGCAAACAACGCCCAAACAACAACACACAGGGAGAAACAACATGCAAAAACTCATCGCCGCGGTCGCGGCCGGCCTTGCCCTCGCCGCCACGTCAGGAGCGGCGCAGGCGCAGATCTCGGACGACATCGTCAAGATCGGCGTGCTCACGGACATGTCGAGCCTCTATGCGGACGCGACCGGCAAGGGCTCGCTCGCCGCCGTCGAGATGGCGGTCGCCGATTACGGCGCCAAGGTTGCGGGCAAGCCCGTCGCAGTCGTCGCTGCCGATCACCAGAACAAGCCTGACGTCGGCGTCAACATCGCCCGCAACTGGTACGACAACGACAAGGTCGACGCGATCTTCGACGTGCCGACCTCCTCGGTGGCGCTGCCGATCTCGGCGCTGACGCGCGAGAAGAACAAGATCAACATCAATTCCGGCGGCGGCTCTTCCGACATCACCGGCATCGCCTGTTCGCCCAATACCGTGCACTGGACCTACGACACCTACGCGCTCTCCAACGTCGCCGGCAAGGCGATGGTGAAGCGCGGCGAAGACACATGGTTCTTCGTCACCGCCGACTACGCCTTCGGCATGGCGCTGCAGCGCGACGCCGCCAACGTGGTCAAGGAGAGCGGCGGCAAGGTGGTCGGCGAGGTCCGCCATCCCCTCAACTCCTCGGACTTCTCGTCCTTCCTGCTCCAGGCCCAGGCGTCCAAGGCCAAGGTGGTCGCCCTTGCCAATGCCGGCGGCGATACCACCAACGCGCTGAAGCAGGCGGCCGAATTCGGACTGGTGCAAGGCGGCCAGAAGATGATCGCGCTGCTGCAGGAGATCACCGACACGCATTCGCTCGGCATCAAGGCCACGCAGGGCCTGATCGTCACCGACGCGTTCTACTGGGACATGAACGAGGAGACGCGCGCCTTTTCGAAACGCTTCAACGAGAAGGTCGGCCATATGCCGACCATGATCCAGGCCGGGCTCTATTCGGCGACCATGCATTATCTCAAGGCGATCGAAGCCATCAAGACCGACGAGGCACCGAAGGTGATGGAGCAGATGCGCAAGACGCCGGTCAACGACTTCTTCGCCAGAAACGGCAAGATCCGCATCGACGGCCGGATGGTCCACGACATGTATCTGTTCGAAGTGAAGAAGCCCGAGGAATCCAAGGGCGAATGGGACCTCTACAAGCTGATCGCCACCGTACCCGGCGACGAAGCCTTCCGTCCGCTCGACAAGGGCGGCTGCCCGCTGGTGAAGTAAGGCAGAACCCATCCGCCGTCATTGCGAGCGAAGCGAAGCAATCCAGAAATGCATCCTTGGAAACAGTCGGGATTGCTTCGTCGCTTCGCTCCTCGCAATGACGCGATAACACGACAGCGCGCCCGGGGAAAACCGGGCGCGCTTCGTTTAGGTGGCTAGAAGCCCATTACTCCGCGTACTTGAACTCGGGCATGTTCTTCAGCTCGTCCTTGCTCGCGTTGAACACGGCGTGGTCCGGATACCATTTCGACGTGGACGACGTGGTCGAAGCGGCCGGTGCCGTCGTCGTCGCGGTTCGCTCGGTGCCGGTCGCAGCGCCGGTGGTCGTCGTCGTTGCCGGCCGGGTCGTCGTGGTCGAGGCGACGGCCTCGTTGACGAACTTCAGCTTCTCATAGGGCACGGCGACCAGATGCTCGCCCATGCCGAGGAAACCGCCGACGCCGATCACGGCGATCTTGACGGTACCGGTCTTGTCCATCAGCAGGTCGCTGATCGAGCCGATGTTCTCGTTGGCATCGTTATAGACCTTGATGCCGTCCATCTTGGAGGTCCGCCACTGGCCCGACGCTGTCGTGGTCGTCGTGGTGGCGATGGCTGCGGGTGCGGCCTTGTCGGTGGTGACGGTCGGCGACTGCGCGAACGCAACGGTCGCAAGAAGTGCGGTGCCGGCAAGACCGGCGGCGATCGATTTCATCAACATTGTTGTCCTCTCCTTCAGCAGAAAACTTGTGCGGAGAGAACAGCGCTGAGCACACGCAGTTCCTAAGCTGCGGCAATTTCGTTGCGTAATGATGGTGCTGCGTTGCGATGACGGTTCCTGCGTCACTCAGGAACATCGGAAATACGGAACGTTCGAAATGCACAGTTCCCCGCCGACGATCATGCGCCCTGGGTGAAGCATGATCGCGGCGAGGAACGCGCCGACCCGCGTCGCTCAGGTCAGCTCTTGAAGTCGATCAGAAGCGCGGAGAAATCCGAGCTGCTCGATGAGCTGCCGCTGGCGCCGTAGGATGACGACGACGATTGCGACTGCTGGAGCGCCTCGAGAAATTGCTTGAGGATTTCGGCCGTCGTCGAACTGCTCGACGTGCTGCTGGTCGAGTCTGTCGACGACGAATCGGAGGTGCTGTCATCCGGCGGCGGTCCGGGCGGCGGACCGCCTGCGCCACCGGGTCCACCAGCCCCGCCGGGACCGTTGGCGAAGGCGGACTGGAACACGTTCTTCAACTCGTCGGCCTGGTCGGACGTCAGCGTCCCGTTCGACACCTCGTTGGAGATGAGGTCGTCGATCTTCGACTGCATCTCGTCCTTGGACGGCTTGGTGCCGCTCGACTGATCGCTGGACCGGCTCGACTGCAAGGCCGTGTCGATGTCGGTCAGCGCCGTCGACAGCGCGGACTGGTCCGACGACGAGATCGTGCCGGCCGAAACTTCCGATTGCAATTCCTGCTGCAACTTTTGCAACGGCGACTGGTAGGTACCGGCGGAGGCCGCCGAAATCGAGGTCATGATGGCTCCGGGGTTTTTGCGGGGTTTCTTGTGTGACTTCGCTACGGTATGGTTAACGGTCTTAACGAGACCTTGCCGTTTCGCGACCCGGTCGTTGCAGGGCGTTACGGATCACCGACCAGAAACAAACTGAAACAAAAATCTTCGCCATTTGGCCCGAATCTTGGACAAACAAAGCGCATGGCCATTCCCAATCCCAACATCCTGGTCGTCGAAGACGACCGCGAAACCCGGACGTTGATTGCGAAGTACCTGCGCAACAACGCCTGCAACGTCACCGCCGTGAGCGATGGCCGCGAAATGTCGCGCGCCATGGCCGATCACCGTGTCGACCTCATCATCCTCGACGTCATGCTGCCCGGCGAGGACGGTTTGAGCCTCTGCCGCAAGGTGCGCGCCGAGGCTCAGACGCCGATCATCATGCTGACCGCGCGCGGCGAGGACGTCGACCGCATTGTCGGCCTTGAAATGGGCGCTGACGACTATCTGCCGAAGCCGTTCAACCCGCGCGAGCTGCTCGCACGCATCAACGCGGTGCTGCGCCGCCAGGCCGCAGCTCAAGCGGCGAGCTCGATCGAGGGTGCGAGCACGCTCGCCTTCGAAGGCTGGCGCATCGATCTGCGCCTGCGCGAGCTGCGCAATCCGGAAGGCGCGCGTGTCGCGGTTACCAGTGCCGAGTTCGATCTGCTCAGGACGTTCTGCGAGCGGCCCGGCCGCGTGCTGTCGCGCGACAGCCTGCTCGACCTCACGCAAGGCCGTAACACCGGCTCGTTCGAGCGCTCCATCGACGTGCTGGTCAGCCGCATCCGCCGCAAGATCGAGCCCAACCCGGCCGATCCGACCATCATCAAGACGGTGCGCTCCGGCGGCTATCTGTTCACGCCCAGAACTGAAGCGGCTGGGATCGAGGCAGTGAGGAACGAAGCGGTCGCGGCGCCCCTGAGCAATTAGCGGGGCGGCCGTCATGACGCCGTTCCGTTTCTTCCACCTCAAGAGCATTGGCGGGCAGATCGCCGCGCTGGTTGTGGCGTCGATCGTCGCGCTGCATCTGATCCTCACCGTCAGCTTCCTGATCAGCCGGCCGGACCGTGCCGAGCCGCCGTCCGACAGCGCGCATCAGCTCGCGGACGCGGCCCTCCTGCTCAACAGTGCCGACGCGAGCGAGCGGCCGCGCATCCTCGCCGATATCACGCGGGCATTTCCGAAGGCCGGCATCGAGCTGCTCGCGCCGGGGACCGCCTCCGCCGCGGACAGCGAGGCCCCGCATCTGCGCAACGTGCGCCGGCACCTCGGCCATCAGTACAAGGTCCTTGCGCTGACACCGGATTTTGGCACGCACCGGATCGCGGTCGAGCTCCCGGACGGCACCATGATCGCGGGCCGTGTCGATCAGAACTCGCGCGAACCGCGGTTCTGGGGCGGCCCCTGGATGATCACGCTGCTGTTCGCGCTGATCAGCGTCACCATGCTCGGCCTGTGGGCGGCCTACGCGCTGGCCGCGCCGCTGTCGTCCTTCGCCAGGGCCGCGGAGAATTTCAGCCTCGACGTTGCCGGCGAGCCGCTGCCCGAACGCGGCCCGGAAGAGATCCGCTCGGTTGCGCGCGCGCTCAACCGCATGCACGAGCGGATCGCGCGGCTGATGTCGGACCGCACCAAGATGCTGGCGGCGATCAGCCACGATCTACGCACGCCGATCACGCGGCTGCGGCTGCGCGCCGAGTTCATCGAGGACGAAGGCAACCGCAAGCGCATGCTGATCGATCTCGACCAGATGCGCTCGATGCTGGAATCGGTGCTGTCGCTCCTGCGCAACGACCGCAAGATCGAGGCGGTGACGCTGGTCGATATCGCCAGCACGCTCCAGCTCATCGCCGACCAGTTCGGCGACATGGGCCATGTCGTGCATTATGACGGCCCGACGTCCGCAACCGCCGCCGCGCGTCCCGACGATCTGCATCGCGGCGTCACCAATCTCGTCGAGAACGCGGTGCGCTTCGGCGCCGAGGTGACCATCCGCCTCGATGTATCCGGCACCAGGCTCGTCATCGATGTCGAGGATGACGGCCCGGGTATTTCGGATGCGCGCAAGCAGGAGATGCTGGAGCCGTTCGTGCGCGGCGACGACGCGCGCACCATGGACGATTCCACCGGCTTCGGGCTCGGCCTCTCGATCGCGCACGCGATCGCACTCGCCCATGGCGGCGAGCTGTCGCTGCACGACCGTCAGCCGCACGGTCTGATCGTGCGGATGCAATTGCCGATGTGGCAACAGCCGCGGCTGGCTGCGTAGGGCATGATCCGGACCCGAAGGGCCGCGTTAGCGCAAAGTGTGCAGCGGTTTTCCGAAAAGATCATGCCCTCTTAAGACAGCGCCTCAGGCCGCGAGCCGCGGATACGCCACGGGCTCGTCGAAGATCGCCACCGCCTCGAAGCGATAATTGCAGGCGTGGCAGGTCCAGAGATAGGAGATGCGTCCCTCACCGGGCTCGGTCCAGTCGGGCTGCGCGATCAGCGTGCCGCATTGTGCGCACGGATTTTGTCTGGGGATGTCGCCGATATGGGCTTCGACCATGGTTATTTTTGTCATGGCACCTCTCCCGATTCGCTGGCCGCTACATACTCGCTTTCGCAGGCTTGCGCGAATAGACAGGCTTGCTGTCGCGAGTTGTCGGCCTGAGGGAACTCCTGCGCCAGCATTGAGTCGTAATGGCGGCTCGGCACCGCGAAAACGTTAACGGCGGCGTTTGGTCACATCATCGCCGCGTTCGGGAGGCCTAACGGCAACCGGGCGCAGATCACTCAGGGACTTCTAGGGTATCTGATGAAAATTTTACGCGTTGCCGCGCTGCTCGCGGCCGGACTGTTGTCGTCGCAGGCCGCATTCGCGGGCGAGGCCGAATATGCTGAGATGGTCGCGATGCATGCGCGCGCCAACGGCGTGCCGGAGGCGCTGGTGCATCGCGTGATCATGCGCGAGAGCCGCTATCAACCCGGCCTCATTGGCCATGGCGGCACCATCGGCCTGATGCAGATCAAGCTCGCGACCGCCCGCGGGGTTGGCTACACCGGCGATGCCGCCGGCCTGCGCGATCCCAACACCAATCTCACTTATGCGGTGAAGTACCTGGCCGGCGCCTATCACGCCGCCAATGGCGACCACACCCGCGCCGTGCGCTATTTCGCAGGCGGCTATTACTACGTCGCCAAGCGGCAGCGTCAGGACCAGCAGGCGATGATGCAGCAAGCCAATGAGACCAGCTCCCAGCTCTGGCTGGAGCCGAACGGCAACCCGCAGCCGATGTTCGGCCCACCGCCGCACAGGAAGCTCGCCCAGCGCGTCCGCAATGCGCGGGCGCAGGCGCCGAAGTAGCCTTCCGTGTCCCGGACGCGCTGCAGCGTGCAACGCTGCTGCGCAGAGCCGGGACCCAGCATTCCGCATAATGGGCCCCGGCTCAGCAGCGCACCACTGCGTGATGCGCTGCGTCCGGGGCACAGTTCCAGCCAAACGCGTTGACCACCCCGTCCCACTGTCCTACATTAGAGACGTTCCGAGGGGTGCTCCGAGGAGGAGCTGAGATACCGCTAAATGGGCAAGCCTGCACTTCAGCAAGCCTGCCCAGGACCGCGGTGACCCTTTGAACCTGATCCGGGTCATGCCGGCGAAGGGACAGGGATGTTGCAGACGACCAAGCGACCGGATTCTTCGGTATCCATCATCGGCGCAGGCATTGCCGGAGCCTGGCAGGCGCTGTTGTTCGCGCAGGCCGGCCATGCCGTGACCCTCCACGAGCGCGGTGACGCCGCCATGACCGACGCCACCAGCCATTGGGCCGGCGGCATGCTCGCGCCCTGGTGCGAGGCGGAGGTCGCCGAACCCATCATCTCCCGGCTCGGCCAGCGCTCCCTCGACATCTGGCGGCGCGAGCTGCCCGACACCCCCTTCAACGGCTCGCTCGTCGTCGCCCATCCGCGCGAGCGCAACGATTTCGAGCGCTTTGCCCGGATGACCGAAGGCCACCGCAGACTCGATGCGGCCGGTCTCGCCGCGCTCGAACCGTCGCTGGAGGGCCGTTTCCGCGATGCGCTGTTCTTCCCGACCGAGGGCCATGTCGAGCCGCGCCGCGTGCTGCCGAAACTGCACGAGCGCATCAAGGCTGCCGGCGGCACCATCAAGTTCGACAGCGACGTTTCCGCTGCCGAACTCGCAAGCCTGAATCCTGCAGGCATCGTCATCGACTGCCGCGGCCTGTCCGCGCGCGACGAGCAGACTGAACTGCGCGGCGTCAAGGGCGAGATGATCCTGATCGAAACCGGCGAGGTGCAGCTGTCGCGCCCGGTGCGGCTGATCCATCCGCGCTGGCCGCTCTATGTCATTCCTCGCGAGGACAATCTGTTCATGCTGGGCGCGACCTCGATCGAGGCCGAGGACACCGGCGTCAGCGTCCGCTCCGCGCTGGAGCTGCTGGGTGCGGCCTATGCCGTGCACCCGGCGTTCGGCGAAGCCCGTATCGTCGAATTCGGCTCGGGCCTGCGCCCGGCCTTTCCCGACAACCTGCCGCGCATCGGCATTCGCGGCGGCCAGATCAGCGTCAACGGGCTCTACCGCCACGGCTTCCTGATCGCGCCGGCGCTCGCCGAGCTGACGCTCTCTTATGTCGCGCGCGGTCAGATCGACAATGAGGTGATGCAATGCGCGTGATCGTGAACGGCGAGCAGCGCGAGGTGAACTCGGCAAGCGTCGATGCGCTGCTGGGCGAGCTCGACTACGAGGGCACCCATTTCGCCATCGCGCTGAACTACGACGTGGTGCCGAAGAGCCGCTGGGCCGAGACCAGCTTAAAGGCCGGCGACGAAATCGAGATCATCACGCCGCGGCAGGGAGGGTGAGGTGATGACGCTCTCGCCGAACATTCCGCTGTCATCGCCCGGCTTGACCGGGCGATCCAGTACGCCGCAGCTTCACGGTTCTAGCCGCTCTGCCGCGGCGTACTGGATCCCCGCTTTCGCGGGGATGACACCGTCAAATGAGGAGACACCTTCGCCATGGTGACCTTCTACGGCAAGACCTTCGCCTCGCGCCTGCTGATCGGCAGCGCGCTCTATCCCTCGCCTGCGATCATGCAGGCGGCGATCCGCGCCTCAGGCTCGAACATCGTCACGGTGTCGCTGCGCCGCGAAGCCGCCGGCGGCAAGTCGGGCGATGCGTTCTGGAAGCTGATCCGCGAGCTCGACGTGACCGTGCTGCCGAACACCGCCGGCTGCCGCAGCGTGCGCGAAGCCGTGACCACCGCCAAGCTCGCGCGCGAGCTGTTCGGCACATCCTGGATCAAGCTGGAAGTCATCGCCGACAACGACACGCTCCAGCCCGACGTGGTCGGACTGGTCGAAGCCGCAGGCATCCTGATCAAGGACGGCTTCGAGGTGTTTCCCTATTGCACCGAGGATCTTTCGGTTGCGAACCGCCTGGTCGATGCCGGCTGCAAGGTGGTGATGCCGTGGGCCGCCCCGATCGGCAGCGCCAGGGGCATCACCAACCGCGACGCGCTCAAGCTGATGCGCGAGCGGCTGCCCGACATCACGCTGGTGGTCGACGCCGGCATCGGCGCGCCCTCGCATGCGGCCGAAGCGCTCGAGCTCGGCTACGACGCCGTGCTGCTCAACACGGCCATCGCCAAGGCCGCCGATCCCGTCGCGATGGCCAACGCCTTCCGCCTCGGCTGTGACGCCGGCCGTACCGCTTACGAAGCCGGGCTGATGAACGCCCGCGACTTCGCCTCCCCTTCAACCCCTGTCGTTGGGACCCCGTTCTGGCATGCCGTATCCTGATCGTTTCTATCCCGTCGTCGACAGCCTCAAATGGGTCGAACGCCTGACAAAGCTCGGCGTCGGCACGATCCAGCTGCGCACAAAGGACCTCGACGATTCGCAGGCGCTGCAAATCGTCACCGACGCGCTCGCCATCACCAACGGCACGCAGGCGAGGCTTGTCGTGAACGACTATTGGCGCGCGGCGATCGTCGCCGGCGCCACGCATCTGCATCTCGGCCAGGAGGATCTCGCCGACGCGGACCTCAAGGCCATCCGCGAGGCTGGCCTCTCGCTCGGCGTCTCCACCCATGACGAGGCGGAGCTCGAAACCGCGCTCGCCGCCAAGCCGGATTACATCGCGCTCGGCCCGATTTTCTTCACCACGCTGAAGTCGATGCGCTTCGAGCCGCAGGGCATTCCCAAGATCACGACATGGAAGAAGCGCATCGGCTCCATCCCGCTGGTCGCGATCGGCGGCATCAAGTTCGAACACGCCGCGGAGATCTTTGCCGCCGGCGCGGATTCGATCGCCGTGGTGTCCGACGTCACCCAGAACGCCGACCCCGATGCGCGGGTGCGGCAATGGCTCGGCCTGACGGTGGAGGCTGCGTGATGTGCCCTACTCTCTCTACGTACTCCGCTGTCATCGCCCGGCTCGACCGGGCGATCCAGTACGCCGCGGCTTCTCCGTACCTCACTACGGTCTCTCGAATACTGGATCCCCGCTTTCGCGGGGATGACAGCTGTAATCGCTCGTGCAGCGAAACTAACGAATTAAGGAGGATCCCATGAACATCCGCTCCAATCCCGACAAGACCGTTCCCGCCGTCACCACCGGCCCTCTCCCGTCCTCGCGGAAAATCTTCGCGACCCCGGACGCCGCGCCCGACATCCGCGTGCCCCTGCGCGAGATCATCCTCTCCGAGGGCGCCGGCGAGCCGAACCTGCCGGTGTACGACACCTCGGGCCCCTACACGGACTCCTCCGTCACCATCGACGTCAATGCCGGTCTCGCCCGCGACCGCAAGACGTGGGTGCTGGAGCGCGGCGGCGTCGAGGAATATCAGGGCCGCCAGATCAAGCCGGAGGACAATGGCAGCGTCTCCACCGACAAGGCCGCGCGTGCGTTCAGCGCTTATCACCAGCCGCTGCGCGGCCTCGACGGCCACAAGATCACGCAGCTCGAATTCGCCCGCGCCGGCATCATCACCAAGGAGATGATCTACGTCGCCGCCCGCGAAAACCTCGGCCGCAAGCAGCAGCTCGATCGCGCCGAGGCGGCGCTTGCCGACGGCGAGAGCTTCGGCGCTTCGGTGCCCGCCTTCATCACGCCGGAGTTCGTCCGCAGCGAGATCGCGCGCGGCCGCGCCATCATCCCCTGCAACATCAACCACAGTGAACTCGAGCCGATGATCATCGGCCGCAACTTCCTCACCAAGATCAACGCCAATATCGGCAACTCGGCGGTGACCTCGTCGGTCGAGGAAGAGGTCGAGAAGATGGTGTGGGCGATCCGCTGGGGCGCCGACACCGTGATGGACCTCTCGACGGGCCGCAACATCCACACCACCCGCGAATGGATCCTGCGCAACGCGCCGGTGCCGATCGGCACCGTTCCGATCTATCAGGCGCTGGAGAAGTGCAACGGCGACCCGGTGCAGCTGACCTGGGAGCTCTACAAGGACACGCTGATCGAGCAGTGCGAGCAGGGCGTCGACTACTTTACGATCCACGCCGGCGTGCGCCTGCAATACATCCACCTCACCGCGAGCCGCGTCACCGGCATCGTCTCGCGCGGCGGCTCGATCATGGCGAAGTGGTGCCTGGCGCATCACAAGGAGAGTTTCCTCTACACCCATTTCGACGAGATCTGCGACCTCATGCGCAAGTATGATGTCTCGTTCTCGCTCGGCGACGGCCTGCGTCCGGGTTCAATCGCGGATGCCAACGACCGCGCGCAGTTCGCGGAGCTGGAGACGCTCGGCGAATTGACGAAGATCGCGTGGGACAAGGGCTGCCAGGTCATGATCGAAGGCCCCGGCCACGTGCCGATGCACAAGATCAAGATCAACATGGACAAGCAGCTCAAGGAGTGCGGCGAAGCGCCGTTCTACACGCTCGGGCCCCTGACCACCGACATCGCGCCGGGCTATGATCACATCACCTCAGGCATCGGTGCCGCCATGATCGGCTGGTTCGGCTGCGCCATGCTCTGCTACGTCACGCCGAAGGAGCATCTCGGCCTGCCCGACCGCAACGACGTCAAGGTCGGCGTCATCACCTACAAGATCGCGGCCCACGCCTCCGATCTCGCCAAGGGCCACCCGGCCGCCCAGCTCCGCGACGACGCGCTGTCACGCGCCCGTTTCGACTTCCGCTGGAGCGACCAGTTCAACCTCGGCCTCGACCCCGACACCGCCAAGAACTTCCACGACGAAACCCTGCCGAAGGAAGCCCACAAGGTCGCGCATTTCTGCTCGATGTGCGGCCCAAAATTCTGCTCGATGAAGATCACGCAGGACGTGCGGGATTATGCGGCGACGCTGAATGATCCGAACTCGATCGGAATGTCGATCAGCGGCACCGCCGAAGACGGCATGAAGCAGATGAGCGCGAAGTTCAAGGAGATGGGGAACAGCGTGTATCTGGATGCGGAGAAGGTGAAGGAGAGTAATCGGGTGTTGTGAGGGGCCTCCTCGCCACTCGGGCTCGACCCGGCATCCGTGAACGGCAAAAGACCGGGCGAGCGCCCGGTCTTTTTCAATATGCGCCACACGGACATGTATGCGTGATTGTGATCCGATCCCTAGGGGAACAGGAATGAAAACCGATCTGTTGTTGCAGAGTCTCCTGGATTTGATGCTGCAAATGAGTGATGCGGATATGTCCGTGCTCATTGCTGCAGTTGAGAACCGGACCTCAGCCATGTCGACAATCGTTGGCAGCTCCAACCACATCCTATGGGCCGAACTTGCAAAGCTTGGATTGTTGAAGGACGAGGGGTCGCCTGCCATTGCGCAATTGGATCAGTTGAAAGTTTTCTCAGTCGTGCAGGAGGGCATACCCCGTCTTGAGGAGCTACTCTCAAAATTCCGGCAGCGGAAAGTACATCAGTGTGTGAACGAGATATTTGAGACCCTGTGTGTTCCTGCCGGCAAGCAGATCGTGGAGCGAGTGTACCAGATTGGCGGGAACAACGCAGAGGTTCAAATCCTGATGGGTCTCACGTTGGCGTCAGTTTTGGGTAAGTGCGTCTCACCGGAGCATTACGACAAAGCGGTGCAGCAGGTTGCAGATTTGGCCAAGAAACGTTTAGCTGGTAGCGTTTAGCACTAACTTTCTGAGAGGCGATCGTGGCCCGACGAAGCGAAGCGGCATCCGGAGTCTTCGCTACTTGCATCGCTTCGGCCATGCAGTCGTGGATGATTGCACGTGCTTGAACCCGCCCGTCATCACCTCCCCGACCAGCTCCGCCCCAACCTCCGCCTCGTCTTCGTCGGCACCGCCGCCAGCACGCGCTCGGCCGAACTCGGGCACTACTACGCCCATCCCGGCAACCGCTTCTGGCGCGCGATCCATGAGGCCGGGATCACGCCGCGGCGGTATCAGCCAGGTGAGTTCGCCGCGCTGATCGAACTCGGGATCGGCTTCACCGATCTCTCCAAGTCGGGCGTGGGGATGGATCACCAAATCGCGGCTGAGACGATCGACGTGCCGGGGTTCAGGGCGAAGATCGAGACGTATCGGCCGCGGACGATTGCGTTCACGAGCAAGAAGGCGGCGAGCTTGTTTTATGGCAGGCCGTCAGCTGCGATTGCGTTGGGGAGACAGCCGCGCGAAGAAAGCTGGCCGGAGATTTTTGTGCTGCCCTCGCCGTCGGGTGCAGCGTCCGGGAGTTGGACGATCGAGCCGTGGCGCGAGCTGGCTAGGTGGATCGCTTCGTAGGGTGGATTAGCCCGCGGCTGCGCGAAGCGCGGTCCGCCCGGCGTAATCCACCAACTTCGTTCGGCGTGCGCGGGAGCGTGGTGGGTTACGGCTTCGCCTAACCCACCCTACAAGAGCGCCCACACCCACCGACCTCATCTTGAGGGACCGCGCAGCGGTCGTCTCGAAGGATGGCCGCGGATACAATCGGGCCTGCATGGTTCGAGACGGCGCTTCGCGCCTCCTCACCATGAGGGTCCAGCTTCCCAGGGTGGGCAAAGGTGCGTCAGCGCCGTGCCCACGACTTGTCCGTGAGTCCCGGCATTGCGTGGGCACGGCGCGCGAGGGGCGCGCCTTTGCCCACCCTACGGCACCGTCGCCCCCTCACCCCGCATACGCCTTGTCCAGATCCGCAATCACGATCTTCCGCATCCCCATCATCGCCTGCATGACGCGGTTCGCCTTGGTGCGGTCGGGGTCGCCGAGATAGCGCCCGAGCGCGGACGGGATCACCTGCCAGGACAGGCCGAACTTGTCCTTGAGCCAGCCGCAGCGGGACTCTTCGCCGCCGTCCGCAATCAACCGGCTCCAGAAATAGTCGACCTCCGCCTGCGTCTCGACGCTGATGAAGAACGACACCGCCTCGTTGAAGCGGTATTGCGGGCCGCCGTTGAGCGCGTTGAAGCGCTGGCCTTCGAGTTCGAACACCGCCATGAAGTCGCTGACGGTCTCGACCTTGGCATTGGGAAACACCGATTTGTAGAAGGCGACGGCGTCCTGGACGTTGTTGTCGAACCAGAGAAACGGCGTGATGGAGGTCATAAGCGGGGATCCTTTCGGCTCGGGCGGGACGCGCGGGTGCTCTAAGGACGCGGCAGGGATGGGCATTCCGACAATGGGAGCGGGATTTTTTGGCCAGCCGTAAGATACCTTGTCGAAAACCACCCCGGCTATTCGTCCTCTGGACCCAGCGACCATCACCCCGGAGCCCCCGATGCCCACCATCACCGCCTTCGAATCCTCGCCCGACCGCGGCCGCGGACAGGCGCGCGACATGCGGGTGCGCTGGGCGCTGGAGGAGGTCGGCCAGCCCTACGATGTGCGCCTCGTCTCGTTCGCCGCGATGAAAGAGCCGGCGCACCTTGCGCTGCATCCGTTCGGGCAGATCCCGACCTATGAGGATGGCGACCTCACCTTGTTCGAGACCGGCGCGATCGTGCTGCATCTCGCCGAATGCCACGACGGGTTGCTGCCGAAAGACGCGAACGCGAGGCGCCGCGCGATCGCATGGATGTTTGCGGCGCTCAACACGCTGGAGCCGCCGATCGTCGAGCTCGGGATGGCGATGCTGTTCGAGCGCGACAAGAGCTGGTACGCCGAGCGGCTGCCGGTCCTGCAGGAGCGCGTCCGTGTCAGGCTCGGCGAATTGTCCCGGCGCCTGGGTCAAGCCGAATGGCTCGATGGCGCATTCAGCGCCGGCGATCTCATGATGGTGACGGTGCTGCGAAGGCTCAACCCATCGGGGCTGCTCGAGGAGTTTCCCGATATCGCGGCCTATGTCGCCCGCGGCGAGGCGCGGCCGGCGTTCAGGCGGGCTTTCGAGGCGCAACTGGCGGTGTTCACAGCATCGGGATCGTAGGGTGGATTAGCGCAGCGTAATCCACCGCTTCTGTCACCGCGGAAGCAGAAGTGGTGGGTTACGCCCAGCGGACTGCGCTTCGCGCAGCCGCGAGGCTGACCCACCCTACGCACCTCCCTCGCCGCCCTCACTGAAACCGGTACGTCACCCCGAACGTCGCCAGATGCGTGCGCATCGCGACATCATACGTGTTCGCCGACGGATCGCGATCGGCCCGGCCACTCGAGCGCGAGACAGTGAAGCCGGTCTTGCCGTAATCGGCATAGCGGTATTCCGCGCGCGCCAGCCAGTTACCCCATAGCGCGGTTTCGAGGCCGCCACCGAGCGTCCAGCCGGTCTTCGTGGTCGACTGGCTGATGATCGCAGGCGACAGGGCGAAGAAGGTGCAGGTGGCGCTGACGCAGGTCGAGGTCAGCTCGAAGTTCTGCCAGGCGACGCCGCCGGTGGCATAGAGCATGGTCTGCGGATTGACGAGATAACCTGCACGCGCACGCAAGGACGCGTCCCAGCGGCTGCGGACCGACAGGCTCTCGCCCTGTGCCTGGGAGTCCGCGAGGAAGATGCTGGTGAAACCTTCGCGCGTGGTGGTGCGATCGGCAAAACCAAAATCGCCCTCGACGCCCGCGGTCCATCGCGCGGCGACCTGCCAGAGATAGCCGGCGTAGGGGCTGGCGCGGAACGCGGTGTTGTCCATCGGACGGTTGTTGGCGCGGCCGATGAGATCGTCCGTGACGCCCGCGCGCGATTCCGACGTGGTGGTGAGATCGGTGCGCGTGGCGCGCGCACCGAGGCCGAGGCCGACATAGGCGCCCGTCCAGGACGGCAGCATCGCGGCCTGCGCTTGCAACGGATGCAAGCGGCCGCCGATGACAGGCTCGCCAAACTTGTAAGCGAGGCCGACGCTTGCGGTGTGGGTGCGCAGCTTGGCATCGAAATTGTCGACCGTGAGCGCCGGGCCCGCGGTCGCCGTGCGCGTGAAATTGAACGGCGCGGAGCCAAAATCAGCATAGCGATAATCGGCGCGCAGCAGCCAGTTGCCCCATAGCGCGGTCTCGACGCCGCCACCGAGCGTCCAGCCGGTCTTGGTCGCGGAATTCGAGATCAAATTAGGTGACCTCCCGTTGCCGGCACAGCTGGGGCTGACGCAGACCAGGGTGACGTCATAGTGCTGGAGAGCGAGGCCGGAGGTCACGTAAAGCAATGTCGTCGGCGTCAGCAGATAACCGGCGCGGCCGCGCAGGCTCGCATCCCAGCCGGCTTTGACCGACAGGCTGTCGACCCCGAAGGTGGACGAGCCGGCCCAGGGCGAAGCGCGAAACCCGGGCAAAGCCGTGCTCTGGTCACCGAAGCCGACATCGCCTTCGATACCGACCACCCAATGTGGCGCGACCTGCCAATTGTAGCCGGCATAGGGATTGACGCGAAAACCGCTGCCGTCGAACGGCTGGGTCACCACGCTGCGGCTGATGTCACGGGGAACGCCGTCCTGCAGCACCGATGTGGTGGTGAGGTCAGCCCGCGTCGATCGGAAGCCGAGGCCGAGGCCGGCATAGAATCCCGTCCACGACGACGCCACGACCGGCGGCACCTTGGTGAAGGCTGCGAGGTCCGCCGCCAGCGCCGGTGCCGCGAGCGCAAACCAGGCCAGCAGTACGCCGCCGCAAAGCAATCCCGGCATTTTGGAGCGGATCAATGAGCGTCGCATCTCGGGCCTTGCTGCTGGAAACGTCAGGACCGAATCCATACGTCGAGTGGGGGATGTCGAGCGTCCTTCGATCGAACGAGTCCGCGCGGAATGCGCCGACTGTTGCAAGCCCGCCACTGCGGCGATACGACTTGAGATGGAAGAGCCGGATCAACCGGCCCGCATCATCCAGGGAAGCCACCACCATGAGCGACGACCTCTCAGGTGTCTGGGACGGCAGCTACATCCAGCCGGGTGTCGGAATGATCACGTTCACGGCGACGCTGGTCGAGACCCATGGCGCGCTCGGCGGAAGCGTCACCGAGCCATGCATGATGCCGGGCTGCCCGCTGAGCACGCACAATTCCTCGCTCGCGGGCCATCGCTCCGGCAGCGCAGTCTCGTTCGTCAAGCGTTACGAGCCGCCCGGCTATGGCTATGACAGCGTGACCTACGAGGGCACAGTGAATGCCGAGGCAACCGAGATCGACGGACGCTGGCACCTGCCGGGCCATTCGGGAGCGTTCCTGATGATCCGCGCGAGCAAGCCTGCGCAGGCCGTGACGACGGAGAAGCGCGCCAGGGAGCCGACACGCTAGCAGGGAGTTTCGCTGATGCTGACCCTCTACTCCTATCCGGAATTGTTCGGCGTCGCCGACAACAACGGCTACGGCCTCAAGGTCTATGCCTTCCTGAAGCTTGCGGGCGTGCCGTTCGTGCATGAGCACGTTTTCGATGCCTCCACCGCGCCCCGCGGGCAGCTGCCTTACGTCGTTGACGACGGCGAGGCTAGCAGGTTGACACGTTGCATCAGGAGGGACTGCGACACCCCCATTGCTTGCGGGTGCTAGGCGGCGGTGCGCCGAAATGACCGGCAGCTAAAGGACCCAAATTTGCTCTAGGAACGGTTGTACTTTCCCTCGCACGCAAGTTAATCTGACTACGGGATTGGGGGAATCTCATGTCACCATTGCTGATCATCTTTATCCCGTTCGTTCGGCTCGTCGGCCATTCGCTCGCGGCCTCACTCGGCTTTTCGGGAATTGCCATGATCGCAGTTCTTCCGATCATGCTCGTCAGGCAAATTGCGAGTTATACGACGCTCGCAGCCGACAAGCTCAAGATCTTCGAGACGGTTGAGACGGCCATCCTCTATCTCGACAGTGCCTTGCTTGTCTTCGTTATCGTGATCTACTCCATCTACTTCATGGTGGAGCAGTGGCGAGCACTGCGAAAGTTGCTCAAGCAGGAGGGTGGCTAACCATGGACGCCCCGGCACTCAAACCGACGGCCAATGATCTGCAGCAACTGGGCGAAGCGTTCAAAGGTGCTTTCAAGGAAACACTCGCCTTGTATGCCCTCAAGGAGCGCGGCCAGATCGCGACTGCCGGGATCGCGGCCGTCACCCTGATCTTCACAACCCAGATCTGGATGGGCAATCGGATTTCGGTTCCAGACGATGACATTGCCATAGAAGCACCAATTCCGACGAGACAAGCAGCCAGCGCAGTCGAGCGGCGCGAGCGGCCCACCTCTCGAACTCTGCCAAATCCAATCGAGGACCTGGATCGATATATCGCCGCCAATCCGGACAGCGCGCGCGCCCGGTTCGCGCGAGGCAGTTACTATAGTGCGACGAACGAGAACGAGAAAGCGATCAGCGACTATACGGCTGTGCTTCACCTTGACCCGAGCGACCTTGGCGCGACGCTCGCGCGGGCGGACGCCTACCAGAAACTGGGCGCCAAAGAACAGGCGCTCAACGATTTTCAGCGCGCCAGGCAAATTGCATCCCTTGCGCCGCAGGAAAGCCGCGACATGCTGGATTTTGAAATCAAGTCGCAAGACCAAGCGATCACGGCCGCGCTGATCGCGCGAGGGGACGCTCATCGCAAGATAGGAGAAATCCCGCACGCGCTCGCCGATTATCACGCGGCATTGGAAATTTCACCGGATAACGTGGAAGCGCTGGTTGGGCGCGCTCTGGCTTATCAGCAGGACGGCGACTTGCAGCGCGCACTCCCGGACTATGACTTGGCAATCAAGATCGAACCGACCAATCCGCTTCCCTATCTGGAGCGCGGGCAGATGTTCAAGAAAAAGGGCGACCTCACGCTGGCGACGAACGACTTTCGCAAGGCCGTCGAACTCAATCCGGGCGACGCAAAGGCCTATCTCTTGCTCGGAGACCTCTACCAGGGCGAAGGCAGGTTGGATGAAGCAATTGCCAGTTATGGCAGGGCCGCCGAGGCTTCCTTCGGCAAGGATCAGGCCGTAGCGCTGGTCTACCGGGGCAACGCTTATCAAGCCAAGGGCAACGACGCCGCAGCCTTTGCGGATTACGGCGCGGCAGCCAATGTTGCGCAAGAAGGCTATTTACCCTCACGAGCGGCATCGGCCGCCGCTGCCTCCGCCGCGAGGTAGTCGCAGAAGCATGACCGGATACCCCCGCTAATGCTGACCCTCTACTCCTATCCGGAATTGTTCGGCGTCGCCGACAACAACGGCTACGGCCTCAAGGTCTATGCCTTCCTGAAGCTTGCGGGCGTGCCGTTCGTGCATGAGCACGTCTTCGACGCCTCCGCCGCGCCGCGCGGGCAGCTGCCTTACGTCGTCGACGACGGCGAGACCATCGGCGACAGCGAGACGATTATCGCGCACGCCACCGCGAAGTATCGCCTCACCATCGACGCCGCACTATTGCCTGCACAGCGGTGGACCAATCATTTGGTCACACGCATGCTCGACGATCTCTACTGGGTGATGTCGTATTCGCGCTGGAAGGACGAGCGCTTCTATCCCGCCTTCCGCGACGGTTTCATCGCGCAGCATCCACAGATCGACGCTGATGGCTTCGAGAAGGCGAAGGCGTATAATTCGCAGCGCTATCATTTCCAGGGCATCGGCCGCTACACGCCCGAGCAAGCCTACGCGCGGGGCCTCGCCGATCTGCAGGTGCTGGCGGAGATCGTGCCCGCCGCTGGCTTCGTGCACGGCGCGACGCCGGGCAGCATTGATGCCGGCATCTACGGCTTCATCGCGAATATCTATTACTTCCCGATCCCGACGCCACTGAAGGCCTTCGTCGATGCGCACAAAAATCTCGTCGCGCATTGCGAGCGGGTGCATGCGCTGGTGAGTGCGTAGTCCGCAGGTCTCGTAGGGTGGGCAAAGGCGCGCAAGCGCCGTGCCCACCATCTCTCGCGGTCGCGGTGGAAGAAACCCAGGGTGAGGCCTGTCTTTGCGGAGAGAGCTGGTGGGCACGCTTCGCTTTGCCCACCCTACGGTACCGTCCCCTACCGCATCGTGATCGCGAGCCCGCTGAGATCCGCATTCGCCATCAGGCCGACCTGCGTGCCGGAGAGCTCCAGCACGGCGCCCTTCTGGTTGGTGAGCACGATGGCGCGAGCGCCGCGGCCGACGGCAATGCCGGCACCGGCGGCGCCGTAGACGCCGGCGATATCGGAGGGCCGGTTGATGTTGGAGACGCGGCCGCGCAGCACGGTCTTGGAACCGCCGAACACGAGGCCGTAATCGAGCCCGCCGGTGGAGAGCGAGTAGGCGCGGCCGCGGAAGTTCAGCACGCCCGAGCCGCCGGAACCGCCGATGATCCAGCCCGCCTTGTAGATCGTCAGCACCACGGTGCCGCCGTCGGCCAGCGCCGAGGTCGAGATGCCGGCCAGCGCGGCCATGCCGACCAGCGCGGCGCGAAAGGTGGAAGCGAGCTTCATGGGGCGTCTCCGGAGGCTATTTTCTGGGAGGGAAAGCGAATCAGACGCGACGAATCTACCCGATCGATCGCGGCGGCAACATGATGGGGATCTCTGTGAGGCGCGAGGTGCAACAGCCTACTCAACTGTCATCGCCCGGCTCGACCGGGCGATCCAGTATTCCAGAGGCGGTCGATTGAATCGAGAAGCCGCGGCGTACTGGATGCCCCGGTCAAGTGTTTAGTCCGGAGACATGGCTGACACCTGTTCGGACACATCACTGACAGGTTGGGCGCTGGTCAAGTCGATTGATGCGACCTGCCAGCTTGCGAAGAAGATTCCGTAGTGGCCGTCACGATCCAGCGGCCGAATGGCAAGGCGTTCGCGAGCGAAGGCCTGGGGAACTTTCCAGAAGCGTCCTTTGAAGGAGACGTAGGGTCTCGTCGATGAGACCCTGCGCACGATCTCGCCGCTGTCGTATTCGATTTTTGGAATGCGAGCCGGCATGACCCGGACGCTCGGCCGGAAGCGATCGGCGGGAACGTGCATGTCGAGGCCCTGGTGGGGGCGCTCCAGATTGTAGACAGGGCGCCAGGCGTCGAGGGCGCGCTGGACTTCCGGAAGACTGCGGAAGCGACGCATTGCAAAGACCTCGGCCTTCAGGGTGCGGTGGAAGCGTTCGTTCTTGCCTCGAGCCTGCGGGTGGCACGGCCTGGCGTGGATCACCCTGATACCAAGCTTGAGCAGCCACACCTTCAGTCCGGTCCAACGAACGCCGGACGTGTCGCCCCAGGGGGAGCCGTTGTCGGTGTAGAAGGCCTCGGGCAGGCCATAGCAGCGGAACGTCGCCGTCAGGTGATCCTGCACGGTCAGACGCTGCTCGTCGGCGCAGGCCTTCAGGCACAGAACATAGCGCGAGTGATCGTCGACGATCGTTAGCGGATGGCACCTCGTCCCGTTGGCGAGTGGCAGGTGCCCCTTGAAGTCCATCTGCCACAGCAGGTTGGGAGCTTCCTTCTCGAAGCGGTGCCCCGGATTTGGCGGTGCATTCTCGCTTGGTTTGACCCGGCCGTTCCGGCACAGGATCTGGTGCACCGTTGACGGCACAGGCACCGTCTGCCCGCTCCGCTTCAGGCAATGGGCGATCTTCCGCGCGCCCCAGGCCGGGTGCTTGTCGCGGACAGCCAGGACCTCGGCCTCAACCGCCGCATCGCTCCGCTGGGGCATCGCGCGCGGGCGCCGGGATCGGTCCGTCAGCTCCCGATCGCCAGCCTGCCAGCGCGACAGCCACTTGTAGCCGACATCAGGGCTGATGTTGAACCGCCGGCAGAGCTCTCGCCGGTTAGCGCCTTCTTGCAAAGCCAGCCGCACAAACTCATGGCGCTGATCCATTGCTGACACCTCATTCCAAGGCATGGACGGCCTCCCGAATCGGACCAATCCAGCCAATGTTGATGTGTCAGCTATGTCTCCGAACACCCGTCAGTGATCTGTCCGGGCTAAACATCAAGCCGGGGCATGACGGGGGAGTTTGTGGCCGCACACGGCGGAGTCTGGAGCACCGGCGCCATTTTCCACCTTGCCATTCTGCTCCTGTTTTGCCCGACGGCGCAACCGCATATTTCGCTCTTCCCGAATCTTGAAAACACCAATGATTTCCGAGCGGTTTCTACTGTGCATGGGGTTGTTTTCGCACTTTTGTCCTGACCGCTCTCCCGATCCCGATTGCAACGTCCCCGCATGTCGCTACCCTCACACGTTAACCCATCCGAGGTGTTCCCATGCCGATCCAGCATTTCGCGCCCCCGCCGCACGTCAAGTCGCCGCCGCTGTCCTTTGCGACGCGCGTCGGCGACCTCCTGTTCGTCTCCGGCATTCCCGGCTTCGACGCCAATGGCGCGCTGCCTGACGGCTTCGACGCGCAGTTCGCCAATGTCGTCGTCAACATCCGCCGCGTGCTGGACGAGGCCGGCGCGACCTTTCGCGATCTCGCCAAGGTCAACGTGCTGCTCACCCGCGCCTCCGACGTCGCCGCGATGAACGCGCTCTATGCCGGCGCCTTCGGCCCGCCGCCCTACCCTGCACGGACAACTTGCGTGGTGCACGCCCTGCCCGATCCGAAGATGCTGATCGAGATCGAGGCGGTGGCGTCGCTGGCCAAGGCATAGTCCGCAAGGAGGACCCGATCTGACATATCCGTGATCGGCAGTCGCCCGGCTTGCCAGCCGCACCATTTTGCCGCACGAGTTTCCGGTCACGTTCCCATCAGGAGATATTTCATGCGTCGCGTTCTCGCCCTTTGTGCCTTTGCCGGCATCGCAAGTTCCGTTTTCGCCGCGCCGGCATCGGCGGCGGTCGGCTATTACGTGATCCGCTGGGACAACACCGGCATCTGCCAGGTCTGGAACGAGGACCTCAAGTACAAGCCGTTCCAGTGGGGCGTGTCGACCTACAAGGTCGTCAGCAAGCCGCTCCCGACCTTCACCGCGGCCTCCGACCTCCAGATCAAGCTGCGCGCCGAGCGCAAGTGCACGCTCTAGGCGTCACGCGACAGATTGCATTTCGAGGGCGGGCCGCGCGAGCGGTCCGCCCTTTTCCTTTGCAGGCATTGTCGGTTTCAGCCGCAAACCCGCGCGCACGCTTTGAACCTGACCAGCATGCGCAACTACTCACATTCTGTCCGGGCCGTGGCCCTTCGACTACAATGGCCCTCCGACGACACCCAGCGTTAGCGCCACAGCAGCAGGTCAAGATTCGATCGGCGGACGACAAGGGTCGGGCAAGGATGCCATGCTAGCATCCTTGCCCGATTGCTTTTGACTTTGGAGCCAATCGATGCGCACGCCGACGACAGCAGCAATTCTTGCCGTTTCGCTTTTGCTCGCGGGCACCGCGCAAGCGCAGGCTCCGCAATCCTTCCGCGTGATCTCGCCGATCTTCGGCCAGCTCGTCTCGTTCGCGATGCCGTCGAATTTCGCAGCCGTGTTCGAGAACACCAAGGGCGGCCACTACATCCGCGAAGCGGTGTTGAAGGGCGAGACGCCCGAACGCTGGACGCAGATGATCACCGTGACAGGCGAGAAGGGCATGACGCTCACGCCCGGCGCCTCACCCGAGAAATTCGCGGGCACCATCGCCGGTGGCTTCAGATCGGCCTGTCCCGACAGCTTTGCCGCGCGGCCGTTCGGCGCCATGACATTCGGCCGCTTCGAAGGCTTCGCCGCCGTGATCGGCTGCGGCCGCGTCGACAGCGGCCCGACCCGGCACAGCGAGACCGCGCTGCTGATCACGCTGAAAGGCACCACCGACTACTACACCATCCAGTGGGCCGAGCGCGGCCCCGAGATGGACGAGCCGCCGGTCAATGACGACCGATGGCAGAAGCGTCTGCTCGAGCTGGGCCCGATCGACCTCTGCCCGATCGTCGCCGGCGAAGCCGCGCCCTATCCGAGCTGCGTGAACAAGAGCTGATACAGTTTTTCTCAGGCTTCGTAGGGTGGGCAAAGCGCAAGCGTGCCCACCATTCCATCCATCATGAAACAGATCGTGGGCACGGCGCGTTGCGCCTTTGCCCACCCTACGAGATCTCGATCGCTCACGCGTCCTTGTGCGCGCCGGGATGAATCAGGATATCGCGCGCGGCGGCGAGGTCGATGAAGGCTTCCGCGCTGCCGCCCCGGTCGGGATGCATGCCCTTGGCGGCGCGCCGATAGGCCTGGTTGATGTCCTCGCAGGTAAGCTGCACCGCGAGCGGCAGGCCGAGCATCCTGCGGGCGCGATCTTCGCTGGACAGCTTCTTCGGCGCAGCGTGACGGCGGCCGAAGCGCGGCGCCGTGAGATCGTGGACGACCTCGAGGATCACGCCGACGCGGCGCTGGGCCGCCAGCGTGACGCTGTGATCGTCATTGTCCACGGCCTGACGCAGCACCGGAAGCGCCTGCTCGGCCGCCTGGCGCAGCGTCGTATCAGTGCTCATCCGCACGATCTCGGCCACGAGCCGGCCTGCCTCGGCCCAATCGGCCGATTGCGCCGACCGCAGGCGTTCGAGAGCGAGTTTCCAGGATTCAAGCCGTTCCATCATGCGCGCAACGTTTAGCAATGAAGATCAGTATGCCAAGGCCGCCGTTTCCGACCCCTTAATTTCGGGTTAGCCTTTCATGAAACTTAGAAACGAAATCGGGAGGAAATTGTCATGGCATTGCTCGCAAACCACATCGCCGTCGTCACGGGTGCCGGCTCCGGCATCGGCCGGGCGATCGCGGCCGGCTACGCCCGCGAAGGCGCGCGAGTTGTCCTGCTCGACGTCAATGCGGACACGGTCGCGGAAGCCGCCGCGGATATCCGCAAGTCCGGCGGCAAGGCCGAGAGCTCTGCGCTCGACGTGACAAAGCGTGAGGATTGCTTCGCGCTGGCAAAGCAAGTGGCCGACATGGTCGGCGAGGTCTCGATCCTCGTCAACAATGCCGGCATCACCCGCCGCAACGCCTTCACCGCGGAGACCGAGGTGGTTGCGAAGGACTGGAACGACATCATCTCGCTCAATCTCAACGGCGTCTTCAACGTGACGCAAGCATTCCTCAGCCCCCTGCGTGCGAGCAAAGGCCGCATCGTCAATATCGGTTCGATCCAGTCCTTCGTGCATCTGCGCACGCCGAGCTCGGCGGCGTACACGACGTCGAAACACGGCGTGCTCGGCTTCACCAAGGCGCTCGCGGTCGAGCTCGGCAAGGAAGGCGTTCGCGTCAACGCGATCGGGCCGGGCTTCATCGAGACCAACATCAACGCCAATGTGCGCGCGACCAATCCCGCGCTGGTGCAGGCCTTCGTCGATCACACGCCCCTTGCACGCACCGGCAAGCCCGAGGACATCGTCGGCCCGGCGGTCTTCCTCGCGTCGGACCTGTCGGCCTACGTCACGGGAACGATCGTGATGGTGGACGGCGGATATCGGACGGTGTGAAGGTGATACGTCCGCATCACTATGCATCTCGTGCCAATCGCGGCGGCTTCGGGGTATTCCTGAGGTCATCTGGTGCGGCCGTTCCGAATTAACCTTTCGTTAACCAAACCCGCCCACCGTAGATCTACGGCTTGGGGGTCGTTTGTTCTCGATCGTTTCCAAAGATGGAAGCGGGCGTTGATCGGGAGGTGTGTTGATGACCACTGTTCATGTCGCTGCGTCCGAGCCGGGCGCGCAATTCCTTTCCCCGGACCAGATCGTTCCGCTGCTGATCGGCGCAACCGTCGGCGAAGTCGAGCGCGAGCTCGTGCTCCAGACGCTCGCGCGCTGCGACGGCAACCGCACGCGGGCCTCGCGCGTGCTTGGCCTCTCGGTGCGCACGCTGCGCAACAAGATCAGGATCTATGCAGCCTCCGGCATCGAGGTGCCCGCGTATCACGACTAGCGCATGATGTGCTGCCGATTGATGTTGATCAAGCCCCGCGCGATGCGCCGGCGGAATTGCTGCTGTCGTCAAACGCCGCTAAGTAACTTGCTTCCGGTCAAGGGAGTGGTGGCGTGGCAGACGATCAGGGACGGCAGGGTGCGCGCGGACGGCAGGGCGAGCCGGGACGACCGGGACCGCAGGGGCATCCAGGCAAGCGCGGCCCGGACGGCGCGCGTGGCAAGCCGGGACCGCAGGGCAAGCCGGGTGCAGCCGGAAAGCCAGGAGCGCAAGGGAAGGCCGGTCTGCCAGGAAAGCCCGGTGAAGCCGGCGCGCGGGGAGCCGTAGGGCCGCAAGGCCCGGCTGGTTCGCAAGGCCCGCGTGGCGAGGCCGGACCGCCCGGCCAGTTGCCCTCCATCGAGCAGGTGCTGCCGTGGCTCGAACAACTCTTCGACGCCTGGGACGAACGCCGCCGCCAGCGCGAGCGTGAAGCTGCCGAGCGCGAGGCACTGGAGGCCGCCGTTCAAGAAGCCGATGAGCCGATCGTCGATAACGAGAGCGATGACGGCGAAGGCGACGATCACAAGAAAAAGAAGAAAAAGAAGAAGCACGGCCACAAGGATTAGTCGCGTCTAGTCTGTCCGATCCTCGCGTCGTGGCAGCATGCCCATGCGCTCGAACTGCCAGCGCATGGCGCGATACCAGAGATAGCCGACCAGCGTTCCGCACAGCGTCAGGACGATGAGGTTGGCGCTGCTGTAGGAGCCGCTCCACCACATCATCCATGCGGTCCACAGCACCGTGAAGGTGACGGCACCTGCTTTGAGAGGAATAAGGGGGCGGCTCATGGTCGTGCTCCGGGCTGTCAAAACCCCGGCAGACATCATCGCAAGTCGAGGCCGCCCTCACCGTGAGCCAGATCACGGAACGGACGTTCGAGACCGCTAACCGAACCGCAGCCGCGAACGTTCCTTGGCCTTCTCCGCTTCGGCCTCCCGGTCGCGCGCCGGCGCGTGGGTGTGCAACGAGGTCAGCAGCCTTCGCGCGGCCTCCGAGACTTCGGCCACCGCGCGTTCGAAGGCCTCCTCATTGGCCTGCGACGGCTTGTTGAAGCCTGACAGCTTGCGCACGAACTGGATCGCGCTCGCCTGGATCTCGTCCTCGGTCGCCGGCGGCTCGAAGTTGAACAGGGTCTTGATGTTGCGGCACACGCAGTCTCTCCCGTTTTCTTGAAGACGATCGGCGGCGGCAAAATCCTACATCCTTCCCCATCCTTCTGCTAAGGTTCCCGCAACGGCGGCCGCCAACCATGAGCCGCATGGGGGGAGAAACATGAGAGCTTTTCGCGCAGCGTTGTCGACCGTCCTGCTGCTCGTTTCAACGTCCGCGATGGCCGCCGACTATCCAGCGCCGAAACAGGGTGACTGGACTGCCAGGGATTTCAAATTTCACACCGGCGAGACCATGCCGGAACTGAAGCTGCATTACACCACCGTCGGCGAACCCTCAGGCCAGCCGGTGCTGGTCCTGCACGGCACCGGCGGCTCGGGCACGAGCATGCTGTCACCCGCCTTCGCAGGCGAGATGTTCGGCGCAGGCCAGCCGCTCGATGCGTCCAAATATTACATCATCCTCCCCGATGCGATCGGCCACGGCAAATCGTCAAAACCGTCCGACGGCATGAAGACGGGCTTTCCGAAATACAATTACGACGACATGGTCGAGGCGCAATACCGTCTGGTGACGGAGGGGCTCGGCGTCAAGCATCTGCGGCTCGTGATCGGCAATTCGATGGGCGGCATGCAGACCTGGCTGTGGGGCGAAAAATATCCGAAAGCGATGGACGCCCTGGTGCCGATGGCCTCGCAGCCGACCGAGATGGCGTCGCGCAACTGGATGATGCGGCGGATCATGCTCGACACCATCCGCAACGACCCCGACTACAATGGCGGCAACTACACCAGTCAGCCGCGCATGATGAAATACGCCATCACTGCCTACGGCATCGCCAGCATCGGCGGCACGCTTTTCTATCAGCAACAGGCGCCGACCGCGGCCAAGGCCGACAAGATCGTCGACGACCGGCTTGCGACGCCGATCACGGCGGATGCCAACGACTTCCTGTATCAGTGGAGCTCCTCGCAGGACTACAATGCCGGCGAGAAGCTGGAGCAGATCGAGGCGACGCTGCTGCTGATCAACTCCGCCGACGACGAGCGCAACCCGCCGGAGACCGGCATCACGGACGCTGCGATGAAGCGCGTCAAGAACGGCAAGCTGTATCTGATCCCCGCGAGCACAGAGACGCGCGGCCACGGCACCACCGGCAACGCGAAGCTCTACGTCGAGCAAGTCAGGGAGTTGCTGCAAACGGTGCCGCTGCCGACGATTGAATCGGCACGCCGCTGATTGTGCGCTGCAAATATATGGCGCCTCTCGCGCCGCATATTATTTGAGCATGCAATGTGCCAAGCGCTCGGGCTTAATCATCGCAACGAGAATCGAGACGCGATGAGGAGGATCGCATGCACAGGCTCGCACTGTGCGTCTGGCTGGCCGCGACAATGGCCCTGACGAGCGCCGCGTTCGCGTTCGACAACGGCCAATACGACCACGTCCCGCCCGACATTCGCGCCTGGTTCAAGAGCGTGATCGCGCCGAACGGCGTGCCCTGCTGCGACATTTCCGACGGGCATCGCACTGAATACGACGTCCGTGGCGGCACCTATTGGGTGCCGATCGAAGGCCAATGGATGGAGGTGCCCGATCGCGCCATCATCCGCGATCGCGGCAATCCGGTCGGCGAGGCCGTGGTGTGGTACGTCCACCACCGCGGCGCGATCATCATCAGTTGCTTCGTGCCGGCGGACGCGGTCTGAGCTCGCCCGCGCGATGGCGCCGTAGCGCCCCGCATGCTAGTTCGGCTGATGGCTCCTGCAAACGATCGAACACGCGCCGTGATGCGCTTTGTGCTGGCGGCGTTTTACATCGCAGCCGGTATTGCGCATCTCTGGGTTCCCGAAAAGCTGCTCGCGATCACGCCGTCCTGGGTGCCCTTTGCGACGCAAATCATCCTCATCACCGGCATCTGCGAGATTGCAGGCGCGATTGCACTGGTGACGAAGCCGCTGCGCTGGTGGGCCGGCATTGCGTTCGCGCTCTATGCGCTGTGCGTGTGGCCGGCGAACATCAAGCATGCGCTTGAGGGTATCGACCTTCCGCCTCTTCCCGATAGCTGGCTCTATCACGGACCGCGGCTGGCGCTTCAGCCGGTGCTGATCTGGTGGGCGCTGTATTGCGCCGGCGTGATCGACTGGCCGAGGCGAGGCGACAAGGGGGATAGCGGTCCGGCCGGAGAATGATATCCTCAGGCCCTCAATCAGGGAGACCTTCGTGACCGACCTTTGCCCCGAAGACCTCGCCACCATCTATGCGAAGCCCAGCCCGCGCGTGATCGCGAAAGCGCGCCCTGCAATCGACGTGCATGCGAGGAAGTTCATCGAGATGTCGCCGTTCTGCGTGCTCGCGACGTCGGGCACCGACGGCAGCGTCGATGCCTCCCCACGCGGCGGCGGCATCGGCTTCGTCCATGTCGCCGGCTCCAACCAGTTGCTGATGCCGGACCGCTCCGGCAACAACCGCATCGACAGTTTTCGCAATGTCGTCGAAGGCTCCGGCTTCGTGCATCTGTTGTTTTTCGTCCCGGGGATCGACGAGACGCTACGCGTCGGCGGACGCGGCACGCTGTCGGCCGATCCGGATCTGCTCGCGTCCATGGTGGAATTCGGCAAGCCGCCGCGCGCGGTGCTGAACGTCGCCGTCAGCGAAGTCTATTTTCACTGCGGCAAGGCGCTGATGCGCTCAAAACTGTGGGCGCCGGAGAAAGTGCAGCGCTCGGTGATGCCGAGCATCGGCCAGGTCATTCACGACCAGACGGGCCTCGGCGAACCGGAGAGCCAGGAGATCGTGGAAGAGCGTTACAAGACGCAGTTGTAGGCGGGCGATCAGGCAAGCTGTCGTCCCGGACAAGCGAAGCGCAGATCCGGGACCCATACCCACAGGAAGTGGTTTGGCGAAGACTCGGAGTTACCAGCTTGCGCCGCAATTACGCCCTGTGGTTATGGGTCCCCGCATTCGCGGGGACGACATGGGAGTATGCGGCTAACGCCGGAGCTTAGTGCCCCTCGCCCTCAAGTCCGCCGACGTGCTTCTGGGTGTAGAGCTCGAGGCCGATGCGGCCGATCAAGTCGAGCTGGGTTTCGAGGAAGTCGATGTGGTGTTCCTCGTCGCTCATCAGCTTCTCGAACAGGTCACGGGTGACGTAGTCCTTGGCGCTGTTGCAATAGCCGGCCGCCTCCTGATAGAGCGCCCGCGCGCTCATCTCGGCGGCGAGATCGCACTCGATGATCTCCTTGACGTTCTGGCCGATGCGCAAGGGATCGAGCACCTGCATGTTCGGGAAGCCGTCGAAGAACAGGATCCGCTCGGTGAGCTTGTCGGCATGCTCCATCTCCTCGATGGATTCCTTGCGCCAGACCTTGGCCATGTCCCGCAGGCCCCAATTGTCGAGGAAGCGGTAGTGCAGCCAGTATTGGTTGATTGCAGTCAGCTCGTGGCGCAGCGCCTTGTTGAGATAGTCGATAACCTTTGCGTCGCCCTGCATGATGCACTCCAAATCTTGCGTCCAAATCGGCCCTAACCGACTTTAGAACGCTTCTAAGTCAGTTTAAGGAC
This sequence comes from Bradyrhizobium sp. 930_D9_N1_4, assembly GCF_052076015.1. Classification (NCBI taxonomy): domain Bacteria; kingdom Pseudomonadati; phylum Pseudomonadota; class Alphaproteobacteria; order Hyphomicrobiales; family Nitrobacteraceae; genus Bradyrhizobium; species Bradyrhizobium sp. 930_D9_N1_4. Next base: position 5,953,738 of record NZ_CP197236.1, read on the forward strand.
GAGGGCAACCGGCTACGGAGGCGCAGCCGGGGAAAAACTCAGTCGGGATTGCAGAAGTTTTCAGCAGGCCGCGAGGGCAAACTGGACGGGCTCGGCCGTCTCGTCATTGGCGGCCACGGTGTGGCTGTGCGGGCAGCCGGAGCAGCAGGACTTGGCACAGGGGCCAAGCGCTTCGTCGATGATGGTCTTGATGGTGCGGGCGCACCGGCCGCATTCGGCGCTGCAGCCGAGGCATCCATAAACCTGCTTGGCATGACGCACAGCGTCGTCGGACTCGGCGACGGCGGCGCGGATGTCGTCATCGCTCAGCACGTTACAAGAACAAACGATCATGGAAGCGGCAGGCCCTTCGGTGATGCGCCATCATCGATATTTAACGGGCCGTCCGGATGCAAAGGGAAAAAGCGGTATTTGAAGCTATTCCAAACTGGCCGAAATACAGCCTAGAACGGCTCTAAAATAGGGAGTTGCGCTGGATCAAGATTGCGGCGGACCTAGTCGCCGCCACCGCCTCCGCCCCCATCGCCGCCACCTCCGCAATCGCCGCCGCTGCTGCCGCTATCGCTGCTGGAGCAGCTCCCCGAGCTGTCGCTGGAAAACCAGCTACCGAGCGAGAAGCCGCCGCTGGGTCCGGAATAACTGTCGCCGCCGCCGCTGCTGCTTCCGTCACTTCCGCCCGCCGTGCGCGAGCGCCGACCGCGGTTCTGGAGATGGGTGAACCAGCCATAGCCGACCGCGGAGACAACCCCGGCAGCGATCAAGGCATTGATCATCGCGTTACCCATTTGGCGCCTCCTTGGCGGACCTGCGATCCCATACCAATTGGTCGCACCCGGCAAAGGTGCCGTTCATTGATCGTTCAAACAGAGTATGGAACCTAGGCCCCAAAGAGTTCCGCGTATGAAGAGGTCCAACCCATGAAGAAGTCGCTCCTGGCGGTTGCTGCCGTCGCCACCCTGGCCCTGACGGCCGGCACTCCGGCCCATGCGCAGCGCGGTGTCGCCGCCGGCGTAGCCGCCGGAATCATCGGTGGCGCCATTGTCGGCGGCGCGCTGGCCTCTCCGTATTATTACGGACCCGGACCGGCCTACGGATATGGCCCGGGCTATGGTCCCGGTTACTACCCGCCCCGCTACTACGCACCGGGTCCGGGCTATGCCGCCGACGGCTACTATGGTGACGGCTGTGTCTGGCAGAAGCAGCGCTTCTGGGACGGCTATGCCTGGCGCGTTCGTCGCGTCCGCGTCTGTGGCTGAGGCGACTCGAACCGGTTCATCGCGACTGATTCATTTGCGCCGGTTTACTACGGATGCGCCGTTCATCTCCGGGCCTGAAAAAGACCGCTTTTTCTCGTCACAGCTCCGTGCGCGTTTACCGCGGATTGACCATTTGCGCGCTTCCTAGCTGCAAGGCCAATTCCATCAAAGACTGCGTGAACCTTTGAAACCCGGGCGCCTCTAACAAGAGGACCTATCTCTCAGGAGAGCCAAGAGCATGAAGAAGATTCTAGTTGCCGCCCTCACGGTTGCGACGATCGCCGGTTCGCTGGTGACCGCCACTCCGTCCGCCCAGGCGCATGACGGCGTCGGCGTCGGCATCGCAGCCGGCCTGATCGGCGGTGCCATCGTCGGCGGCGCTATCGCCTCGAGCCGTCCGGCCTATGGTGGTCCGGTTTACGTCGCCGAGCCCGGCCCGCCGCCCCCGCCCTGCTACTGGCAGCGCCAGCGTTATTGGGATGGCTATGGCTGGATCGTCCGTCCGGTTCGCGTTTGCTACTGATCTGATCGCTTGGCGCTCATGAGCGCCGTGATCGAAGCCCGGCCGATATCATCGGCCGGGCTTTTTTCTTTGGCGAAGGGATGAGCTCGCTACCGCGCCACCTGGATCGAGCGCAACACCTCTTCGCTCGGCCAGCAATCGACCTTGAGGCCTGCCGACTTCTGATAGGCGCCGAGCGCGGCGCGCGTCTGCATACCGGCCTTGCCATCGATCTTGTCCTTGTAGAGCCCGACCCGCGTGAGACCGCGCTGCATCGCCTCGACATCTCTCGTGCGCATTTGCTTCGAGGCCGCCCACGGCGTCGCGAACGGTTGCGGGTTCGTCATGCGATCGCCGAGATGGCCGACGAACAGCACGTAGAGGTCGGAGAAATTGTATTCCTTGATGACGAAGTAGTTCTTCGTCGTCAGGAATGACGGACCGTAAATGCCTTCGGGCTGAAGCAGCGAGGCCGGCTGCGCCTGCTCGGCGGCGCTGAGCCTCTCGCCGCGCACCGGCACGAAACCTTCGCGCAGCCACTGGCCAATCGGCTTCGTCACCTCCGGCACGCCGGTGGTGCAATCGACCTTCGCCGGTGCCCGCACCTCGTAGGCCCAGCGCACGCCGCTCTGCCAGCCCTTGTTGACGAGCTGCTGCGCGGCAGACGCCAGCGCATCCGGCACCGAATGCCAGATGTCGGTGCGGCCATCACCGTCGAAATCGACACCGTGCTTGTAATATTCGGACGGCAGGAACTGCGTGAGCCCGGTGGCACCAGCCCAGGACGAGCGCATGTCCTTGCGCGTCACCACGCCGTCGCCGAGGATCTTCAGCGAGAGGATGAATTCGTTGCGATAGGTGTCCTTGCGGCGGCCGACATAGGCCTGCGTCGCCAGCACACGCACGAGATCGTAAGGCAGCGTGTAGCGGCCGTAATCGGTCTCACGCCCCCAGATCGCGAGCATGACCGTTGAAGGCACGCCGGACTTCTTCTCGATCTCGGTCAGTGCAGGACGATATTTTTGCAGCAGACGCTGCCCCTCGCCCGCAAGCCGCGCGATCGAGGTTTCCCTGACGTAGTCGGCCGGCACCTGCACGAACTCGGCCTGCGAGGGCGCGCCGGTCGCGGGGCGTCCGGGCAGGATCAGATCGGGCAGCTTGTAGTCAGGCTCGAGCCCACGCGTCTGCTCGTCGAACGTCTTGCGCGAGACGCCTGCCTCTTGCGCCTCCGGCCAGAGCGACGCGATGAATTGCGTGAAGGCGGCGTCGGCGGCGCGGGCGGACGACCATCCGCAGGTGACCACGATCACCGCAGCGATGAGCGCCCGCCGCATCATGCCGGAATCACCGCGTCAGCTTCTTGTACTTCACGCGGTGCGGGATGATGCTGTCCTGGCCGAGCCGGCGCATCTTGTCCTTCTCGTAGTCCTGGAAGTTGCCTTCGAACCATTCGACATGGCTCTCGCCCTCGAAGGCCAGAATGTGGGTCGCGATGCGGTCGAGGAACCAGCGATCATGGCTGATGATGACGGCGCAGCCGGCGAAATCTTCGAGCGCCTCTTCGAGCGCGCGTAGCGTGTCGACGTCGAGGTCGTTGGTCGGTTCGTCGAGCAGCAGAACGTTGGCGCCGGACTTCAGCATCTTGGCCAGATGCACGCGGTTGCGTTCACCGCCGGAGAGCGCGCCGACCTTCTTCTGCTGGTCGGCGCCCTTGAAGTTGAACGACGAGCAATAGCCGCGCGAGTTGACTTCCTTCTTGCCGAGCAGGATCAGCTCGTTGCCGCCGGAGATTTCCTCCCACACGTTCTTGTTGCCGTCGAGCGCATCGCGTGACTGGTCGACATAGCCGAGATGCACGGTCTCGCCGACCGTGATCGTGCCCTTGTCGGGCGTTTCCTGCTTGGTGATCATCTTGAACAGCGTGGTCTTGCCGGCGCCGTTGGCACCGATCACGCCGACGATGCCGCCGGGCGGCAGCTTGAAGGTGAGATCGTCGATCAGCAGGCGATCGCCATAGCCTTTGCTGAGCGTCTCGAAGTCCACCACGTTGTCGCCGAGCCGCTCGGCGACGGGAATGGTGATCTGTGCGGTCTGGGTCTGCTTGTCGCTCGCCTGCTTGAGCAGTTCCTCGTAGCGCTGGTAACGCGCCTTGGACTTGGCCTGGCGTGCTTTCGGCGAGGACGCGACCCATTCCTGCTCGCGGGCGATCGTCTTCTGATGCGCGGCGTCCTCGCGGCCTTCCTGCTCGAGCCGCTTCTGCTTCTGCACCAGCCAGGACGAGTAATTGCCCTCGTAGGGAATGCCCTTGCCGCGATCGAGCTCGAGGATCCAGCTCGTGACGTTGTCGAGGAAGTATCGGTCGTGGGTAACGATCAGGATCGCACCGGGATAGCTGCGCAGATGACCTTCGAGCCATGACACCGACTCGGCATCGAGATGGTTGGTCGGTTCGTCCAGCAGCAACAGGTCGGGCTGGTCGAGCAGCAGCTTGCACAGCGCGACGCGGCGGCGCTCACCGCCCGACAGCTTCGTGACGTCGGCATCGTCAGGCGGACAGCGTAGCGCGTCCATGGCCTGGTCGACCTTGCTGTCGAGATCCCAGAGGCCCTGGGCCTCGATCTCGTCCTGCAGCTTGGTCATCTCGTCAGCGGTTTCCTCGGAATAGTTCATCGCCAATTCGTTGTAGCGATCGAGGATGGCCTTCTGCTTGGCGACACCCAGCATGACGTTCTCGCGCACGCTGAGCGCGGAATCGAGATGCGGTTCCTGTTCGAGATAGCCGACGCGGGCACCCTGGGCGACCCAGGCCTCGCCGTTATACTCCTTGTCGAGGCCGGCCATGATCTTGAGCAGCGTCGACTTGCCCGAGCCGTTGACGCCGAGCACGCCGATCTTGGCGTCCGGGTAGAAGCTCAAATGGACGTTATCGAGCACCTTCCGGGTCGGATAGCTCTTGGTCAGGCCCTGCATGAAATAGACGAACTGGCGCGCCATGGGTCCCGAATACCTTCGATTTGAGGAGATTTGCTTGCCGCCGATGTAGCGATCCCGCCCCCAAAGGGCAATGTTTTCCCTCCGTTCACCACGGATGAATACTGGACGGACACCATCCGGACCCGGATCCGGACAATTGAAACCATCTTTTAATCAATCAGGCCAAAGCTCGGTCATGCGCGGACATAAGCGCCCCCTGCTCAGAATGAACGGGGAGAACAGCGAGGCCGACCATGGCTCTGATCGAGACCCATTCCATCGCCGTTCCGGTCGACGCCGGGAACGCGTCCGGGCTCGTGTCCGAGCTCAAGGGCTTCTGGAAGCGCTTCTTCGCCACCGCCTTCAGCCCCTACCGGCCCGAGCTGCACTACATGCGCGGCCCGGGCCCCGCCTGGCGCGCCAAGCACGGCATGAATGCGCCGTTCCGGCTCAAGCCCCGGGATCTCTGAACGCTCCTCTCCTGTCGAATTTTTGAAGACCCAGGCTGCTTGCGCACGCCTGCGATTGCGCGCAACCATGGCCCGGTTCCGACGATGGCGCCCCCGCCCGCGCCGTCACCTCTCGCCGTCAACTCTGGCCCTGGATGAACGCTGATGACGCGGCTGCGCTGTGCAATTCTCGACGACTATTTCAACCTCGCCCAAGACGTCGCCGACTGGCCGAAACTGTCGGACCGCGTCGACGTCACCGTGTTCAGCCATCCCTTCGCCTCGGAACAGGCCGCGGCGAGCGCGCTGGCCGATTTCGAGATCGTCTGCGCGATGCGCGAGCGCACCCCGTTCCCCAAGAGCCTGTTCGAGAGCTTGCCGAAGCTGAAGCTGTTGCTGACATCAGGCATGCGCAACGCCGCGATCGACATGGACGCGGCGAAGGCGCGCGGCGTCACCATCGGCGGCACGCAATATTCGCGCGATCCGACTGCACCGCTCACCATGGGCCTGATCCTGGAACTGACCCGCGGCATCGGCCGCGAGAATGCGCGGATGCATGCCGGTGAGCCCTGGCAGACCTTTGCCGGCGTCGAGATCGAGGGAATGACGCTCGGCGTCATCGGGCTCGGCAAGCTCGGCAGCAAGATGGCCAGCATCGCCAAGACCTTCGGCATGAACGTGATTGCGTGGAGCCCGAACCTGACGCCGGAGAAGTGCGCGGCCGCCGGCGTCGGCTACGCCAGCAAGGAGGAGCTGTTCGCCAAGGCCGACATCGTCACCATCCATGTGGTGCTGAGCGATCGCTCGCGCGGGCTGGTCAGCCGCGAGGACCTCGCGCGGATGAAGCCGACGGCCTTCCTCGTCAACACCGCGCGCGGGCCCATTGTCGATGAGGCGGCGCTGCTTGAGGCCTTGCAGCAGCGGAAGATCGCGGGCGCCGGCATCGACGTGTTCTCGGTCGAGCCGCTGCCGGTCGACCATCCCTTCCGCAAGCTCGACAATCTCGTGCTGACGCCGCATCTCGGCTACGCGACCGAGGACGGCTTGCGTATCCATTACGGCCAGATGGTCGAAGCGATCGATGCCTTCACCAAAGGCGCCGAGCTGCCACGCAAGCTGGCCTGAAACGACGAAGGGCGTGCCCGACGGCACGCCCTTCGCAGATCTCAATGGTCTCGCAAGCTTAGCGTACGGTGACCGGTGCGGGCAGCGGCGGCACCACCGTCGGCTGCGTACCCGGAACGGGGCCAGCCTGGGCAGACATCGGAGCCGGCGCGGCTGCGCCCGGCGGCGGCGCGTTTGAGGCGGTCGCCGTTCCCGGCGGCGGGCCACCCGGCATCACCACCACGCGGGTGCCAACCTTGACGCGATCGAACAGGTCGGAGACGTCCTCGTTCAGCATGCCGATACAGCCTGACGACACGAACTTGCCGATGGTCGAAGGCTGGTTGGTGCCGTGGATGCGGTACACGGTCGAGCCGAGATACATCGCGCGGGCGCCGAGCGGATTGCCGGGGCCGCCGGCCATGAAGCGCGGCAGATAAGGCTGGCGCTCGATCATCTCCGTCGGCGGATGCCAATCCGGCCACTCAGCCTTGCGGGTGATCTTCTGCACGCCGGTCCAGGTGAAACCGTCACGGCCGACGCGGACGCCGTAGCGGACGGCGCGGCCGTTGCCGAGCACGTAATAGAGGTAGGTGTTGGGCGTATCGACGATGAGCGTTCCGGCCGGCTCCTTGGTCGCCAGAGAGACTTCCTGGCGGCGCAGGTTCTGCGGCAATTGCGCGGGAGCGGCGTCGGGCTGCTCCTCGGGCGGCAGCGAAGCGATCGCCATCGGCCGGCCATCGTTACCGACAGGCGGCTGGCCGGACTGGACCGTTCCGGTCGCGGCGGGACCACCAACGGCCTCCGGCGGACGCAGGCCGTCATTGGCCGGAGCCTGTCCCTGGCCGGGACGATTGGCATAGATCACCGGCGGCGGACCGGCGGGGCGGCCGTAACGGGGATCGTCGGGCGACATCACCGGGCCCTGGGGCGGCGCAGCAGAATAAACGGGAGCGCCAGCCGGACGGCCATAACGGGGATCATCCGGCGACATCACCGGACCCTGCGGCGGGGCGGCGGAGTAGACCGGGGGCCGGCCATAACGGGGATCGTCGACCGGGCCGGGCGGCGGCAGCGAGGCCTGCGGCAACGCGTCGTCGTCATCTTCCAGCGAGTCGAAATTCGGCGCGCGGTCGCCGGGGCGATATTCGGCCGGGGCGCCATAGCTCGGCGCCTGCTGGACCGGATAGCTCTGGGCCTGTGCAAGCGAGGTTCCCGCCGCAGCGACTGTTGCGGCAGCGCATATCGTCAGAAAATGTTTGATCATCATCGCTCTTGTATAGTCCCCGGGCCCGTCCGGACCGTTAACGGCCAGATGACCGAAGATAGCGGCACATTCAAGACATGACAGGCCGAATTGTGCCTGATTGAGCGATTTGTGATGCGCCTGCACACAGTTGCCCCGTTGCATCACGGGGCGGAAATCGCCTCACGCCGTAGATCGCCGGAGTCTCCGGCCCTGTTTTTTACGGAACGGCTCGGAAGCGTTGCGATATGTTCGAATCAGCCTGATTCGCCGCCGCTTTGAGCTCCGATCCCCGCGTGGCGAACGCGGCAAGCAGTACCGTCACCGCGTTCAGATGGCTCTTGGGTTCCGGCCACCACCGCCGGGACGGAAATTCGCGACCTTCGATGCTTCCCGGCTTTCGCTTCCTGTTTGCCGCGATCCTGCTGTCTGCCTCCATCCTGGTGTTCGGCCTCGGGGCCGCCTCGCTGCTGCGGGCGACCCATCAGCAGTATGCCAACAATCCGTCCTGGCGGAATGGCCCGCAGGAGCAGGTATTCGCGCAAGAATCCAAGCGAGCCACCGAGCCGGCCCAGCCGGTGCTCGCGGTTTTGCGGGCCGAGCCGGAGCCGGCCATCGAACCGTCGCTGCGCGACCAGGTGCCGACCATCGGACTGCCAGCGACCGGGCCCGAGCAGGTGGCGGCGCTGACGACCGGGAGCGACGCCCAGTCTGAGCCTCCGGTCGCTGTCGTCGTGCCGCCTGCGGAGACGGCTCCGCTTGCCGCCGATGCGCCGGTCAAGAGCGAGGCTGCGTCTCTCGCGCCCGCGGACACACTCACGCCCGCCGACGCGACGGCTTCTACTGTGACGAAGACGCCTCCGCCGGCAGCGACCGCCGTCGACGTGCCGCGAACCGCAACGTCGGCGCCGGCATCACGCGTCGACATTGCAGCGGCCAGGATGGCTGCGTTGAACGAACTCACGCCGGCGAAGCCCAAAGCCGACAGCGCGACGCCTGATAGCAAGCCCCGCGCGCGCAAGCCGAAAAAGCGTCACCGCGTCGTCCGACGCCCGCCGCCTCAGCAGCTCAACCAGGCGCTCGATCCGTTCGGCCAGCCGCAGCAAACGCTCGCCACAGCGACCACGCGGGCGCGCTGATCTCACGCCGCCCCGGTCGCGATCGGCGGGCCTTTTTCCTGACCCCATTCCGACCACGAGCCGTCATAGAGCGCGGTATCGGTGACCCCAAGGCGATAGAGCGCGAGCGTCAGCACGCCGGCCGAAACGCCGGAGCCGCAGCTCGTCACGATCGGCGCATCGAGCTTGACGCCGGCGCCGGTGAAGGCGGCGCGGAGATCCTCGAGCGGCTTCATCGTGCCGGTCGCGGCATCGAACAGCTGATTGTAAGGCACGTTCCGCGCGCCGGGAATGTGACCGGAGCGGATGCCCGCGCGCGGCTCGGGCGCGCGGCCCTCGAAGCGGTCGGCGGCCCGTGCGTCGATCACCTGCTCGGCGCGGCTTTCGACGTTGGCGACTAGCTGCTGCATGCTGCGCACGCGCTTTGAATCATAGCTCGCCTTGAACGTCGCGGGCTTTGGCTTCACCTCGCCGTTCTCGACGGGGCGTCCTTCAGCACGCCATTTCTTCAGGCCGCCATTGAGGATGCGCACATTGGCGTGGCCGAAGGCCAGGAACATCCACCACGCGCGAGGCGCCGCAACCCAGCCGCCGGCATCGTAGAGCACGACGGTGTCGGCATTGGAGATGCCGAGTTGACCTGCGTCACGGCCGAACTGCTCCGCGCTCGGATACATGTGCGGCAGCGGGTTGGAATGATCCGACACCGCATCGACGTCGAAGAACGCGGCGCCCGGCAGATGCGCGGCGAGATAATCGTCCTTCGGCAGCGGCAGCACGCCCGGCAGCTTGAAGCTGGCGTCGAGCACTTTCACGTCGGCATCGTTGATGTGGGCGGCGAGCCATTCGGTGGAGACGAGGGGGTCGGTGGTCATTGGCTTTCCTTGCAGTCATTCCAGCAGCGCACGGCGCGAGTGAGGTCGAAGCAGCGCGCGTTTAACTTCGCTGTCATCGCCCGGCTTGGCCGGACGATCCAGTACTCCGAGACGGTTGTGATTCAACCGATAGGCTGCGGCGTACTGGATTCCCCGCCTTCGCGGGGAATGACGGATGAGAGAGCGAGGCTCACCCCTTCTTCTTCGGCTCCCACTGCTCCGTCGCGCCCCCTGCATCGCGCCAGGCGGCGTAGCCGCCGGCGATGTGGGCGACGGGCTTCAGGCCCATGTCCTTGGCGGTCTTGGCGGCGAGCGCGGAGCGCAGGCCGCCGGCGCAGTGGAACACGAACTTCTTGTCTTCCTGGAAGATCGGCTTTGCGTAGGGGCTCTGCGGATCGATCCAGAATTCGAGCATGCCGCGGGTGCAGGCGAACGCGCCGGGGATGCGGCCGTCGCGCTCGATCTCACGGGGGTCGCGGATGTCGACGATGACGACGTCGCCGTTCTTCGATATCTCGATGGCGTCCTTGGCGTTGAGCGTCTCGATTTCGGCATTGGCCTCGTCGATCAGCGCCTTGATGCCGCGAGTGATGTTTTGGGGCATAGGGTTCTCCCTCTTCTCGTTATTCCGAGGCGCGCGCAGCTAGTGCGTCAATTCCTTCATCGCACCTTCCAGCCCCTCGATCGTGATCGGGTACATGCGGTTGGCGAAGATGCGTTTGATGATGGTGGTCGATTCCGAATAATCCCAGTGCTTCTGCTGCACGGGATTGAGCCACACCGAATGCGGATAGGTGCGGATGATGCGATCGAGCCAGACCGAGCCGGGCTCCTCGTTGACGTGCTCGACCGAACCGCCGGGCACCATGATCTCGTAAGGCGACATCGAGGCGTCGCCGACGAACACGATTTTGTAGTCGTGCGGGTATTTGTGCAGCACGTCCCATGTCGGGGTACGGTCGGTGAAGCGGCGCTTGTTCTGCTTCCACACGCCTTCATAGAGGCAGTTGTGGAAGTAGAAATATTCCATGTGCTTGAACTCGCTCTTCGCCGCCGAGAACAGTTCCTCGACCTGCTCGATATGCGCGTCCATCGAGCCGCCGATGTCGAAGAACACCAGGAGCTTCACCGCATTGCGCCGCTCGGGGCGCATGTGCACGTCGAGATAGCCGTGGTTGGCGGTCTCGCGAATGGTGGTGTCGAGATCGAGTTCGTCAGGCGCGCCGGTGCGCGCGAATTTGCGCAGGCGGCGCAGCGCCACCTTGATGTTGCGGATGCCGAGCTCGACATTGCCGTCGAGATCCCGAAACTCGCGCTTGTCCCACACCTTCACGGCGCGGTTGTTGCGGTTCTTCTCCTGGCCGATGCGGACGCCCTCGGGATTGTAGCCGTGCGCGCCGAACGGCGAGGTTCCTGCCGTACCGATCCATTTCGAGCCGCCCTGGTGCCGGCCCTTCTGCTCCTCGAGGCGCTTCTTCAGCGTCTCCATGAGCTTGTCCCAGCCCATGGCCTCGATCTGCTTCTTCTCTTCCTCGGAGAGGTATTTTTCGGCGAGCTTCTTCAGCCACTCCTCGGGGATCTCCGCCTTCTCCATGGCGTCGAGCAGGCTTTCCAGCCCCTTGAACACGGTGCCGAAGACGCGGTCGAACTTGTCGAGATTGCGCTCGTCCTTCACCAGTGCGGTGCGCGACAGATAGTAGAAATTCTCGACCGAGTAGTCCGCCAGATCGGCGTCGAGCGCCTCCACCAGCGTGAGGTATTCGCGCAGCGTCACGGGGACCTGCGCATCGCGCAGAGACGTAAAGAATTGCAGGAACATGGGTGACAGATTGCCCGTCGGGTGGCGTACGTCAAGGGGCGGAGACCGTCGCCGGGCGCTGGACCGGGAAGCTTTTTGCTCTAGAATTGGGGGCCTCACGGGGTTGTTTGGGGACGTTTGCAATGGGAATTCTCGCAGCGCTCATCATTGGCGCAATCGCCGGCTGGCTCGCCGGCAAGATTGTCCATGGGGCGGGATTTGGCCTGATCGGTAACATGGTCGTCGGCATCATCGGCGCGCTGGTCGCGAGCTGGGTGCTGCCGCAGCTGCATATTGCGCTCGCCACCGGCACGGTCGGCGCCATCGTGGACGCCACGATCGGCGCGGTGATTGTGCTGGTCATCCTTTCGCTGATAAAACGGGTCTGAAAGCCTGACCGAACCAGGAACGGCCGCCATGAGCGGCCGTTCCGTTTGTTGGACCAGAGCAATGCTCTGGGACGACGACCAACAAGGACGCGCAATGAAATTTACCGGCACCAAGGACTATGTTGCGACCGACGATCTCAAGGTCGCCGTCAATGCCTCGATCGTGCTGGAGCGCCCGCTCCTCATCAAGGGCGAGCCCGGCACCGGCAAGACGGTGCTGGCCGAGGAAGTGGCGAAGGCGCTGAAAGCGCCGCTTTTGACCTGGCACATCAAGTCCACCACCAAGGCGCAGCAGGGCCTCTACGAATACGACGCGGTGTCGCGCCTGCGTGACAGCCAGCTCGGCGACAGCAGGGTCTCCGACATCAAGAACTACATCAAGCGCGGCAAGCTGTGGGAGGCCTTCACCGCCGAGCAGCGCCCGGTGCTCCTGATCGACGAGATCGACAAGGCCGACATCGAGTTTCCGAACGATCTGCTGCTCGAGCTCGACCGCATGGAATTCCATGTCTACGAGACTGGCGAGACGATCAAGGCGAAGCAGCGCCCGATCATCATGATCACCTCCAACAACGAGAAGGAGCTTCCGGACGCGTTCCTGCGCCGCTGCTTCTTCCACTACATCAAGTTCCCCGACGCCGACACGATGAGCCGCATCGTCGACGTCCACTTCCCTGACATCAAGAAGCGCCTGGTCGAGGAAGCGCTGCGGATCTTCTTCGAGGTGCGCGAGGTGCCCGGCCTGAAGAAGAAGCCGTCGACCTCGGAGCTGCTGGACTGGCTCAAGCTGCTGCTCAACGAGGACATGAGCGTCGAGCAGCTGCGCGAACGCGACCCGCGAAAGCTGATCCCGCCGCTGCACGGCGCGCTGCTCAAGAACGAGCAGGACGTGCACCTGTTCGAGCGGCTGGCGTTCTTGAGCCGACGGGAAGTGTGATCCGCCAGCGAACAGAGCGAAGCTGAGGACAGCTGGATCACGCCTCCCGGCGTCATCTCGGATTCGGATGACCGTCGAGGCGGAGCTGATAAACAAAGTAGGTCGGGGTACAGAACCCGATCTTTCGGCTTCTCAAATTGTTCAACGCCTGCACACTGACGTTGAATCTCGCGCTCGTAACGAAATCCGGCATCTGCTGGCAAATGTAGTCTTCCCGGCAGAACCGCGACGGCGAGCATGTGTTCAGCAGCCCGCGACCGACGCCAGCGGCAAAGATGGCGCTGTCGAAATATCCCTTGGCCATCTGCTCAAAGCCCTTGCCTCCGACGATCGCACAAACTTCACCGGGCACGCTGTCGGGCCGGATCGCCGCCAGCGCGGCCTCTTCGGGCTTGCAGGGACGCGTGACCCGGCCCAGGGGCACGCCGATCTTCGTTGGACGGCAATTGTAACCGAAGCCGTTCAACTTTCCTTCCGGCAATTTATAGACGAGCTCTTCCTTGCCGACACGATCATTGAATGCGCGCAGGTTGAAGCCGAGCTGATTGCCTGCGGCAGTCTTTGCCATCGAGTCCTCGATGACATTCGAGCGGCAGCTCAAACCCGCGGCGACATTCTGGGCCGCGGGCACGCACTGGCCGAGATAGGAGGAGGTCGCAGCGTTGGTCACCAATGCCTGACAACTGAGGTTGCGCGTGGCGTTACAGCTCCATTTCGCAGCATTCGCCAGATCCGCGTTCAAAGGGCACGGCATGTTGTCGCCAGCGGCAACATAGGCCGGGTGTCCGCTTCCCCACGCCGCCGCGGGCGCCGAAGGATGCGGACGAAAACTGTTTGGCGCCTGACCGAGAGAAACCCGCTCGACATAGTCCTTGCGGCGAACAAGTTCCGCATAGACATGGGGCGAGAACGGCAATTGCAACTGATTGCCGTCAAGCGCAGTTCTGATCGCATCCGCGTCGCTGCCGAAATCGAACCGGTCTACGCCGAGAAAATGGAATCCCGCGGTCGAGGATGATTGATGGCAACCCATGCAGGATGACGTGTTCAGGCGTTCGAGCAGCGCCGTGCCCGATTGCACGAATTTTGGGGACCTGCCAGGGGCTGCCGCTGCCGCAGCGATCCGCGCGGCCTCCTCGCGACCGACGACGAGATCGAACGGACGATTGGCCATGCGCGCGCTGCCCGCAGTCGAAAAGCTCAGCGCAATGTCGGCCTCCAGGCCCTCCGGTAGCCTGAACGCGCCGTTGTCGATCTCGGCGATGTGGCCCGCAAGATAATCCTGCAACTGCTTCTGCTTGGCGGGGTCCTTCAGGATTGCCTGAACATCAGGCGTATTTTCCAGCGGCGTCGGCTGAAACCTGCCATCCTTCAGCGCGAAGATCCGCATCCCGTAGATCGCCTGCCCGGCGAATTTGCGGTTCTCCATGTTTTCGAGGTCTGATGGAAAGCGCACCAGCTGCGCATTGATCTCCATCTGCTTGAAGGTCAGTCGCGAAAAATCCAATGGCCCTTGCAGCAGGCGTTGAGCAACCACGGCCGGATCGTCAGCATCGATCCCGGCGACGCGCCACAGCGAGGCGACGTCCCGGCAATTGCTGCCGTCATCCACATAACTGAACACCATGTTTACGGTGAAAGGCATGCGCGACGCGTAGGTCCTGCCGTTCATCTTCACGTCGTACCCGAGTCGATAGATGAAGCGCAGTTCACCGCAATGGGTGGGATCGAAATCGCGACGGTCCATCCGATTGACGACGCCCGACAGGAGGAACAGTCCGTCGCTGGAACCGAGCCATTTCTCGTTAAATACGCGCGCGACATTGCCATTCAGCCGCAGCGTCTTGCCGGCGTCGGTTTTGGCCGACTTCGGGTCGTAGGTCTTCAAGATCTCCTTTTCCCAATCGACACCAAGTCCCGCTGTGACGCGCGTGATGTCGGCGGACGCCACGGCGGCGAATTGCGCGTAGGTCTCGCGGAATTGGGACAGATCGCGCGCCCGCGTCGGGCCTGCGGCGACGGCCGGTTGCGGCAGCTTTTCCGCGGCGTGAATTCTCCTGAACAGGGTCAGCAGTGAAAGCGCCGATGAATTGTCGTGATCGAGCACCGCGAGCACAGGCCCCTGGCTGATCATGGTGGTCACCTCCGCCGAAGCCTGAGGCGACTGGGCAAAGCCGAGAGAGACCGAAAAGATCAAAAGACAGACGACGGGGATGAAGCGCATTCGCTGTTTCTACTACGCCAGGGCGCACCTTACAATTTACAGGTGAATGTTCTGGAAGCCACTTTTTGAGGAAATGGGCCGGCAGGACTCTGGATTGCTTCGCTGCGCTCGCAATGACGGAGCAAGGGCCATTGGCGTCGTCCTCCGATTCACATTTCGAATTGCAGACACGGCGACGCATTCTCGCGGCGCATTTCGCCCGAGCTTTACCCTCTTCTTCACACCCTCAAGAAAGAGGGCGCAGGGAAGGCCGGGTGCCGGCTGGCACCCACGGTCTGCTGCGCGAAGTAAGCGCAGAGAAACCGCACAGCAGCATACAGGTGTCGCCAATCACTCGGCCTTCCCTGCGCGATGGTCGGACGGCTTATGCCGTGCTCTCCCGGGAGCCGAACTTTCCTTCTGGCCTCCCTCACCCCGCGAATTGACGATGCCGTCCGCCCGGTTGGGCTCGCGCACATCTCCGCAAAGGCTTGACCGTAGCAACGACGGCCAGGACCACACGGTTTTGCCGTACGCAGCTCATCCGGCTTCGCCAAAAGGCTTCGCCGGACTTTGGCGTCGCTCGTCCGCGCGTGGCCACGGGCTCACAGGGACACCCCGCCCTGCCCGCGCCCCTCGCGCACGACGCTGCCGCGTCCACCGCAACCCGGCCCGCGTTTCGAACGACTCGCGAACCGCCCCTCTTCGTGGGCCGGGCCGCCTTGGGTTATGCCGCAATTCCGAATTTCGGTAAAGTGGAATATTTTTGCGGGAGGGACTTGACGGAGTGGGGTGTTTTGCCCGACGGGACACATCACGCGTCCATTAATGCGCCATCCCACATTCACCCGGAGATCAGTGGCGCCGCCCCAAAGGGGAGTAATGCTCTATGATTTCAAGGAGGTCAGCAGCCGAAATGACGACGTAGTCAAGAATCATCACCGCCTCCAAGTCGGACAACATTTTGTCGGTCATGATATTGAGAGGAATAGAATGCAAGAGCTTGCTCGTGAACGAGTATAGAAAACGGTATTGCGCGTCCATTTTGACATCACCCGCCCGCTCCGACCAATTCCATTTACCCGTCGCAAGTCTAACGTGTCGGGCATCCAGCAGAGTCGTGAGAACTCCACTCAAGCGCTGCTGATGACCTTCTAACTCCAGAAGCTTGGCTTGGTGAATGGGGATCGCCTTCGCTCGAATGAGCGACGCTTGATAACCATAACCGTTTTGCGTTGCTTGACTGGCGTAGAGGCAAAACTCACGTCGAATCAATTTATCGAGCGCATCTGACTGTTCTTCCTGAGCTTCAAAAGCCTTACGTATCTCGTCATTGGACAACGCGCCGCTTTTGGGCCCGAGCTTCTCCAGAATGTCTGAGTCGAGGCTATCGAAGTGCTCAAAGAGGATTGCTTCATCCTCGGTCTTACGAATAAGCGCCTGACCGCTTTCCATCTGATTGCGGAGAAACTGGGCATAGAAAACGATGCCGTACTGTTCGTCCGTATTCATGAGCTTCAACCAGACGAGATTCTCGAAAATATTCCGAGCCACCGCTAGCAACTCGATGCTTTCGTAAGAGCCGTCGCGACGAAGGAAGATGTCCAGCTTTTCCAACGTGCCGGCATGGGCGGAGAGAATCCACCATAGAGCCGAATGGTTCCGCTCTTCTGAAGTTGTGAGCAAGCTAGCAAGACTGGCTCGTTTACTTTCGACAGAGGATCTCAAGGCGGGAATCCTGTCATGAATCTCGGAGCGGAACTCTTTAATAAGCGAGTCTGCTGTTTGCTTCATCGTCGCGATCTCAATTTTGGCACGCACATATGTTCGTCAGATCACAGATTGGTGCGCCACGGGCTTCAAACCACTCCGGCGAGACGCCCGGTAAACAATGAACGCCCACCACATTCCCAGCGCGGCAAACATGATTGATTGTATCGTTGCCTGTTCATCGGCTTGGAGTTTCTGCCAAACGAGGAACCCATCGCGGAGGGATAGGTTGAACGTACGCTTTTCGAATGGCTTGCACACGGAGTCTGTCGCCGCCGTGGGCTTTGGCTGACGTTGCCCCGTGACGCGCTGCGTTGAACGGGAAATAGTGTAAGTATAGGACACACACAGGGGGTCCCCTGATGCATAGACAATCGATTGCTGATCCCAAGACGTAATCGAAAATCGATCAGTGCTCACGGAAAGCATATCAAATGCGATTTCTGCTTGTGCAGAGACGCACTCCTTCTGATCGCGATAGCATTGAATTTCGGTTGTCTGGCGAGGGAAGGCTTGCTTGGTGTCATCCTCAAATACCCACGTGCCGTTAGCACGAACATAGCCCCGGTCCCAAAAATCAACGAAAGCAGTTCCGCCCGATTGGATTCGCGGATATGTGCGAGAGTCTAGAATTGCCATCGCAGCAATGAAAATTCCTAGGCTGCCTACAGCGCCGAGGAACAGCCAAAGCAACACAATTCCAAGCCTTCTCATCGTCGGCGCGCCCCACGTCCAGCGATCTTGGTCGGTCCAAGTCTACTGGGAAAATTGCCAAGGAGCAAAACTGGCGGTTGTGCCCTTCTCTAGCAGGCGGCAAACCTTGGTAACTACGACGAAACAAGATTGTGTCTGACGGCCCATTTCCACCAAACGGATTTTGACTCGCGGAGAGCCCCCTCACCCGGATCACATCTTCGATGCGATCCGGCCTCTCCCCGCAAGCGGTGAGAGGCGAAGATCGTGCCTCACGCCACCACGGCGTCCGGGATACGCGCGGCTTCCATCGGGGCCTTGCCGCGGATCAGGTCCGACGCGCGGTCGGCAATCATCATGGTGGATGCGTTGAGGTTCGCCGAGATCATGCGAGGCATGACTGACGCGTCGATCACGCGGAGGCCCTCCAGCCCGTGCACGCGGAGCTGGTCGTCGACCACCGCCCAGCTTGAATCCGCAGGGCCCATGCGGCAGGTGCAGCCGGGGTGGAAGGTGGTGGTGCCGCGTTCGGTGGCGGCAGCCAAAAACTCGTCGTCGGTGTTGATGTTCGGGCCGGGGAAATCCTCGTAAGCGTAATAGGGCGACAGCGGCGCGGACTTCAGCAGGCGCCGCGCGAGCTTCATGCCGCCGACGATGACGCGGCGGTCGAGCTCGGCGTCGAGATAGTTGGTCTGGATAATCGGCGGCGCAAACGGATCAGATGAGCGGATGCGGACATAGCCGCGGCTCTCGGGGCGCTGCTGCCAGGATGCGACGGTCATGCCGGGCTCGTCCTCGAGCTGGCCCTGAACGCCTTCCTTGTAGCTTGCCGGCGTGAAGGTGAGCTGCAAATCGGACGAGTCGGCGCTCTCGCCGGAGTGCCAGAAGCAATAGACCATGGTCGGCGACAGCGAGAGCAGGCCTTTGCGCGCGGTCGCCCATTTCAGCGCTTCGATCCACAGCGAGACGCCGCGGCGGAGCTCGTTGATGGTCTTGATGTCTTTCACGCGCGCCACCGTGCGCGGCGCGTAATGGTCCTGAAGGCCTTCGCCGACCGGCAGCGCGTGACGCACCTGGATGCCGTGGGCCTGCAACAGATCGGGCGAGCCGATTCCGGAGAGCTGGAGCAGCTGCGGTGAATTATAGGTGCCGCCGGAGAGGATGACTTCCTTGTTGGCGCGGACTTCCACCGGCGTGCCGCCGCTGCCGCCCTTCATGTAGCGCACGCCGACGGCGCGCTTGCCTTCGAAGATGATCTCGGTCGCGTGCGCGTGCGTGTGCACATGCACGTTGGGCCGCTTCATCGCCGGCTTGAGGAACGCGGTCGAGCCGGAGACCCGCAGGCCCTTGTCGATGGTGCGCTGGCAGTAGGAGACGCCTTCCTGCTTGGCGCCGTTGTAATCGGGGTTGCGGGGAATGCCGAGGCTCACTGCGCCTTCCATGAAGGCTTCGCACAGCGGATCGCGCCAGTTCATCGTCGTGACGGTGAGGTTGCCGTCGCGGCCACGATAGGTGTCCTCGCCCTCGCCGACCCGCTTCTCCAGCCGCCGGAAGTACGGCAGCACGTCGGCATAGCCCCAGCCGCGATTGCCCATCTGCGCCCAGGTGTCGAAATCCATGCGCTGGCCGCGGTTGTAGATATGACCGTTGATCGAGGACGAGCCGCCGAGCGTCTTGCCGCGCGGCGCGTAGATGCTGCGGCCGCCGGTCCAGGGCCCGACCTCCTGCTGGTAAGCCCAGTTGATGCTCTTCATGTGGAAGGTCTTGATGAAGCCCGCCGGCAGATGGATGTAGGGATGCCAGTCGGAAGGACCCGCCTCCAGCACGCAGACGCTGGTGTTGGGATCTTCGCTCAGCCGGCTGGTGAGCACGCAACCGGCGGAGCCCGCGCCGATGATCACATAGTCAAATCTATCCATGATGCCCCGGCCGCCTCTAGCGCGGCTTGTCGTTGAGTTGATATTCCAGATGGGCCTTCACCGTCGGCCATTCGGCGGCGGTGATGCTGTAAACCACGGTGTCGCGCAGCGTACCGTTCGGCGCGACCTGATGGCTGCGCAGAATGCCGTCCTGCTTGGCGCCGAGACGCTCGATGGCATTGCGGCTTTGATGGTTGAAGAAGTGCGTGCGGAATTCGACCGCGATGCAGTTCAGCGTCTCGAAGGCGTGGGTGAGCAGCAACAACTTGCACTGGGTGTTGAGGGGTCCGCGCTGCGCGCTCTTGCCGTACCAGGTCGAGCCGATCTCGACGCGGCGGTTGGCGGCATCGATATTCATGTAGGTGGTCTGGCCCACGATCTTGCCGCCGGCATCGAACACGGTGAACGGCAGCATCGAGCCCGCGACCTGAAGGCTCAGGCGGCGATCGATCTCCCTGGCGACGTTCTCCGGCGTCGGGATGGCGGTGTACCAGATCGTGGAGAGATTGCCGTCCTTCACGGCCTCCACCAGCCCCTCGCGGTGCTCTTTCGACAGCGGCTCGAGACGGGCGTGCTGTCCACGCAGGGTAATGGGATCAGGCCAGGGCATTGAGGTCTCTCCTTACGTCGCGTCATTGCGAGGAGCTCGTGACAAAATTGCAAAGCAATTTTGCACTGAAGCGACGAAGCAATCCAGACTGTCTCCGCGGACGCATTCCTGGATTGCTTCGCTTCGCTCGCAATGACGGTCACTAGCACCGTTTACTTGTTTAGGAAATTCAACGGCAAACCGCCGCGCGGCCAGTCCATGGCGATCAGTTCGCCCTTGCCCGACAGCGTGATATAGGCGGTCTTCAGTTCGGGGCCGCCGAAGGCGATGTTGGTGGTGACGCGGTCGCCGGTCGGAACCTGCTCGACCAGGGTGCCATCGGGCGCGATCACCGAGATGCAGCCGGAGACGAGGGTGGCGACGCAGACATTGCCGTTCGCTTCCACCGCCAGCGAGTCGAACATCTGGTACCCGCCGAGGCCGCAGATCGGCTTGCCGCGCTCGCCACGATAGATCACGTCGCGTGGCTTCAGCGTGCCGGGCGCGGACAGCTCATAGGCCCAGAGCCGGCCGGTCGGCGTCTCCGCGATGTAGACGGTGTTTTCGTCCGGCGACAGGCCGATGCCGTTGGCCGGCAATATGCCGTGCACGATTTCGACGATCTCCTTCATGCCGGGCTTGAGATAATACATGCCGCCGACGTCCATCTCGCGCGCACGGCGCTTGCCGAGATCGGAGAACCAGAGGCCGCCCTGCTTGTCGAACACCAGATCGTTCGGGCCGCGCAGATCGTGCTCGCCGGACTTCGTTACGACTGTCTCGATCTTGCCTGACTGGAGATCGATGCGCTGGATCGATCCGCCCAGATAATCGTCGGGCTGCGGCCCCGGCATGATCATATTGCGGGTCGGGATCCAGCTGAAACCACCATTGTTGCAGATGTAGATCTTGCCGTCGGGACCAAGCGCTGCGCCGTTCGGGCCGCCCGGCACCTTGGCGACGATCTCCTTCCGCCCGTCGGGATAAACACGCGTCAGGCGCTGGCCACGGATCTCCACCAGCACCACCGAGCCGTCCGGCATCACGACCGGCCCTTCGGGAAATTCGAGGTCGGTGGCGAGAACACGGACGTTGGACATGTGAGACCCTCCCGGCTGCTTGTTATGGCTTGCTCGGGATGTCCGTCACGGGCCCCACACGCAAGATTTGCCTGCGGTTATGACAAAGTCACCGGGGCTTGCCAAGCAATCGGGCGGGTATGCCAGCGTTGCGCGCAAACTGCCGCACCGGCTTGTCCGTATTGTGCTCTCGTGCCCCGGGCGCTGCGCAGCACGTCGTGATGCGCTGCAGAACCGGGGCCCATCTCACGACGTCACGCGCGACCCTTGGGTCCCAGCTCAGCGGAGCAGCGTTACACGCTGCACCGCGTCAGGGACGCGGCAGCATTTTACTTCGCGTCTTTCGGCGGCGGCGCGTCCTGCTTCTTCTTCACATCCTCCGCGATCTTCGCCTGCGCCGTCTGGAGATCGCCGAGCGTCTTCTGCAAGCCGGCAACCGTCGTCTTCAGTGCGTCGATCTGGCGAGCCGCGGCATCCAGCTTCTGCTGATGATCGAGGTTCAGCTTCGTGATCGTCTTCTGGAGGAAGTCGACATTGCTCTGGAGACAGCTGGTGCGCCGCTCCATGGTCTTCTCGACGGTGCAGATCTCGATGCCGGGCACGTCCTGCGCGCGCAGTGGCGCAATCGCCAGCGGTGTGAGCAGCAACATCATGAAACAAGTGCCGGCGCTTCGAAGCAGCATGCAGGTTCCTCGTCAAATCGATCACGCCAATGTGCGCTTTTTGCGCGCAGCCCGTCGAGGCTACCACACTCGTACCGCATTCTCGCGTTGAGCTTGGGCTTGGGCTTGTTCCCTCGGACGGGGAGCGATGATCTGCACGCGGGGGAAGTGGGCGCTCCTTCCGCGGCTTTGTTTAGGGGAGATTTCTGGAATGGCAACGCGCGACAGACGACTGGCGGAATTCGATGGCTCGGGAGAACCGCCACCTGGCTTGCCGGTCGAGGTGCTCTGCGAGGACCACAGTGGAACGTATCAGCTGCCGTTTGCCTGCCGCTATGTCGAGGGACGGTGGCAGAACGATGCGGCCGGTGTTGCGGTGGAAGCGACCGTGATCGGCTGGCGCGTCCCGCGCGCGAAGCATTCAGGCTTCGCCTGACCGGCGTAGCCTGTCTCAAAATGCAACGGGGCCGCGCTTCGGCTTAACCTTCGGAACGCGGCCCGAACGAATCACGTCCGAATCAGCCGTAAGGCCCTGTACGCGGCTGTTCACGGCTAGATGTCGCAACGAGCCCGCGCGCGCATACAATATCTGCTCAGCATGAAGGCGGGCTCGAACCCAGCCAGGGCGCTAAAAGTTAACAGCTTCAACGAGATGGCCCTTGGTTGCGGCGGCTCCAGCCCCGCCCCCAAAACAGGCAGCGCGGCGCCAGGCCTGCCTAATATTCGACCTCGAGCTCCTCGATCTCGGCCGGCTCGTCCTTGGCCGCGGCAATCCATTCCCTCATCTCGGGCATGGCCATGATGGTCTCGGCATAGGCCTTCAGGAGCGGCTCGAGCTTGACGTCATAGGTCACGAAGCGCGTCACCACGGGGGCGTACATCGCATCCGCCATGGTGCGCCTGGCACCGAACAGGAACGGCCCGCCCGACTTCTCCAGGCAGTCCCGCCAGATCGCCCAGACGCGGTCGATGTCGGCCTGGGCGCGCGACCAGATCTTGAAGCCGGGAAAATGTCCCTTCAGGTTGACCGGCAGCGAGGCGCGCAGCGTCGTGAAGCCGGAATGGATTTCGCCGCAGATCGAGCGGCAATGCGCGCGCTGGACGCGATCATCAGGCAACAGGCCTGCATCCGGCATCGCGTCGTTGAGGTATTCGGCGATGGCCAGCGTATCCCAGACGGTGGCGCCGTCGTGGCGCAGGCACGGCACCAGGATCGAGGACGACAGCAAGAGGATTTCGGCGCGCGCCGAGGCGTCATCCGGCGCGGTCACGATCTCCTCGAAATCGAGCCCGGAAAACTTCGTCAGCAGCCAGCCACGTAGCGACCAGGACGAGTAGTTCTTGCTGCTGATGGTCAGTGTCGCCTTCGCCATATGGCCCTTCCCTCACGCCTGATACAGGCACCCCGCCCGGCCCGCAGCGTGCCAACTACCTGTGCTTCCCGGGAAATGAGCAGCAAGCGACGTGCCAATTTTGAGGGCGTCCCGGGGCCGCTTGGCGTCGATATTGCATAGCAACAGGGGACAGGTGGGCGCTTTAGTATGATGTCGATGTATTATCAGGCCTTTCAGAACCAAATGGACCTCACCGCGCCATGGCGGGCGGGAGCGTCGTCCGCGCTGAGATTCCTCAATCTCGTGCCGCAAGGCATGTCGGATCAGGTGGTCGGCCGGCTCTCGGCTGCGCTGGAGCTGATCTCCCGCTCCACCCTCACCTACCACCGCCCCGCCTATGGCATCGACAGCGTCATGGTGGGCAACCGCGAGGTCGGCATCACCGAGGAGATCGCCTACGCGACGCCGTTCGGCTCGCTGTTGCACTTCAAGAAGGATGGCGCGCCGGAGCAGCCGCGCATGCTGCTGGTGGCGCCGATGTCCGGCCACTTCGCCACGCTGCTGCGCGGTACGGTGAAGACACTGCTCCAGGACCACGACGTCTACATCACCGACTGGCACAATCCGCGCGACATCCCGCGCAGCGAGGGACGCTTCGGGCTCGACGACTACACCGATCACCTCATCGATTTCCTCGGACAGCTCGGCCCGCGCCCGCACATGGTGGCGATCTGCCAACCCTCGGTCTCGGCACTCGCGGCCGCCGCGGTCATGTGCGAAGGCAACCACCCCTCGCGTCCGGCGACGCTGACACTGATGGCGGGCCCGATCGACACGCGGATCCAGCCGACCCGGGTCAACGAGTTCGCCAAGAGCAGGCCGATCGACTGGTTCGAAAGCAATCTGATCAACTACGTGCCGGTGCAGTGCCGCGGCGCCTTGCGCAAAGTCTATCCCGGCTTCGTGCAGCTCACGGCGTTCGTCTCGATGAATCTCGAACGCCACATCAAGCAGCACATGGATCTCGCCAACCACATCGCCAAAGGCGAGAAGGAGAAGGCGGCCAGCATCAAGACCTTCTACGACGAATATTTCGCGGTGATGGATTTGCCGGCCGAGTTCTACATCGAGACCGTGCGCGACGTGTTCCAGGAGCATCTCCTGCCGCAAGGCAGACTGATGCATCGCGGCCGCCCGGTGAATACCAAGGCCGTCAGCCGCATGGGGCTGATGACGGTCGAGGGCGAGAAGGACGACATCTGCTCGATCGGCCAGACGCTGGCGGCGCAGGACCTCTGCACGGGCGTGCGCGCCTATCGCCGCGTCCACCACATGCAGGCCGGCGTCGGCCATTACGGCGTGTTCTCGGGCAAGCGCTGGAACAACGAGATCTATCCGCTCCTGCGGGATTTCGTGCACGTCAATTCCTGAGGCGCGCAAACTTCCCTTCAGCAGGATCAGACAAAGCATCACGGCTTTGGAAAAGACGCCAGGACCGCGAGACACCTAAAACGTGGACATGCCGCTCGAGCCGGAGGCTTTGCCATGTCCGAATTCCCCGCCCCCGCTGCCACGCCGGCCGCGATCGTCGACGCGCTGAAGGCGGTCGCCGGCAATCCGCCCAAGGTGCGCGCGAGCTTCGCCAAGGGCCGATGCGTACGCGGGACCTATACCCCGTCCGACCACGCGGCCGAGATCACGCGATCGCCGAGCTTCACGAAGCCGTCGCGGGTGCTGGCGCGCTTCTCCGTCGGCGGCGGCAATCCGGGGGTCGCCGACACCAACAATCTCGTGCTGCGTGGCTTCAGCTTCAGGCTTGGCGATGACGATCATCGTTCGGACATTTTGCTGGAAAGCGCGCCGGTGCATTTCGCAAGGACGCTCGATCAGATGCTCGCTTTCCTCAATGCGCGCATTCCCGGAGCGGATGGCAAGCCCGACATGGAGAAGGTCAAAGCGTTCTCGGAGGCTAACCCCGAGACGCTGAATCAGGCGAAGTACATCGCCGCACGCCGGCTCTCTGCGAGCTTTGCCGCCACGACCTATTGGGGCGTGCACGCCTTTCCCGCGACGAATGCAAAGGGCGAGGCCCGCTTCATCAAGTTCAGGGCTGCACCTGTCGGCGGCGACGTCACGCTGAGCGACGACGAAGCCAAGATGAAGTCCGCCGACTTCCTGCATGACGATCTCGCGCGGCGGATCACGGCGGGCGACGTCCGCTTCAACGTGATGGCCCTGCTCGACCGTCCCGGCGATCCCACTATGGACGCGACACTGCGATGGCCGGACGAGGACAATCGCGAGGAGGTTCGGCTGGGGACGATCGTCATCACCAGCCTCGAAGCCAATGAGGCCTGCGACGGGTCGATCTTCAACCCGGCCAATCTCGCCGACGGCATCGGCCATCCCCCGGACGACATTTTTGCGGCGCGCCGCGCGGCCTACATGATCTCGCTGGCGAAGCGCCGTTGATCAAGTCTCGTCCAGGCCGCCATGCGTTTCGCGGCGCCACGCCCCCGGACTGACGCCGACCATCGACGAGAACACCCGCGTAAAGTGGCTCTGATTGGCAAACCCCGCCGAGATGGCAATCTCGGACAGCGGCAGGTCGCGGACCGTCATCAACTGCTTGGCCGCCTTCACGCGCTGGCGGAGCAACCATTGGTGCGGCGGCAGGCCGGTGGATATCCGGAACGCGCGTGAGAAGTGGCTGACCGAGAGGTCGAGTTCAGCCGCGATCCGCTGCAACGCGACCTTGCCCGAAAGATCGGAATCGAGCCGGTCACATGCGCGCTTGACCTGCCATGGCGCGAGGCCGCCGCGGTTCGGCTCTGCCACGGGCTTCAACCCGCCATAGGTCTGGGCCACGTGGGCCGTGAGCGCGAGCATCATGTGATCGACGAAAAGCTGGTTGGTCTCGTCTGGCCGGTGCAGTCCCTCCTGCAACGTGGCGCCGATATGACGGATCACCGCGTCGTCATGACCGACACCAGGCTCATAGCTGAGTTCGCTCAAACGCGGCGCGCCAGGCTGCCTCGCGATATCGGCGAAGGCTGTGCGCGGCAAATAGAAGAACAGCGAATGGAACGGCTTGTCGATCACATAGCGCGGATCGCGCTTGAGGTCGTAGAGATAGGTCGCGCCCGCCCGAATATCCTCCCTGGCGACGTGGCGGCCCTCCTCCCAACATTCGCAAGCGGGATAGTCGCGGAGCTTCAGGCTGACGAGGTACGCGTCTTCCGCCGGCAGCGAGCCGGAAAATTCGGGAGCCGGATTGTCATTGCGGACTTCGGTGACCGCGAGCTCGGCGCTGCGCAGCGAGCGCGTGATCAGAACCGGCGCGTCCTTCACGTGAAGGCCCCGCCCGAGTCTCTGCCCGTAGACGCCAGCTTGTGTCATTTCAATATTCCATTCGCGAAAAGGCGCGTCTTCGCCAGCCTTTCCGAGCCGATCCATTATCGGGAATCGACGGCCAACGGTCCAGTTAAACCGCCTCAACAGTTAGATGTTGTGGCAGGCTGTCGCACTCAAGCGCTTTGAGGTGAACTCATTGTGAATTCAGCACGATTCCGCGGGGTCGATATGACGAATGACGACATCGTTAACCTGTAAGGCACCTCATCGCGCAATGTCATCGTGCGTTCTCGAAAGCATGCGCGCCGTCAAGCCGACCACTCCTCGCCCCAGATTTGGACGACGTGGCCGGGCGACACTTCGCGATATTGCCGGACCGGCGGCTGATAATCCGGCGCGCGCACCGGGCTTCTGATCTCGTCGTTCGAGGTCTCGCCCCTGGTGCCGCGGCGCGACGGGTCGGGCACCGGCAC
Source organism: Bradyrhizobium sp. 930_D9_N1_4 (assembly GCF_052076015.1). Classification (NCBI taxonomy): domain Bacteria; kingdom Pseudomonadati; phylum Pseudomonadota; class Alphaproteobacteria; order Hyphomicrobiales; family Nitrobacteraceae; genus Bradyrhizobium; species Bradyrhizobium sp. 930_D9_N1_4. Next base: position 5,980,464 of record NZ_CP197236.1, read on the forward strand.
GGCGGCCATCAGCTTCTTGGTATAGGGATGCTGCGGGTTGCCGAACACGGAAGCGCGCGGGCCGATCTCGACGATCTCGCCGAGATACATCACCGCAACACGATGGCTCATGCGCTCGACCACCGCGATGTCGTGCGAGATGAAGAGATAGGCGAGACCCATGCTGGCTTGAAGGTCGAGCATCAGGTTCACGACCTGCGCCTTGACGGAGACATCGAGCGCAGAGACCGCCTCGTCCGCGACGATCAGCTTCGGGCCGAGCGCGAGCGCGCGCGCGATGCAGATGCGCTGGCGTTGGCCGCCGGAGAACTCATGCGGGAAGCGCACGGCCATGTCTGCCGTCAGGCCGACACGCACGAGCAGGTCCGCAACCTTCTCACGCGCCTGCGATGCCGTGGCGAGCCCATTGGCGAGCAAGGGCGCTGCGATCGCCGTTCCCACCGACATCCGCGGATTGAGGCTGGCGAACGGATCCTGGAACACGATCTGCATATGCTTGCGGACATCACGCAAGGCGCGGCCGTCCATCGCCAGCACGTCCTTGCCGTCGATCAGAACCGTCCCCGTATCAGGCTCCGTCAGCTTGAGGATGGAGCGACCCGTCGTCGACTTGCCGCAACCGGACTCGCCGACGAGAGCCAGCGTCTCGCCGGCGCGCAAGGTGAAGGAGACGTTCTCGACCGCGTGGACACGGCCCGAGACTTTTCCGAACAGTCCCGAGCGGATCGGAAAGCGTGTGGTGAGCTTGGCGACTTCGAGCAGCGGCCGCTCGGCGGTCGAGACCGTATCGGGTGTCTCCACCGGCACGTCCGAGGTGCCCGTGACCTTGTCGACGATCGGAAACCGCATCGGCCGCACGCGTCCGTCCATCGAGCCGAGGCGCGGCACGGCGGCAAGCAATGCGCGCGTATAGGGATGCGAGGGTGCAGCGAAGATGCGCGAGGTCGCGTCGGTTTCCACCGCCTGGCCGCCATACATCACCACGGTGCGGTCGGCGATCTCGGCGACCACGCCCATGTCGTGGGTGATGAAGAGGATCGACATCCCCTCCTCGTTCTGGAGCTCCTTCAACAGCTCCAAGATCTGGGCCTGGATGGTGACGTCGAGCGCGGTGGTCGGCTCGTCCGCGATCAGGAGTTTTGGCTTGCAGGCGAGCGCCATCGCGATCATCACGCGCTGGCGCATGCCGCCGGAGAAACGATGCGGATGCTCGTGGAAGCGCGCTTTCGCTGCGGGAATGCGGACGCGATCGAGCAGGCGGATGGTCTCCGCCTCTGCCGCCGCGCGCGACAGGCCGCGATGCTGAATCAATGCTTCCGCGATCTGGAAGCCGATGGTGAGCACCGGATTGAGGCTCGTCATCGGCTCCTGGAAGATCATGGCGACATCGTTGCCGCGAATGTCCTTCATGCTGGATTCGGGTAGCGCCAGCAGCTCGCGGCCGGCGAGCGTGACGCGGCCCTCGATGCGGCCATTCTCCTTCGGGACAAGCCGCATGATCGAGAGCGCGGTGACGCTCTTGCCCGAGCCGGACTCGCCGACGATCGCCACAGTCTCGCGCGGCGCGATGTCGAACGACACGTTGCGAACGACGGGGATCCACTCTCGCTCGCGCATGAAGGAGGTGGTGAGGCCCGCGACCGACAGCACGGGCGCCTGTGCTTCGGCGATCACCTTGTTTGTTTCGCTCGCGCCCGTGCTCATGCGATTACCCTAATATCCGCGCGTGCGATCGACGCGCCCCGGCAGCTCCTCGCCGCGACGATGGCGCGCAATGACATCGAGCACGAAATCGACGGCCGTATCCGGCGACGTCATGCTGGCATTATGCGGCGTCAGCAGGATGCGCGGATGGCTCCAGAACGGATGGCCCGCCGGCAGCGGCTCGGGATCGGCGACATCGAGGACAGCGCCGGACAACGTGCCGCTGTCGAGCGCCGCGAGAAAATCGGCTTCGACGAGATGCGGTCCGCGCCCGACATTCACAAGTCCCGCACCGCGCGGCAGGCGCGCGAACAGATCGGCGTTGAGGATGCCGCGGGTTTCGTCGGTCAGCGGCAGCAGGCAGACAAGAATGTCGGCCTGCGCAAGGAATTCCGGCAAACTGTCCGCGCCCGAATAGCAGGTGACGCCTTCGATCTCGCGCGGCGAGCGATTCCAGCCGAGCAGCGGAAAGCCGAATGCCGTGAGGCGTTCGAGCACGGCTTGACCGAGCTGGCCGAGCCCCATCACGCCGACACGACGGCGCTTGGCCGGCGTGATCCGGATCTCGCGCCAGACCTGCTCCTTCTGCTGATTGATGAAGTGCAGGAGATCACGATGCAGGCCAAGCACCGCCATGGTGACGTATTCCACCATGGTCTCGGCAATGCCGGGCTCCAGCATGCGGACCAGCGGAATGTGCGCAGGAACCTTTGTCGTGTCGAACTGGTCGACACCCGCGCCGACCGAGAAGACCAGTTCGAGATTGGGAAACGTCGTCGCGATGTCGTCCGGCGGCACCCATGCCACCAGATAGCGCACCGCGGCGGGATCGCCGATGTCGGGCCAGAGCCGGAACGGCACATCGGGGGCGCGCTCCGCGAAGAAGGTCGCCCACTCGGCACCGCGAACCATGTTGGCCTTGTAGAGAGCCGTCATGCGGCCCTCAGAACGGGCTGACCGGCGCGAGCCGCCGGCCGTCGATCATGCGCTTGTGGCTGTAGGCCGCGGGATCGACCAGCGGCGTCGCACCGGTCACGATGTCGGCGGCGAGCTTGCCGGCCGCGGGACCGATGCCAAAGCCGTGGCCGGAAAAGCCGGTCGCGAGGAAGAAGCCCGGCAAGGCATCGACCGGCGAGATCACGGGGATCGTGTCGGGCGTGCAATCGATCGTGCCGCCCCAGGCTTCCGCGATCTCGATGTCCTTCAATTCGGGATTCGACTTGATCAGCGAGGCCAGCGCCGCATTGACCAGCGACATGTCAGGCTCGGGATCGCGCACGCGCTCGGTCTCGAACGGCGACGGCTTGTCAAAGCTCCAGCTGGTGCCGCGCATCAGCTGATCGAAGAACGATTTGCCGAACGACATCTTCAGGCCGTTGCGGCGATGCAGATAGGTCGGCCAGAAGGTCCGCGCATAGCGGAACAGGTCGGGCGACAGTTCCACCGTGCCGCGGCCGCGCAGCGCGAGTGTAAAGCCGCCGTCGAGGCGGCGGCGAATGCAGTAGAAGTCGGTGCCGAGCGCGCCCGAGGTGATCTCCGGCCCCGGCGTGGTCCGGCATGCGGTGGCGTTGACGAGACCGATCGGCAGCTCGATGCCATGACGGCGGCAGAACAGCGACGACCACGCGCCGCCCGACAGCAGCACGGATTGGGTGCGAATGGTGCCCTTCTCGGTGACGACGGCACTGACCCGGCCGCCTGAAGTCTCCAGTCCGCGCGCAGCGCAGCCCTGATGGATGGTGACGCCATGCTTGCGCGCGGCGGTGGCCAGTGCGGGCACGGCCATCGACGGCTCGGCGCGCCCATCGCTCGGCGTGTGCAGACCGCCGACCCATTTCTCGGAATTGCCGGGCAGGCGCTCGGCGACCTCGGCCGGCGTCAAGACGGTTGAGTGGACCTGCATCTCGCGCGCCGTTGCGGCCCATCGCTCCCAGCTGGCCAGCTCGTCCTTGCTTTTGGTCAGGAACAGCACGCCGGTGCGGCGGAAACCGGCATCGACACCGGCGTCGTTCTGCATGTCCTCCCACAGAAGCAGCGCCTCGCGCGCCAGCGGGATTTCCTCGCGCGCGCGGCCCTGCTGCCGGCACCAGCCCCAATTGCGGCTCGACTGCTCGCCGCCGACATGGCCCTTCTCGACGAGCGCGACGGAGAGGCCCTTCTTTGCGAGATGATACGCCGCCGACACGCCGATGACACCACCGCCGATGACGACGACGTCCGCCTGCGCCGGCAGGCGTTCGTCGCTGTTTATACGGGTAAGCGGCGGGGACATGATGCACTCCTGGAGGTCAGTTCGATCGAGACCTTGTTGGTCATGAATTTGAAGATCATGGGATGTTCATTCGCGGATCGAGCGCGTCACGCAGGCCGTCACCGAGGAAGTTGAAGCTCGTCACCGCGAGCGTGATGGCGAGGCCCGGCGCGATCGCGAGCCAGGGCGCGCTGGTGAGATAGATCTGCGCGTTGTTGAGCATGTTGCCCCAGCTCGCGGCGGGCGGCTGGATGCCGTAGCCGAGATAGCTGACATAGGATTCGAGCAGGATCGCTTTCGCAACGTTCAGCGTCGCCGCCACCACGATCGGCGCGATCGCATTGGGCACGAGCTCACGGAACATGATCCGCAGGTTGGACGAACCGAAGGCGAGGGCTGCGACCGCAAACTCACGTTCACGCAGCGAACGGACCTGGGCTTCGACGACACGCGCGACGGCCATCCAGGCAGTCGCCGCGATCAGGATGGTGGTGGTGACGAGGCCGGGCTCGGTGAGCGCGGCGAGCGCCAGCAGCAGGAAGATGGTCGGAAAGCAAAGCACGGCGTCGACGAGCCGCATCAAAACCGCGCCACCCACGCCGCCATAGAAGCCGGCGAAGGCGCCGACGGCGATGCCGACCGCCATCGCAATCACCATCGCGACGATGCCGATCGACAACGACACCCGCCCGCCCATCATCAATCGCGCCAGCACGTCGCGGCCGAGTTCGTCGGTGCCGAGGATGTGTGCGCCCGAGAGTGGCGGCGCGAACCGCTTCATGATGTCGATATAGGTGTCGTCGAACGGCAGCAGATAGGGACCGAGTGCCGAACCGAGCACGAGAACGAGAATGATTACCGCGCCCGCGAGCGCGAGCCGGTGCCGGCGGAAACGCCGCCAGGCTGCCTGACCCGGCGCGAGCTGAACGGTGGAGAGGGTCGCAGCCGTCATCCCTAACCCACCCGGATACGCGGATCGACGACGGCATAGAGGATGTCGGCGAGCAGCGAGCCGATCAGCACCATGGTCGCCGAGAACATCAGGATGCCCATCACCACGGGATAGTCGCGGTAGCCGATGGAATCGAGAAACAGCCGGCCCATGCCGGGCCAGGTGAACACGGTCTCGGCCACCAGCGCACCGCCGAGCAGCGTCGGAAACTGCAGGCCGGCCACCGTGATCATCGGCAGCAGCGCGTTGCGCAGCGCGTGCACGGTGAGAATGCGCCATTCGGGCAAGCCCTTGGCGCGTGCAGTGCGGATGTAGTCCTGGTTGATGACCTCGAGCATGGAGGAGCGCATGAAGCGGCCCCACATCGCAGTCTCGACCAGCGCCAGCACCAGCGCCGGCGCGATCAGATGATGCAGCAGGTCGAGGAAGGAGCCGTCGCCGATGGTATGGCGGTTGCCGGCCGGCAGCCAGCCGAGCTTGACGGAGAACACATAGATGGTGACGAGCCCGAACCAGAAGGTCGGGATCGACAGCGCGACCATGGCCCCGACGGTGGCGAGCGTATCGAACAGCGAATAGCGGCGCAGTGCCCCTAACACACCGATCCAGCAGCCGAGCAGCACCGCGATGATCGTCGCCGTCGCCATCAGCTCCAGCGTTGCGCCGAGATGCGAGGAGATCACCGACAGCACCGCCTCGCCGTCACGATAGGACTTGCCCCAGTCGCCCTTCAGCATGCGGCCGAACCAGTCGAGATACTGGACCGGCAGCGGGCGATCGAGACCAAGCTGCTGGGTGACGCGGTCGAGATCCTCCTGCGTCATCTGCGCGGAGGCCGCGAATTGCGACAGCGGACCGCCCGGCGCCAGATGCAGGATGGCGAAGCCGATCGCGGAGACGATCACCAGCAGCATGATCGCCTGCGCCAGGCGGTTGACGACGTAACGGGCCATCTCAGGCGATCCAGCGCGCTGGACGCATCAGGCCCAGTACCATTCTCGGATGTTCCAGCAATTGATGGAGGTGTTGATGTTGGGTCGGAAGCCCTGCAGCCCTTCCTTCACGCCCTCGGCGATGAAGCCCTGGAACAGCGGCAGGATCGCGAGGTCGTTGCGGATCAGCTTTTGCAGATCGCCGTAGGTCGTCTTGCGCTGCGCCAGGTCGAATTGCTTGGCACCTTCGGCAAGCAGACGATCGGCCTCCGCGCTCTTGTACTGATAGGTGTTGAAGCCACGGCCGCCCTTGGCAGGGATAGCGCCGGAGCCGAAGCGCGGCGTCACGTCGGGGTCGCTGCCGAGCATGAAGTTCACGGACACCAGCACCGAATTGAACTTCGACTGCTGCCAGAAATCGCCCCAGATCACGGCGGCCGGCATGTTGTTGACGCGCATTGCGGCGCCGATCGCCCGCCAGTCCTGGATCAGGAGCTGCTGGGTCTGCTCGCGCACGGCATTGCCTGACGTGGTCGAGTTGGTGAATTCGAGCTTGACGCCGCCCTTCTCGCGGACGCCGCTGGAGCCGCGAACCCATCCGGCCGCATCGAGCAGCGAATTGGCTCTGGCAGGATCGTATTTGTGCTGCGGCAGACCCTGCTGAAAAGACCACGCCTGCTGCGGCACGAAGCTTTCGGTCTGCGTCGGCAAACCGTAGTTCAGCGCATCGATGATCGCCTGCTTGTTGATGGCAAGATAGAGTGCCTCGCGTACCGTGCGATCGGCGAAGGGGCCGAATTCCAGGTTGGGCGCGACATGCTCCACCGACGACGTCGCCGAGACGAATATCTTGCGGCCCTTCAGCGTCTTCGCTTCCTGCACGAAGTTCGGCAGGATGCCTTGCAGGCCGGTGTAGTCGACCTGCCCCGTGCGGAACTGGGTGTAGAGCACGGTCAGGTCAGGAATGTACTTGAAGACCACACGTTCGACGTAGGGGCCCTTGCCGTGATAGCCGGTGTGGGCGTTGAGCTGGATGTGGTCGCCGGGCACGCGCTCGCCCCAGCGGAACGGGCCAGTGCCGACAGGCGCGTTGTGGAACGGCGAGGCGTTTGGATCCGTCAGCTTCTCCAGGATGTGCTTTGGCACGATGAAGGTGAGCGACAGGATCGACATGTAAGGCGAATAGGGAGCCTCCATCCGCCAATGGATCTCGTCGGGCGCGACGACCTTGATGTCCTTGACGAGGTTGTGGCCGACGCGGTTGCGGACGCGGAAATCGGGATTGTTGATCAGCTCGAGCGAGAACTTCACGTCCTCGGCCGTGAACGGCGTGCCGTCATGCCACTTGACGTCGCTGCGCAGCTTGATCTTCCAGGTCAGGCCGTCGGCCGACAGGCCGCCGTTCTCGACCGTCGGGACTTCGCGCGCCAGATCAGGGACGAACTTGCCGTCGGGCTCGATGAACCAGAGCGGCGAGAACACCTGCCACCAGATGCCCTGATCGACCTCGATGCCCGGCATCAGCGGATGAAAGACGGTCGGCTCCTGCGACAGCGCCGCGATCACCTGCCCGCGCGGCTTGTCCGGCGGATTGCCGGGACGCTCGGTCTGCGCGAAGGCGTTGCCTGAAAGCGTCCATCCCGCTGCGGCGCCCGCGCCGAGCTGGAAGAACTGACGGCGATTCGGAATGCCGAGCTGATGCAGTCCGCCAATGCCGAACTTACCGGTGTCATCTGCCATGACCAGTCTCCGTTCCCGCACGCGGCACCTCTCCCGCGCCCCGAGACCCCGGCAAAGGGACAGGAGTGGGCTTTAGTGCTTCTAAATTTTTCAGTCAAAAGTTCATCATGACTAAATACAGCTGTCAATCACATTGCTAGGATGCGCGACCTTTTCACTCCGACTGAAGCTTCAGACCGACGCAGTCCGAGGCGGTGGCAATGCATGGGAGAGCGACATGGATGGTCGCGGCGATACCAACGGTCCGAAGGATGCCCCCGTGGTCGAGGCCGACGATGCGGTCGACCAGCGCCTCGGCGAAACCGTGCGGCTGCTGCGCCAGCGTGCGGGCCTCTCGATCCAGGACGTCGCCACCAGGACCGGCCTCTCCAACGGCATGATCAGCCAGCTCGAGCGCGCGCGTGCCATGCCGTCGATCCGAACGCTGCGCCTGCTCAGCATCGCGCTCGACGTCCCCATCTCCTACTTTTTCGACACCACCGATTCCGCCGACGTGCAGCGTTACATCGTGCGCAAGAACAGCCGGCGGCTGCTGCGGCTCACCGCCAGCGGCGTCGTCAAGGAGGCGCTCACCCCGGAAGGCAAGGGCCAGCTCGAACTCTACGAGCTCACGCTCAATCCCGGCGCGTCCTCAGGCACCGACTTCTTGCAGCACACTGGCGAGAAGGCCGGTTACGTCCTGTCCGGCAGCCTCCGCCTGTGGCTCGACAACCAGGCTCATGTGCTGGAAGCTGGCGACAGTTTCCGCTTCCCCAGCATCGTGCCGCACATGTTCGACAACCCGACCCAGCAGGCCGCGCGTGTGATCTGGGTCACGACGTTGCGCCAGACTGATTCGCCGGCAGGTTGAAGACCTTGGGAACGCCTGCGGCCCGTCGGAAATTGCCCCTCGACGCAGCCACGCGGAATCTGTAGCTCACGTGGAGCCGGACTCATTGACAGGGCAGACACGGGGGTCTGCGACTGACGTCGTTGGTGTGAGACCATGAAACTCAGGGGGCTTCTGACACTCGCGATGGCCGCGCAAGTCGTCGTGACCGCTGCGGCTCTCTTCGCCTCCTATGCCGTGACCGGTCCCGGGTTCGGCATTGCCCAGATCGTCGCCTTGCTCGCCGGCGCGGCCGTTGCGGTGCTGCTCGCGCGATATTGCGTGCGCACGATTGAAGCGGCGCAGGACAAGCATATTGCGGCGCAACTGGCCGAGCAGGCGCAGGCCAGTGCGCAAATGGCCCAAGCCGTCATCAAGACCGCGCTCGATGCCTTCGTGCAAACCGATGCGAACGGCATCATCCTGGAATGGAGTGTTCAGGCCGAGGCGCTGACCGGATGGACGCGCAAGGAGGCGCTCGGCACCGATGTCGTCAATCTCCTCATCGCCGAGCCGCTCCGCGACGGTTTTCGGCAACGCATGATGCGCCTGTTGCCGGAATTGTCGAACACGCCGATCGGCATCCGCTTCGAGGCAACGCTGCTGCACCGGGAAGGCGACGAGATCCTGATCGAGGCGTCGAGCACCGCACTTCAGATCGGCGGGCGCACCGTCATCAACAATTTCGTCAAGGACGTCACCCAGAAGCGCTTCGCCGAGGAGCAGTTGATCCAGGCCCAGAAGATGGAGGCGGTCGGCCAGCTGACCGGCGGCATCGCGCACGAATTCAACAACATGCTGACGGTGATCACGGGCACGATCGAGATCCTGGCCGACGCCGTGAAGGACAATCCGCCGCTTGCGACCATCACCAAGCTGATCAGCGAAGCGGCCGATCGCGGCGCCGCGCTGACGTCGAGCCTGCTGTCCTTTGCGCGCAAGCAGGCGCTCCACCCGGCCGATATCGACGTCAACGAGCTGCTCGAGGAGCTCGCAAAGCTGCTGCTGGCGACCTTCGACAAGAAGATCGAGATCGTGACGAGGCTCGACGGCAACGCCTGGCTCGCCTTCGCCGACCGCGGGCAGTTGAGCTCGGCGCTGCTCAACCTTGCAATCAACGCCCGCGACGCGATGCTGGATGGCGGCAGGCTGACGCTGACGACGCGCAACGTCGTGTTCGGCGTGCGCGAGGCCATGGCGGTGGGCGCCGGCTATGCCGGCGACTATGTCGAGATCGAGATCGCGGACAGCGGCACAGGCATTCCCCAGGCCATTCTCGAACGCATCTTCGACCCGTTCTTTTCGACCAAGGACGTCGGCAAGGGCACGGGCCTCGGGCTCAGCATGGTATTCGGCTTCGTCAAGCAGTCCGGCGGCGGCATCAAGGTCTCCTCCGTCGAAGGCCGCGGCACGATTTTCACGATCTATTTGCCGAAGGCCGAGACCAGCACGCTGCGTCCGACCGGCTATGACGAGCGCAAGGTCGTCGGCGGCACGGAAACCATTCTTTGCGTCGAGGACGATCGCGACGTCCGCCAATACGTGACGGTTCAGCTCGAAAGCCTCGGCTACAAGGTCGTCCAGGCCGTCAACGCAGCCGAAGCACTCGCGATTGCGGCCGATGGCACGCCGTTCGACCTGCTCTTCACCGATATCGTGATGGCCGGTGCCTTGAACGGACGGGAGCTGGCCGACGAGATGGTCGCCGCGCGGCCCTCGCTGCGGGTGCTGTTCACGTCGGGCTATGCCCACGACGCCCCGCATGGGCCGGGAGGCGCCACGATGGGCGCGCCGCTCCTGACAAAGCCCTATCGCAAGGCTGAGCTCGCGCGCATGCTGCGCCGTTCCCTCGACACCGCCGTCGACGCCGCAGGCGATCCGATCCCGACGCCCTATTCGGTACAAGCCGATGTCGAAGGCTTCCTGCGCAAGCGGGAGTCCGATCGCGACGGGCGTTAACGTCTGTCTGATGGATGGACTCCGCCGGGCACCTGCGCAAAACTCGTCGCAACCAAATCCCATTGGAGGCGAGCCATGACGTCACTTGAAAAAGGCATCACCGCGAACGGCACGGGCTATGGCGACAAAACCTGGAACATCCTGGGCCAGGTCTATTTCCCCAAGGCCGTCACCGACTCCACCTTCGCGTTCGAAACCAACAGCGATCCCGGCCAGTTCGTGCCGGTGCATATCCATCCGACCCAGGACGAATTCATCCTGGTGCAAGAAGGCACGCTTGACCTCAAGCTCGACGGCAAATGGCTGAAGGCGCATGCCGGCGACCTCGTACGCCTGCCGCGCGGCATCCCGCACGGCTATTTCAACAAATCCGACAAGCCGGCCCGCGCGCTGTTTTGGGTCTCGCCGATGCAGAAGCTGGAGGCACTGTTCAACCAGCTCCACAATCTGACCGACCCCGCCGAGGTCGTGCGCATCTCGGCTCTGCACGAGGTCGACTTCCTGCCGCCGGAGGCCAACGACTAGGCTACGATCCCCCGAACGGCGAATCGTTTGGGGAACCGGCCATGCCTGCACGACGTCACGCCATCGCAGCCATCACGGCACTTGAACTGATCCTCGCGACGTTCGCCGCAAGCGAGGCGCAAACGCTCACCGCGAAGCAGTCGGAGGCCGCTGCGACCTACGAACGCGCGCTCGGCGACTTCAAGGCTGTTCTCGCCGAACGGCGCAGGCAGATCGATACCAAGCAGCCGCTCCCGAACCTGCCGGGCCAGGCGCTGTATCTCGCGCGCGTCGCCGTGATCAGCAGCTACAAGGATCTCACCGACGCCGTGCCCTCGAAGATCGGCCGCCCCAACAAGTTCGAGATACCGCCGGCCTATTTCGATGCCGACATCGAGCCGCTGATCGACGAATATTCAAAACTGTTCGACGTCATGGAGGCACCGCCGGCCAATGCGCAGAACTCGCCGACGCCGTTCAGGGACGTCGTCGATCTCGCAGCCGCGATCGCGCGCGCCAAGGGACTGGCATCGGACCATGCGGAAGCCGCAGGCCGCATCAGCCTCGGGCTGTTCTATGCCGAGACCAACGGCAAGCAGAATGTCCGCAATGGCCGCTCGAACACTTATATGGGCAGCTTTCAGACCGGCCCGTCCGAAGATCGCAACGGCCGCAGGAAATGGGAAGCGATCAAGGGCGAGATCGCGGCGGCCAGTCCCGAGCTGAGCGCGCGTGACGACAAGGAAGAGGCGCGCGCCCGCGGTACCGATTATCGCTTCAACCACTGGACCAATGTGCGCGACGGCCTGATGAACGCGCATGCGGATGTCTTCCGGGATATCCCGGGCATCGTGAAGACGCTGCCCGATCCGATCGACCAGATGAAGCTGTTCGAGCTGATCCAGATCGTTCCCACCCCGACACGGTCCGCGCTGAAATCGGGCGATCTCCTGAACTATCGGGTCTCCAGCCCCACGATCATGAAGCACCTGCGCAACAACAGCATTTTTGCATTTGGACAGGCCGACCGGGCGAAAACATCGGCCAGCTACCGCGAGATCCTTGCCGCGATGTGGCTGTTCAACCGGAAGTTCGAGCGCGCGATGGTGAAATACGCCGAGATCAAGCCGCGCTGAGACATCGGTCGGATCGGAGCACGTGGCACCGGCTCGCCCGCCTCGCTCCGCCGTCATTGCAAGGAGCTCTTGCGACGAAGCAATCCAGAGTATTTCCGCAGAACGATTCTGGATTGCTTCGCTCCGCTCGCAATGACGAGGGAGCGAGGAACCGCGCTAATTCCCCGCCTTGTAACCGTCCGTCAGCGTCTTCAGAAACGCGATGATGTCGGCTTCGTCCTGTTCGGTCATCGCCGGCTTGTCGCCGGGATGACGATCGAACGGCGGATCGGTGACGTCGACATTGGCATGATATTTTTGCGGCAGGTCGTCGTACTTCCGCGCCGTGCCATCGGCGGCGCGTGGAAACACTTTCTCGGGATTGGTGTCGCGGAAATTGTAGAAGTCCAGCACCTGCTCGAGCGTGCTGAAGGCACCGTTGTGGAAGAAGGCGTGGCGCGTTGCCGTGTTGCGCAACGTCGGTGTCAGGAACATGCCGCAATATTGCGTCTGCTCCGGGATGTCGGTGCGCTGCGGGCCGCAGACGCCGAGATCGAAATGATCGGGATCGCCGTTGCCGGCGAGCGTGGCGTTGCGGGGCGCGCCGAGGGCCTCGTATTGATGATCGGTAAAGAGCGGCGGCAGGTTGTCGCGCGTCGGCGCCGAGGTGTGGCAGCCCGCGCAATTGGCCTTGTCGGGATTGTTGAAGACTTGCAGGCCGCGCAGTTCGCGCTCGGACAGCCGCGCCTTGCCTTCGAGCCAGTAATCGTACTTGCTGGTGTAGGGATGGAAGCTCGGCTCCTCGACCTGATAGCGCGCCACGGCGAACATCGCCTCCGCGATCAGGAGGCCTTGATTTCTGAGCACGCCGGCACCGAACAGCTCGACGAAGCGGTTGACGTAAGGCGCGCGGCGCAGCTTGTCCGCAACGATCCCGGCGCTGCCGCCGTCCATCTCGTTGGGGTCCAGCAACGGAAACAGCGCCTGGTCCTGCAACGTGTCGGCGCGACCGTCCCAGAACAGGCCGCCCTGCGGCACGATGTTCGCCGACGCGCCGCTGCCGCCCGCGGTCTTCGTCGTGCGCGCGGCTTGCTGGCCGATGGCGGCCATCTGCGCGAGGTCGATGACGTTGTCGTCGTCGCCCTTGTCGGGGCCGATGCTGAAATTGGGATGACGATCGAGATAGGTCAGCGACGGCACCGCGCGCGCGCCTTGCCGCGCGAGTTTGGCGCCGCCGAGCATGACCGGTCCGTCATTGGGCGGACCGTAAGCATGATCCGGGCTGTGACAGGACGCGCAGGACAGCGCGCCCGACGACGACAACGAGGCGTCGAAAAAGATCTCCTTGCCGAGCAGCGCCATCGATGACAATGGCGCGACCGGCGGACGCATGAGACGAACCGGGTTCGGGTTCACGCCCGCCTGTCTCGTCTCCGCACGTCCTGGCGTGCCGGCAACAAGGACGGCGCCGGCCAGACAAAGCAGGCCGGCGCCGAGAAGCCACATGGTGCGGCCGTTCATATGAGCCAGCGCCCTAATGGTGGTGGTGCTCGTCCGGCGGGCTTGTCATCACCGTGCCGGAGGTCGGATCGAGGAACAGCGCATCCACCCGCAGATCGTGGCGATGATCCTGATCGAAGTCGAACAGGTCCGTGATCGAACCGGAGCCGGCGTCGAACGAGCCGCCGCCGAGGCGCTGGCCGCGCAGCCAGTTGTCCTCGATGAACCGCACCACGGAGGCCTGCGAGATGTAGGTGCTGCTGACGTGGTTGGTCCGGGCATAGGGCGAGACCACGATGAAGGGAATGCGCGTGCCGGGACCGCAGCGGCCGTTCACCGGCTTGCCGACGAGGCCCTTCGGCGCAGGCTGCTTCTGCGGCCCGAGGCCGCACAGGCCCGCACCGTTGATCTGATCGGCGGTCGGATCGTACGAGGCGTTCTTCGGCGCGACGTACTGGTGATCGTACCAGCCGTCGGAGTCATCATAGGTGATGATGACCGCAGTCTCGCGCCATTCCGGCTGCCTCTGCAGGAAGTTGATCAGCTCGACATTGCCGGCCTGCTCATCGAGCGGATCGGAATTGCCGGCGTGACCGTCCTGGAAGGCCGGCATCTTGATGTAGGAAACAGCCGGGAAATTGCCGGCCTTCACCGCAGCGTAGAAGTCTTCGAGATCGTAGCCGTGATTGGCCGGATCGACCTTGCCGTTGAAATCATAGGTATGACCGATCGCACGCACCGAGCCCGGTCGCGCGTGGGTCGGGTTGGCCGTCGACTTGTAGTACTGGAACCAGGCGTGGTGCGGGATGTAGTCCACGATGGTGCCGTTGACGTTGCTGGAGAACGTGCTGCGGGCGCAGCCGGTGGTGCCGTTGGCGTTCTTGAGCGTCAGGTCGAAGCCGCCCATGAAGCTGCCCCAGCTGATGTGCTCGGCGTTGAGCAGGTCGCCGATGTTCTTGCCGTCCATCAGGATCGTGCTGGTGGTGCTCGAGCAGGGATCGTTGCCCGGGTCGGTGTCACCGATCAGCGTCAGGCCGCCCTGGCCGTCGGCGATCGACGATGACGTGCCGACGATGTTCTGCACGCCGTTGGTCTGGCCGGAGATCACTTCGAGCATGCCCGGCGTCGACGGACCGAACGTGTCGGTCCAGGCATTATCGCTCATGGCGAAGTGCTGGGCGTAGTTCCAGAAGGCCGTGGTGGTGTTGCCGTCGAAATAACCCATCACCTGACCGTTGGTGCCGAACGCGCCGGCGCCGCCGGCGGTACCGCGGCCGGTGAACTTCGGGAACAGGTCTTCCTTGCCGTTGTCCACGGCCTGCTGCTCGGGCGTATAGGAATGGTTCTGCGAGCGCGTGTTGGCCTGGGTACGGTCGAGACGGAACGGGTCGGTCGCACCGGTGCCGTTGGCCGGGCTGTTGTTCGGATTGTTCACCAGCAGATGGGCGTTGGCGAGGTTGTTGACCTTCGGCGTCCGCGGCTTCGGCACGAAGGGGATCGAGCCGGACGGATTGGCCGCGTTGGGGTAGGTCGCAAAGTAATGATCGAACGAGCGATTCTCGTTGAAGATCACGACGAGATGCTTGATCGGCGTCTCGGTGTGGATGTCGTGCGGATGACGGTGATGATCGCGGTCATGATCGTCGTCATGAGCTTGATCATGCCCGTGATCGCGGTCGCGGCCGAAATCGTCCGCGAGGACGGGAAGCGTGCATGCGAGTGCGCTCGCGGCGGCGAAAATCGCCACCGTCGTCAAAAATCTGGATTTCATCTCTGTGTGCCCCGAAGGATTGACACGCGACCTTAGCGATCACCGGTGACAGAGCTGTGTCAGTTTGACGCACGAGATATTTTGCGCTGTGATCGAGACAAGATTTTTCACACCGCTGTCAAAAGCGCCGCCTGCCCCTATTCGGTCCGGATGGGCGTGTCCTTCAGGCCGTTGTTGTCATAGGCCTTGCGCAAGGTGCCGTTCGTCGTCGCTTCGGTCATGAACTTCGTGACGAAGGCCAACGCATGCGGATGAGCGAGCGGAACGGCAACCGCGGTCACCGTCTTCTTGAACGTCTCGTCCAGCACCTTCGAGCCCGGGATCTTCAGCGCCATCTTGTTAAGCTGGTCGCGAGACAGCGCGAAGGCGTCGATCTCGCCGCTCTTGAGCAGGCCGAAGATCTCGTCATAGGTCTGATAACCCGTGACTTTCGCATTCTTCAGATGAGCGATGGCGCCGCGCATCGTCGTCGTGGCGTTGACGGCCGCGACCTTGATGCCGGGCTGGTCGAGCGTGGCGAAGTTGGTAACGTTCGAACCTGCCTTGACGATGTAGGTGGCGTCCGCGACCTCGTAGATCGGGCCGAACATCATCCTGGTCTCGCGCTCGGGATCCTTCGGGAGCCATGTGACGTCCCAGGTGCCTTTGCCGGCCGCGTCGGTGATCTGCCCGGAGTTCTGATGCACGACATATTCGACGGGGACGCCGAGCTGGGCGGCCATCTCCTTGCCGAGGTCGACGGGAACGCCGGCATACCCGGCTTCGGTCTTGGTCGACCAGAACGCGCCGCCGGCCGGGCTGATCGCGATCGCGACCCGCAGCTTGCCGGTCGGCGCGATCTCGTCCTTCAGGCCATCGGCTAGCGCGGGCATGGCAACAGCTGCTGCGAGAACGAGGCCGGCGAGAGCCGAGTGGAGGGACGCGGACATGTCATGTTCTCCTCACCTTTTCTTGTTCAGGACCGCGTCGTCTCCGTCACGCGGCCTTTGACACAATTCTGGTCGATCATGCGCACGATGAAAAGCGGTTTGTCATGACAAACCCGCCAAAGCGCACAGTGCTGCCTGCGGTGCAAGGGACTGCCATGGCTATGGTGTTCCACGCCCGGGCATTTGTTGCTAGCCTGCCGCACCGACAGACAGCAATCGGGGGCCTCCGAATGACCTGCGCGAATCTCACTCGTCCCGCACATCGCTATGGAGAGTGGAGACAGATCGGGCGGGCCCTGGCCGCCGCGACAGCACTGGTTGCGCTGGCCGGCTGCGAGGACAAAAACACCTTCGTGGCCCCGCCGCCGCCCAAGGTGGACGTCGCGACGCCGGTGCAGCGTCCCGTCACCCGCTATGTCGAGGCCACCGGCAACACCGCGCCGATCAAGAACGTCGACCTCGTCGCGCGCGTGCAGGGCTTTCTGCAATCGATCGACTATCAGGACGGCACCTTCGTCAAGCAGGGCACCCAGCTGTTCACGATCGAGCCCGAGACCTACAAGCTGAAGCTCGATCAGGCGCGGGCAGC
Source organism: Bradyrhizobium sp. 930_D9_N1_4 (assembly GCF_052076015.1). NCBI lineage: Bacteria > Pseudomonadati > Pseudomonadota > Alphaproteobacteria > Hyphomicrobiales > Nitrobacteraceae > Bradyrhizobium > Bradyrhizobium sp. 930_D9_N1_4. Next base: position 5,997,278 of record NZ_CP197236.1, read on the forward strand.
CGAGGCCGGATCGCAAGCCTCGCTCCGGCAGGCGGAAGCCGACTACAAGCGGCAGGTCGAGCTGGTGCAGCGCCAGGCCGTCTCGCAGGCGACCCTGGACACCTCGACCTCGACCCGCGACAACGCGCAGGCCAATCTCCAGCAGGCGCAGGCCAACACCAGGCTCGCCGAGGTCAACTACGGCTACACCAAGGTCACCGCGCCGTTCGACGGCATCGTCAGCGCGCACATGGCCTCGATCGGCGAGCTCGTCGGCGTGTCCTCCCCGACCCAGCTCGCGACCATCGTCGCGCTGGACCCGATCTGGGTGAACTTCACGGTCAACGAGCGGGATGTGCTTCGCATCCGGGCCGAAGCGGCCCGCCGCGGGTTGACCGTCGCCGACCTCAAGCAGCTGCCGATTCAGGTCGGCCTCCAGACCGAGACCGGCTATCCGCACGAGGGCCATCTCGACTACGTCTCGCCGACCCTCAATTCATCGACGGGCACGCTCGCGGTGCGCGGCGTCGTGCCCAACGACAAGCGGGTGTTGCTCCCCGGCTATTTCGTCCGTGTCCGCGTGCCCTTCGACCAGGAGAAGAACGCCCTGCTCGTTCCTGATGTCGCGCTCGGCAGCGATCAGAGCGGCCGCTATCTTCTGGTCGTCAACGGCGACAACGTCGTCGAGCAGCGCAAGGTGCAGATCGGCCCCGTCGACAACGGCCTGCGCGTGATCGAAGGCGGCCTGAAGCCCGACGATCGCGTCGTGATCGCCGGACTGCTGCGCGTGATCCCGGGCCAGAAGATCGACCCGCAGGTGACCAAGATCGAACAGCCCCAGGCGTCGGCCAAGTGAGGGGGCGCCAGCCATGATCTCAAAATTCTTCATCGAGCGGCCGGTCCTCTCGAACGTCATCGCGCTGCTGATGATCCTGATCGGCGGCGTCGCGCTGTTCAATCTCGCCATCGCGCAATATCCCGACGTGGTGCCGCCGACCGTGCAGGTCACCACGCGCTATCCCGGCGCCAGCGCCAAGACCGTGATCGACACGGTTGCCTTGCCGATCGAACAACAAGTCAACGGCGTCGAGGACATGCTCTACATGCAGTCCTACAGCGGCTCCGACGGCACCTATACGCTGACGGTCACGTTCAAGATCGGCACCGACCTCAACTTCGCGCAGGTGCTGGTGCAGAACCGCGTCTCCAGCGCGCTGTCGCAACTGCCGAGCGCGGTGCAGAACCAGGGCGTCACCGTGCAGAAGCGGTCGACCTCGATCCTGCTGTTCGTGACGCTGACATCGCCGGACAAGACCTTCGACAGCCTTTACCTGAGCAACTACGCGACCATCAATCTTCGCGACGAGCTCTCGCGCCTGCCCGGCGTCGGCAACGTCACGGTGTTCGGCGCCGGCCAATATTCGATGCGGGTGTGGCTCGATCCGAACAAGCTGCAGGTGCGCGGGCTCGTGCCGCAGGATGTCATCCAGGCGATCCAGCAGCAGAGCCAGCAGGTCTCCGCCGGCCAGGTCGGCGCACCGCCGACGCCGCCGGGACAGGCGTTCCAGTACACGCTCAACGTCAACGGCCGGCTCGACGACACCACCCAGTTCGAGAACATCATCGTCAAATCAGGCACAAGCGGCGACGTCACGCGCGTGCGCGATGTCGGCTGGGTCGAATTGGGCGCGCAGACCTACAGCCAGATATTCTCGCTGAACAAGCAGCCGGCCACCGGCATCGGCGTATTCCAGTCGCCCGGCGCCAACGCGCTCCAGGTCGAGCAGGCCGTCGAGAAGAAGATGGCCGAGCTCGCCAAGGCCTTCCCGCAGGGCATGAAGTACGACACGCCGTTCGACACCACCAAATTCGTGCAGGCCTCGGTGCACGAGGTCTACATGACCCTGATCGAGGCCGGCCTGCTGGTGCTGGTCGTGATCCTGGTGTTCCTGCAGGACTGGCGCGCGATGCTGGTGCCGGCGACCACCGTGCCCGTGACGATCATCGGCGCGTTCGCGGCCATGGCGGCGCTTGGCTTCACCATCAACATGTCGACGCTGTTCGCGATCGTGCTGGCGATCGGCATCGTGGTCGATGACGCCATCGTCGTGGTCGAAGGCGCGGCGCACAATATCGAGCAGGGCATGAACGGCCACGATGCCGCGATCAAGGCGATGGACCAGCTGTTCGCACCGATCGTCGGCATCACGCTGGTGCTGATCTCGGTGTTCCTGCCGGCCTCGTTCCTCGCCGGCCTTACGGGCCGAATCTATTCGCAATTCGCGCTGGTGATCGCGGCGACCGCGCTGCTGTCCGCCATCAACGCGGCCACGCTGAAGCCGACGCAATGCGCGCTGTGGCTGCGCCCGACGGTGCCGCCGAAGCAACGCAATTTCTTCTACCGCGGCTTCAACGCGGTCTATAATAAGGTCGAGCGCGGCTACACCCGGCTGATCACCTTTCTGTGCCGGCACGCGACGGTCTCGGTCGCGTTCGCCCTGGTGGTGATCGGGATCAGCGGCTACGGCCTGTCGCGCGTGCCGACCGGCTTCCTGCCGATCGAGGATCAGGGCTATCTGATCGCCGCCGTGCAGCTCCCCGACGGCGCCTCGCTGGAGCGGACCCAGAAGGTGCTCGACAAGGCCGCCGACATCATCAAGGACACACCCGGCGTTCAGCAGGTCATCACCATCGCCGGCATCTCCGCACTCGACAACAGCGCCAGCCTTGCCAATGCCGGCGTCGCCTACATCATCTTGAAAGACTGGGATTCGCGCGGCAAGGGCGAAGACCTGCGCTCGCTGGTCTACGGCCTGAACGACAAGGTCGCGACCATCATGGAGGCGCGCACGCTGGTGCTGCCGCCGCCACCGATCCAGGGAATCGGCAATGCCGCCGGCTTCTCGATGCAGGTCGAGCTGCGCGACGGCAACAGCGATTTCGCCAAGCTCCAGGCGATCACCAGCGCGATGGTCTCCAACGGCCAGAGCCAGAGCGCTTTGCAGCGCGTGCAGTCCTCGTTCCGCTCCTCGGTGCCGCAATTCAACGTCGAGATCGACCGCATCAAGACCCAGACGCTTCACGTCACCACCGATCAGGTGTTCGCGGCACTCTCGACCTATCTCGGCTCGTCCTACGTCAACCAGTTCAACAAGTTCGGCCGCGTGTTCCAGGTCTACACCCAGGCCGATCCCGCCTTCCGCGTCACCGAGCGCGACATTGCCAACATGATGGTGCGCAACTCGAACGGCGACATGATCCCGATCGGCACCGTCGCCACCATCACGCCGGCCACCGGCCCGTCGCTGATCAGCCTCTACAATCTCTATCCGTCATCGACCGTGATCGGCCTGCCCGCGCAGGGCTATTCCTCCGGCCAGTCGCTGACGCTGATGGAAGATATCGCGGCAAAGACGCTGCCGCCGGGCACCGGCTTCGAATGGACCGCGATGTCGTATCAGGAGAAGGCCGTCTCGAATCAGATCTACTGGGTGTTCGGCCTCGCCATGCTGCTGGTCTATCTCGTGCTCGCCGGCCAGTACGAGAGCTGGTACGCGCCGATCTCGGTGATCCTTGCGGTGCCGCTGTCGCTGCTCGGGCCGATGCTCATCCTCAACGGGCTCAAGATCGACAACAACCTCTATTGCCAGATCGGCCTGATCCTGCTGATCGCGCTGTCGGCCAAGAACGCCATCCTGATCGTCGAGGTCGGGCTCGAACTGCACAACCGCGACGGCAAGCCGGTGCTGGAAAGTGCGATCGAGGCGGCGCGCGCCCGCTTCCGCCCGATCCTGATGACGTCGTTCGCCTTCATCCTCGGCGTCGTGCCGCTGGTGCTTGCGACCGGCGCCGGCGCCAGCGCCCGCAAGTCGATCGGCATCACCGTGTTCTCGGGCATGCTGGCCTCGACCTGCCTCGCGGTGCTGTTCGTGCCGGCTTTCTTCGTGGTGGTGCAGCGCTTCGAGAACTGGCGTGCGAGCAAGAAGGCGCCGAAGGCAGAGAGGGTGGCTGAGGTGAAGCCTTAGGTTCCGACAAAGTGCGAAAACAACCCCATGCACAGTAGGGATGGGGGTGAAAAGGCTCGATTAAATTTCGGCCTTACCGAATCGACTTGCGCCGTCGGGCAAAACAGGGGCATGATGGCATCATCGGCAGGTATCGGGCAAAGTGCCCAGCCACCGCCCTACCCCCGTCATTGCGAGCGCAGCGAAGCAATCCAGAGTCTCTCCGCGGAGATAGTCTGGATTGCTTCGTCGCTGCGCTCCTCGCAATGACGGTGGAGAGAGCCTACGCCCCCTGCGGCGACCTGATCTCGCGCGGCAGGATGATCGCGGCGGCAATCGCCAGCAGGCAGAGCGCAGCAAACGCGTGCAGCATGGTGACGAAGCCGCCTTGCTCGTAGAGCCAGGCGACCAGGCCCACGGATGCGCCCGCGGCAGTGAAGCCGATGAAATAGCGCACCGCATAGGCGCGCGAGCGCCATTCCTCGCTGGTGTATTTGCCGACCATGGCGTCGTTCACCGTAACCTGGCCGAACGCGCCCATGACGATGCCGATCGACACCAGGATCAGCGGCAGATTGTTCAGGCTTGCGGCCAGATAGAGGAACGGCGCCAGCATGAAGGACAGCGGCAGCGCCACCGTCTTCAGCGAATAGCGATCGAGCAGCCGGCCGATCGTGTACTGCGTCATCGCGCCGAACACGTAGACGCAGGCCGCGATGACGCCGAGCAGCGCCGGGCTTTTCGTCAGGTCTGCAAGCCGCTCCGCGAACAGCTTTGGCAGCGCGACGGTGACGGCGTTGAACGTGGTCGAGATCGCGATCACGACGATCAGCAGCGACAGGATCACCCGCCACATGTCCTTCTTCGCCACCCGCGCCTGGGCTGCCGCCTGCTTCGAGCCCTTGCGGTCCTCGTGCACGACCATCATCGCAAACGCGATGCCGATCAGGATGGTGACGATACCAGGGACGATGAAGGCATAGCGCCAGCCGAGATACTGGCCGATCACGCCTGTCACCAGCGCGGAGGAAGCCACGCCGAGATTGCCCCAGACGCCGTTGATGCCCATCTCGCGGCCGAGCCTGTCGGCATAGGACACGATCATCGCGGTGCCGACGGGATGGTAGATCGAGGCAAAGATGCCGATCGCGAACAGCGCCGCGCCGAGCTGCGCCGGGGTCTGGACGAAGCCGACCGAGATCATGGCAAGGCCGATGCCGACGAAGAAGATCAGCATCATGTGGCGGCGGCTCCAGCGGTCGCCGAGCCAGCCGGTGATCAGCGAGCCGGCCCCGAAGGCAACGAAGCCCGGCGTCGCGTAAGGCAGAAGTTCCGAATAGGTCATGCCGAGCGCGGGGCCCATGATGATCACGGCGGCGGCGAAAATCAGCATCGCATAATGGTCGATGAAATGGCCCGCGTTGACGAAACTGATCACCCGGCTGGGACTGTTCATGGGAATCCTCACTTGCTCCGAAATGAGTTATATGTCGGACCTATGACGGGATGCTGCCAATGACTGTCTTGGAAACGCCAATCCTCCGGGAGGTCCGGAGCAACCATTTCTCGCCCGCGGGCGTGCATCTGGTCGCGCGCGACTATCCCAAGGGGATGCGGATCGATCCGCATTTGCACCGCGAGGCGCAGCTGATCTATGCGGCGAAGGGCACCATGCAGGTGACGACGCCGGAAGGGCGCTGGCTGGTGCCGCCGGACCGCGCCGTCTGGGTGCCGGCCGGGCTCGAGCATGCCCTCGACCTGCTCGCCGACATCGAGATGCGCACGCTGTATTTCGACCTCGCCTGGCTGAAGCGCGAGAAACGCTATGCGGGCCTGACCCGGGAATTCGTGGTGCGGGTGTCGCCGCTGCTCAACCAGGCGATCCTCGCGCTGTTCGACGCGCGCAACACCGAGGAGCGCACCGAACTGCTGGTGCGGCTGGTGATGCTGGAACTGCACCAGGCCGAGGATTCCGCGACCTTCGTACCGCTGCCGCACGAGCCGCGCTGCCGGCGCGCCGCGATGATCGTGCTCGACGATCCCACCGGCCTGCACGATATCGACAGCTTGGCGCGCGAGGTCGGAACCTCCGCGCGCACGCTGTCGCGGCTGTTCTCGACGCAGACGCAGCTGAGCTTCAAGAGCTGGTGCCAGCGCGCGCGGATCGCGGCGGCGATCCGGCGGCTGTCGACGGATGCGAATGTGTCGGTGAAGCAGCTCGCGACGCAGCTCGGTTACGCCAGCGTGCCGGCGTTCTCGGCCGCGTTCCGGCAGGTGACAGGGCGGACGCCGACGGAGTTTGCCACACACTCCGTGTCATCGCCCGGCTTGACCGGGCGATCCAGTACTCCGAGACGGCGCGGCTAGAATCGAGAAGCCGCGGCGTACTGGATTCCCCGCCCCCGTGCGCAATTGCGCACTAGGCGGGGCATGACACTGGTTGTGGAGCGCGACGGCTCACCCGGCATAACCCCCTTCCCGAAACGCACGGCCCCACTCAACTTGCCAAATTCCTCTGCTTGATTGTGATCGGCTTCCGCCTAAATCCCGTGTAAGCTTCCCGCAGCGCACAAACCTGATCCGAAAGCCCAGATGGCCAATGCCTTCTTCTCCGACCTGCTCGCCACCATCTCCGAGCGCGGCCGTACGCTGCTATTGCGCGGGGATTCCGCCGATACCAAGCGGGACGCCGGCGGACTGATCGAGCTTTGCGGCGCGCTGCTGTCGGGCCGGGGCGAAGCGTCCGGCACCGCGCTGGCGCGCGAGGTGCTCGACATCTACGGGGAGCTGGATGCGGCGGGACGCCGCGCTTTCTTCGAAGGACTGGTGCGCGATTTCGGTCCCGATCGGGAACGTCTGGCCACAGCGATCGAGAAATGGCGCGCCAAGCCGAGCGACGAGGACGCGAGCTCGCTGCATTTCGCCTCGGAACCACGGCGGCAGGAGCTGATCCGCCGTCTCAACCGCGCGCCCGGCGGCACCGGCGATCTCGTCAGCATGCGGGCCGACCTGCTCGGCATGATGAAGGGGCACACCGATTTCGCCGCGCTCGATCGCGACGTCTCGCATCTTCTCTCGTCATGGTTCAACAGGGGGTTTCTCGTGCTGCGCCGGATTGACTGGTCGACCCCGGCCAACATCCTCGAAAAAATCATCCGCTACGAAGCCGTGCACGAGATCAGCGATTGGGACGATCTGCGCCGCCGCATCGATCCGGTCGACCGCCGCTGCTACGCCTTCTTCCATCCGGCGATGGTGGACGAGCCGCTGATCTTCGTCGAGGTCGCGCTGACCGAGACCATCCCCGGCGCGATTGCGCCGCTGCTCGCCGTCGATCGCCAGTACCTGCCGATCGAGAAGGCGCGCACCGCCGTGTTCTATTCGATCTCCAACACCCAGCGCGGCTTAGGAGGCATCTCCTTCGGCAGCTTCCTGATCAAGCAAGTGGTGGAGGAGCTGCGCCGCGAGACGCCGAAGCTGGATACATTCGTGACGCTGTCGCCGGTGCCCGGCTTCATGCAGTGGATCAAGCAGGACAAGGATTTGCCGCTGACGGACGAGGACCGCGAGACGCTGAAGCGTCTCGACGATCCCAAATGGTATGAGAACCCCGAGACGACGACGCTGCTGCGCGCCGTGATCGAGCCACTCGCGGCGCACTATTTCCTCAAGGCCCGCACGCCGAAGGGCAAGCTCATCGATTCCGTCGCCCGCTTCCATCTCGGCAATGGTGCGCGGCTGGAGCGCATCAACTGGCTCGGCGACCTCTCGCCGAAGGGCGTCCGCGAATCCGCCGGCGTGATGGTCAATTACCTCTACCGCCTCGACGACATCGAGAAGAACCACGAAGCGTATGCGAATGACGGCGAGGTCGTGGCGTCCAGCGCGGTGAAGAAACTGCTGAAGGGCGAGGGGCGGCGGCTGCTGGACATGCGGCTGTCGTAGGCGACATACTCGGTGTCATCGTCCGCGAAGGCGGACGATCCAGTATCCCAGAGGCCGGCGTTGAAGTGCTCGCTATCGCGACATCCGCCGCGGCGTACTGGATGCCCCGGTCAAGCCGGGGCATGACAGCGGAGAGCGTTGGGAGGTCGAGGGCCTGAGCGCGCAGCCACACACTCAGTCGTCGTCCCGGACAAGCGTAGCGCAGATCCGGGACCCATAACCACAGAATTGAGTTTGGCGAAGACCCGGAGTTACCAGCGCGCGCCGTAACTCCTCCCTGGGGTTATGGGTCCCCGCGTTCGCGAGGACGACACCGTTGTCGGCGCGGTCATCTTGCCTCAACACCCCAGCGCCTCCCTACTCCGCCAGCGCTTTCATTTCCTTGTAGAGATCGGACTTGCCCTCAAAACCGATGCCGGGGAGGTCAGGCATGGTGATGTGGCCGTTCTCGACACGGACGCCATCGGGAAAGCCGCCATAGGGCTGGAAGAGATCCGGATAGCTTTCGTTGCCGCCTAAGCCCAAGCCTGCTGCGATGTTGAGCGACATCTGGTGGCCGCCGTGCGGGATGCAGCGGCTCGGCGACCAGCCGTGGGTCTTCAAGACCTCCAGCGTGCGCTGGTATTCGCACAGGCCGTAGGACAGCGCGCAATCGAATTGCAGCCAGTCGCGATCGGGGCGCATGCCGCCGTAGCGGATGAGGTTGCGGGCGTCCTGGTGGCTGAAGAGATTCTCGCCGGTCGCCATCGGGCCGGGATAGAATTCGGCGAGCGCTGCCTGCAATGCGTAGTCGAGGGGATCGCCGACCTCCTCGTACCAGAACAAGGGATAATCGCGCAGCATCTTGGCGTAGGCGATGCCGGTTTCGAGATTGAAACGGCCGTTGGCGTCGACGGCGAGCTGCGCGTCCTTGCCGATCTCCTTCAGCACCGCCTCGATGCGGGTGCGATCGTCCTCGATATCAGCGCCGCCGATCTTCATCTTGACGACGTTGTAGCCGCGGTCGAGATAGCCGCGCATCTCGCCGCGCAGCATCGAGAGATCCTTGCCGGGATAGTAGTAGCCGCCGGCGGCATAGACGAACACGCGCGGATCGGCTTTGACGCCGTGACGCTCAGCCAGCAGGCGAAACAGCGGCTTGCCCGCGATCTTCGCCACCGCGTCCCACACCGCCATGTCGATGGTGCCGACCGCGACCGAGCGCTCGCCATGGCCGCCGGGCTTCTCGTTGGTCATCATCGCGGCCCAGACCTTGTCGGGGTCGAGATTGTCGCCAGCGGCGTTCAGCAGCGACTTCGGATCGGCCTCCGTGATGCGCGAGGCGAAGCGCTCGCGGATCAGGCCGCCCTGCCCATAGCGGCCGTTGGAGTTGAAGCCGTAGCCGACGACGCGCTTGCCGTCGCGCACGACGTCAGTGACGACGGCGACGAGGCTCGTCGTCATCTTGGTGAAGTCGATATAGGCGTTGCGGATCGGCGATGAGATCGGTTTTGTAATTTCGCGGACGTCGACGATGCGGACGGACATGGGGTGGCCTCGGTGGTTGTCGTCGTCATTGCGAGGAGCGAAGCGACGAAGCAATCCAGACTGTCACCGCAGAAAGATTCTGGATTGCTTCGCTTCGCTCGCAATGACGAGGTGAGAGAGTGCGCTCCCCACAATGACGGGGAGAGGTCAAGGGCTCCTCGCAATGACGAGGAGAGAGTGCGTGCGTCAGTCTGCTTTCTTGTCCCTGAAATACGGCTCGACCGGGCCGTGCACCTTGATGGTCAGCGGGTTGCCGCGGCGGTCCTTGGCATTGCCGGCGGTGACGCGGACCCAGCCTTCGCTGATGCAGTACTCCTCGACATTGGTTTTCTCGACGCCCTTGAAGCGGATGCCGACGTCGCGCGACAGGATATCCGCGTTGTAATAGGGGCTGTTCGGGTCGACCGACAGGCGGTCCGGAAATTCGTCGCTCATGATTGTCTCGCTCATAACAGGGTCTCGATTTGATTCCGCAGTCCTTCGGGCCTTGCGGTCGGCGCATGGCGCGCGACCACCTTTCCGGCACGGTCCACCAGGAATTTGGTGAAATTCCATTTGATGGAGGCGCCGAGCAGGCCGGATTGCTGATGCTTCAGGTACTCATACAAGGGGTGCGCGTGGGCGCCGTTGACGTCGATCTTCTCGAACAAGGGAAAAGTGACGTCGTAATGCGTCGAACAGAACGCCTGGATCTCGCTCGCCGGCCCCGGCTCCTGCGCGCCGAACTGGTTGCAGGGAAAGCCGAGCACCGCGAAGCCGCGCGGCGACAGATCGCGGTGCAGATCCTCCAGCCCGCGATATTGCGGCGTGAAGCCGCATTTGCTCGCGGTGTTGACGATCAGCAGCACCTGCCCTTCGAAACGTTTCATCAGCACCTCCTCGCCTGCAAGCGAGTTGGCCTTGAAGTCGTAGATCGCAGACATCGCTAACCTACGGGGTCGATCGGCGACGGCGGCACGCCGCCGGCCTCGATCGCTTCGCCGGCGAGCAGGCAGAGATCCTCGCGATAGCGGCCGGAGACGATGTGCACGCCGACCGGCGCCTTGCCGACGAGGCCGGTGGAGACCACGAGGCCCGGAAGGCCCATGAAGGGCGTCGCGATCTGCGGCATCTGCGCTTCCCAGACGCGCTCGAACGATGCCGCATCCTTGCGGTCGAGGTGATCGGGGAACGGCAACTCGCCGGAGACCGGCGTCAGCACGACGGCATATTTTTCGAAGAACAGCATCCAGTCGCGCGTCAACGTGGCACGGCGGGTCAGCGCCTGCGCGTAATTGGCCTGGTCCATCGGCGTCACCTTGGCGCGGTTGCCGCGGAGACAGGCCAGCGCGCCGGGATCGCCCTCGCGCTCGGCCATTTCGAGCTGTGCTTCATAGGCGTCGCCGAGCCAGAGCTTGCGCTGCCATTCGACGGCTTCGCGCATCGGCGGGGTGTTCTCGATCGTCTCGACGGTCCAGCCGGCGCGCTCGAGCCGCTTGCCGGCGTCGATCACCGCCGCCTTCACCTCCGGCGTGGTGGCAAGGCCGTCCGGATTGAGGCAGAGCGCGGCGCGCTTCGGCACGGCCGGGCCTTCCAGCGGCGCCGGCACGAACCAGGGATCGCGGATGTCGCGGGCCGACATGGCCGCGAGCGAGATGCGGAGGTCGTTCACGGTGCGCGCCAAGGGACCCGAGACTGCCATGATCTGCGGCCCGATCGGGCGCTCCGGCAGCGCCGGGTTGAAGGCGGGGATACGGCCGAGCGTCGGGCGCAGGCCGTGCACGCCACAGGCATAGGCGGGATAGCGGATCGAACCGGCGATATCGGTGCCGTGGGCGATGTGGCCGATGCCGGCCGCGACCGCGGAACCGGCGCCGCCGGACGAGCCACCCGGCGTCAACGAGGCATCGCGCGGGTTCTTGGTGTCGCCATGGACCAGATTGGTGGTGAACCAGCGGTAGGAGAAGGCCGGGCAATTGGTGCGCCCCAGGAGAATGGCGCCGGATTTGCGGAAATTGGCGACCACCGGATTGTCCTCGCGCGCGATCAGGTCGCGCTGGAGTTTCAGGCCGTTGGTGGTGGCAAAGCCCTCCTGGTCGACATTGGCCTTGATGGTGACGGGGACCCCGGCGAGCACGCCGGGATCCTCGCCCCTGCTGATGGCGGCATCGACGGCATCGGCCTGCTTGAGCACGTCCTCGGGCCGGTGGTCGATCACGGCGTTGAGCGCGGGATTGACGGCATCCAGGCGGGCGAGGCCGGCCTTGGCGGCCTCCCGGGCGGACACTTTTTTGGACCTGACGAGAGTGGCGAGGTCGGCGGCCGACAGGCGCCAGAGATCTTGCATGGCTTGCTCCGTATGACCGGCGTCTTTTAGCGCCGGGAACGCAGCAAAGCCATGCGGATTTCGCAGGGGCGAAGGGCGGGTTTGGCGCCTCATTCTCCGTCATTGCGAGCGCAGCGAAGCAATCCAGACTGCCTCCGAGGAAGCAGTCTGGATTGCTTCGTCGCTACGCTCCTCGCAATGACGGGGAGAGAGCGGGGGGTGGCGCTTAATGCCTCGTGGCGGACTGGTCCGGCATGTCCAGCAGGGCCTCGGTGAAGGGGAATTCGAGCACGATTTCCCCGTCGTCGTCGGTGACCTCGATCACCGCCTCCATCAGGGCCGGCTGGGCGCCCTCGGATTTCACGACTTCGAGGATCATCTGGCGGGCGACCTCCCAGGCGCGGTCGGGGTTGCGCAGGTCCTCTCCTTCAGGATCCACGATCAATTCGTCGCCGATGCGGGTGTTGAAGAAGTATTTGGGCATCACCGAATTCCACTTGGGTCGCCTGTACCGGATTGAAAGCTGCACTGAACTCACAACTGCTTTATCAGGACAGGGTTCGCGACCGAATGCGCCAGGCGCAAGGCAGCGTCTCCAGAAGTGATGTTCCACCATGATTTTTTGCGGCGCAACATGACTTTCTCGGGAAAATTTCACTGGCGAACTTTTGCGCCCGCATTACTTTATCCCTTGGGCGGATACGTCCGAATTCGCGAATATGGAGAGCCGAAATGGCCTGGAAAGCCCCGAAGATCGTCGAAGTGCCCTGCGGCATGGAAATCAACATGTATGTGAGCGCCATCCGCAAGTAAGCGGTTGGTGAATTTGCGTTCTGCGCAGGTGGATCTTTCGGTCACGATGCATGTCCGGACGTCAGGATTTGTGTCGGCGTGAGGTCCACCTCGCGACATTGCCTCCAGGAGACGTAGTATGCTTCGCGTCGTCGTCCTGGGCGCCGGGGCTGGCGGCGGAGTCCCGCAATGGAATTGCGGGTGTGAGGGCTGCCAGGCGGCCCGTGCTGGCGGACATGACCTTTTTCGAACCCAAGCCTCGGTCGCCTTCAGCGGCGACGGCGAGCACTGGTTCCTGATCAACGCCTCCCCTGACCTACGCCAGCAATTGAATGCCACGCCGCAGCTGCATCCCAAGGCGGGCGCGCTGCGCCATACGCCTGTTGCAGGCGTGATCCTGACCAACAGCGAAGTGGATGCGGTGGCGGGCCTGCTCTCGATGCGCGAGGGCTCGCCGTTCACCGTCTATGCGCACGAGAAGGTGCTGGCGATCCTGGCCAGCAACAGCATCTTCAACGTGCTGAACGAGAAGAAAGTCAAACGTCAGCCGGTCGGAATCAGCGAGCCGTTCGAGCCGCGATTGCCTGATGGCGCGCGCTCAGGCCTCGAAGTGCTGCCCTTTGCGGTGCCGGGCAAATCGGCGTGGTATCTCGAAGGCAAGGCCCATCCCGGCGGCGAGAGCGGCGACGGTGATACGCTGGGGCTGAAGATCACCGACAAGGCAAGCGGCAAGTGCTTCTATTTCATCGCCGCCTGCGCCGAGGTCACCGACGCGCTCAAGGCCGAGATCGACGGCGCGTCGCTGGTGTTCTTCGACGGCACGGTCTGGCAGGACGACGAGATGATCAAGGCAGGCCTCGGCCACAAGACCGGCAAGAGTATGGGACATGTCGCGATGTCCGGTGACGACGGCGCGATCGCGCGGCTGGCCGACCTCACACTCGACAGGAAGATGTTTCTGCATATCAATAACTCGAATCCGGCGCTGCTGCCCGGTACGCCGGAGCGCCAGGCGCTCGAGGCCGCGGGCTGGCAGATACCGACGGACGGAACGGAGATCGTGTTGTGAATGCCGCGTCCAAGACTGGACCAAACATGACTGGAATGACCGCGCTCTCTGTCGGCAAGGACATCCGCCTCAACTCGGCGGAGGAGCTGGAGGCGACGCTGCGCCATATCGGGGCGACGCGCTATCACAGCTTGCATCCGTTCCATAAGCTCTTGCACGGCGGCAAGCTGAACAAGGGCCAGGTGCAGGCCTGGGCGCTGAACCGCTACTATTACCAGAGCACGATCCCGATCAAGGACGCGGTGGTGATCTCGCGTTTCCGCGACCGCGCCACGCGGCTGGAATGGCGTCACCGCATCGAGGACCATGACGGCGATGTCGGCAGCGAAGGCGGCATCGAGCGCTGGCTGAAGCTGACCAGTGGCCTCGGCCTCGACCCGGGCTATGTGGAATCGACCGAGGGCATCTTGCCGGCGACGCGCTTTGCGGTGGAAGCCTACGTGCATTACTGCCGCGAGAAGTCGCCGCTGGAGGCGATCGCCTCCTCGCTCACCGAATTGTTCGCGCCGAACCTGCACGAGGAGCGCATCTCCGGCATGCTGGAGCATTACGACTTCGTCAATCCTGACATCATGAGCTATTTCAAGCGGCGGCTGGCGCAGGCGCCGCGCGATGCCGGTTTCGCGCTCGACTACGTCAAGGCGCATGCGACGACACCGGAGCAGCGCGCCCAAGTGTGCAACGCGCTGATCTTCAAGACCAACGTGCTATGGGTGCAGCTCGACGCGCTCCAGCACGCCTATGTCGAGGGCCACATTCCGCCGGGCGCGTTCGTGCCCAAAGCGGGTTAAGGAACACGAGCGATGGCCGGGCCGCGGAACATCAGCGTCAGCGAGGCAAGCCGCCCGGTGCTGCCGCGGCATGCCAAGCTGAAATATGACGAAACCCGACAGGTCTGGGTGATCCTGGCGCCGGAGCGGGTGCTGGCGCCCGACGAGATCGCGGTCGAGGTCTTGCAGCTCTGCGACGGCAAGCGCAGTGTCGGCGACATGTCGGATCAGTTGGCCGTGAAATATGCCGCGCCGCGCGAGGCGATTCTCGCCGACGTCATCGTCATGCTGCAGGATCTCGCCGACAAGGGCTTTCTCACCGAGATCAGGGAGAAGACGCCATGAGCGATGTGCTCCCGATCATTCCGCCCGACGCGAGCGACAGCCTCGCGGTGCTGGAGAAGAGCCGCTCGACCGCGGAGACGTTCGGCATTCCGCTCGCGGTGCTGCTCGAGATCACCCATCGCTGCCCGCTGCAGTGCCCCTATTGTTCCAACCCGGTCGAGCTCGACAGGTCCGGCAAAGAGCTGACGACGGATGAGTGGAAGAAGGTGCTGAGCGAGCTCGCCGAGATCGGCGTGCTCCAGGTGCATTTCTCCGGCGGCGAGCCGACGGCGCGCAAGGACCTCGTCGAGCTGGTGAAGCATGCCAGCGACGTGGGCCTGTACACCAACCTCATCACCTCGGCCGTGCTGCTGACGCGCGAGCGGCTGAGCCAGTTGGCCGACGCCGGGCTCTGCCATGTGCAGATCAGTTTTCAGGGCATCGAAGAAGGTCTCGCCGATCGCGTTGCCGGCTACAAGGGCGGCCACCGCAAGAAGCTCGAAGTCGCTAAGTGGACGCGCGAGCTGGACCTGCCGCTGACCGTGAACGCGGTGATGCACCGGCAGAATTTGCACCAGCTTCCCGACATCATCCAGATGTCTGTTGATCTCGACGCCGACCGGCTCGAGGTCGCCAATGTCCAATATTACGGCTGGGCGCTGAAGAACCGCGCCGCGCTGATGCCGACGGTGGAACAGCTCGATGAGACCACGCGCATCGTCGAAGCGGCGAGCGAACGGCTCAAGGGACGGCTGACGATCGACTACGTCATGCCGGACTATTACGCGCTGCGGCCGAAGAAATGCATGGGCGGCTGGGGCCGGCAGTTCTTCAACATCTCGCCCGCCGGCAAGGTGCTGCCGTGCCACGCCGCCGAGAGCATCACCGGGCTCGACTTCGAATCCGTGCGCTCGAACCATTCGATCGCCTGGATCTGGCAGAACTCCGAGGCCTTCAACCGCTATCGCGGCACCGGCTGGATGAAGGAGCCGTGCAAGTCTTGCGAATTCCGCGAGATCGATTTCGGCGGCTGCCGCTGCCAGGCGTTTGCGCTGACGGGCGATGCGGCCAACACCGATCCGGCCTGCGCGCTGTCACCGCTGCACGAAACCATTTTCAAGCAGGCCGAGCACGAGGCCGAGGGCGAGACCAGCCGTTTCCTCTACCGCAATTTCGCCGGCGGCACTCTGGAATCCGGGAATGATGCCTGACGCCGACGCGGCCGCATCGGCCAAACGCGCCGATCCCTTCGCGCCGCTGACCTCCGAGATGCTCGACGTCGGCGACGGCCACGAGCTCTATGTCGAGAGCGTCGGCCGCGCTGAGGGCGTTCCCGCCATCTATCTGCATGGCGGTCCCGGCAGCGGTTGCCAGCCCGATCATCGCCGGCTGTTCGATCCCGAGCGGATGCATGCGGTGCTGTTCGACCAGCGCGGCTGCGGCCGCAGCCGTCCGAAAGGCTCGCGCGCGCACAACACGACGGCGCATCTGATCGCGGACATGGAGACAATCCGCGAAAAATTCGGCTTTGAGCGCTGGATGGTGGTCGGCGGCTCCTGGGGCGCAACGCTGGCGCTGGCCTATGCGGAGGCCCATCCCGAGCGCGTCGCCGGCATTGCGCTGCGTGCAACCTTCCTCGGCACGCGGACCGAAGTCGAGATCGCCTTCACCTCGCGCCTGTCGCAGTTCTATCCCGCGCTGTACGAGGATTTCCTGAGCGTGCTGCCGCCGGAAGAGCGCGCACGTCCGATCGACGCCTATTGGCGCCGCATCCTCGATGCCGATCCGGCCGTGCATGGCCCGGCCTCGCGGGCGTGGCACGACACCGAGCGCGCGCTGTCCGAGCACAAGGCGGCCAAGACGCGGATCGACCTCGCCTCGCTGAACGTCTGGCGTACGCTGCCCGCGACGCCGTTCATGGAGGCGCATTATTTCGTCAGCAACTCCTTCATGAGCGAAGATCAGTTGTTGCGAAACGCCGGCCGGCTCGAAGGCATTCCCGGCATCATCGTGCAAGGCCGCTACGATCTGTTGTGTCCTCCTGAGACATCCGAGCGGCTCGCGAAAGTTTGGCCGGGTTCCGAGATCAGGATCGTGGAAGAAGCCGGGCATTCGCTCTATGATGCCGGCGTGCGGGACGCGGTCATGAAGTCGATCGCCGATCTCGCGTCGAAGGCTGCGCGCTGAGGTCTACCTCCTCATCCTGAGGAGCGCTCGAAGAGCGCGTCTCGAAGGATGAAAGGCCGAGACGTAGCAGCGGGGCCTTCATGGTTCGAGACGGCGCTTGCGCGCCTCCTCACCATGAGGGTCAGGGTTCGCATGGGAAGGACAACAAGAAAATGCCGCTCGCCGGGCAAGGCATGCTGCTGACGTCGATGAATATCGACGCGGCGGAGGAAGCCGATTTCAACCGCTGGTACGATCGCGAACATCTGGAAGAGCGTGTCGCGATCGAGGGATTTCTGGAGGCGCGGCGCTATGTCGCGCATGCCGCCAATCCCAAATATCTCTCGCTGTATTCGACCGCGACACTCGACGTGCTCGACAGTCCCGCCTACCGGGCGCGGCTCGCCAACCAGACCGAATGGTCGCGGCGGACCATGGCGCATTTCAAGAACATGCTGCGCGTCGTTGCGCGCATCACCCTCAGCAAAGGCACCGGTCGTGGCGCTGCGCTCGGCCTCGTGCGGCTGCGGCCGACGGCCGACAATGCCGGCGCGTGGCGTGATGCACTGCAAGAAAAGCTGGCACCGGAGACGCGCGAAGGCATCATCTCGATGCATCTGCTCGAAAGCGAGCCGGAATTGTCGGGCGCAACGGCGGATATTCCGGCGGTGCGCAACGAAGGCGCGCGCGACTGGTTCGTGCTGATCGACGGCACGCATGTCGGAGCGGTCTCCGCTGTCATCGCCGAGCGCTTCACCGGTCCTGCTGCCGCGCCCTTCCCGCTGCCCGTCTCCGTCGGCACTTACAGCCTGATGTGGGACCTCGCGAAGAGCGACATCGCACAGAGCTGACGTCGGGAGATTGCCGCGCCTTCCGCCGCCGCCGTCATTGCGAGCGCAGCGAAGCAATCCAGACTGTCTCCGAGGAAACAATCTGGATTGCTTCGTCGCAAGAGCTCCTCGCAATGACGGGGATGGAGCGCAGCGCAACATATTGCAGCGCCGCATGACTTCATGCGGCCGTTAATGCTGTGCGCGCGCAGCTCCCATGAAAGCATGTGATCGCGAAAATTTGCCGTTGTACTTCGGAACGGTTCTAATAAGCTAACCCAATGACGTCATTCAGAAACCAGATCGAGCCGCGTTAAGCGTCCGACAAGCTCAAAGAGGCCGCCGGGTCTTTGAGCCTGCGCGGACAGGGTAGGAATGAAACCGACCGATATCGCGGCCCCCGACTACTTTCACAAAGTGGTCGATTGTCAGTGGGCCTGTCCTGCGCACACTCCGGTTCCCGAATACATCCGACTGATCGCACAAGGCCGCTACAGCGACGCCTACATGATCAATTGGAAATCGAATGTGTTTCCCGGAATCCTGGGACGCACCTGCGATCGTCCATGCGAGCCGGCGTGCCGCCGCGGTCGCGTCGAGGAAACGCCGGTTGCGATCTGCCGCCTCAAGCGCGTCGCCGCCGATTTCAAGGACGACATCACGCAGCGCCTGCCGCGTCCGACTGCGAAGAACGGCAAGCGTGTCGCGTTCGTCGGTGGCGGTCCGGCGTCGCTGACCGTCGCGCGAGATCTGGCGCCGCTCGGCTATCACTGCACCGTGTTCGACGGCGATCCGCAAGCCGGCGGCATGATGCGCACGCAGATCCCGAAATTCCGTCTGCCCAATTCCGTCATCGACGAGGAGACCGGCTACATCCTCAACCTCGGTGTCGACTTCAAGGGCGGCCAACGCATCGACAGCATGAAGGCGTTGCTCGCGGAGAAATATGACGCGATCTTCGTCGGCTCCGGCGCGCCGCGCGGCCGCGAGCTCGACATTCCCGGCCGCAAGGAAGCAGCCGCCAACGTCCATATCGGCATCGAGTGGCTGGCCTCGGTCTCGTTCGGCCACATCGACAAGATCGGCAAGCGCGTGATCGTGCTTGGCGGCGGCAACACCGCGATGGATTGCTGCCGCACCGCGCGCCGCCTCGGCGGCGAAGAGGTGAAGGTCGTCGTCCGCTCCGGCTTCGAGGAGATGAAGGCCTCCCCATGGGAGAAGGAAGACGCGCTGCACGAGGACATTCCGATCCTCAACTTCCTCGTCCCGGTCGCCTTCGTCCACGACAACGGCAAGCTCACCGGCATCACCTTCCAGAAGGTGAAGGCCGAATACGATGCCAAGGGCAAGCGCAACCTCGTTCCCTCGGGCGAGCCGGACCAGACCATCGAATGCGACGACGTGCTGGTCGCGGTCGGCCAGGAGAACGCCTTCCCCTGGATCGAGCAGGATTGCGGCATCGAGTTCGACAAATGGCACATGCCCAAGGTCGATCCGACGACGTTCGTCTCCACCAATCCAAAGGTCTTCTTCGGCGGCGACGCCGCGTTCGGGCCGAAGAACATCATCTGGGCGGTCGCGCAGGGCCACGACGCCGCGCTGTCGATTCACAAGATGCTGTCGGGCGAGGACATCACCGAGCGGCCTTTGCCGGACGTGCATGTCTCCTCGCAGAAGATGGGCATCCACGAATGGAGCTATGACAACGACATCTCCAACGACAAGCGCTACAAGGTGCCGCATCGCGACAAGGTGATCGCGCTGAAGGACATCCGCGCCGAGGTCGAGCTCGGCTACGACGTCAAGCTCGCGCTGGGCGAAGCCGAGCGCTGCCTGAACTGCGATGTGCAGACGGTATTCTCCACCTCGCTCTGCATCGAGTGCGATGCCTGCGTCGACATCTGCCCGATGGATTGCATCACTTTCACCGCGAACGGCGAGGAAGACGATCTGCGTCATCGGCTGAAGGCGCCCTCGCCGCATCCGGACCAGGACCTCTACGTTTCGTCCGACCTGAAGACCGGGCGCGTGATGGTCAAGGACGAGGACGTCTGCCTGCATTGCGGGCTGTGCGCCGAGCGCTGTCCCACCGGCGCCTGGGACATGCAGAAATATTTCATCGAGATGACTCACGCAGGTTCGACATGTCCGACAAAAAGCCGCTCAGCAGCGTAAACGACTTCGTCGTCCGCTTCGCCAACGTCAACGGCTCGGGTTCGGCCAGCGCCAACGAGATGTTCGCGCGCGCGATCCTGCGCCATGGCGTCCCGGTCTCTCCGCGCAACATCTTCCCCTCCAACATCCAGGGCCTGCCGACCTGGTACGAGGTGCGGGTGACGGAAGACGGCCATCTCGGCGCCCGCGGCGGCGTCGACATGATGGTGGCGATGAACCCGCAGACCTGGGACAAGGACGTCGCCGGTATCGAGCCCGGCGGCTATCTGTTCTACGATTCCACCAAGCCGATGCCGTCGACCAAATTCCGCGACGACATCACCGTGATCGGCGTGCCACTCACCGCCATCACCAACTCGACCTACACCGATCCGCGCCAGCGCCAGCTGTTCAAGAACATCATCTATCTCGGCGCGCTCTCGGCCCTGCTCGACATGGATCCGAAGCTGATCGAGCAGCTGATTGGCGAGCAGTACAAGGGCAAGGAGAAGCTCTTGTCCTCCAACGTCCACGCGCTGCATCTCGGCCGCGACTGGGCGCTGCAGAATTTGAAATGCCCGCTGGGCTTGCGTATCAAGAAATCCGACAAGGTCGGCGACCGCATCTTCATCGAGGGCAACAGCGCCGCCGCGCTCGGCGCCGTCTATGGCGGCGCCACCGTGTGCGCATGGTATCCGATCACACCGTCCTCCTCGGTGGCGGAAGCGTTCACCGCCCACTGCAAGAAGTACCGGCACGATGCGGAGACAGGCAAGGCGAAATACGCGATCGTGCAAGGCGAGGACGAACTGGCCTCGATCGGCATCGTCATCGGCGCCTCCTGGAACGGCGCGCGCGCCTTCACCGCGACCTCGGGCCCGGGCATCTCCCTGATGACCGAGTTCATCGGCCTCTCGTATTTCGCCGAGATCCCGGCCGTGATCATGAACATCCAGCGCGCGGGCCCCTCGACGGGCATGCCGACCCGCACCCAGCAATGCGACATCATCGCCTGCGCCTATGCTTCGCATGGCGACACCAAGCACGTGCTGCTGTTTCCGGAAGATCCGGCGGAAGCGTTCGAGTTCGCTGCGGCGGCCTTCGATCTCGCCGAGCGGCTTCAGACCACGATCTTCCTGATGCTCGATCTCGACATCGGCATGAACCACCGGCTCTGCCGTCCCCTGAAATGGGACGATGCCAAACAGTATGATCGCGGCAAGGTGATGACCGCGGAGATGCTGGACGAGGGCCGCGACTTCGGCCGCTATCTCGATGTCGACGGCGACGGCATTCCCTACCGCACCTATCCCGGCACGCATCCGACCAAGGGCTCCTATTTTACCCGCGGCACGTCGCGCGATCGTTATGCGCGCTATTCCGAGGAGGGCTCGGTCTATGCCGACAACATGCAGCGTCTGGTGCGCAAGTTCGAAACCGCGCAGGATCTGGTGCCGCGGCCGCTGCAGGCCAACGCGGAACGGCCGACCAAATATGGCGTGATCTATTTCGGCTCGACCTCGCCGGCGATGGATGAGGCGGTCGGCTTGCTGGAAGCGCGCGGGCATCAGCTCGATCGCCTGCGCATCCGCGCCTTCCCGTTCCACTCCAGCGTCGCGAGCTTCCTCGCCGAGCACGACTTCGTCTATGTCGTCGAGCAGAATCGCGACGCGCAGCTCCGTCAGCTCATCGTCAACGAGAACGGCATCGATCCCGTCCGCCTCGTGCCGATCGTGCATTACGACGGCACCCCGATCACCGCCCGTTTCATCGCAAAAGCCATTGGCGACCACCAGGATCACCTCAAGGTGACCCCGCTCCGCAAGGCCGTGTCATGACCTACATTGCAAAACCGAAATTCCACCATCCGGGCCTCAAGAAGAACGAGCTCGGCTACACGCATCGCGACTACGAGGGCAAGATCTCGACGCTGTGCGCGGGCTGCGGCCACGATTCGATCACGGCCTCGATCATCGAGGCCTGTTACGAACTCTCGATCGAGCCGCATCGGGTCGCAAAGATTTCCGGCATCGGCTGTTCGTCGAAGACGCCGGACTATTTCCTCGGCAATTCGCACGGCTTCAACACCGTGCATGGCCGCATGCCGTCGGTTCTCACTGGCGCCAACCTCGCCAACCGCGATCTGATCTATCTCGGCGTCTCCGGCGACGGCGATTCCGCCTCGATCGGCTTCGGCCAGTTCGCGCATTCGATCCGGCGCGGTGTCAACATGACCTATATCGTCGAGAACAACGGCGTCTACGGCCTGACCAAGGGGCAGTTCTCGGCGACCGCCGACCGCGGCTCGAAGAGCAAGAAGGGCGTCACCAACACCGACAACGCGATCGATCTCGTCGCGATGGCGCTGCAACTCGGCGCCACCTTCGTCGCGCGCTCCTTCTCGGGCGACAAGACCCAGCTGGTGCCGCTGATCGCCGCCGCGATCGGTCACAAGGGCGCGTCGTTTATCGACGTCATCAGTCCCTGCATCGCCTTCAACAACCACGCCGGCTCGACCAAGAGTTTTGATTATGTTCGCGAGCACAATGACGCGGTGAACCGGCTCGACGTGCTGGTCGGCCGCGATCCCATTGCGGTGGACTATGCGCCTGGCACAGTGCAGGTGGTCGAGCAGCACGACGGCAGCAAGATCGCGCTACGCAAGATCGACGCCGACTACGATCCGCATGACCGGCTCGGCGCCCAGACCTTCCTCGCGAGGCACGCCGCCAAGGGCCAGATCGTGACCGGCCTGCTCTACGTCGATCCCGATGCGGAAGATTTGCACGCGCATCTCGACACGGTCGAGACGCCGCTCAACACGCTGGAAGCGGACACGCTGTGCCCGGGCTCGGCCGCGCTGGACAAGTTCAACGCCAGCCTGCGGTGAGGCATCCGTAGGGTGGGCAAAGCGAAGCGTGCCCACCATGTCTATCAATTGCGTAGAGAGATCGTGGGCACGGCGCGTTGCGCCTTTGCCCACCCTACGACACCTCGCAATGACGGCGGAGACAGCGGCGCCAAGCCGCATCCCGCTTAATTGACGGGCTCAGCCGCAAGCTCAGCCACCGCCACAGGCTCGTCCACAGGGGCCGGTCGCCCGGCACCCCAATATTGCTTGCAGGTCTCGAGCAAGGTCTCGACGTCCATGGTCAGGCCGCCCGCATTGACGATCACGCCGTCGGCGCCGAGTGCCTTGTTCATCAAGGCGCGCGTCAGAAATCCCCCGGAGCATCGCTGAGCGATGAGCGGATCGACCTTGAGCACCACGCATTTCTGCGTGCGCTGCTCTGAAAGCAATATCTTCCTCACCGCGCTCCAGGCGATGGTCTCCTCGGCGAGCCTGGTGTCGCGAATGCCGACGCGGGTGATGAACACCACGGGCTGCCTGGCGGTGGTCAGCCGCCAGAGCATCCGACAGGTGGCAAGGCCGAAAAACACCGCGCCGACATAGCAGGCGGCGAGCTCGAACGTGGTGACGCCCTTGCCCTGCTGCCAGGTGAATGCGAGCCCGGCACAGAGCAGCGTCAGCAGCAAATTGCCGCCGAAAAACATCAGCAGCCGTCCGCGGGAATAACCGATCGTGATGTTGGGCAAGTTCTGACTTACGGACATGGTCGACCGCCACCAGCCTGTTGCAACAACCTGGGGTTTACCAGCGCCCCTTCCTCTAAAATATTAGGGCGGGAACCTTGCGCGAAGCTGCCCGCGGGCGGGCCATGCGGACCTGAACGCGCGGCGTTCGGCTGGCGACTAGCGGTCGATTGGCCCTCATTGTCCCCGATGACCGCGAAGAGCTCGCTGCGCTGCGCCACAAATGATATGTCTCCGGCAAATTCAGGTCAGGGAGATCGCCATGAATCGCCGGAACATCTTGTGGAGCACCGTTACGGCTTTGGGCGAGGCACTCGGCGCCTCCCGCGCGAAAGCTGCGACCGAGGCTCCCGCATCGAACAAGCTCAGGGTCGTCTACCATCTCAGCGATGCCGAGAAGGTCAGTTTCGTGCTCGGCAACATCCAGAACCACATCGACGGCGTCGGCGGCCCCGAGCATGTGACGATCGCGCTGGTGATTCACGGGCCGGCGCTGAAGGCGTTTCAGTGGGTGCAAGCCAACCCCGATATCAGCAAGCGCGTCGGTGATTTCTCCAAGGACGGCGTCGAGCTCGCCGCTTGCGGCAATACAATGAAGGCGCAGAACGTCACGCTGACGGATCTGCTGCCGGGTTTTGTCAGCGCGGAGAAAGGCGGCGTGGTGCGGCTCGCCGAGCTGCAGTCGCAGGGATATCTGTATCTGCGGCCGTAAGGGTCGCGCGGGGCGCCGTCGCCCCATTCTCCGTCATTGCGAGCGCAGCGAAGCAATCCAGAATCCTTCCGCGGAGGGACTCTGGATTGCTTCGTCGCTTTGCTCCTCGCAATGACGGGGAGAAATCACGCTTGACTTATCCATAACCCTACGGTTATGAGTTAATCCATAACTTACTGGTTATGGATTCCACATGTCGACCGCCCCCGATCTCTTGTTCCGGACGCTCGCCGACCCGACCCGGCGGGGGATCTTCGAACGGCTGTGCCGCGACGGCGAGCAGACGGTCGGGGCACTGACGGCGCAATCAGGCGTTTCCCAGCCGGCGGTCTCAAAACATCTCGGCGCGCTGAAGCAGGCGGGCCTGGTGCGCGACCGCCATGAGGGACGCCAGACCCATTACAGCGCGCAGCCCGGCGCACTGAATCCGCTGCTCGACTGGACCAGCCAGATGGCCGGGTTCTGGCAGAACCGGCTCGATGCCCTCGACGATCTCCTGAAGAGGATGGACCAATGACCGAACACGCGACCGAAACGCGCTCTGTCGTCGTCGAGCGCGAATTTGCTTTTCCGGCCGAGCGCCTGTGGCGCGCGCTGACGCAGCCGCATCTGATCGAGGAATGGCTGATGAAGAACGACTTCAAACCCGATGTCGGCCATCGCTTCAATCTGCGCGGCGAATGGGGCGGCGTGCTCGATTGCGAAGTCCTGACCATCGAGCCGGAGAAGACGCTCGCCTACACCTGGAATTTCTCGCATGAGGACGCGGCGTTCGATTTGAAGAGCATCGTGACCTTCACGCTGACACCGACGGGCGCGGGCACGCATCTGCGCGTCGAGCAGGCCGGCTTCAACCCGACGCAGAAGCAGGCCTATGGCGGCGCGCATGCCGGCTGGAAGCAGTTTTTCGCAAGGTTGGACGAGGTGCTGGCGCGGGTGGACTAGCCCGGCCGGCGGCGTTCATTCGATCATCCCGAGAGGAGGTTTCATTGACCGGAAATATGTGGGTTCGGCAGATCCATCGCTGGCTGTCGATCGTTTTCACGCTCGCCGTCATCGCCAACATCGTCGCCATGACGCAGCAGGTCCAGGCAACGTGGATCGGCTTCCTGGCGCTCGTCCCGCTGATTCCCATGCTCATCACCGGGCTATACCTGTTCGCGCTGCCCTATCTCGGCCGGCGCGACGACGCTCGACGGGAGGCGCGGTCATGACGAAGGCCGTGACCGCGAAGAAGGCCGGCGCAAAGGACGCGACCGGGCCCTCGCCCTCCAGGATGATCGACGGCCGGATCAAGGAGCTCGGCGACTGGCGCGGCGAGATGCTGGGACGGGTCCGCAACCTGATCAAGGACGCCGTGCCGGATGTGGTCGAGGAATGGAAATGGCGCGGCGTTCCCGTCTGGGAGCACGACGGCATCATCTGCACCGGCGAGACCTACAAGGAAGTGGTGAAGCTGACCTTTGCCAAGGGCGCAGCACTGGATGATCCCGCGGGCCTGTTCAATTCAAGCCTCGACGGCAATTTGCGACGCGCGATCGATATTCGCGACGGCGATGAGATCAACGAGAAGGGGTTGAAGGCGCTGATCCGCGCGGCGGCGGAGCTGAATGCGTCGAAGGTCAAGAAGAAGCCAGCAAAGCGTTCGGCGTAGAGCGCCCTAAGTCGATCCAAGTATTCCTGATGGCCGCCAGAGCAAGCGCATCGTCCTTCGAGACGACCGCTCCGCGGTCTCCTCAGGATGAGGCTAAGCAGCATCTCTACTGTCGAAATTTCTGCCGCACCCTCCGTCCTCATCCTGAGGGCCCGCCAAAGGCGGGCGTCTCGAAGGATGGCCGCGAGCGAGCTAAAGCCCGATGAGCTAGAGCTGCCGCCGGCCTCAAGCCACCGCCGCCGGGATCGGACGCGGGCTTACGACGTATTCGCGCAGCACCTTGTCCTGGGCATCGACCTCGATCAGCGAGACGTCGTAGGTCCAGAGATCGGCAAGGTGCTGGAGCACGCGCTTGGCGTCGGTCTCATTGAGCTGCGAGCCCTTGATGACGTGGTGATGCAGGATCAGCCGGCGGTCGCCGGAGAGATCGACGTCCACCACCTCGATATTGGCGTCGATGTAGCCGACATCGTGCTGCCGTGCCAGCTCGCGGCGGACGCGACGGAAGCCGCGCTCGTCGTGGATGGCATCGACGCGAATGCCGGCGCGCTCCTCGGGATCGTCGTGCAGGTGGAACATGCGGAGTTGCCGCATCAGCTTCGGACTCAGGAACTGGCCGATGAAGCTCTCGTCGCGGTAATTGGCCCAGACGTCGCGCAGCACGCCCATCACGTCGTTCTTGCCCGCGATGTCCGGGAACCATTCGCGGTCCTCATCCTCGGGCCTGGTGACGATGCGCTCGATGTCCTGCATCATGGCGAAGCCGAGCGCATAGGGATTGAAGCCCGAGAAACGCCGATCGTCGAATTCGGGCTGAAACACCACATTGGTGTGCGATCCCAGGAATTCGAGGAAGTTGCCGTCGCTGATGCGACCCTGCTCGTGCAGCTTGGTCATGATGCGATAGTGGACGTAGGTCGCCGTCCCCTCGTTCATCACCTTGGTTTGGCTCTGCGGATAGAAATATTGCGCTATGTGGCGGACGATGCGCAGCAGCTCGCGCTGCCACGGCGCCAGCCGAGGTGCGCTCTTTTCCAGGAAGTAGAGCAGGTTTTCCTGCGGCAGGCCGAGCAGCTTGCGGCGGCGTTCGAGGGAGATCGCCGACCGGGTCTTCGATGCCCCCTTGGGCACGGTGCGCCAGAGATCGTTGAAGACTTCCTCTTCATGCTGGCGCCGACGGCCGGCACGCTTCTCTTCCTCGCGCAAATCCAGCTTCTTCTTGCCGGGATAGCGGTCGATGCCGTGCGACATCAGCGCGTGCGCGGCATCGAGCGTGCGCTCGACCTCGGTGCGGCCGTAGCGTTCCTCGCAGCTCGTCACATACTTCTTGGCGAAGTCGAGGTAATCCAGGATGCCGTCGGCGTCGGTCCACTGCTTGAACAGATAATTGTTCTTGAAGAAGTGGTTGTGGCCGAAGGCGGCGTGCGCGATCACCAGCGTCTGCATCGTCGCCGTGTTCTCCTCCATGAGGTAGGAGATGCATGGCGAGGAGTTGATCACGATCTCATAGGCGAGCCCCATCAGGCCCTTGCGGTAGGACGCTTCGTGATACGCAAATTGTTTGCCGAAGGACCAGTGCTTGTAGAACAGGGGCATGCCGACCGAAGAGTAGGCATCCAGCATCTGCTCTGCGGTGATGACTTCGATCTGGTTCGGATAGACGTCGAGCCCGAGATCGTTCTTCGCCACCTCCTCGCAGGCATCGGTGATGCGCTGCAAGGTGTGAAAATCCCAATCCGCGCCTTCGAACAATCTTTCCGTCATGGAGCGGCTTTCTCCTGGGCCGTTTCGCGGCGCTGGAACAGGTCGTGGAACACCGGGAATATCTCGCTCCGCTCGCTGACCTTGCGCATCGAGAGCGGTGCGCCGCCGTTGCGCAGGCGATCATAGAGGGTCCAGAGCGAGGAATCGGAGAGATCGAAGGCGCTGCCGCCGGATTCCCCGACCTCGAGATAGGCGAAGAACTGGCAGGCCGGCAGGATCTTGTCGGTCAGCAACATGCCGGTGAGCTCGCCGTCGGAATAGGAATTGTCGCCGTCGGAGGCTTGGGCTGCGTAGATATTCCAGTCCGACGGGTTGAAGCGTTCGCGCACGATCTCGTGCATCGCCTGCAGCGCGCTGGAGACCAGCGTGCCGCCGGAGGCGGGGCCGTAGAAGAAAGTCTGCTCGTCGACCTCCTCGGCGCGGTCGGTGTGGCGGATGAAGACGATCTCGACGTGCTTGTAGCGGCGCTTCAGGAACACGTAGAGCAGCATGTAGAAGCGCTTGGCGAGATCCTTCATGTGCTCGGACATCGAGCCGGAGACGTCCATCAGGCAGAACATCACCGCTTGCGCGACCGGCTTCGGCACCGTCTCGAAGCGACGGTAGCGGATGTCGAGCGGATCGATGAAGGGAATGCGCTTGGTCTTCGCCTTCAGCTTGTCGAGCTGGGCGAGCAGCACCACACGCTCGTCCTCGTCCGTGCAGGCGGCGATCGCGGCTTCCAGCTCCTCGATCTCCTCCTTGCTGGGACGCTTGAGCGCGATGCGGCGCGCCAGCGCACGCCGCACAGTCCGGCTCACCGAGATGTTGGCAGGCGAGCCCGAGGTGGTGTAGCCGGCGCGCTGGACGCCCTCGCTCTCGGTCTGCGCGATCTTGCGCTTGGCCAGATCGGGCAGTTCGAGATCGTCGAGGAAGAGATCGACGAACTCGTCGCGGGAGAGGACGAAGCGGAAGGCGTCCTCGCTGTCGCCTTCGCCGGGGCCGGAATCCTTGGCGCTGCCCTGGCCGGAACGCTGGAGGTAGTCGCCCTCGATGAACTTCTTGTTCCCGGGCAGCACCATGTCCCGCGTTCCGCCTTCACGGCGGAAACGCGGCTCGTGCATGCCGTCGAGCGGTATCGTGATTTCACCACCCTCCAGGACGTCCTTGATGTCGCGTTCCTGCGAGGTCTTCTTGACGGCGCCCTGCACCAGGGATTTGGCCCGACGCAAGAACCGCTGCCGGTTCTCGAGACTCTTGCCGCCTGGATTCAGGCGCCTGTCAATAATGTGAATCGGCACTTTTCCATCCGCCTCAACCGGCCTGCTTCACGCGCATGTACCATTCGACGAGCCGGCGAACCTGACGCTCGGTGTAGCCGCGCTCCACCATGCGTGCGACGAACTCGCCGTGCTTCTTCTCCGTCTCGCCGTCCTTCTTCGACCCGAAGGAGATGACCGGAAGCAGGTCCTCGACCTGGGAGAATATCCGCTTTTCGATCACGTCGCGAATCTTCTCGTAGGAGATCCAGGTCGGATTCTTGCCGCCGTTCTGGGCCCGCGACCGTAACGAGAATTTGACCACCTCGTTGCGGAAGTCCTTGGGGTTGGCGATGCCCGCCGGTTTCTCGATTTTCGTCAGTTCCTGGTTCAACAATTCGCGATCCAGCAGCTGGCCGGTGTCGGCGTCCTTGAAGTCCTGGTCCTCTATCCAGGCGTCGGCATAATCGACGTACCGGTCGAACAGGTTCTGGCCGTAATCCGAGTAGGATTCGAGGTAGGCCTTCTGGATCTCGTTGCCGATGAACTCGGCATAACGCGGGGCGAGATCCGCCTTGATGAATTCGAGATAGCGCTTCTCGACTTCCTCGGGCAGCTGCTCGCGCTTGATCGACTGCTCCAGCGCGTACATCAGATGCACGGCGTCGGCGGCGACTTCCTGCGGATCGTGGTTGAAGGTCGCAGCCAGGATCTTGAAGGCGAAGCGGGTGGAAACGCCGTCCATGCCCTCGTCGACGCCGGCGGCATCGCGATATTCCTGGACGCTGCGCGCCTTCGGATCGGATTCCTTCAGGCTCTCGCCGTCGTAAACCCTCATCTTGGCGAACACCGTGGAGTTTTCGTGCTTGCGCAGGCGCGACATCACCGAGAACCGCGCCAGCGTCTCCAGCGTCGAGGGTGCGCAGGGCGCGGCCGCGAGCTCGGAGCCCTGGATCAGCTTCTCGTAGATCTTCTGCTCTTCCGTGATCCGCAGGCAATAGGGCACCTTGATCACGCAGATGCGGTCGATGAAGGCCTCGTTGTTCTTGTTGGCCTTGAAGCTCGACCACTCGGCTTCGTTGGAGTGCGCGAGAATGACGCCGGTGAACGGGATCGCGCCGATGTTCTCGGTGCCGATGTAGTTGCCTTCCTGCGTTGCGGTCAGCAACGGATGCAGCATCTTGATCGGCGCCTTGAACATCTCGACGAACTCGAGCACGCCCTGGTTGGCGCGGTTGAGGCCGCCGGAATAGCTGTAGGCATCAGGATCGTTCTGCGCGTAGGTCTCGAGCTTGCGGATATCGACCTTGCCGACCAGCGAGGAGATGTCCTGGTTGTTCTCGTCACCGGGCTCGGTCTTGGCGATACCAATCTGGCGCAGCCGCGACGGCTGGATCTTGGCGACGCGGAATTGCGAGATATCGCCGCCGAAGGCTTCCAGCCGCTTGTAGCACCACGGGCTCATCAGGCCGGTGAGACGCCGGCGCGGAATGCCGTACTTCTCTTCGAGCATCGGTCCGAGTTGATCGGGATCGAACAGGCTGAGCGGGCTCTCGAACACGGGCGAGAGTTCATCGCCGGCCTTGAGCACGTAGATCGGGTGCACTTCCATCAGCGACTTCAGCCGCTCGGCGAGCGAGGATTTGCCGCCGCCGACGGGCCCGAGCAGATAGAGAATCTGCTTGCGCTCTTCGAGGCCCTGCGCCGCGTGCCGGAAGAAGCCGACGATGCGCTCGATGGTTTCTTCCATGCCGTAGAAGCCGGCGAAGGCCGGATAGGTACGGATGGTGCGGTTCAAAAAAATACGGCCAAGGCGTGGGTCCTTCGCCGTGTCAATCGTCTGGGGCTCACCGATCGCTGCTAGCAGTCGTTCGGCCGCGTTGGCGTATTTCATGGGATCGCTTCGACACGACTCCAGATATTCCGCCATCGACATGTCGTGCTGGCTTCTCGCCTCGAACGACTTAGCGAAAGCGTTGAATAGAGAATCGTTATACATGATCCCTCTCCGCGTGAGCTCCGCTACACAAGCTGAAACGAAAGCGTTACCGGACCGTTCCTCAGGCCGTTTCGAATCAGCGTGAGCACATGACGATCATTGGACACCCTGGTGCCGACGCGACGCAACGCACAAGGTAGGCACTCGCTGAATTACGAACAGGCACTTGCCTGTAATTTGTGCGAATCTCTATCCATCTTCGCTCATTTCCAGAATTTGTCACTCGCTCGCCACATCCGGGCAATACCGGGGATTCCTCCCCCGGGCACCGCAACATAGGGCGATCCGCGAGCGGCGATCTTATGACGCTTGTAGGGCGATGCCTTGAGCGCCGCCTTGCGCGCGGCGTTCATCTTCGTGGTGCAATGCGGCGCATGAGCTGCTTGCAGCATGGCAATCGCGGCAGGCGCGCAGCAGTGTGTCAAAATCGGTCGCCAGACCCTCCGAGCGGATAACAACCCGACTGTTTTGCCGACTGTCCTGTCGATCGTTCTGCGCGCGGCGCGCCGGGCTGCGGATGGTGCCGAGCTGGCGCTGCAAGGCCGGCGTCGGCGTCAGCACGATCATCTTGTGCCCGCGGCATTCCTCAGCCGAAATCTCCGCGACCGAGTCCCACAATAGAAATTCATTGCCGATGCGGAGGTCGCGGATGCCATAGGGAGTGACGATCACCACGGGCCCCCGTTCGGCGGGCAGCATCCAGATCAACCAGCTGGTCAGCGGGCCAAACAGCGCGACACCGGCATAGCCGATCGTCGTGTCGTAATCGCTACCGCCGTCCCACCAAAGGCCGTCCCACCAGTCGAACGCGAGGCTCGCGCTGAGCAGGGTCATCGCGAATCCCGCCGCGACCAGCAGCCGCAGCCGGGTGGTACATGAACTGATTTCGAGATCGTGAGACGCGTCGATGACAGCGCCCGGCGTGACCGGTTGCGAGCGGTCGGCGACGGCGAGTGCCAAGCCGTCATGATGTGCGTGCATGCTTTCCCCCAGCATGGTCATTCGCGACCGAGCCACGATGACGTTACGCAACGAGACCTTGGCCAACTCCTTCCGGCCAACGACTTTTTACGCAACAACGCCACTTCCACCTGGATCGCCATGACCGCGGCGGAGTTACACTGAGAGTATGACGCTTGTACCCTTGATTGGTTCCCTCGCGGGAGCATGTAGGCTAGAGGATAGCGCGTCAGGACCGGCGCGGAAACCCCTCGCCCGCAGGCTTGGAGATAAATAAGCACCATGAATCCCGTCAAAGAACTGGAAAAGCACGGACAAGCCGTCTGGCTGGACTTCCTCGCCCGCGGCTTCATTGCCAAAGGCGACCTGAAGCGGCTGATCGACACCGACGGCGTCAAGGGCGTCACCTCCAACCCCTCGATCTTCGAGAAGGCGATCGGGAGCTCGGACGAGTACGACGCCCCGATCGGCAAGGCGCTGAAGCGCGGCGACCGGACCGTGGCCGACCTGTTCGAGGCCGTCGCCATCGAGGACATCCAGGCGGCCGCCGACGTGCTCCGTCCGGTCTATGACCGCCTCAAGGGCGGCGACGGCTATGTCAGCTTGGAAGTCTCGCCCTACCTGGCGATGGACACATCAGGCACGGTCGCCGAGGCACGTCACCTCTGGAAGGACGTCAACCGCAAGAATTTGATGGTGAAGGTGCCGGCGACCCCGGAAGGCCTGCCCGCGATCGAGACGCTGATCGGCGACGGCATCAGCATCAACATCACGCTGCTGTTTTCGAAAGCGGTCTACCTCCAGGTCGCCGAAGCCTATATCGCCGGTCTCGAAAAATACGTCGCCGGCGGCGGCGATCCCTCGCATGTCGCGAGCGTCGCAAGCTTCTTCGTCAGCCGCATCGACTCGGTCGTCGACAAGCAGCTCGACGAGAAGATCGCCCGTGCCAACGACCCATCCGAGAAGGAACGGCTCGCCGCGCTCAAGGGCAAGGTCGCGATCGCCAACGCCAAGGTCGCCTATCAGGATTACAAGCGCCTGTTCTCGGGTCCGCGCTGGGACAAGCTCGCCGCCAAGGGCGCCAAGCCGCAGCGCATGCTGTGGGCCTCGACCGGCACCAAGAACAAGGACTACAGCGACGTGCTTTATGTCGAGGAGCTGATCGGCCCCGACACCGTCAACACCGTGCCGCCGGCAACGCTGGACGCTTTCCGCGACCACGGTAAGGCGCGCGACAGCCTTGAAGAGAGTGTCGAGGACGCCTATCGCGTGCTGGAAGAGCTGGAGCGCTCCGGCGTTTCGCTCGACGCCATCACCGAGGAGCTGGTCAAGGACGGCGTCAAGCAGTTTGCCGACGCCGCCGACAAGCTCTACGGCGCCGTCGCGCACAAGCGCGCCACCGTGCTCGGCGCCGCCATCGACCGCCAGCTTCTCTCGCTCGGCGACGGCCTCGGCAAGGCCGTGGCCAAAAGCACCGAGGAATGGCGCGCATCGGCCAAGATCCGCAGGCTGTGGCAGCGTGACAAATCGGTCTGGACCGGCACCGACGAGAACAAATGGCTCGGGTGGCTCGACAGCGCGGCCAAGGCCGACGTCGCCGACTATGAGGATTACGCCAACCGCGTGAAGGGCCAGAAATTCTCCGACGCCGTCGTGCTCGGCATGGGCGGTTCGAGCCTCGGACCTGAGGTGTTGGCTGAGACCTTTGCGAAAAAGGCGGGCTTCCCGAAGCTGCACGTGCTGGACTCCACCGACCCGGCGCAGGTGCGGGCGATGGAGGCCAAGATCGACATCGCCAACACATTGTTCATCGTGTCCAGCAAGTCTGGCGGCACCACCGAGCCGAACGCGATGAAGGATTATTTCCACGAGCGCGTTGCGCAGGCTCTCGGCCCGAAGGCCAAGACCGGCTTCCGCTTCATCGCGGTCACCGATCCCGGCTCGTCGCTGGAGAAGGCGGCGAAGAAACTGAACTACGCCCGCATCTTCCATGGCGAGCCCTCGATCGGCGGACGCTATTCGGTGTTGTCGCCGTTCGGCCTGGTGCCGGCGGCAACCGCCGGCATCGACGTCAAGACCCTCGTCAAGCATGCGCTGGCGATGGCCCGCTCCTGCGGGCCGGACGTGCCGCCAGCCGAGAACCCCGGCGTGCAGCTCGGCCTCGCGATGGGTCTCGCCGGCCTCGAAGGCCGCGACAAGGTGACGATCCTGTCGTCGAAGAAGATCGCCGATTTCGGTGCCTGGGCCGAGCAGCTCATCGCGGAATCGACCGGCAAGGAAGGCAAGGGCCTGATCCCGATCGCCGGCGAGCCGCTCGGCGAATCCTCGCTCTACGGCAACGACCGCTTCTTCATCGACATCCGTACCGAGGGCGAGGCGGACGCCGCACACGATTCCAGCCTTGCCGCGATCGAAGCGGCCGGCCATCCGGTCGTTCGCATCGTCATGAAATCGATCGACCATCTCGGTCAGGAGTTCTTCCGCTTCGAGATGGCGACGGCCGTGGCAGGCAGCATCCTCGGCATCAACCCGTTCGACCAGCCGGACGTGGAAGCGGCCAAGATCAAGACCCGCGAGCTCACCGCCTCGTTCGAGAAGACCGGCGCGCTGCCTGCGGAGAAACCCGTGATCAGCACCGCCGAAGCCGATCTCTACACCGACGAGGCCAACGCCACCGCACTGCGCGCCGCCGGCGCCAATGGCGACCTCACCTCGTGGCTGAAGGCGCATCTGTCGCG
Source organism: Bradyrhizobium sp. 930_D9_N1_4 (assembly GCF_052076015.1). Classification (NCBI taxonomy): domain Bacteria; kingdom Pseudomonadati; phylum Pseudomonadota; class Alphaproteobacteria; order Hyphomicrobiales; family Nitrobacteraceae; genus Bradyrhizobium; species Bradyrhizobium sp. 930_D9_N1_4. The sequence goes on from NZ_CP197236.1 coordinate 6,031,802, forward strand.
CTCCAACCAGGGCGACTACGTCGCCCTGCTCGGCTACATCGCCCGCGACAAGGCGACGATCGACGCACTCCAGGCCATGCGGCTCGAGGTGCGCGAGAAGCGGCACGTCGCGACCTGCGCCGAATTCGGGCCGCGCTTCCTGCACTCGACCGGACAAGCCTACAAGGGTGGACCCGACAGCGGCGTGTTCCTCCAGATCACCGCTGACGATGCCAAGGACCTGGCTGTGCCGGGCCAGAAGGCGAGCTTCGGCGTGATCAAGGCAGCGCAGGCGCGCGGCGATTTCGACGTGCTCACCGAGCGCGGCCGGCGCGCACTCCGCGTGCATCTGAAGGGTCCGCTCAAGAAAGGTCTCGCCGCGCTCAATGCGGCGCTCAACGACGCACTGAATTAAGGGATCATCTCCAATGCAACTCGGCATGATCGGCCTCGGCCGGATGGGCGGCAACATCGTTCGCCGCCTGATACGCCACGGCCATACGACCGTGGTCTATGACAAGGACGCCAAGGCTGTCGCAGGCCTTGCCGCAGACGGCGCGGTGGGCTCGGCGACGCTCGAGGAGTTCATCTCGAAACTGGAGCGGCCGCGCACGGCCTGGGTGATGCTGCCGGCCGGTCACATCACCGAGACCACGATCGACACCATCGCGGGCGTGATGCAGGAAGGTGACGTCATCATCGACGGCGGCAACACCTTCTGGCAGGACGACGTCCGCCGCGGCAAGGCGCTGAAGGCGCGCGGCATCCACTATGTCGACGTCGGCACCTCCGGCGGCGTCTGGGGTCTCGACCGCGGCTATTGCATGATGATCGGCGGCGAGAAACCAGTGGTGGACCGGCTCGATCCGATCTTCGCCGCGCTCGCACCTGGTGCGGGTGACATTCCGCGCACGGACGGACGCGACGGACGCGATCCCCGCATCGAGCAGGGCTATATCCATGCCGGCCCCGTCGGCGCCGGCCATTTCGTCAAGATGATCCACAACGGCATCGAGTATGGCCTGATGCAGGCCTATGCCGAAGGGTTCGACATTCTCAAGAATGCGAACATCGAGGCATTGCCGGCCGATCATCGCTACGATTTCGATCTCGCTGACATCGCCGAAGTCTGGCGGCGCGGCAGCGTGATCCCGTCCTGGCTGCTCGATCTCACCTCGACGGCGCTCGCCGATAGCCCGGCACTGGAAGAATATTCCGGCTTCGTGGAAGATTCCGGCGAAGGCCGCTGGACCGTGAACGCTGCGATCGACGAGGCCGTGCCGGCCGAAGTGCTGACCGCGGCGCTCTACACACGTTTCCGTTCCCGCAGGGAACACACCTTCGCCGAAAAAATTCTCTCCGCGATGCGTGCGGGATTCGGCGGCCACAAGGAGCCGAAGCAACCGGCCGCTTCGAAGCCCAAATAAGACGTAACAAAGCGAAGGCCAATCGTTCGTGACAAAAGATCCGCAAGCAAAGCGCAAGCCGGAAAATTGCGCCTTCGTCATTTTTGGTGCGACCGGCGATCTCACTCACCGTCTGGTGATGCCGTCGCTTTACAATCTTGCCGCAGAACACCTGTTGCCGGAAAAATTCTGCGTGGTCGGTGTGGGCCGCAAAGCCATGTCGGACGACGAGCTCCGCGACAGCCTGATGAAAGGGCTGCGCGAATTCGCAACCCGCCCCGTGGACGATGTCATTGCGAAGAAACTCCTGGAGCGCGTCAGCTTCGTCGAGGCCGATCCCAAAGATCCGCCGTCATTCGACCGGCTGCACGCGCATCTCGACACACTCGAATGCGCACAGGACACCGGGGGTAACCGCCTGTTCTATCTGGCGACCCCGCCGGCCGCCTTCGCGCCGACCGCCCGCGAGCTCGGCCGCACCGGCATGATGAAGGAAAACGGCGTCTGGCGCCGGCTCGTGATCGAAAAGCCGTTCGGCACCGATCTCGCATCGGCCAAGGCGCTCAATGCCGAACTGCTGAAGATCATGGACGAGCACCAGATCTACCGGATCGATCACTATCTCGGCAAAGAGACGGTGCAGAACATTCTGGTGCTGCGCTTCGCCAACGGCATGTTCGAGCCGATCTGGAATCGCAACCATATCGACCACATCCAGATCACCGTGGAGGAGAAGCTCGGCGTCGGTCATCGCGGCGGCTTCTACGACGCCACCGGCGCACTGCGCGACATGGTGCCGAACCATCTGTTCCAACTGATGTCGCTGGTCGCGATGGAGCCGCCGGCGCGCTTCGACGCGCATTCCGTACGCTCCGAGAAGGCCGAAATTCTGAACTCGATCCAGCAGCCGAACCACGAGGACGCGCTGAGAAATTCGGTCCGCGCGCAATATCTGTCGGGGCGCATCGGCGACGACACCATCCCGGATTATCGCAAGACCGAGGACGTCAAGCCCGGCAGCACCACCGAGACCTTTGTCGCGCTGAAATTGATGATCGACAATTGGCGCTGGGCCGGCGTGCCATTCTATCTTCGTACCGGCAAGGCGCTGGGCCACAAGCGCACCGAAGTCGCGATCAAGTTCAAGCAGGCGCCGCTGTCGATGTTCTCGGGGACCACGGTCGACCGGCTCTCGCAGAACTTCCTCACCATCGGCATCGCGCCGACCGAGACGATCGAGCTTCAGTTCAACGCGAAAATTCCGGGGCCGAGCATTACCATCGACGGCGTCGAGATGAAGTTCAAGTACGGCGACTATTTCCGCGCCGATCCCTCGACCGGCTACGAGACGCTGATCTACGACTGCATGATCGGCGACAACATCCTGTTCCAGCGCGCCGACGGCATCGAGGCCGGCTGGCAGGCGGTGCAGCCGTTCCTCGACGCGTGGAAGAGCGCCGGCACCAACGGCATCGAGACCTATGAAGCCGGCAGCGACGGCCCGAAATGTGCTGACGAGTTGCTGCGGCGCGACGGGCGCAGCTGGCGGAAATTGACGTGATGGCGGCGGCCGGCAAGCCGAAGCTGATCGTTGAGAGCGATGCCGAGGCACTGGCGCAGGCCGCTGCCGAGCGGGTGGTGGCGCGGATATCAGCCAATCCCTCGCGCATCGCGATCTGCCTGACGGGCGGATCGAGTCCGAAGAAGCTCTATCAGCTGCTTGGCAGCGATGCCTGGCGCGACAAGATCCCGTGGGACCGCGTCCACTGGTTCATCGGCGACGAGCGCTTTGTCCCCGAGAGCGATCCGCTCAACAACATGGCGGTCGCGCGTGCGACCTTTCTGGATCGCAATGCGCCCTCAGGCCACATCCACCCGATCCCGACGACGCTCGAAAACCCCGATGCCAGCGCTGAAGCCTATGCGCGCGAGCTGCAGGCCTTCTACGGCGGCCAAAACCTCGATCCGGCGCGGCCGCTGTTCGACCTGGTCCTGATGGGCGCGGGTCCCGACGGCCACACCGCCTCGCTCTTCCCGGGCTATCCCGCCATCGCGGAGACCACGCGCTGGGTCGTCGGCGTGCCCCAAGCCCATGTCGCGCCGTTCGTGCCGCGGGTCTCCCTCACCCTGCCCGCTTTGGCCTCTTGCTACGAAATGCTGTTCGAGATTGCCGGGCACGACAAGCAGCCGATCTTGACGCGCCTCCTCAATGGCGAGACTCTGCCGGCTGTACGCGCGCGCTCGAATGGCGAGACCGTCTGGCTGGTCGACCAGGCCGCGCTTCCGGAGGAAATTCGTGGCGGGCGTTGAAGCACCTTCTGCATTGATCGTGATGGGCGTGTCGGGTTCGGGCAAGAGCACCGTGGCGGAGGCGCTGGGCCAGCGGCTCGGCTGGCGATTCGAGGACGGCGACAGCTTTCACCCCAAGAGCAATGTCGAGAAGATGAAGGCCGGTCATCCCCTCACCGACGAGGACCGCTGGCCCTGGCTCAACGCCATCGCCGACGAGATCGCGCGGGTTTGCGGCGAGGGCGGGCACGTCATCATCGCCTGCTCAGCGCTGAAGCATATCTATCGCGACGTGCTGCTGCGCGGGCGCGACGACGTCCGCTTCGTGTTCCTGAGGGGCACCAGGGAGCTGATCGCCGCCCGCCTCGCTGAGCGCAAGGGCCATTTCATGCCGCCCGGATTGCTGACGAGCCAGTTCGACACGCTGGAGCCGCCGGAAACAGGCGAGCACGTCATCACCGTGTCGATCGACGAATCCGTCGAGGCGATCGTCGACGGCGTGGTGCGGCAATTGAAGCTGGGCGGGGCGAAACACTGAGAAACCTGAACCTCAAGGTCCTGCCATGACGAAGATCTCACTGGTCGTCTCCGACGTCGACGGCACGCTGCTGACCAAGGACAAGACGCTGACGGAGCGCGCGAGGTCGGCGGTGCAACGGCTGCACCAGGCCGGCATCGGCTTCACCATCACCTCCAGCCGCCCCGCGATCGGCATGCGCTTCCTGATCGAGCCGCTGGCGCTATGGCTGCCGGTCGGCCCGTTCAACGGCTCCTCGATCGTCGATCCCGAGATGAACCCGGTCGAGCAGCATCTGATCCCGGCGAGCGCCGCCGAACGTGCCCTGAAGATCCTGCGCGAATTCGGCGCCGATATCTGGCTGTTCACCTATGACAAATGGTTGGTCGACAATCCCAACGGCAAATACGTTGCGCACGAGCAGCACACGATCCGCTCCGAACCCACCATCGTAACCGACTTCTCGCCGTATCTTGCCAGCGCCTGCAAGATCGTCGGCGCCAGCGCCGATGCCGCCGGCCTCGAAGCTTGCGAGAAGGCGATGCAGGAGGCGCTCGGCAGCGAGGCCACGGCGGTGCGCTCGCAGACCTATTACCTCGACATCACCCCGCCCGGCGTCAACAAGGGCACCTTCGTACAGGCGATGGCCAAGCGCCTCGGCATCTCCACCGACGCGGTCGCCACCATCGGCGACATGCAGAACGACCTCGCGATGTTCCGCGTCAGCGGCACCTCGATCGCCATGGGCAATGCCACCGACAGCGTCAAGGACCAGGCCACCCACGTCACCGCAACCAATGAGCAGGACGGTTTTGCCGAGGCGATGGAGATGATCCTGAAGCGGAACGGGGTGGGCTGAACGTTCGATCTACGGTGTGGCCTTGGAAATTGAACATCTGACCTTTCAGAATGACGGCGCTCAGCTGTTCCCGCAGGAGCTGGCCTCGAATCAATTGAGCCTGCTCAAGGCCGTCCTGTCCCACCTGCCGCCCGATCATGCTGGACTGAGGCTGAGAGGCGTCGAAGGTCTCGCGCCTTTCCTCGCCGCAAGCGGACATATCGGCAGTTGCGCGGCGTCAATGCTTGGCGACGCCTGCCGCCCGGTCAGGGCCATCCTGTTCGACAAGTCAGCAGCAACGAATTGGGCGCTGGGCTGGCACCAGGATCGCACCGTCGCCGTGAAAGAGCGCATCTCCGTCGATGGTTTCAAAACCTGGAGCGTCAAGAGCGGCATGCAGCACGTTGAGCCACCCTTCGCGCTATTGTCAGGCATGGTGACCCTGCGCGTTCATATCGATGCGGTCCCGGCCAGCAATGCGCCCCTGTTGATCGCGCCCGGATCACATAGGCTGGGGCGGATTGCCGAGGAGGATGTGAAAGACGTCGTCCGGCGTTGCGGCACGGTCGCATGTCTGGCTGAGCCCGGCGACATCTGGCTTTATGCAACGCCTATTCTTCACGCTTCGGACGCGGCCACTATTCCGAAGCATCGCCGCGTGTTGCAGGTGGATTTTTCCGTCGAAATGCTGCCCGGCGGCCTGGAGTGGCTGGGGGTCTAGGTCACTGCTTCGACCGCTGCACCGCCGGCTTGTCGCACTCCTGCCTTGCCGCCGAAAGATTATGCGCGGTGTTGATCAGCGCGATGTGGGTCAGCGCCTGCGGGAAATTTCCGGTCTGGCGCCGGGCGACTGAATCATATTCCTCGGCCAGGAGGCCAACGTCGTTGGCGATGCCGACGACGCGATCGAGCAGGATTTGCGCCTTGTCGAGATCGCCCGCGAGCACATGGGCGTCGGCGAGCCACAGCGTGCAGGCCAGGAACGCGCCCTCGATCGGCTGCTTCTCCTCGGACAGCTCGCATGGGTCGTGCCGCAGGACAAAGCCGTCGCGCATCATGCGCTTCTCGACGGCGGCGATGGTGCCTCGAATGCGCGGATCATGCGGCGGCAGGAAGCCGACGGACGGCAGCAGCAGCACGCTGGCATCGAGCATTTTCGCGCCGTAGGATTCGACGAAGGCATTTTCCTGCGCGTCGAATCCCCTGTTGCAGACGTCGCGATGGATCGCCTCGCGCAAAGCGCGCCAGTGCAGCAGCGGCGCCTTGAAACCGAATGTCTCGGCGCTCTTGATGCCGCGGTCGAAGGCGACCCAGGTCATCACCTTGGAGAAGACGTAGTGCCGGGGCACTCCGCGGCGCTCCCAGATGCCGTGATCCGGCTGGTCCCAGACTTCGGCCAGATGCTGGAGCACCGCGCATTCCAGCGCCCATGTCGTCTCGTCGTCGAGCTTGAGCTTGGCCATACGCGACTGGTGGAAGGCGTCGATCAGCTCGCCATAGACATCAAGCTGGAGCTGCGCATGCGCGGCATTGCCGACGCGTACCGGCTTTGCGCCCTCATAGCCGTCGAGCCAGCCCGCTTCCCACTCCAGCAGCCGCCGCTGGCCCCAGATGCCATACATGATCTGCATGTTCGATGGCGAACCGGCGGCCGCGCGCAGGAGCCAATTGTGCCAGGCCAGGGCTTCCTCGGTATAGCCGGAGTTCATCAGCGCCAGCAGCGTGAAGGTGGCGTCGCGCAGCCAGCAGAAGCGGTAGTCCCAGTTCCTGGCACCGCCAAGCTTTTCCGGCAGCGACGTGGTGGGCGCGGCGACGATGCCGCCGGTAGGACCGAAGGTCAGTGCCTTCAGCGTGATCAGCGAGCGCACGACCAGATCGTGATAGTCGCCGTCGCGGGTGCATTTCCCGCACCACTCGTTCCAGAATGTTTCGGTCTCTTGGAGCGCGACTTCCGGATCAATCGGCGCGGGCGGATCGAGATGCGAGGGGCCGTAGGTCAGCACGAACGGCACGGTCTCACCGGCCTTCACTTCGAAATCAGACACCGTGGTCATGTCCTCGCCACGGGTCTCGACCGGCGTCCGCAGCACCGTCATGTCCTGGCCGGCGATGGCTTGCAGCGAATGGTCGATCCGCCGCACCCAGGGAATATCGACGCCGAAACCGAAGCGGATCACGAGCTCCATCCGCATCTTCACCGTGCCCGTGAGGCCGCGCACCAGCCGCACGATGTCGGAGGCCTTGCCGCGCGGGGGCATGAAGTCGATCAGCGCGACGGTGCCGCCCTCTGTCTCAAAGCGCGTTTCGAGGATGAGGGTGTTGCCGAGATAGCGGCGCGAAATACTTTTGACGTCTTCGCCTGGTGCGATCAGCCAGCGGCCGTTCTTGTGCGTGCCGAGGATTGCGGCGAAGCACGCGTCGGAATCGAAGGCGGGCCAGCACAGCCAATCGATCGAGCCGTTGCGCCCCACCAGCGCCGCGGTCTCGCAGTCGCCGATCAGCGCATAGTCCTCGATCTGCTGTGACAATGTTTCCGAGCCTTGAAAATTCCCGGCGCGTCAACTCCCGCCGGTCAATGAACGTTCCCGCGTCGCGGCTCGCAAGGCCGTGAGATCGACCTTGGCGGCGATCTTGTCGAGCGTCACAGGCAGGCGCTGGCGCCAGTTCGGATGCTCGTCGATCGTGCCGGGGATGTTGGGCTGGTCGATCACGCCGAGCAGGTCTTCCATCGACACTGCCAGCAGCCGCGACGGCGTGCGCGACAGAAAGGCGAGCACCGAATACAGATCGTTGGCGGTGATGCCGTTCTGGCGCAGGATCTGGTCGAGCCCGCCGAGCGCATTCCAACGCTCCTGATCGGTTTCGCCAGGATCGAGCCCGAGCGAGAGCTTCATCCTGAGATCGCTGAAGGAGCGCCAGCCTGCATAGGTGCAGAGATCATGCGTGTTCAGCGTCACCAGTGCGTTCGGCCGGTAAAAGTCGCTGTTGCGGAAATGGCCGGCGTCGTCACGCTCGAACATCATGACGAGGTAGGACCAGATGCCGAAATCCTGCATGGTCTCGCGAAAGCCTTCCGGCACGGTGCCGAGATCCTCGCCGATGACGATGCATTTATGCGCCGCGCTCTCGCGCGCGATGGCGCCAAGCAGCGCCTCGAAAGGCATCTGCACATAGGCGCCGTTATCCGGCCTGAAGCCGCGCGGCACCAGATAAAGCCGCTTCAGCCCGAGGACGTGGTCGATCCGGATCGCGCCGGCATGACGCATCGACGCCGCCAGCATGTCGGCAAACGGCACGAAAGACTGCGCTTCGAGGCCGCCGGCGTTGAAGCCGGCGAGGCCCCAGTCCTGGCCGGCGGTGTTCAGCACGTCGGGCGGCGCGCCGACGGCGAGATGGCGCGAAATCGCCGTCTGCTCGTTCCAGGCATCGAAGCCGTTGGATTGCACGCCGACGGCGACGTCGAGATAAAGCCCGACCCGCATGCCGAGCTGGCCGGCCAGCTCCTTGGCCGCATGCAACTGGCTATCGGCCGTCCATTGCACGAACTCGACGAATTCGACCTCGCGCTTGTCGGGACCGTTACGAAGCTCGGCGCATTTCGCCTCGTCAGGCTGCTGCCATTCCTGTGGCCATTCCCACCACGGCGCCGTGAAGCGGTGGCGCAGCACCTCGAAGCAGGCAAAGCGGGATAGCAGCGGGGCGCGGTCGGCGCGGAAAGCGTCGAATTGATTGCGGCGGACGCCGCTCGCGCTTTTCACGAAGCTGTCGAAGGCCGCGCGCAGGCCCAGCCATTTCAACGCCGCCATGTCCGCATAGGGCACCCTGTCGCCGTCGCGCAGCCGCGCGGCGGTCGCAGCCGCGTCGGGGACGAGATCGGCGGAAAATTCCGGGATCGCCTCGACGTCGATATAGAGCGGATTGAGAAACAGCCGGCTGTTCGGCGAATAGGGGCTGCAATCGGCCGGATGGTTGTCGAACAACACATGCAGCGGATTGAGCCCGACACCGTCGGCGCCGAGTTGCTTGGCGAGCCGGACGAGGCCCGCCAGGTCCGTGAAATCGCCGATACCCCAATTGCGGTCGGAGCGGACGCTGTAGAGCTGCACGGCCAGCAGCCAGCCGCGATCGAAATCCCCGCCAAAGGCGCGCTCGGGTGCCACGATCATGGGCACATCTTCCGTCGCACCTTCGGCGTCAGTCAGTGTCAACCGGTGATAACCGAGCGGCAGCTCGGCCGGCCAGGCGATCACGGGCTCGCGCGTCTCGCCTTCCGCGATCAGCTTGCCGTTACCCGTGATTGTCCATTTCAGTGGCGGCGCGCCGATGGCTGCCAATTCGGTGCGCGCATGTCGCAGAGCGCGCACCACGACAGGCCCGCTGACGAAGCGGTAGACCCGCTTCTCCGGCAAGGCCTCGAGGATGGATGTGAGCGCCTCGGGCGCGGTGACCCGCAGCTTTCCAAGGGCATCGACGAATTCGGACTGAACGCCCTTGATCCGGGCTTGAGCTAAAAGATCCATTCGGCACGCGGTTTGCAGGCCATCGATTGGCCGGGGGCATCGATTTTAACGAGGTGGTGGAAGACGTTAGTCAGGCTTAACTCGCAAACTGCGCTGGCCGTTCCCTGGGGAACTAATGACACACAACCGGCTTTCTATATAGGTATCAAGCGTAGGTTCCCGGCAAGGGAAACGGGCTCCTGCTTTCTTGTCAATGGCATCACCGTGAACAAGACAATTCAAATTGTCGAGAGTGCCGCAGCCGGCAGCGCTTTCCTCATCGAGGACGTCTATCCCTTGATTGACGGCGGCCGCTTCGCCGTCAAAAGGATCGCGGGCGAACGTGTCGAAGTCTGGGCCGACATCGTCCGCGACGGCGATGCCGTGATCGGCGCTGCGCTGATCTGGCGACGAGAGCAGGACCGGGAATGGCGGAGCGAGCCGATGATCTCACACGGCAATGACCGCTGGTCCGGCGCATTCACGCCCGTTGAGCCAGGCCAATATGTTTATGCGATCGAGGCCTGGACCGACGAATTCGCCACCTGGTCCCACGGTGTCGCGCGAAAGCAGCGCAGCGGCGCCGATGTCAGCCTCGATGCGATCGAGGGCGCCGGCCTCCTGACCAAGGCGCATGGCGCGCGGCAGGACGCCGCTTCGGTCATCGTGAGGCAATGCGAGACCTATCTTCAGACCGGCGACGTCGCCTCGTTGCTGGCGGCCGATCTCGGCGAGGCCATGGCCGAGAGCCAGTCGCGCCCCGACCTCACCCGCTCGCAAAACTTCCCGCTGATCATCGACCGCGACAGAGCGCGCTTCGGCGCCTGGTATCAGATGATGCCGCGCAGCCAGAGCCAGGACCCAAGCCGAGGCGCCGGCCGGCACGGTACGCTCCGCGATTGCATCGCGCGCGTGCCCGATATCGCCGGGATGGGGTTTGACGTGCTCTACTTCACGCCGATCCACCCGATCGGCCGCACCCGCCGCAAGGGCCGCAACAACGCGCCGCTGGCTGCCGAAGGCGATCCCGGCTCGCCCTATGCGATCGGCAGTGCCGAGGGCGGACACGATGCGCTGCATCCCGAGCTCGGCACCATCGAGGATTTTCGCGCGCTGGTCGCGACCTGCCTGGAATACGGGCTCGAGCTCGCGCTCGATTTCGCCGTGCAGTGCTCGCCGGACCATCCCTGGCTGACGCAGCACCCGGAATGGTTCAAATGGCGGCCCGACCGCTCGGTGCGGACGGCGGACGGCCCCTATTCCGACATCGTCATCCCCGACTTCAACTCGGTCGACAGGACCGGGCTGTGGAATGCGTTCCGCGACGCCATGCTGTTCTGGATCGACCATGGCGTCACCATCTTCGCCATCGACAATCATGACACCGCGCCGCTGCCGTTCTGGGAGTGGCTGATCGCCGACATTCGCCGCCGGCATCCCGAGGTGATCCTGTTCTCCAAGACCTTTGCCAAGCCGAAGCTGATGAAGGGGCTCGCCAAGCTCGGCTTTGCGGAGTCTTTCACCTATTTCCCATGGCGCACGGCGAAGTGGGAGCTGGAGCAGTATTTTGGCGAGCTGACGCGCTATCCGGAGCGGGATTTCTACCGTCCGAACCTGTTCGTGAACACACCGGACCTGCTGCCCTATCATCTCCAGGGTGGCGAGACCTGGGCATTCAAGTCGCGCGTCGCGCTGGCGGCGACGCTGTCGGGCAGCTTCGGCATCTATGGCGGATTCGAGCTGCTCGAGCACGAGGCAGTGCCCGGCCGCGAAGAATATCAGGATTCCGAGAAGTATGAGATCAAGCAGCGCGACTGGGACAAGCCTGGCAACATCAAGCCCTACATCACCGCGCTCAACCGCATCCGCAACGATAATGACGCGCTTCAGCAGACGGCGCAGTTGCGCTTTCTCAATATCGAGGACGGCGAGACGATCGCCTTCGCCAAGGAGGCGGCCGATCCGGCCAACACCGTACTTGCCGTCATCGCACTCTCGCGCCATGTGCGCGAATTCTGGTTGCCGCTCGGCGACCTCACCATCGACGCCGGCGGCGAACGCCGCCACGTCACCGCACTCGAAAATCTCCTCACCGGCGAACAGTCCCGCATCGAATGGGGCGGGATCAAATTGCGTATCGATCCCGACCGCGATCCGGCGCTGCTGTTCCGCTGCCTGGCGTAAGAGGCGCACGCCATGAATGTATTGTCTTCCGTCGACACCAAGAAAGCCGAGGCTGCCGAGATCGTGGATGAGCTCTGGTACAAGGACGCGATCATCTACCAGCTTCACGTCAAGGCGTTTGCCGACAGCAACAATGACGGCATCGGCGATTTCGCCGGACTGACCGAGAAGCTGCCTTATCTCCAGGAGCTCGGCGTCACCGCGTTGTGGCTGCTGCCGTTCTATCCTTCGCCCGGTCGCGACGACGGCTACGACATCGGCGATTACGGCTCGGTCAATCCCGATTTCGGGACCATGAAGGATTTCAAGCGCTTCATCCAGGAAGCGCAGAAGCGCGGCCTGCGCGTCATCACCGAGCTCGTGGTCAATCACACCTCCGACCAGCACAATTGGTTCAAGCGCGCGCGCCGCAGCCCGGCGGGCTCGAGCGCCCGCAACTGGTACGTCTGGAGCGACACCGACCAGAAGTACCAGGGCACGCGGATCATCTTCACCGACACCGAAAAATCCAACTGGACATGGGATCCCGAGGCCGGCGCGTTCTACTGGCACCGCTTCTTCTCGCACCAGCCGGACCTCAATTTCGACAACCCGCGTGTAGTCAGCGCGCTGATCCAGGTGATGAAGCGCTGGCTGGATGCCGGCGTGGACGGCTTCCGCCTCGACGCCATTCCCTATCTCTGCGAACGCGACGGCACCAACAACGAGAACCTCCCCGAGACGCATGCCATCATCAAGCGGCTGCGCCAGGAGCTGGACTCCTATTCCAAGGGCAAGCTGCTGCTGGCCGAGGCCAATCAATGGCCGGAGGACGTGCAGGAATATTTCGGCCGCGGCGACGAATGCCACATGGCCTATCACTTCCCGCTGATGCCGCGCATCTACATGGCGATCGCGCAGGAGGACCGCTTCCCGATCACCGACATCTTGCGCCAGACGCCGGACATTCCGGCAAGTTGCCAATGGGCGCTGTTCCTGCGCAACCATGACGAGCTGACGCTGGAAATGGTGACGGACGTCGAGCGCGATTATCTGTGGTCGACCTACGCCAACGATCCCCGCGCGCGCATCAATGTCGGCATCCGCCGGCGCCTCGCGCCGCTGATGGACAATGACCGTCGCAAGATCGAGCTGATGAATTCGCTGCTGCTGTCATTCCCGGGCACGCCGATCATCTATTACGGCGACGAGATCGGGATGGGCGACAACATCTATCTCGGCGACCGCAACGGTGTGCGTACGCCGATGCAGTGGAGTCCGGACCGCAATGGCGGCTTCTCGCGCGCCGATCCGGCCCGCCTCTATGCGCCGCCGATCATGGACCCCGTCTATGGCTATGAATCGGTGAACGTCGAGGCGCAGTCGCGCAGCCTGTCGTCGCAGCTCAACGCCACCAAGCGGCTGATCTCGGTACGAAAGTCGACACTGGCTTTCGGCCGCGGTACCATGACCTTTATCCGCCCGACCAATCGCGCGGTGCTCGCCTATGTCCGGCAATACCGCGACGAGGTGATCCTGTGCGTCGCCAATCTCTCGCGCGCCGCCCAGGCGACCGAACTCGACCTGTCGCCATGGAAGGACCGCATCCCGCAGGAAATGCTCGGCCGCAGCCGCTTCCCCGCGATCGGCGAGCTGCCGTACATGATCACGCTCGGGCCCTACGGGTTTTACTGGTTCCAGCTCCAGGAGCGTGACAAGTCCGAGCCGGTGACGCCAAGCGCGGTGCCGGAATTCGAAACGCTGGTAGTGCCGGTGAATTCGAACTGGGTGTCGCTGGCGCGCGAACGTGGCATGTTCGAGCGCGACGTGCTGCCGGGGTTCCTGTCGCGAACACGCTGGTACCCCGAGCACAATCCCAAGCACATCAAGGCCACGCTGACCTCGGCGGTGCCGTTCAGCGACATCGGCGACAACAGGCCCTGGATCGCGTTCTTCGAGACGACCCAGGACGACGTGACGACGCGCTACGTGATGCCCATGCAGATCGAGTGGGTGCGGTTCGACCGCGAGCGCTTCAACCCGAAGGCGCTGGCCGCCGTGCGCCAGGGCGCGCGCGAAGGCACGCTGCTCGACGTCGCAACCGACCAGATCTTCATCGGCCTGTTCCTGCGCGGCCTGTCACAGAACCTGGTGGTCGAGGAGAACAATCTGCGGCTGGAATTCAAGGCGACCAGCCGGTTTTCCGACTACACCATCAAGGAGCCAGAGCGCATCCGCACGATCGAGCAGTCGAACAGCACCGCGCTGGTCGACAACCAGTATGTCGCTAAAATCTATCGCCAGCTCGAAAGCGGCATCAATACCGAGATCGAGATCGGCTCCTACCTCACCGAAACCGCCCGCTTCCCGAACACGCCGGCGTTGCTCGGCAGCGTCGAGCTGGTCGAGGACCCTGGCCGCAGCACGCTCGGCGTTCTGCACGCCTATGTCGAGAACCAGGGCGACGGCTGGGCCGTCACCAATGGCTATCTCGACCGCTATATCGACGAGCAGCGGCTGGCGCCGGTGGACGAAGCACGCCGCGAGACCCAGGAGCAGGCACCCTATCTGCACTTCATGGCGCAGATCGGCCGGCGTCTCGCCGAGCTGCATGTGGCGCTGGCCGCCGCAAAGCCCGACAATCTCGCACCGGAGCCGATCGGCTCGGCCGACGTCAAGCGCTGGGCATCCGATCTCAAGGCGCGGGCCGAACGGGTCTTCGAACGGCTGGCCGACGTCCGCGACGGCCTGCGCGAGGGCGATCGTCCTCTGGTCGACCGACTGGCCGCGGTACGCGCGACCCTGTCCGACCGTCTGAATGCACTCTTGCCATCGGACATCGGCGGGTTGAACATCCGTCATCATGGGGACTTCCGCCTCGGGCAAACTCTGATCGTGAAGGACGACATCTTCATCATCGATTTCGACGGCCATTCGCGCCTGACGCCGGCTGACAAGCGGCGCAGGCTTCCGGCCGCGCGCGACGTCGCCGGCCTGATCCGCTCGATTGACCTTTCGGTGAACGCCGCGCTGAACCGCGCACTCACCGGCGCATCGGACGAGCAGGACCGGCTCGCGACCGCGCTCGGCGAGTGGCGCGAACGTGCCACCGCGACATTCCTCAACGCCTACCGCGAAGCCATGACCGATCGCCGGCTGTGGCCGGAAGGCCGGCAACACGCGGACGGCCTGTTAAGGTTTTTCCTGCTTGATCAAGCCTTCGACGAAGTAGAGTACGAGCTGTCAAACCGGCCTGAGGGGCTTCATGCGCCGCTGACCGGACTGCTTCGCATTCTGTCCAACGAAAGCGAAGCCCATGTCTAAACTGCCAGCCGAGGCCTATGCGATCATCGAGGGGCGCCATTCCGACCCCTTCCATTATCTCGGGCTGCATCCCGAGGGCGGCAAGAGCGTGGTTCGTGCCTTTCTCCCCGAGGCCTCCAATGTCGAGGCGGTCGGCGAGCATGGCGAGATCGCGAAGCTCGACCGCGTCCATGCCTCAGGCCTGTTCATCGGCGCCCTGCCCAACGGCTCCAAGCACTACCAGCTCCGCGCCAAGTTCGGCGACAGCGTCGTCGAATTCGAGGACGCCTATCGCTTCCCGCCGATCCTGACCGATTTCGATCTCTATCTGCTCGGCGAAGGCACCCACCAGCGTCTCTATGACAAGCTCGGCGCGCATCCGATGCGACTGGAAGGCATCGACGGCATCGGCTTCGTGGTGCTGGCGCCGAATGCGCGGCGCGTCTCCGTGGTCGGCGATTTCAATTTCTGGGACGCGCGGCGCCATCCCATGCGGGTGCGGGGCGCCGGCTATTGGGAATTGTTCATCCCGCATGCCAAGGGTGGCGATCACTACAAGTTCGACATCATCGGGCCGCACGGCCATCAGTTGCCGCTGAAATCCGATCCGATGGCGTTTGCGAGCGAGGTGCGGCCGAAGACGGCGTCGATCGTGTTCGACGAGGCGCATCTGGCGCGCCCGCGGCCGGCGCCCGACGGCATCAACGCGCTGTCGGCGCCGATGTCGATCTACGAAGTCCATCTCGGCTCGTGGCGGCGCAAGAACGGCGACGAATGGCTGACCTATCGTGAACTGGCCGAGCAATTGCCGGCCTATGCCCGCGACATGGGTTTTACCCATCTTGAATTCCTGCCCGTAAGCGAGCATCCGTTCGACGGCTCCTGGGGCTATCAGCCGACCGGCCTCTATGCGCCGACCAGCCGCTTCGGCACGCCGGAGGATTTTGCCGCGCTGGTCGATGCCTGCCATCGCGAAGGCGTCGGCGTGCTGCTCGACTGGGTGCCTGGCCACTTCCCCGACGATCCGCACGGGCTCGGCCAGTTCGACGGCACCGCTGTCTACGAACATGCCAATCCGCTCCAGGGCCGCCACCTCGACTGGGGCACGCTGATCTACAATTACGGCCGCACCGAAGTGACGAACTTCCTGGTGTCGAACGCGCTGTTCTGGCTCGAGCGCTATGCGATCGACGGCCTTCGCGTCGATGCCGTGGCCTCCATGCTCTATCTCGACTACAGCCGCCCGCCCGGCGCCTGGATTCCGAACCAGTATGGCGGCCGCGAGAACATCGAGGCGGTCGCGTTCCTGCGCCGCTTCAACACCGAACTGTTCGCGCGCTTCCCGCAGGCGACCACAGCTGCCGAGGAATCCACCGCGTGGCCGCAGGTCTCGCGCCCGGTCGAATTCGGCGGGCTGGGCTTCGGCTACAAGTGGAACATGGGCTGGATGCACGACACGCTGAACTACATCAGCAAGGATCCCATCCACCGCAAGCATCATCACGGCGACATCCTGTTCGGCCTGCATTACGCCTTCTCGGAGAACTTCATCCTGCCGCTATCGCATGACGAGGTCGTGCACGGCAAACGCTCGATCCTGGGACGCATGCCCGGCGACGAGTGGCAGCGCTTCGCGAATTTGCGCGCTTACTACAGCTTCATGTTCGGCCATCCCGGCAAGAAGCTTTTGTTCATGGGCGCGGAGATCGCGCAGAGCCGCGAATGGAATCACGACCAGTCGCTCGACTGGCACCTGCTCGAATACAAATACCATTCGGGCGTCCAGGCGGTGATCCGCGACCTCAACCGGCTCTATCGCGCGGTGCCGGCGCTGCACCAGATGGACTGCGACCCGGCCGGATTCGAGTGGCTGATCACGGACGACGCCAACCGCAACGTGTTCGCCTGGCTGCGCAAAGGCATCGACGAGCACGCGCGATGCCTCGTGATCGTCAACTTCTCGCCCAACGTCTATCGCAACTACCGCGTTCGCGTGCCCTTTGCGGGCAAGTGGAAAGAGGTGTTCAATTCGGACTCCGCCCATTATGGCGGCACCAATGTCGGGAACATCGGCGAGGTGCAGGCTGTTGACGGTGAGCTCCGCCTCACCATTCCGCCCCTGGGCGCAATCTTCCTCGTTCCGGAAAGCTGACCGATGCGCCTGACTGCTGGATCGCCCGCACGCCTCGGCGCAAGCTGGGACGGACGCGGCACCAATTTCGCGTTGTTTTCCGCCAACGGGCAAAAGGTCGAGCTCTGCCTGTTCGACGCTCAAGGGCGCCGCGAACTCGAACGCATCGAGCTGCCTGAACGCACCGAGGACGTCTGGCACGGCTATCTCAACGACGTTTCGCCGGGCCAACTCTACGGCTACCGCGTGCACGGCCCCTACGAGCCCGAGCACGGCCACCGCTTCAACGCCAACAAGCTGCTGCTCGACCCCTATGCCAAGCGGCTCTCGGGGCGGCTGGTCTGGAGCGATGCGCATTTCGCCTATCGCACCGGAAGCGCACGCGAGGATCTGTCGTTCGACCGGCGCGACAATGCCCGCGGCATGCCCAAGGCCGTCGTCGTCGACGAGACCTTCAACTGGGGCCGCCGCGAGATCCGCCCCAACATTCCCTGGGAAGACACCATCATCTACGAGGCCCACATCAAGGGCCTGACGCAGAAGCGCGATGACGTGCCGCCGAACCTGCGCGGCACCTATGGCGGCCTGTCGTCGCCGGCGATGATCGAGCATTTGAAAAAGCTCGGTGTCACCACGGTCGAGCTCCTGCCGATCCACAGCTTCGTCGACGACCGCATTCTGGTCGAGAAGAAGCTCGCCAATTACTGGGGTTACAACACGCTGTCCTTTTTCGCGCCCGAGCAGCGCTACGCCCAGGACAATGCGCTCGATTCCTTCCGCACCACGGTGGCGCGCCTGCACGATGCCGGCATCGAGGTGATGCTCGACGTCGTCTATAACCACACCGCCGAGGGCAATCATCTCGGCCCGACGCTGTGCTACCGCGGCATCGACAATGCGTCCTACTACTGGCTGAACCGCGAGAACCCGCGCTATTACGACGATTTCACCGGCTGCGGCTCCTCGGTCAACCTCACCCATCCGCGCGTGCTCCAGATGGTGATGGACAGCCTGCGCTACTGGGTCGAGGTCTGCCATGTCGACGGATTCCGCTTTGATCTCGCCACCACGCTGGCGCGCGGACCGAACGGTTATGATCGCGGCATCTCGTTCCTCACCGCCATCCGGCAGGATCCGGTGCTCGCAACCGTCAAGCTCGTCGCCGAGCCCTGGGATCTCGGCCTCGGCGGCTATCAGGTCGGCGCCTTTCCCTCGCAATGGTCGGAGTGGAACGACCGCTATCGCAGCGCCATGCGCCGCTACTGGAGCGGCGAAGGCAGCCTGATCGGCGACATCTCCAGCCGCATGACGGCGTCCTCCGACCTGTTCAACCACGACGGACGGCGACCGCGCGCCAGCATCAACCACATCACCGTGCATGACGGCTTCACGCTCGCCGACCTGTTCAGCTACAACGAGAAGCACAACGAAGCCAACGGCGAGGACAATCGCGACGGCTCCAGCGACAATCACAGCAACAATTGCGGTGTCGAAGGCCCGACCGACGATCCGCAAATCCTCACGCTGCGGCGGCAGCTTCGCAAGAACGTGCTGGCCTGCCTGATGCTGGCGCAGGGCGTTCCGCTGATGCTGGCCGGCGACGAGGTCGGCAATTCGCAATCCGGCAACAACAACGCCTATTGCCAGGACAACGAGGTCGGCTGGGTCGGCTGGGACAATCTCGGCAAGGACGGCGACGACATGATCGATTTCGTCGCCGATCTCGCCGACATCCGACGCCGCTTTTCGCAGCTTCGCAGCCATCGCTGGCTCGACGGCCGTCCCAAGGACGGCATCTCCTACGGCGCGCTATGGCTGACGCCCGCGGGCGACGAGATGACAGAGAGCGACTGGACATTCCCGGACGGGCGGTTCCTCTCCTATGTGATGGGGCCGATGGAACCGGGGAGCGCCGCGATCTTTATCGTATTGAACGCCGCCCCCGAAGAGATCGCATTCAAATTGCCAAAGATGCCCGAATACAAGAGCTGGCAGCAGATCCTCAACACGACGGATGCCAAGCTGAACAGCATTGATTTCCTGCCCGGAAGCGACAGCAAGGCGCCGCCGCGCTCGGTGCTCGCCTTCGCGGGGGCGCTATGAGGCCGTCTTTCGGGGCGAGGCCGACGAAGGACGGCGTGTCGTTCCGGCTGTGGGCTCCAGGCGCGCGCCGTGTCGATCTCTTGCTCGACAGGCGACACGCGATGCAGCGCCGGCAGGATGGCTGGTATGTCGCCGAGATCGCCTCTCTCCCCGTCGGCAGCCATTACAAATTCAGGATCGATGACGAAATCGACGTGCCCGATCCGGCATCCGCCTTCCAGCCCGACGATGTCTCGGGCCCCAGCGAGGTGATCAATCACGACGCCTTCGCATGGCGCGCGAAAGATTGGCGCGGCCGTCCCTGGGGAGAGACGGTGCTGATCGAGACCCATGTCGGCACCTTCACGCGGGAAGGCACCTACCGCGCCATGATCGACAAGCTCGATCATCTCGTCGCAACCGGCATCACCGCGTTGGAACTGATGCCGCTGGCGGACTTCGCCGGCCGCCGCGGCTGGGGCTATGACGGCGTGCTGTGGTACGCGCCCGACAGCGCCTATGGCAGGCCCGAAGAGCTGAAGACGCTGATCGACGAAGCGCATCTGCGCGGACTGATGGTTTTCCTCGACGTCGTCTACAATCATTTCGGCCCGGAAGGGAATTATCTCGGCCGCTATGCGCCGCCCTTCTTTACCGACGCGCACACGCCGTGGGGCAGTGCGATCGACTATCGCGTACCGCAGGTTCGCGCCTTCGCCGTCGAGAACGCGCTGTCCTGGCTCACCGACTATCGCTTCGACGGGCTACGGCTCGACGCGGCCAACCACATCATGGCGATCCCCGGTGAGCAGTCGATGTTGCAGGATCTCAGCGCGGCCACCGGCGAGCTTGCCAAGGCGACGGAGCGCCACATCCATCTCGTACTGGAGAACGGCGACAATCGCGCCAGCCTGCTCGATGCCGCGCAGAATCCGCCGAACGGCAAATATCGGGCGCAGTGGAACGACGACTATCACCACGTCTGGCACGTGATGCTGACCGGCGAGCTCGACGGCTATTATGCGGACTACCAGACCCCGCGCATGGACCTGGCGCGCGCGCTCGCCTCGGGCTTCGTCTATCAGGGCGAGATGTCGGAATTCTGGGGCAAGAAGCCGCGCGGCGAAGCCAGCGGCGAGCTGCCGCCGGCGACCTTCGTCAACTTCCTGCAAAACCACGACCAGATCGGCAACCGCCCATTGGGCGATCGGCTGGAGAGCCTGGCATCGCCGCAGCAGATGGAAGCCGCGCTCGCGGTGACGTTGCTCGCACCGATGGTGCCGATGCTGTTTCAGGGCGAGGAGTGGGGCTCGACAATGCCCTTCCCGTTTTTCTGCGACTTCCAGGGCGGCCTTGCCGACGCCGTGCGCAAGGGGCGCAAGCAGGAATATGCCTGGGCCTATGAGAAATACGGCGACGAGGTGCCCGATCCGCTCGATGCCACGACAATGCAATCGGCCGTGCTCGACTGGACCGGCCATACGCCGCAGCAGGACGCCCGGCTTGCGCTGGTGCGGGAGCTGCTCGCGCTCCGCGGTCAAGAGATTGCGCCACGCCTGAACGGAGCGAGCTTCGGCGATGCCGCGGCGGCCGATAGCGGCCTGCTGACCGCGCATTGGCGCATGGGCGACGGTACGACGCTGAGCCTGACCGCCAACTTGTCCGACAAGGACATCACGTATTCCGGCAACGCTCCCGGCGCGCCGATCTGGGGCGGCATGACCGGCGACCGGCTCTCGCCCTGGTCGGTGATCTGGCATCTCGGAGGTTAATATGCCTTCCGCGATTCCTCTCGCAACCTACCGGCTTCAACTCACCGCGGATTTCGACTTCGACAAGGCGGCGGCGGTGGTGCCGTATCTCAAAGCGCTGGGCATCACCCATCTCTACACCTCGCCGGTGATGAAGGCGCGAAAAGGTTCGACCCATGGCTACGACACCGTCGATCACAGCCAGTTCAATCCGGAACTCGGCGGCGAAGCCGGCTTTGCGCGGCTGAGCGAAGCGCTGACCAGGCACGACCTCGGCCTCATCATCGACTTCGTGCCGAACCATGTCGGCGTGCACTTTGCCGACAATCCCTGGTGGCTCGACGTGCTTGAATGGGGACAGGCCTCGCCGCACGCGGTCTCCTTCGACATCGACTGGGATCAACTCGCCTACCGCGCCCGCGGCGGCGTGCTGCTGCCGATTCTCGGCGCGTCCTATGGCGAGGCGCTGGAGCGCGGCGACATCGAGCTGCGCTACGATGCCGACCAGGGAAGCTTTTCCGCCTGGTATTTCGAGCACCGCCTGCCGATCGCGCCGGAGCGCTATGGCGAGCTGCTGCGGATGATCGTGAAGGAGGCGGACGCAGGCGAGAGCGCGGCCGGCAAAAGCCTGCTGTCTCTGGCGGCGCGCTACACCGGCCTGCGCCGGCCCAACCGCAAGGAAGCGCCCGGCTTCAAGGCCGAGTTGAAGGAGATCGCGGGGGCCGCCGACATCATCACACGCGGCCTCGCCGCCTATCACGCCGGCAAGGACCGGCCCGCGCAAACATTGGCGCTGCATCATCTGCTGGAGCGCCAGCACTACAAGCTCGGGCACTGGCGGCTCGCGTCCAGCGACATCAACTATCGCCGTTTCTTCGATGTCAACGGGCTCGCGGGCTTGCGCGTCGAGGATGCGAGCACGTTCGCCGCCACGCACCGGCTGGTGAAGCAGCTGGTTGGCGACGGCAAGCTGCAGGGCATCCGTCTCGATCACATCGACGGATTGCGCGATCCCGCGCAATATTGCCAACGGCTGCGCCGGCTGGTGCGCGATGCGCAGGGCAACACCAAGCCGTTCTACACGGTGATCGAGAAGATCCTGTGCGAGCACGAGCGGCTGCCGCATTTCGCCGGCGTGCAGGGCACCACCGGCTATGAGTGGATGAACGTCATCACCCAGGTGCTGGTCGACGCCAAGGGGCTTGAGGCACTGGACGAGACCTGGCGGCAGATCAGCAACCGGTCGCCGCGGCTCGCGCCCTACGTCAAGGACGCCAAGCGCCGCGTGCTGGAGACGCTGCTGACATCCGAATTCACCGTGCTGACGCGCCTGCTCGCGCGCATCGCCAACGGGCACTATTCGACCCGCGACTTCTCCGCCGACAGTTTGCGGCAGGCGCTGGAATTGTACGTGCTGCACTTCCCGGTCTATCGCACCTATCTGACACATAGCGGCCCAACGGCGCTCGACCGCAAACTGATCGACGACACCATCGCCCGCGCCCGAGCCGAATGGTTCGCCGCCGACGAAGGCATTTTCGACTTCCTGCGCGACGCCCTCACCATGGATCTGCTCAAGGCCGGCCGTCCCCCGCACAGCGCCCCGCGCGTGCGTCGCTTTGCACTGAAGGTGCAGCAATTCACCGGGCCGATGATGGCGAAATCGCTGGAGGACACCGCGTTCTACCAGTTCCACCGGCTGCTCGCGCTGAACGAGGTCGGCGGCGATCCCGCGAGCAATGGTCTTGCCATTCCCGCCTTCCACGAGGCGATGCGCGCCCGCGCCAGGGAGTGGCCGCAGGGCATGACGGCGACCGCGACCCACGACACCAAGCGTGGCGAAGATGCCCGCGCGCGGATCACGGCGCTCAGCGAGATTCCCGGCGAATGGACCAGCGCTGTGTCACGCTGGAAGGTGCTGAACGCCCCGCACCTCGCGCTCAACGGCAATTTTCGCGCGCCTTCGGCAACGTTCGAATACATGCTGTACCAGACCTTGCTCGGTGCCACGCCGCTTCAGGAACCAATCGATGCCGGCTTCGCCGAACGCATCCAGGCCTATGCGCTCAAGGCCGCCCGCGAGGGCAAAGAGGAGACGAGCTGGCTCAATCCGCATGAGGCGTATGAGAACGGCCTCAACAGCTTTATCGAGAAGATCCTCGATCCCGCGTTGTCCGGCGAGTTTCTGGAAGCGCTGCAAACCCTGGCACGCCGCGTCGCGCTGCTCGGCGCGCTGAACTCGCTGAGCCAGCTCACGCTCAAGGCGACGCTGCCGGGCGTGCCCGATTTCTACCAGGGGACCGAATATTGGGACCTGTCGCTGGTCGATCCGGATAATCGCCGCCCGGTGGATTTTGCTGCGCGTAACGCAGCGCTGGCGTCGCTGGAAGCGCCGGACTGGAGCGGACTGATCAAGAGCTGGCCGGACGGCCAGCTCAAGCTCGCCTGGACGCGGCACCTGCTCAAGCTGCGCAATGAGCTCGCCGACGTTTTTGCGCAAGGCGATTATCAGCCGCTGGAGGTCCGCGGCGCGCACGCCGATCACGTCATCGCGTTTGCGCGCCGGCATGGGCGAGACGCGACGATCGTGGTGGCCGGACGTCAGTTCGCACCCTTCACGCAAGCGGGCCGGGAATGGCCGGCGCTGGCGGCAGTTGACGCGACCATCGATATCACCGGCTACACCGCGCCGGGGCTTACGGGCAACGAGCTTCCGGTCGCACAGGCCTTCCGCGATTTTCCCGCAGCGGTCATCCCCGCGCGCGCGGCCAATGTCATCAGACCCGCGCGACAGCGGTCGCCTGCCTGACGCCTACTTTCCCCCGTCCTTCGTCAGCAGCAACTGCCCACGCTTGCGGATCGTCGCCTGCGCCATCTCGGCAAAACGCTGCAACAGCCAGGGCAGCACCACCTCGATTTTCACATGATCGTCGGCGACATCGACCTGCCCGCTCGCGATCTGGCCCATTGCGCGAATGCGAAAGTTCATGGTGTCGCCGCTCCAGCGCTCCTCCTCGACCTGCATCACGGGAATGCTGGCCGCGGCACGGCCGAGCCCGGTCTTGAGCCGGCGCACCGCCTCCTCGCGGCCGAGACGATGCGGAATGGAGACGACAAGCGGTGCTGACATGGTCCTGCCCTGCGATGACTGATGCTCAGATAGTCATGCCGGAGGCAACGGCAAAGGTTCCATGCAAGTTGAGCCCGTTCGCCGTGTTTCAATGAGGGAACTTTAAAACCTGCGGCAAGTTGCCCTCGCACAACGGGACAGGTGCAACGACCCTTTTGACAAAGGGCTGGAGGAGACTGGCATGTCTATCGGTACGATCATTCTGATCATTTTGGTCATCGCGCTGCTCGGCGGCTTCAGCGGCATCGGCGGCGGGCCGTTCTACGGCACCGGCTATTACGGCGGCGGCGGCCTCGGGCTCGTCATCGTCATTCTGCTGATCCTGCTGCTGCTGGGACGGATCTAACGACACGGCGAGAATCTCGTAGGGTGGGCAAAGGCGCAACGCGCCGTGCCCACCTTCTCTCGCTGTATCAAAAAGTTGGTGGGCACGTTACGCTTTGCCCACCCTACGGCTTTCGCGCGCGGAGCGCGGACCTACTTCTTTCCCGCCAACTTCTTGATCGCCGGCTTGATCGACACGGCCGCATCGTCATAGCCATCCCACGCCTTCGATCGCGCCAGCAGGCCCGGCACCGTCCGCACCGTATAGCGCGTCGGATCGAGATCGCGCTTCACCTGCGCCCAGGTCACCGGCATCGAGACGGTCGCGCCGTCGCGCGCACGGGGAGATAGCGGTGCGACTGCCGTCGACATCCGGTCGTTGCGCAGATAGTCGAGAAAGATCTTTCCGTCGCGCAGCTTCTTCGACATGTTGAGCAGATAGCGCTCGGGAGCGTCGTCGGCCATCCACTGGCAGACGCCTTGCGCGAATGCCTTGGCCTCTTTCCAGCTCACCTTGTCGCGGGCACCGTAAAGCAGCGGCACCACCACGTGCAGGCCCTTGCCACCAGTGGTCTTGCAGAAGCTGTCCATGCCGAGGTCGGTGAGACGCTGACGCATCTCCTTGGCGGCATCGACGACATCGGCGAACCCGACATCCGGTGCGGGGTCGAGATCGAACACCAGCCGGCCCGGCGTGTCATAGGCGTCCGGCGCGCAATTCCAGGGATGAAGTTCAAGACCGCCGATCTGCGCGACAGCGGCAAGACCCTCGACCCGATCGATCTGCAAATACGGCTTGCGATCGCCCGAGACCTTGGCGAGTTCGAGCAGGTTCGAGCTGCCCTGCATGGCATGGCGCTGGAAGAATGTCTCACCGCCGATTCCGTCGGGCGCACGCAGGATCGAGCAGGGGCGTCCCTTGATATGCACGATCATCCAGGCACCGACCGCCTCGAAGTAGCGCGCGAGATCGAGCTTGGTGACACCTTCGCCGTCAGCACCGTCAGGCCATAGCTCCTTGTCCGGCTTGGAGATGACGACGCCCATCACCTCGGCGGAGCCGGCGTCCTTCCGTTTGGCAACCTTCGGTGCAACACGCTTCCTGGCCGAGGGTTTTGCCAAATCGGTGTCAACGGGCGTTTCCGCCTCGACCTCGTCGGCCGGCTTGTCCTGCCGCAGGCCCTTGAAGGCGGCCTGACGGATATTGCCGTCGGCGGTGAAGCCAGCGAACTCGATCTCGGCGACGAGCTCCGGCTTCAGCCAGTGCACGTCGCGCGTCTTCTTCGGCGCATTCTTGCCGCCGAAGGGACTTTGCTTGGCCTCCATGGCTTTCAAGGACGGCATGATGCGCTTGACCTTGTCGGCACCGAAGCCCGTGCCGACCATGCCGACAAAGGCAAGGTGATCGTCGCGGTGCACGCCCGCCATCAGCGAGCGGAACTTGCCGTTGGTGGTCTTGTAGCCGCCGATCACGACCTCATGACCCGCGCGGCACTTCGCCTTGGTCCAACTCTCGGAGCGTCCCGAGCGATAGGGCGCATCCAGCTTCTTCGACACGATGCCTTCCAGCTCGAGCTTGCAGGCCGATTGCAGCACCGCATCGCCACCGCTCTCGAAGTGGTCGACATAGCGGATCTGACTCGACTTCCGTTTGCGCGCGTCGAGCAGCGCCTTGAGACGCTCCTTGCGCTCGCCGAGCGGCAAGCGGCGATGATCGAGGCCCTCGGCGAACAGCAGGTCGAAGGCGAAGAAGATCAGCTCCCCGGTCTTGCCGTCCGACAGCGCGGCCTGGAGCGATGAAAAATTCGGCGCACCATTGTGGTCGAGCGCGACGATCTCGCCGTCGATGATGACATCCGGCAGCGAACCGGCCTCCTTCGCGATCGCCGCGAACTTTTCGGTCCAGTCGAGGCCCTTGCGCGTCTTCAGCGCTGCCTTGCCGTCCTCGACGCGGAGCTGCACGCGGTAGCCGTCGAACTTGATCTCGTGGCACCAGCCATCAGCGGCCGGCGGCCGCTCGACCGGGGTGCAGAGCTGCGGCGCCACGAAGTCCGGCATCTCCGAGACCTTGCTGGCGTTCGTCGCCGTCGTGGCTTTCTTTTTCGAGCCCTTGCTCTTTGCAACTTTGGTCTTTGCAACCTTGCCGCTCTTCAACGCGGCCCGGGGCGCCGGCTTGACGGTGCGGCCCTTCGACTCCTCGGCACGGTTGGATTGCCAGACCGCGTCGGCCTTGCCCGTGCCCTTGCCCAGCATGAACGGCTTTGGTGCACGGCCCTTGCCACCCGCAATCTGCGCCATGGCACGACCGGACGCTACGGACTTGTCCGCGCCGAGGACATCCTCGTCCTCGCTGGCATATTCGTCGCGGTGCTTGATCAGCAACCAGTTGGTGCGCTTGCCGCCGGAGCGGTCGTGCCGCATCCGCACCAGCACCCAGCTTCCGTGCAGCTTCTCGCCTTGCAGAGTGAATTTCAGATCGCCTTTCCTGAACCCCGCTTCGGGATCATCCGACTCCCAGGTGCCGCGGTCCCACAGCATCACCGTGCCGCCGCCATACTGCCCTTCCGGAATGGTGCCTTCGAAATCGCCATAGTCCAGCGGATGGTCCTCGACCTCGACCGCCAGCCGCTTGTCATGCGGATCGAGTGAAGGCCCCTTGGTCACCGCCCAGGACTTGAAGACACCATCGAACTCGAGGCGAAGGTCGTAGTGCAGGCGCGTCGCGTCGTGCTTCTGGATCACGAAGCGCCGCTGCTTCGACGGCGCCACCGCCGTCTTGCCCGAGGGCTCCGGCGTCTTCTCGAAATCGCGTTTCTGTCGGTAGGTGGAGAGTTTTCGCAGCACGACCCGTCCCGCATTCTTTTTTGGCGTTGAAGCTTACCACGGCAAAAGTCCCGTCCGGAACCAAAACCCGAGGGAGCTGTTGGGGTTCCAAATCGCCTTGAAAACGCTGGAGAATGGAATGGCCCCCCGTGCCTATTGGAAGGGAACGTTGAAGCTGTCGCTGGTCAGCTGCCCGGTCGTGCTCTACCCCGCAACGACCGCGGCCGAAAAGACGCGGTTTCACATGATCAACCGCGAGACCGGCAACCGGCTCAAGCAGCAGATGGTGGATTCCGAGACCGGCGACATCGTCGAGAGCGACCAGAAGGGGCGCGGCTACGAGATGCGCAAGGGCAAGTATGTCGAGATCGAGCCGGAGGAGCTCGAAGCGGTCCAGATCGAGAGCAACCACACGATCGACATCGAGAGCTTCGTGCCGAGTGACGAGATCGACCAGCGCTATCTCAACCACCCCTATTACATCGCACCCGAAGGCAAGGCCGCAATCGACGCCTTTGCGGTGATCCGCGACGCCATGAAGGATCAGAACCGTGTCGCGCTCGCAAAAATCGTGCTCACCAATCGCGAGCACATCATCGCGATCGAGCCGCTTGGCAAGGGCCTGCTCGGCACCACCTTGCGCTTCCCTTACGAGTTGCGCGACGAAGACCAGTTCTTCGACGACATCAAGAGCCCGAAGATCACCAAGGACATGGTCGAGCTCGCCGGCCACATCCTGCAGACCAAGGCCGGGCATTTCGACCCCAGCAAATTCAAGGACGAGTACGAGACCGCGCTGAAGGCGCTGGTGAAGCGCAAGGCCAGCGGCAAGACAATCGAGCTGCCGGAGCGCGAGGAGAAGCCGAGCAACGTCGTCAGCCTGATGGACGCGCTGAAGCAGAGCCTGAAGGGGCGCGGCGGGAAGAAGACGGCGGCCAAGTCGCATGCGCGGCGGGCGAGCGGGGGGCGGCGAGCTGCCAAGAAGACGCAGCGGTCGACGGCGCGGCAGAGGAAGGCGGGGTGAATCTTCCGTCGTTGCGAGGAGCACTTGCGACGAAGCAATCCAAAATCGTTGCGCGGAGGGACTCTGGATTGCTTCGCTGCGCTCGCAATGACGATGCGGCCATATGGTTGCGTCCCTGACGGACGCGCTAATCCCCCGCCCTCAGCCGGTACCCGATCCCCGTCTCCGTCAGTACATATTGCGGCCGTTCCGGGTCGGCTTCGATCTTCTGGCGAAGCTGGCGGACGTAGACGCGGAGGTATTGTGCGTCGGTCAGTTCGTCCCAGAGCTCCTTGAGCAGGAAGCGATGCGTCAGCACCTTGCCGGCGTGCTGCACCAGCACGCGCAAGAGGTCGTACTCCTTCGGCGACAATTTGACGTCGCGCTCGCCGATCTTGACGATGCGGCGGACGAGATCGACCGAGAGATCGCCGGCGCGGAACACCGGGCGTTCGCCCTGGATCTGGAGCTGGTGACGCAGCGCCGCCCGCAGGCGGGCCAGCAGCTCGTCCATGCCGAACGGCTTGGTCAAGTAATCGTCCGCGCCGAGATCGAGCGCCTGCACCTTGCCGGCCTCGTCGCCGCGGCTCGACAGCACCACGATCGGAACGGCTTCATTGCGGGCGCGGATGGTGCGCAGCAGCTCATGGCCCTGGATATCCGGCAGGCCGAGATCGAGGATGATCAGTGCGGGTTCTTCGGCGAGTTTCTCCAGCGCCATCTTGCCGTTCGACGCCTCGAGGATCTCATAGCCCTGCGTCGAAAGCCCCATCCGCAGCAATTTTCGGATCGGCGGCTCGTCGTCAATGACCAGGACCTTGATCGGGGCGGCACTCATGCGGCGGTATCCAATGCGTGGGTCTGTACGGGGACGGGCAGACGGATGGTGAGGACCGCGCCGCTCCGGTCGCCGCGGTTGGCGGCCGAGATCGTGCCGCGCATCGCCTCGACGAAGCCGCGGGAGATGGCAAGGCCGAGCCCGGTGCCGGGACGGACATGGTCGCCCTTGTGCACGCGATAGAACTTGTCGAACACGCTCTCGAGCTCGTCGGGCGGAATGCCGGCGCCCTCATCAATGATCTCCAGCACGACCTGATCCCGCTCGCGCCGGCTGCGGATCGCGATCGTCGTGTCGGCCGGCGAATATTTTGCGGCATTGTCGAGCAGGTTGAACAGCACCTGCTCGAACAGCACGGCATCGAGCTGGAGCATCGGCAGGTCGGCGGCCAGCATCAGCTCCACCTTGTGAGCCGTGAGTATCTTGGCCGCACGCCGCAGCGCGCTGCCGACGATCTCGCCAAGATCGTGCAGCGCCGTGTTGGGCACGACGGCGCCGGATTCGAGCTTGGTCATATCGAGCAGATTGGCGATAAAGCGGTTGAGCCGCTCGGACTCGTCGATCACGGTGGCGAGCAGATCGCGCTTCTCGGTGTCGGAGAGCGCGCCCGCGAGATCGCGCATGGTCGAGGCCGCCCCGAGCACGGAGGCGAGCGGCGTCTTGAGATCGTGCGAGATCGAGGTCAGCAGCGCCGAACGCAACCGCTCGGATTCGACGGTGCGCTTGACGCGATCCACGTCCTCCACCAGCAGCACGCGCTCGATGGCCAGTGCACCCTGGTCGACGAGCGCATCGAGCAGCCGGCGCTGGTCGGGGGTCAGCAGCGGACCGGTGCGATCGTCGTCGATGCCGATGACCCCGATTGCGCCACGCCCCGTGCGCATCGGCAGGAACAATCGTTTGGCGCCCGGCAGCGTATCCGAGCCTCGGCCGGCGGGGCGGTCGTTGCTCCAGGCCCAGTTGGCGGCGGCAAGATCGGCCTGATCGAGATCATCCTCGGGCGGATAGCCTGATTTCACCGTGAGCAGGCCCTCCTCCGGCAGCAGCAGCACCACACGGACCTTCAGCATCAGTGCGATCTGATAGGCGGTCGTCCACAAAACGTCGTCGAGCGTGCCGGTTCCGGCGAGCTTGCGGCTGAAAGCATAGAGCTGCTCGGTCGTCCGGATGCGACCGATCGCGGCGTCGGCCTGGATACGAACCCGCCCCGCGACGTTCGACACCACGAACGCGATCAGCATGAAGAAGAAGAAGGCCGCGACATTGGTCGGATCGGTGATGGTGAAGGTATAGACGGGCGGCAGGAAGAAGAAATTGTAGGCGAACGACGAGACGAGACTGGCAAGCAGCGACGGCCACAACCCGTAGCGCACCGCGACCGTCACCACGGCGGTGAGGAACATCAGATCGACGTTCTCGATGCCGAAATACGGCTTGATCGCCACGGCCGCGGCAAGACCGAGCCCGGTGATGCCGAGCGCCTTGAGATAGGGCTTGGCATCGAACGGATCCGATTGCGCTGCGGTCTGCACCGCCGTCTTCGGTGCCGGCTGGTCGACGAGCTCGTCGCCGGGGACGACATGCACGCTGATGTTCCCGGCACGGCGCACCAGATCGTGCACGACGGAGCCGCGTGTCATCTCGAACCAGCGCGACCGGGTCGACTTGCCGATCACGATCTGGGTGACGTTGTTGCCCTGCGCGAAATTGATGACGTCGTCGGCAATGCGCCGGCCGATGGCTGGAATGGTCAGCGCCTCGCCACCGAGCGTTTCCGCGAGCCGCAGCGTATCGGCGAGACGGTCGCGGTCCTCGTCGGACAAGTGCAGGGAGCGCCGCGTCTCGATCGACACCGCGGTGAACGGTGCATGCAGCCGGTCCGCCAACCGCTTCGTGTAGCGCACGAGCCCGGCCGCGCGCGGGTCTTCGCTGACGCAGACGAGAATGCGCTCGCCCGCGGCCCAGGGGCCCGAGATGGCGTTCGCCTGCATATGATTGAGCAACTGTTCGTCGACGCGCTCGGCCGTGCGCCGCAGCGCCAACTCGCGCAGCGCGGTCAGATTGCCAGGCGAGAAATAGTGATCCAGCGCCCGCTCGGCCTGTTTGGGCACATAGACCTTGCCCTCCCGGAGGCGCTGGATCAGATCGTCGGGCGTAAGGTCGATCAGCTCGATCGCGTCGGCGCGGTCGAATACCGAATCCGGAACGGTCTCGCGCACCCGCACATGGGTGATCTGTGCGACGACGTCGTTCAGGCTCTCGATGTGCTGGATGTTGACGGCCGTATAAACGTCGATGCCATGGGAGAGCAGCTCCTCGACGTCAAGATAGCGCTTGGGATGACGGCTGCCGGCCGCATTGGTGTGGGCGAGCTCATCGACCAGAGCGATTTTCGGCCGCCGCGCAATCACGGCATCGAGGTCCATCTCCTCGACCATCTGGCCGCGGTAGTCGAGCCGCTTGCGCGGGATCATCTCCAGCCCGCGCACCAGCGCCTCGGTCTCCGCGCGGCCATGGGTCTCGACGAATCCAATCGCGACATCCACGCCGGCCTTGCGCCTGGCGTGGGCGCTTTGCAGCATCTCGTAGGTCTTGCCGACACCGGGGGCGGCGCCGACGAAGATCTTCAGCTTGCCGCGGGCACTCTCCTCCCGCCGCGCGGCCTCCAGCAGCGCTTCGGGGGACGGACGTTGTTCGGGATCGCGGCGCTCTCGGACCATTTTGCCAATATAATCATCGGGGCGCCGCGAGCCTAGACCGCTACTTCGCGAGCGCACGATCCAGTGCGAGGTTCAGCTTGAGAACGTTAACCCGGGGTTCGCCGATCAGGCCGAGCAACCGCCCCTGGGTGTTGGAGGCGACGAGCTGGTTGAGCTGGCCTTCCGACACGTTCCGTGCCTTGGCCACACGCGGCACCTGAAATTGCGCCGCTTCCGGCGAGATGTCCGGATCAAGACCGCTGGCCGAGGTGGTCACCAGATCCACGGGCACGGCGGCGCTCGGATTCTCCGCCTTCAGTCTGTCGACATCCTCCTTCAGCCGGTCGGCCAGCGCCTTGCTGGTCGGGCCGAGATTGGAGCCGCCGGAATTGGCCGCGTTGTAGGGCGCCGGGACCGTCTTGGTCGAGTCACTCGGGTCCGGTGCAAGCGTCGCCGAGAGGCGGCCGTGGAAGTATTTGTCGTCCTTGAACTCCTGCCCGATCAGGGCGGAGCCGACCACCTTGCCGTCCTCCTCGATCAGGCTCCCTTGCGCCTGCGCGGGGAAGATCGCGCCGGCAAGCGCGGTCATCGCGAGCGGATAGGCCAGGCCCGTGATGGCGGTGAGCACCAGCAAGAGAACGATGGCGGGGCGAATTTCTCTGAGCATGTTAGGTCTCCTATGTCTTTCGTCATTGCGAGCGAAGCGAAGCAATCCAGGGTCTTTCCACAGCGGCAGTCTGGATTGCTTCGTCGCTTCGCTCCTCGCAATGACGCGGTTAGGCCAGGTGAATGACGGCGGGGTTAGGCCAGGTGCAAGGCAACGACGACGAGGTCGATCGCCTTGATGCCGATGAAGGGAATGACGATGCCGCCAAGCCCGTAGATCAGGAGGTTGCGGCGGAGCAGCGCTCCGGCACCGACTGCGCGATAAGCGACACCCTTCAGTGCCAGCGGAATCAGTCCGATGATGATCAGTGCGTTGAAGATGATCGCGGACAGGATGGCGCTCTGCGGGCTCGACAGGTGCATGACGTTGAGCACGTTGAGCTGCGGATAAAACGCCAGGAACATCGCCGGGATGATCGCAAAGTATTTTGCGACGTCGTTGGCGATCGAGAACGTCGTCAGCGCGCCGCGCGTCATCAGGAGCTGCTTGCCGATCTCGACCACCTCGATCAGCTTGGTCGGGTTGGAATCGAGGTCAACCATGTTGCCGGCTTCGCGGGCCGCCTGGGTGCCGGTGTTCATGGCGACGCCGACATCGGCCTGCGCGAGCGCCGGCGCGTCGTTGGTGCCGTCGCCGCACATGGCCACCAGCTTGCCCTTGGCCTGCTCGTCGCGGATCAGCTTGAGCTTGTCCTCGGGGGTTGCCTGCGCCAGGAAATCGTCGACCCCGGCTTCCGCCGCGATCGCCGCGGCCGTCATCGGGTTGTCGCCGGTGATCATGACGGTGCGGATGCCCATACGGCGCAGTTCGGCGAAGCGCTCGCGGATGCCGCCCTTGACGATGTCCTTGAGCTGGATCACGCCGAGCAGCTTGCCGTCCTTGGCGACCGCCAGCGGCGTGCCGCCGGCCTTCGAGATCTCGTCGGCAATCGTCTGAACTTCGCGGCCAACCTCTGAAAGCCCGGCGGGCTGGATGGCGCGCGCGGTGTTGCCGGAGGCGACGGCCAGCGGCGTGCCGCCGCCGACATAGTTGAGCATGGCATCGACCGCGCCCTTGCGCACCGACGAGCCGCCGGCATCGACGCCGCTCATGCGGGTCTGCGCCGTGAACGGGATGAAGGTCGCGCCAAGCTCGGCCATGTCGCGACCGCGGATGCCGTACTTCTCCTTGGCGAGAACGACGATGGAGCGGCCTTCCGGGGTCTCGTCGGCAAGCGAGGCGAGCTGGGCTGCGTCAGCCAGTTCCTGCTCGGTGACGCCGCGCACGGGACGGAACGCAGTCGCCTGCCGATTACCGAGGGTGATGGTGCCCGTCTTGTCGAGCAGCAGCGTATCGACGTCACCGGCGGCTTCCACCGCGCGGCCCGACATCGCCAGCACGTTGAAGCGCACAAGGCGGTCCATGCCGGCGATGCCGATGGCCGACAAGAGCGCCCCGATCGTGGTCGGGATCAACGTCACGAACAGCGCGACCAGCACAATCACCGAGATCGAGCCGCCGGCATAAGCCGCATAGCTCGGAATGGTGACGGTGGCGAACACGAAGATGATGGTGAGGCCGGCGAGCAGGATGTTGAGCGCAATCTCGTTCGGCGTCTTCGCGCGCTCGGCGCCCTCGACCAGCTTGATCATGCGGTCGATGAAGGTCGAGCCTTGCGCGGCGGTGATACGGACGCGGATCCAGTCGGACAGCACCTGCGTGCCGCCTGTAACCGCTGAGCGATCACCACCGGATTCCCGGATCACGGGTGCGGATTCGCCGGTGATGGCGGCCTCGTTGACGGAGGCCACGCCCTCGATCACCTCGCCGTCGGAGGGAATGGTGTCGCCGGCTTCGACCAGCACGATGTCGCCGACCTTCAGGCTGGTGCCCGGCACCAGCTTGAAGGCCGGGCCGGCACCGGTCAGGAGCTTGGCCTGGCTCTCGGTACGGGTCTTGCGCAGCGACTCCGCCTGCGCCTTGCCGCGGCCTTCGGCCACCGCTTCCGCGAAATTGGCGAACAGCACCGTGAACCAGAGCCAGAGGATGATCTGGAAGGTGAAGGCCAGGCCTGCACCGCCGGTGAGGACATCGCGCACAAAGATCACGGTGGTGAGCGCGGCCACGATCTCGACCACGAACATCACGGGGTTCTTGATCATCAGCCGCGGATCGAGCTTGGTGAAGGACGCGCCGATCGCGGGGACGACGATCTTGGGATCGAGCATTGCCGAGACGGGTGCGCGTTTTTGTTTCATCGTATCCATGGAGGTCACTCCAAACCAATCAGAAGGCTGTCAATCAGAACACTTGACCGGCGTTCATCGCGAGGTGCTCGACGATCGGGCCGAGCGCGAGTGCCGGGAAGAAAGTGAGACCGCCGATGATCAGGATCACACCGACGACGAGGCCGACGAACAGTCCGCCCGTGGTCGGGAACGTGCCCGCCGACGGGGGAATGGATTTCTTGGCCGCGAGCGAGCCCGCAATCGCCATCGCCGGGATGATCATGAAGAAGCGGCCGACGAACATCGCGCTCGCAAGCGTGAGGTTGTAGAACAAGGTGTTGCCGGTGAGGCCCGCGAAAGCCGACCCGTTGTTGCCCGTGGCCGAAGTGAAGGCGTAGAGCACCTCGGTGAAGCCATGCGGGCCGGCATTCGCCATCGAGGCGACCGCCGCCGGATAGACCACGCCGACCGCGGTCCAGCCGAGATACATCAGCGGCAGCACCAGGATCGCGAGCATCGCCATCTTGACCTCGCGCGCCTCGATCTTCTTGCCGACATATTCCGGCGTGCGGCCGACCATCAGGCCCGCGACGAAAATCGCGAGCACGACGAACAGCAGCATGCCGTAGAGGCCGGCGCCGACGCCGCCGATGATGATCTCACCGAGCTGCATGTTGATCAGCGGGATCATGCCACCGAGCGCGGTGAAGCTGTCATGCATGGCATTGACGGCGCCGCACGAGGCCGCCGTGGTGACCACGGCGAACAGCGAGGACGCGACAATGCCGAAGCGGACCTCCTTGCCCTCCATATTGCCACCGGTCAGACCCAGCGCATGCATGATCGAAGTGCCGTTCGCTTCCGCCCAGTAAGTGACGGCGACGCCGGCAATGAACAGCACGCCCATCACGGAAAGGATCGCCCAGCCCTGGCGCTGGTTGCCGACCATACGGCCGAACACGTTGGTCATGGCCGCGCCGATCAGGAAGATCGACAGCATCTGCACGAAGTTCGACAGCGCCGTCGGGTTCTCGAAGGGGTGCGCGGCATTGGCGTTGAAGAAGCCGCCGCCATTGGTTCCGAGCATCTTGATCGCGACCTGGGACGCGACCGGGCCGACCGCGATGGTCTGCTTCGCGCCTTCGAGCGTCGTCGCCTCGACGTAATCGCCGAGCGTCTGCGGAATGCCCTGCCACACCAGGAACAGGCAGTAGACGACGCAGATCGGCAGCAGCACGTAGAGCGTCGTGCGGGTGACGTCGACCCAGAAATTGCCGACTGTGCGCATCGAGGCGCGCGAAAAGCCGCGGATCAACGCGACTGCGAGCGCGATGCCGGTTGCGGCCGACAGGAAATTCTGATGGGTGAGACCCACCATCTGCACGAGATAGGAGATCGTGCTCTCGCCGCCGTAGTTCTGCCAGTTGGTGTTGGTGATGAAGGAGATCGCCGTGTTGAAGGAGAGATCCTGCGCCACCGCGCCCTGCCCGGCCGGATTGAAGGGCAGCACGGCCTGAAGCCGCATCACGCCGTAAATGATGAGGAAGCCGCCGACATGGAAGAGGAGCATCGCGACCGTATAGGTCAGCCAATGCTGCTCGCGCTTCTCGTCGACGCCGGAGAACCAGTAGATGCCGGCCTCGATGGGACGCAGCACCGGCGAGAGAAACGTCGTCTCGCCGTTGAACACGCGCGTCATGTACCAGCCGAGCGGCTTCGTGAGCGCGACGATAATGGCGCAGAACAGAATGATCTGGAGCCAACCGATCATAGTCATGGAATCAACCCTTCAGACTTGGTGCAATCCTTCAGACCTTTTGCCCGCAGCAACGGCAGGAGCACCGTCAGCAGGCCGGCGACGAGTGCGGCGTCCGCCAGCAGCAATTTGACCAGCAGCAGCATGGCTCAGAACCGTTCCGGCCGCAGCAGCGCGTAGGTGAGGTAGACCAGAAGGCCGAACGAGACGGCGCCGGCGAGTGCATAATCGAAAATCATGATCCGCTCCTCACAGCCGTTCGCAGGCGTAGGTGTAGCCGATCGCGAGGGCAAAGAAGGCGAAGCCCAGCGCCAGCATCAGAATGTCCATCATGGGATTGCTCCTCGTTGCGCCCTCGATCTCGGGCGCAACTCTCTCTCGGAAACCGACGGGGCTCGTGGACAACGAAACACAGCGCATTTCTACGGCACCGGCCGGAACTATTGACCGTGCTGAAGTGCCACCACGCGCATAGGTTTTCGAGATGAGGGCTATGGCGAAGATATAGGAATCTCATAAAGGCCGCGGCGGGTGGCACGACGCTCGCAAGGCAATCTCGCTGTCGCCCCGGACAAGCGAAGCGCAGATCCGGGACCCATAGCCCCAGGGAGTAGTTTGACGAAGACCCGTGGTGGGAATCTCGCGCCACACTTCCCCCTGGGGTTATGGGTCCCCGCCTGCGCGGGGACGACGGCGGAGAATGGGCGCGACCGTGCCTCTTACCAGCACACCACCCCCATTTATGAAATCCCTATATCTCCCGCCCGGTCCTCATCTCGTTTTCAAATGCCGTTTTGGCCATCTTGGAGGGGCCGGCCGACTGACCGACGCCCAATCCAGGAGGCCTGACATGACCGCCGCTCTCCGACGCCTCGACCCACCTTCCCTCAGCCAGCGGCTTCACGCGGCGCCAGTCACGACACGGTCGCTGATGCTCGACATCATCGATCATGCCTGCCGGCGCTTCTCTTCGCTCGACAAGAGCGAGCGTGCGGCGCGCGTGACGCGCCTGATCGATGCCGAGGCCTGGGTGGATGCCACGCTGGCGCTGATGGAGGCGGAGCTGCCGATGTGGCAGATCCGCCGCATCGCCTATGACGAGGGCGAGTGGCATTGCGCGCTCTCGCGCGAGCGCGAACTGCCGGATTGGCTGGATGCCGCGGTCGAAGCCCGGCATGCCGATCTTGCCCTGGCCTTGCTGGCGGCCTTCATCGAGGTGCAGGCATTGGCCGTGGAGGTCTCGCGTCCGAGCGTTCCCACCGTGCGCCCCGCCGCAGGTCCGCTCTACGAGCCGGTCGCCTGCGAGAATTTCAGCTAGACGGGCGCCGATGTGATCTCGACGCCGGGACTTATGGCGCGCCTATGAGATCGCCGCACGGCCTCACTCGAAATCATATTCGCTTGAACAGATATTGATCGGGTGGCCGCGGGACATGCGCCGCGACCCTCGTCAATCGGAAGGAACAGATCCGTGAAATTCGTCGAACCTCCCTCGTGCAGCTCGCCTTCGACCATCGTCTTCATCGGCAAAAACCATCGGGGACAATGGGTCGCGCAGGAACAGAACGGCCTCTATGGCGGCCTGTTCGTCAACCGCGCGCAGGCGATCAAATATGCACTGTTCGAAAACGGCCAGCATCCCGAGACCATCGTCGAGCTGCCGCGCGAGATCGAGCTCGACATGGGCAGACGGCCCAATGCCGCCGCGCCCGGACGCGCTGCCTGAGCAATCCGGCCAAACGCCATGTTCATCCCGCCCTCCGCCTGGTTCACAGGCTTCATTCCGGATCTGCCGACGCCGTTCGATCCGGCCGACGCGATCGATCTCAAAGCGTTCGCCGCGCTCTGCGAGCGCCAGATCGCGGCCGGCGTTCCCGCGCTCGTGGTCTGCGAGACGGCCGGTGAGGCATCGACGCTCTCCCCGGCCGAGCAGGAGCTCGTCATTCGCACCGCGGTCGATGTCGTCCGCGGCCGCGTCCGGATCATTGCCGGCGCGGTATCGAACTCGACCAGCCACGCCATCGCGCTCGCGCGGCGCGCCGAAGCTGCGGGCGCCGATGCCGTCATGTCGGTGGTGCCCGCCTACAACAAACCGATGCAGGAGGGGATACTCGCGCATTTCCGCAGTCTTGCCGGCGCGATCGGATTGCCCGTGATCCTGCACGACGCACCCTCCCGCACGTTGCGCCCGCTCGCCGACGAAACGCTTCTGCGCCTGGTCGAATCCCGCCGCTTCGTGGGCTTGCGCGATGGAAGCGGTGACATCACCCGTCCGATGCGGCTGTCACGTCACCTGCCGGCCGGCTTTCGTGTCCTGTCCGGCGACGACAGTACCGCCTTCGGCTTCATCGCGGACGGCGGCGACGGCGCGATCTCGGAGGTCGCCAACATCGCGCCGGATCTCTGCCGCACGATCTTTTCGCATGTCAGGCAGGGCCGGCTGCAATCCGCCCGCTACCTCGACCAGCGGCTGATGCCGCTCATCGCATGTCTCGCCAAGGAGGACCCGGCGGCGTTGAAATACGCGTTGAGCCTGCTCGGCTTGATGCAGCCGACCACGCGGCTGCCGATCGTGCCGTTGCATCCGGCCGCGCAGAGGGACGTGGTACGGGCCTTTGCCGCAATCGCCGACGAAGAACTGATCGACGGCCTCGGAGCCTGACGGTCGGGGTTCGGTTGGATTTCACATGAGCTCACCGCCGTCGTCCGATGGACATCACAGACTGCTCCGCGCCTGGCAACTGGCGCTGCTGCGTTTTGCCGTCACGCTGGATGATGGCGACAGATTGAATGTCGCGGCACTGGCCGGAGAGCTCGATCGCCTCGACCGGCGCCACGCGGACGATTCTCTCCACTTCTTCCGGCGATCCAGCTCCCGGCTCTGCGCAGCTATCCGTGGAGAGGGGAAGAGCGCGCGAGAGGTCCTGGACCTCTTCTGTGGGGAGATTGACGAGCCGCGGCTGCGGCTGGCTTTTTCATCGGCCGTCGGGATCGTCGGTTCGGGGCCCGTCTCATCCGCGGTTCGTTCGAAACGCAATCGCGATTTGTTTCGAGGACTGCCGACACGGCGGACGGCTTCTTTATGAGATTCCTATGCGGCGAGCCCGGCGCTCATCTCGCAATCCTACGCGCACATGGCCATCCTTCGAGGCAGATTGCGGCGGCCTCGGCCACCGCTACGCTGACGAAGGAATTCTGAGATGTCGTTGCTGACCGATGGCTTTGAACGCCCCATTGACTGGACCGAACGCCCCGCGCGGATCTCGAGGAAACGCAGAGCCCGGCTCAAGAGCCTTGCGTTTGGCGCGCTGACCCTGATCTCGATGGGCAGCGTGCTCACCGCGCTGATCGCGCTGAGGACCACGATCTACGTCTGGCACCTTCTCCCCTGACGGGCATGGGAGACCATCATGACCTTGCAGATGTGTGAAGAAGCCGCCATGGCCGCAATCGCCCTTCAGGCTGCCCATCGCCAATCCGAGGCCCGGACAATCGCGGCACTCAAGCCGCTCGACCCGGATGTCGTCAGCACCGCCATCCCCGCCTTTTTCATCGGACGCAACGGTGCGGGCCTCTGGGTCGCGCGCGAGGCGAACGGGCGCACCGGCGGCCTGTTCCTGTTCAAGTCGTCGGCGGTCGATTTCGCCAACCGGCAGAGCGGGCTGGCGGGTTGCGCGCTGGTGTTTCCCATTGATGCCTTCGAGCTCGACATCGAAAACCGCGGCAATCCGCTGATCGTGCTGGCCGAGGGAGCCCGGCGGCTCCTCGCGCGCGCGATGACGAGGCTGCGGGCATGATCGAACTCAAGATCGCCATCCTGATTACGTTGACGGGCGCGCTACTGCTCGGCATGCGCCTGACCGCGACATCGGACAATTAGCATGCCGCTCCTCAAGGGACATCTGGAGCAGGCCGTGACCACCACCATCCTGACCATGACGCTGAGCCTGATCTGGGGCGCAGTCCTGACTCTCGTGATCACGCTCGTTGCCCGCGGGCTCGGGGTTTAGAACCCGGCACATCGATCGACCATGACCTGACCATGGCTGCCCACGAGACGAGCAGCCGGGCGTGCAGCGCGGTCGCAAGCCCCGTCCGAGGCCACGCCTCACCGCGGAAAACACCCGCCCGATCTGGCGCAATTCTAGGGAACCGTGTAGAGCGGTTTCATGAGCACAAGCAGCGTCAACGTCGTCGCCCACCCCCTGGTCCAGCACAAGCTCTCCCTGATGCGGGAGAAGGACCGCTCGACCAAGAGCTTTCGCGAGATCCTGAACGAGATCGGGATGCTGCTCGGTTACGAGGTGACGCGCGACCTGCCGCTGGAGCTGGTGGAGATCGAGACGCCGATCGCGGCGATGCAGGCGCCGAAGATCGCCGGCAAGAAGCTCACGCTGGCACCGATCCTGCGCGCCGGCGTCGGCTTCCTCGACGGCATGCTGGCGCTGATGCCCTCGGCGCGCATCGCCCATATCGGGCTCTACCGCGACCCCGAGACCTTGCAGGCCGTGGAATATTACTTCAAGGCGCCGCAGGACCTGTCCGACCGCACCGTGATCCTGATGGACCCGATGCTGGCGACGGGCAATTCGGCCTGCGCCGGCGCGTCCCTGCTCAAGGCCCGCGGCGCCCGCGATATCCGCTTCGTCTGCCTGCTGGCCGCCCCCGAAGGCATCGCGCAATTCGAGAGCGAGCATCCCGACGTGCCGATCTGGACCGCCGCAATCGACGAGCGGCTCAACGACCACGGCTACATCGTGCCGGGCCTCGGCGATGCCGGCGACCGGATGTTCGGCACCAAGTAGACAGGCTTGTGCGATCGGGTTAGTCCGGTTGCCATGAGCGCCAATCCATTTTCGCTGCAATCGCTGAGCCGTACCGAAGCTGCCGTCGACCCCGCCTTCGTATTCGACGGCACGATGGTCTCACGCGCGGAATTCTCGGAAAAGGTCGAACGGACTGCCGCCTGGCTGGCCGCACAAGGCATCGGCAAGGGCGACGTGGTCGCGGTCTGGCTGGTCAACCGGATCGAATGGATCGCGCTGCTGTTCGCCGCGGCCCGCATCGGCGCCGTCGTTGCCGCCGTCAACACGCGCTACCGCAGTGCCGAAGTCGCGCACCTGCTCAAACTGTCCGGCGCGAAGCTGATGGTGGTCGAGGCCGCGTTCCGCGCGATCGACTTTGCCGCCATCCTCGCCGATATCGCCAGGAGCGAGGTGCCTGCGCTGCAAAAGCTCGCGGTGGTCGGTGCGGATGCGGTCCCCGCGCACTGGCCCAGTGTGCGCTTCGATGCCTTCGACAAGCCCTATCCGCCGGCGCCGACAACGCAGGAGGATGTCGACCTGCCGGTCCTGCTCTACACGACCTCGGGCACGACAAAGGGGCCAAAGCTCGTCGCGCATTCGCAGCGAACATTGGCCACGCACGCCGCCTCCGTTGCTCAAGCCTTGAAGCTTGATCCGCAGCGCCATTTCCTGCTGGCGATGCTACCGTTCTGCGGCACTTTCGGCATGACAAGCCTGCTCGGCTTCATTGCAGCCGGCGCGACCATCCATGCGCTCGACGCCTTCGAGGCGGCGCCGGCGCTGAAGATCCTCAGTGAAAACCGGATCACGCATTCCT
Source organism: Bradyrhizobium sp. 930_D9_N1_4 (assembly GCF_052076015.1). Taxonomy (NCBI): domain Bacteria; kingdom Pseudomonadati; phylum Pseudomonadota; class Alphaproteobacteria; order Hyphomicrobiales; family Nitrobacteraceae; genus Bradyrhizobium; species Bradyrhizobium sp. 930_D9_N1_4. The sequence continues at coordinate 6,073,829 of NZ_CP197236.1, forward strand.
TTGGCTCCGACGAGATGTTCCGTCGCATCCTCTCCCTCACCGATGCGCCACGGCCGTTCCCGCATCTCGAGATCTGCGGCTTCGCCGCATTCCAGCCCGGCTGGCGCGAGCTTGCCGCGGAGGCCGAGGCACGCGGCATGAAGCTGTTCGGCCTCTACGGTTCGAGCGAGGTGCAGGCTCTGTTCTCGATCGCTTGCCCCAGTGATGCCTTCGCCGATCGCATCGAAGGCGGCGGCTGGCCGATGTCACCCGACGCGAAGGTGCGCGTGCGCGACACCGAGACCGGTCAGCTTGTGGCCGCAGGCGTCTCCGGCGAAATCGAGATCAGCGCGCCATCCCGTTTCCTCGGCTACTTCAACAATCCTGAGGCGACGCACGAGGCGATCACCGCCGACGGCTTCTTCCGCACCGGCGACGTCGGCCGATTGCGGGGTGACAACGTCTTCGTCTACGAGACCCGCGCCGGTGACGCGATGCGGCTCGGCGGCTTCCTGGTTGCACCCGGCGAGATCGAGGACGAGCTCAAGGCCTGCACCGGCGTTGCCGACGCCCAGGTCGTCGCGGTCGATCTGAAAGGAAACGCACGCTGTGTCGCCTTCGTGATCCCGGCAAGCGAGCCGCCGCAACAGGACAAGCTATTTGCGCGGCTGCGCGAGCGGCTCGCCGGCTACAAGGTCCCGGCACGAATCTACGTCGTGGACGCCTTCCCCGTGACCGACAGCGCCAATGGCGTAAAGATCCAGCGCGCCCGGCTGCGCACCATGGCGATGGAGCGGATCGCCGCCGAATAGGCCGGCGCGACGCATCCGCACAACGCGCTGTCATGCCCCGCGAAGGCGGGCATCCGGTATTCCAGAGACGTTGGTGATAGGACCGAGAGGCTGCGGCGTACTGGATTCCCTGCCTTCGCGGGGAATGACACCGAGCATGTGGCCTATTTCAGGTAGCTCGCCAGATTGATGCTCAGGATCTTGGCGAGCGCCGAATAGGACGCCGTGAGCTGCGCCTGGTACGTCGACAGCTGCGCCGTGATGGCGGCGACGTCGACGCCGGTGAGGTCGTTCGACAGGGTCTCGGCATAACTCTTGTAGTCGGTCTGGCGCGAGCTCGCCGTCTCGATCGAGGACGCGTTGTTCGACAGCCTGGCCTGCACCGCCGCGGTGTCGTCGAGCGCCGTGCCGGCGAGGTCGAGCGCGCTGGTGATGTCCGAGGACGACAGCGAGGTGCTGTTGGCCACGAATTTGAGAACCCGCATCACCTCCTCGAACGCCGAATCGTCGGCGGTGACGCCATATGAAACCGTCTGGTCGGCGGCGACCCGCACCGAGGCGATCTCGTCGTCACCATTATAGTAGCTGGTGTCGGCCGTGGTCAGGGAGCCGGTACCGGACGCGAAGCTCGTGAGATCGACCGGCGCGGTGTCGGTCTTGCCGCCGCCGAACACGTACTGGCCGTCATATTGCGTGTTCATCAGCGAACCCATCTGCTCCAGCATCTGCTGCGCGGTGGTGATCACCGAATTCGCCTCGGTCGAGCTGCCGGTCGTGGCTGCGCTGAGCTGGGAGCGGAGCTGCGTGAGGATGTCGGTCATCGATCCGACCGCCGAATACATCACCTGCACCTTGCTGTCGGCGAGCGTCGCGGCATCAATATAGGATTGCGCGCGGGTCACCGAGACCTGAAGGTTGACGACGTGCTGCGCATCCGAGCCGTAGCCGCCGAAATCGGTCGAGATGACGCCCGTCGATTCCTGGATCTGCTTGTTGGCCATGACCGACTCCACGCGCATCGCGTCGGCGATCATCCTGTTCGACTGCGCGAAGGTGGCGACCCGCATCGCGACCATGAGCCTCCTCCCGGCCGTTACGACTGCACGGCGGACAGCAGCGCCGAGTACATGGTATTGATGGCCTGGATCAATGCGGAAGCCGCGGAATATTTGTTCTGGAGCGTGCTGAGCGTGGCGGACTCCTCGTCGAGGTTGACGCCGGATTGCGAGGACAGCGAGCTCGCATAGGTCGATTGTGCGGTTTCCTTCGCGGTGTAAGTGTCGGACGCCTGCGAGGCCTTGCTGGCGACGTCGGCCACGATGGCAGAGGCGTAATCGGCCAGCGAACCGGTGGTGGCGGCAATCCCGCCGGCGGCGGCGAATGCCCGGGAATCCGTCAGCGCGTCATAGAAAGCGTTGACGACGGTGGCCGATCCCGACGACAACACGGTGCTGCCCACCGTCAGGCTCGACGAGGAGTCCAGCGTCGCCAGTTGCAGCTCGTTGGTTCCGGACAGGATCTTGCTGTTGACCGCGATGTCGGCCGCGCTCGTTCCGGTCACGAGGTCGTTGAGGCCGAAATACTCGGAGAATCCCTCGGCCGAGCTTCCCACCGAGCTCGTCATCTGATTGATGGCGACGCCGTTGCCCGACCCGGTCGCCGTGATCGAGAGATGGCCGTCCGCATCGACCGAGGCCGACAGTCCGGAGATGCCGTTGATGGCGGTGACAAGATCGCCGACCGTGGAATAGGACGACAGGTCGAGATCGCCAAAGGAGACCAGATTGCCGCTCTGGTCGGCGACGGCAAGACGCACCGTTCCGGTGGCGGACAGCGCCGTGCTGCTGGTGACGCTGGTCGTCCCGGTGAGGCTCGTCGGCGCCGGCACCGCGGACGCGCTGTTCGAGACGCTGTTAATCGCGGAAGCCAGCTGCTGCGCGAGCTGGTCGAGCTGCGACTGCGCATTCGTCAGGGTCGTGTCTCGGAGCGTGACGAGCGCGCCGATGTCCCCGCCTGTAATCTGCGAGGTGATGTCGACCCCGTTCACCGTGATCGCGCTGAAGCCGTTCGACGAGGCGCCAGGCGTATAGCTCGTCGCCGCCGTCACATTGGCCGCCGCAGTATAGCTGATCGTATGCGCGGAGCTGTCGACCAGCGCCTGGCCGGACTTGGTGTAGATCTGAATATCGCCGTTCGATGCCGTGAAATAGTTGATGTTCATCTTGGACGCGAGGTCCTGGAGCGCGGTGTTGCGCTGGTCCTCCATATCCGCGGTCGACTGGCCGGCCGCCGCCGTCTGCTTGATCTGCGCGTTCAAATCCGCGATCTGCTGCAAGTCGGTATTGACGTCGTCGATCGAGGACGCGATGTCCTGGTCGGCATCGGAGCGGAGCTTCTGGATGCTGCTCGACGTCTCCCGCAACTGGCTCGCGACGTCGTCGAGCGCGCTGACGACGTTGGATTGCAGCGAGGCACTGCTCGGCGTACTCGCCAGCGACGACAGCGCCGATTCCAGCGAGGCGATGCTGTTTGCAAGTGACGTCCCGGTCGACGAACTGTCGGTGCTGCTGGTTGAGCCGTAGAGTTTTTCGAGCGACGTCAGGTAGGTGTTGGTGGTATCGGCGGAGCCGAGATCTGAAGTCGCAGAGATCAGCGACTTCAGCAACAGCTTATCGACCGTCGAGGTGATGCCCGTCACCGTGACGCCGGTGCCGACACCATTGGTGACGCTGCTCGACTGGTTCGCGGTCTTCTTGGTATAGCCCGTGGTGTCGGCGTTCGAGATGTTCGACGACGTCACGCTGATCTGCACGGACGTCGACGACAGTCCACTGAAGGCGATCGATCGTGCGATATCGAGAGACACGGGCGGCTCCTCGCTGGTCAGGCGCTGCGGCTGGTGCCGCTGGAAACGGCGCGGGCGGCGGCGACGCGACCGGACGCGCCATAAGGCGACACCGCCGCGATCTGCTCGCGGATCGCCTGCATGACGGCCTCGATCCGGCGGTTGCTGGCCTCGATCGCCGCGCGCAGGCGCACCAGATTCTCGTCCATTGCGATACGCAGCTTCAGGATCCGCTCCATGAGCTGCTCGCGCAGGATCCGGTCGCGCACGTTGAGACTGGTGGTCCCCGCCGCGCATTCGGCGACGGTCTGCTCGAAGATCTCCGCCAGGCGGTTCTTCTCGTCGACCTGCTTCAGGCGCGAGGCCGGCAGGCCCTTGGCGAGCTCGACATTCTCCTCGGCGACCAGCGCGGTCAGCGTATCGATCAGCGTGATCAGCGACTTGATGCTGATATCGCCGTTCGCGGCGTTGGTCCCGGCAATTTGGCTTTTGGCTTGAACTACGGTCATGGTCATTGCCTTCTTCTAATTATGCCGTTTGCCGCGGTCGGCCTGCGAACTGCGCAGATATGCGCCGATCGCGGTCGTCCTGACGGTCGCCTGTCTCATCTCGCCCTCGATCTCCGCGCATTCCCGCAAGAGACCGCGCCGTGCCGTCTCGAAATCGTCGATCAGGGCAAGCAATTGCTTCCGATCATTCCCTTTGACGACTGACGCCCGCGCCACCAGCCGCTTCAGCCGGCGCAACAGCGCTTCTCCGGCCGCGCTCGCTTTGTCATCGCGCATCGCTCACCTCATCGCCGAGATCAGGGTGTCGTACATCTTGTTGACGGTGGAGATGACCTGGGACGCGGCGGAATAGGCCTGCTGCGCCGAGATCATGCTCGAGAACTGGCTTGAGGTGTCGGTGGTCGAGGATTCCAACTCGCTGCCGTAGATCGTGCCCGCACCGTTCTCTCCGGAGGCCTGTAGCGCGGCATTCCCCGACGTCACGGTCGCCGAGTAGAGCCCGTTGCTGGCCGCGGAAAGACCATTCGGATCGGCGAAGGTCGCCACCGCGATCTTGTAGATCGCGATGGTCTCGCCGTTGGAATAGGTGGCGTCGACCACGCCGTCCTTGCCGATCGAGACGCTGGACAGCTTGCCGTAAGACAGGCCGTCGGAGTCGATGCTGGTGACGTTGACCGAGGGCGTGGTCTCGCCGGAGGCGTATTGTGTCAGGCCGTTGGTGCCGCCGACCGTGCCGAGGTCCATGGTGATGGTGCTGTCGGCCGCGCCGTCGGTCCAGCCCGTGACCGAGACGGTTGCCGGGTCCGGGCTGGTGCTGGCCAGCGAGCCATCGCTGTTGAAGGTGATGTCGATGGTGCCGGACGCCGTGCCTGTCGCGGTCGTGGTATCCGACGACGAGGTCGGATTGGCAAAACTCGCACTCCAGCTGTTGGTGCCGGTCTTGGTCCACGTGATCTGCATCGTGTTTGCGGCACCGAGCGAGTCATACGCCGTCATCGAGCTGGTATAGGTGTCGCCGGTCGCAGCATCCGACGGCAGATTGGCCGCGATCGTGGTCTTGGTGGTGGCGCTGCCGCTGGTCGAGGCGATCTGGGTGTTGATGGCCGAGAGGTTGCTGGCCGACTCGCTGCCGACGACATTGCCGTCCGCGTCGGTGCGCCAACCCTCGAGGTAGCTGCCGTTGTTCTCGAGATAGCCGGCATTGTTGATCGTGAAGGCGCCGTTGCGGGTGTAGGACGTGATGCCTCCGGACGCGGCGCTGGTCACCACGAAGAAGCCCGTGCCCTGGATCGCAACGTCAGTGGCGTTGGAGGTCGCGGCGAGCAGGCCCTGCTGGGTGATGTTGGCGCGGCCCGAGATGGTGACGCCGCCCGACGCATAGGAGGTGGTGTTGCTCGAGGCGGTCACGAGCGCATCGAACATCCCCGACGTCGTCTTGTAGCCGGTCGTGTCCGAATTGGCGATGTTGTCGCTGATCATCGACAGGGACTGGCTCTGCGCGCTGAGCGCCGAGATTGCCGAAGACAATGCACCGGTGAGACTCATGATGAAACTCCGAGGAAATCAGGGCGTTGAGATCAGGACGTGACGCCGAGGATGTTGGCGGCGCTGACAGCGACGCCGTTCACCGTGAGTGATGGCGTGGAGGTCGAGGTGTCGATGCCGGTCACCGTGCCGGTGACGGTCGTGTAGCTGAGCACCGAGTTGCCGGCGGAGTTCGTCGCGGTCACCGAGACGGTGTACTGGCCGCCGTCGGCGAGCTGGGTGCCGCTGGAGTCCTTACCGTCCCAGGTGAAGCTGTTTGAACCGGAATTTCCGGTCCCCGTGCCGGTGTAGACGACGTTGCCGGACGAATCCGAGATGCTGATCGACACGTTCGAGGCGGCCGCAGACAGCGAGTAGCCGAACGTCGCCGAGCCGTTGCTCAAGGTCGACGTGTCGGACTTCGCCTCGACGGTGTGGCCGATATAGTTGACCGAGTTGAGCGTCACGAGACTCGAGAACGAGCTCGCAAGCGAATTGAGGTTGGAGTTGATCGACTGCTGCGAGGTGAAATTGGCGTAGGAGGAGAGCTGATTGACGAGGTCCGTGGTCGAGGTTGCATCCAGCGGATTCTGGTTCTGGAGCTCGCTGACCAGCAGGGTGAGGAAGTCGCTGGATGTCAGCGTCGAGCTGGACGACGTGCTCGACGATGACGATGTCGTCGTGGTCGCGCTCGTTGCAGAACTCGTGGCGGAAACGGTCATCAGAAACTCCGGCTTTCTTGCGCTGCCGGAGACGAGATGTCGGTCGGCTGCGCTTGAAATCTGTGTGCTGATGAAACGGGTGGGCGCGGGGATTCAGGCGGGGATTCACGCGTGCGAAAACCGCTTTCGACACGGCAAAATCTGCCGTGTCGTGCGTTAGCGATGCGAAGATTTTAGCGTTGGGAGTGCGGAGGCTTCCGCAACGTCATGGCCGGGCCTGTCCCGGCCATCCACGACTTGCCACGCAGCACCGGAAACGTGGATGCCCGGGACAGGCCCGGGCATGACGACGTCTTGTAATTCGATGCAAGAAAAAGCCCTTCAGCTCCCCGCCGTCTCGCCTTCCGTGCGCGGCTCCGCGGGGTCGCCTTTCATTTTCGCAGCGGCGGCGGCGATGCGGTCGGCGAGGCCTTTGGGGGCACGGACGGGAGGCGCTGCGAGCGCCTGACGCAAGGTGCGCGCCTCGTCCAGCAGGGCTCGCGCAGCGGGGGAGCCCGCCAGCAACTCTTCGGCGGGCAAACGCCGATCGTCGGGCCAGAGGGAGAGATCCTCGCCCAGCCGATCGATCAGTTCCTCAAACTCGGTGACGTCCATCGCCCGCCGATCCCGCCTCGGTCAGGCCACGTCATAAAGCATTGCAGGCACGGCGGAAACCCGATTTCAGCGGTTTCACGCGCCAAAGGCGCCCGCAGCACTACGGAAAGCGGCCGAGACGGCCGGCCGGGGAATCGCCCACCCTCAGGATGGGGCAGCCCGTGCGCTTCAGCCCCGGGGGGCCGAATCGGCCGGCACGGCCTTGCTGCCGCGCGACGTGGCGTCGACCTGCTCCCAGGCCTCCCGCAGCTCAGTCAGCCCGGCGACGATGCGCTCGTAGTTTTCGCGCGCACGCGGACGACCGAAAGCCTTCAGGCTCGCCAGGATCAACGCGTTGTAGGTCTGGAACATCCGTTCCGCCACGGCCCCGCCCCTAGTGAAATCGAGATTGTGGCTCAGCCCGCGCAGGATCGCGGTCGCCTTCATCAGGTATTCGTGGCCCTCCTCGAAACGGCGCGCCTCCTGCGCGGTGACCGACTTCTGAAGGAAGGTGATCGTGCCGCCAAGCAGCATCGAGATCGCCTTGAGCGGCGGCACGGTCGTTGCCGCTCCCCGATAGGCCTGGTTGGCCATGTACGCCATCGGATTATGCATCATCAATCACTCTGTTTCACACGATTAGTCGCTCGATGAATTGAGCAGGGCTTTGAGATAGGTCAGTGTGCTGTTGGCACTCTCGATCGCCGCCTGGTATTTCGCGTATTGCGTCTGGAGTTGCGACTGCAGGGTCGCGGCGGCGCTGTTGATGTCGTCGACCTTCTGCTGGAGATCGTCGTCGCGCGTCGTCAGATTGGTGATCAGCGTTTGCAATACGCCGGTCGTCGACGAGTAATTCTTTGCGATCTGATAGAGCTGCGTGGCGATGCCCGAGGTCGACGTCACCGTGATCGACTGCGAGGTCGAGCCGCTATAGGTGAAGGCCATGCCTGCATAGATCGAACCGGAAGCACCGATGATCGTGTTTCCGCTGACCGTGAAGAGCGACAAGTCGCCGCCGACCGAAGCCGAGGCGAGATTGCCGTCGGAATCGACCGACAGGTCCAGCGTGAAGGATTGCGGCGACGTGCCCGTATTGACGACGCTGAGCTGGCTCGACGACGTCGTCGTCTGCGCCGACAGCAATTTGGTCACACCGCTCAAATTCGTGCTCAGGATGTCCGACAGCGTGCTGGTGTCGAGCTCGAGCTCGTTGTTCTCGTTGAATGACAGGCCCAGATCGGCCATGGTCATGCCGCCCACCGTGCTGTTCAGGGCGTTCTGAAGCGCATCCATGATGTTGCGCATGGTTCCGTCGCCGAACAGGACCGCGCTCGAATCTGCCGTGCCGTCGGTTGCGGTCGTCTGCTGGGCGATGACCTCGTCGCGGAAGGCATTGTAGTTGGTGACGAACGTCTCCACCGCAGATTCGATCTGGCTGGTGTCGGTCTCGATGCTGACGTTGAGCGACGTTCCGTCCGGCGTCGCCTGGAGCAGGCTGAAGGTGACCCCGCTCAGGACATCGGAGATGTCGTTGGTGTCGCGGGTCATCGAGATGCCGTCGAGCGTGAATTCGGCCGACTGGGCCTCCTGAATGACGTTGGTGAAGCTCCCCGAGCTGTCGGTCACGCCCAGCTCGTTCATGATGTCGTCGCCGGACGTGCTGGAATAGGTGATGTCCGCTGCATCCTCGGTGCCGGTCAGCACCATCTGGTACGACGTGCTGGAGACCTGCACGATCGAGGCCTGGACGTTGGTCGTCGAGGTCTGGGCGTTGATGGCGTCGACGACGTCCTGGAGCGACATCGTGCTGGTGACGGTGATGTCGGATGTGCTGCCACCCTCCAAACCGATGGAGAACGTGCCGGAGTAGCCAAGCTCGTCGGTCTGGCTCGATTGCGAGGTGCCGGATATCTTGTTTGCGGTGGCGAGCTGACCGATCGTCAGCGTGTGATCGCCGGTGGCCGCCCCGCTCTTGATGGTCATGGAAAGCGCCGAGGAGGCGCTGACGTCGCCGGTGGAACTGATGCTCGCCGAGCGCGTCGCAAAGGCACTGGCGGACAACGAGTTGACCACCGCGGTCGAAAGCGACGCCAGGCCCGAATACAACGTCTTCAGATCGGTCTGGAGCGTCTGATAGGCCGAGATCTTGGCCTCGTTGTTCGTGATCGTGGTCGAGATCGTGTCCGCCTGCGCGGTCTTCGCGTCGACGGCGGCCTGAATCAGCGCCGACCAGTCGATACTGCTCGAATTGGTGGTCCCGCTCGTGGTGACGGAGACGCCCGAACTTGCGCTGCTGGTCGAACTGACGCTGGTCACTTTGCCTGGTCATCCCTGGTAGGAGCGGGCCGGCATCATGCCGGCCCGCCCGGGTCATCATCAGCCCAGCAGCTTGAGCAGGTACTGGGGCATCTGGTTCGCGGCAGCCAGCGCCGACACGGCGGCCTGGGTCTTCACTTCCGCGGAGGAAAGTTTGGACTGCTCGGCCGCGATATCGACGTCCTTGATCGCCGAATTTGCGGATTGCAGGTTCTGGGTCTGCGTCGAGATCGAGTCGGCGCTGAAGTTGAAGCGCGATTCCTGGGCACCGATGCTGGCGCGGGCTGCCGAGACCGTGTCGATTGCCGTGTCGAGCGACGTCAGCGCCGAGGTTGCATCCGACAGCGAGCTGACGTCGAGCGAGGAGACACCGAGCGAGGACGCGGTGAGGCTGGTGAGCGTGATCGTGATCGTGTCCGAGCCGGAGGAGCCGACCAGAACCGAGACGCCGGAGGCGAACACGCTGGAGCCGTCGAGCAGGCTCTGGCTGGAGTAGCGGGTGCCGGACGCGATCGAATCGATTTCGTCCTGCAGCTGCGAGAATTCCGAGTTGATGTAGGCGCGGCTGGAGTCGGTCGTGGTGCCCGACGCGGATTCGGAGGCCAGCGACTTCATGCGGGCGAGAATGTCGGAGATGTTCGAGGCGCCACCGTCGGCAGTCTGGAGGATCGCGTTGGCCTGCGAGGCGTTGGTCGCGGCCTGCTGGAGCGTGGTCACGTCCGATGAGATGCGGGTGGAGATCGCGAGGCCGGCGGCGTCGTCGGACGCGGAGGTGATGCGCGAGCCGCTCGACAGCTTCGAGAGCGAGCTGGTCTCCTGCGAGGAGTTGATGTTGAGGTAGCGGACCGCGGCGTTGGCGGCGGTGTTGGTATTGATTGCGGGCATTGGAAACTCCTGTGCTGATGGGCAAGCGTGCCGCATCGTTGAAATCGACTTACGACGACGCGGACCGCAGCCCCGTCCGTTCGCTCAAACGGCGGAGTGCAAGGAGATCAGGCGCGAAAATTTTCGCGGAGCAAATTTTATGGTTAGCAATCGGTAAACGCGGTGCGGATGTCGCGTTCGTGCTTGCGAAGCAGCTGACGAAGCTGCTGGCGGCCGCGCTTGAGCAGCGACTCCACGGCAGCCACCGTGGTGTCCATCACCTGGGCGATCTCGCCGTTGCTCATGTTCTCGTGGTACGAAAAGATCACCGCGATGCGCTGCTGCTCGGGCAGGCGCTGCATCGCGAGCTCCAGCATGCCGTTCAGCTCGTTGCGTTCGATGATCTCGACGGCGCCCGGCTGATCGTCGGCGACCTCGGGCACGGTCTCGACATTCTCGTTGCGCGGCTTGCGGCGCAGATCGATGCAGCGGTTGGAGATGACACGGTAGAGCCAGGTCGAGAACTTGGCGCGGCCGTGCTGCCAACGACCACGATGGCTCCAGATCTTGAGCATGGTGTCCTGCACCACGTCCTCGGCGTCCGCCGCGTTGCCGACGATGCGCAACGCGATCGCATAAGCGCGGTCGATGTGCCGCTCGACCAGCATGCGGAACGCAGCCTCGTCGTCGGCCGCGAGCTTGTCCAGAAGCTCACTGTCCTCGTCGTAGACGATGTCGGCGGCAACAGGCGCGCTATCGGGCGCGAGCGGCACCGACGGCATCACCGGCACGATCGCATCGACCGGCACCGTTGTCGTGATCTCGGCCTCGGCGGGAGCCCAGACATCCGCAGCGTAACTCATCCCGCAACCTCCAACCCGCAATGCCGACGGCGCACATGCCACACGGCTTCCAGGCGTTGAACGCAGGGCCAAAACATTCCAGGCGGAGATTTTTTGTTATTTTTCAAGATGTTAGCCGGTATCTTTTGCCGAGCATCGGGCAATAATTGCCGACTGCGCGATGCTTTCGCGCGTCACAGCTGCAATCATCACATCGTCTCGCGCCATGGCGGATCATCCATCCTGAACAGATGTCGTTGAGAGAAAACGCTGACATTACGCGGCACTAGGTGATCGAACGCGGCGCAGGCGAAGCGCATCAGGAAGCGATTGTTTCCGAGTGTGAACGAACGCGAGACGACTTCTGCACTCGGCAATTTTTTCCGAATCACCTTTTTCGAACCTAGCGATTTTTTTGAATCTGTCAGTCGCGACGAACGCGATTTTGAATCGCGCGTGAACTTTTTTCGTTGTCGAGGCGCCTGACTCCGCGCAAGCGCACGTTAATCATCATGGTGGACGGGGAATTGTCGCATGAAGATCGCAACGGCCGGGCTCGAGCCCCGCGCGCGAATTGTTTCTGCTTGGTCGTTCGATGTTTTCGATACATTTCTGCTTCGCGCCTGCACGACGCCGGATGGTGTGTTTGAAAGGACTTACGAGCTATCGGGCATTTCAAGAACTTGTCCGGATGTTTCCGCGAGTTTCGTTCAGCATCGAATCCAGGCCGAATCGCGCGCGCGGCGGGCCGCGAAGGAGAAGCGCGGCGGAAGCGAAGTTCACATCGACGACATCTATTCGTTGTTTCCGTTCAATCTGTTCGGCCTCGCGCGCAGCGATCTGAACCATCTCGTCGAATCGGAATTCTCGGCGGAGCTCGAGCTCTGCCGCGCCAATCCGGACATGTTCCGGCAATATCTGGACATGAAGCGGGCCGGCCACCGCGTCGGATTCATCTCCGACACCTATTGGGATTCCAGCCGGCTGGGGCAATTGCTGCGTGCGTGCCGTCCCGGCCTGACGTGGGATTTTCTCTATGCCTCCTGCGACCATGGCAGCGGCAAGAGCGAGGATCTGTTCGCGAAATACCTGACCGAGCAGGGCATCGACGCCGGCGCCTCCGTCCACATCGGCGACAATGAGCGCGCGGATATCAAGGGCGCGCGGCGTCACGGCATTCGTCCGCATTACTATCCCCAGGCCTCGCGGGAATTGGCCTCGAAGCTGCAACGTGAGACCGCGCTGTTCGAGCTGTTGTGCCCGGGTGCGCCCTCGCGGCTCGATCAGGGTTCGCGCACGCTGCGGCGGATCATGGCCGCGCGCAGCGCCGAGAAATCTCCGGCTTTCCACCTCGGCGCGACGGTGCTCGGCCCTGTGATGACCGCCTTCGACGCCTTCGTCGCCAGGCGCTGCGAACAGGTCGCAGGCGACGGCCGAAAGGTCGCCCTGGGCTTCCTCGGCCGCGACGGCTTTCTGCCGCACCGGATCTGGCAGGAGCTGCACGGCACGAGCTCCGCCTATCTCGAAATCAACCGCCGTGTCGGCCTGATGGCCTCGGCCGACACGATGCAACCGCTCGTCGACTTCCTCCCCAGCATAGCGAAGCTCGACGCACCAACGTTCGGCGAAATGGTCAAGGTCCTGCCGCCGAAAGTCGCGGCGTTCTTCGCGACATCACCCGATGGCATCGTGACCGGCCGGGAGCTCGCCGAGGCGTTGCCGACCTTGATGGAGACCAGCGATCTTCTCGAGCTCGCCGTAATCCTGCGTGCACGACTGCTCGCCTATATGCGCCACGCGATACCGGATTTCGACGACTGTACCGACCTCGTTCTCGCCGATCTCGGCTATTCCGGTAGCGTCCAGAAGGCCTTGCGACGGGTCTTCGACCAGGAAGGGATCAGGATTCGCCTGCATGGTGCTTATCTTCTCTCTCTCGACGATTCCTTCGTCGACCTCGCCGAGGACGATAGCGCCGCAGGCTTCATCTCCGATCTCGTGGTCACCCCTCACGTCAAGCGCATGCTGGTCCGCAACGTCGCGCTGCTCGAGCAGGCCTGCTGTTCCGCCGATGGCTCGGTGCGCGACTATGACGGCGATCAGGTCCTGCGCGAGATCAACCCGCATTCCGCGACCCAGATGGCGCTGACCGCCGAACTCCAGGCCGGGGCCCTCGCCTTTGCGGCGAGCGCCGGGGACGTTGCGCTCGACTTCTGTCTCAGCCCGTATGCCGCACCCGACGTCGCCGCACGCTGGAGCGCCGCGACGCTGGCGCGCCTGTTGCTGCTGCCCGATGACGACGAGCTGGCGCTGCTCGGCGGCCTGCAGCACGACGTCAATCTCGGCACACAGGCGCTGGCGCCGATGCTCGACCGCGATTTCGTCCGCAATCAGATCACCGCCCGCGGCCTCTCCGCCGCCTGTACGTCGGCCGGGCCGCCGATGTGGCTTGCAGGCAGCTTCGCACTGATGTCGCCGTCCTACGCCTATCTCTATGCGCTGTTCGGCGCCAACCGCCTGCCCGCCGACGTCTTCGAAGAAAGTCCCTGCGGGGTGGTTCAGGTCGGCTTGTTTCGTGCCGATGGCGAGGCGAGTCTTGAATCGGCCGCCGTCCACCGGACCGGCCTCGGCGAGATGCGCGTGCGCATTCCGGTCTCGCGTGCGATGGGCATCGCCATGATCGCGCTGCCGCTGCCGAAATTCGCCGCGGAGGGCCTGCTGCACGGCGTGACCATCCAGTCCGCCGACGACGTGCGCGACACCGCCGAGAGCCAGGACGTGCTCGCCATCACAGCCGAAAGCCTGGTCTATGCCGGCATTCAGCGAAACGGCGACCATTATCGCGCCGAGAGCGAGGATGGCTGCCTGCTGATCCCGGTCGCCCCGATGACGCAGGACATCGCGGTCTATTCCGTGGCCATCACGCCACTCGGATCCAATCCCAAATAGTCCGCCTGATCGTGTCACCAGCGCCGTTGAAGACCAGGGGCTTGAACCGGGGGCACGGAATTGACGGACGGGACGCACGAAAACCTTGATCGGCTGCTGCTGACAGGCGGTATCAGGCTCGGCCGGCCCCAGCGCGATCGCCTGGGCTGGTTGGTCGGCGCGTACGGCGCGCCGACGCTCGACAATGCGCCCGACATCAGGCGAAACGGCGTCATCATTCTCAAGGAGCCGCTGAGCGGCGCCGCGGCCGAGCTGTTCTACCGCTCGCTCAATCCCGGCTGCGCCGTCGTCATCCCCAGAAGCGAGAATCCCGGCTTCGACTTCCTCAAGTCCAAGCTGACCGAGTTCGGCACCGTCGGCCCCTGCGGCGCGGACGGCCCGCACGAGATGTGGTGGGGCGGCATCGGCTGGTCGAAACTCCTCACCGCTGCCGATACATCCACTGCCCGCCCCCGCATCGTCTCCTGCTATCCGCGCGGCGGCGACGCAACCGCGGCCTTTACGCTGCGGCACTCGCTCGAGCGGTTCGACCTCGACTGCCACATCGAGCCGATTGAAACGCAATTCGGCGACCGCCTCCTCTGCTTCGAGAAGGCCGAGTTCATGATGCGGATGTGGAACAAATACCGCGAGCCGCTGCTGTTCGTCGAAGCCGGCGCGACCTTGCGCGAAGCGCCGCTGCTGCCGTCCTTCGTCGGTTGCGACGTCGGGCTCCACAAGTGGAATCGCTGGGAAATGTCCGCGCGCACGCTCTATCTCGGCCGCACCAAGCGCGCCGAAATGCTGCTGCACGCCTGGCAGCAGCTCGCCGCGTCACATCCCGCGATCTGGGAGGGCTATCTGCTCGACCAGGCCTGGAGCCTGACCTCCTCGCAGGTGCCGCTCGACACGGTCTGGCTGCCGCGCTCCTATCACGCGCTGAAGGGCGACCTCGGCGCGCTGCGCGCCACGATCCTGCATGACCAGCAGACGACGACACTGGAACTCGGGCCGGATCCCGCCTTTGCAGGCATCGTGCGCTCGGCCCGCCGTGCCGGCCGCACCGGCGCCCGCGATGCCTTCATGGTCATGACCGCCAAGTCCGAGATCGCGAAGCCCGAGACCGCAAACGGCATCGCCGTGATCCTGCGCGACATCTCGGCCAGCGATGCGGGCGCGATTGCTGCGACGGTGGAAGCCGTGACCGGTGCCTACGCCGCCGATTGCGGCGGCTACGGCCGGCTCGAGCTGTCGCTGTGCGCCTGGCAGGAGGACGTCGGCGCCGCGCGCGATGCCGCGGCACAGGCGCGCTACCGCATCCTGGAGATCGCGCCAGGGCAGCGCATCGCCAACGATTTCTTCGCATCCCACGCCACTGAAGATGCGGTCGTGACCGCCCGCCATCTCTTTCCCTGAGGAATTCCGTCGATGCTCAAGACCATCATCCTGCTCACCGACACCGTGCAACAGCAGCAGCCGCTGGCCAATCTGCTTCGCGAGCACAATCGCGACCTCGCCTTCTGCTCGGCGCTACGCGCATCGGACCTCGGCGCGATCGACCCGGACGTGCTGAGCGAGGCCCGGCTGGTGTCCTTTGCTGCCGACATCGCCGTCTCCGAGAAATTCCTCTTCCGGCTCGGCTACGGTGCTTACAAATTCTATGCTGCGCCGACCCAATATCCGGGCCTGCCATCGGCACCGGCCGAGAGCGACGATGATCCGCATTGCTACTCCGTGATCGCGCAGTCGATGACGATCTGGCCGGATTTCAAGAAAGTGGTTGGCCTGGAGACCGTGACGATCCCCAACGGCTCGGTCCCGGCCGAGCGCGAGCGCCTGGTGTTTTCCCGCCTCGCCCATCTGTTCTGGCAAATGTCCGGCATGATCGCCGGCGAGGCGATGGACATTCCCGGGATCATTGGATCCGGCGAGAGCCAGCGTCCGACGTTTGCGATGATGAATTAGGCTAACCCGCCAGACCGCGAAGTTGCGCCGACAGCGCCTCGCGGTGCCCGGGCGCCGCGATCGCGATCATGCGACGCGCACGCTCGGCAAGGCCGCAGCCGCGCAGCTCGGCGACACCCCATTCGGTGACGATGGCATCGATATCGGCACGGGGTGTCGTCACCGTCTCGACATCGGCAACGATCCGGCTGGTCCCGTCGGTCGCTGTCGCCGGGAGCGCGATGATCGCCCTGCCCCCGGGCGATGCATTGGCTCCACGCACGAAATCAAGCTGTCCGCCGATGGCCCCGATAGCGACACCGTTCAGCGTCTCGGAATTCACGCTGCCGTCGAGCCCGACCTGGAGCGCCGAATTGATCGCAACCAGCCGGTTGATCCGCGCCAGCATGTTCTGGCCGTGCGTGTAGGACGTCGGCCGCACCGCGACCTCCTTGTTCTCGTGCACGAAGCGGTAGAGCCGCTGCGTACCGATCACCTGGTTGGTGACCGTAATCCCGGGATCGATGCCCTTTTCCGCATTCGTCACCGCGCCGCGCTCGATCAGATCGACGACGGCATCGTTGATCAGCCCGGAATGGATACCGAGATTGCGCGCATGCGACAGCGAAGACAGGATCGCATCCGGAATTCGACCCACGCCGAACTGGAGGGTGCTGCCATCGGCGATCAGGCTTCCCGCGTGCGCTGCGATACGGCGCGAGATCTCATCGAGCGGCGGCGAGGCCAGTTCCGCCGGCGGTCTGCGGGCAGTCACGCGGAAATGGATCGGCACGTCGCCGGGCCATTCGGCGCCAAACGTAAACGGCGCATCCGGATTGATTTCGGCAATGACGACGCGCGCGCCGCGCGCAGCATCGATCATATAGTCGTTGGAGAGGCTGGCGCTCAGCCGTCCCTCTGATATCGCGAGCTGCACCAGCACGACATCAGCCTTGTGGCGCCGCGAGGCGAAGTCGGCACAGAAGGCGCTGTAATTGCTCGGGATCACGTCGAGACGCCCCGCCTTCGCAAGCCGCCGCGCATTGCCGATCACGCCATAGCTCTGGAACGAGACGTTGGGCGCGCAATCCGCGGAGAACGTGTCGGAGAAGACCGGCCCAACCATCATGCGGAAGGGCGGCAGACCTGCCGCCTGCGCCATCAGCGCTTCCGTCAGGGTGACGGGCTCCGCCGTCGCCTGCCCGCAGACGACGAGATCGCCTTCACGGATCAGGCCGGAAAAATCGATCGGCGCCGTGAGCTCGGGCATGACTGCGTCAGTTCATCGGCGCAAGGCCCGCGGAGGATTCGCCGAGTAACGTCCGCAGCTCCGTCTTCACGATCTTGCCGTAGCTGTTCTTGGGCAGCTCGCCGGTGAGATAATAATGCTTCGGCCGCTTGAAGCGTGCGATCCAGGCGTTGCACATCTGGTCCAACTCGTCCCGCGTCACCGCCCGCCCCGCGATGGGAACAACGATTGCCACCACCTCCTCGCCCCATTCCGGATGCGGCCGGCCGATCACCGAGACTTCGGCGACGGCCTCATGCCGCAGCAGCACTTCCTCGACCTCGCGCGGATAGATGTTGGTGCCGCCGGAGATGATGACGTCTTTGGAACGGTCCTTCAGGGTGAGGAAGCCATCGGCGTCGAAAGCGCCCATGTCGCCGGTGTAGAGCCAGCCGTCGCGCAGCGTGTTCGCGGTGGCGTCCGGGTTCTGCCAGTAACCGGACATGACGGTGTCGCCACGCACGATGATCTCGCCGACCTCATCAGCCGCGACGTCCCGCCCCGCCTCGTCCACGGTGCGGACCTGCACGACACCTTGCGCGATGCCCACCGAAGCGAGCCGCTCCTCATGACGCGGATGACCGGCATCCTCATGCATCGACTTCGGCAAATAAGTGATGGTCATCGGCGTCTCGCCCTGACCGTAGATCTGCGCGAGCTTCGGTCCGAACACGGCCAACGCCGCCTTGCAATCGGCGACATACATGGGACCGCCGCCATAGATGATCGTTTTCAGCCCCGGTGCCGTCGCACCCGAAGCTTCCGCCGCGACAGTCAGGCGCCGTACCATGGTGGGCGCGGCGAAGAAGGAGATGCCGTCGCGCTTCGAGGTCAGCTCAAGAATCTCGTCGGGTTCGAAGCGGCCGCTCTCCGGAATGATCTGCGCGCCCATGCCGAGCACATGCGGGACCATATAGAGGCCCGAGCCATGCGACATCGGGGCTGCGTGCAGCAGTGTCTCGCCCGGGACGACCGGGTTGATCTCGGCGAGATAGTTCAACGACATCGCAAGCAGGTTGCGGTGGCTCAGCACCGCGCCCTTGGGCCGACCGGTGGTGCCGCTGGTGTAGAAGATCCAGGCGGGATCGGTGATCGCGATGTCGGCAATGGCGATGCCTTCAGCCTTCTCCAATCCGCGGTACTCGGCCGAACCGATCTCGACGATACGCGGCTTGGCCGTGCCGAGCGCCAGCGCTTCCGACGCGACGCTCGCCATGTCCTCCGTCACCAACACGACCGCAGCACCTGAATTGTCGAAAATAAACGCGACTTCGCGCGGATGCAGCTTTGCGTTGATGGGAACGGCGACCAGCCCGGCATGCCAACAGGCATAGAGGCAGGCAACGTAATCAGGCACGTTCTTCATCAGCAGCGCCACGCGCTCGCCCCGGGCGAGGCCGAAGCGCTGTTGCAGCGACGCAGCCAGCGAGGCCACCGTCGTCGCTAGCCGGCCGTAGTCGGCGACCGGCGTCAGTCCTTTAAGCAAGGCAGGCGCGGACGCGTCGGCCTTGGCTGCACGCAGGAGATGGTGAGCGAGGTTCATGGCAATCCTGCCGAACGCGCGAACTCAGTAGGACTTGGCGAGGCCCAACACCTTCTCTGCAATGAAACTGAGCGCAAGCTGCGGGCTGACCGGCGCGATGCGCGGGATCAGGACTTCGCGCAAGTAACGCTCGACGTGGAACTCCTTGGCATAGCCAAATCCGCCATGGGTCATCACGGCTTGCTCGCAGGCGTGGTATCCGGCCTCGCCCGCAATGTATTTCGCGGCATTGGCGGCGCCGCCGCAGGGCATGCCCTTGTCGTATTGCCACGCCGCCGACATCACCATCAGCCAGGCTGCTTCAAGCTCGACCCAGTTCACCGCCAGCGGATGCTGGATGCCCTGATTTTTGCCGATCGGTCGATTGAAGACGACGCGCGTCTTGGCGTATTCGGTCGCGCGCGACAGCGCGAGTTTTCCCAAACCGACCGCCTCGGCCGCGATGAGAATTCGTTCCGGATTCATGCCTTCAAGAATGTACTGGAAGCCCTTGCCTTCCTCGCCGATCCGATCCTCCATCGGAATTTCAAAGTCCTCGAAGAACAGCTCGTTGGAATCGACGATCTTGCGGCCCATCTTCTCGATCTCGTGGACCTTGATCTTGTTGCGGTCGAAATCGGTGTAGAACAGGCTCAGCCCATGGGTCGGCGAGCGCACCTCCTCCAGCGGCGTGGTGCGCGCCAGCAGCAGGATCTTGTGCGCGACCTGCGCGGTCGAAATCCACACCTTCTGGCCGTTGACGATGTAGCGGTCGTTCTTGGCCACGGCGCGGGTCTTGAGCTGGGTGGTGTTGAGGCCGGTATTGGGCTCGGTGACGGCGAAGCACGCCTTCTCGCGTCCCTCCACCATCGGCGGCAGCATGCGCTTGCGCTGCTCCTCGGAGCCGAACACGACGACGGGATTGAGCCCGAACACGTTGATGTGCACCGCGGACGCACCGGACATGCCAGCACCGGACTCCGCGATCGCGCGCATCATGATCGCGGCTTCGGTGATGCCGAGTCCGGAGCCACCATATTCCTCCGGCACGCAGATGCCGAGCCAGCCGGCATCGGCCAGCGCCTTGTGAAAGTCATGCGGAAAGCCGCCGTCATGGTCCTTCTTCAGCCAATAGGCATCGGGAAAGCCTTCGCAGATCTTTGCGATGGCATCGCGAATGGCTTCCTGCTGGTCGGTGAGCGCGAAATCCATGTTGTTGATCTCCTTCTTGGGAGCCGCGAGCTCCGATCCTAGCGCCCCATCTGCGAGGGCAGCCAGAGGATGATAGACGGAAACGCCACCAAAATCGCGATCGCGATCAGGTGCGCGATGAAGTGCGGGAAGGTGCCGTGGAACACTTCCGCGACCGGCCGCTTGGCGTAGCGGGCGACGATGAAGCAGTTCAGCCCGACCGGCGGCGTGATCATGCCCACCTCGGCGGTGACGATCTTGATGACGCCGAACCAGATCGGGTCGAAGCCGAGCGTCTTGATCAGCGGCAGCACGATCGGCACGGTCAGCACCAGGATCGCGATCTGGTCCATGAACGAGCCGAGCACGATATAGCCGCACAGGATCAGCGTGATGATCACCCAGCGCGAGGCCGGCAGCGAGCCGATCCAGGCGACGAGGTCCTGCGTGACATGCGTCAGCGTGAAGAAATAGCCGAAGATCGAGGCACCGACCAGGATCATGATGATCATGCAGGTGCCATGGCTGGCGCGCAGCAGCGTATGATACAGCGAGGACGGCGTGATCTTGCCCTTGACGATCGCGAGCAGGAAGGCACCGAACGCGCCGAAAGCCGACGCCTCCGTCGGCGTCGCGACGCCGAGATAGATTGTCCCCGTCACGATCGAGAACAGCACCACCATCGGCGAGACCTGCCACAGCAGCGTAAACTTCTCGCGCCACGGCACCGACTTCGCAGCCGGCGCTCGCGACGGATCCTGCCAGACCAGGAAATAGATCGTGGCCATGATGGTGAAGGTGACGAGGATCGCCGGGATGATGCCGGAGATCAGGAGCTTGCCGATGTTCACTTCGGCGAGGAGGCCGAAGATGACGAGTGCAACACTGGTCGGCAGCAGCATCGACAGCGTGCCTGAGATCGCGACGACGCCGGCGGCCATCTTGGGCTCGTAACCCTGGCGGATCATCGCAGGCAGACTGGTCGAGGACAGCGTCGCGGCGGAGGCCGTCGACGTGCCGCAGATCGCGCCAAAGCCGGCGCCAGCCAGTGCCGTCGCCATGCCGAGACCGCCGGGGATACGGCCGACCCAGGCAGACGCGGTCTTGAACAGATCATCCGCGACACCCGACAGCAGCACGAGGTCCGCCATCAGGAGGAACATCGGGATGGTGATCAGCTCGTAGGCCGAGACGGTCGAGAGCGGCGCGGTTTGCAAGATGCCCAGCAATGTGCCCCATCCGCCGACCATCACGAGGCCGACCGAACCGGAAAAGGCCATGGCGAAACCGACGGGCGTGCCGAGCGCGAGCAGGCCGAACAGCAAAGCGAGAACGATGAAAGGTGTCATGGATATCGCCCGTTACTCGAAGCTGCGTGCTTCGCCGACGCCGGTCACCGGCGGCAGCGGATAGAGGTCGCGGCCGCTGACAAGGCTCAGCACATTGCCGACCAGTTGCAGCGTCAACCGCAGCACCAGCACACCGCAGCCGAACGGCACCAGCGCCGCGGAGATCCAGGTCGGCCAGGGGATCGCGCCGGAGAGGACGTCATGCTGCTCGTAATTCTCCAGCGCGCGCTCGAAGCCGACCTTGCAGATCAGCACGAACACGAACAGGCCGGCGAGCGCGGTGACGATCTCGGACAGCCGACGTCCTGCCGGCGAGAAGCGCGACAGCAGGATGTCGACGCCGACATGCACGTGCTCGCGCAACGCGTCCGACACCGTGAAGAAGAACACGCCAGCGAGGAGATAGAGGCCGATCAAATCGTAGGTGAAGGAGAACGGACTGTTCAGTGCATAACGCATGAACACGTCGGTCACGACCAGCAGCATGATCACGAACATGAACACCACCGCGATCACCGTCAGCGCGCGTTCCAGCGCGCCGAGCACATCCCCTGCCCGTTTGATCACCTCTTGCGCCTCCTTCTCTGTCGGATTGCCCGATGCCTTGCTCGACGTTTTACTCGCTTGACGCTTTACTTGGCGCCGCCCGCGGCGAGCAAATCGTCGAACTCCTTCAGCGCGGCGGACGCCTGCTTGCCGCGGCTGTCGAGCCCGCTCGCCCATTCCTTGCCGACGCCCTTGAGCTTGTCCTTCATCTCGGCGCGGGTCGCCTCCGGCAGCGGATCGAAGCTGATGCCTTCGTCCTGCATCTGCTTCTTGGTGACTTCGCCTTCCTTTTCGACACCAGCGCAGGCTTGCGGCGTAATCGCCTCCGAAGCCTCGTTCATTGCCTTCTTCACATCGTCGGACAGCTTGTCCCAAACCGACTGGTTGATGGAGTAGGAGACGATGAAGCTGCCGAAGCTGACACCTTCGGTGGCGTGCTTGACCAGCTTGTCGAGGCCATAGGACACGACGCTGTCGAGCGGGAACAGCAGGCCGTCCATGGTACCGCGCGACAGCGATTCATAGGCATCGGGTGCGGCCATGCGCACCGGCACGGCGTTGAGCGCACGCAGCGTCAGGTCCTGCGCGCCGCCGGTGGTGCGCAGCTTCAGGCCCTGCATGTCCTTGGTCGTTTCCACCTTCGACTTGATGGTCCACACCTGGTAGGGCGGCAGCACCACGGCCAACAGCAGCTTGATCTTGTTCGGCGCGTATTCCTGCTTGGCCAGAAGGCCTTCGCGCGCGGTCTTCCAGTAAGCGAGCGTGCCCTGGCAGCTGGTTGCGAACGCCCCCGGCAATTGCGCGACTTCCGACAGCGGCATCTTGTCGGAGACATAGGACGGCCCGATGTAGCCGATGTCGACCACGCCCGACTGCGTCAGCCGCAGCATGTCGGCGGCCTTGCCGATCTGCTGGTTCGGATAATAGGTGAAGGTCACCGCGCCGTTGGTGCGCTTGGTGACGTCGTCCATCCAGGGCTTGAGCATCAGGCGGACGAGATAGTGCCCCGCGGGGAAGCTATCGGCGACCTTCAGCTCGAGCGCCTGCGCCGACAATGTCGAGACCGGCAGCGAGAGAGCGAGCGCGGCAGCGGCCCAGACCAGGTTCTTCTTCATATCGTTCTCCTTGACGCGTCCCCATGCCGAAGGCGGCAGCGAGTTGCTGCAGCACCGTCCGGCCCCTCACTCCAGTTCTTGCTTGAGTAAAATGTACATATATGTGAATTTATCTGTCAAGTATATGAACTATGCATAGAGCCATGCGCTTGAGGGCGAGTCCATGGAATTGACTTCCTCATTTTCTGAACTCTAACTCCACGTATATGAATTCATCCAACGAGGCCCCATGGGACCGCTCGCCGGCTTCACCATTCTCGACCTGACCTCGGTGCTGATGGGCCCCTACGGCACGCAGGTGCTGGCGGACATGGGCGCCGATGTCATCAAGGTCGAAAGCCCCGAGGGCGACATCGTTCGCCAGATTGGTCCAGGCCGCACGCCCGGCATGGGCGGGATGTTTCACAATGCCAATCGCGGCAAGCGCAGCATCGTGCTCGATCTCAAAAAGCCGGAGGGCCGCGACACGCTGCTGCGGCTGGCGAAGAGCGCCAACGCGCTCGTCTACAATGTGCGCCCGCAGGCGATGGCGCGGCTGGGCCTCGACTACGAGACGCTTGCCGCCATCAATCCCGCCCTGCTCTATGTCGGCGCGTTCGGCTACGGCCAGGCCGGCCCCTATGCCGCCAAGCCTGCGTATGACGATCTGATCCAGGGCGCGGCGACCATTCCGACGCTGCTTGCGGCGGCCGGCGACGGCACGCCGCGCTACGTCCCCGTCACCATCGCCGACCGCATCGTCGGCCTGATGATGGTGAATGCCATCATGGGCGGGCTGATGCACCAGAGCCGCACGGGCGTCGGCCAGCGCATCGACGTTCCCATGTTCGAATCCATGACGGAGTTCGTGCTGGTCGATCATCTGGGCGGGCTGACTTACGATCCGCCGCTCGACCATGGCGGCTATGCCCGCCTGCTGTCGCGCTATCGCCGCCCCTACAAGACCAGCGACGGCTATCTCTGCGTCCTCATTTACAACGACAAGCACTGGCGAAGCTTCTTCGAGGCGATCGGACAGACTGAGTTCTTGCAGCAGCCCCGC
Organism: Bradyrhizobium sp. 930_D9_N1_4; assembly: GCF_052076015.1. NCBI lineage: Bacteria > Pseudomonadati > Pseudomonadota > Alphaproteobacteria > Hyphomicrobiales > Nitrobacteraceae > Bradyrhizobium > Bradyrhizobium sp. 930_D9_N1_4. The sequence goes on from NZ_CP197236.1 coordinate 6,097,719, forward strand.
TTCGCCAACCACGCCGCGCGCACGAAACACATCGACGAGATCTACGAGGAGATTGGCCACATCTTCGCCACGCGCACCACCGCGGAATGGCGTGAGCTGCTGGAGCGCGCGGACATTCCGGTGATGCCGATGCATACGCTGGAGACGATCCTGGATGATCCGCATCTCAAGGCGATCGATTTCTTCAGGACGGTGGATCACCCCGTGGAAGGCCGCATCCGCCAGATGCGCGTGCCCTCGACCTGGAGCGCGACTCAGCCGGAACCCGCCGGGCCCGCACCGACGCTCGGCCAGCATGGCCGCGACATTTTGCGCGAGGCCGGTTTCTCGACTGAGGAGATCGACCAGCTCGCCGAGCAGAAAGCAGTTCACCTGGCCGCGCCGCCGTAACGGCGGCGCTGGCCAGAATCGCAACGAGACAGGGAGGAAACGCGATGGCCGGACTTTATTTCGAGGACTTTTCCGTGGGCCAGGAGTTCAGGCATCCGCTGACCCGGACCGTCACGGAAATGGACAACACCATGTTCAGCCTGCTGACCCTCAACCCGCAGCCGCTGCATATCGACGCGCATTTCGCTGAAAAGACCGAGTTCGGCCAGCGCATTTTCAACAGCCTTTACACGCTCGGCATCATGATCGGCATGACGGTCTATGATACCACCATGGGCACAACCGTCGCCAATCTCGGTATGACCGACGTGACCTTTCCGAAGCCGGTCTTCCATGGCGATACCTTGCGGGCGACGACAAAGGTGCTCTCGGTGCGGGAATCCAAATCACGGCCCAAGGCGGGCATCGTCGAGTTCGAGCACCACGCTCTGAACCAGAACGACGAGATCGTCGGCAAATGCCGCCGCATGGCGATGATGCACAAGAGGCCGGTCTGATGCGTTCGATGCTGTTCGTGCCGGGCGATTCCCCGCGCAAATTCGAGAAAGCGAGCGAAGGCAACGCCGACGCGCTGATCATCGATCTCGAAGACTCCGTCGTCACCGACAAGAAGCCGGAGGCGCGCGGGCTGACGTTGGCGATGTTGAAGAGCCGTCCCCGCCCGCACCAGCTCTATGTCCGCGTCAACGCACTCGACACCGGCATGACGCTCACCGATCTCGCCGCTGTCATGCCGGGCAAGCCCGACGGCATCGTGCTGCCGAAATCGCAAGGCGGCGACGACGTGCGGCAGGTCGCGACCTGGCTCGAAGCCTTGGAGGCGTCGGCCGGCATTGCGGTCGGCGCAACGCGCATCGTCTGCGTCGCGACGGAGACCGCCAGCTCGATCTTCGGGCTCGGCAGCTACAAGGGCTGCTCCCCGCGCCTCGCTGGCCTGATGTGGGGCGCGGAGGATCTCTCGGCCTCGCTCGGCGCCACCGAAAAGGCCTCGGGCGGCGTGTTCCACAGCCCCTATCGCCTCGCGCGCGATCTCTGCCTGATGGCGGCGGCGGCGGCCGAGGTGGCACCGATCGACACCGTCTATACCGACATCGACAATCTCACCGGTCTTGAGCAGGAAACGCGCGCGGCACGCCGCGACGGATTCTCGGCGAAGGCGCTGATCCATCCCAAGCATGTCGATGTCGTCAACGCGGCGTTCGAACCGACCGACGCCGAACGGACCTGGGCGGAAAAGGTCATCGCGGCGTTCGCGAGCAATCCGAATTCCGGCACGCTACGCCTCGACGGCCAGATGATCGACAAGCCGCATCTTCGTGCCGCGAAGAAGATTCTCGGCGAGCCCTAGGACACAAGCCCCGCCATGATCGTTCGCCAAGCCGCAAACGTCCTGGAGATCATGGAGTTCTTCGCGCAAACGAGGAAGCCGGCGACGCTTGCCGAGATCGCCGATCATTTCGGCTGGCCGCGCTCGTCGACCTTCAACCTGCTCGCGACGCTGTCGGAGAAGGGCTATCTCTATGAGCCGCGCCCGCGCGCCGGCTTCTATCCGACGCCGCGGTGGCTGGCGATGGCGCGGATGATCTCCGAGGTCGAGCCGCTGCCGCAATGGACGCACACGCTGATCGCCGATCTCTCCGCCGAGACCGGCGAAACCGCATCCATCGTGGCGCCGGCGGGCGTGATGGCGGTGTTCATCGACGTCGTCGAGTCCCAGGCCGCGATCCGCTATTTCGCGACCATCGGCCATCGCGTGCCGATCCACGCCACCGCCAGCGGCCGCGCGTTGCTGCTGCAATATTCGCCGGAGGAGCGCGACTCCGTCTACCGCAAGATCGAGTTCAAGCAATACGGCCCCTCGACCCCGATCAGCATCGACGCCGTCGAGACCGAGCTGCGCAATTCGATCGCGCGCGGCTATTGCCAGAGTTTTGCGGACTACAGCCGCGATCTTGCCGGTGCTGCGATCCCGTTACCGATCGGAGATCGCAGGCTTTCGGTGGTTGTCGCAGGGCCGGAGTTCCGGATCGGGCCGAAGGTTGCGGAGGTGGCCGCGCTGATCGCGCGGACGGTCGACCGGTTACGGCCGAAGGCGGCGGCTTAACTGCGGCCACGTCAACTGCCCTGTCGGGTCGTCATGGCCGGGCTTGTCCCGGGCATGACGACGAGGGAACATCTCGCCCCGATCTGGGCGGCGAGAAGAGGAGAAGATCAGACGATCTTGATCGACATATCGGGCAAACCATCGAGCTTGCACAAGAGTACGTCGCCCTTCACGACCGGGCCGACATTCTCCGGCGTGCCGGAATAGATGATGTCGCCGGCCTTCAGCTCGAAGGCTTCCGATAGCTTTGCGATCTGCTCGGCAACGCTCCAGATCATCTTGCTAAGATCCGAGCTCTGCTTCACCGTGCCGTTGATCGCGAGAGAAATCGCGCCCTTCTCGAAATGACCGGTCTTGCTGGCCGGGTGGATCGGGCCGATGACCGCGGCGTGGTCGAAACTCTTGCCGATCTCCCAGGGCTTCTTCTCGGCGGCCATGCCGTTCTGCAGATCGCGCCGGGTCATGTCGAGGCCGAGCGCGTAGCCGTAGACGTGCTCGAGCGCCTTGTCGGCCGGGATATTGCTGCCGCCGGATTTCAGTGCGGCAACCAGCTCGACCTCGTGATGATAGTTCTTGGTCAGCGACGGGTAAGGATGATCGGCAACCTGACCGACCGCGACGTTCTGGATCGCATCCGTCGGCTTCTGGAAGAAGAACGGCGGCTCGCGGTTCGGATCCGAGCCGCGCTCGATCGCGTGCGCGGCGTAGTTGCGGCCGATGCAATAGATGCGGCGGACCTGGAATACGCTGCTCTCGCCGACGATCGGGATCGCCACCATCGGCACCGCGAAGATCGGCTTGGGTGCGGCCTGCGCTGCGGCCGGCGCGGCCTCGGCGAGGCCCGCCGCGGTCATCGCGGCCGCGGCCGTGAGCACGCTGCGTCGCGTGGTTTTTGTCATGGCTTCACTCCCTGATTTCGTTTCTTTTCTGAACGCCAGTCATAGAGCCAAACGAGGGGCGGGCCAATGGCCCGCCCGCTAGGTCTTAAGTCGCGACGCGATCGAAGAACGCACGAACCTTTTGCGCACAGACGTCTGGGTCGGTCGCCGCGACGTGGTAGGAATCGCCCGGCAGTATTTCGAGCTTCGAGCCCGGAATCGTTTCCTGCCACGCCTTCACGGAGGCGACGTCGCCGAGCCCCGAGCCCGTCGTGGTGATCACCAACGCCGGGCGCTTGATCGACGGAAGCTCACCGGTGACATCGACCGTCGGCACCATCTGGAGGAAGGCCTCCAGCGTCGAGGCCTTGGTCTTCGACATCAGCTTGATCCACCAGTCCAGCGCCGCCGGCGGCAGCGACGAGCCGAGCCGGCCGGCCGTGGTCTCGCGCACCCAGGGCTCGACGCCCTGCTCGCGGATCTGCTTGCGCCAGGTCGGCGCCCGCTCGTTGAACGAAGTGAGCGACGCCGGCGCGCCAACCGCGGCAACCGCGATCACGCGATCGGGATGCTTCGCCGTCAGATGCATCGCCAGCGTGCCGCCGATCTTGCCGCCGACCAGGAACACGCGATCGAGCTTCAGCGCGTCCAGCATCCGAATGATGTCGTCGCCAAGGCCGGCGAAGCGATAGACATAGTCGCCCTGCATCGGCGTGGAATCGCCATAGCCGCGCAAGTCCGGCCGCACCACCAGATGATGCGTGGCGAAATACGGCACCCAGCGCCGGAACGCCTCACCGCTTTCGGCGAGCCCGTGCAGCATCACGACCGGCGGCTTGGTGTCCCAGGGCAGCAGATAGTCGTCGATGCGAACCGCAAGCTCGCAATCGTCGCTGACACCGATCTTCCGCAGCTCGCTACTCATCAGATACACCTCGTTCCACCGCCATCGACATTGATGCAGGTACCAGTAATGAAGGATGCGCGGTCTGAACAGAGGAACGCGACGATGCCGGAGACCTCGTGGGGCTGCCCGACGCGGCCGAGCGGCACCGAGGCAATGGCCGCGGCATTTGTCGCGCCCTGATCCTGCCCCGCAATCGCCGCGCCTTGGGAGATGAGGCTGTCCCAGCGATCGGTCTGCACCGGTCCGGGATTGACGCCGGTGACCAGCACATTGTCAGGCGCGCATTCCTCAGCCAGCGCGAGCGTGAAGTTCAAAAGCGCCGCGTTGACCGCGCCGCCGGCCATATAGGCCGCGCGCGGCTGGTGCCCGCTGCGGCCGATGATGTTGATGATTCGGCCCCAGCGGCGGTCGCGCATTTCGGGCAGCACGTCACGCGCGCAGCGCATGTAACCGAGCAGCTTCAGCTCGATCGACTTGGCCCAAATCGCATCCGGCGTCTCTGCGATCCGCCCCATGGGCGAGGCCCCGGCATTGTTGACGAGGATGTCGACGCGGCCGAAAGCCTCGCGCGCGGTGGCCATTGCGCGCGCGATGTCGTCCGGCTTGGTCATGTCCCCGGCACAGGCGATCACGCGCCGTCCGGTATCGCGCGAGATATCCTGCGCTGCCGCAGTCAACCGCTCGGCGTCGCGCGCGACGATCACGACATGCGCTTGCTCGCGCGCGAGCTCGGCGGCAATGGCACGGCCGATGCCGATGCTGCCGCCGGTGACGACGGCAACCTTGCCGCCCAGATTCAGATCCATGACGCTGTCCTAGTCAACGGTGGCGCCGGAGGCCTTGACGAGCTTGCCCCACTTCGTGGTTTCGTCCGCCATGAACTGCCCGAACGCCGGACCGAACACCGTACCGGGCTCGGCTCCGAGCTCGGCAAGCCGCTTCTTGACGTCAGGCATTTTCAAGATGGTCTCGAGCTCGCCGCTCAGCTTGGCAAGCGCGGGCTCAGGCGTCTTGGCCGGCGCCACCAGTCCGAACCAGGACGACGCCTCGAAGCCGGGAATGGTGTCGGCGACGACAGGCACGTCGGGCAGCGCGCCCGCGCGCTTGGAGCCCGCGACCGCGATTGCATTGATGGCCTTGCCCTGCACCTGGGGCAGCACCGCCGGCATGTTGTCGAACATGAACGGGATCTGGCCCGCGAGCAGATCGTTCATCGCCGGCGCGGCGCCGCGATAAGGCACGTGGACGATGTCCACGCCGGCCATGCTCTTGAGCAGCTCACCGGCGAGATGGTTGGTCGAGCCGATGCCGGACGAGCCGAAATTGAGCGAGCCGGGCTTGGCCTTGGCGAGCGCGATCAGCTCAGCCACGTTCTTCGCCTGCACCGATGGATTGACGACCAGCACGATCGGCACCGAGGCAATCAGCGCGATCGGCGCAAACGCCTTGGCCGGGTCGAACGGCAGCTTCTTGTAGAGGGAGCCGTTGATCGTCAGCGGAGGCGGTGCAGTCAAAAGCAGGGTATAGCCGTCCGGCTCCGCGCTCGCGACCGTCTCGGCGCCGATATTGCCGCCCGCGCCGCCGCGGTTCTCCACCAGGAAAGTCTGGCCGTTCCGCTCGGTCAGCTTCTGGGCGACGATGCGCGCGATGATGTCGTTGGAGCCGCCAGCCGGGAACGGCACGATGATCTTGACGGGGCGGGACGGATAGTCCTGCGCCACCGCGAAGCCGGAGAACAGAACGGCCGCGCAGGCGGCCAGAAAGGTGCGTCGCATAACCCCGCGCATGGGCACTTCCTTGATGTTTGTCTTGTTGGTGATTGAATCATCACGCGGCGAGCAATGGCCTCAACTTCCCGATGTCGTCAAGCCGTTCGAGATTGCCGATCCGGTCGACTGGCCTCTCGGCCTTGCAATGCCCTGCACCATTGCGGTCAGGTCTCGCTTCCTCCCGGGCGTGCTTTCGTTCTCAGTTAGTTTCCCGGGAACGCAGGCCGCAGAAATATCTAAAAATTGGCGAGGCATTGACTATTCTTGCGGCAAATCCCGCCCAATGGCCCTAGCATGGAACTTGCATAAATTCTGGGCGACATGGACGCCGCATGAACCTCATCAGTCTCGACATCCGCATGCTCCGGTCGCTGATCTCCGTGGTCGAGACCGGCAGCATCACCGAGACCGCCCGCCGGCTGGGCCGCACCCAGCCGGCGATCACGCTGCAATTGCAGCGGCTGGAAGAACTCACCGGCAAGCAATTGTTCGAGCATAGCGGCCGAAGGCTGATGCTGACCGACGACGGCACCATCGTCCTCACCTACGCCAAATCCATCCTGAGGTTGCATGACGAGCTGATTTCGCAACTGGCGTCACAGGAGATCGAGGGCCAGGTGGTGCTCGGCACCCCGGATCTCTACGCGGCGTTCATGCTGCCGCAGATCCTCAGCGTGTTCCGAAAATCCTTTCCGCGCGTGCAGGTCGAGCTCAATTGCGCGCTGTCAACGCCGCTTGTGGGTCTCGTCAAGCGTGGCGACGTCGATATCGCGCTCGTCACCCGCATGAACGATTTCACCGGCGGCCAGGTAGTGCGGCGCGAGCAGCTGGTCTGGATGACCGGCGAGCAATCCACCGCGCATCAGGAGCGTCCGATCCCGCTGGCGCTGCTGCCGCCAGGCAACATCTATCGCGACTACGCCATCGACACGCTGGAGCGTGCAAATCTGCGCTGGCGCATCGCCTGTGTCAGCGAGAGCGTCGGCGGCCTCCAGGCCGCGGCCTTCGCCGGGATGGCCGTCACCGTCCTCGGCCGCAGCGCACTGGTGCCGGCGATGCGCGAGATCGGCCTCAACGAAGGACTGCCGCCGCTGCCGAAGATCGAACTGCTGCTCTACAAGTCGAGCGGCGCGACCTCGAAGGCGGCAACGGCGCTTCACGACTACCTCGCGCACTATCTTCGCCTCGACGAAGAGCTCAGCGTCCGCGGCGCGCCGATCGAGTTGTCTTAGGCCAACGCGATTTGCGGCCAGAATTTCGCCCAGGGTTGCGCCGCTTCGAACGCGGCGGCAATGCGGAAGATGGTGGGCTCGTCGAGCCAGGGCGCGACGATCTGAAGCCCGATCGGCATTCCATCGCGATCGAAGCCGCACGGCAGCGTTGCGGCCGGAAGACCGGCGAGATTGATCGGCCAGGTGAAGGGCGACCAGCCGAGATGCGGATCGACCATGCTGCCGTCGATCGTGCCGACGCCGAGCCGGCCCGCCTCGAAGGCGGTCACCGCGACCGTCGGCGTCACCAGCGCATCGACCCGCTCGAATAATTTCACGAAAGCATTGCGCGCCTGGCCGCGGCGGTAGCTGGCCTCGATATAGTCCGTACCGCTGTAGCGACGGCCGGCACTGACGACGTCGCGATAATCGGCCTCTGAACCCGCGAGTTCGGCCGTGGTCTTGGACGCCACAGCCGCCGCCTGTTCGGTGAATGCGATCGGCTTGAGCGTGTGCTCCAGAATTCCGGGATCGAGGCCCGGACCATCCATGGTGACCTGCGCGCCGCAGGACTCGAGAATGGCGAGCGCCTTCTCGAACGCCGCACGCACGTCGGGGCTGATCGCGGCGTAACCGAGATCGGCGCTGGCGCCGATGCGAATGCCGTTCAATGGAGCGGCGTTGGTGTCGAAGCGGCGGGACGGCACGGGCAGGCTTGCGGCATCGCGCATATCATAGCCGGCGATGATCTCCAGCGTCAGCGCGGCATCCGCCACAGTGCGCGTGATAGGCCCGGTATGGGCGAGCGAGGCCCATGACGGCGGCGAGAAGCCCGGCGAGCGCGGCACGAGGCCAAAGGTCGGCTTCAGTCCGAACACCCCGCAGAAGGACGACGGCACGCGGATCGAGCCGACGCCATCGGTGCCGATCGCGATCGGCCCGCAGCCGGCGGCAACGCCTGCCGCTGCGCCACCGCTCGACCCGCCGCTGGTGCGGCCGGTATTCCAGGGGTTGCGCGTGGTGCCCGTGACGGGGCTGTCGGCCGTCAGCTTGTAGCCGGACTCGCAGGTCGTGGTCTTGCAGGTGATGATCGCACCCGCAGCCTTCAGCGCCGACACCACGGCCGCATCTGCCTCGGGCACGAACGTCTTGTTCATCGGCGAGCCGCCATAGGCCGGCACCCCCGCGACAAAGACGAGATCCTTGATCGTGACGGGAACGCCAGCGAGCGGTCCCTTTGCTTCACCTGCGCGCATCTCTCTCGTGATACGGTCGGCGTCTGCCCTCGCCTGCTCGTACATCGGCGTCACCACCGCGTTGCAGGTCTCGTTCGTCGCTTGGAGCGCGGCGATGGTGTCGTCGACGACATCGCGCGGGGTGAATGCCTTGCGCCGGTAGCCGGCCACGATCTCGGTTGCAGAAAGCGCGCCAAGGCCAGTCGGCGCCGGCGGGAAGGCCGTTCGGCCGGAACCATCAGTCATCATCAACCCTGAGAGTTAGCTGAGCGCCGCGTCGACGGCGCGCTTGGCCATGACCGTGACGAGATGCGCACGGTAGTCGGCTTCGGCGTGGATATCGGAGGTGAGACCGTCGGTGTCGATCTTGATCGCCGCGATCGCTGACGGATCGAAGTTTTGCGACAGCGCCGCCTCCATGGGCGGTACGCGGAACACGCCGGAGCCTGCGCCCGTCACAGCCACGCGAACCCCATCGGCGAATTTCGCGACGAACACGCCGACCAGCGCATAACGCGAGGCCGGCGCCTTGAATTTGGCGTAACCGGCCTTGAGCGGCACGGGGAAGCGGATCGCGGTGATGATTTCGCCAGGTTCGAGCGCGGTCTCGAAGAGACCGAGGAAGAACTTGTCGGCGACGATCTCACGCGTGCTGGTGACGATGGTGGCGCCGAGCCCAAGCACGCCAGCGGGATAATCGGCTGCCGGATCGTTGTTGGCAACGGAGCCGCCGATAGTGCCGCGGTTGCGCACCGCGGGATCGCCGATTGCCGAGGCCAGCGCCGCGAGCCCGGGGATTTTTGTTTGAACGAGCTTCGAGGCCGCCACCACCGCATGCGGCGTCATCGCGCCGATGGTGATCGCGGCGCCGCCGTCGGTGATACCCTTGAGGTTTCCGAGTTTGGAGAGATCCACCAGCGCGGGCGGATTGGCCAGCCGCTGCTTCAGCGTCGGAATCAGCGTCATGCCGCCAGCGACGAGCTTGCTGTCCTCGATCGAGGTGAGGAGCTTGGCCGCCCCCGGAATCCCGTCCGGCTGGTGATAGGCAAACGGTTTCATTGTTATCCTCCCCTATTCCGCCGCGACCGGTAGCGATGCGTTCTGAAGCAGGCGCCAGATCCGATTCGGCGTCGCCGGCATGTCGACATGCGTGACGCCGAGATGCGACAGCGCATCGACCACGGCATTGATGACGGCAGCGGGCGACCCGATGGTGCCGACCTCGCCGCAGCCCTTCACACCCATCGGCGTGTGCGTGCAGAGCGTCGAGTGGGTCGCCACCTTCATCATCGGCATGTGGTCGGCACGCGGCATGCAATAGTCCATCAGCGAGCCCGACAGCAGTTGGCCGGAACTCTCGTCATAGACCGCGTTCTCGAACAGCGCCTGGCCGACACCCTGTACGATGCCGCCGTGCAACTGGCCCTCGACGATCATGGGATTGATGACGGTGCCGACATCGTCCACCGCGGTGTAGTTGACCAGCGTCACCGTGCCGGTTTCAGGGTCGACCTCGACCTCAGCGATGTGGCAGCCGCCGGGATAGGTGAAGTTGACGGGATCGTAATAGGCCTGCTCTTCCAGCCCGGGCTCCAGCACTTCGAGCGGATAATTATGCGGGACATAGGCCGCGCCTGCGATCTCCTCGAATGTCTTGATGCGGTCCGTGCCGGCGACCGAGAATTGTCCAGCCTCGAACTGGATATCCACCTCGGCGGCCTCGAGCAGATGGGCGGCGATCTTCTTGCCCTTGACGATCACCTTGTCGGTCGCTTTCGACAGCGCCGCGCCGCCGACCACCAGGGAACGCGAACCATAGGTGCCCATGCCGAACTGCACCCGATCGGTATCGCCGAACACGATGTCGACATTCTCGAAGGCGACGCCGAGCTTTGCCGAGACGATCTGCGCAAACGTCGTCTCGTGGCCCTGGCCGTGATTGTGGGTGCCGATCATGACCGTCACCTGACCGGTCGGATGCACACGGACCGTGGCGCTCTCATAGAGGCCGCCGCGTGCGCCGAGCCGCCCCGCGAAGCGTGAAGGTGCAAGGCCGCAGGCTTCGACATAGGTCGAATAGCCGAGCCCGCGGAACTTGCCCTTGCTGGCCGAGGCCGCCTTGCGGATGCCAAAGTTCTTGACGTCGGCTGCAACCAGCGCGCCGTCGAGGCAGCCCATCGGATCGCCGGAATCATACTGCACCAGCACCGGCGTCTGATACGGGTAGGCTTCCTTCGGGATCATGTTGCGGCGGCGGATCTCCACGCGGTCGATGCCCATCTCGCTGGCGGCGACATCGACCATGCGCTCCAGCACGAAAGTCGCCTCGGGCCGGCCCGCGCCGCGATAGGCATCGACCGGCACGGTGTTGGTGAAAACCACCTTCACGTTGCAGTAGATCGCGGGCGTGGTGTAGACGCCGCCGAGCAGCGGCGCATAGAGGTTGGTCGGAATGTTCGGCCCGAAGGTCGAGAGATAGCCGCCCATATTGGCGAGCGTGTTGACGCGGAAGGCGAGAAACTTTCCGGTCTCGTCGAGCGCGAGCTCTGCTTCGGTGACGTGATCGCGGCCGTGGCGATCCGAGACATAGCCCTCCGAGCGGCTTGCGACCCATTTGATCGGCCGATGCACGCGCTTGGCGGCCCAGGTGATCACGGCCTCCTCACCGTAATGGAACTGCTTCACCCCGAAGCCGCCACCGACATCGGGGGCGACCACGCGCAGCTTGTGCTGCGGGATGTTCAGCACCAGCGCGCCCATCAGGAAGCGCACGACGTGCGGGAACTGGCTGGTGGTCCACAGCGTGAAGCGGTCGGTGCCCGGTTCGTACTCCGCAATCGCCGCACGCGGCTCCATCGGATTACCGATCAGGCGGTTGTTGACGAGGCTCAGCTTTGCCACATGCGCAGCCTTGCGAAATGCGGTCTCGACCGCGGCCTTGTCGCCGAGCTCCCAATCGCAGCAGATGTTGTTCGGGACATCGTCGAACAAGAGCGGTGCACCGGGCCTGACCGCTTCGAGCACGCCGACCACGGAAGGCAGCACCTCATAGTCCACCGCCAACAGCTCGGCCGCCACGTTCGCCTGCTCCGGCGTCTCCGCGATCACAAACGCGACCATGTCACCGACAAAGCGCACCTTGTCCTGCGCCAGCATCGGGAACGGCGGCTCCTTCATCGGCACACCCTGCGCGTCCGAGATGCCCCAGCCGCAGGGCAGCGAGCCAAGTCCATCGGCCTTGACGTCCTCGCCGGTCAGCACCGCAATGACACCGGGCGATGCCAGCGCCGCGCTCTTGTCGATGCCGCGCAGCATCGCATGGCCATGCGGCGAGCGCACGAACACGCCGGCCGTCATGCCGGGACGCTTGATGTCCGAGACGTAATTGCCGCGGCCGGTGAGGAAACGCTGATCTTCCTTGCGCTTCGGTGCGGCGCCGATGCCGATCACATTGCCCATGGTCACTCTCCCTTGGCGGCGTTCATGGCGGCAGCGCCAGCCATCACCGAGACGACGATGTTCTGGTAGCCAGTGCAGCGGCAAATGTTGCCTTCGAGGCCGTGACGGACATCCGCTTCCGTCAGGTTCGGCTTCTCCGCGGCCAGCGCGATCGCAGTCATCAGCATGCCTGGCGTGCAGAAGCCGCATTGCAGGCCGTGATGCTCGCGAAACGCATCCTGCATCGGATGCAGCTGGTTCGAACCGGGGGCTCCTTGCAGACCTTCAATGGTGAGCAGCGTCGCGCCGTCGAGTGCGGGCGCCAGCAGGGTGCAGCTCTTCACGGGCAGCCCGTCGAGATGCACGACGCACGCGCCACACTGGCTGGTATCGCAACCGATATGGGTGCCGGTCAGGTGGAGCTGCTCGCGCAGCAGCTCGGCGACGAGGGTTGCCGGCTCGGTTTCCACCGTGGTTGGCCGTCCGTTGAGTGTGAAGGATATCTGCACGATCATACTCCTGTGCGCGCCGGGTCTTCAGGCGAGTGGCAACGCGCTGCCGGTGGCCCATGTGGCCATCACGACATCGCCGACGGTGAAGGGATCCGCGAAGAAGGTCTTTTCCGGCACGTAAGCGACGAACTCGTCGTCCGGCACCGTGTCGAGCATGACCTTGACGAAATAACCCTGGTATTCGATCGCAAGCACGCGGCTCGGCAGCGACGTCGTGTAGCCCGGCGGCAAGTCCTTGCCTGGCCGGACCAACGCGACGTCGTCGCGGCGCACCGCGATATCGACCTTGTCACCGACGCTGACATGCGAGCGCGCCTGCAACGGCACTTCGATGCCCGATGGGGCAGCCTGCGCGAGCGTAAAGCTCGCGCCGTTGACCTTCTCGACACGGCCGGACAGCACGTTCTGGCCGCCCATGAACTCCGCAACATAGCGGTCGTGCGGATGGGCGTAGACGTCCCGTGCCGCCCCCGCCTGCTTGATCCTGCCCTGCTCCATCACCACCACGAGATCCGCAAGGGCAATCGCCTCGAGCTGGGTATGGGTGACATGGATGAAGGTGATGCCCAGTTCGCGCTGCATTCGCCGCAGTTCCTGGCGCATCTGCACGCGGAGCTGCTCGTCCAGTGCAGACAGCGGCTCGTCGAGCAGCAGTACGCGCGGCTCGGTGATCGCGGCGCGCGCCAGCGCCACCCGCTGCTGCTGGCCGCCAGAGAGCTGCGCCGGCAACCGGTCGGCGAACTGCGTCAGCCGCACCTTCTCGATCATCGCGTCTGCCGCCCGCAGGCGGTCGGTCCTGGATTGGCCTCGGACACGCAACGCGAAGGCGATATTTTCGCGCACGGTCAGATGTGGGAACAGCGCATAGGACTGGAACATCATCGCCGTGCGGCGCTGCACCGGCGCAAGCCCGACGACATTCTGCCCGCCGATGACGATCTCGCCGGCGGTCGGATCCTCGTGGCCGGCGATCATGCGCAGGATCGTGGTCTTGCCGCAGCCGGAGGGGCCGATGAAGCAGCAATAGGCGCCGTCGGCAATCTTGAGATTGACGCCGTCGACCACGTTGGTCACGCCGTCAAAGCTCTTGCAGACGCCCGCCAGTTCGATATCGCCGCGATCGCTCTTCATTCTCAACTCGACCCTTGCTCAACCTTTGGCCTGGCTGCCGCGCTTCTTCTGGATCAGCACGATGCTGCCGAGACTGGCGCCAATAACGATGAAGGAAACGATCGTGGTCACGGTGCCGAGCGCATAGAGCGACGGCGACGTGACGTTCAGCGTCATGCTCCAGATTTCCAGCGGCAGCGTGTTCAGCGATCCCGCCGTCTGGAGGCTGCGCGCGAACTCATCATAGGAGAGCGTGAAGCCGAACAGCGCGACGGCGACGAGCCCGGGCGCCAGCACCGGAATCATCACCAGCCGGATCGACTGCCAACGGCTGGCGCCGAGGTCGTAGGCCGCCTCTTCCCAGACATGGTTGAAGCGCGACATCACCGCGAACATCACGAGCACGCCGAACGGCAGCGTCCAGGACAGCTGCGCGCCGAGCGCGGAGGTGTACCAGCTCGCGTTCAGCCCGAGCGCCTGGAACAGAAGCCCCGTGCCCAGGCCGAGCACGAGGCCCGGCGCGACCAGGCTGCCGATCATCATGTAGAAAACAAACGTGTCGCCGCGAAAGCGCTTGCGGAAGCCGAGGCCGGCGAGGAACGAGACCACCACCGTGATGACGGTGACGATGACCGCGAGCTTGATCGAGCGGTCGAACGAGCCTTTGACGTCGCCGGTCCGCACCTGGGTGAAGAGATCGACGAACCAGTGCAGCGAATGCCCCTTCATCGGGAAGACGAGACCGCCTCGAATGTCCTGGAATGACAGGATGTAGATGCAGAACATCGGGCCGTAGAGCGCGATCACGTAGAGCCCGAACAACGTCGCCAGCACGTAGAATGTCCAGGGTCGCCCGCCCATGCTCGGGGCAATCGCCTTGGTCGTCACGGGCGCCACGACTTCGGGCATGTCGGCGAGAACCGCGCTCATCTCGTGATCTCCTGCCTGATGTCGACGGTGCGCAGGATCAGCGACACGATCGCGACCAGCACAAGCGTAAGCAACACGGCACTTGCCGCCGCGGTCGGATATTGCAGCACGCCGACATCCTCGTAGAACGCGCTGACGACCGAGGCTGAGCCGCCGCCGGACATCACCTTGACCACGAAGAAATCGCCCATCACGATCGAGACCACGAAGATGGTGCCGAGCGCGATACCGCTCTTCGACATCGGCACCACGATCAGGCGCATGATGTCGAAACGGCTGGCGCCGGCGTCGATCGCGGCTTCGATCAGCTTCTTGTCGATCCGCGCCATGGAATTGAAGATCGGCACGATCATGAAGATGGTGAGCTGGTGGACATAGGCGATGACCACCGCGAGATCCGAGAACAGCAGCACTTCCAGCGGCTGGCGGATCACACCAATCGCGAGCAACGCCTGATTGATCAGGCCTTCCTTGCCGAGCAGTGGAATCCACGAGATCATCCGGATGATGTTCGAGGTCCAGAACGGCACCGTGCACAGCAGGAACAGACCGATTGCCAGGAGCTGGTTGCGGACGTGGAACACCAGGAAATAAGCGACGAAGAACCCGATGATCAGCGTGAAGACCCAGGTCAGCACGGTGAACTTGACGGTCGCCAGGTACAGCTTGAGTGTCAGCGCCGAATGCAGCACCTCGACGTAGCTCGCCAGCGTGAAGCCCGGCGTCAATCCGCCGAAACCGTCAGTCGCAAAGAAGCTCGCCGCCAGCACGACCAGGATCGGCGCCACGAAGAACGGCACGAGCACCAGAACCAGCGGCGAGACATACAGCCAGCCGGCGAGATTGGCGCGTGGTGGACTCTGAGCTGGACTTGGCTGCATGTCAGCGAACGCCTCGAAGTATTTCTTCTCGCACCGGCGCGTCACGGCACCGGTGCATCGCTCAAGTCGGAGAAAGCAGGTTTCAGGCCACCTTGAAGTCGTTCCAGCGCTTGTTCATGTAGGCAGCCTCGTCCATCAGCGTGTTCCAGCACGAGATGTTTTTGACGCGGTCGAGGAACGAACCACCGTCACGCTTGGTGCCGGCCTTCTCCATCGGCACGCCATAGGGATCATTGATGACTGCGGGCGCCGGCTTGCCGTCGTACCAGAAGTCCCATTCGGCCGCGGTCAGGAATTTCTTCGCGGTCGACGGCACCGGGCTGTAGTAGCCGTAGCGTCCGACAAAGCCGCCCTGCCAGCCCGAGAGATACCAGTTGAGATATTCGTAGGCCGCATCGAGCTTCTTGCCGGAGAGATGCTTCATCAGGCCCATGCCGTTGCACCAGCCGCGATAGCCTTCCTTGCCGTTCTTGACGTTGACCGGTGCGTAGACGCAGGGGATTTCCTTGACGCGGACGGCAGCGACCGCCGGCGACCACATCGACTGGATCACCACTTCGCCCGCCGCCATCAACTGCACCGACTGGTCGAAGGTGGTCCAGGTCGCGCGGAACTGGCCCTGCTTCTTCAGCTCGATCAGCTTGTTGCAGGTGAAGTCGATCTCCTCCTTGGTCATGTTGCCCTTGTTGCCGTACTTGATCAGCCCGGCACTTTCAAAGCAGAGCGCCGCGTCCATGATGCCGATCGCGGGCACGTCGAGGATCGCGGCCTTGCCCTTGAACTTGGGATCGATCAGGTCCTTCCACTCGGTCACTTCATGGCCGACGAGATCGGGCCGATAGCCGATGGAGTCGGCGTTGTAGACCTGCGGCAGGAACGTCGCCCATTCGGTGACGCCGTCGTTCAGATCGGTTGAATCCGGCTTCGCGATATACATGGCTTCATAGGGCGAGATACCCTGACGCGGGATCTTGTGACCGTCGATCTCACCCTTGGTGAAGATCGGCAGGATGTTGTCGAACTCCTTGATCTTCTTGACCTCGATGCCCTGGATCACGCTGCGCTTGGCGGCGAGCTTGGCCTGCCAGCCCTCGAGATCGGCGATATCGACCGTATTTGGCTGGCTTATGAAGCGGTTGATGGCGGCGGAGGTGTCGAGGTTCTGCATCGTCACCTTGAAGCCGAGATCCTTGGCGGCCTGGTCGCCGATCGCCTTCACGACCGAATAGGAGACGCCGACATGGCGCAGCTCGATGTCCTTGATCTCCTGCGCCCAGATGGTCGGGAAGCCGCGGATCGCATCCGATCCAGCGGCTGCGCCCGCAACGGCCGCCGCACCCTTCAACAGCGTGCGCCGGCTCAGCTTTTTCGCAGGCTTCGCCTCCGTTCCCGCCGGCTCGGAAGTGAATGTCCCCTTGGCCCCGTCAGACATGGCAACCCTCGTTGGTTACGATGAACGCTCGCACCGATCGCCATTGACCGGCTGCGGAAGTGATCAGATGGGCGTGAAGCTAGGGGCGGGATTCTGCGAAGTAAAATTGGAAGTAAAAATTCGCTGCATAAACGCGGCTAATGGATCAGGCCGCTGCATTGGCTTTCAGCAGCCGCGCATAAGAAGGCGTCAGGGCGTGCATACAAGGCAGCGCGCGTGAATGCGCAGGCCCGTTCACGCGGCAAATGTGGTCAGGTTTGCGATACGGATTGCCGCAGGGTTGTGCGCGGCGCGCGCCTGAGACAAAGCAGCGCGCCGCCGGACGATCTCAGGATTTCAGCGCGTCCTTCGCCGTTTCCGGCGCCATCAGCGTCGCAATGATCGTGATGATCGACAGGGCGATGATGTAGACCGACACCGGCCAGTACGATCCGGCCCATGCCAGCAGCGCGGTCGCAATCAGCGGCGAGAAGCCACCGCTCAGCGCAGCCGCGACATTGGCCCCGAGCGATGCACCGCTGTAGCGCACCTGGGTGCGGAACAGTTCCGGCATGAACGCCGCCTTCGGCCCGAACAGCAACGCATGCGTCAGCGTCATCGTGACGACGAGGGCAAAAATGATCAGCGCCGGCTCCTTGCTGTCGAGGAACCAGAACAGCGGAAACGCCAATGCCACCGAGAACACGCCGCCCGCGAGATACAGCGCCTTGCGGCCGAAGATGTCGGAGAGCCATCCCGCCAGCGGCAGCGTCGCGAACTCGACGATCGCGGCGTAAACCACCGCATTCAGGATCACCTGCCGCGGCAGGCCGAGCTTCGTCGTGGCATAGAACACCGTGAAGACGGTGAGGAGATAAGCGAGCCCGACCTCCGACACCGTGATGCCGATCGCGAGCAGAAAGCTGCGCCAGTCGCGGCGCAGCACCTCGAGCACCGGCTGCGCCAGCACTTCCTTGCGTTCCACGACCTCCTTGAAGTGCGGCGTCTCGGCAAGCCTCAGCCGCACGATGAAGCCAACGCCGACCAGCAGAATGCTGATCCAGAACGGCACGCGCCAGCCCCAGCTCAGGAAGTCGGCCTCGGGCAATTGCGTCATCAGGGCAAAAATGCCGGTTGAGGCGGCAACGCCGACGGGAAAGCCTATCTGCACCAGGCTGCCATAGAAGCCGCGGCGGTTGCCGGCATGCTCGATCACCATCACGACCGCGCCGCTCCACTCGCCGCCCAAGCCGATGCCCTGGACGAAGCGCAGCATGACGAGAAAGATCGGCGCCCAGACGCCGATCTGACTGTAGGTCGGCAGGCAACCGATCAGGAAGGTGCCGAGCCCCATCGCGATCATGGTCGCGACCAGCATGGTCTTGCGGCCGAGCCGGTCTCCGTAGTGCCCGATGATCGCGCCGCCGATCGGCCGCGCCACGAAACCGACCGCATAGGTCGAGAACGCCGCGAGCGTGCCGACGAAGGGATCGAAGTTCGGAAAGAACAGCTTGCTGAACACCAGGGCCGCAGCGGTGTTGTAGATCAGGAAGTCGTACCACTCGATCGCGGTACCCAGCGCACTTGCCCACACCACATGCGCCGTCGTCGATTTCTCCGCCGAAGCGGAGACCCCCGTTGCTGCCGTCATGCCCTGCGCCCCAAAGATTCCGGATGGCATCATGGCCAATCGTGATGGTCGTTGCAACCTGCGGGGGTGTTGTCTCTCACAGGATAACGACGCGAGATTTTGCGCGTTGCTGCTTCAACACCCGTCATCGCGAGGAGCTCTTGCGACGAAGCAATCCAGACTGCCTCAACGGAGAAAGTCTGGATTGCTTCGCTGCGCTCGCAATGACGGGTGTTAGGGCAGTACGCACCCAACGGTCATGGTCGTCCCGGCGATCAGGGAACCGGGTCGAAGCCATAATTCGCCATTGACAAACTAATTCGCTAATATCTAACTTACGTCCAGAATAACCAGCCGCGCCAAGCGGCCCATAAAGAGAGGGAACGACAATGAGAGGGCTTTTGGCCTGCGCCATGCTCGCGGCCATGACTTCAGCTGCCATGACCACAGTTGCGTGCGCGCAAGTTTCCGACGACGCGGTGCGGATCGGGGTGCTGACGGATCTGTCGAGCTGGGGCCGCGACAACAGCGGGCCGGGCTCGGTCGAAGCGGCCAAGATGGCAGTCGAGGAGTTCGGGCCGACCGTGCTCGGCAAGCCGATCGAGATCATCAGCGCCGACCACCAGATGAAGACCGACGTCGGCGTGCAGATCGTGCGCGGCTGGTTCGACAATGGCAAGGTCGACGCCGTCGTCGACATCCCCAATTCCGGCATTGCGATCGCCGTGCACAACATGGTGCGGGAGCGCAACAAGATCGCTCTGCTTTCCGGTCCCGGCGCGAGTTCGCTGACCGACGAGCTGTGCAGCCCGAACACCGTGCATTTCACCTACGACACCTACGCGCTGTCCAAGGTGACCGCGTCCGCCGTGATCAAGGAAGGCGGAAAATCCTGGTACTTCATCACCGCCGATTACGCCTTCGGCCAGCAGCTCGAAAAGGACGCCACCCGCTTCATCAACGAGATGGGCGGCAAGGTGCTCGGCGGCGTGAAGCACCCGACCAACACGGCGGACTTCTCCTCCTTCGCGCTCCAGGCGCAGAGCTCGAAATCCGATGTGGTCGCTTTCGCCAATGCCGGCCAGGACACCGACAACGCCATCAAACAGTCCGGTGAATTCGGCCTGGTCCAGGGCGGCCAGAAGCTCGTCGGCCTCTTGATGTTCGACACCGACGTGCACGCCGTCGGCCTCAAGGCCGCGCAGGGCACCTACATGACCACGGCGTCGTACTGGAACATGGACGAGGCAACCCGCGCCTGGTCCAAGAAGTTCTTCGAGCGTACCAAGGTGATGCCGACCATGATCCAGACCGGGGTCTACGGCTCGGTGCTGCATTACCTGAAAGGCATCAAGGCCGCCGGCACCGACGATCCCGCCAAGGTGATGGCCAAGATGCGCGAGCTGCCGATCGAGGATATCTTCGTGCATGGCGGCAAGTTGCGCGAAGACGGCCGCGTCATCCGCGACATGTATCTCGCCAAGGTGAAGTCGCCCGAACAATCCAAGGAGCCCTGGGATTATCTGGAGATCGTCAAGACCGTGAAGGGCGAGGACGCGTTTCGCCCGGTCTCCGAGTCCAAATGTCCCCTGCTGAAGAAGTGAGGTGAGACATGACCGGCAACGAGCGCAACGCAATTGAGACTTACGAGTGCGATGTGCTCGTGGCCGGATCGGGCTGCTCCGGCATGTCGGCCGCGATCACCGCGGCCTCTCGCGGCCTGAATGTGCTGATCGTCGAGAAGGAGCCGCGCTTCGGCGGCACCACCGCCCGCTCCGGCGGCTGGCTGTGGATTCCCGGCACGTCGCTGGCAAAGGCCTACGGCATCGCGGAGACGCCGGAGCAGGCCCGCACGTACTTGCGGCACGAGGCCGGCGATAATTACGACGCCGCCCGCGTCGATGCTTTCTTGAGCGCCGGCCCCGAGGCGGTCGATTTCTTCACCACCAAGACGTCCCTGCGCTTCGACATGCCGCTGGTGTTTCCGGACTATCATGCCGAAGCGCCCGGCGGCACCCAGGGCGGCCGCTCCATGGTGGCGCGTCCGTTCGACGGACGCGAGCTCGGTGATCAGATCAGGACGCTCGGCATGCCCCTGCCCGAGCTCACCGTGTTCGGCATGATGCTGGGCTCGGGCAAGGACATCGTCCATTTCATGCGCGCGACGAAGTCGTTGATCTCTGCAGTCTATGTCGCCAAGCGCCTGTCGCGGCATCTGAGGGACGTGCTGCGCTATGGCCGCGGCATGACCCTGACCAACGGCAATGCGCTGGCCGGACGCCTCGCAAAATCCGCGCAGGATCTGAAGATTCCGATGTGGCTGTCCTCGCCGGTGCGCGAGCTGACGGTCGAGAACGGCACTGTCACCGGCGCCATCGTTTCGCGTCAGGGACGCGAATTGCGCGTCCACGCGCGGCAGGGCGTCGTGCTCGCCTGCGGCGGCTTCCCGCACGATGTCGAGCGGCGCAAGAAGATGTTTCCGCATGCGCCGACCGGCAACGAGCATTTTTCGCCGGGGCCGACCGGCAACACCGGCGACGGCCTGCGCCTTGCGGAGTCCGCCGGCGGGCATGTCGAGAATCGCCTGCCGAACGCGGCGGCCTGGGTACCGGTGTCGCTGACCACGCGCAAGGACGGCTCGAAGGGCGTGATGCCGCATTTCATCGACCGCGCCAAGCCGGGCGTGATCGCGGTGATGCGCGACGGCAAGCGCTTTGCCAATGAGGGCAATTCCTATCACGACTTCGTCCAGGCCATGATCAAGGCGGCCAAGCCCGGCGAGGAGATCGCGGCCTATCTCGTCTGCGATCACCAGACCCTGCGCAAATACGGCCTCGGCTGCGTGCCGCCGTTCCCGATGCCAACAGGTCATCACCTCAATACCGGCTATCTCATGCGCGGCGATACGCTGGAGGCGCTGGCCGCGAAGGCCGGCATCGATGCAGGAGCGTTCACCGAGACGGTCAAGCAATTCAATGCGACCGCGCCGTTGGGTCACGACGCTGCTTTCGGCAAGGGTTCAAAAGCCTATAACCGCTATCAGGGCGACGCCATGCACGGCCCGAATCCGTGCATCGCGCCGATCGAGAACGGCCCGTTCTACGCCATCAAGATGGTGATCGGCGATCTCGGCACCTATGCCGGCATCGTCACCGACGAGAACGCGCGGGCGCTGGACGCCGAAGGACGGGTGATTCCCGGGCTCTATGCCGCCGGCAACGACATGGCGAGCATCATGGGCGGCAATTATCCCGGCGCCGGCATCACGCTTGGGCCGGCGCTGACCTTCGGCTACATTGCCGGCCGACATCTCGCCGACAGCGCCGCCAGGCGCAACGCGGCGTAAGCCAACGCCTGGGAGACGCATGAAGAGAGAAAGCCGCGGCATCCAGTCGATCGAGGTCGGCGGAGAATTGCTCCGCGCGCTGGCCAGGAGCGGCGAGCCGATGATGCTCCGCGATCTCGCGCGCGAGGCCGGCATGACGCCGGCCAAGGCGCATCCCTATCTCGCCAGCTTCTCGCGCATCGGGCTGATCGAGCAGGACGAGACCACCGGCCGCTACGAGATCGGCGCATTGGCGCTGGAGCTCGGCCTGATCAGCCTCCGCCGTCTCTCCGGCGTGCGCATCGCCGGACCGAAGATCGCCGCGCTGGCAAGCCAGATCGGACACGCGGTCTCGCTCGCAGTGTGGGGCACGCATGGCCCGACCGTCGTGCAACTCGAAGAGCCCGGCCAGCCCGTACACATCGTGATGCGCGCGGGCTCGGTGATGGCGCTGCTGGAGACCGCCACGGGGCGGGCCTTTGCAGCGTTCCTGCCGGAGAAGACCATCAACGCCGCGCTCGAAAGCGGCCTCGACCGCCACGGCGTCGGCTACAATCCCAAGCGCGCGGTGAAAGGCGCAAAGGTTGCCGAGATGCTCACTGAGGTCCGCAAGCACGGCCTCGCCCGCGCGCTCGGCGATCCCCTGCCCGGCGTCAATGCGTTCTCGGCGCCGGTGTTCGACCATTCCGGCCATGTCGCGCTGGTGATCACCGCGATGGGGCCGGAGGGCACGTTCGATGCACGCTGGGACAGCCAGATCGCGCACGCGCTGCGCGACTGCGCGGGCGCAATTTCGAAGCGGCTGGGTTATGGGATGACGGTCGCGGCGGAGTGAGGCTGTAGGGCACGCCCGCTCCACATACTCCCGTCATCGCCCGGCTCGACCGGGCGATCCAGTACGCCGCAGCGCCTGTGTGATGCGGAAAGGCCGCGGAGTACTGGATGCCCCGCCTGCGCGGGGCATGACAGCGGTGGGTGTGTGCGACGACTTCCGCCCTACTTCTCCTTCACCGGCACGGTGTAGTTCAGGATCAGCCGCCCGCCATCCGGGTAGATCGTCTGCCCGGTGATGTAGGACGCATCGTCGCTCGCCAGGAACGCGACGACCGAGGCGACCTCGCTTGGCTCGCCGCCGCGGCCGGCCGGCGTGCGTGACATCACGGTTTTTCGCGCGTCCTCGGAGGTGTAGATCGACGACGCCACCATGTCGGTCAGGATCGTGCCTGGTCCGACCGCGACCACGCGGATGTTGTGCGGAGCCAGCGCGACGGCGGCGACCGAGGTCAGCTGCTTCATGCCGCCCTTGGACATCGCGTAGGTCGCAAGCGCCGGAATCGCCAGCAGCGCGTTCACCGAGGACATGTTGATGATGACCCCGCCGCCGCCCTGCGCAATCATCTGCCTGGCTGCGGCTTGCACGCCGAAGAACGCGCCCTTCAAATTGATGCCTATGACTTCGTCGAACTCCTCTTCGGAAATCTCGAGGATGTCCCGGTTGCGGGCGACGCCAGCATTGTTGACCATGATATCGAGCCGGCCGAACTCGCGGACCGCGGTCGCCACCGCACGATCGACGTCCGCGCGCCGTGCGACGTGGCAGGGCACGGCGTACAATTCCTTGGGCTTGCCCAGCTCGTTGACCGTCTTCTCGAGCTCATCCGTATCGACGTCCGAGATGACGACCTTGACGCCGTCGTCGAGGAATCGCTTCGCACAGGCCTTGCCGATGCCCCGCGCCGCGCCGGTGATGACGGCGACCTTGCCGGATAATTTCATGGTCTCACTCCAGGACTAGCTGCTTGGGCTGCGAGCTATCCTGGAGAGGACTCCGGTTCAAGCCGCTGCGAAGCCCAGATGAGCACGGAACCGGTTCTTGATAAAGACGGCATCGCGCGAGGGCAGCGAGCGCGGTGGATTTTCGGCCAGAACCTTGATGACAAAAAGCCGCGGGCCGTCCGCAGGCTGGGCGATTTGCGCGGCGAGGTGCTGAACCTCCTCGAGCGTCCGTACGGTCGCAGTCGTGGCAAAGCCGCAGGCCGACGCAATCGCGGTCAGATCGACGCCACGTCCGGTATGGCTCGCCTGCATCCCGGTCTCGCCAAAATGCTGGTTGTCGAGCACGACGATGTCGAGATTGCGCGGCCGCGCGACACCGATGGTGGCGAGGCCGCCAATGCCCATCAGCTGCTCGCCGTCGCCGGTCAAAGCGAGGACGCGCTTGGAAGGCTGCGCCTGTGCCAGCCCAAGCCCGATCAGCGCGGCGCCGCCCATCGCGCCCCACAGATAGAAATTGCCGTCATGGTCGCCGACGGAATGAAGGTCATAGGTCGGCGAGCCGAGGCCGGAGACGACCAGCGTGTCCTTGCGATCCTTCAGGAGAGCCGCGACGGCCGCACGACGATCGAGTTGAGAGGGAACGGACATCGCTATCACCACTTCTTCTTGCCGATCAGGCGTTGCCCGATCAGGACTGCGATCTGCTGGTCGGATTCGTAGGCGAGCGAGGCCGCGGATTCGACGGTCTCGACCAGATCTTCCGCTGTCTCAGCCCGCATCACTTTCAGGCCTATCGCTTCCAGCGAGGGCTGCGTCGCCCGGCTCATCGGCACCTGCCAGGGATTGAACTCGGCCCATTCGCCGCGCATCGTCACCAGCATCAGTAGCGGAAAGCGGCCGATCGCCGACAGCGACAGCATGTTGATGCAATTGCCGACCCCGCTCGACTGCATCAGCAACACGCTGCGCTGCCCGCCAAGCCAGGCGCCCGCAGCAATGGCGATGCCTTCTTCTTCCGTCGTCAGCACATTGGTGGTGACATCGTTGTCGGCCGAGAACATACGGATGAGCTGGCTGTGGCCGGCATCGGGGACATAGGACATCTGCTTGACGTCGGCGGCCTTGAGGACCCGATAGAGCTCGGACGGCCAGTCGATTTCGGGATTTGGCTTGGGGCTATGCACCGCGTATCTCCGTGAATTTCGGAGAACACGCTAGCGATGTTTGGGCGCGAAAGCGCTGACCGTCTGGCACGATCAGATATCGAGGAATTGTATAGCTGACGTTCGCGGCAGCGACGGTGCCTTTGCTCCCTCTCCCCGCTTGCGGGGAGAGGGAGAGTCTCCACAGGGACGCTGGCAGTTGGATTCGTGGAGAGTCCCCCTCACCCGGATCGCATCTGCGATGCGATCCGACCTCTCCCCGCAAGCGGGGCGAGGTGAAGAGAACCTCAATTCGCCGCAGTCCTTGCCGCGGCCGGCATGTAGATCTGCGCGTAGCCTTCCTTGATCGCGGACGTGATGCGATCGAGGCGACGGTCGATATGCTTCTCCAGCACCGACACGCAAGCCTCCTCATCCCGCGCCTTCAGCCCTTCGACCACCGCGCGGTGCTCGGCCTGGGTGTTGGAGCGGTTGATGCTGTCCATGTCGATCCAGCGCACGAAGCGGATGCGGGCGTTGACGTTGCGCAGGACGCGCAACATCTCGGCATTGTTCGACATCCCCATCAGCCGCTCGTGGAAAGTTTCGTCCAGCTCGACGAGCTCCACTGAAGATCGCTGGCCGGGATGAGGGCCGGTGGCTTCGAGGAATTTCAGGAGCGCGTCGATGTCCTCGTCCTTGGCGCGCTTAATGGCGAGGCGGATCGAGGCGACCTCGATCGACTTGCGCAGCTCGTAGAGATCGAAGATCTCGTGCGCGTCGAGCTCGCGGCAGAAGAAGCCCTTGCCCGGCGTGAAGCGCAGGAAGCCTTCGGTGTTGAGGCGGTTGAGCGCTTCGCGCAGCGGCGTGCGGCTGACGCCAAGCCTTTTGGCGAGCTCGCCCTCGTTGAGCCGTTCGCCCGGCTTGAACTCGTAGCTCACGGCCATTGCCTTGAGCTGTTCATAGACGCGATCGACGATACTATCGGAAGCCAGTTCCACGTTGCTCTTCATCAGCTGCATTCATGTCCGAACACAGTCCAATATACCGGGGCTGCGGGTTCGATTGCAATGCAAACGAGACACTAGCGCAGCTTGTTCAGAGCTTTGCGACAACCGGAATCAGGCGAAGGCGCGCGGGCGCAGTCCAGCATGAAACCAGGTGATCATGGAATAGATGTCGTAGACGGGCAACCCGACTTCGGCCTGCAAGGCCGCCGCATAAGGCGGCATGTTGGTGCATTCGAGCACAATCGCGCCGACGTCGGGGTTTTTTGCGACAAGCTGCTTGCCGGCCTCGACCACGTCACGCTCAGCCTGAGCCACATCCATATCGTCCTTCTCGGCCTTGATCAGGACGCGAAAAAACTCCTTGCCGTGCTCGGTGCCGACCAGCGGCGTATCGAGCGGCACACCGGCGCCTTCGAGATGGGCCGGCGTCAAGGTCGAGCCCGACACCGTGACGAGGCCAACGCGCTTGCCGGGCGGGAGCGTCGCCTGCACCCACGGCACCTGCATCAGCGACGAAGTCGCGACGGGCACGCCGACGGCTGCTGCGATCTCCTTCTGGAACAGCGAGAGGAAGCCGCAATTGGTGGTGATGGCTTCGGCGCCGAGCCGCACCAGGTCTTTCGCTGCATCGATGAAATCAGGCAACAGGCCGGCAGCGCCCTTCAGAACCACCTTCTCCGGCGAAGCACCGCTCACCACGCGGTAGAGCACGGGGAATGGCCAGGTCGTGCCGTTGCCCATGTCGCCGGGAATGCGGGGGAAGCGCGCTTCCAGCATCAGGATGCCGAGCGGCGCACCGTAGATGGCCTTGCCGCCACGGGCGATGCGGGAGGATGAGCTGGCTGCATTGGTCATGGTGCGATCTCAGAGGAAGCGAGTGGGCGAAAACGGCGCGAGCGGAATCTCCGGCTGCTTGCCGCTCAGGAGCTGCGCGACGAGACGGCCGGTGCGGGCTGAGCCGACCAGGCCGACATGGCCATGGCCGAAGGCATAGACGATGTCTTGCGAAGCGCGGGCGTGGCCGATGCAGGGCAGTCCATCCGGCATGCTCGGCCGGTGACCGAACCATGTCTTGATACGCGAGGCCGGAAGGTCTTTCGGCAGCCTCGGGAACATGCTGAGCAGGTGCTTGCGCAGGATCTCGGCGCGCTGCCAGTTCGGCGCGGCCTCGAGGCCGGC
Organism: Bradyrhizobium sp. 930_D9_N1_4; assembly: GCF_052076015.1. Lineage (NCBI taxonomy): Bacteria > Pseudomonadati > Pseudomonadota > Alphaproteobacteria > Hyphomicrobiales > Nitrobacteraceae > Bradyrhizobium > Bradyrhizobium sp. 930_D9_N1_4. Next base: position 6,124,557 of record NZ_CP197236.1, read on the forward strand.
GATCTCGACCGTGCCGGCGGCGCGCAGTCCCTTGTCGGTCCAGTTCACCACCATCTTGGCGTCCGACGCCATCATCGAGCTGCGCGGACCCGTTTCCGGATTCTCGATCATGACGTGATAGCCGCGCTCGGTCTCCAGCGGCAGGGGATCACCGACCGATGCCGTCAGCCGCTTTGAATGCGCCCCGGCGGCGACTACCGCAGCATCGCAGGGAATCTCGCCGGCTTCGGTGATCACGGCGACGAGCTTGTTGCCGGAGAGCTTGAGCCCGGTCGCCCTGGCGTGGACGAGCTTGGCACCGCTCGCGACCGCATGCTGCGCAAGGGCCGCGACGTAAGCACCGGGATCGCGGCAACGGCCGGCCTCTTCCACCACCACGCCGAACTTGTAGCGCGGATGCAAATCCGGCTCGCGCTGGCGCATCTCGTCGGCATTGAGTTCCAGCCATTCGACGCCGACCTTCTTGCGCAGACGCCAGCCGAGATCATTGTCAAAATTGCCGCGCTCCGGGAACACGTGCATCACACCATTGCGCTCGACCAGCTCAGGAACGCCCGCCTCTTCCGCGAGCTTCCGGTGCAGCAGCGGCGCGTCCTTCAGCAGATCGCGCAGCGCGAAGGCTGTCTTCTCGACGCGCGCTTCGGTCCAGCCCGAGAGCAGGTACTTGATCAGCCAGGGCAACGCCTTTGGCAGATACGACCAGCGGATCGCGAGCGGGCCGAGCGGGTCCATCAGATAACCCGGCACCTTCTTCCAGATGCCCGGCTCGGCCGGCGGGATCACCGAATGCGAGGAGAGCCAGCCGGCATTGCCATAGCTCGCCGCTTGTTCGCCACCGGGCTCGCCTGCGTCGATCAGCGTGACGCGATGACCCTCGCGCAGCGCCTCGATGGCGCTGACCACGCCGACCGCGCCGGCTCCGATGATGGCGACGTGGCGGCCCCCCGACATCGGCTAGGCCTTCACCGCCGGCGTGAAATCCTTGCCGACCGAGATCGCGCGCGGATCAATGATGCAGTGGAGGATCGACGGCTTGCCGGAGGCAAGCGCGCGCTCGAACGCGGGTGCGAACTCCTCGGTGCGCTCGACGCGCTCGCCATGGCCGCCGAACGCCTTCGCATACATCGCGAAGTCAGGGTTCTTGAGCTGCGTGCCGACGACGCGGCCGGGATAGTCGCGCTCCTGATGCATGCGGATGGTGCCGTACTGCGAATTGTCGACGACGATCACGACCAGCGGCGCGTCATACTGCACAGCGGTCGCAAACTCCTGACCGTTCATCAGGAAGCAACCGTCACCGGCAAAGGCGACGACGACGCGATCCGGAAACTGCCGCTTGGCGAGCACCGCCGCCGGCACGCCGTAACCCATCGAGCCCGAGGTCGGCGCGAGCTGGGTCGCAAAGCTGTGGAAACGGTGATGGCGATGGATCCAGCCGGCATAATTGCCGGCGCCGTTGCAGACGATCGCGTCCTTCGGCAGGCGGTCGCGCAGCCAGGTCATGACCTGGCCGTACTGGAAATTGCCCGGCAGCTCGCGCGCCTTGTCGGTCCAGGCGAGATAATCGGCATGCGCCTTGGCGGCTTCGCCCTTCCAGGCGACCGTGCCCGCTGGCTTCAGCGTCTCGACGGCGGCAGCGAAGGCGGCGGGGCTCGCCTGGATCGCCAGCTCGGGCTGATAGACGCGGCCGAGCTCTTCCGAGCCGGGATGCACGTGGATCAGCTTCTGCTTCGGCGAGGGGATGTCGAACAGCGTGTAAGACGACGACGGCATCTCCGACATGCGGCCGCCGATCAGAAGAATGACGTCGGCATTGTCGATGCGCGCCTTCAAACCCGGGCTCGGCCCGATGCCGAGATCGCCGGCATAATGCGAATGATCGGCATCGATCAGTGACGCGCGGCGGAACGAGGTCGCGACCGGCAGGTCGAACCGCTCGGCAAAGCGCGCGATGCTCTTGGTGCCCTCATCGGTCCAGCGCGAGCCGCCGAGGATGACCAACGGCGCCTTGGCGCCCGCGAGCATCGCACCGACGCGCTCGATATCTGATGGAGCCGGCCAGCTCACCGCCGGCTCGATGCGCATGGCGTCGGCAACGGCGGCGGTCTCGGTCAGCATGTTCTCCGGCAGCGAGATTACGACCGGGCCCGGGCGGCCCTGCATGGCGACGCGGAAGGCGCGCGCGACCAGCTCCGGAATGCGGTCGGGGCGATCGATCTCGACGGCCCATTTCGCCATGGTGCCGAACACCGCCTTGTAGTCGAGCTCCTGGAACGCCTCGCGCTCGCGCATGCCGGTGTCGACCTGACCGACGAACAGGATCATCGGGGTCGAGTCCTGCATCGCGATGTGGACGCCGTGGCTGGCATTGGTGGCGCCGGGACCGCGGGTCACGAAACAGATTCCGGGGCGGCCCGTGAGCTTGCCATAGGCTTCCGCCATCATCGCGGCGCCGCCTTCGGCGCGGCAGATCACGACGTCGATCGGGCTGTCATGCAGCGCGTCGAGCGCGGCGAGGTAGCTCTCGCCCGGCACGCAGGTGACGCGGTCGACGCCTTGAGCGACCAGCTGGTCGATCAGGATCTGGCCCCCGGTGCGGGTGTTGCGAATGGTCATGACAGCTCCCTGCAGGCTTTGGCGATGCGCATCATGGCTTCGCGCAGATTTTGTTCCGAGGTGGCGTAGGACAGGCGGAAATAAGGTGCAAGGCCGAAACAGCTGCCCGGCACCACGGCCACGTCATGCCTCTCCAGCAGGAAGCGGCAGAACGCCGAGTCGCTGTCGATCGTGACACCATCAGGCGTGCGGCGGCCGATCAGGCCGGCGCAACTCGCATAGGTATAGAACGCGCCTTCCGGCCGGCGGCAGGTGACGCCGTCGATGGCGTTGAGTGCGTCGACCACGATGTCGCGGCGGCGCTGGAATGCAGCGCGGCGCTCGACCAGAACGTCCTGCGGGCCGGTCAGCGCGGCGATCGCGGCGGCCTGGCTCACCGAGGACGGATTGGTCGTGCTCTGGCTCTGCACCACCGCCATCGCCGCGATCAATTCGCGCGGCCCGCCGCCATAGCCGACGCGCCAGCCGGTCATGGCATAGGCCTTGGAGACGCCGTTGACGGTGAGCGTGCGCGATTTCAGGCTCGGCTCAAGCGCCGCCGCCGTGACGAACGGCATGCCGTCGTAAATGAGATGCTCGTAGATATCGTCGGCCATCAACCAGACATGCGGATGGCGCTTGAGTACGTCCAGGATCGGGCGCAACTGCGCCGCCGAATAGGCTGCTCCCGTCGGGTTGGACGGCGAGTTCAACAAAAGCCAACGCGTCTTCGGCGTGATCGCGCGTTCGAGATCGGCGGCGTCGAGGCGAAATCCGTTGTCCTCGCGGCAGAGCACGTCGACTGGCGTGCCGTCGGCGATGCGCACCATGTCGGCATAGCTGGTCCAGTAGGGTGCGGCGAGGATGACCTCGTCGCCGGGGCTGAGCGTCGCCATGAAGGCGTTGTGGATCACCTGCTTGGCGCCGGCGCCGGCGGTGATCTCGTCCGCGGCATAGACGAGATCGTTCTCGCGGCGGAATTTCTCGGCGATGGCCGCCTTCAATTCCACCGAGCCATCGAGGATGGTGTATTTGGTCTGGCCGGCGCGAATGGCACGCTCGGCCGCGTCCTTCGCGTGATCCGGCGTGTCGAAGTCGGGCTCGCCGGCCCCCAGCACGATCACCGGCCGCCCCTCGCGCTTGAGCCGTTGCGCGACCGCGCCGATCTTCAGGATCTCGGAGACGCCGATCGCGCGGATGCGCTGCGCGGGGCGGAAGGCCGATGCGGGCGCCTGGACAGTCACGGCCGAGCCCTACTTGCGCGCCGCGATCGCGATCACTTCGATGCGGAAGGCGGGATCGGCGAGCTCGACCTTGCCGCAGGCGCGGGTCGGCGTGTTGCCGGGCACGACCCAGGCATCATAGACCGCATTCATGGCGTCGAAATCGTCCATCGTCTCGAGCCAGACCTGCACGCTGAGCAGGCGCGACTTGTCGGTGCCGGCGCGCGCCAGCATGTCGTCGACCTTGGCCAGCGCCTCTCTGGTCTGCTGGGTGATGTCGGCGGTCTTGGTGTCTGCCACTTGTCCTGCGAGGAACACGAGATCGCCGAACACGGAGGCGCGGCTGCGGCGGGCGTTCTGGTCGATACGGGTGATATCCGACATGGGATGTCCTTGTTCTTTACTTGCCGGTGGCGATGATGCGGCGGCAATGATCGAGCGCCGCACCGATAAGGTTGTCGCTAGCCTCCGGCGTGCGGAACGCCGAATGCGCCGAGAGTGTCACGTTCGGCAGCTTGGTCACGGGATGGCCCGCGGGCAGCGGCTCGACAGTGAAGACGTCGAGACCGGCGTGGCCGATGTGGCCCGAGCGCAGCGCATCGAGCATCGCGTCCTCGTCGACCACGGCGCCACGCGCGGTGTTGATCAGGATGCTGCCCTTGCGCATCTGCGCGATGCGCTCGCGCGACAGAAAACCCTTGGTCTCGTCGTTGAGCAACAGATGCAGCGAGACGACGTGGCTCTCGGCCAGCAGCTTCTCCAGCGACACGAACTCGACGCCCGGATGGGTCTTCGGCGTCCTGTTCCAGGCGATCACCTTCATGCCGCAGCCTGCCGCCATGCGCGCGGCTTCCGCGGCGATGCCGCCGAAACCGATCAGGCCGAGCGTCTTGCCGGTGAGCTGCATCGCGTCGCGGCGCAGCCAGTTGCCCTCGCGCATGCCGCGATCCATCTCGCCGAAGTTGCGTGCAGACGCCCACATCAGCGCGATCGCGCATTCGGCGACCGCCGTGTCGCCGTAACCCTTGATGATGTGGACGGAGATGCCGCGCTCGGCGAGCTCGTCCGGATTCATGTAGCTGCGCGGGCCGGTGCCGAGGAAGACGACATGCTTCAGCGACTTGCACTTTTCGGCAATCGCCGTCGGCACCGCGGTGTGATCGACGATCATGATCTCGGCATCGCCGAGCAGGCCGGGCAGGTCGTCGGGCTTGATCGCGGGATTGCGGTTGATGCTGACGGGCAGCTGCTGCGCGGCCAGCAGCTTGTCGGTCACCGCCGCCAGGGTCTCGTTCGCATCGACGAATAAAGCGCGCACCGGCCTCTCCTTCAGCTCACATCCACATTGCGTTCAGTCTTGTATTCAGACTTGCATGCGATTTACAACCCCTGTTCGCGGGGAAGTTTGCGCAATCCTGCCAAGATATTGGACTCATTTCTGCCTTGCCGCCCAAATGGCCAGCAACTCTAAATACCGTATTGCATTTTATCCTGAATACAGAAATAGTCCAGTGGCCGGAGACGATCCGACCCAATTTCAGGGAGACAGAGACCATGAATCGCAGGGACGCTCTCACCAAAGTCGCGCTCGCGGGCGCAGCGATTGCCACAATGAGCAGCTCGGCCAAGGCCGACGCGCCGGCCTCCACGCTCGACCGCATCAAGAAGAATGGCGTGCTGCGTGTCGCCGTCATCGTCGGACAGGAGCCCTACTTCCATAAGGATCTCGCCACCAACGAATGGTCGGGCGCCTGCATCGACATGGCCAAGGACATCGCCAGCAAGCTCGGCGCCAAGGTCGAGACGCTGGAATCGACCTGGGGCAACCAGATCCTCGACCTGCAGGCCGACAAGGTCGACCTCGCCTTCGCCGTGAACCCGACGCCGGAACGCGCCCTCGTCATCGACTTCTCGACGCCGATCCTGGTGCACTCCTTCACCGTCATCACCAAGAAGGGCTTTGCCAAGCCGCAGACCTGGGCCGAGCTCAACAAGCCCGAGGTCAAGATCGCCGTCGACATCGGCTCGACCCACGAGACCATCGCACGCCGCTATTGCCCGAAGGCGACCATCCTCGGCTTCAAGAACCGTGACGAAGCGATCCTGGCGGTCGCAACCGGCCGTGCCGACTGCAACGTCTCGCTCGCCGTGCTGTCGGTCTCGACCCTGAAGAAGAATCCGAACCTCGGCGATCTCGCGATCCCGCGCCCGCTGCTGACGCTGCCGACCAACATGGGCATCCGCGCCGAGAGCGATCGCCGCTACAAGGATTTCCTCAGCGCCTGGGCCGACTACAACCGCGCGATGGGTCAGACCCGCGAATGGATGTTGAAGGGCTTCGAAGCCGTTGGCCTCACCGCCGACGATCTCCCGCCCGAAGTGCAGTTCTGATCGGCGATTCGATGTACGTCTGGGACTTCGCGGCGCTCAAGCCGTATTGGGGCCTGATCTGGCAAGGGCTCCTGGTCACGCTGTTCTACACGGTGACCACGGTGATCGCGGGTCTCGGCATCGGACTGTTCGTCGGCATCATGCGCACGACGGCGCCGCGCTGGGTCACGGTGCCGCTGCGTCTCTATATCGAAGTGTTCCGCTGCACGCCGTTGCTGGTGCAGCTGATCTGGGTCTACTACGCCCTGCCCGTCCTGATCGGCGTCGACATGTCGCCGGCAATGGCCTGCTTCGTCGCGCTGTCGCTCTATGCGGGCTCGTTCTACGCGGAAATCTTCCGCGGCGGCATCGAGGCCGTTGACACCGGCCAGTGGGAAGCCGGCCGCGCCATCGGCATGCGGCGCGGCAAAATCTTCCGCCGCATCGTGCTGCCGCAGGCGACGCAAGTGATGATTCCCTCCTTCATCAACCAGACCATCATGCAGCTCAAGAACACCTCGCTGGTGTCCGTGGTCGCGGTCGGCGACCTCCTCTACCAGGGCACGGTCATCACCGCGTCGAGCTACAAGCCGCTCGAGGTCTACACCACGATCGCCGTGCTCTATTTCGTCGTGCTGTTCCCGCTGACACTGGTCGCTGACCGGGTCGAGCTGAAGATGGGAGCGCATCGATGAGTGCTCTGGTCGCTGACAATATCCACAAAGCGTTCGGCGACAACGCGGTGCTCAAGGGCGTCTCGCTCTCGGTCCAGCGCGGCGAGGTCGTCACCCTGATCGGCGCCTCCGGCTCCGGCAAGTCGACCTTCCTGCGCTGTCTGAACCTGCTGGAAATGCCGCAGCAGGGCGAGCTTGCGATCGGCACGCACAAATTTTCTTTTGGCAAAGGCGTACGCCCCGCGGGCGATGCGCAGCTCGCGCTGCTTCGCCGCAGCGTCGGCATGGTGTTCCAGCATTTTAATCTGTTCCCGCACATGTCGGTGCTCGCCAACGTCACCGAGGGGCCGGTGCAGGTGAAGGGCATGGCGCAAGCCGAAGCCAACGCGCTCGGCCGCGATCTCCTGGCCAAGGTCGGCCTCGCCGACAAGGCCGACGCGTTTCCGAGCCGCCTCTCCGGCGGCCAGAAGCAGCGCGTCGCCATCGCCCGTGCGCTCGCCATGAAGCCAGAGGTGATGCTGTTCGACGAGCCGACCTCGGCGCTCGATCCGGAGCTGGTCGGCGAAGTGCTCTCCGTGATCCGCAGCCTTGCCAGTGAAGGCATGACCATGGTGCTGGTCACGCACGAGATGGCCTTCGCCGCCGACGTCTCGACCCGCGTCGGCTTCATGAACGACGGCATCATGGCCGAGATCGGCACGCCGGAAGAGACCATCCGCCAGCCGCGCAGCGAGCGGCTGAAGGCATTCTTGAGCCGGTTTCACGAGACGCACTAAACTGCCACGGCTATCGCGAATCGGTGGAGAGACCTGATGAAACTGCGTGGCGGCTTCACGAATTACGGCGAGACCATCGGCATCCTGATGCTCGACACGAAATTCCCGCGTCCGCGCGGCGACATCGGCAATGCCCTCTCCTATGATTTTCCCGTGCGCTACAAGATCGTGCGCGGCGCTCACGCGACCAGGATCATGGGCGACCACCCCGATCTGGCCCTGCTCGATCCGTTCATCGCGGCAGCCCGCGAGCTGGAGTCCGAAGGCGTCAAGGCCATCACGACGAGCTGCGGCTTCCTCGCACCGTTCCAGAAACAGCTTGCCGCAGCGGTGAATATCCCGGTGTTCACTTCGAGCCTGATCCAGGCTCCGCTGATCCACGCCATGCTGCCGCCGGGCAAAATCATCGGCGTCTTCACCGAACGCGGCCATCACATGAATGACGGCCATTTCCACGGCGTCGGCTGGTCGCAACACGACATCCCCGTCCAGGTCCAGGGCATGAAGCCCGATGCACAATTTCCCGCGACCTACATTCTCGGCCGCGAAGAACTCGACACCGACATCCTGCGCGCCGAGATGATCGAGATGACGCAGGCCTTCATGGCCTCCTGCAAGAATCCCGGCGCGATCCTGTTCGAATGCACCAACATGTGCCCGTTCTCGAAGGACGTCGCCGAGGCCTCGGGCCTGCCGGTGTTCGACATCAACACGCTGATCAATCTGGTCTACCGCGCGGCCAATCCGATGCCGTTCCTGCGCTGAAGCGGCCTACCCGCCCTCCCGCTGAACCCAGCCCCTCGCGATCGCACTCGCCCAGATGAGCATGCCCTTGCTGCGCGCCAATGCAGCCATCGCCGAGGTGTCGTAGGGCACGTAGTGAATGGTCGCGCACCAGCCTGCTCCGGCGTGCTCCAGAATGGCGTAGCACGCGTGAGGCGTGCCGACCTCGACCACATAGGGGACGGACGCCTTGCCGTCATAGCCGGGCAACCCGACGCTGCCGGGGTTTACGACCAGCCGCCCATCCCTCAAACGCACCACGCGCGGAATATGCGTGTGGGCGCACAGGATGATCTCGGCGTCGATCCCCTCGGCGCCAACCTCGATAGAATCAATCCCGCTCGGACGCACGCCGCCGTCGCTCGCGATGCGGTCGAGCCAGAAGGCCGCATCGTCCCTTGGCGATCCATGGCACAGGAAGACGCGTTCCTTGTATGTGAGCGTGGACGGCATGCTTGCCATCCAGTCGAAGTGCTTGTGCTCCAGTTGCTGGAAATCGCTGCGAGCCGAGCCGCCGGCCTGCCGGAGTTCGACGAGGATTCGATCCTGATCGCCCCGTATCGACGGAAAGCCCCGCTCCATCAGCAGGTCCGCCGTTCGAGCCGCCTCGAGCGGACCGCTGACGTGGTCGCCGAGGTTGACGACCTCCTCGATGCCGAGCGCGGCGATGTCGGCAAGAACGGCTTCGAGTGCCGGACGATTGCCGTGCACGTCCGCGATGGCAGCAAATCTCATATGGCCCTCCCGTTCGGAATGGCCGATTGATCTCGCGATGCGGGAGGATGCAGAACTGACAAGCTTTGTCGACAAGGCTCTTCAGTCACGTCTCTTTAGCTGCATTTGTAGAAGCGCCCGCAAGCTGAGGATCAAATCGGCGCTACGGAAAGAATTACACAACCACGGTGGCCGGGCAAGTGATCAACGTACGAACTGCCGCAGCATTCGCGGAGTGACCTCCAGACAAGAACGCGCTACGTTTCCCGGACAAGAACAAGAGGAAACGCCAATCGTGTATGACTTCATTATCGTGGGCGGCGGCTCGGCGGGGTCCGTGCTGGCCCATCGGCTCTCCGCCAGGAGCGCCAACAAGGTCCTGCTGTGCGAGGCCGGACAGGACACACCGCCGGGCAACGAGCCCGCCGAGATCAGGGACAGTTATCCGGGCACGGCCTATTTCGACCCGCGCTTCCACTGGACCCAGCTCAAGGTCACGACCCAGGTCGTCAGCCACAACAACCCGGACGAAGCGCGCCCTCCCTTGCGCAAATACGAGCAGGCGCGCGTGCTGGGCGGTGGCTCGTCGATCAACGGCCAGATGGCCAACCGGGGCGCACCGACCGACTACGACGACTGGAACGCACGTGGCGCCGAAGGGTGGACCTGGAACGATGTGCTGCCGTTCTTCAAGAAGGTCGAGCGCGATCTCGATTTCGACGGGCCGTACCACGGCAAGGACGGCAAAATTCCGGTACGCAGAATTCCGCGTGAGCACTGGACGCGATATTCGCAGGCGTTCGCCGACGCCTTCCAGCAAGCCGGGCACCAATATTTGGCCGACCAGAACGGCGAGTTCGTCGATGGGTTTTTCCCGGTGACGCACTCCAACCAGGCCGAGCAACGCGTCTCGGCCGCGATGGGCTATCTCGACCGCGACACCCGCAAGCGCGCCAACCTCACGATCTCGACCAACACGCAAGTGAGGGAGCTGCTGTTCGAAGGCACGCAATGCGTGGGTGTGAAGGCTATTGTCGACGGACGTGAGCAGGAATTCCGGGGACGCGAGATCATCCTTTCCAGCGGTGCGATCCATTCGCCGGCGCATCTGTTGCGCGCCGGCATCGGCCCGGTGGGTCACCTCAAGGATATGGGCATTCCCGTGCTGATGGGGCTGGCCGGCGTCGGCCAGCGCCTGATGGATCACCCCTCTATTTCGCTGTCATCCTTTGTCCGCCGCGGCGCGCGCATGAACGAGCACACCAGACGCCACATGCAGCTGGGACTGCGTTATTCATCCGGGCTGTCGGGCGTGCCGAAGGGTGACATGTTCGTCGTCGTGCTCGCCAAATCGGCCTGGCATGCGGTCGGCGAGCAGATCGGCTCGCTGCTGACCTTCGTCAACAAGACCTATTCCGAGACCGGACAGGTCAAGCTTGCCTCGCGCGATCCCACGGCCGAACCGGTGGTCGAGTTCAATTTGTTGTCGGACCGCCGCGATCTCGAACGCCTGATGAGCGGCTTCCGCAAGATGGCGGCGGTGCAGATGAGCGACGCCGTCACGGCGGTGACGGACAAACCTTTCCCGGCCTCCTATACCGACCGCGTGCGCAAGATCGGCGTGGTGAACAACACGAACAGGGTTCTGACCAAGATCGCCGCGACCCTGATGGACGGGCCGGCGGCGCTGCGCCACTACATGATCGACAATTTCGTGGTCGAAGGTTTTACCTTCGATGACGTGATCAACGACGACGAGGCGCTGGAGGCCTTCGTGCGCAAGGCGACCATCGGCGTATGGCACGCCTCATGTTCGTGCCGCATGGGCCGGGCCGACGACCCGATGGCCGTGGTCGACAATCAGGGCCGCGTCAAAGGCGTCCAGGGCCTGCGCGTCGTCGACGCCTCGATCTTCCCGGTGGTGCCATGCGCCAACACCAATTTCCCGGTGCTGATGTCGGCGGAGAAGATCGCGGCGGCGATAGTGCAGTGAGTAGCCGTCATGCCTAGGGCAATCGCATGTGGCATTTTGCGCGATCTGAGCGCGCGCCTCGTCCTTCGAGACGACCGCTTCGCGGTCTCCTCAGGATGAGGCTAAGCGGCATCGGTGCCTGTTGAAATAGCTGCCGCACACTCAGTCCTCATCCTGAGGGCCCGCCAACGGCGGGCGTCTCGAAGGATGGCCACAGAAAAATGGGCTCAGATGCGATTGCCGTGCCGTCATGCCCGGGCTTGTCCCGGGCATCCACGTTCTTCATGCCGCGATATGAACGCGTAGATGGCCGGGAGAGGCCCGGCCTGACGCGGAGGATGCATCACGCACGCATCATCGGCGTCCTAGTCCCGCGAAACCCGCGGCGTCGAGGGCGTGACGTTCGCCGGCGTGTGGAAGTCCAGCCGCGCCCCGTTCTCCTCGCGAACACCGGATTCGTCACCGAACTCGACATATTTCTGGGCGTTCTGGCTCCACTGCGGCCATGGCGTCGCCGGCGTTCCGGGATTGCCGGTCCGTGCGAACGCGACCAGCGTATCCATCATGCGATCGGACATCGCGCGATCGAACTCCGTCCAGACGCGCGTGGTGCGGAATTTGTTGAAGGTGTCCTGGGTCCCGAACCAATAGGGCACGTCGGAGGTGTGATAGGCGCCGATCTTCTGCGGGCTATCGAAGAACTGCACGTCCTTCGCAAACGGGTGCACGCGCGAGAACATGTACATGTAGAACGGCGCCCTTCCGCTCTTCGCCTGCGCCATGGCCCAGTTGCGCGTGCCGATCTCGACCAGCCCCTCGCGTGCGGCGAGCAGGCCCATCGCCTTGGCCTCTTCGTCGGTCTTCGCCGGGTAGAGTGCGAGGAAACGGTCGGCCTGATCGCCGTAGAGTTTTCGCGCAGCGGCGACATAGCCCTCCAGATTGGCCGCGGTGCGGAGGTCGTTGGAGCTTTCGTCGCTGGTGAAGCCCGCGACAGTCGCGACGTCGTTCTGCTTGCCGGCTGCAAAGATGTTCGGCACCGTGTCAGGCAGCACGTAGCCATCGATATCGAGCGGCACGCTGATGTTGCCGGCGCAGCCGAGCTGGCAGTCCTTCTGAATTGCAAGAATCTTGTCGGCCTGGATCAGCCGCATCTCGGTGAGCGAGGACGCGCCGAGCGCCGACTGCACCTCGATGCCGATTTTCTCGGCGGCCGGCAGCGCCGGGAATTTGAAACGGTTGTCGAACATGCTCAGACTCATCGCGAAGCCGCGATGAAACAGGCCCTTCGCCAGCGGGCTCGCCTCCAGCGCGGAGACGGACATGGCGCCCGCGGACTGGCCGGTGATGGTGACGTTATCGGGGTCGCCGCCGAACGTCGCAATATTGCGCTTGATCCATTGCAGCGCCGCGACCTGGTCCATCAGGCCGTAATTGCCGGAGGCACGATGCGGCGATTCCGCGGTCAGCTCCGGATGGGCAAGATTGCCAAGAATACCGACCCTGTAGTTGAAGCTGACGAAGATCGTGCCTTTCTTCGCGACATTCTCGCCGTCATACATCGCCATGCCGCTGGAGCCGAGCGTGAAACCGCCGCCATAGATCCAGACCACGACCGGAAGCTTTGCGCCCGCTTTCGCATCGCCGCTCGCCCAGATGTTCAGATAGAGGCAGTTCTCGCTGGTCGCCTCCTCGCCGAAATAATGATTGAGGTTGTGCCGGCGCAGCACCTGGATGCATTCGGGCGCCAGCCGGTCGGCGTGATAGGTGCCTTTCCAGGCCTCGACTTTCTGCGGCTCGCGCCAGCGCAGATCGCCGAGCGGTGGCGCAGCAAAGGGGATCCCGAAATACGCCTTCACACCCGTGGCCAGCATTTTGCCGGAAACAGCACCGCTGTCGATACTGACGGGGTCTTCGGGGATCGGCGTCACGACGATCTGCGCCAACGCTGGCACCGCCGCCAGCACAGAGAAGAACGAGGCTATCGCAAGAAATACGCGCGAGAGCACGCGCCCGCGGTCTGAAACGCTCATCCGATCTCCCTTTTCTTTGCTTTTCTTGTCAGGCCACCGCTTCGGGACGGGACTGTTCAGTCAGCTCCGCCCACACGCGGAAGCGCGCGCCTTCGTTGAGCGGCACAATATGGAACGGTTGGCCGAAGATTGCGAGCGGTTCATTGCCGGTCGCGAAGCGTGGCCAGGCTTCCGTAACATCAGGCATACCGGTCGTGACGAAGCGCAGCAGATTGTCTTGAAACCGCGCTGCCACGTCGATGTCGGCGGGCGTCATCGGTCCGCCCTTGCGCTTGAGGATCGGGCGATCGATGAACTCAGGCAGATGCGCCCACAGGCAGGCGTTGTCCGCACCGTGGGTCGGCCCCTGCGACAGGAACGGCTCCAGCGCTGGGCGATGGTCGAACCGGCTCAGCCACACGGCACCGCCGGCCGCAGCATGAAGCCGCGCAAGATCGGCCATCGGGCGATGCCAGAACGCATCCGAGAGCAATGCCTCGTACGGATCCTCGTCTGGCCGCGCTGTACCGCGATAGTAGGACAACAGGCGACACCAGCCGGCATCGCCGAAGGCGGTGCGCACCTGGCGCTCGGTGGTGCGGATCATCGCGGCCGGTGGCGTGCTCTTCAGGAACATCACCATCTCGTCGCGGCAGGAGCCGAGCCAGAGTGGAATGTCGCGCAGGCTCCCGTCGGCGAAGACGTCGCGCGGTTCGCGCAGTATCACGGTGCCGTCGAGCACCGGCCCGAACAATGTGCCTTGCTCCGTTTCGTCTGCGAGCCTGCGGCCGACACGCTCCATTGCGGCAAAGAGTTTGGGCAGCGGTACGGACGCGATCACGCCCGGATCGCGCGCAAGCTCGAGCTCGTCGAGCACACGACGCGCGATGTCGTCGGCATGATCGGCGGTCATGATGTTGCGCCCGGGCGCACTGAGCGCAATGGCGCGGATGAACTTGCCTTTGGCCTGCGGCAGGGTCGCCAGCGCGATCACCATCGACGCGCCGGCCGATTGGCCCGAGAGCGTCACGGCATCCGGATCGCCGCCGAAATTCGCAATATTGGCGTGCACCCAATCGAGCGCGGCGAGCGTATCCTGAAGCGCGAGGTTGTCGGCCTCTGTGAGGCCGTGGCGATGCAGTTGCAGGAAGCCGAGCGGGCCGAGCCGGTAGTTGATGGTGACGATCACGGCTGGACCGTGCGCGGCGAGAAATGAGCCGTCGTAATCGGCGCCGCCGCCGGTGACGAAGGCGCCACCATGAATGAAGAACATCACCGGCAGCGGGCGATCGGCCGCTGCCGGTGTCCAGATGTTCAGGCTGAGGCAGGATTCCTCGTCAGCATGATCGAGATGTCCGGGCTGCGGCGCAAAAGCGCCGTAGTCCGTGCAACGCCGCGGCTCGGTCCACGCTGGCGGCGGCGTCGCCCTGGCGAAGCGCCGCGCGATCGCAAACGCCACCCCCTTGAAGGCACGCACGGCCCCCTGCTCGACGCCGACGATCGGCCCGTTCGTGGTTGGAACTGCGTTGGTCAGCATCCGCTGCGATCCTGTCTTGCGTTCAAGCGCGCCGTTTGCCGAGATCGGCGATGTCCACGGTGTGGGTTTCGCGTGCCGTCGCCGCCGATGCCGCCGAGATGACGCAGCAGCTGGCGACGAAGATCGCGACGGGAAGCCACCCGTTCGGTCCCTCAGCCACCAGGCTCGCGCTCACCAGCGGCGTGAAGCCGGCGGCGAGGAAGCCGAGCTGCGTGCCGATCGCGGTGCCGGAATAGCGCACCCGCGCGTCGAACATCTCGGCATAGAACGACGGCCAGATCGCGTTCGGCGCGGCGTAGATGACACCCGAAAGGATCATCGCCGCGGCGAAGATGGCCAGCGTATTCCCTGATGTCACCAGCATGAAATACGGGAACACCAGCACCGCGCAGCCGAGCACGCCACCGATGAACACCGGCTTGCGGCCGATCTTGTCCGCGAGCAATGCCCACAGCGGCTGGGTGATCAGCGCCGTGACGTTGCCGAGCACGCCGGCCCACAGCATGGTCGGCCTCGCCACACCAAACCTGCTGGTGACGTAACCGAGCGTAAAGACCGCGGTCATCGTGCTCACGGTCGCGATCAGCGCGCAAACGATGACACGCAGCACGTCCGGCCAGTAGTCGCGCAGCAGCGTCACGACGGGGAAGCGCGCCACCTGCGCCTTGTCTTTGATGTCCTCGAACACGGGCGTTTCCGGCATCGTCCGCCGCACCAGATAGGCGACGACGAGCACGATGAAGGACAGCAGGAACGGAATGCGCCATCCCCAGCTCAGCAATTGCTCCTCCGGCAGGCTCGACACCGGGATGAACACCAGCGTGGCAAGGATCGCGCCCGCCTGGGTGCCGCTCAGCGTCCAGCTCGTGAAGAAGGCGCGGCTGGAATTGGCCGAGTGCTCCAGCGTCAGCGAGTTCGCCCCGCTCTGCTCCCCGGCCGCCGACAGGCCCTGCAGCAGGCGCAGCAGCGTCAGAATGACGGGCGCGGCGTTGCCGATCGTCTTCGCATCCGGCAACAGGCCGATCGCCAGCGTCGAGACGCCCATCAGCACCAGCGTGAACAGCAACACCGTCTTGCGGCCGATGCGATCGCCAAAATGACCGAGGATGACGGCGCCGACGGGCCGCGCGATATAGCCGATGCCAAAGGACAGCAGCGCGAGCAGCGTCCCCGTCGCGGGATCGACATTGGCGAAGAACACTTTTGGAAAGATTAGCGCCGCCGCGGTGCCGTAGATGAAAAAGTCGTAGTATTCGAGCATGCTGCCGACGAAGCTGACCAGCGCGGCGCGCTTGGGCAGCTTGTTCGGCGTGGCCTCCGCGCCGGATGACGCGTGCGGTGGTGCGGTTGACGTCAACGTCATTGAGATATCCTCCCCCATGTGTCCGGTGCGGTTTCGCGCCAGGCGGTCGCCGCGCGCGCGTTTTTCTGGTTGTTGTTGCCGCAACCTTGGTCTGGAGGCATAATGTACGAACTAGTACGTTTATGCAATACGCATTGGATCAAGGCCCGAACGCGCGAAATTTGCCTTCACCTTCAAGGTGATCCGTGGAAACTGGCGGGAGAAACAGTGATGCTCGAGCGCATGCCGCCCCCATCGAAGCGCACCAACGATCCTGAGCGCACCAAGCGCGACATCCTCGAAGTGGCGATGGCCGAATTCGCCTCGGAAGGCTATTCCGGCGCGCGCGTCGATGCGATCGCGGCGCGGACGCGTACGTCGAAGCGGATGATCTATTATTATTTCGGCGGCAAGGAGCAGCTCTACCTCGCGGTGCTGGAGGAGGCCTATCGCAGCATCCGCGCGCTGGAAGACCAGCTCGACATCGCCAGTTGCGACGCCCGCGAGGGCCTGCGCCGCCTGATCGAGGCGACCTTTGACCATGACGAGCGCAACCCGAACTTCATCCGCCTCGTCTCGATCGAGAACATCCACCACGGCAAGCACCTGAAGCAGAATTTGCAATTGCGCCAGCTCAACGCCAGCGTGATCGCAACCCTCGACGGCATCCTCAAGCGCGGTCGCGCGGAAGGCACCTTCCGCGACGACGTCGACGCCATCGATTTGCACCTCGCCATCTCCTCCTACTGCTTCTTCCGCGTCGCCAATCGCCACACGTTCGGCGCGCTGTTCGATCGGGATCTCAGCGAGCCGAAGGTGCTGGCGAAGAGCCGGACGCAGATCGTGGAGATGATTTTGGCGTGGTTGGGGGCGGAGGCTCAGTAGCCGCTACACGCTCACTGTCATGCCCCGGCTTGACCGGGGCATCCAGTAGGCCGCGGCCCATCGAGGAGTCACAACTGTTTCGGAGTACTGGATCGCCCGATCAAGTCGGGCGATGACACCGAGAATGGCGGGCAGCCCCCTCACCCGCTCTTCTTCTGCCGCGCACTCGCCAGCAGCACCAGCATGAACGACGCCGCCGTCATCAGCGTCGAGATCGCGGCAATGGTCGGGTCGATTTCGTCGCGCAATGCGGTGAACATGCGCTTGGTCAGCGGCTGATACTGGCCGCCGGAGATGAACAGCGCGACGATGGTCTCGTCCATCGCCGAGATGAAAGCGAAGATGCCACCGGCGACCACGCTCGACTTGATCTGCGGCAGGGTCACCGCGAAAAAGCTGCGCAGGCGGTTCATGCCGAGGCTGCGCGCCACCATCTCCTGCGCCGGATCGAAGCTCTGCAGGCCCGCCAGCACCGAGATGACGACATAGGGCAGGCCCAGCATCACGTTGGCGAGCACGAGGCCTGGCAGGGTCGCGACCAGGCCGACCTTGGCATAGACGAAGAAGATGCCGACCGCGGTGATGATGATCGGCACCACCAGCGGCAGCAGCAGCGCCATGTGGATCACCTGCATGATGCGCAGCTTCGACTGGCTGATGGCATAGGCGGCGGCGACGCCGAACGGCGTTGCGATCACAACGGTGAAGAGCGCGACCGTCAGCGTCACCCGCGTCGCCTGCATCCACGCCGGGTTTGAGAAATACTGCTGGTACCAGCGCATCGAGAACGACGGCGGCGGAAACGTCAGGAAGCGCGCGCTCGAGAACGAGATGGGCGCGATGATCAGCACCGGCAGGATCAGATAGACCAGCACCAGCGCGCTGATCACGTAGAGGAGGATTCGTGCGGGCGAGGCGCGCATCATTTCTGCCCCAGCACGCGATCGAGCGAGATGAAGCGGCTGACGACGAAGAAGATCAAGAGCACGCTGAGAAGCAATACCACCGCGACCGCGCTCGCGGCGCCGAACTGGTTGTAGAGCTCGACATTGCGGCTGACCAGCATCGACACCATCACGGTGCGGCCGCCGCCGAGCAGCTCCGGCGTGATGTAGAAGCCGAGGCAGAGCACGAACACCATCGTGCAGCCCGCGAGCACGCCCGGCAGCGACAGCGGCAGGAACACGCGTAAGAAGGTGAGCGACGGGCTCGCACCGAGACTGGCGCCGGCCTGCATCAGGTCGCCGGGGATCTTCTGCATGGTGGCATAGAGCGGCAGCACCATGAACGGCAGCAGGATGTGCACCGTCGCGACGATTGTCCCGAACGTGTTGTGCACGAGCGCGAGCGGCTCGGAGGTCACATCGAGATAGCGCAGGAACTGGTTGATCACGCCGGTGCGCTGGAGCAGCGCCAGCCACGCATAGGCGCGCACCAGCACGCTGGTCCAGAACGGCAGCACCACCAGCGAGAGAATGAGAATGCTCCACCCCTTCGGCACCGAGTTGGCGAGATAAGCCACGGGATAGCCAAGCAGCAGCGCGATGACCGTCACCGCGAGGCTGATCTCGAAGGTCAGCGCGAAACTCCGCCAGTAGATGTCCTCGGTGAAGACGCGACGATAGTTCTCCAGCGTGAAGCCGTCATGGTAGATCGACTGCCAGGCCAGCCAGCCGACCGGCAGCACGATCAGGAGCAAAATCACCAGCAGCGCCGGCGACACCAATGCCAGCATCAGCGCATGCTCGCGGCGCTGATGCTTTTGCGATGGATCGGACATGGATGTCGTCAACGCTGCCTCGTCTTACTTCTGCATGAACGACGCCCAGCGCTTCTCGGCGGCTTCGCCCGCGGGCGAGGACCACCAGGCGTAGGACATCAGCGCCTGCTTGGCCGCATTGGCCGGCTCGCTCGGCAGTTGCGCGGCGCGCTCGGGCTTGATCACGCTGGTCTCGAACGCCTTCGGGTTGCCCGGGCCGTAGTCGATGTGGAGCGGCAGATTGGCCTGGTGCACGGGATCGACGGCCTCGTTGAGGAATTTCACGGCCGTGTCGAGGTTCGGCGCGCCCTTGAGAATGCACAGCGAGGTGCTCTGCAGGATGCCCTGGTTGTAGGTGAAGGACACCTTGGCGCCCTCCTTCGCGACCGCGCTCACACGGCCGTTCCACGCCATCTCCATGTCGACCTCGCCGTCGTTGAGCAGCTGCGCCGACTGCGCGCCCGAGGTCCACCACACCGTGATGTGCGGCTTGATCTCTTCCAGCTTCTTGAACGCGCGGTCGACGTCGAGCGGATAGAGCTTGTCCGGCGCGACGCCGTCGGCCATCAGCGCCGCCTCCAGCGTGGCGAACGGGTGGTTGCGCAGCGCGCGGCGGCCGGGGAATTTCTTGACGTCCCAGAAATCGGCCCAGCTGTTCGGCGCGTCCTTCGGGAAGGTCTTCTGGCTGTAGGACAGCACGCTGGAATAGAACTCGTAGGATACCGAATAGGGACTGCGATAGGCCTCCGGCATCGCCGCGCCGTTCGGGATCTTCGAGAAATCGAGCTTCTCGATCAGCCCCTGCTCGCCGCCACGCAGGCAGTTTCCGGTGGGCGTGTCGACGACGTCCCAGATCGGCTTGCCGCTGCCGACCTGCGTCTTGATCGCCGGCCAGGCGTCGGGAATGGAATCCTGGTTGATGGTGATGCCGAGCTTCTTGGCGGTGGGATCGAGGATCGCCACCGTCTGCGCCTGCTGATAGGCACCGCCCTGAGAGACGAAAGTGATCTGCTCGGCGGCATCAGCCGCGCTGGCCAAACCGATTGCGCCCAGCAGCGCGCAGCCCAATCCCAAATTCTGCTTCGTCGTCATCCTCGCCTCCTCCAAAAACAGTTCACTGGCCGATCGCATCGAGAAACTGGTACCAGCCGGCGACCATGCGTACGGCGGGCTCGCGCAGCGGATAGAACGGGATCGCCTTCATGCGGCTGACATCGAGCAGGCCGACATCGGGGCTCTCGCCGCGGACGAAGGCAGCGAGGTAGCGGCCCATCAGGCTCGACATCGCAACGCCGGCGCCGTTGTAGCCCATCGAGACCAGCGTGCGATCGTCGAGCCGGCCGATATGCGGCACCGAGTCCAGCGTCATGCCGACCAGGCCCGACCATTTGTATGCGACCGGGACATCGGCGAGATCCGGGAAGATACCGACCATCGCCTTGCGCAGCGCGTCGAAGGCCGCTTGCGAGTCCTGCTTGCCGAAAGCGCCGCGGCCACCGAAGATCACGCGATTGTCGACCATGCGGAACCAGCGCATCATGCGCTTGGTCTCGGTGTAGGTGCGCCCGGTCGGCATCAGCCGTCCAGCGAGATTGCGCGGCAACTGCTCGGTCGCAACCATGGCGCTGCGGAACGGGATCAGCGTGCGCTGCATATCGGCGGTGGCGCCGGTGAGGTCGGAATAGCTGTTGGTGGCGATGATCGCCTGCTTCGCCCGCACCGCGCCTTGCGGCGTCTCGGCAATGATGCCGTCCTGCTCGCGCCGGAGCTTGACCACCGGCGATTCCTGAAAAATGGGAACGCCGCGGCGCGCCACGCCGTCGGCCAGGCCGCGCAGATAGTTCAGCGGATGAACCCCGCCGGAGCCGGGATTGAGCACCCCGCCGACGAAAATGTCGGAGCCGGTCTCGTCACGCACGCCGTGCTTGTCGAGGATGCGGACCTCGGCGGAGCCCATCTCGCGCGTCATCCAGTTGGCTTCGTCGATCGCGGCTTTCAGCGTCGTCTCGTTGTGCGCGGCCTTGACCTGACCGGTCCGCGTCAGCGCGGCGCTGGTGATGCCGAATTCCGACACCAGCTCCTCGACCATGTCCGTCGATTCGTGCGCGATCTCGTACATGCGCTGCGCCATGGCGCGGCCGTGCACGGCATCGATCTCGCGGAACGAGAGGCGGAATTTTGCGGTGATCACGCCGCCATTGCGCCCGCTCGCACCCCAGCCGGGGCGGTTCGCTTCGAGCACGATTGGTGACAGGCCGCTCTTGGCGATGTGGTGTGCAGCGGAGAGGCCCGTGTAGCCCGCACCGATGATCACCACATCCGCCTGATGCTCGCCCGACAGCACGGGAAAATCGCGCGCCGGCACGGCTGTCGCTTCCCACAGCGAGTTGACCGATGGCAGTGCGCGCCAGTCCCGTGTCATGCCGCCGCTCATCCGTTACGCCGCAGGTCCAATGGCCGCGTCGGCCAGCGCCTTCAGCGTCGGGAAATGGAAGTCCGGTTTTGTCAATGTCTCGACCGCAGGCGTGCCGCCGAAGCCCGCAATGCCCTGGCGGCGCTCGATCCAGCACACCTTGTAGCCGAGTTTCCGCGCGATCCCGATGTCGTGGTACTGGCTCTGCGCGACATGCAGGATGTCGGACTGCTTGTAGCCGAACGCGGACTGGCGGCCCTTGTTGTAGGCAAAGAATTCCGGATTGGGCTTGGCCACGCCGGTGTCGTCGGCACACACGGTATCGTCGAAGGGATTGCCAAGCGCATGCGCGTAGCAGGACAGCGCGACGCGGTCCGCATTGGTCATGGCCACCAGCCGGAATTTCGTCCGCAGCCGCTTGAGCGCCTCGACCGAATCCGGGAACGGCCCCCAGCGCAGCACGGCGAGCTGGAACATTTCGCAGGCAGCATCATCCGCCGGCAGGCCGAGCTCGGTGGCGAGATGACGATAGACGTGGAACATCACCTCGCTGGAGCGCTCATAGTGCTTGTCGCGGCCGCGCTTGTAGGGCTCGAAGATCTGCTCGTCGCTGAGCTCGGCCGGCGTCTTGCCCGAGATCCTGCGCACCGCGGAGAGCACGCCCGCCTCGAAATCGATCAAGGTGCCGACGACGTCGAAGGTGAGAACCTTGAAATTGCTGAACGCGGCTTGGGTCGACATGTCAGTTTCTTCTTTCGGTTGGACAACGCTTCTTTCAATCCACCCGGGGCACGACGATGGTGTCCTCGGGATGAAGGGTGACGGTGAGGCTGCCGCCGAGTGGCGGAATCCGGCTGTAGGCCTGGTGATAGCTCGGCTGACGCAGGCTGAGCGCAATGCCATCGGCGAGCGCCAGGAAGATGCGCAGGCTTTCGCCCTGATAGACGATGTCGGTGACCGTACCGGTCAGCCGGTTGCAGGCGGCATCCTGTGCGCCGTCGTCGATCAGCAGCTTTTCGCTGTGCACGGCCAGCATCAGCGCATCGCCGTCGGGGATGGCGCGGGCGCTGCGCAGCAGCGCGTTGCCGAGCGAAACGCTGGACGCATCGACGCGGCGAACCGGCAGCATCGTCGCTTCACCAATGAAGCTCGCGACAAAGGAATCGGCGGGATGATCGTGCAGCCGCTCGGGCTGGTCGATCTGGATCAGCCTTCCGTCCTTCATCACCGCGACGCGGTCGCTCATGGTCAGCGCCTCGCGCTGGTCATGGGTGACATAGATGATGGTGGCGCCGATGCGCCGGTGCAGCGTGCGCAGCTCGATCTGCATGGATTCGCGCAGCTGCTTGTCGAGTGCGGAAAGCGGCTCGTCCATCAGGATCAGCCGCGGCTCGAAGATCATGGCGCGGGCGAGCGCCACGCGCTGGCGCTGGCCGCCGGAGAGCTGCGCGATGCCGCGTTCTTCATAGCCGGCAAGGCCGACCATCGACAGCGCCGCGCGCACTTTCTCCGGCCAAACCGCTTTCGGCAGTCGTCGAGCACGCAGGGGAAAGGCGACGTTCTCGCCGACGCTCATATGCGGGAACAGCGCGTAGTTCTGGAACACGACGCCGATGTCGCGCTTGTGCGGCGGCATGTAAGTGACGTCGCGGCCCCCGAACAGGATCGTCCCCGACGACGGCAGGATGAAACCGCCGAGAATGCCGAGCAGCGTGGTCTTGCCGGAGCCGGAGGGACCGAGCAGCGAGACGAATTCGCCGGCGCCGACATTGAGCGAAACGTCGTCGAGGGCGCGAACGGCGCCGTAGGCCTTGCTGGCCGACCTGATCTCGACGCTTTCCGCTCGTTTGTCCAACGATCGACCTCGCCCGTGTCCCTTTGCTGGCGTGCCTCACTGCGCGCCATAAGCCTGCTTTATAGACAGGGTTCTGGAGTATTCAGAGGCGTAGCGTGCGCCGCACCAAATCTTCTCCCGAACACCCTGCGTTTAGGCTGTCATGCCAATGACACCAGACTTGGCAAAATCCGGCAATTGCCAAATTCTCACCGCGCCCATAACATGACGTTATGCCCGAGCTACGCCGCATGCTGCCGTCAAGCAACGCCCTGTTCGTCTTCGACGCGGCGGCGCGCAACGGCAGCTTCACCGCAGCGGCCGCCGAACTGAACGTCACGCAGCCGGCGGTGAGCCGCATGCTCGGCCAGTTCGAGGAGCATCTCGGCGTCCGCCTGTTCGACCGCAAGGCAGGCCGCGCGGTGCTGACGGAAGAAGGCGAGCTGCTCTATCGCCGCGTGCTCGAAGGCTTTCGCAGCATCGAGACCGGCCTCGTCGAGATCGAGCGCCGCCGCAAGGGTACCGAAACGGTAACGCTGTCGGTCTCCTCCGCCTTCACCACGCATTGGCTGATGCCGCGGATCGACAAGCTCCAGAAGCAATTTCCGCAGATCGATCTGCGCTTCCAGCTCATCTCCGGCGCGCTGCGCGGACCTGTCGAGAATGTCGATCTCGGCATGCGCTTCCGCGATCGCGACGAGCCGTCGTCCGGCGGCACGCTGGTCATGAGGGAGGTCATGCTGCCGATGTGCAGCCCGACCTATCTCGGCGAGACCGATCCCGCTGAAGGCAACACCATCATCCGCCTCGCCGAGACGCCGGGCGACTGGGCCGCGGACTACGCCTCGCTGCTCACCGGCCGCCGCGGCGCGGCCAAGGCGCTGAGTTTTACCGATTATGCCGTCGTGGTGCAGGCCGCCCTGCTCGGCCAGGGCATCGCGCTCGGCTGGCTGACGGTCGCCTCGCACTGGCTGCTCACCGGCGCGCTGGTGCCGGCTTCCGACACGCTCACCACCACGCGCCGCATCTGCGAATTCCTGCCGCCGCGCAACCGGGCGATGCGCCCCATCGCCGCCGAGATCCGCGACTGGATCATCGCGCAAATGCAAAGCGAGATCGCCGCGATCGACAAGCTCTATCCGCAGCTCGGCGCGATGGGTGCGTGTTACTAGAACGGCGCAGGTGCGATGCGCTAGCTCAGCGCATCGTAATATCGATCCGGCAGATGATCGCCGATTCCGGGTACCAGCAATTGGGAGAGCCGGCCGACCAGGTCCATGCGCCTGCTCGGAGAAAATCCGATAAAAAGATTCGCGAGATGCTGGGTTATTCCAGCAAAGCCCCCGGCCGTCGGCAACGGCTCATCCGAGTTGCAGTTGGCCGCAAGCTGGCTCGCGACAAATCTCGCACCCGGGCCACATGCCAGATAGCGCCCGACATGACGAAATCCGAGCAGCGGCGGCGGGACGGTCGGAACGATATCGTGACCGTGGACCAGCCGATAGGTCGTCGGCCCCAGCGTCGCATTGTAGGCAGCCGCCGCATCGGCATGGCAGACACGGGGGCAGCCGTAGAGATACACTTGTGGGAGCGCAATCCCGAGTTCGCGATGCGCGCGATCGGCGGTGACAACGGCAAGCGCTGCGCCCAGGCTGTGCCCGGTGATGAAGACGCGCGAGCCCGCGGCAGACGCCGCAGTCAACGCTGCTCGCACGTCATCCCAAACGGCCGCCGCGGCGTCGTTGAAGCCGCCGTGGACATCCGCCTTCGGGCGACCGAGATAGAAGTCGCTGACCCAGTTCTTGAGGATCAACGGATCGGTGCCCGCAAACGCGACAATTGTTGCGCCGTCCCGCTGGGCGATGACACCGCGGGTATCCGACACCGGAAGCGTCGATTTCGCCGGCTGGACCAGCGACCTGACATTGGACAGCGTCCAGAAGTCGGACACGGCCGTAATCGTTTGCGGGACGTGGGTCTCGTAGGCGAGCTGCGACATCCACATCATCGCGCGCGCGACGTCAGGATCGAAATTGCCGGAGGCGCTGTCGAAATTGGCGAAGGCGTTGCGGTTGTATTGATCAAGAGGAAGTTCGACCAGGAAGCTCATGCTCGGCTCCTCATAATGGCCTGTGCTGCAATGCGTCGATAAGTGCAATGCAGCCACTCTGGCACATGGAGGGACCGAAGACAATCTGTGCGAGCAGGAGTGTCGGTTCTCACCAGGGACTGATCGATACCGCTCCTATCGATGCTCGATCGCCCGGATCGCGCCGCGCAATTCGGCGAGGCCACGGAGGCGGCCGATCGCGGTGTAGCCGGGATTGGTGCGCTTGGTGGCCGCGAGATCGTCGAGCATGCGGTGGCCGTGATCGGGACGGAACACGATTTGCTTGTCGGGCGCGCGCCGCGCGTTCTCCTTCAGCAGCACCTTGAGCACCGCAACCATGTCGACATCGCCGTCGAGATGATCGGACTCGTAGAACGACAGGCCGTCGGCCTCACGCTTGGTCGCACGCAGATGGGCAAAGGCGATCCGCGGGCCGAAGCGTTCGGCCATGGCGGGCAGATTGTTCTCGGCCCGCGCGCCGAGCGAGCCCGTGCACAGGCAGATGCCGTTGGCCTTCGAAGGTACGGCGTCGAACAGCGCCTGGTAGTCGTCAGCGCTCGACGCAATGCGCGGCAGGCCGAACAGCGGACGCGGCGGATCGTCCGGGTGCAGCGTCAGCGACACGCCGAGCCGCTCGGCCACCGGCGCGACGCGCCCCAGGAACTCGGCAAGATGCTGCCGCAGGACTTTTGGCGTGATGTCGCGATAGGTCTCCAGCCGGTCGCGGAATTGCGGGATCGTCATCGGCTCGGTGGTCGAGCCGGGCAACGCGCTGGCGATCACCATGACGAGATAGTCGATGTCGGCCTGGCTCATCTGCTCGAACAGCTTTTTCGCCCGCACCTGCTGCTCGGGTGAATATTCCTGCACGGCGGCCGGGCGCTTCAGGATATGCAGCTCGAACGCCGCAAACCGGTCCTGGTCGAAGCGCATGGCGCGGGCGCCGTTCGGCAGCTCCCATTCCAGATCGGTGCGGCACCAATCCACGACAGGCATGAAATTGTAGCAAATGACCTTGATGCCGGAGGCGGCCACCGCCTCAAGGCTCGCAATCCACGACTCGATCGACTTCGTCGCCTTGCCCCCGAGACGCTTGACGTCGTCGGGGATCGGAATCGATTCCACCACCGACCACGTCAGCTGCGAGCGGCCGGGCTGGCCGTTCTCGATGAAGTTCTTGCGCTCCTCGACAGCCTTGCGCGTCCAGGCTTCGCCGATCGGCACCTGGTGCAATGCCGAGACGATGTCGCTCGCCCCGGCCTGCCTGACATCGTCGAGCGAGACCGGATCATCCGGTCCGTACCAGCGCCATCCCTCGAGCATCATGGGCGTTCTCCTAAAGCGTTTTCGAGCGAAGTGGGTACCGGTTCGCGTGAAGAAAACGCGTCAAAACAAATGTCAATTCGCGGTCAGCACGACCTTGACGCTCTGCGAGCGGTCGAGCGCGAGACGCAGCGCATCCGGCGCGGTGGACAACGGCCGCTCGGCGGTGACCAGCGACAGCACGTCGACGCTGCCGTTGCCGATCAGCTCCACCGCGTTCATGAACTCGAAGCCGAAGCGGAACGAGCCGCGCAAATCGATCTCCTTGGCCATCACCGCATTGGCCGGCACAGGAATCTGGCCCCCCGGCAGATTGCCGATCTGCACCACCACGCCGCCGCGCCTGATGATCCCGATCGCGCTGGCGAGGCCTGCAGCCGTGCCCGAGACCTCGAACGCCACGTCATAGGGACGCGAGGCGGCCTGCGCCTTCAGCCCCTCTTCACCGCCCGAGACGTTCTCGACATGCGAAGCACCGAGCCGGGTCGCGAAGGCCAGCGGCGCCGGCGCGATGTCGGCGACCGTGACGTCGGCCATGCCGGCGCGGTGCGCGGCAAGCATGGTCAGGAGCCCGATCGGGCCGGCCCCGAAGATGATCCCGCGCTTGCCCTCGATGTTGCCGGCGCGCGCGACCGCGTGCAGGCAGACCGCGAGCGGTTCGGCCAAGGCCGCAGCCTGATAAGACACATGGTCGGGAATCTTCACGCACTGCGCAGGGACCGCATCGAAATAGTTCGCAAAGCCGCCCTGCATGTGCGGCGTCTTCGATGCCGACCCCATGAAGTAGATGTTCTCGCAGAGGTTCGGCCGGCCTTCGCGACAGGCGACGCAGTGGCCGCACCAGCGCGACGGATTGACGGCGACACGGTCGCCGACCTTCAGGTTGGCAGCCGAACCTGAGATCTCCACGACCTCGCCGGAGATCTCGTGGCCGAGAATCAATGGCGATTTCACGACGAAATCGCCGGTCCGGGCATGACGGAAGTAGTGCATGTCCGAGCCGCAGATGCCGCCGGCGCCGAAGCGGATGCGCACCATGCCGGAGGCCAACTTGTCGAGCGGATGCTCGACCATACGCAGATCTTCGGGGCCGAACAGGGTTGCGGCGAAAGCAGTCGATGTCATTTGGAAAGTCCCATGTATTTCGGCAGCCAGAGGGTGAGTTCGGGGATGTAGGTGATCGCAATCAGCGCGATCATCAACGGCACCAGCCAGGGCAGGATCGCCACCGTCGTGCGCTCGACCGAGAGCTTGGCCACGCGTGCCAACACGAACAACACCATGCCGAGCGGCGGATGCAGCAGGCCGATCATCAGGTTGAGCGTCATGATCAGACCAAAGTGGATCGGATCGATGCCGAGCTTGAGCACGATCGGCAGCAGGATCGGCACCAGAATGGTGATCGCCGCCGTGGTGTCGATGAAGCAGCCGACGAACAGGATCAGGACGTTGGCGAGCGCCAGGAACACCCATTTGTTGTGGGTGATGCTGAGCATCCAGTCCGAGAGCATCTGGGCGGCCTGCGACACCGTCAGCAACCAGGCGAAGATCGAGGCTGCGGTCACGATGAACAGGACCGAGGCCGTGGTCTCGATGGTGTCGAACGTCGCCTTGGCCACGGTCTTCAAGGTCATCGTACGATAGCGCACGAGGCCGAGGAACAGCGACCAGATCACGGCGGCGACCGCGGCTTCCGTCGGCGTAAACCAGCCGAGCGTCATGCCGCCGATCAGGATCACCGGCGCCATCAGCGCCATCACCGCCGAGAAGTCGAAATACCAGTCGATCAAGAGCAACGTGCCGAGGCCGATGACGACCGCCATGTTGACCGAGAGGCCGGCAATCACCATCAGCCAGATCGCCATGGGAAAAGCCAGCACGATGGCGATCTCGAGGCCGGCCGAGCCGAGCTGCGGCCAGGAGAACGGCGTGTCGCTGCCCCATTTGTTCTTGCGCGCGAAGTAGGTGACCGTCGCCATCATCAGCAGCGTCATGACGATGCCGGGAACGACGCCGGCCAGAAACAGCGCGCCGATCGAGACGTTCGCCATCATCCCGTAGATCACGAAGGGCAGCGACGGCGGAATGATGGGGCCGAGCGTGGCCGAGGCCGCGGTGACGCCGACCGAGAACTCCGTGGAGTAGCCGTGGTCCTTCATGGCCTTGATCTCGATGGTGCCGAGACCGGCGGCGTCCGCGATCGCGGTGCCGGACATGCCGGAGAAGATCACCGAGCCGATGATGTTGACGTGGCCAAGGCCGCCGCGCATCCAGCCGACCAGCGCGACCGCGAATTTGTAGATGCGCCCGGTGACGCCGGCGATGTTCATGAGGTTGCCGGCCAGGATGAAGAACGGCACGGCGAGCAGCGGAAAGCTCTCGACGCCGGCGATCATGCGCTGTGCCAGCGTGACGTCGGGCGTCACGCCGCTGACCAGGATGTAGAGCAGCGACGACGCGGCCATGGCAATCGCCACGGGAACGCCGAGCAGCATCAGGACGAGAAAGCCTCCAAGCAACAGCAGCATGATCCTATCCTTCAAAACCGTCGTAGGCGCCGGGACGTTCGAGGATCGAATAACCCTGTCGCAAATGTTGTATGGCCACCTGCACCGAGCGCGCGAACATCAGCACGAAGCCCGCCAGCACGGCGTAGTAGACGTAATCCTTGGGAAGATTGATCGTCGTCATCGATTCATCGCCGATGATCTGGATGTAGACCCAGACCAGCTTGATCGCGTAGCCGAAGAAGGCGATGCGGATCAGGTCGATCGCGGTCGACAGCACACGCGCCACGACATGCGGCAGATAGCGGTAGATCAAATCGACCTGGATGTGCCGCGACAGCCGCACGCACATCGAGGAGCCGATGAAGACCACGCCGATCAGGCAGTAAGTCGCGATCTCCTCTGTCCAGGCATAGCTGTCGTTGAGCACATAACGGGTGAAGAACTGGAGGAAGACGGCAAGCGCCATCACCCAGAAGATCGCCAGCGCCACCCAGTCCTCGAAAGCGTAGACGCCGAGATCGACCTTCGGCGTCCCCTCCTCCTCGAAGGTATGCGCGATCTCGTCGCCGGTGATCTGCCGGTGCACTTCGGCGGTGGACATGGGTGCTACTCCTCAAACGACTTGAACGTCATTCCGGGGCGGCTCGAAGAGCCGAACCCGGAATCTCGCGTTAGTTCTACTGCGTCAAACTCGCTCCGCTCCTCATCCTGAGGAGCTTGCGAAGCAAGCGTCTCGAAGGATGGCCCCGGGCGACACCAGGGCCTTCATGGTTCGAGACGCGCGTTCCGCGCTCCTCACCATGAGGGTCTTAGGGCGAAGCAAGCCGCAGTCACTTCACCGCCTGGATGCGTTCCCAGTCGGCCTTGCGATAGCCGAAGGTCTCGAACGCGACGTTCTTCAACACGGTGTCGCGGAACTCGTTCTTGTCGACCTCGGTCACGGTCAGGCCCTTCTCCTTGAAGAAGGCGACCAGCTTGGCTTCGTTCTGCTTGATCTCGTCGGTCGCCTTGGCGGCGGCTTCCTGCGCGACGTCGGTGAAGATCTTCTTGTCCTCGTCGCTGAGCTTCTTCCAGAGCGCGCCCGCCACCACCGTGTTGAGATGGTCGACGATGTGGCCGGTCAGCACGATGTGCTTCTGCACCTCGTAGAACTTCTTGGCCTCGATCGTGGTCAGCGGGTTCTCCTGCGCCTCGACGGTGCCGTTCTGGAGCGCGAGATAGACTTCGGCGAACGCGATCGGCGCGGTGTTGGCGCCGCAGGCGCGCGGCATCGCGAGATAGGCCGGAACGTCCGGCACGCGCATCTTCAGACCCTTGAGGTCCGCGCAGGTCTTGATCGGCTTGTTCGAGGAAGTCTGGCGCACGCCGTAATAGGTCACGGCGACGATGTGGTGGCCGCTCTTGTCCTCATAGCCCTTGGCGAGCTCCTTGAAGATGTCGCTCTTGGTATAGGCGAGCAGATGGTCGGCATCGCGGAACGTGTAGGGATAGTAGGTCACGCCGATCGGCGCAAAGCTCTTGGCCGCGAAGCTCGAGCCGGAGATGATGATGTCGACCGAACCGAGCGAGAGGCCCTGGTTGATGTCGGCTTCCTTGCCGAGCTGCGAGGCCGGATAGACGTCGACCGTATAGCGGCCGTTGGTGCGCTTGCCGATCTCCTGCGCGGCCCAGACCGACGCAGTGTGGAACGGCTCAGAGGTCTCGTAGACATGGGCCCATTTGAGCTTGGTCTGCGCCATGCCTGGATTGGTCGCCGCGAACATTGCCGCGACCGACGTCGCCAGCACCATCGTCATCTTCTTCAACATTGTCTCATCCTCCACTGACTAAAGTCTGCTTCTTGTTCGCCCGCTACCAAACGGAGACGGGCCACCCAATCTCATCGCCGCCGCGCACTGCCGGTTTTGGCAGGACTCTTCGGGGCTTTCTTTGGTTTTGCCGGGGATCGCGCCGGCCGGCCCTTCCGGGCCGATGGCCCTGCGGTGGTCTCAGCGCCAAAATTCTGCGCAAAGCGTTCCTGCGAGCGCGCCAGATGTTTTCGCATGGCCTCGCGCGCGGCGTCCGGATCATGCACCGCAATCGCGTCGCGCACTGCGCGATGCTCGTCGAGCGCCGCGCGCCAGGTGCCGGGACTCTCGAAATAGTGCGCGAGCTGCGCGAAATAGGGATTGAGACGCTGATCGAACAGCTCGCCGACCACGCGCACCAGAACGGCATTGCCGAGGCTGCCGGCGATCGCGACGTGGAACGCACGGTCATGCACCATCGAGGCTTCGCCGGGATGCGCGACATTCTCCATCGCGACAAGCGACGCGTCGATGCGGGCAATGTCGTCCCTGGTCGCAACGCGTGCGGCCTGCTCGGCGATGGCGCTTTCAAGGAATTCGCGGGCGCGGAGCAGCTCGAACGGACCTTCGATGCCGGCGGCCGGCAGCGCAGGCGCGGCGTCGGCGGGTTCGGTCACATAGATGCCCGAGCCGACACGAATGCGGAGGCGACCCTCGACCTCGAGCGCGATCAGGGCCTCGCGCACCGTCGGCCGCGAGATCTTGAGCTGCTCGGCGAGCTCGCGCTCGGTCGGCAAGCGGCTGCCGACCGCGTACTCGCCGCTGTCGATCAGGCTTCGCAATTGATCGGCGACCTGGCGATAAAGCCGTCTCGCCTCCACAGCTTCCAGCGGCACGCTGGTCCTCCCGAAAGGGCCGTGCCGGGATCATCCCGGCCGCCCGCCAATTTTGGAAAATTGGTCTTACCAATTGACCGGAGCATTGACCTGATACAGGCGCCATGTCAAGCAGCGGCAAAGCAAAGGGGAGACGTCCATGCGCATTGGCAGCGCCAATCTCGACCGGTTGGCACCCCGCATCCGCCGCCCGGCCTATGACCGTTCGCGCGTCACGCCCGGCATCGTGCATTTGGGCCTCGGCGCCTTTCATCGCGCCCATCAGGCTGTCGTCATCGACGATTGCCTTGCCACCGGGGCCGCATCATGGGGCATCATCGGCGCGAGCCTGCGCAGCCCCGCGACGCGCGACGCCCTCGCCCCCCAGGATCATCTCTATACGATCGCCGTGCGCGCCGCCGAGGGCACCGAGCATCGCGTGATCGGCGCATTGCTCGACAGCGTCGTTGCGCGCGAGAAGCCGGCAGCTTTGGTCGAGCGGATGACCGACCCCGCCATTCGCGTCGTCTCGCTGACGGTCACCGAGAAGGGCTATTGCCATACGCCGCAGACCGGCGATCTCGACGAGCGGCATCCTGACGTCGTGCACGATCTCAACAATTTCGACGCGCCGCGCTCGGCGCCGGGCTTCATCGTGGCTGCGCTGGCGCGGCGGCGCGCGCAGGGCCTCGCACCCTTCACCGTGCTCTGCTGCGACAACCTCGCCGCCAACGGGCACACCGTGCAGCGGATCGTGACCCAGTTCGCCGCGCTCCGCTCCAAGGACCTCGGCAAGTGGATCGCGGACAACGCCGCCTTCCCTTCGACCATGGTCGATCGCATCGTGCCGGAGACCACGGACGCCGACCGCGACGCGGTCGCATCCGCGCTGGGCTTGCGCGACGCATGGCCCGTGATGACCGAACCCTTCACGCAATGGGTGGTCGAGGACCGTTTTGCGGCAGGCCGGCCCGATCTCGCCGCCGCGGGCGTCGAGCTCGTCACCGATGTCAGGCCGTTCGAGCTGATGAAGCTGCGGCTGCTCAACGCCAGCCATTCCGCACTCGCCTATCTCGGCTATCTCGCGGGCTACGAGACCATCGCCGATACGATGCAGGATCCGCATTTCGCCCGCCTCGCCGCGCAGGTGATGGAAGAGGCCGCGGTGACGCTGACGATGCCTGTTGGCACTGATCTCGCTGCCTACCGTGCTTCGCTGCTCAAGCGCTTCGCCAATCCGGCGCTGCATCATCGCACCTGGCAGATCGCGATGGACGGCTCCCAAAAGCTGCCGCAGCGCCTGCTCGGCGCGATGCAGGATCGCCTGCGCAAGGATTTGCCGATCGCGACGCACGCGCTCGCGGTCGCGGGGTGGATGCGCTATGTCACCGCGCGCGACGAGCAGGGCCGCGCCATCGACGTGCGCGATCCGCTTGCCGCCGAGTTCGCCGCGCTGGCGCGCGAGGCGGGTCCCGTCGCCGAGAAGCTCGCGCCCGCCTTGCTCGGCGTCGAAAAAGTGTTCGGGCCTCTGGGTGCCGAGCCGCGCCTGCGCGAAGCCGTGACCTCCGCGCTCGGCCGTCTTTATCGGGACGGCGCGCGGCGGGCGGTGGAGACGCACGTCTCGGCGTGACTACAAAGCGGGCAATGCTGCACTGCGGTCAAACGCGCACGCGAAATCGAACGGAAGTCGCGCTTGATTTTTGCCTGTCATTGCCGCACCCGAGAGGCATGGCAAAGGACACCAAGGT
The DNA here is from genome assembly GCF_052076015.1 of Bradyrhizobium sp. 930_D9_N1_4. Lineage (NCBI taxonomy): Bacteria > Pseudomonadati > Pseudomonadota > Alphaproteobacteria > Hyphomicrobiales > Nitrobacteraceae > Bradyrhizobium > Bradyrhizobium sp. 930_D9_N1_4. Next base: position 6,157,796 of record NZ_CP197236.1, read on the forward strand.
CATCGCCGCCAATGCGGCCTTCTACGACGCCTTTTCAACGGGCGACTTCGACGGCATGGAACAGATGTGGGCGGATGACGACGCCATTTCCTGCATCCATCCAGGCTGGCCGGCGATCATCGGCCGCGCCACGGTGATCGGAAGCTGGCGCGATATCCTGCAAAATCCGGAGCGGCCGCAGATCGTTTGCGCCGAACCGCAGGCCATCGTCGACGGCGACAGCGCCCGCGTGCTCTGCATCGAGATCGTCGACGGCACCGCTTTGGCCGCCGCCAACCATTTTCGGCGCGTCGGCGACGGCTGGCGGCTGGTGCATCACCAGTCGAGCCCGATCGCGCAGATTGTCGAGCAGGCCGAGGATGATAGAGCCAGCCACCGCGTGCACTGATCGCCGCCATCACGCTCGCGTGATCTACTGTGCATGGGGTTGTTTTTCAGTTTTTTGTTTTGGCCCCGCGAGTTCCAGCAAGTCATCCAGCACGACCCGCGCCTCCGAGAAGTCGTCGTCCCGAAAGAACATGCTTCTGGTGATGAGGACGGGGATGCCGGCACGCGACGCCGCGATCAGTCCGTTGCGGGAATCCTCGATGGCCAGGCACGCGGACGCGTCCAGCTTCAGTCGGGCCAGAACCTCGCGATAGACATCCGGCGCCGGCTTCTTGTGCTGAACGTCATCCCCCGCAACAACCGCATCGAAATCCGCCGCCCAGCGCGTCCCCAGCGTCCGCGACAGCAGCGCATCGATATTGCCATGCGACGTCGTGGTCGCGATCGCGAGCCGCTGCCCACGCGCCTTCGCCTCAGCGAGCAAATCAGCGACGCCGGGCCGCAAGGGGCAGCAGCCGGTATCGATCAGCTCGGCATAATGGGCGGTCTTGATACGGTGGAGTTCCGCGATGTCCGCACCCGACAAGGGCGGCGCGATCCACAGCCTCTCATGATAGGCACGCATGCGCTCCTTGCCGCCCGTCACCCGCAGCAGGTCCTTGTAGACGGCACGGTCCCAATGCCAATCGAGACCATGGCGGGCAAAGGCCTGGTTGAAAGCCCGCCGGTGCAATTCCTCCGTCTCGGCCAGGGTGCCGTCGACATCGAAGATCAGCGCGGCAGCACGCCGGATCAGCCCGGTGGCATCCGTCGGTGCGAGAGCGAGCGCGTCTGCCTGCATGATCGATGCTTCTCTGTGGTCGGCAACCATCCCCCGCACCGGCAGACGAGTAAAATCGCAATATCTTTTGCCCGACCCAAAAATCTCTTATGAGCGAGGGGCGCGCAGCTGGCGCGGGAACTCCGACCTGCACGGGAGATTCATGCGGCTCTTCATCCTCGGCCTTGGCTACAGCGCCCGGCACTTCGTCCGCCGGTTCGGCGGCAGCTTCCCCCATATCGCCGGCACCGTGCGCGATCCCGGGCAGCGGGACGATTTTGCCGGCATCGAGGTACACGCCTTTTCCGGGGGCAGTCCGTCACCGGAGACGGTCGCGCGTATCGGCGATGCCGATGTCCTTCTGGTGTCGATTCCACCCGGCAGCGCCGGCGATCCCGCCATTACGGCCTTCGGCGATGTGCTGGCGGCAGGCCACCGCCGAAAAATCATCTATCTCGCCACCATCGGCGTGTATGGCGATCACGGCGGCGCATGGGTCGACGAGAGCACGCCACCGCTCGCCACCTTCGATCGCACCCGACAGCGGCTCGCGGCAGAGCAGGCCTGGACGGATACGGTGCATGGCGACGTCGCGATCCTGCGGCTTGCCGGAATCTACGGTCCCGGCCGCAACGCGCTGGTGACGCTGCGCGCAGGGACGGCCCGACGCGTCATCAAGCCCGGACAGGTCTTCAACCGCATCCACGTCGACGACATCGCAAGCGCGATCATGGCCGCGGTGAACCACCAGGGCGGCGGCACCTGGAACGTCTGCGACGACGAGCCGTCGCCACCGCAGGACGTGATCGCTTATGCGGCGAAGCTGATGAACATCGCGCCGCCGCCCGAAGAGCCGTTTGAAACCGCCGAGATGTCGGCAATGGCCCGCAGCTTCTATGCCAGCAGCGCCCGGGTCTCCAATGCGAAGCTGAAGCGCGAGCTCGGTGTCGCGTTGGCCTACCCGACCTACCGGCACGCGCTTGATGCGCTGTGGCGCGCCGGAGAAGGACGATAGTTCCTGCGCGTCCCTGACATGCCCTGCCCGCGCTTGACTTCATTCGCGCGCGGTCGTGATCTGGGCGCTGTGCGAGCCACCGCTTAACGAGCTCGCCTTGGGAGGATGCAATGAACAAGACGATCGCCATGATCGCGGCGGCGGCTGCCGTCATCACGTTCGGAGCCGCGCGCGCCGCGCCGCTGCCCGAAGCGACCCCGGATGACGCCGGTTTCTCGAAGCAGGGTCTTGCGCGGCTCGACAGTTTCTTCGCGCGGGAGATCGCCGCCAAGCGCGTACCCGGCGCGGTCGTTGCCATCGCGCGGGACGGCAAGCTCGTGCACTACAAGGCCTACGGCATGCTCGATCCGGACAAGGGCACGCCAATGACGGTCGATGCGATCTTCGCGCTGGCCTCGATGACCAAGCCGATGGCGGCGGTCGCGGGCCTGACGCTGATGGAGAAGGGCCAGTTGCCGCTCCAGGCCAAGCTGTCCGATTACTATCCCGGCTTTGCCGACATGAAGGTCGGCGTTCAACAGGCGGACGGCTCGCTCAAGTTCGAGCCGCAGGCCTCGCCGATCTTCATCCACGATCTCTACCGGCATACGTCCGGATTGATGTATGGCGGCCGCCCGGACTCATCGAGCCCGGTGGCACGGCAATATCCTGATGGCACTGCGCCGGCGATCGAAGGCGATACCCAGGCCTTCATCGACCGCATGACAAAACTGCCGCTGGCGCACCAGCCCTCGACCGAATTCGAGTACGGCTTTTCGATCGACGTGCTCGGTGCCGTGGTCGAGAAAGTGAGCGAGCAGAGGCTCGGCGACTATCTCGCCACCAATGTCTGGCAGCCGCTCGGCATGAAGGACGCGACCTTCCATCCCACCGACGCGCAGCGCCCTCGCCTCGCCCGGCCGTTCGCCAACGATCCGCTGACCGGCAAGCCGCAGGCCATCAAGCTGCTGGATACCCCCACCCAATCCGATTGCGGCGGCGCCTGCTCGTTCGCGACGATGGGCGACTACGTCCGCTTCGGTCAGATGCTGCTCAACGGCGGCGAGCTCGACGGCCAGCGCATTCTTTCGCCAAAGACCGTGCATCACATGACGACCAACCACCTCGGCCCCGAGATCAAGAACAACGTGGCAAACATCGAGCCGCATCGCGCCGGCTTCGGCTTTGGCCTGGCGGTCGCGGTCCGCACCAGTGAAGGGCTGTCGTCGGTTCCCGGCAATCCCGGCGAGTTCACCTGGAATGGCGCCTACGGGACGCAGTTTTTCTGCGATCCCAAGGAGCGTCTCGTCGTCGTGGTGGGAACGGCGGCGCCTGGCGAACTGCGCAAATATTATCGCGAGCAGGTGCAGGACATCGTCTACGGCGCGATGACGAAGTGAGCTCGGTCCACTGAAATGGAAAGGGCGGCCACTCGGGCCGCCCCTCTGGATTCCGGCGTTAGCTCAACACTCCATATTTCTTGAACCAGGCCTCCGCCTGCTTCCAGGCGTCTTCCGCCGCATCCTTGCGGTAGCTGCCGCGGTAGTCGGCGTGGAAGCCGTGCGGCGCCTCGGGGTAGATCTTGAATTCGGCCGTCTTCTTGTTCTCCGCGAGCGCGGCCTTCATCTGCTCGACCTGGGCGACCGGAATGCCGGTATCGGCGCCGCCATAGAGGCCGAGAACCGGCGCCTTCATCTCGGGAGCGAGCTGCATCGGGCTCTTCGGCCAGAGCGGATTGGCGGGATCGACCACCGTGCCGTAGAACGCAACACCGGCCTTGAGCTTGCCGCTGTGGGCGGCGTATTCCCAGACCGTGCGGCCGCCGCGACAGAAGCCGATGATGCCGAGTTTCGCAGTGTCGCCGCCCTGCGCTCCTGCCCATGCCACCACCGCGTCGAGGTCCGACAGCAGCTCGGCGTCCGGCTTGGCATTGACGATCGGCAGCAGGTCCTTGATCTCGGCGACCTTGGTCAGGTCGGTGCCCTTGCGGAAGTAATAGTCGGGCGCAATCGCGAAGGCGCCGAGATTGGCGAGGCGCCGCGTTACATCCTTGATGTATTCGTGCAGGCCGAAGATCTCCATCGCCACAATGATCACCGGCGCCTTGGTGTTGCCGGCGGGGCGGGCAAAATAGGCAGGCATCTCCTCGGAGCCGACCTTGATCCTGGCATCGCCGGCCTGGAGGCCGCCAGTGTCGGTCGTGATCGCCTCCGCGCGGACCGGTCCGGCGGCAAGCGTGTAGCCGGCCGCGACAGCCGCAGTAGCGCTCATGAATCCACGACGCGAGACCGGGGCGACCTTCGTCAGCCCGACGACGTCGGACGTCATGGTGGTGTCAATGCTCATCGATACATCCTTCCTGGTGCCTGGCCCTGAATCCTTCAGGCGAGGCATTCGCCGATAGTTGCCGGCGAAATGCAAGTCACCAGCCTGCGAGCGCGCCGCGTTCAGGCCCACGTCGCGCCGCACCGCTTCCGAAGGTGACGCAGACTCCGGCGAACGGCAGCAAGCCGTACGATTGGTGCGATCGTATTTCGGATTTAACCGTCTGGCCGCATTGCGCCGCAACATCCATTAACCGAAACCGGTGGTTCTCCCGGCATCATTTGCGCTGCTGCGGGTTGCAGGCGCTGCGCTCGTGCGCGCGATTCGAAACGTCCGGCTGCAACAAATGGGCTGCGCGGTGGCCGTAAGGACACATCATGTTGCCCAGACGCGGCACTTGATCGGAATCCTGCGCGGCGACGCGGGTCATTTGACTGAAATTTTCAGAAGAGTTGAGCCGTGCGATTTACTCGAACTTTCTGTGTGACGCTCTAGTTCCACGTCCGAAACCTCCATCTCCAGAACGGAGAAGCGTCTTCCAAGCGCGGTGAGTCGTCCTCCTCGAGCGAAGCATCGCCCGACAGCCTCATTCCCGCCCGCCCAGATTGCGCGACCGAGAAGTCAATTGAATAAAGCTTTATCCGATCCGGACCTGAGATGATTTTAGCTCGCGAAGCGATTGAATTGTTGGGGCAGATGGCCCGCATCCTGTGGTTCGAAGGCACCAAGCACGGCCTGCGCGACCGCGAATGGATGGCGTTGCGCTTTCTCTCCCGCGCCAATCGCTTCTCGCGGACGCCCTCGGCGCTCGCAAGCTACGTCGGCACCACGCGCGGCACCGCCTCCTTCATCATCGGCGAGCTCGAACGGCTCGGATATCTGGAGCGCAAGCGCTCCGCCACAGACAAGCGATCGGTGATGCTGAGCGTGACGCAACAGGGCAAGAAATTCTTGGTGCGCGATCCCATCAGCGTTCTGCTCGAGGCGATCGCCGTCCTCGACGACGAGGCCAAGCTCCAGTTTCGCGACACGCTCCGGCACGTGCTCGATCAGGCGGACGCCGCCGAGCAGCGGCATCATACCGACGTTTGCAAGCGGTGCATCTTCCTGCGCGAAGATCGCGCCGCCGCCGACAGCAAGGCGAATGCCGAATTCAGCTGCCGCCTGTTTCGCGCGCCGATCGCGGAGGCGGAGGTCGATCTGCTATGCACCAGCTTCGAGCATCACCGCCAGTAGCGGCGGTGCTCGATCAGGGCGTCGCCTTGCGTGACGAATAGATGACACCACCGCTGGTTTCCACCACCAGACGGCCGTTCTCGGTCTTGATCTCCTCGATGCGGCCAAGGCCGGGCACCTGCTGTCCCAGCACGGCCTCGATCACGCCGTTCGGGCTTTGCAGGATCGCGATCCCCTCATAGGCCTGGCGAACCGACCAGCCCTTGATCACCTTGCGCGGCGCCGAAGGAGGAACCGAGCCGGTGATCTCAGGCGCGGCGACCGACGCCATCATCGGCATCGTCTGCGACGGCTGCTGCGCGGCAACGGTGGCCGGCGCCTGGGTCTGGGCTTGCGCCTGGGCAAGCTTGTCGAGCTTCACCGTCGAGGACGAGCTCACGCGCTCGATCCGGTCCAGGTTTTCGGCGAACCTGCCGAAACGGTCGTTGGTCGCCTTGCTCGACTGATCGACCGCGGTGCGCAGGCCGTCGAGATTTTCGGACACGCCCGACACCTGCTTGCGCAGCTGCGCGACGGTCTCGCGCAGATTCCTGATCTCCGTGTTGGCTGCAACGTTGCTCTGGGCGGGCTGCGTGGTGAGATAGGCGATGACGCCGGTGCAGGCGCAGACCACCAGGATCGCGGCCACTGCCAATGTCGCGAGCGGCGCGACCCATGTCGGCCGCGGCGGCGGCGGCTTGGCCACGATCACGGCCGGCTTCATCACGACTGGTGCAGGCTTCGGTATCGCCATCTTGTCGAGGCGCGCCTTGGCGCGAATACGCTTCAAGCCCTCGAGCGCTTCCTTCGCCAGAGTTTCGTCGTTCGCCGCAGCCGATGCACGCTTTGCATTTGCAGCGGGCCTTGCGGTCTGCGTCGTGTTTGTCGTGCGCGCATCCGGAGCAGGCTTCGCTGCCGCAGAAACATCAGCGGTCTCGTGGGGACGAGCTTGTCCATCGGACAACATGTGAAAATGCTCCGTTCAGTTCGATCTGTCGAACGACGAAGTTATTTGCCGAAGCTTGCCCGAAACGTGCGCATCGAAAACTTTTCATCGCGCGCGATGCGACGTCGCATGAGTCAAACGCGTCATACACATGGCGGGAGTGCGACTCGAAAGACACACACTCGCCAAGATTTCGCCAAGCTGGAGTCGCCTCGCCATACATGAGTCGAATTGTCGCACATGGAAACACCGGCAGGAGAGTCAATCCCGGGTTGAAAACCCCTCTATGCGCATCGACGCCAACACCACCCAAAATAGCTGTGATTATACGGACATGCGGAACTTTAAAAACGTCACAGTGCGAAACTAGTTCGGATATCAAATCAACTGATGCGGTTGGATATACAAAGAAACAACCGGCAATGAATCAACAGCATCAAACATACATAGCAATCGCTTTGCAGCGCGCGCTTGATCGGAAATCGGCAATTGTTACGGTCCTACTCAAGTGATTCTCGCCAGTTGGCGAGGAGATCGACTGGGTTCAGGTGCGTTCGGATAAGCAACTTGGCGCAACTGTTCTAGGTCGTCTCAATCCGCTCCGTGGGGTGATCCGTAAGACACCCGCCGGGCCTCACGCAGTAAGCGTTCAGTATCGAGTCGAAGTAGCAGGCCCGCACACGTGGGCACTGAATGCGTAGGGCTGCCCGCGAATATGAAACCATAACAACGGTTCGCGGGAAGGAATGTCGTCAAACAGCATCGTTGCCGAGCCGGGCATCACAACAAGCATCCGGCCGCAACAAAGTGCGAAACAGGGGCGAAAGACTGATGTATATTATCGTTGATGATCGCGAGAGCGTCACGAACAGCTACGTTGGAGGGCTCGTTCGCGAAGGTGTATCGTCGATCGGCTTCTCCTCCGGAGAATTCTGGGACTGGCTGCAATCTGCGAGTGAATCGGATCTGGCAGCGGTCGACGCCTTCCTCCTCGGGGATTGCGATGCCCGCGGAAGCCTGCCGCGGGCGATGCGCAAGCGCTCCTCGGCTCCCATCATCGCCATGAGCGGCCAGAAGATGCTCAAGAACACGCTTGAGCTGTTCGAATCGGGCGTCGACGACGTCGTGCACGTGCCGATTCACCTGCGCGAGATCCTCGCCCGAACGGCCGCAATCGCGCGCCGCCGGGTGGGCGAATTGCCGAGGCCCTGCGAGACCAGGGTCCAGGTCTTCTTCAACGGACGTGACCCCGAGATTGCGGGCCACGCCCTCACCCTGCCCCGCCGCGAGCTGCGCATTCTCGAATATATGGTCAGCAACCACGGCAAGTGGGTCACCAAGACGCAGATCTTCAACGCGGTCTACGGCATCTTCGAGTCGACCTTCGACGAGAGTGTGATCGAGAGCCACGTCAGCAAGCTGCGCAAGAAGCTCCGCGACCGCCTCGGCTTCGACGCGATCGTGGCCCGGCGTTATGTCGGATACCGCCTCAACATCCCGGCCGGCGAGACGACCATCGACGTGCCGATGCAGGAGCTCGACGAGGTCGGCATCCTCCTGAACAGGGCGCATGCGGCTCCGGTGGCGTACCCGGCCGGAAACTGACGCGACGGAGCACTGCCACGAAACCGACAACGGCCTCTGCGAAGCTTCCTTCGCAGAGGCCGTTGCACGTTCGGCGACGAAAATTGCGGAACAGAGGCCTCGCGACGCGGGCGCCGCGCACCTACTGCTTCTGGAATTCTTCCTTGGAAACGTAATTGAAGTCCTCGACGAGGACGTCCTGGACGATATCGGCCTGCATCCGCTGGTTGACGCGCTGCTTGATGGCCGTCGTGAGGATGGAAAGGTCGTAGCGGGCGAGCTTCCTGAAATCGAGCTTGTCGTCGGCATAGATCCTGCGGAAGGCCTCATCGACGACGAACGGCTCCGGCGGAACGTTGAGCTGGTGCATGGTCCGCCCCTCCATGGTGTAGACGAAGCGTGCGACGATGTAGCCCTGTACGCTGCCGCCTTCGACCATGGGCACGCTCAGCGCCCGCGTCTTCTGGTATTGCAGCCCCTCGAGAAATTCGTCCTTCGCCGGCAGCAGGCTGCCGTTTTCCTTCCAATAGGCCACGGCATAGCTCGTGCCCGCGGTGAGGATGCATACCCAGAGCCCGGCCAGCACGAGTCTGATCATTTTCCGTCCTGTGCTGCGCGCCCGGTATAGGTGCCGTCCGATTCGGCGTCTTTGATCGCCTTGACGATGATGGTCGCGACCTCACGCACCGCATCGTAGTGCATTTCGAGGATGGAGCGGTTTCGCTCGAGCTTCTCGCGCAACCGCTGAATCTCCTCGGTGACCTCGACCTCGCTGCCGAGATGCATCCTTGCCCGCATCAGGCGAACGAATTCGAGCATGCTCCGGCTCTTCCGGGCGCTGAAGTCGTCGAAATCGATCTTCTTGCCGGTCGCGAGCGCGACCGTCTCTTCCTCGACGATGGTCGCGAGCCGGCGTATCGCCGCCAGCAGGCCGCCGACCTCGTCCGATCTCACCGCGTCAGTCCCCTGGATCACCGCCTCGCTGCCGGCGTTCGGCAGCAACGCGGGCAACAGCGCATCGCCTGCCGCGGCTTCCGTCGTCATCGCTCCGGCGTCCACGACCGGCTGCTCCATCACCAGGCCCGCCGCGCCCTCTTGTGCCTGCATAGGAAATTCACCCCTCAACGTCTGTCACCCATTCCCTGACTATGATCCGGCCTTCGCCGTCGCGTCCGGCCCCGCCGGACGCGACGCGGCCAGCTGCTTGGCAATGCCAATGCCCTTGCCCTTTGCCAGCTGGGCGCCGAGCTGCTCCGCCAGCATCGACTTCCACACGCCGCCGGCCGTGCCTTTGCCGAAGACCTGCTCCGACTCCTTCGGCAGCATCGTCTCGACGAAGGTCTGGAGAATGAAGGCCTCGAATTTCCTGTACACCTCGCCGGATGCGGGCGCCTTGATGACCTGCACAGGCGGCCCGTTCACAGCCGTCGACTGGGCTCCGGCAACGACCTTCGACGCAGATTGATCGGCAGCGGCCGCCTTGGCCTTGCCGATCTCCGCATCCATCGTCGCGGCGAAATCGGCGTCCGACGATTTCAAGGCATCGAGCTTCGCCGTCGCTGCGCGCTGCGTCACGGGGTCGGCGGCATCGAGGACGTCGAGGACGAGGTCTGGCGTCGCGGTCACGATCATGTCTTGTTCCGGTTGGCTGGCCGCGGCGTCCAGTCGCGCGCGGCGGGGCTTATTCCCGTCATTTCTTCGAGCGAACGCGCTTCCGCGTCGCGGAGCTTGTCCGCAAGCGCGGCCTTGGCGACCTGCTCGAGCTGTTTCACACGGCGCGTCTCCGAACGGACCTGGTCGAGCTGCTGCGACGCCTGGGCCTGGAGCGCTCGCGCACCGACGCTCGTCCTGTTCAGGCGTCGCGCGATCGAGTCGCTCGACGAACCCGCCGGCGGCTGCCCTTCGTTCAAGGCTCCGACCAGCCATTCCTGCTCGTCCTGCAAGCTGCGCTCCTGCTGTCGCAGATGCGCGAGCTGCCATTCGGACAGCCGAAGCTGAAGCTTCACGAGTGAGACCATCCGGCCGAGCTTGTCCGCGCGCAAATTCATGACCGGTCACTCCGCCAGCCACGACGAGACCCCGAGCATGAACTGCGTCAGGAGTTCGTCGCTGGTGAGGTAGAGCAGCAGGAAGCCGCCGAACAGCACGAAGGGCACCGAGATGAAATAGACCGGAATCGCCGGCGTCAGCTTGTTGATCAGGCCAACGGCCAGGTTGACGATGACAGAGTAGACGATGAACGGGCTCGTGATCCGCAGCGTCAGCACGAACGCCTCGGACAGGCGGCTGACGAGCTGGTCGAGTGCCATGCTGCCGCCGATCCTGTTGCCGGGCTGCCAGACGTCGTAGGAATTCATCAGCCCGTGCAGAACCTGCCAGTGCTGGTCGGTCATGAAGAACAGCGTGGTGACGGCGGTCATGATCAGCGGCACCAGCGCCGGCGCCGGATCGGTGTCGCCAACCGGTGTTCCCGGGATGTTGCTCAACCCGATCGCGCTCGCCATCACGGTCGCCATGGTCTGGAGCGCGAGGAAGAACACGCGCCCGCCAAGGCCGATGACGCTGCCGACCAGCAGCTCGGAGCAGATCAGGAGCGCGAGCGTCAGCGGCGGGGCATTGTCGGTGAGAGGTTTCAGGACAGCAATCAGGATCGGCGTCAGCGCAAACGTCGTGACGAGTGCGACGAACAGCCGGACCTGGGCCGGAACGTTGATGCTGGAATAGCCGGGCACGAGCATCAGGCAGGCGCCGATGCGGCAGAACACGATGAACGTGACCAGCACGCTGTCGGTGAGGCCACTGATCACGATATGGCTCCGAGCGCCCTGATCTCGGCGCTGCGCGCGACCTCGACATGCGACAGGATCGGCAGGGTCGGGAACACCCGCTCCAGGATCATCCGGACATAGGGACGCGCTTCCGGGGTCACCGCCAGAACCACATTGGTGCCGTTCTCGGTGAACTTGCGGATCGCAGCGCTGGCCTCGGTCGCAAACTGCTCGATCAAACGCGGGTCGGCGTCGAATTCGATGACGTCGCCCTTGCCGTCGCGCTTCAGGCTCTGGTGGAACGCCAGGTCCCAGCGATTGCCGAGGCGGACGACGTTCAGCACGCCGCTGTCGGAGAGGTCGCCGCAGATCTGCTGGGCAAGCCGCGTCCGCACGTGCTCGGCGACCTGCTCGGAGCGCCGGACATGGGGAGCGATCTCGGCAATGGCCTCCAGGATCAGATGGAGGTTGCGGATGGACACACGCTCGGCCAGCAGGATCTTCAGGATCGCCAGCAGGCCCGAATAGGAAATCTGCGACGGGCAGAGATCCTCGACAAGGCGCTTGTATTCGGGATCGAGGCGGTCGAGCAGCCCGCGCATGTCCTTGTACGACAGCAGCTGTGCGAGGTTCGCCCTCAACACCTCACTCAGATGCGTGAGCAGCACCGACAGATTATCGACTGGCTTGCAGCCCTGACGCCTGACCTCGTCGGTGAAGGCCTCCGTCACCCACAGCGCCTTCATGCCGAAAGCGGGCTCGATCACCTCTTCGCCGGGAACGTCGGGCTTGCCGTCCTTGTCGACGAGCACCAGCACCTCGCCCAGCCGGAGCTCGCCATGGGCGATGCGCGTGTCGTGGATCCTGATCTGGTATCCCTTGGGATCGATCGACAGATTGTCGCTGAGCTTGATGTCGGGAACGACGAAACCGTACTGCTTGGCGAACTTCTTCCGGATCTTGCTGACCCGGTGCGCAAGCTCGGTGCGCGAGCCCAGCATATGAACCGAAAGATGACCGCCGAGCGACAGCTCGATCTCCGCCGTCTTGAGCGAGTCCTTGACGGAGTCCTTGGCCTCTGCCTGGGCGCGCTCATCGGCCTTCTGCGCATGCTCTTTCCGCTCGCGCGCGGCCTGCCGCCTCGGCAGCGAGTAGCCGACGAAGGCCATGGCGCCGCCGAGCAGAACGAACGGCGCCATCGGCAGCCCCGGCATCAGGGCCAGCACGAACATCATCAGCGACGCAGCCGACACGGCGCGGGGATAGCCGCCGAGCTGCCGCAGCACGGCCTGCTCGGCCGAGCCCCTCGTGCCGCCCTTGGAGACGAGCAGGCCGGCCGACAGCGACACGATGAGGGCCGGCATCTGCGTCACCAGGCCGTCACCGACGGAGAGCTTCGTGTAGATGTCGGCGGCGCGCGACAGGGTCAGCCCGTGATGGGTGACGCCGATGATGATGCCGCCGAAAATGTTGATCGCAGTGATGATCAGGCCGGCGATGGCGTCGCCGCGGACGAATTTCGATGCACCGTCCATGGCGCCGAAGAACGCGCTTTCCTCTTCGAGCTCGCGGCGTCGGCGCTGGGCCTCCTTGTCGTCGATCAGGCCCGCCGACAGATCGGCGTCGATCGCCATCTGCTTGCCGGGAATGGCGTCGAGGGTGAAACGGGCGCCGACTTCCGCGATACGCGTCGCGCCCTTGGTGATCACGACGAAATTCACCGTGACCAGGATGGCGAAGATGATCAGACCGATGACGAAATCGCCGCCCATGACGAATTTGGAGAAGCCGGCGACGACGTGACCTGCGGCCTGCTCGCCCTCGCCACCGCGCGACAGAATCAAGCGCGTGGTGGCGACGTTGAGCGCCAGACGCAGAATCGTCGCGATCAGCAGCACGGTCGGGAAGGCGGAGAAATCGAGCGGCCGCTGGATCCATAGCGCAACCATCAGGATCAGCGCCGACAGCGCGATCGAGAAAGCAAGTCCGAGATCGATCAGGATCGGCGGGATCGGCAGGAACAGGATCGTGAGCATGGCCACGATACCGGCCGCGAAAAAGGCGTCAGCCCCGATGCGTCGCGGGGTCGGCAGGCTAGCAGCTAACGTATCGGCCATGGGTCACCGGCAGAGGGTCCGCCCCCAATCTGCCGTGCAAAGCTTACGCGGGGGTGGTGCCCGGGCGCTCGCGGATCAGAAGCCGTGCTCGATCCGCGAATAGACCATCTCGGTGAAGGTGGAGAGATGGGCGCCGATGAAGGAACCGGAGACGGCGACGACCAGGAGGATGACGATGATCTTCGGCACGAAGGTCAGCGTCACCTCCTGGACCTGGGTCAGCGCCTGGATCAGCGCAATGGCGGTGCCGACCAGCATCGCGGCGCCGACGGCGGGGCCGGAGGCGACGATGATGGTCCAGATCGCCGCCTGGACGATATCGAGGGCGTCCCGCTCGTTCATGACTGGCTGATCGTGAGCCCGGGGCCGACCGCGACCTTCGTGCCGTCCGCGAGGTTTGCGATGGCACCGTCGTTATTGATGGAGATCGAGACGACCTTGCCGCTGAAGCTCGCGCCGGTTGCGTCGGTGAAGCTGACGGTCTTTCCGATCAGCCCGTTGGCCTGCGACAGCGACTGCGAGGACAGCAGCGCGTCCAGCTTGGTATTGGTCTGCATGGCCTGCTCGACCGTCGAGAGCTGGGCGAACTGGCTCATATATTGCGACGTGTCCATCGGATTGGTCGGATCCTGGTTCTTCATCTCGGCAACGAGGAGCTGAAGAAACGTATTGTAGTCGACGCTGTTGCTCGACGTGGTCGTAGTCGAGCTGGTCGAACTGGACTTGCTGGTGCTGTCGGTCGCGCTTGAAACGTTCATGTCACCTCTCCGCTGTCAGGCAGCCTCGAATGGAATTTCTGTGATGGCGCCGGCGAGGCTGGCCAGGATGGCGTCCTCCACCGGAAACAGCGCCCGGATCCGCTTGAGCGCCTCGAAATAGCGTGTGGTACCGACCAGCTCGTCGGTCGCAGCGAGCCCGTCGAGCATCTCGCGGCTTTCGCAGACCGCGAGCAAGGCGGCGTGATGCTCGCCATAGAGCGCCACCGCGGCGGCGACGTCGGTCGGATTCATCAGCATGAGCTGGACGATGAAATAGAGCTGCCGCAGCGCCGTGGTGGCGTCGGACGCTTGCATGACCTGCCCTTCGAGCAGGAACATCACGTCGTTGACGAGCTCGACCGACACCTTGCGGTCCACGCGCAGCACCGCGCCGTTGATGTAGATGCGCTCGCCCGCCCGCAAGGAAATCTTCATCAGAGCGCGTCCCGGATCAGGCGGTTGATCTCGATGAGCTGCATCACGTCGTTCGACCTCTCCTCGCGAATCCGATCCGCTTCCTTGACCACCCACAGGCCGATCGAGATGATGTCGGCGCGCAGCTTCTCGGGAAGTCCGTTCTCCGGATGCGCGAGATCCTCGATGAAGATCGTCCACAGCCGCCGCACATAGAGCAGGCTCTCGACCTGGTCCTCCCGGCTGAAGCGCCCTATCTGGAGTCGCTCGAGCCGGTCGATGCCGAGGCTGAGCGCCTGCCGCTCGCGGCCCCGCGCCTCATAGCCACTTTCATCGACAACCGCTCCATAGGCTTCAAACGTCATCAGAACCACTCTGCGCAGGAGACCAAACAAGACAAGGGTTACGAGCCTTCCGAAGCAGTCCGGGCTCAGAGGTAGTTGATGAGGCTGATCTTCTGGAGCTGCGAGGTGAGCGCGAGCGCCGTCTGGATCTGGGTTTGCAAGGTGTTGACCCGGACCGAAGCCTCGGTCGGGTCGACCGCTTCCATCTTGAGGATCTGATTGTTCAAGATGTCCTGCTGCGCCTTGAGCTTGTCGGTCGCGCCGGTGACCCGCTGCTGGACCGTGCCGACGCTGCCGCCGAGCGCAGCGAGATCGGTGATGGCGTTACCGACGAGGCCGATGGCCTTGTCCACGACGACCTGGAACGTCGCCTGATCGAGGTTCGCGTTTCCGAGATCCGCCATCATCGTGTAGGCCTCGGCGAGCTTGCGGAAGCCGGCCTGGTTGGCGCTCACGGACGTATCGGCGACCTCGGTCGTGGAGATGCGGCTTTGCATGACCTGGTCGGTCGCCGATGACCAATTGGCGTTCCACGCCGGGCTCGCGAACTCGGCATCGAAGGTGGTGTTGAGGAAGGTCTGCATCTGGGCCGGGGTAATGGTGCTCACGCTGGCCGAGGATTGCGAGAAGCCGAAGGTCGCCAGGAAATCCGCATCGACCTGGTTCTTGCTGGCCGAGCCGGCGGTGTAAGCCGTGACCGGCGTGTTCTGCGTGTTGATGCCCGAGAAGAGATACGAGCCGTTATAGGACACGTTCAGCGCGCCGATCAGGTCCTGAAGGTTGGAGGACGCAGGCGGCAGAATGATCCGGCCGCCACCGTCGGTGCTGCGGGCGGCGATCAGATCCTTGAGGAAAGACGTTGCAGTCGTGTTGAGCTGGGTGATGCGGTTCTGCGTCGTGTCCAGGCGCCCCGAGACGAGCCCGTTGGTGTCGACGAGCTGATCGGCGAAACTGAAGTCCGCCCTCAGCGTCATGTCGCTTCCCGTCGTGGCACCAAGCTCGAGACCGACATCGGCGAAGCGGCCGGTGGTGGCTTCCTTCGAGGCCTTGGACAGCGCGGCCTGATTGTTCGTGATCGAGGATCTCAACGACGAGGACAGCATCAAGGTCGAGATGTAATTCGCGCTCATCATGACTTAATTCCCCACGGCAGCCAGCAGGCTCTGCAACATTTCGTCGACGGTCGAGATGATCTTCGACGACGCCGAATAGGTGCGCTCGACCTGAAGCATCAAGGACATCTCGTCGTCCATATTGACGCCGCTGACGTTCGACAGCGCCGCATTGCTTCGTTCGAGCAGCGTGCTCTGGTATGTGGCGTTGTCGTCCGCGGCCTTGCGCTGGTTTTCGATCCAGCTCGTCGATGACGCCGCGAAGTCGCCCAGGCTGCCGCTCGGCTTGCCTTGCGTCGTCGCATCGAACGGCTGCGACGCGTCCATGCCGCCGATGAGCTGCTGGAGACGGGCCGAGAAGCCGCCATTGCCGGCGGTGTTGTACCGGTATGCGACGTTGCCGCTGATCGCGCCGTCGCGCAGGAGATTCGGATTGCCGCCAAGGGCCGGATCCACCGACGCGGCGACACTGATCAAGCCGGCAAGGCCGACCGAGACGGTGGCGCTCGCCGGCATCGCCGGCGCGCCTGAATAGGTGAAGAGACCGGGAACGTCGGGCAACGCCGCGCCGGTCTGATCGCTCTCCCTGAAGGTATTGATCAGGCCGCGCGCGATTTCGTCGAGCTGGCCCTGATAGGTGACCGTGTCCTTGTCACGCAGCTGAGCGAGGCCCGCAAGCTTGCCCGATTTCAGCGGCATCACCGAATTGGCGCCGGTGACCGGGACACCGTCGATATAGACCGCGTTGCCCGTGGTGCCTGCCGTATAGATGTTGGTCGCCGTAAAGCTGACCGAGCGCGCCGTCTTGTCGAACAACACGACGCCGCTGTCGGTATAGAGCGCAGCATCGCCGTTGGCACGGAGCGTCATCGAGACGCCGACCTCCTGCGACAGCTTCGAGACGATGTTGTCGCGCTGGTCGAGATAGTCCGTGACATCGTCACCGGAGATCGTTCCCTTGACGATCGCGGTGTTGACCTTTTCGAACTGGGTGAGCAGCTGGTTCATGTTGGCGACCGAGGTCGCCATGTCCGCGTCCGCTCCTTCGCGAACCGACTGCACGGTCTTGGTTGCCTGGTTGAGCGTGGTCGCCATGTCCTTTGCGGACGTCACCGCGGCCTGCGCCAGCGTCGTGTTGTCCGGGGCGTTGGCGTATTGCTGGAGCGCCTGCTTCAGCGCATTGAGCTGCGCCGTCGGCGACTGGTCGAGCTCCGGATCGTCCACCGTGGCTGCTGCGATCTTCTGGAGACCATCATAGATCGCGCTCTGCTTGGCCGACGACGAGGTCGCGATCAAGACGTTGTTGTAGAGACCCGAGCTGGCGGCGCGCTGGATCGCCGCCACGTAGACGCCGGTCCCGGGGAGATTGTCCAATACGGCAATCTTGCGCGAATAGCCGGTGGCACTTGCACCGGCGATGTTGCGCGAGATGGTCGACGATTGGATGCCCGACGCCATGAGCGACGAGCGGGCGGAATCGAGAGCAGCAGTAAGGGACATGATTGACTCTGGCCCGGAATGAGCGCGGAAGGGTTCAGCGCTTCAGGTTGACGACGACGTCGAGCAGGTCGGCGCCGGTCTGGAACGATTTCGAGTTCGCGGTGAAGCCGCGCTGCGCCTCGATCATCCCGGTCAGCTCGTCCGCGAGATCGACGTTGGAATCTTCCAGCGCGCCGGACTGGATCGTGCCGAGCCCGCCGGTGCCGGCATTCCCGGCCTGCGCGTTGCCGGAGTTGGCGTTGGTCGAATAGACGTTACCCGGCTCCGGAGTCAGATTGTCGGGGCTCTGAACGTTAGCGAGCATGAGCGTATAGAGCGTCAGCTGCTGGCCGTTCGTGAGGACGGCCGTCACGTGGCCCGCTTCGTCGACATCGACCTTGTCGATCGCCGCGGGGACGCTGCCGTTGACGGTGGTCTTGAAGCTGAAGTCGGTGCCGACCTGCGTCATGTTCGACAGGTCGAGAGTCAGCGCCGCGCCGCCCGGGACGTTCACGGTGAGACCCGTCGGGCTCGCCGCATCCAGCGCGCCCTTTCCGGCCGCCGTGGTGTCGAAGGTGAACGTGGTGGCGGGGGCGAGCGACGTACCCGTCGCGGAGTTGTACATCTGAACCTGCCAGGTATCCAGGCCAGCTGCCGTCGCCGTGTGGGACATGTAGACGTCGAGCGTCACAGGCTGGCCGATATTGTTATAGGCCACGATCGAGCTCTTCGATGAATACGATGCCGGGCCGGGCGGGCCGGCAATGACAGCGGCCGTCGGATCCAGGTTGCCGGTCGTGAGCGTTCCCGCCGTCGACGGCACGGGCACCTGCGAAACCTGGGCGATGTTGACGATCTGCATGCCGGCCAGGCTGTTTTGCGAGAAGTTGGTCACGAGACCGGGCTGACCGAGGAGGTAGTAGCCGGCCGCGTTGACCAGATTGCCCTGGCTGTCGGGAACGAACGAGCCGGCGCGCGTCAGGTATTGCTGCGTGTTGTTGGCGTTCGAGACCACGAAGAAGCCGTTGCCCTGAACGGCGAGGTCCGTCGTCGACGTCGTGAACTGGGTATGGCCGGAGTCGCTGATGGCATAACGGACGGTCGTCTCGACGGCACCGGAATCGTAATTGCCCGAGCCGCTCTTCAGGATCAGCGAGGAGAATTCGGTCGAAGCCCGCTTGTAGCCGGTCGTGTTGACGTTCGCGATGTTGTCCGAGACCGTCGACAGCTTGTTCGATTGTGCGGCCATTCCGGAAACGCCGGTGCGCATAATGCCGTAGAGGCTCATGGATTGGGCTCCTTTAGTAGTTTGTAATTACAATGGGGGTTCTTGCTTGCGCGGGGCTGATGGTTCGGAACCATGCACAACTTCATGTGGTCACGTGGTTTTCGGCTGACAAAACGAGCGCGCCTTGTCGGTCCACGCACCGAAGCCGCTCGAGACGAGGTGAGCCACGATGTGACAGACATAGCGCTTCTGCGCCGGCTGATTGTTCGGGCCGGCGTTGTAGCGCGCGACCGCCATGGTCCAGCTGCCTTCGCGCTGCTTCAGCTCCTTCAGGAACCGCGCGGCATACTCGACGTTCTTGGCGGGATCGAACATCGCGCGCACCGAAGCGAACTTGTCGCCGTGATAGTAGTGGTTGATCTGCATGCAGCCGAGGTCGATCAGCTTGATGCCCTTGCTCCGCATCGTCTCGAAATTCGCGATCGCATCGTTCATGTCCTTGGCGAACACGGTCTGGCCATCGGCGCCGAGCGCGTAAGGATACAGCGAACCCCGCCGCCCGGTCTCGGTGAGGCCGACCGCATAGAGAATGCCGAGCGGAATCCCGTGCTGCTGGGACGCACGCGCCATCTCGCGCTCGCACGGGCGCGCATTGTCGGTCGCCGCTGCCGCGGCGCCTGCGCTACAGATAAACAGGGCCGCGACGAAGCTGCGGGCCCACGTCCTGATCATGACGCGTCTCCTGGTTGGGCTGGCGCTCCTGCCGGGCCTGCTTCGCGCCGTCGCCGGATTGCCCGGACGACGTGCCCGTGCCGCCGAACGTGCCTTGCGATTGCGACGACGACTGTTGCTGGTTCGCGAGCTGCGGCTGCGACTGGCCGGAGCCGCTCTGGAATCCGTCCAGCGAGCCGTGCTGCACCGGCGCGACGTCGGCGACGTAGCCGGCCGACTGCATGAGATCGCGGATCGAATCGCGCTGCTGGTCGAGCATCTGGCTGGTGTCCTTGCGCTCCGCCGCGAGATGGACGGACACTTCCGAGCCGACGAGGCGAAGGCGCACGGTCACGTTGCCGAGCGCCGGCGGTTCGAGATTGATGGTCAGGATCTTGAGCGGCTCAGGCGCAGTGGCCTGCGGCGCCGCAAGATCGGGCGCGTTGGAAGCCGCCGCAGCCGGCGATTCCTTCAGCTCGGCGACGACCGCGTTGGCGACCTGCTGCGTGACCCCAAACTGCGTCGGCGGCAGGTGAGTCTCCTGCTGGACCACAGTGACCTTGGTTGTCTCGGGCAATGTATCTCGCGCCGAGGCTTTGACTGAACGTGAGACATCGGCCGTGATGGCCTCGAAGCCCGGCGTCGCGGGCATGGTCTTCGGCGAAGCATCGTCGCCCTGTTGCGCGGCGGCGGCCGTCTGTGAAGCCGCGGCCTGTGAACGAGTACCTGCCGGAGCGGCAGCGGATGGCGCAGGCTCGGAATCTGCAACTCTCGCCGCGCCTGTCGCCTGGACCTCACGCTTCGTCATGGCGGAGCGGTCATCGCGTGCGGGCGTATCATTCTTTTCACCCGCCAGCGCTTGCATCTGTGGCTTCATGGCCGGCACGGCAGCGAGTTCCTGGCCGACGATCGCAGGAGCGGTCGGGCGATCTGAAACGTCGGCCTTCGCGTTGTGGTCGGCCGCAGCTAGCGTTTCCGACGACTTATCGGACTTCTCGGCAGACGATTTGTGGCCCGACTTGGTGTCGTCAGCCGCCTCGGTGCGGTCGTGCACCGTCTCGTCCTTGGTCTTGTCCTGTCCGGTCGGGTGCGCCAGACGCGTCCGCAACGATCCGGCCTTCGCGGTCGTATCACCGCTCTCGTCGCCGATCGCCTTCTTGGCGAGGTTCGAGACGGTGTGCAGCAGATCGTTGAACGATGAATCTGCCGCCGATTTCGTCCCGGCGGTCTTGCCGGAGCGCGACGTGCCGCGGATGTTGAGGCTTTCGGCGAGGCCCGAAAAGACCTGTCCGGAGGTTCCACTGAGCTTCGTCATGGACGGCGATCCCTGGTGAGGAGTTCGAGTTCGCCGAGCTGCTTCTGCGCGCGCGCCAGCGTCGCGGTCGACGACGCGAGATCGATACGCGCCGGCGTCACCGGAGGCTTCTCGGCTGCGGCGGCGGGCCCGCCTGCGAACGGCTTGCGGACATCGAGCGCGAGCTGCAGCGTTGTATTCAGCAGCGGGACATCGCGCTCTGGCAGCTTCGACCGGTCGAGCGCCTTCAGCTCGGCAACGCCGCCGTCAAATTCATCGGTGAGCACCCGCGAGACGCCGCGGAAGAAATGCGCGCGCTCGCGTTCCGCCGTGGCATCGGCGCTGAGTGTCAGTGCGCGCTCGCCGGCAAGCCGGGTCACCGCCAGCCGTCCATTCACCATCGCACTACGCGCGATCACGAGATAAAGCTTGAGGCGGCTGGCGCGGTCGATCTGCTCCAGCAGGGTGACGATGCGCGCAAAGCGGCGCTCGTCGAGCGCGAGGCTCGATTGCGTCAGCCCGGAGGAGAAGCGCTGCCAGAAGTCGCCGGCATAGACCGAGTTACGATAGTGGCGGATATAGGCCAGCGTCAGGAACTCGAACTTGTCGAAATCCTCGGCTTGCCCGACCAGCAGGATCTCGCGCCGCAACGCCGCCTCCTCCACAAGCGTTCCGGGCAGGAGCAGGCGCGCGTCGTCGAGGCGCTCGATCGCTAACGACGCCTCGGCGCGCGCGAACAGCGCACCCTGGACCAGTGCGACTTGCCCACCCAGGCCCGACGGAAGCGTGCGCGGCTTGACGTCCTTGAGAAGCTCACGCGCTTCGTCCTGGCGACCCTCGACATAGGCCATCGCGCCGTTGAACAGCCGCTCGTCGACGTTCAATTTGTCGCGTGGAAGCTTGCGGACGATTTGCGGTCCGCCGCCGCTGAGCAGGTAGATGACGACGGCCTGGCCATTCTGCGCGCTGCTCCACACGTTTGCGTCGGCGTCGAGAAATTTTTCGCCGATCTGGCGGATCAGCGCGATGTGGCTGCCATGCGCGGCGGTGTCACCACGGGCGATGCCGTCCTGCACCGCCTGCAATCCGCGCACGAGCTCATATGGCTCGGTCGAGGCCGACGGCTGGGACGGCGCCGGATCGGCAAGCGTGCGCACCGTCGTGAACGGCAGCAGCATCACCAGCGCGGCGACGACGAGCGGCCTGATCAAGGGCGCTTCTCCCGGATCAGGATCTCGATCCGGCGGTTCTGTGCGGCCGCAGGATCGTTCGGCAGTTTCGGCCGCCGGTCGGCATAGCCTTCGACATGCTCGATCCGCTGCGCGTCGACACCGGAGCGAACCAGCATGTAATAGGCCATCTGCGCGCGCGCGGTCGACAGCCGCCAATTGTCGTAGGTCTCGGACTTGTACGGCCGATTGTCGGTGTGGCCGCGGACGATGATCACGCCCTGGCGCTTCGTCACCAACGGCCCGATCTTGTCGATCACGCGGATCAGCTCGGGCCGCGGCTCGGCCGAGCCGACTGCGAACATGCCGAAGCTCGCATCGTCGGTCAGGCTGATCAGAAGGCCTTCCTCGACCTGGCGAACCTCGGCCACCGGGCCGGCACCGGCCTTGATATCGGAGAGCGCATCAGCGATCGCGGACTGAAGCTGCTTGACGGTCGGCTGCTGGGTCTGCGCCGCGTCGCGCGGATCGGAACTCTTCGCTTGGTCGTTGGGGCGCGACTGCGCGGCGGCATTGGCTTGAGCACCGGCCTGGGCGCCTGGTTGCACATTCGCCTGAGCACTGCCATCGCGTTGAGCTTGCAACGGCGCGGGCCCCGGTGGAAGCAAGGGCGACATGCTGGCGGACGAGGCGTCCGCGTTCGGAGCCACGCTTCCGCCGGCATCGTCCGGCTTGGCACGGATCGCCTGCGACTCGCTCTGCCCCGCTCCGGACGCCTTGTCACGCGCGGACGCGTTCGGCTTTGGCTCGCTGTCGACGAAGCGATCCGCGTCCTTCGACATCTGCGGCGCCAGCTTCCAATAGCCGGGATCAAAGGGATCGCGGTAGGCGTCCCCGCCCTTGAGGCCCTCCTCTTCGGCCGACGTCAGAGCGCCGGCACGGCGCTGGCCCGAGGCCTGGTTCGCGCTGTTCGCGATCTCGGCGAGAGTCGCATAGGGATCGCGGAACAGGATCTTCTCTTCAAAGGAGGCCGGCTTCTCCGCCGTCGGGGAGTCGCCGCGACGCTCTTCGTTCGGCCCCGCCGGCTGGCGCTTGCCGTCCTGACCCTCGAACTGCGACGGCTCCTTCTTGGCGAGATCCTTGAGCCCCTTGGGCGCGGGTGCATTCTCCGCGAGCTTGATCGGGTTGAAGTAGCTCGCGACCACCTGCTTCTGGTCCTGGTTGAGCGCATTGAGCAGCCACATCACCAGGAAGAACGCCATCATCGCGGTCATGAAGTCCGCATAGGCAATCTTCCAGACGCCGCCGTGATGCGCCTCCTCGGCGAAGGCGCTGCGGCGTCGGATGATCACCAGCTCGTGCTTGACTTCTTCCACCATGGCGAACTACCGGCGCGCCTCGTTCAGGCGCTCGCTCCACGTCGCGATCCGCGTCTCGATCACGGTCTGGTCGGCCACGACGCGGACTTCGAGCGTCTCGGCGGGCTCGTATTCGATACCCGTTCGCCTGCTGGCCTCGATCTGCGTTCGCACGAGGTCGAGCAGCTCGCTCGGGCCGGTGACCTTGAACACCGGCACCGGCGAATTGCCGGTCAGCGCCGCGATCTGCTCGACCAGCGATCCAATCGCCTTGTCGCGGACGGCGTCGGCAAGGAAGGGCAGCAATATGCGTGCGACGGAGCTCGCAATGTTGGTTTCGATCTCACGGCAAGCCGCCTCGAAGCCGTTAAC
Source organism: Bradyrhizobium sp. 930_D9_N1_4 (assembly GCF_052076015.1). Taxonomy (NCBI): domain Bacteria; kingdom Pseudomonadati; phylum Pseudomonadota; class Alphaproteobacteria; order Hyphomicrobiales; family Nitrobacteraceae; genus Bradyrhizobium; species Bradyrhizobium sp. 930_D9_N1_4. The sequence continues at coordinate 6,181,131 of NZ_CP197236.1, forward strand.
GATCGCGACCGCCTGCTGGTCGGACCATTTGGACCGTTCTTCGCCGAGCCGGATCGCGCTGCGGACCCTTTCCTCGGCAACCCTGGAATCGCCGTCCGCAACACCGGCGGCATGACCGCGGCGATAGGCGTCTTCGAGAAGATTGACGGACGGCGCTTCCGGTTCGGGCACCGGTGACGGCGACTGAAGCTGCGGCTGCGGTTGAGCCTGACGCTGCGGCTGGGCCTGAGGCTGCGGCTCGCGCCGAACCTCCTTCGGCCTGGTCAGCACGTCCTGGATCTTCGGCGGCGGCGGTGGCGGCGGCGACTTGACCCGCCCATTCGCGTCGAACTGCGTCAGAAATTTTCCGATAGCCGCGTTCATGCCGCCTCCTCGCGTCGCATCCAATCCTTAAGGATTGCTGCTGCCTGCATCTGATCGAGCCGGACAATCTGCTCCAGCCGCTTCTGCGGTGTTCGTTGCATCTTGCCTTCGAGGTCTTCGACGAGGTTGAGCTCGGGATCCTCGCTGTTGGCCAGCGCGAGGGCCGTCGCCGCTTCGAGCTCGGCGGCTTCTGCCGCCTCGGTCTGCTCCTGCGCCGCGCGATGGGTCAGGATGCCGTTGACGGCAGGCCGGAGACCGAACCAGACCAGCATCGAAGCAACGGCCAGGATCGTCACCGCGTTGATGACGCTGCCGAGCTGCTTGTTGATCATCTCGACGAAGCTGATCGGCGGCACCGGCGCGAGCTCGCGCGAGCCTTCGATGAAGTCGACGGCCGTCACCTGGATCTGGTCGCCGCGCGTCTTGTCCAGTCCGCCGGCGGTCGCCGCGAGCGCGCTGATTTCGGCGAGCTTGCTGTCGACGATGGCCTGGTTGCTCTTGTCTCCTAGGTCCGCGACGAGCCGCGCACGGTTGACCAGCACGGCGATGAAGAGCTTCTTGACCGAATAGCCGTCGCTCACCGTCGTCGTGGTCTTGGACGACACCTCGAAATTGGTGACGTCCTCGCGGCGGCTCTTGTCCTCGTTTGAGTTCTTGCCGCCGCCGGCGTTGACCTGCTGGTCGGGAAGGTTCTGCTGCACCGTGGTGGGCGTCGAACGGTCGGCGTTCTGCGACGATTCCTTCTCGCGCACGTTCCGGACCGAACGTTCGGCGCGGCTCTCCGGGTCGTAGACGGTTTCGTTGATCTGCCGCTTGTCGGTGGAGAGCTGCGGGGCGACGCTGACTTCGAAATTGTCCAGGCCCAGATACGGCGTCAGCGCCTTGCGGATGTTCTCCTGCACCATGCCGCCGACCGTCTTCTGGAGGCTCGCCATCTTGGTGGGCGCGGCGCTCGCCTCGTCCTCTTCGGCGAGGAGCATCGAGCCGTCGGCGTCCAGCACCGTCACCTTGTCCTTGCTCATGCCGGGAATGGCGGCGGCAACGAGATGGCGGATCGACTGCGCCGTGCGCGCCTCGATCGCACCGTCGGTGCGCAGCACGACCGACGCCGAAGGCGGCTGCTGGGTCGCGCGGAACGAGCCGCGCACCGGCAGCACGATATGCACCCGCGCCGCCTTTACGCCCTTCATCAGTTGCACCGTGCGGGCGATCTCACCTTCCAGCGCCCGAAGCTTGGTCACTTCCTGCATGAACGAGGTCAGGCCGAGCGAACCGATCTTGTCGAACAGCTCGTAACCGGAATTGGCGCTGGTCGGCAGCCCCTTCTCGGCGAGCAGCATCCGCGCCTGCATGGTCTGGCTCGGGCGCACCGAGACCGCATCGCCCGCCGTATTGACGTCGAAGGTAATGTTCTGCTCGCGCAGCGCGGCACCCATGCGCGTCACGTCTTCGCGGCTGAGGCCCGTATAGAGCGTTTCGAACTCGGGCCGGCTCAGATAATAGGCGCCGCCGACGACGGTAACGAGAACGGCAAAACCGATCAGCCCCAAGGCCATCAGGCGTCGCGGCCCAAGCTCCAGCAGATTATTGAGCAGTTGCTGTACCTGCGCACGACTGAGCAGCATATGACCTCGTACCAATGCGAACGTATGGGACACTCCGCTGCGAACCTTGTCTGAAGGTTGCGCGAGATCACGAATGTGTCGGTTCGCGGGCGAGGCGTTGCAATTTTACAAGAATCTCGACCCGACCGTTCGGTTCGGCAGCAACAAGCGGGCACACGGGTGCACAGCCGTACGATCGGCTGTTGGGTGCTGGATGAAGTCTGGCGTCGGGAGGTCGATCACGGGCACATCATGTGCCGTCACACCGCCGGTCACGGCGGAGACCGCGCCCCCGTGGGAGCGCGGTCGTCTCAAAAGCCGAAGCTTACTTGAACAGCGACAGGATGCTCTGGCTGTTCTGGTTGGCGATCGAGAGCGCCTGCACGCCGAGCTGCTGCTGGGTCTGGAGCGCCTGAAGGCGGGTCGATTCCGCATTCATGTCGGCGTCGACGAGCTGACCGACACCGCGATCAACCGAATCCATCAGGGTCTTGACGAAGTCGGTGTTGGTCGAGATGCGGTTCTTGACGGCGCCGAGATCGGCGGCGGCCGAAGCCACGGAGTTGATCGCGGTCGTGAGCTGCGTGATGTAGCCATCGAGCGTGGTCTGGTCGGCCGTCGAGTCGGTCAGTGCCGAGATGTTGATCGTGTTGACCGACGCTGCGCCGCTCACCTTGTCCAGGATACCGGTCTGGGTCGCGGTGTAGAGCGAGTAGTTGGCGATCGTCAGCGTGATCGAGCCGATCGTCGGCGTGCCGCCGACGCGCGAGAATGACGACACCAGGTTGAAGGTCGCCGGCGTTGTCGCGGTCGCGCTCAGCCAGTTCACGCCGTTGAAGGTCGCCGCATCGGCAGTGCCCTTCATCTGCTGCTGGATCTGGGTGATATCCGCCTGGATCTTGGTGCGGTCGATACCGGCGGTCTTGGCTTCGACCAGAAGCGCCTGGAGCTTGGTCAGACCGCCGGTCGTGTCGCCGACAACCGCGGTCAGGGCGGTATATTCGGTGTCGACGGTCGCAGCCGACAGACCGAGCGAGTCGGAGACGGCGGAGAGCGCTGCGTTGTCGGCGCGCATCGAGGTCGCGATCGACCAGTAGGCCGCGTTGTCCGACGCAGTCGAGACGCGCATGCCGGTCGAGATCCGGTTCTGCGTGGTCGAGAGTTGCGAGCTGACATTCCGGAGGGTCTGCAGCGCGGTCATTGCAGACGAGTTGGTGAGCAGACTGGAGCTCATTTTTTGACGTCCCTTTGAAAACGGATTGGATTATGGGGACATACCGGGCTCGCACCGGTACGTCAGGGCGGCATCATGCCTTTGGGCGGCGAAAAGCGACCCAACCTGTCGTACGGCGACGATAGCGCGCGAAGTTTGTGCGAGGCTTGTGGCTCTGTGATCGCCGCAACAAGGCGAGCCAGATCGACGTGCAAAATCGAGCCGCCAGGTCGAGGTTATGCCACGACCAGCGCTCGCCAAAATGAAAAGGGCCGCGCTTCGTGGGAAGCGCGGCCCTCCTCAGGTGATTTTGAGGCTTAGCGGAACAGCGACAGGATGCTCTGGCTGTTCTGGTTGGCGATCGAGAGCGCCTGAACGCCGAGCTGCTGCTGGGTCTGGAGCGCCTGAAGGCGGGTCGATTCCGCGTTCATGTCGGCGTCGACGAGCTGACCGACACCACGATCAACCGAGTCCATCAGGGTCTTGACGAACTCCGTGTTGGTCGAGATGCGGTTCTTGACGGCGCCGAGATCGGCGGCGGCCGAGGCCACCGAGTTGATCGCGGTCGTGACCTGCGCGATGTAGCCATCGAGCGTGGTCATGTCGGCCGTCGAGTCGGTCAGCGCGGAGATGCTGATCGTGTCGATCGACGCAGCGCCGCTCACCTTGTCCAGGATACCGCCCTGGGTCGCGGTGTAGAGCGAGTAGTTGGCGATCGTCAGGGTGATCGAGCCGATCGTCGGCGTACCACCGACGCGCGAGAACGACGACACCAGGTTGAAGGTCGCCGGCGTGGTCGCAGTCGCGCTCAGCCAGTTCACGCCGTTGAAGGTCGCCGCGTTGGCGGTGCCCTTCATCTGCTGCTGGATCTGGGTGATGTCCGCCTGGATCTTGGTGCGGTCGATACCGGCCGTCTTGGCTTCGACCAGCAGCGCCTGCAGCTTGGTCAGGCCGCCGGTCTGGTCGCCGACAACCGCGGTCAGAGCGGTATATTCGGTGTCGACGGTCGCAGCCGACAGACCGAGCGAGTCGGAGACGGCGGAGAGCGCGGCGTTGTCGGCGCGCATCGAGGTCGCGATCGACCAGTAGGCCGCGTTGTCCGACGCAGTCGAGACGCGCATGCCGGTCGAGATCCGGTTCTGCGTGGTCGCGAGCTGCGAGCTGACGTTGCGGAGGGTCTGCAGCGCGGTCATTGCAGACGAGTTGGTGAGAAGGCTAGAACCCATTTTGATGTCCCTTTGAAGATTGATTGAATTTGGGGACATACCGGACTTGCACCGGTACGACAGGGCGGCGTCATGCCTTTGGGCCGCGGAAAAGCGGGTTAATGCCCAATCTGTCGTAGCGATCAGCCTAGTGGACGAAGCTTGTGCGGGGCTTGTGGCTCTGTGGCCCGACTGCAACAAGTCGACCGAAATGACGGCGTGCGCGCGGCGTCACGCCAAATGAAAGGGCCGCGCTTCACAGGAAGCGCGGCCCCTCCTCAGATCGTGTCGAGGCTTAGCGGAACAGCGACAGGATGCTCTGGCTGCTGTTGTTGGCGATCGAGAGCGCCTGCACGCCGAGCTGCTGCTGGACCTGGAGAGCCGCCAGCCGCGTGGACTCCTGGTTCATGTCGGCGTCGACGAGCTGGCCGATACCGCGATCGACCGAGTCCATCAGCGACTTCACGAAGTCCGTGTTGGTCGAGATACGGTTCTTGACGGCGCCGAGGTCGGCGGCGGCCGCTGCCACCGAGTTGATCGCACCGGTGACCTGCGTGATGTAGCCATCGAGCGTGGTCTGGTCAGCCGCGGAGTCGGTCAGCGCGGAGATGCTGATCGTGTCGACCGACGCAGCGCCGCTCACCTTGTCCAGAATACCGCCCTGGGTCGCGGTGTAGAGCGAGTAATTGGCGACCGTCAGGCTGATCGAGCCGGTGGTCGGCGTGCCGCCGACGCGGGAGAACGACGAGACCAGGTTCACGGTGGCGGGCGTGGTGGCGGTCGTGCTCAGCCAGTTGACGCCGTTGAAGGTCGCCGCACCGGCGGTGGCCTTCATCTGCTGCTGGATCTGGGTGATGTCCGCCTGGATCTTGGTGCGGTCGATACCAGCGGTCTTGGCCTGCACCAGCAGGGACTGGAGCTTGGTCAGGCCGGAGCTGCTGTCGCCGACAACCGTGGTCAGACCGGTATATTCGGTGTCGACGGTCGCGGCCGACAGACCGAGCGAGTCGGAGACGGCGGAGAGCGCCGCGTTGTCGGCGCGCATCGACGTGGCAATCGACCAGTAGGCGGCGTTGTCCGAAGCGGTCGAAACACGCTGGCCGGTCGAGATGCGGTTCTGCGTGGTGGAGAGCTGCGAGCTGACAGACCGGAGGGTCTGGAGCGCGGTCATGGCGGTCGAGTTCGTAAGCAGGCTTGACATTGCGAATGTCCCTTTATGTACGCGTTACATTTTTCACAGGGGACATACCGGGCTTTCACCGGTACGGAGGGGCGGCATCATGCCTTTGGACTGATGTGGGTGGGGTCCAACCCGCCGTGCCGCATTGCTAGCACGTCGAATCTTGCGCTCGGATTAAGATCGGATTGAATTTCTCAGCAATATCATATGGTTACCATTACCCTCCGGTAACCATAAGCCGGTACTTTTCGCTAACCATGATCAGCCGGCCGACGATCGCGGCGCTTATGAGAACGATCGCACCAGTCCGGAGGCGAGCAGATTCCAGCCGTCGATCAGCACGAAGAACAGCATCTTGAACGGCAGCGCGAGGATCGTCGGCGGCATCATCATCATGCCCATCGACATCGTCAGCGTCGCCACGATCATGTCGATGACGAGGAACGGCAGGATGATGAGGAATCCGATCTCGAACGAACGCCTGAGCTCGGAGATCATGAAGGCCGGAATGATGACGCGCAGGTCGACGCGCTTGTCGTCGAACTTCCTGCGGAAACTTTCCGCCGCAAGCGACTCGAAAGTCTGGAGATCCTTGTCGCGGACATGGGCCAGCATGAATTCGCGAAACGGATCGGTGATCTTCAGATAGGCCTCTTCCTCCGAGATCTCGTTCTTCATCAGCGGCTGGACGCCGGTTTCCCAGGCGCGGTCGAAGGTCGGCGCCATCACGTAGAAGGTCATGAACAGCGCGAGGCTGATCAGCACCAGATTTGCGGGCGTGGTCTGGAGGCCGAGACCGGCGCGCAGGAACGACAGCGCCACCGCAAATCGCGTGAAGCTCGTCACCATGATCAGCAGTCCCGGCGCTACCGACAGCACCGTGATCATCGCCATCAGCTGGATGATCCTGCCGCTGGTGGAGCCGTTACCGGGCGGCAGCAGCGAGTTGAGATCCGGAATCTGGGCCAGCGCCACCTCGGGCAGGACAACCAGAACCAGCGCGAGCAGCAGAACTCTCAATTTCACTGAATCACCAACGTCTCAATGATCAATTCGCGGACCTTGCCCGACGACCGGATATTGGCGCGCTCGGCGAGGTCGTCGCGCAGATGCTGGAGCCCACGCGATCCCTCGAACTGGCCGACCGACGCCGACCGCAGATAGGTCACGATGTCCTCGCTGATATGCGCGGCCAGGATGCCGGCATCCTCGTCGCTCATGCTCTCGGTCACCATCGAGGCCTCGACACGGGCCCAGTTGTTGGCGGGCGCCGCGAGATTGGTCACAATCGGCGACAGCTTCCTCAGCCGCGCGCTGCCGGCGTAGCTCGATGCCACCGGCGGAGGGGTGGCGCTCTTCTTCGCATCGGCGGCGCGTTCCGCGGCCGCGAACAGCTGCAGGCCGGCAATCGCGCCCGCGCCGATCGCCACGAGGGTCAGCACAACAATGGCCGCAATCAGGCGCATCATGTCCCCTGCCCTCGCTGCGCGGCGCTGCCGCCGCGGCTCTCAGAATGGCGCCACGGCGTCATAGATCCGATGTCCCCATCCTGGCTGCTGCACGTCAGACAGATTACCGCGACCGCCGTAGGAGACGCGCGCCTCGGCGATTTTCTCGTAGGAGATCGTGTTGGTGCGCGAGATGTCGCGCGGGCGCACGATGCCGCCGACGTTGAGCACGCGCATCTCGGTATTGACCTTGAACTCCTGCGAGCCGCTGATCATCATATTGCCGTTCGGCAACACGTCGGTGACGATGGCGGCAATCGACAGCTTGATATCCTCGGTGCGGTCGATCTGGCCGTTGCCCTTGATCTGGGTGTTGGCGCTGAGATTGGCGCTGGTCGAGCCCTTGTCTTGCCACCCTGCCACATCCATCAGCCAGTCCAACCCGAACTTGATCTGCGAATCGCGCGAGCGGTCGGTCTTGTTGTCGAGCTTGGCCTTGTCCTGCATCGAGATGATGACGGTCACGACGTCGCCGGTGCGGCGAGCGCGGGGATCGCGATAGAGATCGGTGCCGTCGTCCCAGGTCGAGCGATAGCTGACGGGCGTACGCATGCGGGGCGTCACGGGAATTGGATCGGCCTGCGTCCGCAGGCCAGTTCCGACCGGCGACAATCGCGGGCCGGTCAGAACCTCGGCCGGGTCAGTGACGCATCCGGTAAGTGACAACAGCGACAGGATGACGATCAGATTTTTCATCTATTTGGTCTTTCCGTCATCCACGCGACGCATGCCGCCGAGCAGATCGGCAAGGTGCGCCGCGCGCGCCGTATCCATCTCGTTGAAGATCGCGCTCGAGCTCCTCGGACTGAGTTTTGCGAGCACGGCGGCCGCGGTCTCGTCCGCCATGCCGGCGATCTGGGTCGCGGCGGCGTCCGGTTTCATGCGCGAGTAAATCTCGACCACCTGCGCTTCGGCCTTCTTCAGGAAGTCGTCACGCAGCGCCATCCACTTCTCGTATTCGGCGCGCTTGGCCTCGACCTCGGCGATCCGCTCGCGGAGCTGGGTCTCGGCCTTCTCAAGCTCCTTGAGTTGCCAGGCCAGCCGCGCATCGACGGCGGGATCGGCCACATTGCTGCAAAACAGGGCGACTTCATTGTCCGCAGGGACCGCGGCTTGTGCGGGTGCGGGCTTCGGCGGCGCCGTGACGCTGCCGGGCTTGGCAGGACGTACGGGCGCTGCAGCAGGAGCCGGTGCCGGGGCGCGTGCCGGTGCAGGCGTCTCCGCAGCCGGCACCGCGCCGGTGATCGCGGGTCCCGTGTCTTCGGCGGCCCACGCCGTCGTCCGGATCGACGCATTGTCGCCCGGTATCGGCGAGGCCGGCTTTTGCGGTCCGGGCGCCCGGGCACGGGCGAAGGACAGCAGGTTGAGCGGCTTCGACGGCTTGGCTTCGTCCAGGGCGAGCACAGGCGACGCGCTCACGAACGCAGAAGCCGCGGCCAGGAGAAGAAGTTTGGCTTTGTGATCCAGTTTCAGCATCGGGCCGCGCGCGATTCTCGGTCGGGACCTGAGCATTGAGCGACCAAGCTTGCACGACGCTTGCGCATCATTGCACGATGACGTCGGCCTGGAGCGCGCCGGCCGTTTTGATCGCCTGGAGGATGGCGATGATGCCCGACGGCTTCAGGCCGATCTGGTTCAGCCCGCGCACCAGGCGCTGGAGGTCGACGCCGCTCAGGATCGCCACCTGCGACCCGGCCTCGTTGGCCTCGACGATGGTCTGGGGCACGACCACCGTCTGCCCCCGCGAGAACGGCGCCGGCTGCGACACCACGGGAAGCTCGGTGACACGAACCGTGAGGTTGCCGTGGGTCACGGCCACGGTCGATATGCGCACGTCGCGCCCGATCACCACCGTGCCGGTCCGCTCGTTGATCACGACCCGCGCCGGCGTGTCCGGCTCGACCGTCAGCTCGCCGATTTCAGCCAGGAAGCGGACCGGGCCGATATGGCGGGGCTTCGACAGCACGATCGTGCGGAAGTCGCGCTCGAAGGCGATCTGCGCCCGGTAGCGGCCACCGGCAAACCGGTTGATGGCGTCGAGAATGCGTGTCGCGGTGACGAAATCGGGATTCTTGAGCTCGAGCACCAGGAATTCCATCTCATGGAGACTTCCCTGCACCTCGCGCTCGACCAGCGCACCGTTCGGGATGCGCCCCGCGGTCGGCGTGCCCTGGCTGACGTTCTGCGCCTGGCCTCCCACGCTGTAACCGGCGACCGTGACGGCGCCCTGGGCCACCGCATAGACCGCGCCGTCCGCGGCCCGCAGCGACGTCATCACCAGCGTGCCGCCGAGCAGCGAGGTCGCATCGCCAAGCGACGACACGGTCACGTCCATGCGCTCCCCCGCCCCGATCGACGGCGCAAGGTCCGCGGTGACCATCACGGCCGCGACGTTGCGCGTGCGCAGCGTCGTCGGACGCGTGGGATTGTTGGTGCTCGTGGTCTCGTTCCGGACGTTGATGCCCATGTTCTCGAGCATCGATTGCAGCGACTGCTCCGTGAAGGGGGCATTTCGAAGCGTGTCGCCGGTCCCGTTCAGGCCGATGACGAGGCCGTAGCCGACGATCTGGTTTTCGCGCAATCCCTTGATGTCCGCGATGTCCTTGATACGGACGGCGGCCTGGGCGCTGGCGGCGGAAACGAGCAGGACGAGGGCAAGCAGGAATCTGGTCATGATCCGTCCACGACCTTGACGGTGCCGTCCGGCTGGACGACGCCCCTGATGATCACGCCGGTGTCGGTGTTACGCACCGGAATGAGTGCACCTGCCGCGCCCGACTGCATCGCCGCGCCGTAAGTGACGATGGACAGACCGCTGTCTTCCACCACGACCTTGACCATCGCGCCGCGGGAGATGGTCCAGGGATCTTCCACCGAATTGGTCGGGATCGGCTGGCCCGGCAGCAAAGTGCGACGCGCCATGCGGCCGACCAGGATCTGGCGCCCTTCGATGAACATCGCGACGCCGAGCACGTTCGGCGCGAAGGCGCGTTCCGTGATCATGTCGTCCCGGATCAGCTCGCCGGCACGGATCGACACGGCCGGCACCGGAAGCCGCTTCTCCTCGGCCGCCGCCACGCGCGCGGAGAGGAGAACCAGCAGCACGGCGGCCAGCCCGCGCAGCATCAAGCCCACCCTGTTCAACATCAAGACACCGGAACTAGCGCAGGCCCTTCGAGACCGTCGAGGCCATTTCATCCGAGGCCTGGATGACCTTGGCATTCATTTCGTAGGCGCGCTGCGCCGAGATCAACTCGGTGATTTCCTTGACCGGATCGACGTTCGAGGCTTCGAGATATTGCTGGTTGATCTTGCCGTAGCCGGAATCCCCCGGCAGCCCGACGACCGGCGTGCCCGACGCCGTGGTCTCGCGATAGAGATTGCTGCCGAGCGGCTCGAGGCCCGCCTCGTTGGCGAAATTGGCGAGGTTGAGTTGGCCGATCTGGCGCGGGTTGATTTCCGTGTCCAGCTTGGCAAACACCTGCCCGGTCTGGTTCACCGTGACCTGGACAGTACCCTGCGGTATCGTGATGGCCGGATCCAGCAGGTAGCCGTCCGTCGTGACGAGCTGACCGTTGGGATTGGGACTGAACGAGCCGGCACGGGTGTACTGCACCTCGTTGTTCGGGCCAAGCACCTGAAACCAGCCGCGGCCGTTGATCGCCAGGTCGTAAGGGTTGCCGGTCTGAGTCAGCGCGCCCTGGATGTGCAGCTTGCGGATGGCCGTCGCCTTGACGCCGAGGCCGAGATTGGAGCCTTCAGGGATCGGCGACGAGCCGTTAACGTTCGCGACGCCCTGCATGCGGTCCATCTGGTAGAATAGATCGGTGAATTCCGCGCGCGCACGCTTGTAGGACGTCGAGTTGATGTTGGCGATGTTGTTCGCGATGACTTCGATGTTGGTCTGCTGGGCGTTCATGCCCGTGGCCGCAATGGCGAGCGATTTCACTTACGTCACTCCTTCAGATCAAATCGACATACGAACGACTTCTTGGTAGGCCTGCACGACCTTGTCGCGAACCGCGACCGCCGTCTGCAAGGCCTGCTCCGCCGACATCAGCGCCTCCACGACCTTCCGCGTCGATTCCTTGCCCTGCATCGCCGAGATCGAGGCGGATTCGCCCGCTTTCAGCGTTCCGATCGCGTCCGACGTCACCTGCTTCATGACCGACTCGAATCCGACATCGCCGCCGGACTGGATGGCCGTGGTCGCCGCAGGCGCGATAGCCTGCGCTTCGGTTGCTCGCGACGCAGCCTGGCCTGCGGAAATCGCGGTGGATGAAATCGCTTCAAGCATTGTCAGCTCCTCAGCAGGTCGATGGTCATGCCGAGCATCGACCGCACCTGTTTCACAACCTGGAGATTGGCTTCATAGGACCGGTTGACTTCCCGCATGTCGGCCATCTCGATCATCATGTTGACGTTCGGCAGCTTGACGTAGCCGGCCTTGTCGGCGGCGGGATGCCCCGGATCGTACTCGACGCGGTACGGCGTGGTGTCGACACCGATCTCCTTGACTTTCGCAAGCTGGGCGCCCGAGGCGCGGTCCATCGCGGCATCGAATGTAATGGTCTTGCGCTGATAGGGATCGGCACCGGCGGTGCGCCCCGTCGCCGTCGCGTTGGCAAGGTTTTCCGAAACGATGCGCATGCGCGTCGACTGCGATTCGAGCCCGGAGCTCGCGACCGTCAATGACGCTTGCAGTGAGTCCAGCATGTCAATTCACCTCAGCTCTTCGCGCTCGACAGCAGCATGCGGTGAAACGACCGCACGATTGCCGAGTTCATCGAGTAGTCGCGACTGACGTCGCTGCCCTTGATCATTTCCTGCTCGAGGCTCACGGAGTTGCCGGAGTGGACCACTTCCCAGCTGTCTTTCTTCGCGGTCTTTCGCGTGTCGGTCTCGGCCGCGGACAATTGCATGTGCGTGGGCGACGTGGTGGCGAGCCTGACCGGCGTTCCGTCGAGCACCTTGTTGAAGGGTTCGACGTCACGCGCCTTGAAGCCCGGCGTATTGGCGTTGGCGACGTTGGTCGCAATGGTCGACTGGCGGAGCTCGAGATACCGCGCCTGCGACGATGCGAGTTCGAAGAGATACAGCGGTCCCACGACAGCCCCATTATGATTCATTAAGGAGAAGTTTAGGGCCGCAAGCTTTCGTCAGGCTGATGCAGACGAAATCGTCCTCGGAAATCTACTGAACCTTCTCGGTGCGAGGCGCCTGCTTGGACTGCAGGAAGTAGATGATCTCGGCCACGGGCCGGAAGAATTCCGCGGGAATGACTTGGTCGACCTGAACCGCTTCATACAGCGCCCGCGCCAGCGCCTTGTTCTCGATCACCGGAATTCGGTTCTGCTCCGCGACTTCGCGAATCTTGAGCGCGATCACGTCCATGCCCTTGGCTACGACCATGGGCGCCGCATTTTCGTCGCGCTTGTAGCGCAACGCGATCGCAAAGTGCGTCGGGTTCGCGATCACCAGCGTCGCGCGCGCAGCGGAAGAGATCATGCGCTGGCGCGAACGGTCGCGCGCCAGCGAGCGCAGGCGCGCCTTGATCAGCGGATCGCCTTCGGACTGCTTGTGCTCGTCCTTGATCTCCTGCTTCGTCATGCGCAGCTCGCGCCGCCAATGGAACCGCGACCAGGCAAGGTCGATCGCGACCAGGACGATGGTCGCGATGCAGATCGCCGAAACGATCCGCATCGCGATGTTGAGAATCATCTCCGGCAGCGCGACCGGGTCGGTGTACATCGCCTCGAACGCCCTCGCCTCCGAGGAGCGCAGCACAAAGACGACGACGACCGTCACGGCAACGAGTTTGAACAACGACTTGGCGAACTCAACGAGCCCCTGTGCACCAAACAGCCGGCTCCAGCCGCTGATCGGAGAGATTCGCGACATGTCCGGCTGGATACGTTGCAGCACCAGGCGCGGTGCGTTTTGCAGCAGGGAGGCGGCGAGGCCGAACACCGCCAGAATGACGACGAGCGGCACCAGGAATCGCAGCGCCTGCAGGCCCACCACGGTGAGCAGGTTCTGCGCATCCGCGCCGTTGCTGAGAGGGAAACCCTCGGGATCGTCGAGCAGGCTCTTCAAGGTCGGCGTCAATTGCTGCACGCCCTGACCGATCAGGAACGACATGATCACCATCAGCGCCGCCATCGACGCAAAGATGGATGCCTCCCGAGAGACCGGGATTTTGCCCTGTTCGAGCGAATCTCGGACTTTCTTCTCGGTCGGCTCTTCTGTCCTGCTCTCCTTGTCGGATGATTCTGCCATGCCCGTTCAGCGGTCAGCGGAAGACCAGCTCATCCTCCTGGTCGGGGTTGAGTTCGATTTCACCCTTCTCCGCAAGTTCGAGTGCGAGGTCGGTGATGACGCGGCGCGCCTCCAGCACATCGCGCTGGTTCGACGGTTCGCCGATCGCGAGCTCGTGCTCGACGACGCGGCGGACGCGCGAGGCGACCGAAGACAGGATCGTTTCGCGGAAATGCTTGTCCGTGCCCTTCAGCGCGATCACGATGCGATCGGTCGGCACCTGATCGAAGATCATGGTGCGCGCCTTCGGCGTCAGGTGGATCACGTCGTCGAAAGTGAACAGCAGCTCCTTCAGCACCTCGGCGGATTTCGGCCGCTTCTCCGACAGGCTCTTCAGCATGTCCTCGATGTGGCCACGCTCCATCTTGTTGATGATGTCGGCGACGCGGGCGTAGGTGTCCGCGCCGAGGTTGCGGGCGAAGTTCAGCGTCAAATCCTCATGCAGCGTCTTCTCGAGCACCTTCATGGCGTCGTCGACGATCGGCTTGAGGCTGAGCACGCGCCGCATCAGCTCGTTGCGCAGGCTCGACGGCAACTGGCTCATGACCTTGGCGGCGCAGGACGGCTTGACCTTGGACAGGATCAGCGCCGCGGTCTGCGGATGCTCCTTGGACAGGTAGGTCGCCAGCGAGTTTTCCGAGACCGACGAGACACGATCCCACACCGACCGGCTCGAATTGCCGAGCAGGTCCGACATGATCGCCGAAACCTGGTCGGCCGGGAGCACGTCGCCCAGCACGGCTTCCAGGCCCCCGATGGTGCCGAGAATGTTGGCGCCCATCGAGAACTGCTGGGCGAATTCCTCGACGATCGACTCGAGCTCCTGCGCCGTGATCGGCCGCAGCTCAGCCGCGGCCTTGGTGACGATGCGGATGTCCTGCGGCTCGAACTGCGAGAGCACGCTCGCGGCCGCCTGACGCCCCATGGCGAGCAGGAGCGCCGCGACCTTTTCCGTTCCGCCCAGCGTGGCGACGCCTCGCTGCTTGATGGGCGCGATGCCGACCTGTGCCGCCATGGTCAGGTATCACCCTGCCCCAACGGTCCGACAATCTCTGTGAGCGAGACACCGAAGCGGGAATTATCCTCTTCGACGACGACCACTTCGCCACGGGCAACGACGCGGCCGTTGACCACGACGTCGACCGGTTCGCCGACACGATGATCGAGCGGAACCACGGCGCCGCGACCGAGCTTCATCAAATTTGCCACCGGAATGGTCGCCGATCCCAGCACCACCTGCATGGTGACGGGGATGCGCAGGATGGCATCGACATTGGCGAACTTGCCGGTTTCCTCCGCCGTGCGCGCGGCGATTTCCGCCAGCCGCTCCAGCGGCGACGCCTCGGCCTCTACCGATGCCGATGCAGATTCATATTCGAAAGATTGCGCCATTTGGTATCGCCTCTTGGTATTTCCGCCCCCGGAGCGCCGTAACGTTCCGGTCGCACGTGTCCTGCATGTCCCGAATTCAGTGCTTGTTCGCCTCGGCGCCGCCCACGGCCACGGCCGACCGGAGTCCGCTGCGTTCATCGAGCGCCGCGATCGCTTCGTGGGCCTGGTCGATCTTCGTGCTCAGCACGTTGGCGAGCCGGCCCAGATTTGCGGTGGAATCATGCGCCGCGTTGATGACCGTATCGAACGCGCCCGCCGTCTCGTGAACGATGGTCGAAAATTCGCCCTGGTAGCTGCGCAGCCGCGCCAGTTCACGGTGCATCCTGGTCACCCTCATGCTGGTGAAAGCCAGCGCAATCAGCAGAACTGCATCAACGAGATAGGATATCATCGACGAACTCCCGTTTCTGATCGACGGGATCTGCCACCTGCATGGCGTAATAGCCATCAAGCTGGCCGATCTGGCACCAGAACAGCACCTGGTTGTTGCTCTCTAGCCGGGCGAGCGTCCGCGGCGTGGCTTCGAGCTCGAGCACCTGTCCGACATGGAATTTCACGACGTCGTCGAGCGATATCATTTTCTCGTCGAGCACCGCGCTCAGCGTCACCTCGGTGCGATGAACCTCGCTCTCCATCTGCTCGCGCCAGCGCGGATCGGTCGTGCGGCCGTCGCTGGCGGTGACGGTTGCAAGCTTCTGCCGCAACGGGTTGAGCGCAGAGTGCGGAATGATCAGGAACATCTGGCCGCCGCGATAGAGCGCCTGCACCATGATGTTCGCGCAGATCGACATGTTGCTGCTGCGCCCGATCGCCAGCGACGCCATCGCCGTCTCGACCCGCTCGACGCGGAAGGTGACATTGGACGTACCGGCGAAGGCGCCCTGCAGCGCCTTGGCAAACCGCTCGAACAGCGCCTGGACCAGCCGGATCTCGATGTTCGAGAAGGTACGCTCGACATCGAGCGGCGGTTCCGCGCCGTCGGAGCCGAACATCGCCTCGACCATCGTGAAGACGAAGTCGCGATCAAGCATGATGATGACGCGCGAGTCCCACTGCTCGGCATAGAGCACGGCGGCGACCGCGTTGCCCTCGTAGTCCTTGATGATGTCGCCGAGAGGATCGTTGGTGATGCCGTTGACCGAGAAGTAGCACGGCGTTCCGGCCATCGGCTGGAGGCTGTCGGTGCACGATGCCGCCATGCGATCGAAGATCACATTAAGCATCGGCATGCGTTCGATCGATATGCCGGCGGCGTCCAGCAGATAGTTCGGCAGCTGCTTCCGCTGATCGACGTCGAGATCTTCCATCATCATGCGCGGGCAGCCTTCGGTTCAGCGTCGGTCACGACGGCCTTGGGACCCGCGATGGTCTCGTTCTCGACGACGTCGATCGAGGGCCGCTCGGTGCTCGCGATCATCTTGCGGCCATGCTCGACGGCGATCTGCGGCATCGCGCCGTTCATGAACGCCAACAGCGTCTGCTTGACGATGATGTAGGGCCGGCAACGCTTCTCCCGCGTCATCTTGATCTTCAGCGCGAAGGGCGAAAGCACGCCGTAGGACAGGAAGATGCCGGCGAAAGTGCCGACGAGCGCCGCGCCGATGAAGCCGCCGAGGAGTTTCGGCGACTGGTCGAGCGCGCCCATGGCCTTGATGACGCCGAGCACCGCGGCGACGATGCCGAGCGCCGGCAGCGCCTCGGACACCACGACGATCGCATTGTAGGGCGCCAGCTTGGACTTCACGATGGTATGGATTTCTTCGTCCATCAGCGCTTCGATCTCGTGCGTGCGCGCATTGCCCATGATGATAAGGCGGACATAATCGCAGATGAACTGGAGCAGCGGCGGGTCGGCGAGCACGCTCGGGCATGCCTTGAAGATCTCGGAGGACGAGGGATCGTCGATATGCGCCTCGACCTCGTTGCGGCCCTTGCCCCGCAGCTCCCGCATCAGGGAATGGAGCGCGCCGAGCAGATCGAGATAATAGCGCTCACCCGGCACCGCGCCGGTGATGGCCTGCATGCAGGCAACGCCGGTATCGACGATCGTCTTCCACGGGTTGGCAACGATGAAGGTGCCGACCGCAGTGCCCATAATGATCACGAATTCCCACGGCTGCATGAGCACGGCCAGATGCCCGCCCATGGCGGCAAATCCGCCAAGCAGCGCCGCTACCGTGATGAAAATCCCCACGAGACTGCCCAACGCACCGCTCCATCGCCGATCCCACCGGAGATATTTAGTCGGCGAGCCTTGCGCGGGGCTGGCTTCCCGGTCGCCAGCCCCGCGCAAGCAATTCGCGGCAGCTTGCGACCAGGCCGCAGAAGCGGCCAGAGGGGCGTATGCCATGCTATCCACGATCGCGGACTACACCAGACTGACCAAGGACATGGGCAAGTCGCTGACGCAGGTCGCGACCGAGCCGGATGTCAGCCGCGAGACGGACTACTTCCTGAGCCATATCGGCAACGTCAAGACGGTCGACGACTTCCTGAAGGACTATCGCCTCTATTCTTACGCGATGAAGGCCTATGGCCTCAGCGACATGACCTATGCCAAGGCTTTCATGCGCAAGGTGCTGACCGAGGGTGTCTCGGACAAGGATGCCTTCGCCAACAAGCTGTCCGACACCCGCTACCGGCAATTCGCCACCGCCTTCAATTTCGCCGCCCTCGGCGACCAGGCGACCCAGGCGACCGCGGCAACGACCGGCACGGCGACCCAATACGTCACGCAGACGATGGAGGAGAAGGCCGGCGACCAGAACGAAGGTCTTCGGCTGGCGCTCTATTTCACCCGCAAGGCCTCCACGATCACCACCGCCTATCAGGTCCTCGCCGACAAGGCGCTGACCCAGGTGGTCCAGACCGCCATGGGCTGGTCGTCGACGATCAGCTCGTCCGACATCGACGCCCAGGCCAAGATGATCACGGACAAGATCGATCTCACCGACTTTCAGGATCCGGCCAAGGTGACCAAATTCGTGCAGCGCTTCGCGGCGATGTGGGATGCGGCCCAGGCCCAGAGCGACACCTCGACCAACTCCGCCCTGGTCCTGATCGCCGGCGCGTCGTCGACGTCGGTCAGCCTGGATACCGACATGCTCACGACGCTTCAGAACATCCGGTTCAACAGGTAAATCATGCAATCGGCTCTCTATGTCGGCTTGTCGGCGCAGGTTGCGCTCGAGAAGCGCCTCCAGACCATCGCCAACAACGTCGCCAACGTGAACACGGCGGCGTTCCGCACCGACGTGGTGAAGTTCGAGACCGTGCTGTCCAAGGCCGGTGCCAACCCGGTCGCGTTCTCCTCGCCCGGCGACAACATCATCTCGCGCGAGATGGGCAGCATCACCGAGAGCGGCAACCCGCTCGACGTCGCCGTGGTCGGACAGGGCTGGATCGCCTTCGCCGGCCCGAACGGCACGGTCTATACCCGTGACGGCCGGCTCCAGATCGCCCCCAACGGCGATCTTCAGACGGTGTCCGGCTTCCCCGTCATCGACGCCGGCGGCGCACAGATCACGCTCGACCCGAACGGCGGCCCGGTCTCGATCGCACGCAGCGGTGCGATCAGCCAGGACAACAACGAGATCGGCTCCATCGGACTGTTCAACATTCCAGCCGACGCCAATCTCGACCGCTACGGCAATTCCGGTGTCACGCCGGACCGGCCCGCGACCGCCATCGCCGATTTCTCCCGCGACGGCTTCAAGCAGGGCTATGTCGAGGGCTCCGGCGCCAATCCGATGATGGAATTGACCAAGCTGATCGCGGCGTCGCGCGCCTTCGACGGCACCAATTCGATGATCGAGGGCACCGAGAGCTCGCTCCAGAACGCAATCCGGACGCTGGGCGAACCGGGCAAATAGACTTGCAAGTAGAGTGCGCCGCGCGCGCAATGATGGTGGACGGTTTCCTTGAACGCTCTTCGGCAACTCGAGTGGGCGCTGCTGGAGCTTCAGCAGAGCACTCCCCTGGCCAGCGTCAGCGGCGCGATCTCCGAGATCGCACCGACGCATTTCCGTGTCTCCGGCCTGTCGCGCTTCGTCAGGCTTGGTGAGCTGATCGGCGTCAACACGGGCGGCAACCCCCAGATCGGCGAGGTGGTGCGGATCGACAGCGAGGGCATCATCGCCAAACCGTTCGACCGGCAGTTCGCCGGCGGGCTCGGCTCGGTCGCCTACCGGATGCCGCCACTGTCCTTTGCGCCCGATCCAAGCTGGAAGGGCCGCGTCATCAACGCGCTCGGCGCGCCCCTGGACGGACAGGGGCCCCTCACGCCGGGGGCGCGCGCCGTCTCTGCGGAAGCCGAGGCCCCGTCGGCGATGAAACGCGCCCGCGTCCACAAACCGCTGCACACCGGTGTGCGCGTCATCGACCTGTTCGCGCCGATCTGCGCCGGCCAGCGCGTCGGCATTTTTGCCGGCTCCGGCGTAGGCAAGTCGACGCTGCTGGCGATGCTGGCCCGCAGCCAGGGCTTCGACACCGTCGTGCTGGCACTCGTCGGCGAGCGCGGCCGCGAGGTGCGCGAATTCATCGAGGACGTGCTCGGCGCCAACCGCAGCCGCGCCATCACCATCGTATCGACGGGAGATGAAAGTCCGATGATGCGGCGGCTGGCACCGAAGACCGCGATGGCGGTCGCCGAATATTTCCGCGACCGGGGCGAATCGGTCCTGCTGGTGGTCGATTCGATCACCCGTTTCGCCCATGCCGCCCGCGAGGTTGCGCTCGCCGCCGGCGAGCCTGCGGTGGCGCGCGGTTATGCACCAACGGTTTTCACCGACCTGCCGCGCCTCCTGGAGCGCGCCGGCCCTGGCGAGGAGGGATCCGGCACGATCACCGGCATCTTCTCCGTGCTGGTCGACGGCGACGATCACAACGAGCCGATCGCCGACACCATCCGCAGCACCCTCGACGGCCACATCGTGCTCTCCAGGCACATCGCCGACCAGGCGCGCTATCCCGCCGTCGACGTCCTCGCCTCGGTCTCCCGCCTCGCCCACAACGTCTGGGACCCTGAGGAGCGCGAATTGGTGAGCAAGCTGCGCACCATGATCGCGAAATACGAGGACACCCGCGACCTTCGCCTGATGGGCGGATATCAGCCGGGACGTGATTCGGGCCTGGACCAGGCCGTCGACATGGTCCCGCGAATCTACAGCGCGATGCGGCAGGACGCTTCGGCCGGGCCGAGCGCCGATCCGTTCCGCGAATTGCGAGACATGCTCAAGGGCGAGTAGCCAGGCGAGGCCAGGTTCGGCCCGCCGCCATCGCGGCCCTGCTCATGATTGTGACACGCGATCACGCGTGCCGCCGCGCCCATGACGCACGCGCATCAACCGTTCGGCTGAGGATTGAGCCGAACGTGATTCAGCAGGTCCATCTGGCAATCATTGCCACAACAACCGCCACGTGTAATCCTTACGAGTTCCCTTGCCGATTCTCCGGCGGATCGTACAAGTTGTGGATGACGCACCGAGCCGCGTCGTCGTCATGCACAAGCTTCCATCAATTTGCATCAACGACGGGCGGCGACATGCGCGCAATCAAGCTGTAGCATCGTTGCGTGCAAGTCCCTTGTTACACTGCGTATTACGATCACCATCATGTGTCCTCACGAGCGCGATTGTCTTGAACGTTACAATTGCTTCGAGCGACATCCAGTCTCCGAGAGCGTCTCTACTTGATTTTGTTGAGAAGCTCATTCATCGTTTCGGCGGAATACAAGAAACGTCTGCGTGTGACTTGAACTTCAGGGGCTACGGTTGAACAATTCCGATCCATCGTCCGGCTGTGACGGCAACTCGGGCTTTCGTTCGACGACGCTACGCTTGGCGTACCATCATCGACACCGCTTCTCGCGCCGTATCTCGCAATGCCCGTCGGTCCAGGCCGGATGCCGGACAGTCCGTGCCTTTGCACGAAATACGGGCATCGCATATGTGCCGGACATGACGGTTGGTACGGCTTCTCGCGAAACGCTCGCACGCAACGGCGGATTGCGGCTTCGGCGCGCCGCAGACGTGATACCGGGGGCAAGGTAGGAATTCATGCCGTTGGCACGCGAGGCAGTCGAGCTGCTGGTTCAGGCGGCCAGAGCCTGGTATTTCGAAGGCAATCAACACGGGTTGCGTGACCGGGAATGGATGGCGCTGCGCTTTCTCGGCCGCGCCAACAGATTCTCGCGCACGCCGTCCGCGCTTGCCGGCTTCATCGGCGCCACCAGGGCCACCGCATCTCAGATCGTGAAGACGCTGGAGAGCAAAACCTTCCTGGTGCGAAAACCCTCGCACGAGGACAAGCGATCCGTCGTGCTGCACGTCACTGCACAGGGCGAGAAGTGCCTGAGCCAGCACGACCCGATCAATCACGTCGTGAATGCGGTCACCTCGCTTGGCACCGACGAGTGCATCCGCTTGCGCGACTCGCTCCGCGAGATCCTCAATCATCTCGATGCGGCCCATCAGCGGCTCGATGCCAGCATCTGTCGCGACTGCATGTTTCTCGCCGAACGCAGTCCCGCCACGAGCAAGGGACGCACCAGCGCCGAGTTCATGTGCCGGCTGTATCGCGCACCCGTGTCTCTCGAGGAGACCGAACTCCTCTGCACCAGCTTCGAGCGCACCCGCGACCGCCCGAAGATCGAGGAGCATCTCGATCGCGCGCGCGTGGCGAGCCAGGGTTGAGGCGAGCGCTTGCCGTCTGATCGGCGCGCAAGTTTCGCGCGCGTCACGCCGTCGGCGCTTGTGTAAACTTTCATAGACATACTGCCGGTTGAAAGGCGTCTGGTCCTCTCGTGTTCCCGAGGCGCTGCAGTGTGCAACGCTGCTTCGCGGAGTCGAGACCCACGGCGCAGTACGATACGGATGAATGGGCCCCGGCTCTGCAGCCGCACCATTAGGGCGTTGCGCTGCGTCCGGGGCACGAGAGCGGAGTGTGGCGCATTGCTCTCTCCCTCGCGTCATTGCGAGTGTAGCGACTTGTCCACCGAAGCTCGAAGAGCGAAGGCGGAAGCAATCCGGAGTCTTTCCGAGGAAGCAGTCTGGATTGCTTCGCTGCGCTCGCAATGACGGAGTATGAGGCGACAGGTCGTTCTCCAAGTACGGTCATTCCCCGCGAAGGCGGGGAATCCAGTACGCCGCGGCTTCTCGGCTGAACCACAACTGCCTCGGAATACTGGATCGCCCGCCTTCGCGGACGATGACAGCGAGTGTTTGGTTGCAGACATGCGTATTCGCTCTCGCGGCGCATCCGCCCGAGCTTTGCTGGTCACTTCACCCTCGAAGCCAAGAGGGCGCAGGGAAGGCCGGGTGCTGACATCGCACCCGCGGTCCGCCGCGCGAAAACGTAGCGCAAAAGACCGCACAGCAGCATACAGGTGGAGCCGTCACTCGGCCTTCCCTGCGCGATGGTTGGACGGCTTATGCCGTGCTCTCCCGGGAGCCGAGTTCCTTCTGGCCTCCCTCACGCCTGCGAAATCCACCAGCACCGCGCCGGTTGACGCGAGAGCCGCATTCGCAAGCGCTTGACCGTAGCAACGACGGCCAGGACCACACGGTTTTGCCGTACGCACGGCCCGCCATATCGCCGCAGTATTCCCGACCCTGTCGACGGAGCCGGAAACTTACAGACGAGACGAAGCCTGGCAGCGCCGTTCGTCGCGCGAAGCCTCGGGCTCACGGAGAGCAATCCGCCCTGCCCACGCCTCTCGCGCCCGAACGCTGCCGCGTCCACCGCAAGACCCGGCTCGCGACAGTGACGACACAAGATCGCCCCTCTTGGGTGAGCCGGGATGGGCAACACATACGGCAAATCAGAATTTCGGTAAAGTAGAATATTTTTGGCGAGCCGGATTGACCCGCTATCGGGGTGTTTTGCCCGACGGGCAACTGCAGGGCCCGCAGCCCGGATGGAGCGCAGCGAAATCCGGGGAATTGTCAGATGCCGGGCGATCGGCCCCGGATTGCGCTGCGCTCCATCCGGGTTGCGAATCAGTCGAGCAATAAAAAAACACCCGGCGGTTTCCCGCCGGGTGCTTCGTCGAAATGTTTCGACTGATCTTACCAGTTGCGCTGAGCGCGGAGCAGCAGGGTGATGCTGTCCTGGTCCTTCAGCTCGTACAGAGCAGCGGGCTTGGCAGTGGTGCCGGCGCCGGCGTAGCCGACAGTGCCCGAGTACTTCTGGTCGAGATGGGTCCAGTTCAGGTCGCCCGAGAACGTCAGGTTCTTGACCGGAGTCCAGCGGGTGATCAGGCCGATCTGGCCGATGGCGAAGTCCGGGTTACAACCCGTGACGCCGGCCAGGCCGCCGAACACGCCGCCGCCGCCACCAGCGCCGCAGAGAGCGGTCTTGGCGAGCGAGCCGTACTGAGCCTGAGCGTAGGCACCGTACAGCGCGGTGTTCCAGTAGGGATCCCAGTTGTGGGTGTAAGCACCACGGAAGCCCCAGGTCTTGACGGTCTCCTGCGAGGAGCCGGTGACGTACACGGTGTCCGGAGCATTGGCGAAGCCGACGCTCTGGTAGGCAACGCCGGAGCTGCCGAACATCGAGTACGAGCTGCCCGCCAGGTTCTGGAAGTTGTAGCGGGTCGCACCATCGGTGTAGACGGCCGACACGTTGATCACGTCACCCGCACCAGTCGGGATGTTCTTGATCGACAGGGCCAGCTGAACAGCCCAGCCCCACTTGTCGTCGGGGTGGCCAGTCGTCTCGGTCGCGCCGTAGTAAGCGACGTGGTTGTCATGCGCGGCAACCGACGCCTGGAAGAGACCCCAAGCCTGGTCGACACGGACCATACCGACGAGGTTCGGAGAGCGCGAACCGCCGATGGCGTTGGTGCCGTAGGTGCCACCCACCATGCCGGCCGCAGTCGCGCCGGTCAGGTTCTGGTTGCCAGCCTGATAGTAGGAGGTCGCGTCTTCAGCCGAGAAGGCAGCCGTCACGCCCTGACCGAAGTCAGCGGTGTAGGTGAACTGGTTGACACCAGTGACCGTGCCCGAGCCACCGACGAGACCGTCGAAGTTGTTGCCGGGATAGTTGGTCCAGGGCGCGTCGAACTGCGACACGGCCTTACCCATGGTGAAGCCGGCGAACTGGATGAAGGCGTAGTACACGCCGAGCGAACCGGCCGAGGTGTTGCCGTCGGTGCCGTTGACCGACGAACCAACGAGCGCCGGGGCTGCGCCGGAGGTGTTGAGGCCGAGCGAGCCGGTGTAGACGGTGCCGCCCGTGGCCGAGCCGGAGCCCTGATAGCCGCCGGTGGTCCAGGAGAACACGCCGTCGAAGAAGGTACGGACAACGCCGTATTCGGTCGCGGTGCGCGTGTCGATGTTGAGGTCTTCACGAGCGCGCATGGTGTAGTAGTTGCTCAGGCGGTTGTGCGCACCGGCCGGGGAGCCGTTGGCAGCGCCGTAGGAGCTGTTGGTGCCCAGCGCGACTTCAGCGCGCAGATAACCGCCCAGCTTGATGCAGGTGTCGGTGCCCGGGATGTAGTAGAAGCCGGCGCCGTACAGCGAGCAGATCTTGACGTATTCGACTGCCTTGGCCTTCACGGGAAGGTCGGCAGCGAAAGCACCGGAGGCGGCCATCAGGCCGGCTGCCGAGCCGAGAAGAAGCGTCTTCGTAAACTTCATTAGTAAACCTCCAGGTCGGTTCAGGGGGCCCGGCTCCTCGACGGAGGCCGCTCTACCCTCTTCAATTTCCGTTCAATTCAGATCCGCACTGAGGGTCCGGACTGAAACGACAGTGAGGTGCCCCCCCTCCGTCGTGGCTTCACATATAGTTTATAAAAACAATCGCCTCAATTTATTGATTTAATGAATTGTAAGTTCGACGCGAGATGTTGCCTGAGGGCAACAGGGGCGGTCGCAACCTCAAATAAACAATTGTAATATAAAAGAAAAAGCCCTCGGAGGGCATCCCGAGGGCTTTCTTGGAGGTCTCACATCGCTGCCCGCCGAGACGGTCAAGAGCAGCAAAATCTGAGTGGAATGAGACGTAATTTAATTAATTGATTTTTGCAAGCACTAATCGAAAAGGCCGTTTTGAACATGCAGGATCCCCCAAATTGGCCGGCGCGCGATTTGCGAGACGCTTCCGCAATATCCCTTTAAAAGAAGGGTCAGGGGAAACGGGGGAAGCCACATGATCGAGAAAAAACTCGACAGGGCAATTACGGACTTCATCTGGAATGTCGTCGAGATCAACTCGCAGCTGGAGGACATCCACACCAGCTGGGCCGGACTGCTGGGCATTACCGAGCCGCAGTGGCTGATTCTGATGGCCATCACCGAACTGGACGCGGGGCGAGGCGTCGCCGGTATCGACATCGCGAACAAGCTGCGGGTCCACCCGGCCTTCGTGACCAATCAGACCAAGAGCCTCGAAAAGGCCGGCTTCCTGTCGCGGCGGCCGGGAGACGACGACGCGCGCTTCGTCCTGATGTCGCTGACGCCGAAGGCAACCGCGGACATCGAAAAACTGTCCAAGCGAAAACTCGCCTTGAACTCCACCATGTTCAACGATCTCGACGAGAAGACCCTGGCCGATCTGAACGCCGCGCTTGCAACCATCGCCAAGAACGCCCGGCTGGCTGCACGATTGCTGGCGATCGACGTGTCGTGATCCGATTGTGCCGGGCGCGGAAGCTGCCCGGCATGCGTGGTTCGCCAGGCGATGCAGAGTATCGTGCGGAAAAGCCCGCTTTGGCGCGGTCCCCGCCGGCTAGAGGTAGGTCACGGGCTCGAGCTGACGGGCCGTTCCAAGCTTGCTGTCGAGCCATTCGACGATGAAATCGTCCATTGCGACGAAATTCTCGACCTCGCCCAGGGGATGCGGGATGCGACTCGGCACGACGACCGAGCAATCGGCTCCGGCCTGCCGATAGGCGGCTTGCAGCTCCAGTGCATCCTGCTCCCACACCATCGAGCGGCTCCCGACGGCCATGAGAAGCGGACAGGCGATTCGACGCGGCGGCGACGAACCGGTCGAGGTCTCGTCACGATTGGCCTGCTCCAGACCGGTCATCCAGCCAAGTGAAGCCCGACGCATCACCGGCGCCAGAAGACCGCCGTCACACACGGCGGCAGCGACCCTGCGATCGGAGAGGGCAAGACGGGAGGCATGAACGGCGCCTGCCCCTTCGCCATAGATTGCGATCCGCTGCGAGCAGACATCCGGACGGGTTTCGAGATAGTCCAGCCAGCATTGGAGCATGTGCTCCGGCTTCAAGGAGCGTCGAACAGATGGATTGCAGGCATCAATGAGCAGGAGCGACATGTTCTGGCGCGGTGAAGCCGCAAGCAGCCTGCTCATCATCGAGCCCAGCGTGATGTCCTCATCACTGAGGCAGATCACAGCAGGCGCGGAAGGCCCATGACCGCAAGCCGGGACAAAGATTCCGGTCAGCGCCTCTTGATCAAAGCAATCAATCCTGACGCGCTCGATTGCTGGGCCCGCATCATTCTCGAAGCCTCTCAGGCTGAAACCGACTTTGTCTGCAAGGTCGGAATCTTCGATGTCTCCCGGACAAGCCAGATTTCTCGCGACTTCAAGCGCCGTCAGCGCGCATAGCCACCCTTCCCGCGCCGTCTGAACGGATCCGTTGTCGCGCGCGGATTCCGCGAACGTCCGGTAGTCGTCTGCGATTCCCAGCCAGTCCGAAATCCACAGACGCCTGTGCGGCTCGCGCACGAGCTCTGCGACGGACAAGCTTTCGAAAAATCCGGCAACACGATTCCGCAACCGCGCCAGGCTTCGACCGGCGCCATCGCACGAGCCGTGAGGCCAATGATCACCTTCCATGTCAGTCCCCGAGCGGTCCCGTCAGCGATGGCCCGGACCGAAGTGCGGACTTGTCGGCTTCGCTTTCGGCGCAGCGCCCTGCATGCTCGATGCGTTCGCAGGCATGCCTGATCGCATCGACCCAACTTGCGCCTGCGGATATTGCCCGCCCCGTTGATCTCTTTCGCCGCATTTGCGCGACCCACCCCAACCTCATGATCCTTCCGCCTTCCCTTCGCGCGGCGAAGACACCGGACGGACCAATCTGCATTCCAAACGAGCCAGCCTTCGAACTACACGCCACGCCAGCTCAGCTCAGCTCAATCGTCACGTCTCAGCTCCTTTGCTGATCCCCGTTTTGCGAGCGCACTCTGCCATCTTTGTCGTCCCGCACTTGTACTTTTTTGTTGCTGCAGACGACTAAAAATTACCTCGGATGATCACAGAAGAGGCATGACTGTATCGGCTGCAATTGTGACGGAGTGATACAGCAGCAGATGCGACGGATTGCCGCTATATCGATGCCTGATTGTCGCGGGAAAAACTGGAGACGCCGGATTCAACTTTGCTCATTCGATCGAATGACGCAACGTAATATATCGTCTAACGATATATTACATAAATCCGAATACCGCATGGTTTGATCATCACGGGCTGCTGGGCATTTGTCCACCGCGCAACAACAGGCCCCATCACCCCGGATGGATCCCACAGGCCGGCGAACTGCCGCCCGATGACAAGCTCCGCGCGAAGCCGGACTCCCGCTCTCGGCAAGGACCCGGATTGCGCTACTGTCCGCCCGCCCTGCGGAATATTTCGGCCGTTCCTTGTATGCATTATCCCAGTTGCCATCCCGGCAGACTTCGCTTTACATGCCGGCAACTGGCCCGCGGATGACGGCCCGGGCGCAAAAATCACACACATTTCAAAGGGACGGAACATGGCGCGCAACATCCTGATTCTTGGGGCTTCCTACGGCTCCCTGCTGGGCACGAAGCTGCTAATGGCAGGGCATAACGTGACCCTGGTCTGCCGCTCCAAGACCGCCGAGCTGATCAACCGCGACGGTACTGAGGTGCGCATCAAGCTGCGCGACGAAGCGGTGCATCGGGCGATCTTCTCACGCGACCTGCCGGGCAAGCTCGACGCGGTGACGCCGGCCAATGTCGACCTTTCCCGCTCCGACATGGTCGGCCTTGCGATGCAGGAGCCGCAATACACCAACCACACGGTGCGCGTTCTCATGGTCAGGATCGCCGCGGCGAAGCTGCCGTGCCTGTCGATCATGAACATGCCGCCGCTTCCCTACCTCAAGCGGATCCCCTCGCTTGCCGACATGGACCTCGAGGAGGCCTATACCAATGCGCAGGTGTGGGAGCGCTTCGAGCCGGGCCTCGTGACGCTCTGCTCGCCCGATCCGCAGGCCTTCCGTCCGCCGGAAGAGGCCGCAAACGTGCTGCATGTCGGCCTGCCCACCAACTTCAAGGCCTCGGCCTTCGCCGACGAGAAGCACAACAAGGTGCTGCGCGAACTCGAAGCCGACATCGACGCGGTGACGCTCGACGGCCACGACGTTCCGGTGAAGCTGAAAGTGTTCGACTCCCTGTTCGTGCCGCTGGCGAAATGGTCGATGCTGCTCACCGGCAATTATCGCTGCATCACGCCGAACGAGCCGCAGTCGATCCGCGACGCCGTGCACGGCGATCTCGCGCGCTCGCAGACGATCTATGACCATGTCGACTCGATCGCACGCCGCCTCGGCGCCGATCCGCAGGACCAGGTGCCGTTCGCGAAATACGCCAAGGCCGCCGAAAGCCTGCTCAAGCCGTCCTCGGCGGCGCGCGCGGTGGCGAGCGGCGCCCCCTTCATCGAGCGCGTCGATCTGCTGGTCAAGCTGATCTCGCATCAGCTCGGCACGCCCAATGCCGAGATCGACCGCACGGTCGAAACCGTCGACCTGAAGCTGAACGAAAAGATCGTGCAGGGCGGATCGGGCGCGCAGTAGCGCGCCCGCGACCTCTTTCCCGGATATCAAACACTCGACCCTGGTCTTCCGTCGTTGCGCGCATCGCGCAACGACTATTCGCGTGTGATGTTTCAAAGCACGCGGTTCCCGGTGTGGCGCGAAACCAACGCGGGCGCGAACCTCATTGCCGCTTTTCGATAGCGCATGCACATGTCGAGGGCGGCGCGTCCTGCTGACAAACGCGACCGTATCTCGTCAATCACGCGAACGTGTCGTCGGTGCGCGATGGCTGCCCGCAGCCGCAAATATCACGACTGCGTGAGACGTAAGCATGCTGCCCGTCATGTCTCGGCACATCGCGATGTGAAAACGCGTTGTTTGCCCGCGAATTCAACCAAAGCGCACATGGCTCCGCGTCATCGCGGGCGCGAACGAGATCTCACGCTCCGCATGTGATCCTCCATTTACGCAAGCGCTGCATGCGCGCGCGGCGGGCTCGGCTTCTTGTCTCGCGAACAGGCCTGAGCAAGATAGCTTTGCAAGTCACCTGTCCGCTACGCCCTCTCACGGGCGGCGGGCAGCGCTGGCGTTTGGGATCCAGACAAAAACCAGAGAAGAAAAGAAGAATGGATCAGTCGATGCTCAGCGTCGTCCGTGCGGTCGAGGCGGGCGCGACGACGATGAAGGGCGTGATCGACGCGACCGGACTGTCCCGTCTCAAGATCGAACGTGCGCTGCATGCGCTGGAGAAGCAGAAAC
The DNA here is from genome assembly GCF_052076015.1 of Bradyrhizobium sp. 930_D9_N1_4. NCBI lineage: Bacteria > Pseudomonadati > Pseudomonadota > Alphaproteobacteria > Hyphomicrobiales > Nitrobacteraceae > Bradyrhizobium > Bradyrhizobium sp. 930_D9_N1_4. Next base: position 6,210,426 of record NZ_CP197236.1, read on the forward strand.
TCCTGGTCCGCGACGGCCAGGGTTTTCGCGCGACCGGTCTGCCGAAGGCGGCGCCGCTGACCCGGCAATGCGGATCGTGCAACGCCTGCTGCGATATTCTGGAAGTCGCCGCCGTCGACAAGCCGGTGAACCAGCTCTGCCAGCATTGGCAGACGGGCACCGGGTGCAGCATCTACGAGCGGCGTCCGCAGATGTGCCGGTCCTTCGTCTGCGCCTGGCTGCAAGGCCATCTCGACGACGACTGGTTCCCGGCGAAGTCAGGCATCATCGTGCATTTCAGCCAGGACGCCGTGAACGTGACGGTCGACGACGACTGCCCCGATCGCTGGCGCGAGGAGCCCTATTTCAGCAAGCTGGCCGAATGGTCGCTGAACGGCATCAGGCGAATCGGCAACCGCGGCTATGCGACGCTTGTCGTCTCCGGCAGTGACCGGTTCCTGCTGCTCGGGCGCACCATCGTTCCCGAGCCGACGCTGTCAGGCACCGCATTCCTGCCGCTGACCGCCGACACCTTCCGGTTCTGGCGGGCGAATTCGGCCGAGCATTTGCAGCGGCTGCACGAGCGCATCGCCGAGATCGAGCGCATCCGGCAAGAATTCGGCTCCTGCGCGATCCCCGAGAACGAGGACGACGATCCGCAGGCGCCCTATCGGCCCGCACTTCTACGGCAATCGAATCCCGCCTGAACGCCGCCGTGGGCAACACGGCATGATTCGCGCTGGAACGCTCGACGCGCCGCGGCCGGATTGATAAGCCCCTGTCCGCTGATGATGGGGACTTGAGTCGGGCATGACGGTTGCGATCGAGATGGGGCAGACCACGGCGGGCGCCGCGGCCGCCATGGACCTCGAGGAACTCCTGGCGACCCGTCTGCTGGTGCAGGGCAATTCGGGTTCCGGCAAGTCGCATCTGCTGCGACGGCTGCTGGAGCAGAGCGCACCTTGGGTGCAGCAGGCCATCATCGATCCCGAAGGTGACTTCGTCACGCTGGCCGAGCGCTTCGGCCACCTCGTCATCGAGGCCGAGGATCACACCGAGCGCGGTCTGCAGGTCGCCGGCGAACGGGCGCGGCTGCATCGCGTCTCCACCGTGCTCAATCTCGAAGGGCTGGACGCCGAGAACCAGATGCGGCGCGCCGCCGCCTTCCTCGGCGGTCTCTTTGATGTGGAGCGGGACCATTGGTACCCGATGCTGGTGGTGGTGGACGAGGCACAGCTGTTCGCACCCGCCGTCGCCGGCGAAGTCTCGGACGAAGCGCGAAAACTGTCGCTCGGCGCCATGACCAACCTGATGTGCCGCGGCCGCAAGCGCGGACTGGCCGGAGTCATCGCGACGCAACGTCTGGCGAAGCTCGCCAAGAACGTCGCCGCGGAGGCCTCGAACTTCCTGATGGGCCGCACCTTCCTCGACATCGACATGGCGCGCGCCGCCGACCTGCTCGGCATGGAGCGGCGGCAGGCCGAATCCTTTCGCGATCTCGAGCGCGGCCAGTTCATGGCGCTGGGACCTGCGCTGTCGCGGCGCCCGTTGCGTCTGCACATCGGCCCGACCGACACCCATGCGCGCAATTCGACGCCGCGGCTGATGCCGCTGCCGGAAGCCGCACTTGAGAATATGCGCGCCGTGATCCTGGCGGCGCCGCCGCCGGATGCCAGCCGCCCGCAGCGCCGGCCCGCGCCTGACCTGCTCGAACAGCTCCGCGCCGCGAAGGCGGCCGCCACGCCGGAGATCCGGACCGAGATGGTCGAGGTGCCGGTCAGTGCCGAGGAGCTGGCGGAGCGGCGCGAGCGCGTGAATCGTACGTTGCGCGCCGTGCTCGACGCGCCGGACGCCGGCTTCCGCGCCGTCGGCGTACTCTACCAGGAATTCGTGGTCCGCTGCCGCATCGAAGGCCTGGGCGCGGCCGTGCCTGACCTGAACGAATTCCGCCGCATGCTGACACATGCGCGCGCCGGCCTGGGCACGGACCTCGCCGAAGGCGACGACTGGCAGGACGTGACGCTGCGCGCCTCGATCCTGCCCGACGACATGCAGGGCGTGTTCATGATGATCGCGCGCGCGGCCAAGGAAGGCTGGCCCTGCCCCGGCGATGCCGCGATCGCGCGTGCCTATGGCTCGCATTCGCTGCGCCGCGCCCAGCGTTTGCTCGGCTACATGGAAGAGCAGGGCTTGATCGTCGTCCAGCTCGACGGCGGCGGCCGCAGATTCGTAACGCTGGTGGAGCTGGCCTGGGCCACCGCGCCGGGCGATCCCAATGCCGACGATCTGCCGGCGGAGCCGGCCGCGAGCGCGGCGTCGGCCTAGAACGTACCGGCCATCGTCACGCGAAACGTCAGCGGCTCCACGGGATGCAGCACGTAATCCATCACGCCGTTCTGGCAGACCGCGGTCGGCGCGACGCCGCCGGTGCAGAGATTGTACAGCGTGTCGGTCTTGAGCAGCGAGCCGTAGGCGTAAGTGATCTGGTTCCCCTGCGTGTTGAAGAGATTGAGCACGTCGAGCTGGATGCGCCAGCCATTGTCGGTGCGATAGCCGAGGCGGCCGTTGAAGATGCTGGTCGCGGATGAGCGGAACGCATTGTCTTCCGTCAGCGGGCTCGACGCCAGATAGCGCCAGCGCAAGGTCCCGAACCAGCCGGTTTTCTCGCCGAGCGTGATGCCGGCCGAGGCCACCATCGCCGGCGCATTCGGAACGTAATTGCCGGGCGCGTTGCCGATCTGCGCTTCGGGATAGCCGGCGAGCGAAGCGTAGACCTCCGCCTGCTCGCTGTCGAAGCCACGAAAGCGCGCATGCGTCATGGCGAGATCGGCGTCGATGTCGATCCAGGAGCGCGGGCGATAGTGATTGGTCCACTCAAAGCCATAGCGGCGGCTGGCGCGGGTCGCCGAGGTATCGCCGGCATCGCCGGAGAACAGGATCTCGGAATCCTGGTCGAGAACGAAGAGGCTGAGCGAAGTGTCGAGGCCCGGGACGATCCTGCTGCGCACGCCGACCTCCGCGCCCTTGGTGCGCACCAGCAGCGGGGATGGCGTCAGGCGTGTGGCGGGATCGCTGGGATCTTCCGTCGTGGTCGCCCCGCGCGCGTCGTTCGAATGCATGCCGGTGCCGGCGCCAACGAAGAATTCGGTCTGGTTGAATGGCCCGAGCACTATCCTGAATTTGGGACTGCCGAGCGCGGCATCGGCACGGCCTGAGTTGTTCGCGTTGAACAGCGAAGTGACGTCGGCGGCGTAATAATCGCCGCGCAGACCAACGGTCGTCCTCAGCCAATCGGTCCAGCGCACGGTGTTCTCGGCATAGAGACCGAAGCTGCCCTCGCCGACCTTGTCGCTGCGGGTGTTGGACACGAAGCCGCGCTGGAAAGTATTGGTCAGCGCCAGATCGATCGCGTCGTAGCGCGATTGCAGCCCGATGGTGGTCTGCATCGGCAGGCCGGCGAACGAGCCGTTCAGCGTACGCGAGATGTTGGCGCCGGCCATCAGGCGGTCGTCGTGCTGGTGGAACTGGTCGCCGAGCACCGGGTCGCTGAGGAAGTAGGTGAAATTGTTGAAGAGATCGAGCTGGCTCTTCACGACATAGGCGTTGGCCTTCCACGAGCCGAGATCGTCGCTCTGCGCGACGCGGCCCGAGAGTGCAAAACGGTTGGTGTTGCCGCCGTCGCTTGGATCTTCCGAGCCGAACCGGCTGAGAAAGCCGGACGCGATCGCGCGCTGTGGCACCTGGTCGGTCGAATTCCATTTATTCGCATAGGCCATGCCGGTGATGGAGACGCCGTCGGTCGCGGTGCCCTGGCTGTAGCGCACGAGGCCGTTGAGCTTGCGCACATTGTCCGGATTGTCCCACGGGCCGTTATAGGTCCCGATCTCGCCGGCGACGAGCAGCGAGCCATCGCCCACTTTCGCTGAGTTCATGCCGAGCAGGCGGCGATAACCAAAACTGCCGGCGGTGACCTGCGCAAGACCCCTGGTGCGGTCGATCAGGCCGATATGCACGCTGCCGACCGAGGCGAAATCGCCCTCATCGGCAAAATACGGTCCCTTGCGCACGTCGATCGCGGCGATGGTTTCCGGGATCAGCCAGTTCAAATCTGCATAGCCCTGGCCATGCGCGTGCGTGCGCATGTTGACGGGGACGCCGTCGACGGTGATCGCGAGGTCGGTGCCGTGATCGAGATTATAGCCGCGCAGAAAATACTGGTTGGCTTTGCCCTCGCCGGAATGCTGGGTCACGATCAACCCCGGCACGGCTTCGAGCGCCTCGCCCGGCCGCGTGAAGGGGCGCGCGTTGACCTCCGCACCGGAGATGGTGATCTCGCTCGCCATGCCAGGCGGGCCGTTTGCGCCGGAGCCAACGCTGCGGGCATCGGATGATTGCGTTGCGGCCGGATCGACGACGACGCGCCCGCTAGGCTGGACGGGCCTGCTGGCGTGTCGCGATGCGGCAGGCTTCTTGTGAGGCCTGGTCTCACCGCCGGAGATCTGGACCGGCGGCAATTCGCGTGAGGCGCCATTGCTCTGTGCAAACGCACTGCCCTCATCGGCGAGAAGCACGATGGCGGAGAGTGCCGTCAGCCCACCGCGACGACAGAAAGACTCAGGCCGTCTCGGTCGCATCGGCGCCTCGAAGCACGTCAGCACGCAAAGAGTCGCTCGCGAACATGCGGCGATAGAGCAGGACCGAGACGAGCCACGCGACCGCAAACAGCGCGATCACGGCGAAGCCGACATTGGCAAGCGACTCGTTGAGCCCGTCGACCAGCGTCCACAGGCCGCCGCTCACGCCAAGCCGGTCGGCGACCAGCCCGAGCGCCTCGATGCCGCCGATGAACAGCGCGACCGCGACGGAAGCCCCGGTGATCGTGAGATTGTACCAGAGCTTGCGCAAGGGATCGACGAAGGCCCAGCGATAGGCGCTGACCATCAGCGCGGAGTCGGCCGTGTCGACCAGCGCCATGCCGGCGGCAAACAGCGCCGGGAAGACCAGAACGTCGGCGAGCGAAGCCCCGCGCGCGGCTTCGCTGGCGGAGATGCTGAGCAGGCCGATCTCGGTTGCGGTGTCGAAGCCCAGCCCGAACAGGAGCCCGAGCGGATACATGTGCCACGGCGTTGTCACCAGGCGGAACATCGGGCCAAGCAGCCGCGCCAGGAATCCGCGATTGGCGAGCAGCTTGTCGAGGCCTTCGGCGTCGTGAACGCCCTGCTCGCGCGCCATTCGAAACGTCCGCCACAGGCCGACGAAGATGGCAAGATTGATCGCTGCGATCACCAGCAGAAACAGCGCCGACACCGACGTACCGATAAAGCCGCCGATCTCCTTGAGCAGGCTGTCGCCGCCAAGGCTCACCACGCCAAGCGCAAGCAGCATGGTCGCGATCACGACGACGGTGGAATGACCGAGCGCGAAATAGAGGCCCACGCTGCGTGGCGTATCGCCTGCCTGCATAAGCTTGCGCACGACATTATCGATGGCTGCGATGTGGTCGGCATCGACGGCGTGGCGGAGGCCGAACACCCAGGCGAGCAGCGCGGTCGCCATCACCGTGGGACGGTCGCCGAACGCCGCGAAGGCCCAGGCCCATGCGGCGATGTTGGCGGCCATGAGCCCGCCAAACAGCAGCACGACACCGGGCTCGACCGCCCGCAAGGACCATTTCGTCACGAACATCATTCCGTCTGCCGCACGCCCCATCGCGGCAGCGGTATGATCTTTTCATAGAATGATCACACTGACTAGTTGCCGGTTGATGATCGCGTATGCGGATTTGCCGGGAGGTCGTCATGCCCGGGCTTGTCCCGGGCATCCACGTTCTTCGTGACAAGAGCTGAGACGTGGATGGCCGGGTCAAGCCCGGCCATGACGCGGGGATGGATCGAGCTAAGCCGCTTCAGACCCACCAAGATAGGCATCCCGCACCCGCGGATCTTCCTTCAGCTCGCGCGCCGGGCCCGAGAGCACGATCTTGCCGGTCTGGAGCACATAGGCCTCGTGCGCGATCTCGAGGGCGAGGCTGGCATTCTGCTCGACCATGAAGACCGAGACGCCCTCCTGGTTGACGGTGCGGATCAGCTCGAGCACGCGATCGACATAGAGCGGCGACAGGCCCATGGTCGGCTCATCCATCACGATCATCCTGGGACGGCTCATCAGCGCACGCGCCATCGCGACCATCTGCTGCTCGCCGCCGGAGAGCGAGCCGGCGCGCTGCGACAGTCGCTGCCCAAGCTTCGGGAACAGCGTGAGCATCTTGTCGAGGTCCTGCGCGATCGCCTCACGGTCGTTGCGCACGAAGGCGCCCATCAGGATGTTTTCGCGGACGCTCATGTCCGCGAACAACCGCCGTGCCTCCGGCACAGAGGCGATGCCGCGGCGGACGATCTGCGGCGTGGTCAGCCCCAGCAGCGAGGCGCCGTCGAAGGTCACATCGCCCGAGCGCGGCTTCACGAGACCCAGAATGATCTTCATCGTCGTCGACTTGCCGCTGGCGTTGCCGCCGAGCAGGCACACGATATGGCCGCGGCCGACCGTGATCGACAGGTCGAAATGCACCTGGGCCTGGCCGTAGAAGGTGTTGACGCCCGAGAGCGTGAGCAGCGGTTCGGATGCGCTTGTCGTCATGCCACGCTCTCCGGCTCCGGTGTCCCTGACAGGCCGTGGCCGAGATAGGCTTCGATCACCTTGGGATCGGTACGCACCTTCTCGCCCGGCCCTTCCGCGATCTTCCTGCCCTCGTCCATGACGAGGACGCGGTCCGAAAGGCGCATCACCATCTCCAGCTTGTGCTCGATCAGGAGGATGGTCAGCCCTTCCGCCTTCAGTTCGGCGACGAGTGCCTGCATCTCCGCGGTCTCGGTCGGATTCATGCCGGCGGTGGGCTCATCCAGCAGCAACAGTCGGGGTTTCAGCGCGAGCGCACGCGCGATCTCGATACGGCGGCGGTTGGCGTAGGACAGGCTATAGGCGGGCTGATCGATGCGCGGCAACAGACGCTCACCGAAGCGCGCGAGAATGACCTTCACCTCCTCGCGCAGCCGCTCTTCCTCGGCTTTGACGCTGGCCGGGCGCAACAGCGCCAGTCCCAGCTCCAATAGCGGGCCGATCACGGGCACGGCCGGTTTCACCGCGCGCAGCCGCGTATGCGCGCCGATCAGGACGTTGTCCATGACGCTGAGATTGCCGAAGACCCGGCCGAGCTGGAAGGTGCGCGCGATACCCTGACCAGCGAGCCGCTCCGGCGAGAACCCGGTGATGTCCTGGCCCTCGAAGCCGACATGGCCCGCATCCGGCCGGTCGAGCCCGGTCACGAGATTGAACAGCGTCGTCTTGCCGGCGCCGTTCGGGCCGATGATGCTGATCAGCTCGCCTTTGGCGAGATCGAGATCGATGGCGTCGACCGCAGTGAGACCGCCGAAGCGACGCGTCAATCCGCGCAAGGACAGCATGGGGGCGCGCTCCGCCATTACATCGTCCCCAGCAGGCCCTGCGGCCTGAACCGTACGAGCAGCAGCAGCACGATGCCGTAGATCAGGATGCGGTACTCCGCCGCGATCCGGAACAGTTCGGGCAAGCCGACCAGCGCGACCGCTCCGAGAATCGCGCCGACGACATTGCCGAGGCCGCCGAGAATCACGACCGTGAGCGCCAGGATCGATTGCTGCGTGTTGAAGGTCTCGTGGTTGATGTAGGAATAGAGATGCGCGGCGATGCCGCCGCTGACACCGGCGGCGAAGCCGCCGAAGATGAAGGCCAGCGATTTGTAGCGGTTCAGGCTGAGGCCATAGGCGCGTGCGGCGATGTCGTCGTCGCGGATGGCGCGAAAGCTGCGGCCGAGATGCGAGCTGAGCAGACGTCCCTGGAGCAGCGCCAGCACGACCATCACGATAAAACTGAACCAGTAGATCGAATTCGGGCTGATCAGCTCGTAGCCGAACAGCGACAGCGGCGGAATGCCGGAGATGCCGATCGGGCCTCGGGTGACGCTTTCCCAGTTCAAAATCACCAGTGACACGATCTCGCCGATCGCAAGTGTCGCGATCGAAACATAATGCCCGCGCAGGCGGAATGACGGCGAGATCAGCGCGGTGCCAAGCGCGGCGCTCATCAAGCCACCGCCGATGATGGCGAGGCCGACAGGCACGGAGAAGGTCAGTGACAGCAGCGCGGAGGTGTAGGCGCCGATCGCGAGCAGTGCGGCGTGCCCGAGCGAGACCTGCCCCACCGTGCCCGCAACCAGCGTCAGGCTGAGCGCGAGCATGCCGAGCAGCCAGGCGTTGATCAGGGTCTGGAGCACGTAGAAGGACACGGGGAAGAACGGCAGGATCGCGAAGATCGCGGCCGCAAGCAGCAGGGCCCAGCGCGGGATGCGGACGGGACGGCTCGGCGCAATGAAGGTGCCGGTAAGCGGCTCGGGCGGCGCCTGCCGCGCGCTGGCGAACAGGCCGTTCGGCCGCAGCACGAGCACGACGACCAGCAGCAGGAACGCGAACAAATTACGGTAGCTGGTGCCGAACACGGCCACGCCGTAGCTCTCCACCAATCCGAGCAGCAGGCTGCCGATCACCGCCCCCGGCACGTTGCCGGCACCACCGACGACTTCCGCGACGACGCCCTTCAGCGTCGCCTGAAGGCTCATCGCGGTGTCGATCTGGTTGTAGTACATGCCGACCAGCATGCCGGAGACGCCGCCGAGCGCTGCCGCAATGCCAAACACCGCCTGATTGACGCGGTTGACGTCGACGCCCATCTGCATTGCCGCATCGCGATCCTGCGACGCCGCGCGCACCGCCCAGCCGAGCTTGCTGTAGCGCAGGAACACGAACAGCAACAACGCGCTGGTAAGACCGACGCCGGCGATCAGGAGATCGAGCGGGCCGATGGTGCCGCCACCGACCTGGAAGCGAACGTCAGGCAACTGGCTCGGCAGCGCGCGCGGATTGGGCGAGAAGGTCAGCATCACCAGCTGGTCGAGCACGAAGCTGATGCCTATGGTCGCGAGCAGCGGCGCGATGCGCACCGAGTTTTGCAGCGGCCTCAGGCCGAACCGCTCGATGATCAATCCAACGATCGCGGCGGCCACTGCCACCACGATAATGGTCAGCGGCAGCGGCGTATGCAGCTGCACCACCGCGACCCAGCCGACATAGGCGCCGACGAGATAGATCGAGCCCTGCGCAAAGTTGATCAGCCGGCTGACGCCGAAGATCAGCGCAAGCCCGACCGCAACGAGGGCGTAGACATTGCCGACGATCAGCCCGTTGATCGTGTAGTCGAGCCAGGAAGACACGCAGCGTTCCTAATCAAGGGTGATCACGTCAGGTCGGCTTGCCGTCCCAGAGCGCGAACTGGCCCTTGCGCACGACCAACTCGGCATTCATGGCGCCCTTGACGCGACGGCTCGCGACGTCGAACGTCGCGGCGCCGAAGATCACGCTGGGGACATCCTTGACTTTCATGAAGGCATCGCGGACGGCGCGGCGATCGGTGCCGCCGATCCTCACCACGGCGGCCGCCATGTTCATCGCGTCATAGGCGTAAGCGTTGAAGGCGTCGGGCTCCAGCCCGTTGTACTTCTTCTTGAAGCCGGCGATGAACTTCTGCACTTCAGGCCGCGGGTCTTCCGGGAAGTAGCGCGTGCCGACATGGACCTCCTCGACGGCCTCGCCGCCGAGCTCCAGAAACTTCGGCGAGTAGACCGAGCTTGCGGCGCAGATCACCTGCTTCAACCCGACCTGGCGCGCCTGGCGTGCGATCAGCGCGCCATCGGAATAGTAAGAGATCAGGATCAGCCCGTCCGGATTGGCGTCGCGCACGCGCACCAGAGTGGAACGGAAGTCACGCTCTTCCGCGATATAGGCTTCGGTGACGGCGATCTCAGCGCCGTATTCCTTGGCGGCGTTGACGAAATAGTCGCGGCTGGTGCGGCCCCAATCGGTGTTGAGGTGCAGCACCGCGAGCTTCTTCAGCTTGAGACGCTTCACGGCGTACGACGCCAGCAGCGGCTGCTCGTCGGCCTGGCTGACTGAGGTGCTCCACATGAAGTCGCCGCCCTTGGTGAAATCGGGATGCGAATTGGTGAAGCCGAATTGCACCAGACCGGCGCGCTGGTAGATCGGCGAGGCCGCCATCGAAGCGGGGCTGGAGAAGTCGCCGAGCTCCAGCACAATGGCAGGATTGGAAACGAACTTCTGCGCGATCGCGACCGACTGGCGCGGGTCGCTCTGGCTGTCCTCGAACTGATAGGCGAGCTTGCGGCCGTTGATGCCGCCGGCGGCCTGGATCTCGTCGAGCGCAAGGTCAAAACCCTGCTTCCACTGCGTGCCATATTGCGCGTTCGGACCCGTGAGGGGACCGCTGACACCGAGCAGGATCGGTTCGGAGGATTGCGCAAAGGCACTGCGCGAGACGGCGGCTCCCGCCATCATGGCGGCGAGCGAGCCCTTGACGAGAGTACGGCGATCGATGTTGCTCATGTACGGCTCCATCCAGTCAGGTGTTACAAACAAGCAGCAATTCTTGTGCCGGTGAGGTTGCCTATTTCGAGGGCTCACCAAGCGACAGCATCAGCCGGTTCGCCCAGTTGAAGAACGAGGCGCCGTTGATAACGTCGACGATTTCGGCGTCGTCGAGACCGGCGCGGCGCAACTCCGCGATATTGTCCGGGCCAAACGCGATCGGGGTCGCGGCCAACGCGACCGAGGCTCTGACAACGGCGTTCCAGCGTTCGCCAAGATCGGCCTCGACGCCTTCGTCGAGCAGGCGCTGCACGTCGTCACGGCGCTTCGAATAGGTGCTGGCGAAACGCGCGTGCACGGAGGCACAATAGATGCAGCCGTTATAGCGCGAGGTCGCCGCCGCTGCGAGCTCGCGCTCGGCGCGCGGCAGGCCGTCGGCGACGTTGTAGAAGATGTCCTTGTCGGTCTTGGTGCGGGCTTCCAGCACCTCGGGATCGCGCACCAGCAGGCGGAAATATTCCGACTTGGCGCGGGAGCGATCGACCAGGCCGGCGAAATGCCGCTCGGTCAGCTCGGCCTCGGGCAGCGGATCGATCCAGGAGACCCAGCCCAGTTCGTCCTGGGTGAAGACGACGGGCGGGTTGACGTTGCTTGAAGCGCTCATGATGCAGCCTCCTCTTATGCGTTCGCTGCGGCGAGCGTGCGGAGGCCGCTGACGACCCGCACCTGGAACGACAGGAACGCGACGAGCTGGGAGAACGTGACGATGCCGGTGTTCGACCAGCCGGCGGCGAGCAGCGCCTTCATGTCGGTGGATGCGGCATCGCGCGGCCGGAACACCAGCAGATGCGCATGTTCGAGCGCGGCGACGAGCCGGTCGCCAAGGACAGATTTGCCCTTCGCGCTCACGCGATAGACCAAGCCGGCGGTATTCTCGACGGACAGCGGACCGGCCGGATAAGTGCCATACGGACCCGAGGTTTTGCCGCGCGCGCTCTCGGTGTCGATCGCTTCCAACAGGCGCTCACCATCCGCGCTCGCGGCAAGCTTCTCGCGATAGAAGGTCGCAACAGGCGACTCGCCATGGAGCCCGGTCACGAAGGCCGCGACCGCCGCGCGTTCGAGAAGGGAGAAGTCGCTCGCGTCGACCGGCTCGAACAGCGAGAGATAGCTCTTCTGCGCGTTATCGCGCGCCTGCACGCGCTTCGCGCGGATGGCGTCAAGAGCCGAGCCAGGCTCGATCCCGGCGAGCGTGTCGATGATATCTGTCGTACTCATCATTCAGCCTCGTGCAATTCCTTGAAGTCGCGACTAGCCCGCCAGCGCCACATCAGGCGCCGTTCGAACCCAACCCAACGCCGGCGCAACCTTCTCCGCGACCAGCTCGATCGAGCGCAGGACGTACGGATGCGGCGCATCGACCGAATGCACCTGGAAGACCAGATCGGTCACGCGCTCCAGCGTCGCGTCGGCCCGGAGCGAGGCGATGACGTGCTCGGCGTCGCCGACATGGGTGTCGAACGCCGTGATCATCTCCTCCAGCGTCTCGCCCGGCGGAAGGTGACCGCCCTTCAGGAATTGCGGGAGCGCGCGACGCAGCCCGGCGTCGGCCAGACGCATCGCTTCGGCGTGGTCGTCGGCGACGAAGACGCTGCGCGAGGCCATGATGCGGGGCTCAGCCCCCTTGGGCAGCGCTTCAAGATAGGCGTCGATGACCGGGTTCTGGATTTCGGCCAGCGTCGCCTTCGGCGCTTCCCTGGTGCGAGGCTGGGTGCGCGACAGCAACAGGCCATCGCCCGCCTTGCCGGCGCGCGCACCACCGGCGACCGAGAACGTCGCCTGCCAGATCCGCTTGTCCAGTTGCGGCCGCTGCGGATAGATCGTGTCGCCGCCGTCGAGCGGCTTGCCGGTCAGTGCGGCGCGAACCACCTCCAGATTGCGGGCAAAAATCTCGTTGCGCTGGGCGCTGTCGAGACCGAAGGCGGCGAAGGCCGACGGGTTGCCGCCGGTGCCGACGCCGAGCTCGAAGCGGCCGTTGCAGAGCAAGTCAAGGACCGCGGCGTCCTCCGCCACCCGCACCGCGCTCTCCAGCGGTAGCGTGACGATGCCGGTGCCGAGGCGGATGCGCGAGGTCTGGGCTGCGACATAACCGAGGAACGTGAAGGGCGACGGCAGGCCGCCCTCGCGCTCGTGGAAATGATGCTGCGCGATCCACGCGGAATCGAGGCCGGCCTTCTCGGCCCGCACGATCTGCTCGGCGGCGAAGCGATAGCGGTCGGCAGGCGGGGCCTCGTCGAGAAGCCGCGTGAAGAACCCCAGGCGTTTCAGGTTTGCAAAGCGTTTCATACGACCCCTGTCGGCGAGGATGGCCAGGCCCCCGATGATGTCGGTTGCCGCAGCTCCAGACAAGCGGGCATTGCGCAACGCTGCCCGCCGGATCGCTCCCCCTGCGCTGGATTTGGGCTGGGCAGATTGCCTACCAGCTCGGCAGCACCGCGCCCTTGAACTTGGTCAGGACGAACTCCTTGACCTCAGGGGTATGGTAGCTGTCGACGAGGATCTTGACCCAGGGCTTGTCCTTGTCGGCCGCGCGAACGGCGATCAGATTGACATAGGGGCCCTTCGGATCCTCGCGCAGGATCGGATCCTTGACCGGATCGAGCCCCGCCTGGGTTGCATAATTGGTGTTGATCGCGGCGGCGTCGACGTCGTCGAGCGCACGCGGCGCCTGCGCCGCGTCGACCTCGATGAACTTCAGCTTCTTCGGGTTTTCGGTGACGTCGAGCACGGTCGGCTTGAAGCCGGTGCCGTCCTTCAGCTTGATCACGCCCTTGTCGCGCAACAGCAGCAGCACGCGGCCGCCATTGGTGGGATCGTTCGGGATCGAGACCTTGCCGCCCTCGGGGATGTCAGCGAAAGCCTTGTGCTTCTTCGAATAGACGCCGATCGGGAAGTTCACGGTCAGCCCGACGGACTCGATCTTGTAACCGCGGTCGGCCTTCTGGTTATCGAGGTACGGCTGGTTCTGGAACGAATTGGCCTGGATCTCGCCGGCATCGAGCGCGGCGTTCGGCACGACGTAGTCGGAGAATTCGAGCAGTTGGATGTCGAGGCCCTTCTTCGCCGCAATCGGCTTCACCGCCTCGAAGATCTGCGCATGCGGTCCCGGCGTCACGCCGATCTTGATGGTCTCGGCTGACGCTGCTGCCGACCAGACGGCAAGCACAGTCGAGAGGATCAGGGGGAGGCGAAACGACATCTTGGTCTCCACAACTCAACGAAATGATTGGAACCGTATTCACTTCTCCGGCGGGCGAAATCAATGAAATGGAAATCCATATTTGCCTGATGACGCAGACGACGCTTCTCCGTTCGGCCTGATGTGGGGAACGAATGCGCCGGCGCAAGCGTGAGGCGCATCACGGCAAGACGGCACGCGGCGAGCGAGATTGGCGGCACGACCAGCCAGGAGTTCAATCATGACCGCCCTCGCCGCTCCCAAGTCCACCGGCCAAAGCCGCCTCGAATGTTTTGCACTCTACGTCCTGCTCCAGGGCGTGCCGTTTTATTCCGGCGTCGCACTCATGATGATGCTGATCAACGCGTCCGAATTCACCGACCAGCGCTATGGCGCCGCCAGCTTCATTGCGATGGCCTCAACCTTCCACGCCCTGCTGACGCCGTGGCTCGGGCCAAAATTTCCGCACTTCTTCAGGCACTATCACGAGCCGCGGTTCGCCGATCCGTCGCTGTCCTTCTCCGAGAAGGTCTCGGGATGGCTGGCGCAGCCGAAGACGGCGCTGCAGCTGCTGACCAATCTGCTGATACTGTCGGTGCTGGGGGTCGGTGTGGCCAGCATCCATTGATGCCGGCTTATTCGGTCCGCCAGGTCGACGGCGACAGCATGATCAGGACGCAGATTGCGGCATAGGCGGCGAGCGACAGCGTGACCATGACGGCGAGACCCGCCATGCCCGCGCCAAAGCTCGCCACCGCGATCCAGCCGCCGCCCGCCGCGATCAGGATGCGTGCGAAGGATGACGCCAGCGGCCCCATCGCACGGCCGGTGCCTTGCACGGCGAACGAACTGACAAAACCGAAGCCAAGCGCGGCATAGGCCGGCGCGACGATACGCAGATAGGTCATGCCTTCGCCGACGACCTCGGCGTCGTGGCTGAACAGATTGAGCCATGCCGTCGGGAAGATCGCAACGAGCAGGCCGATCGTGCCGGTCATGATCATGCCGACGAGCCCGCTGATCCAGCCGATTTTCCGCGCCCGCGCCGTCTGACCGGCCCCCATGTTGACGCCGACCATGGTCAGCGTCGCCGTGCTGATGCCGAACAGCAGCGGGATCATGATATAGTCGAGCCGCGAGGCGATGCCGTAACCCGCGAGCGCGGAGGTCCCAAACAGGCCGACCGCGCCGGTCACGAGGATGACGGTGAGGTTGGTCAGCACCGCGTTGAACGCAGTCGGAATGCCCACCTTCAGCATGTCGCCGAAGATGCTTGCACGCAACGGCACGAAGTGCAGTTTCAGGCCGGTCGCGCCCGACGCCATGTAGCGCAGAAGAAACAGCATCGCCGCGCCGTAATAGAGGCCGAAAGCTATGCCGGCGCCGCCGATGCCGAGCCGCGGGATCGGACCGAACCCGAAGATCAAGGCCGGCGAGACCGGAATGGTCACGATGGCGCCGACCAGCGTGACCAGCGCGGGCACCCTGACGTTGCCAGCGCCGCGCAACGCGGCGGCCTGGAGATTGACGATCCACACGGGGATGGCGCCAGCGAACAGATAGCTGGAATAGGTAATGGCGGCTGCAAGCGCGCCGCCGGTGCCGCCGAGCGCGCGGTACAAATGCGGGCCGCCAAGGATGACGCCGAGCGTGAACACGCCGCCGGCAACGATCGCGAGCACCACGGCGTGCAACAATGCGGCCTCGGCATCGGCGCGGCGGCCGGCGCCGACTGCGCGTGCCACCGAGGAGGCAACGCCGGAGCCGAACCCGCCGTTGGACATCATGGTCATCAGCATGAAGATCGGAAACACGAGCGCGGCGCCCGCGAGAGCATCGGTGCCGAGGAAACCAACATAATAGGCCTCCGCGATGTTCACCGCGGTCTGGGCGACGAGGACAGTGACGGTCGGCAGCGCGAGCTTGAGCAGGGTGGGGAGGATTGGCGCGTGCAGCAGCGCAGCGCGCCTTTGCTCGGCGGCACCTGGTGCTGATGCCGCGCCCTGGCGAAGTGGCGCCGCGGTGCGGGCCACGAATGGCGTGGCGGACAGGGCCGGCGCGGCAGCATCCTCGACTGACATGGGTTCGGTCCTGTGATTCCGTCGGACCGCCGCATCGGCCGCCCATTGCATTATGACTATAATGTATTATTATGATCGTAATTCAATAGGCTTTGCCTCACGATTTTGTGGGAGGCGCGGAAGCAGGTCGCAGGAGGCGGGATTGGCGCGCTACGACAAGGGCCACAGGGACACGACCCGCCGGCACATCCTCGATGTCGCCTCGGCGCAGTTCCGAGAGAGCGGCATTGCCGCGGTCGGCCTCGCCGGCATCATGGCGGAGGCGGGCCTGACCAATGGCGCCTTCTACACGCACTTTACCTCCAAGGAGGAGCTGGTGCGGGCGGTGCTGTGCGACGCGTTGGAACGGCGCGAGCAGCGGCACAAGGACAATCTCGAAAGCGGCGTCGCCGTCGAGACCGTCATCCGGGACTATCTCTCGCCGCGCCATCGCGACCATGCGGCGACCGGCTGCCCGACCGCGGCGCTGGTCTCCGAGATCGCGCGGCATCCAAAGGCGACGCGGGACGCGTTCACCGGCAAGATCTCCGATATCCTCGCACTGATGGCGGCGCAGATGCCGGACGGCTCGCCCGTGGAGCGGCGGCGCCGCGCGATCGCGGCCTACACGACCATGGTCGGTGCGCTGCAAATGGCGCGCGCTGTGAGCGACAAGGAATTGTCGGAGGAGATTCTCGAGAACGCGGTGGATGCCGCGCTGGCGATTGCGCAGGGACGCTGATCCATACGAGGCTCGATGGTCATGTGTGGCAATTTCCTGACGGCTGTAATCAATCTCCGGCCGGGGCAACATCGCGAAACTTGATGTGCCGGCTGCGGCCGGGGTAGCGTTCCCGCGCGGCCTTAGAACTTCCCCAAGTTCACGCAAGTTCGCACTGGATCGCCGCCCGGGTCTCTCGGGCGGCGATCCGGATCGTCGCCCATGGGGCTCCCTCCATATCGTCATTTCGTCGCAGGGCTTTCCTGCCTGGCCGGCATTGCCGCCTCGCCCATGATGAAACATGATGGGTTGCCGGCGGCGACATGTCCTGGAAGTGGAGCTCATCCGATGAACGAACACGACATCCGCAACGCCATTGCGGAGGTGAAGCAAGGCACGCTGTCGCGGCGCGCGTTCATCCGGACCCTGGCGACGGTGGGGATCGCAGCGCCGATCGCGAGCCAGATCCTGCTCTGGAACGACGTCGCGATGGCGGACGCCACGCTCAAATACACGCCGACCAAGGCCGGCGGCGGCGGCGCGCTGAAAATCCTGATCTGGCAGGCGCCCACCCTGCTCAATCCGCATTTCGCGATCGGCACCAAGGACCAGGTCGCCTCGCGCATCTTCTTCGAGCCGCTCGCCGGCTGGGACAAGGAGGGCAATCTCATCCCGTGCCTGGCCGCCGAGGTTCCGACCAAGGCGAATGGCGGCCTCTCCGCGGACGGCACGATCGTGACCTGGAAGCTGAAGCAGGGCGTGCGGTGGCACGACGGCAAGCCCTTCACCGCCGACGACGTGGTGTTTACGTGGGCATACGCCGCGGATCTCGCGACCGCCGCCTACACCACGGGGTCCTATCAGAACATCAAGGTCGAGAAGATCGACGACCATACCGTTAAGGTGACGTTCAAGGACCCGACGCCGTTCTGGGCCGATCCCTTCGTCGGCTCGGTCGGCCAGATCCTGCCAAAACATCATTTCGGCGATTATGCCGGCGGCAAGTCGCGCGACGCACCGGGCAATCTGAAGCCGGTCGGCACCGGTCCCTACAAATTCGTCGAGTTCAAGCCCGGCGACCTGATCCGCGCCGAGCGCAACCCCGACTATCACGTCAAGAACCAGCCGCATTTCGACACGCTCGAGGTCAAGGGCGGCGGCGATGCCGTCTCCGCGGCGCGCGCGGTGCTGCAGACCGGCGAATACGACTATGCCTGGAATCTGCTGGTCGAGGACGAGGTCCTCAAGCGCATGGAGGCCAGCGGCAAGGGCAAGGTGGAGTTCACGCTCTCCGGCGGCGTCGAGTTCATCATCCTCAACACCACGGACCCCTGGACCGAGGTCGATGGCGAACGGTCCAACGCCAGGACAAAACATCCGTCGCTGTCCGATCCGGCCGTGCGCCGGGCGTTCAACCTGCTGGTCGACCGCGAGTCGATCCAGAAGTTCATCTACGGCCGCGCTGCCGTTGCCACCGCGAGCTTCGTCAACCAGCCGTCGCAGTTCAAGTCGCCCAAGCTGAAATACGAGTTCGACATCGAGAAGGCGAACAAGATCCTCGACGAGGCCGGCTGGAAGTTGGGCGCGGACGGCATCCGCGCCAAGGACGGCAAGCAGCTCAAATACGTGTTCCAGACCTCGATCAACGCGCCGCGCCAGAAGACGCAGGCCATCATCAAGCAGGCGTGCCAGAAGGCCGGTATCGACATCGAGCTCAAATCGGTCACCGCGTCGGTGTTCTTCTCCTCCGATGTCGGCAACCCCGACACCTATTCGAAGCTCTATTGCGACATGGAGATGTACAACACGACGCAGCCGCAGCCCGATCCGGAGCGCTTCCTGAACCAGTGCGTGTCCTGGGAGGTCGCCACCAAGGACAACAAATGGCTCGGCCGCAACATCTCGCGCTGGTCCGATCCCGAAGCCGACAAGGCCTACAAGTCCGCGCAAAAGGAGCTCGACCCGGTCAAGCGCGCCGCGCTGCTGATCAAGGTCAACGAGATCTTCTGCGAAGCCAACGTGCTGGTGCCGCTGCTCTCCCGCAACATCGTCGGCGCCAACGTCAACAGCCTGATGACGGATATCTCGGGCTGGGATGTCACGACGTGGAATCTGGGGAGCTGGTATCGGGTCTGAGGGCGGGGCGTGGGGGCGCACGCTGGCTCACCGTCGTCATTGCGAGCGCAGCGAAGCAATCCAGACTGTCGCCGCGGACAGATTCTGGATTGCTTCCACCTTCGCTGAGGCTTCTGCGAACAAGCCGCCCGCATTCCCGCGTGAGTTGTATTCCTGATTTTCAGTTGCACGGCACGGCATCGACCGGCATAATCCGGTGCTGCCTGCACCGGTGACTGTTGCCATGGCTGACGATCAACATGTCGATCCGCAACCGCAGAGCCAGGACGGCGCGTCCATCGCGATCGGAATCCTGGTCTTGCCGCTCGCACTGTTCATATTCTGCGCCGGCAACGCTTTCATGGTCGAACGTGTTGCCGGGTGGATCAACAAGCCGTGGCTGTCTGAATTCGTCGACCAGCACTTTATCTGGGCCAATATCGTCTACCTCCTGATCTGCTACGCCGTCGCGTTCCCGGCCATCTGGTTCATCCAGCTTCAGGAAAAAACCGGCCGATCGATCTTCTTGATTCCAGCCCTGGCGCTTGGCCTGCCCTTCGTCGCCACGATCCTCGTCGGCTATTATCGCGCCTACGTCATCACCCGCGACTATGCAGGCCCCGTATTCTATCGCTTCATCGAGGACTACGGACTCAAGATTCCACTGTTCCTTTTCGTGGTGGTTGGCGCGCCCACCCTTGCTTATCTGGCCTATCGCCTTCGCGGCACCAATCAGACGCTCTACGGAGTCATCGAGCTTGTCTTCGGTCTCGGATTTATCCTGTTCTCGGTCTACTCGGTCGCGCTTGCGCCGTTCCTGACCGCCGAATTGACCAATCCCGATCTCTGGAAAACGATCTTCAGCTTCTTTACCGGCGTCTACATCATCGTCAGGGGTCTGGTGAACATCGAAGACGGCCTGGATCGAGGTCCTCTCGAGAGCAAGGTCATCTTCGGCCTGCTATCGGAGCTCCTCGCAAAGCTGCTCGGGCGGCGATTATTTTCGAGTGCATCTGCGGGGCATCCGGTGACCGATGAAGAAGAGACCGGTTGACGCAAAGTCAGAATTGACGACGAAGTGGCCGGACGCAGACACACCTTTTCGTTCTCGCGGCGCATTCGCCCGAGCTTTGCCTGGTCACTTCACCCTCGAAGCCAAGAGGGCGCAGGGAAGGCCGGGTGCTGACATCGCACCCGCGGTCCGCTGCGCGAAGATGTAGCGCAAAAGAACCGCACAGCAGCATACAGGTGGAGCCGTCACTCGGCCTTCCCTGCGCGATGGTCGGACGGCTTATGCCGTGCTCTCCCGGGAGCCGAACTTTCCTTCTGGCCTCCCTCGCCCCGCGAATTGACGATGCCGTCTGCCCGGTTGGGCTCGCGCACATCTCCGCGAAAGGCTTGACCGTAGCAACGACGGCCAGGACCACACGGTTTTGCCGTACGCACGGCCCGCCATTTCGCCGCAGTATTTCCAGCCCTGTCGACGGAGCCGAAAACTTACAAACGAGACGAAGCCTGACAGCGCCGTTCGTCCGCACGCGGTTTCGAGCTCACAGGGACTACCCGCCCTGCCCGTACCGTCTCGTGCCGACGCTGCCGCGTCCACCGCAAGCCCGGCTCGCGAAACATGACGACCTCACGATCGCCCCTCAAGGATGAGCCGGGTTGAGCGAGATGTACGACATTTCCGAATTTCGGTAAAGTGGAATATTTTTATGAGGAGGGTTGACGGGGACGACACAGAGCGAGGAGGCCAAGTGATCCTAAAAACCCGAAAGCTCAGTTCCGAGCAAACAGCCGAACTACCCGACATACCCGCGCGACAAGCTATGGACCTCCGGCTGCCAACGCCTTCGCCAGAATCGTTTTAAGACCCGACTTATGATCTCGGACAAAGCTTGAATAGATAGCACTCGGCGACGGGGACGCCGGCTTTCCTGTCTTTATTGAGAAGAGATCGTAGTACTTCGAGAACCGTGCTTTATCCTTCGCATAAGTCAGTTGCCAGACCTCAGATAGACTCTGATGATCAATGGTTCGCTCTAACGTCGAATAGAAGAGAAAATTGTTGATCGTCATCACAGTTATTTGCAAAGCGTCAGCAATATTCGTGATGTCCGTAACTGACGGGGAGAAAGGCCCTTCGACCACGCCCACGTGCCGTTCGAAGCCAAGATCCAACGCATTTCGCGTTCCAAGCTTCCCAAACCGATGAACACAGCAATGTCGCAAATGACAAATCTTATCAAAGGTATTCAACGAAGCCTTCACATCATTCGGGACGCCCTTAAGCCCAATCGTCGCGGTTATGGTCTTTTCAAGAGTATCCGCGTCTGACAGAGAAAGATGCTCGAGAAGGGCTTCCGGCAATCGCTCCGACGGCAAATGTGCCGCCGCTGCAAAGCTAACTGTCTTCTTTGCGACAGCGTCGCGAGCCTTTTGATCTATCGCAATGATGCCGCTGACTACCGAGCGCACATAGCTCTCTACCGCAGACATATAGCCAAGGACGACAACCGCCCCAAGCTCTGGCGGAAGCGCTGAACCATTCGCCGCGTAGGGCAGATAGAGCTTATTCAAATTATTGGTATTCTCGAAGAAAAGGTCGATCGGACTTCTGTTGTGCCCTTTGGCCACGGCAAATAGCTTTGCTGTATCAATAGGCGGCATCAGCGCGACTGATCCGATCGCCTTATAGGTAATGGGGAGGCTTGCGGTCATGACAGGAATTCGTCGATGTAAGCCTCGACCCTCGATAGATAGTCTTCCGCGCGCTGCGGACCGACCATGTAAATCTTACGAAGTTCGGTGCCAGGGTCGTCAAACGCCAACAGTTCTTCGATTGTCTTGATGCCCCTTTCCTGGATCCGGCCACGCGCCCACGCAGATAGGTTTGTGACATCCGAAATCGGGAGCTTCATCAGCCTCGTGAACGTAGAATCGTCGGCAAGGCGTGATCCACAGTTGTGACAGAACTTCTGCTGCTCATTCAGTCGCGGCGTCTTACACGATTGACACGGCGGAAGATCGAGTTGCACCTTCATTGAAGCGGGGAGCAGAGATTCAAGAGAACGACGCACTGGATGCTTTGTCGCTCGCCGCTGAATAAATGCAACGACCTGCGACGCAGAACTCCCCCGGCTCCGTTCCGAAAACGCACGCGCCGCGATCAGTGCAGCTAGATGGGGCGTAAAGCGGCGATATTTCCGATCAGGACCGTGCGAAACCTCAGGGCTTTCGAACAGCAGCCCAGCCTCCACAAGAAGCTTGACCATCCGAGATGGCAACGACGTTAGGTCCGTTGATGGGATACCCACCAAGAGCTGCTTCGTACCTGCGCTATCCAGACCTTCGTTCTCTGACTTCAGGATTCGAATGATTGCGTCGAATAGCTGCTCCCCTGCCCCAATCACGGTATTAAACTTCGGCATCTTAAGTTTTAGGGACCTAAATTCACGCAGCCTGCCGTCGCGATGATTCTGGATCACCTTGTTCACGGCCGCCTGCGATCCCACCCCGCGCTCGGAAGTTTCACTGTGGATCTCACGCAACATTGTCAGATACGCTCGGGGCACGCCGAACGAGGCGTACATCAAGAGTTCATTCACATCCTTTCCAGGCGCATCACCCGAATAACGCTTCTGGCCGATATTGCCCATTATCTCGCAGTAGGACGGATGATCGACGGGCAACCAAGCCGGAACAAATCGTCCTTCGTGATCGGCATGGAAGCGGGGCCCATACTCGGTCGTACCCGGATATACCGAACATTTCGGTGAGATGTCTTGTCGCTTCAAGACACGAACGATCTCGAAGAACTCAACCATGAACTCCGGCGTGAAGACGAGCGCCGCATCGTCCAGCAAAAGTACAGTACGGGCTCGTCCGAATTGGCGAGTGAGGCCGACTAGCGCTAGCACTACCCCCTCGATCGAGATGGTGTTTGCGCAAGCTTCTTCCTCCTGGGAAAGAACGCCGGCGCGCTCCAAACGCGTAACTAACCCCTCAACCTGCCCCTTCGTAATACTCAAACTTCCAAATATGTTCGGTGCTCCGGGCTCGACAGAGCTCAAACCGAGGCGCTCAGCCGTTTCATTGGCTGCAACCAATATTCTGCAAAGAACCCAAGTCTGGAATAGCGAGAGAGCATCCGTTCGAGTCTTCAAGAGGGGCTCAAGACGAAGATATCTGTTGAATGAAACGTATACCGCGAGCGGACCGCCTTTTTGTTCGCAGCATCTTAACCAAGCATAGCGCATCATGTGCGTCTTACCGCAACCGCGCGGGCCAATGACGAAGACCGTTCCGCGGGCAACGAGTGATTTTGAAATTACGTCGAACCAATCACCCGTGACCGTTCCTGTCCGAAGGGTTTCTTCAGAGACGTGGTCCGCTCGCTCCTCGAAATCACCAGCATCTTCGGCGTCGTCAAAAATTTCTTGAGCCATTTACGAAAGCCTGACGTGAAGCAGATTTTCCTTAGTGAGCAGTTTTGCGCCTACGCCTCGAGCGACGGCATTGAGCGCCTCTGCTCCTCTTCGTGACGAAAGGGCTCGAAACGCGCGCTCTCGCCAAGCCACCGGGACACGAATTCTAAAAACACAATCTGTCAGGACAGCCTGTCCCGACGAAACAATAGCAACTTTCTGGTGTAGATTTCGATCAACACGCGCGACCAAGATATCCCCCGCCTTGGCAATTACAACGTCCTTTTGACTTAGTCTCGGGGCTTTTCTAGGAAGGCGAAACTGGTTGGACACTGCCTCGGCAAACGATGTGGTGTGAATGTATTTGTAACCACATTGCTTGGCTTCTCCCGCCTGGAGGGATCCTCTTACAATCCGAGCATCGGCGTCAGACAAGCTCCAAGTGCGACGTTTGCTAACCTGTGCCTGTGCAGCATAGTAAGAATAGTCGCAGCGATCTTCCGCATTGCCCGCGCTTATGAAGATTGGGTCTAGCGTTTTTCCATCAGCGGTTAGTCGCTTCAACTTAATTGTTTTGGCTTGAGATTCCCCCTTTCCTAAAATTAGGATGAAGGCTTGAGCATCCGTTCCTTTGAAACACCCTCGCGGGAGTTGGACCACACTCCGTATGCAATGTTGTGCAAGAAGCGACTGTCGAAGCTTATCTTGTCTTCGGCCCGTTACGATACCATCTGGTATGATAAGGCCCAGTTCACTGCTCGCATCCGTTAATCGTAGACTCTGAGCAAGGAAGAGAACATCGGCTCCGATCGTCGTGTTATTCTGGAGGACGCAAGATAGTCCGGCATCCTCCAGAATATGCGCAAATGTGGCCTTCCACTTTGGCGTGATGTAAGGCGGATTGCATACCGCCGCGTCAAACTTCTTCTCATCTCGAAGAAGCCTTTTGGGCAGTCGAACATCCAAGACATCAGCTTCAACGTGCTTATGCTTTTGGTGAAACCCGAGTAAGCTTGCTCGCGCGGCACAAGTGCCTGCCCTCGAATCTATGTCAACTGTGACGATCTCTGTGCTCTGCCAACGGCGTGCTGCCGCCAACGCCAACGACCCCTTACCGGCTCCGAGATCTACTATGCGCTCGGGACAGGTCGTCATTGATCGAACGAGCGCGTCCCCAACATAATCACTTGTGTAGAAGCACCCAAAAGCGGAATTGGTCTGCCTGAGAGCCACTTCCTCCATAAATTCATCCCCCGCGTGCCAGATCCCAAAATAGCAATCAGCGGAGCCATACACAAAGAGTCTCTTGGTGTTTCAACAGTGCACTTGCTTCGGTACCAGCAAGCCGACTGAGCCGTCCGGTTGCAGCTACAACAGCGACTAACTTGGCCGCTCGCACAAGACGCAGGTCCCGTGGATAAACTGATCTTCGGCCTAGCTACTGATGAAGAACTATTCCGGACCAAACTAGATACGAGACCTTCATACGACGCCCTTCAAGTACAACGACGTTCCAGGCCTTTGCTTGACGATCTTGGCCGACCACTACCTGTGGCTGCCCTATAATTGTCGCAGGGCGCAACGCTCGGTCTAAGCCGATCTGAAAATTCCCAGCTGTTAGGATCTGCAAGAGGCAAAGAGGGGGAAAGTATTGGTAGCGGGAGAGGGACTCGAACCCCCGACCCCAGGATTATGATTCCCGTGCTCTAACCAGCTGAGCTACCCCGCCACAGGGTCGCGAACGGCGGAACGGCCGATCTCGCGAACGCGCGGCATATAAGGAAGGGGGCGGGGGTAAGTCAATCCGCCTTCGCTTCCGCTTTCGCGAAAGCTTCCGCCTTCGCCCAGTGGCTTCGGCGGACAAGTCGGCGCGACAAGTCCGCACGCGGGCACAAATTGGCCAATTTGGCCCAAAAATCCCGCGGCATCCGTCATGGCCGGGCTTGTCCCGGCCATCCACGCCTTCATGCGCAGCCCCGAGAACGTGGATGCCCGGGACGAGCCCGGGCATGACGAGATTTGGGCGTGTGGAAAGGGCCTATTTCGGCCGGACCGTCGGGTCGCCGCCGGGGCTGCCGGGGGGCGGGATGACCGGGGTGTTGGCGCCGGTCGAGGGCGCCGGGGCGTGCATGTCGGGGTCTACGCCGGAGGGCGGGCAGAGCACGCCGTCGGATTTTGCCAATTTGTCGCCGAGCGGCTCCCGGGACTGGCCGGTCGTGGTGGTGCCGTCGGGCGTGGTGGTCAGACGGTCTGAAGGCGTGCAGCCTGGGCTGCGTTGCGGGGATGGCGGCGCGGTCGCTTGCGGCGGCGTGGCCGGGGCGGGCGGGGCCTGCGCGATCGCGGCGCCTGAGGCGGCGATCATGAGGCCCACGAGGATGATGTTTGATTTGGTGCGCATGGGAGGGAAACGCGCGGGGACAGGGCGATGTTCCCGGGGCGAGACGCGATGTGATCGGGGTGTCTCCGTCGCCTTTGCGAGCCACCGGGTCCGCGCACAGCGCGGCCCGGTGACAGGCTCCGTGAAGCAATCCAGAGTCCCGCCGCGGAGACAGTCTGGATTGCTTCGCTGCGCTCGCAATGACGGGGGTTGAGATTTTTATCCGCTAGCCAGATATCGCGGGCCGAGAGAGCCCTCTCCCCTACCCTCTCCCGCGAGCGGGGGCGCACCACCCGAGCCGTTCGCGGTTACGCCTTGTGATACCGGATCAGCGAAAAGTGCCCCATCGGCGGCATCGGGCGGCGCTCGGCCAGCGTGACGCCGCCGTGTTTGGCGGACCAGTTGACGAGGCGGTCCCATGGGAATTCCGGGCGCCAGCCGAGACGGCGGGCGATCGGCGCGAAGGCGAGCTCGAACAGTTTGCGCGGGCCGCTCTCGGCGCCGATGTGGTTCACCAGAATCAGCTCGCCGCCGGGCTTGAGCACGCGCACGAACTCGTCGAGCGTGCCTTCGGGATCAGGCACGGCGGTGATGACGTATTGCGCGACCACCGCGTCGAAGAAGTTTTCCGGGAAGGCGAGGTTCTTCGCGTCCATCACCGAGAGCACTTCGACGTTCGAGAGGCGCAAGCTCCGCACGCGCGATTGCGCCTTGCGCAGCATCGGCTCGGAGATGTCGACGCCGCAGATCTTCGTGGTGCGCGAATAATCGGAGAGCGACAGCCCGGTGCCGACGCCGACGTCGAGGATGCGGCCGCCGATGCGGTCGGCCTCCGCGATGGTTGATTGCCGGCCGGCGTCGAACACCTTGCCGAACACGAGATCGTAGACCGGCGCCCAGCGGCCATAGGCCTTCTCGACCCCGGCCCGCGAGATGTCTGCTGCCATGCCCCCTGCCCCAGTATTTTTTTAGCCGCGGACCGCTTCTGCGAGCGGCCTCGCCGTGCTGTTCGCTGCTTTCGCGGCAGCGCTCTGAATGAAGCCGCCGCCGAGCACGCGCGCTTGCCCCGAGGGCGCGTCGTAAAACACGCAAGCTTGGCCGGGCGAGACGCCCTCCTCGCCGGCGACGAGTTCGACTTCGTATTGACCGTCCGCACCGCGCAGCCACGCCGGCTGCGGCGCGCGCGTGGAACGCACGCGCACGAACATTTCGAGGCCAGACCCAATCGCGCGGTCGATGTCGCCGCCGCCGATCCAGTTGACGTCGCGAAGTGCGATGCGGTGCATCTTCAGCGCATCGCGCGGGCCGACGACGACGCGGCGGTTGGCGGCATCGAGCCGCACCACGAACAGCGGCGCATGCGCGGCGATGCCGAGGCCGCGGCGCTGGCCGACGGTGAAATTGGCAATGCCGTTGTGCCGGCCGAGCACGCGGCCGTCGAGATCGACGATGTCGCCGGGGTCCATCGCGTTCGGACGCAGGCGGGTGATGATGTCGGTGTAGCGGCCCGTCGGCACGAAGCAGATGTCCTGGCTGTCGTGCTTGTCGGCGACGGAGAGGCCATGGCGGCGCGCGAGCTCGCGCGTCTCGGGCTTGGTCATGTCGCCGAGCGGGAAGCGCAGGAAGTCGAGCTGCTGCTGCGTGGTCGCGAACAGGAAGTAGCTCTGGTCGCGGTCGCTGTCGGCGGCACACACCAGCGCGCGCGAGCCGTCAACGCTGCGGCGCGAGGCGACGTAATGGCCGGTGGCGAGCGCCTGTGCGCCGAGCTCACGCGCGGTCTTCAGCAGGTCGCGGAACTTGACGGAACGGTTGCACTCGATGCAGGGCACCGGCGTTTCGCCGAGCGCGTAGCTGTCGGCAAAATTGTCGATGACGGACTCGCGGAAGCGGTCCTCGTAGTCGAGCACGTAATGGGGGATGCCGAGTTTTGCAGCGACGTCGCGGGCGTCGTGGATGTCCTGGCCGGCGCAGCAGGCGCCCTTGCGGTGGGTCGCCGCGCCATGGTCGTAGAGCTGGAGCGTGATGCCGACGACGTCATAGCCCTCGGCCTTCAGCAGCGCAGCCGTCGTCGAGGAATCGACGCCGCCCGACATGGCAACGACGACCCTGGTGTCCTCAGGACGGCCTTCGAGATCCAGACTGTTGAGCATGGGCCTAAGCGGTTGTGACGGGGCGGCGTTGGGCGATCCGCGGCTGGGGCTTTCTGAGGGACATCGGCAATCCCCGGGAACAACGGTTCCCCCGGAGGCGCAGCTGGCCCGGTCGAAAGCGGCTGAGAGTGTCCCTTTAATATAGGCGGCATTCCGGTGAAGCAATCAGGCTGGCCCCGAGCTTAGGGCAATTCTTGCCGGGGGCGGCAGAATTGACGGGGCTTTTGCCGCCCTCGCGGCGCGGCCATCAAACTCACAAGATATTGATTTTACTTGTTAAATTTGAAAAATGTGCGGCTGGCCCGCTCCTTGCTACCCCTATGCCGAAGATGTTTCCAAGGGGTATTCCGTGGTCAGTCGGACGTCAGACGTAGCAGCCAGCGTGCAGGTCCAGAGCGCGCAGCAAAAGCCTGCCCGGTCGCAGGCCTCCAAGGACACGTCCGCCAACGACCCCTTCGGCTCGCTGGTCGACAGCAACACCCAGGCGATCAGCAACAATTCGGCCGCGCAGGACACCGCGCCGCGCCGGACCGACTCCTCGTCCGCCTCGGACAAGAGCCCGCGCGACACCTCGTCCACGGACCAGACCTCGCAGAGCAGGGCGAACGACGACAGCGACAATTCCGCCAGGACCGATAGCAAGAGCGACGCGACGGACGATCCGGCCAAGTCCACCAAGGCCAAGGACAAGACCAAGGACAAGTCCGAGGCGTCCGATGCCAAATCGGCCGACAAGTCCGACGAGACCAAGGGCGACAAGACCGATGGCGCCGATGGCCTCGCCGCCGTCGATGCCAATGCGACCGCGCAAATCGACCCGACGCAGGCCGCCGTGCCCGATCCCAACATTGTCGTTGCCACGCCTGTGGTGCCGGTCGATCCGAACGCGGCCGCGACCCAGGCCGGCGATGCGGCCGCCTCGCCGCTGACGATTGCGGCTGCCGGCCTTGCCGCCAGCGCCTCCACCGCAGCGCAGATCGCGGGCGGCAAGACCGGAAACGCGACGGCCGGCGACAAGAGCGCCAAGACGGCCGGCGCCACCGTCGATGCCGACACCACGGCAACGCTGGGCGATACCGCGACCGGCGACGCCGATGCGACCGCCACCGATGCCAAGACCAATGGCGGGCTGATTGCCGCCGTGGACCAGGGCACGCCGAAAACCTCGTTCAAGGCCGCCGTCGCCGCGCAAGGCGAGAGCGACGTCTCCAATATCGGCCAGGACGCCGGCAAGGCCAACGCCGCGCAGATCCCGGCGAACGCTGCGACCGCCAATGCCGCGCATGCGCAGGCCGCCAAGCCGCAAGCCGATGCCACCGACGCGAAGACCGATGCGAAGGCCGGCACCGATGCGACGCCCGCGGCCTCGACGACGCACGCCCATGCGCAAGGCCCGGCCCCCGCCACCGACACCAGCGCGCAGGCGGCTGCCGCGATCCAGGCGCCGTTGACCAATACGAACTCGGCCGCCACCGCATCGACCGCGACGCTGACCGCGACCGCGGCCAACACGACCACCGTGCCGATCAGCGGCGTGCCGATCGAGATCGCCGCCGCGGTGCGCGCCGGCAAGACGCGTTTCGACATCAGCCTCGATCCGATCGACCTCGGCCGCATCGACGTCCGCGTCAATGTCGACCGCAACGGCCAGGTCACCTCGCATCTCACGGTGGAGAAGCCGGAGACGCTGGCGATGCTGAAGCAGGACGCGCCGCAATTGCAGCGCGCGCTCGACGATGCCGGCTTCAAGACCGGCGGCAACAGCCTGTCGTTCAGCCTGCGCGACCAGAATTCCTCGGGCCAGCAGTCCGGCCAGAACAACGACAATGGCGGCAATGCCCGCCGGCTGATCATCAGCGAAGACGAAACCGTTGCCGCTGCGCCCGTCGGGCGCGGCTACGGCCGCATGCTCGGATCGAGCAGCGGCGTCGATATCCGAGTGTGAGGAGTAAGCGCAAATGACCACCACGACTGGTGCCACCGCCCCGATCCCCGTCTCCGGCACGACCGACACCTCGAAATCGTCCTCGTCGAACTCGCTGGGCTCGAGCACGGGCGCAACGCTTGCCGGCAACTTCCAGACCTTCCTGACGCTGCTGACGACGCAGCTGCAGAACCAGAACCCGCTGGATCCGCTCGACACCAACCAGTTCACCCAGCAGCTGGTGCAGTTCGCAGGCGTCGAGCAGCAGCTCAAGACCAACGATTCGCTGTCCCAGCTCGTCACCCTCCAGCAGACCACGCAGGCGACCCAGGCGCTGGGTTTCGTCGGCAAGACCGCGCTGGTCGACGGCTCGACCGCGAGCATGACGAAATCGTCGGCGACCTGGCATCTCAACGTGCCGAGCGACTCCACCGTCGACATCACCGTCGCCAATTCCACCGGCCAGACCGTGTTCACCGGCAAATATACCGCCGCCGCCGGCGCCGACATTCCCTTCACCTGGAACGGCATGGGCAATGACGGCACGCAATGGCCCGACGGCAAGTACACGATCACGGCGACGGGCAAGGACGTGGCGAACAACAATGTCGGCATCGCAGCGCAGGTGCAGGGCGTGGTCTCGTCGGTCGATTTGACCCAGTCGCCGCCGCTGCTCACCATCGACGGCGCCAGCTACACGCTGAGCCAGGTGAAGAGCATCATCGCCACCAGCAGCAATTAAGAGCAGCTGCGCTCGCCACGCACCAGACGTCATCCCCGCCTAGTGCGCAATTGCGCACGGGCGCGGGGATCCATAACCCCAGGAAGCAGTCGTAGCGCGCAGCTGGTCACTCCGAATCTTCGCAACACCCCTTCTTGGGGTTATGGGTCCCGGGCTCGCGCTGCGCGCGCCCCGGGACGACAGTTGGGGCCTCCGCGACACCGCGCTCGGGGCCTCGTTTGTTAGTAAAGTATTTACGAAGACCCGCCTCGCCGGCTCGGATCATGGTGTCCAGCCCGCGGGGCCGGCGTCGTTCCCGTCATTTTCAACGAGAATTGTATTGAAGCCTTAGGCTTAGCGGATTTTTAAGCCCGCACGCGTAGGGTTACGGCGTGAGTTCAGTGGTTGAGAGTTTGTGAGTACGCCATGACAGAACCCCATCGCCCGAGGGTAAAATACGTCATCGGGCCGGACGGCAGTCCGCTGACGATTGCAGATCTGCCCGCGCCCGGTACCAAACGCTGGGTTATCCGCCGCAAGGCCGAAGTCGTCGCCGCTGTGCGTGGCGGACTTCTCTCCCTCGAGGAGGCCTGCAGCCGTTATACCCTGACGGTCGACGAATTCCTTTCCTGGCAGTTTTCCATCGACCAGCATGGTCTGGCGGGTCTTCGCACCACCCGCATACAGCAATATCGCCAGTAGGCGATCCGGAAATCTGCGGCTTTTGACGAAAATCGGTCTCGCCACGCGAGGCCGATTTTTTTCATGTTTCGTTTTGGCGCTACTTTTGTCCCAGCTCTTAACCTTCGTTAACCATATCGAAACCATCACCTAGGCAATAATTGCCCAGTCGGCCTTTCCAGTGAAAGCAGCCGAAGCTGTCGGGGCGGTTGCTTGCAAGGTCTTGCGGACTTTCTGAAAAGTATCGGCGCCGCCCGGTTCGGGGCGATGATCGCGGTCACCGCCGCGCTCATCGGCTTTTTCGCGTTTGTCATCATGCGCGTCACCACGCCGCAGATGACGACCCTGTTCACCGACCTCTCGGTCGAGGATTCCTCCGGCATTATCAAGGATTTGGAGCGCCAGGGCGTCCAGTTCGAGATCCGGAACGAGGGCAGCATCATCATGGTGCCCAAGGACAAGGTCACCCGCCTGCGCATGAAGCTCGCCGAGGGCGGCCTGCCCAAGGGCGGCGGCGTCGGCTACGAGGTGTTCGACAAGTCGGACGCGCTCGGCACCACCTCCTTCGTCCAGAACATCAATCATCTGCGCGCGCTGGAGGGCGAACTCGCCCGCACCATCCGCGCCATCGACCGCATTCAGGCCGCCCGCGTCCACCTCGTGCTGCCCGAGCGCCCGCTGTTCTCGCGCGAGGCGCCGGAGCCGTCGGCCTCGATCGTGGTCCGGGTTCGCGGCGCGCTCGAGGCCCAGCAGATCCGCGCCATCCGCCATCTCGTCGCCTCCGCCGTCAACGGGCTGAAGCCGCAGCGGGTCTCGATCGTGGACGAGGCCGGCCAGCTGCTCGCCGATGGCGCCGCGAACGATCCGGAGCAGGCGGTCGGCGACGAGCGCCGCATCGCCTTCGAGAAGCGGATCCGCAAGCAGGTCGAGGAGATCGTTTCCTCCGTGGTCGGCTCAGGCCGCGCCCGCGTCCAGCTCTCCGCCGATTTCGACTTCAACAAGGTCACCCAGACCTCGGACAAGTACGACCCCGAGGGCCGCGTGCTGCGCTCGAGCCAGACCCGCGAAGAGATGAGCCAGACCGCCGACAATACCGGCCAGGTCACCGTCAACAACGAGCTTCCCGGCAACCAGCAGAACAGCGGTCCGACGGCCAAGGACCAGAGCAAGAAGACCGAAGAGACCAACAATTACGAGATTTCCCGCACCACCAAGACCGAAGTGACCGAGGCCGGCCGCGTCAACCGCATCTCGGTCGCGGTGCTGGTCGACGGCATCTACACCAAGAACGACAAGGGCGAGCTCGCCTACACGGACCGCACCAAGGAGCAGCTCGACCGCATCTCCGCGCTGGTGCGCTCCGCCATCGGCTTCGACCAAAAGCGCGGCGACCAGGTCGAGGTGGTGAACCTGCGCTTCGCCGACGCCCCGTCCAACGCTCCGATCGCAGAGCCGAGCGGGTTCCTCGGCATGCTCCAGTTCACCAAAGACGATCTCATGTACTTCGTCGAGCTCGGCGTGATGATGCTGCTCGGTTTGGTCGTGCTGTTCCTGGTGATCCGCCCGCTGGTCAAGCGCATCCTCGCCTCCGACGAAGTCGCCGCCGCCATCTCCGGCGTGCTCTCCGGTCCCGCGGCCTCGGAAGAAGCCGCACCCGCGGGCCAGGCACTTCTGCCGAGCGGCGCCGCGAGCGCGATCGACGTCGCCACCGTCCAGGGCCAGGTCCACGCACAATCCGTTCATCGCGTCGGCGAACTCGCCGAGCGCAACCCCAACGAAACCGTCGCCATCATCCGCCAGTGGCTGACCGAACCAGCCAAGTAACCGAAGCCAAGTGAATCAAGAAGTGATCTGACATGGCCGCCAACGTGCAAAACGCGAACTCGAACGACATCACGAGCGTCATCTCCACGCTCGGCCAACGCGCCGGCAACCGCGCGGGCAAGACCGAGGCGGTGGCGGGGCCGAAGCGCGCCGCGATCCTGATGCTGGCGCTCGGCGAGCAATATGGCGGCAAGATCTGGTCGCTGCTCGACGACGACGAGGTGCGCCAGCTCTCGCTGGAAATGTCGACACTCGGCACCGTCGAGGTCGACACGGTGGAGGACATGCTGCTCGAATTCGTCTCGCGCATGTCGGCCTCCGGCGCGCTGATGGGCAATTTCGACGCCACCGAGCGCCTGCTCCAGCAGTATCTGGCGCCCGAGCGCGTCAACGGCATCATGGACGAGATCCGCGGCCCCGCGGGCCGCAACATGTGGGAGAAGCTCTCCAACGTGCAGGAAGAGGTGCTCGCCAACTATCTCAAGAACGAATATCCGCAGACCATCGCGGTCGTGCTGTCGAAGCTGAAGCCGGAACACGCCGCGCGCGTGCTCGGCATCTTCCCCGAGGAGCTCGCGCTCGACGTCGTCAACCGCATGCTGAAGATGGAAGCGGTCCAGAAGGAGGTGATCGAGAGCGTGGAGAAGACGCTGCGCACCGAATTCATGTCCAACCTCTCGCAGACCCGCCGCCGCGACGCCCACGAGGTGATGGCGGAAATCTTCAACAATTTCGACCGCCAGACCGAAACCCGCTTCATCACCTCGCTGGAAGAGGAAAACCGCGAATCCGCCGAGCGCATCAAGGCGCTGATGTTCACCTTCGACGATCTGGTGAAGCTGGATTCCGGATCGGCCCAGACCCTGATGCGCAACGTCGACAAGGACAAGCTCGGCGTCGCGCTCAAGAGCGCCAACGAGGACGTTCGCAACTTCTTCTTCGGCAACATGTCCTCGCGCGCGGCAAAAATGCTCCAGGACGACATGGCGGCGATGGGCCCGGTGCGCCTGCGCGACGTCGACGAGGCCCAGGCGCTGCTGGTCAACCTCGCCAAGGACCTCGCCGCCAAGGGCGAGATCATGCTGACCAAGAACCGCGCCGACGACGAGCTGGTGTATTGATGGGCGCTCCGGCCAAATTCCTGTTCGATACCGACTTCGCGGCGCCCGAGCGCTCGACGCGCGAGAAGGCCGCGACTGCGGCCGAGATCGCCCAGAAGGTCGCGGAAGCCGAGGCGCGCGCCTACCAGGACGGCTTTGCCGCCGGCCAGCGCGAGGCCAAGGCCGAGAGCGACCGCCGCGTGGCACTCGCGATGGAAGAGATCAACATCGGCATCCGGGGCGTCGCTGCCGGCATCGGCAATATCGAAAGCAAGATGGAGACCGAGGCGGTCGAGGTCGCGATCGCGGTGGCGCGCAAGCTGTGCGCCGATCTGGTCGCCGCCGAGCCGCTCGGCGAGATCATGGCGCTGGTCAAGGACTGCTTCTCGCATCTGGTTGCCACGCCGCATCTCGTCGTCCGCATCAACGACGCACTCTACGACAGCGCGCGCGAGAAGATCGAGCGGCTCGCCAAGCAGAGCGGCTTCGAGGGCCGGCTGGTGATCCTGGCCGAGCGTGACATCGCCACCGGCGACTGCCGGATCGAATGGGCCGATGGCGGCGTCGTGCTGGAGCGCGGCGCCATCGCGGCCAAGATCGACGAAATGGTGGGACGCTATATCGCGTCCCGCAGGGGGAGCTAAGCCATGAGCGACACCGACGGACAGGTCCCGCTGCCCGATCTCAACGGCCCGCTGCCGCCTGCCGGCACCGACGTCGGCTACAACGAGGACGAATATGCGGCGCGTGCCGCCGCCGACCTGGAGGCCGTGTTCGACGTGCCGGTGCAGGTTTCGGCGGTGCTCGGCCGCTCCAAGATGGACGTCAGCGAGCTGTTGAAGCTCGGGCCCGGCACCGTGCTCGAGCTCGACCGCCGCGTCGGCGAGGCCATCGACATCTACGTCAACAACAAGCTGGTCGCCCGCGGCGAAGTCGTCCTCGTCGAGGACAAGCTCGGCGTGACCATGACCGAAATCATCAAGACCGAACGCGCGTAAAGCGACACAGGGAATGACGCGCGGCAGCGCGACCAGACGGACAGGAGACTGACATGCGGCTTCTCATCGTTGGCACATTGAAGGGCCAGCTCACCACCGCCACCAAGATCGCGATGGACAACGGCGCGACCGTGACCCATGCCGAGGATCACGAGCAGGCGATGCGCGTGCTGCGCGGCGGCAAGGGCGCCGACCTCCTGCTGGTCGACGTCGCCCTCGACATCCGCGACCTCGTGATGCGGCTCGAGGCCGAGCACATCCACGCCCCGATCGTCGCCTGCGGCATCACCAACGACGCCCGCGCCGCGGTCGCCGCGATCCACGCCGGCGCCAAGGAATACATCCCGCTGCCGCCGGACCCGGAACTGATCGCCGCCGTGCTCGCCGCGGTCGCCAACGATTCCCGCGAGCTGGTCTATCGCGACGAGGCGATGGCGAAGGTGATCAAGCTCGCGCAACAGATCGCCGGCTCCGACGCCTCGGTGATGGTCACTGGCGAATCCGGAACCGGCAAGGAAGTGCTGGCCCGCTACGTCCACACCCGCTCGGCCCGCGCCAAGCGCCCGTTCATCTCGATCAACTGCGCCGCGATCCCCGAGCATCTGCTGGAATCCGAACTGTTCGGCCACGAGAAGGGCGCCTTCACCGGCGCGATCGCCCGCCGCATCGGTAAGTTCGAGGAAGCGACCGGCGGCACGCTGCTGCTGGACGAAATCTCAGAGATGGACGTCCGCCTGCAATCGAAACTCCTGCGCGCCATCCAGGAGCGCGTGATCGACCGCGTCGGCGGCACCAAGCCGGTGCCGGTGGACATCCGCATCATCGCAACCTCGAACCGCAATCTCGTCGAAGCCGTGCGCGAAGGCACGTTCCGCGAGGATCTGCTGTTCCGCCTCAACGTCGTCAATTTGAAGATCCCGCCGCTGCGCGAGCGTCCCCTCGACATCCTCGAGCTCGCCCAGCACTTCGTGAAGAAATATGCCGAGGCCAACGGCGTGCCGATGCGCCCGATCTCGGCCGAGGCGCGCCGCGTGCTCTCTGCCAACCGGTGGCAGGGCAACGTCCGCGAGCTCGAAAACACCATGCACCGTTCGGTGCTGATGGCACAGGGCGACGAGATCGGCCCCGATGCCATTCTCACGCCGGACGGCGACCGCCTCGACCTCGCCAAGACCGCGCCGGCCGTGGCGCACGCCACCATGGCCGCCGAGCAGGTCACGCGCGCGCTGGTCGGCCGCACTGTCGCGGACGTCGAACGCGACCTGATCCTGGAGACGCTGAAGCACTGCCTCGGCAATCGGACCCATGCCGCGAACATCCTCGGCATCTCGATCCGTACGTTGCGCAACAAGCTCAACGAATATTCCGACGGCGGCATCCCGATCACGCCGGCGGGCGTGCCGGGTGAATATCCGCGGATGCCGATGGTGGGGGCATAAGGGCTCACATTGATTGAGAGAATGCAAATGCCCGGGCTGGTCCCGGGCATTTTTCCTTTCGTGAGAGCGCGAACGGTAAGCCTGGCCTACCCATTCGCAGCGACTCTTCCGCCGCGTGAAGCAGTTCACAATCAAACCACAACAAGATGGCTAGAGTCCTTGGGCAGCGCGACTTGATGTCGGGCCGAGCCGCATCGGTCCTGCGAAACGTCCTTCACACCGAAAGGGCATGCCATGAAAAACTCGTCGTGGACCATCTCCCGCCTGTCGCTGATTGTAACGTTGATCGCAGCCTCGGCGCCGCTTGCACGCGCCGACGTGATCATGGATTGGAATGCAAAGGCCGATGCGATCGCTGCCGAAAAGCAAATTCTCCCAGCGCCCCACAGCCGCGTCTTGTCCATGATGCACGTCGCAATGTTCGAGGCGATCAACGCGATCGACCGCCGGTACGCGCCTTATAAAATCTCCTTGCCCGCGGACCGTTCGACGTCGCGGGAAGCTGCGGCGGCAGCTGCTGCTCACGACGTATTGCTGTCGATCTATCCAGATCTCAAGCCGGATCTGGATGCGACGCTGACGAACTCCCTGGTGCCGATCGCCGACGGCGAGTCCAAGATCGCAGGCATCGGCCTCGGGAAGGAGGCCGCGATGCAGATCATCGAGCTTCGTGCGAACGATGGCAGCGCCAATTCGGAAACTTACCGGCCCCTGACGACACCGGGCGCCTACGTTCCGACCACCGTCCCGCTTTTCTCGACCACGGGCGCGACAACGCCTTGGGTCATGGCCTCCGGATCGCAGTTTCGCCCCGGGCCGCCGCCGGCGCTTGGTTCTGAGGTGTGGACCCGGGATGTCAATGAAATCCGCGACCTCGGTGGCCGAGGCAGCCCGACCCGGACGCCTGAGCAAACGACGATCGGTCGATTCTGGTTCTTTGTCGGTGCCCGCACCTACAATCCGATCGTGAGGCAGGCGGCAATGGCCAAGGGCATGGATCTCGTCGACTGTGCCCGGCTGTTCGCATTGACGTCAATTGCAGGCAACGACGCCATCGTCGCCGTGTTTGACGCGAAGTACCATTACAATTTTTGGCGACCGATCACCGCCATACGCAATGCCGATCTGACCTCGAATGTGGCGACGCCTCGCGATCCGTCCTGGCTGCCGTTGGGGGAAACGCCGATGCATCCGGAATATCCTTGCGCTCACTGCATCGTCTCGGCGGCGGTTTCGAACGTGCTCCAGACGGTCGTAGGAGATTTTGGCGAGTTCTCGCTGACCAGCCCCACCGCACCAGGCGTCACACGTAAATGGTCGCGGCTTCAGGACTATAGCGACGAAGTCTCCAACGCTCGCATCTGGGCCGGCTTTCACTACCGATTCTCGACCGAAGTCGGCAAGGACATGGGCCGAAAGATCGGTGCGTTGACAGTCGCGACGCAGCTTCGCGGTGTGGAAGCGATGGCGGAGCCGAAGCGCTAAGCTGCTGCGCACGCCCTCGGTGGCATCCCGGCGAAAGCCAGGACGCGTTGGAGAGGATTGTGCGCTCATAAGCGAGGTGCAGTAACCCGCATAAGCGTAGCGACATGCGGGGTACTCTTGGTGCAACCGATCCCAGAAATCGCGTCGCTTATCCGGGCAGCGGACCTATCACATGGCCGCACCGCATTCAGCGACTAGGTCGGATGCGCACAACGCCCTATAACCCGCGTGAGAACCACGCGAGGATACACATGTCTCAAGCTCAAATCACGGACTGGCTGGCGTCGCAGCGGCAGGCGATGATCGATCTGCTGCGCGACGTCGTGAACATCGATTCCGGGTCTTATGACAAGGAAGGCGTCGATGCGGTCGGGGCGCGGTTCGAGCGGCATTTTGCCGAGCACGGCATTCCGTTCCGGCGCGAGGCCAACACCACGTTCGGCGACGCCATCCATGCCGACGTGGCAAAGCCCGGCAGCAACGAGAAGCCGGTGCTGTTGATGGGGCATCGCGACACCGTGTTCGGCAAGGGCGAGGCCGGGCGCCGCCCGTTCACGATCAAGGACGGTCGCGCCTATGGGCCCGGCGTCTCCGACATGAAATCCGGCCTCGTCATGAACGTGTTCGTGGCGACCGCCTTCCATAAATTCGGCGGCTCACCGCATCCGATCAAGCTGCTGATTACTTCGGACGAGGAAATCGGTTCGCCCTCCTGCCGCCCGGTGATCGAGCGCGAAGGACGTGCCGCGCGCGCCGTGTTCAACTCCGAGCCGGGCCGCCCGACCGGCAACGTCGTGACGGGGCGCAAGGGCGGCATCTTCATGCACATGGCGATCACGGGCAAAGCCGCGCATTCCGGCGCCAATTTCGCCGCGGGCGTCAGCGCCATCGGCGAGCTCGCGCAAAAGATCGTCCAGATCCATGCGCTGACCGATCTCGACAAGGGCATCACCCTGAACGTCGGCCTCGTCTCGGGTGGACAGTCCGTCAACACCACGGCGCCCTACGCCGAAGGCCAGATCGACCTGCGCTATGTCGATCCCGCCGATCGCGCGCGGATCATGGCCGCGATCGAAACAATCATCGCGACATCTTACGTGCCCGGCACCAGTGCGACGCTGACGGTCAAGGGCGAGTTCGTGCCGGTGGTGCAGAGCGCGGATTCGAAGGCGCTGTTCGAAGGTTATCAGGCCGCGGCAAGGCAGGTCGGACTTACCACCCTCCAGGGTGAGTTCTCCGGCGGCTGCGCCGATTCCGGCTTCACCGCCGCCGTGGGCACACCGACGATCTGCGGCCTTGGTCCGGTCGGCGGGCTCGCACACACGCCCGAGGAATATCTCGAGATCGACAGCATCGTGCCGCGCGCCCAGGCGCTGGCGCTGGCGATCCTGCGGGGGTGAATTTGCGGTGAAAGCGCAGGGTGGGCTCGCCACCCTGCGGTCTGTTAGCTCGCTTCGGCCCTCGCGCTGACCACTTCGGCAAACGACTTGAAGAACTCACCCGCGAGTTTCGTCGCGGTCGAGTTGATCAGCCGCGCCCCGAGCTGGGCCAACTTGCCACCGATCTGCGCGTCGACCTCGTAATGCAGCACCGTGACCTCAGCGCTCTCGGATTCCAGCCGCACGACCGCCCCGCCTTTTGCAAAGCCGGCGACACCGCCGGAGCCCTCGCCCGAGATGCGGTAGCTGTTGGGCGGATCGAAATCGGACAGCGTCACCTTGCCGCTGAAGGTCGCTTTCACGGGCCCGACCTTGAAAACCACCGTTGCGGTCATCTCGTTCGGCGCGGTCACGTCGAGCGACTGGCAGCCGGGAATGCACTGCTTCAGCACAGCGGGATCGTTCAGCGCCGCCCACACCTGTTCGCGGGAGGCCGGGATACGCTGGCTGTCGTTCATCTGCATGATCGGTTACTCACTCTTGGCTTGCTGATTGACTGGCAGCGCGCTGACCGCGTCGCCGTTCCCTGGTGATCTCGGCGAGGATCGACATCGCGATCTCCTCCGGCGTGATGGCCCCGAGGTCGAGCCCGGCCGGCGCCTTGAAATCGTCTATCGCGGCGGTGCTGGTGCCTTCCGCAATGAGCTTGGCGCGCAGCGAGGCCATCTTGCGGCGGCTGCCGACGAAGGCGTGATAGTCGGCCCTGGTCGCGACGGCCGCGCGCAGGGCGGCCTCGTCGCCCTTGCCTTGCGTCGACACCACGACGAAGCGCTTGGCGTCGTTGAGCTCGCCGAGCTGGTAACCGTCGATGAGCGTATCGGCGTCAGGCTGCGCCGTGAGATCGGCGGCGGGCGCGGCCAGCGTGACGTGATAGCCGAGCACGCGCGCCTGCGCCGCCAGCGACAGCGCCACCGGGCTTGCACCGAGAATGACCAGCGAGGGATGCGGCAGCACCGGCTCGACAAAGATGTCCATGGTGCCCTTGCTCGGGCACATGTTGCTGGCGAAGCGGATGCCGCCGCGGCTCTCGCCGGCGCTGACGCCGAGCTCGGCCAGCAAATTCTCCGGCTGCACCGAGACCATGCGCGGCTCGCCGTCGGCGAGCGCCTCGCGCGCCGCTTTGAGCACCGCGCCTTTGGCGCAGCCGCCGCCGATCCAGCCGGCGACGATGGTGCCGTCGGCCGCGATGATCGCCTTGGCCCCGGCCTTTGCCGCGGTCACCGAGACGGTGCGCACCACCGTCGCAAGCACGAAGGCGCGCTCGGCGGCCTTCATCCGCGCGACGAGATCAAGCACTTCGACATGGGCGGTCATCGCAACATCCCTCAGAGCTTCGCCAGATAGGGTTCGAGCGCGCGCAGGCTTTGCAGCGAATTCGCGGGCGCATAGAGATCGACATGCGGCAGCGCCGCTCTTATGCCTCGCGCCTCCGGCGTATAGCCCTCCCAGGCCATCATCGGATTGAGCCAGACGATGCGGCGGCAGCGCCGGTGCAGCGCCGCCATTTCTCGTCCGAGCAAGGCAGCGTCGCCGGTCTCGTAACCGTCGGAGACGATCATCACGCAGCTGCGCGAATGGATCACGCGCGCGGCGTGCCAGCGATTGAAGGTCTGCAAGGACTCGCCGATCTTGGTGCCGCCGCCCGCGCCCTGCGCCATGATCAAGAGCCGGTCGAGCGCGCGGCCGGCGTCCTTCTCCTTCATCGCATCGGAGACGTAGGCGAGACGGGTGTGGAACAGAAACGCCTCGGCCTCACGAAACTGGTCGAGCACGCCGTGGATGAAGCGCAGGAACACCGATGTGTACATGCTCATCGACCCCGAGGCATCGAGCAGCACGACCAGCCGCAGCGGCTTGTCCTTGCGTTGTCGCTTCACCAGACTGATCGGCACGCCACCATGGCTGATGTTGCGATGGATGGTGCGCCGGAGATCGAGCCGATAGCCGCGGCGACGCGCCAGATCGCGCCGCGTCAGGCGCGTCCGCATCGCCTTCGCGAGGGCTGCTGCGGCCTCATGCGCCTGCGCGATTTGATCGGGATCACTGAGCTTTCTGAAATCGACCTCGGCAAAATTGTCGGCGCGCGAGGCGCCTTCCATACGGCCCTCGCCTGAACGGCCTTCCGGCGTATCATCAGACGACGGAAGCTGGTCGGTGACGGGCTGGTTGCCCCCGTGCTCTGCTTTCGTATCCTGCAAGCTTTTCAGCGACGGATTGCTGGCGCCCGGCGCCGAACCGATGGTGCGGGAGCGCGAGCGCACGCGCTTGCCGAGCCAGAATGCATCGAACAGTCCATCGAACTTGTCCCAGTCGGATTTGCGTGCCGAGAACAGGTGTCTGAATGCCGTCCGCAGCAAGCTGGGTCGTGCCGCATAGCCCGATGACATCAGCGTCGCCGCATCCTGCCCTTCGGCCAGCCCGACGCGAAAGCCGGCATCGCGCAGTGTGCGCAGGAAGGCGGCAAGCTTCGCGGAGACGAGGCGAGAGACCTCGTTGAGGTCGTCATACCCGGGGCTGGAACCGCAGCAGCTCATGCGACCTTCCCCAGCAGGCGCTGCGTCACCTCGGGCGTGACGCGGGCGCGGTCCTCATGGGTCTTGAGCAGGCAGATCAACGTCTCGTGCACGGTCTCGGGTGCGTCGTGGAGATCATGGATGTCGAGGCCGACCAGAGCAGCCGCCCAGTCCAGCGTTTCCGCGACACCAGGAACCTTGCGCAGCTCCTCCTTGCGCACGCCCTCGACCATGCGCGCGATCTGGAGCGAGAGCGACGGGCTCGCCTCCGCGACGCGCGCAAGGATGATGCGGGTCTCGCGATCGACATCGGGATAGTCGACATAGTGATAGAGGCAGCGCCGGCGCAGCGCGTCAGAGAGCTCGCGGGTGCCGTTCGAGGTCAGCACCACATGCGGGATGGTGACGGCGGGAATGGTGCCGAGCTCGGGGATCGAGACCTGGAAGTCGGACAGCAGCTCCAGCAGGAAGGCCTCGAACTCGTCATCCGCGCGGTCGATCTCGTCGATCAGCAGCACCGGCGCCTGCGGCCGGCGGATCGCGGCGAGCAGCGGACGCTCCAGCAGGTACTTTTCCGAGAACACCTGGTCCTCGATGCTGTCGGTGCCGCGATGCGCCTGGATCGCCAGCAACTGCCGCTGATAGTTCCATTCGTAGAGCGCGGAGGACTGGTCGAGACCCTCATAGCATTGCAGACGGATCAGCTCGGTCGCGTGCACCTTCGCAAGTGCCTTGGCGACCTCGGTCTTGCCGACACCAGCCTCGCCTTCGAGCAGCAGCGGACGCCGCAGCAATTGCATCAGCGAGATCGCGGTCGCGAGGTCCGCATCGGCGATGTAGCCCGATGCGGCCAAGGCCTGCGCGATCTCGTCACGGTTTTTCATGTTCGTCTTTCTCCGTCATTGCGAGCGAAGCGAAGCAATTCAGAATCCCTCCGCGGAAGCAGTCTGGATTGCTTCGTCGCTTCGCTCCTCGCAATGACGACAACTCTACGCCACCGCCCCCAGGTCCTTCGCCGCCTTCCAATTGCGCCAGAAGTCATGCGGCATCTGGATGTGCGTGGCCCCCAGGAACGAGAACGCGTCGTTGACGGCGTTGGAGAAGGCCGGCACGCCGCCGACATTCGGGCTTTCGCCGACTCCCTTGGCGCCGATCGGATGATGCGGCGACGGGGTGACGGTGAAGTCGGTCTCCCAATGCGGCGTCTCGACCGCAGTCGGCATAAAGAAGTCCATGAACGAGCCGGTGACGACGTTACCGACCTCGTCGTAGCGGATCTCCTGCCCCATCGCGATCGCGAAGGCTTCGGTGAGGCCGCCATGCACCTGGCCCTCGATGATCATCGGGTTGATGCGGGTGCCGCAATCGTCGAGTGCGTAGAAGCGCCGGACCTTGTACACGCCGGTATCCACGTCGATGTCCATCACGCAGAGATAGGCGCCGAACGGATAGGTCATGTTGGGCGGATCGTAATAGCTCACCGCCTCCAACCCCGGCTCCATACCGGGCGGCACGGAGTTGTAGGCCGCCCAGCAGATGTCCTTCATCGACATGAACTTCTCCGGCAGGCCCCTGACGCGGAAACCGTCGATGTCGAATTCGAGGTCGTCCTCGTGGACCTCGAGCTTGTAGGCCGCGATCATCTGCGCCTTGGCCTTGATTTTTCGCGCAGCCATGGCGATGGCGGCGCCCGCCACGGGTGTGGAGCGCGAGCCGTAGGTGCCGAGCCCGTAGGGCGCGGTGTCGGTGTTGCCTTCTTCCACCATGATGTTGTCGGCGGGAATGCCGATCTCGGTCGCGATGATCTGCGCCCAGGTGGTCTCGTGGCCCTGCCCCTGGCTCTTGCTGCCCACGCGCGCGATGCCGGCACCGGTCGGGTGCATGCGGATCTCGCAGGAGTCGAACATCGCGATGCCGAGGATGTCGCAATTCTTCGACGGACCGGCACCGACGATCTCGGTGAAGAAGGAGATGCCGAGCCCCATGATGTCGCGGGTCTCGCCGCGCGCGAACGCCGCGCGCTTCTCCGTCTGCTCCTTGCGGAGCGCGGCGTAGCCGGTGGTCTCCATCATCTTGCGCATGGCGGTGTGGTAGTCGCCGGAATCGTATTCCCAGCCCAGCGCAGAGTGATACGGAAACTGCTCCGGCTTGATGAAGTTCTTCAACCGCAGCTCGGCCGGGTCCATGTTGAGCTTCTGCGCCAGGATATCCATGGCGCGCTCGATGCAATAGGCCGCCTCCGTGACGCGGAACGAGCAGCGATAGGCGACACCGCCCGGCGCCTTGTTGGTGTAGACGCCGTCGACAGCCAGATGCGCGGTTGGGAAGTGGTAGGATCCGGTGACGATGTTGAAGAAGCCGGCCGGCCATTTCGACGGGTCGGCGCAGGCGTCGAACGCGCCGTGATCGGCGAGCACGTGGACGCGGAGCCCCGTGACCTTGCCGTCTTTCGTGGCCGCGATCTCGGTGGTCATGTGATAGTCGCGCGCGAACGAGGTCGCGGTCAGGTTCTCGATGCGGTCCTCAACCCATTTCACCGGCTTGCCGGTGACGATGGAGGCCACCGCCGCACAGATATAGCCGGGATAGGCCCCGACCTTGTTGCCGAAGCCACCGCCGATATCGGGCGCGATCACGTGGATCTTGTGCTCCGGCAGCTTTGCAATCAGCGCCACCACGGTGCGGATCACGTGCGGGGCCTGGAAGGTGCCGTAGATCGTCAGCTCGCCCTTGATCTTGTCGAAGGAGCAGACGCACTGGCAGGTCTCCAGCGGCGACGGATGGGTACGGTGATAGGAGAGCATCTCCTTGATCTTGACTTCGGCCTTGTTGAAGGCCGCGTCGGTCAGCTCCTTGTCGCCGACGGTCCACTCGAAAATGTGGTTGTCGTGCTTGCGCGGGCCATGCGCGCCGGACATCTTGCCGACGAGGTCCTCGCGCAACACCGGTGCGTCCTTGTCCATCGCCTTGAAGGGATCGACGAGCGGCGGCAACGGCTCGTACTCGACGATGACCGCATTGATGCCGTCATCGGCGGCATAGCGGTCGGTGGCGACGACAAAGGCGACCTCCTGGTTCTGGAACAGCACCTTGCCGTCGGCGAGCACCATCTGCACGTCGCCGGCGAGCGTCGGCATCCAGGCGAGATTGACGGTCTTCAGCGTCTCGGCGGTGATGACCGCGAGCACGCCGGGGACCTTCAGC
Organism: Bradyrhizobium sp. 930_D9_N1_4; assembly: GCF_052076015.1. Classification (NCBI taxonomy): domain Bacteria; kingdom Pseudomonadati; phylum Pseudomonadota; class Alphaproteobacteria; order Hyphomicrobiales; family Nitrobacteraceae; genus Bradyrhizobium; species Bradyrhizobium sp. 930_D9_N1_4. Next base: position 6,255,290 of record NZ_CP197236.1, read on the forward strand.
GCCGCGCTGTCGTCGATTTTCTTGACGCGCGCATGGGGATGCGGCGAGCGGACGAAGTCGCCATGCAGCATGCCTGGCAGCTTAAGGTCGTCGACGTAATTGCCTCTGCCCTGGGTGAAGCGGATGTCTTCGACCCGCTTGCGCTTGCAGCCCATGCCTTCGAGTGCGGCCGTGCGTTGTTCCCGCGTGGGAGTGAGGTCATTCATTCTGCGGCCTCCTGGAATTCCACGCCGTTGATCTTGGCGGCGGCATATTGAATGGCTTTGACGATGTTCTGATAGCCGGTGCAGCGGCAGATATTGCCGGAGATGCCCATCCGGATTTCCGGCTCGCTCGGCGAGGGATTTTCCTTCAGCAGCCGATGCGCGCGGACGATCATGCCCGGCGTGCAGAAACCGCATTGCAGGCCATGCATCATGCGGAAACCTTCCTGCAGCGCCGACAACGTGCCGTCGGCATTGGCCATGCCCTCGACCGTGATGATGTCAGTACCTTCGGCCTGTACCGCAAACATGGTGCAGGATTTCACCGACATGCCGTCGATATCGATCGTGCAGGCGCCGCAATGGGTGGTCTCGCAGCCGATATGGGTGCCGGTCATCTGCAGATTCTCGCGGATGAAATGCACCAGCAGCGTGCGCGGCTCGACGAGGCCTTCGACCTCGGCGCCGTTCACTTTCATGGTGACGTGTGTTTTGGCCATCGGTCCCCTCCCCTTATTTCGCTCGGCTGGCTGCGCGTTGCAGCGCGCGCATCACCATGATGCCGCCGACATGTTTTCTGTATTCGACCGGTCCGCGTGCGTCCGCGGCCGGCGCCATGATCGAAGAGGCCGCCGCGGCGGCTTTCTTCAAGGTCGCCGCATCGAGGCTCGTGCCAATCACTGCCTTCGCTGCATCGGTGGCGATCAGCGGCGTCTCGTGGAGATTGGTGAGGCCAATGGTGCAGGTCGCGACCTTGCCGCTCGCCATTGTGAGGATGACGGCCGCGGCTGCGGTCGCGTAATCGCCGACCTTTCGCTTGAGCTTTTCGTAGGCATGGCCGTGGCCGGCTGCCGGCACGGGCACCGAGACGGAGGTGAGGATCTCGCCGGGCTCGAGCGACGTGAAATAGGCGCCCTGATAGAAGTCTACCGCTGCCACATCGCGGGCGCCGCCGGCGCCTTCGAGCCGATAGGTCGCGCCCAGCGTCATCATCAGCGCCGGCATGTCGTTGCCGGGATCGCCATTGGCGACATTGCCGCCGATCGTCCCGCGGTAACGCACCTGCGGGTCGGCGATGAGAAGTGCCGCCTCGTGCAGGATCGGCATCGCCTTGGCGACCTCGTCGGAGGCCAGCAGATCGTGCTGGGTGGTCATCGCGCCGATGACGAGATTGTTGCCGTCGCGACTTATGCCCTTGAGAGCGGCAATGCCGTGCAAATCGATCAGATGGGCGGGGGTGGCGAGCCGAAGCTTCATCATCGGCACCAGGCTGTGCCCGCCGGCCAGTGGCCGTGCATCCTCGCCGAGGTCGACCAAGAGTTTGACGGCATCGGCGACGCTCGCCGGCCGGTGATAGCTGAATGATCCCGGGATCATCGTGTCCTCCCACATTCGTCCTTGGCCGGTGACGGCGCGGACGTTGGGGGAAAGCTCACTCCGAGAGGGGCGGCCCGCAATCTCTGGGGCACAAAGACAGGCTTTTTGCACGAATTGCGGGTGGGACCGCACGAATTGCGTCAGGGGTGGGGACGTATGGCGGCTCGCTCCGCTGCAACCTCTCCCGCTTGCGGGGGAGGTCGGCGCGAAGCGCCGGGTGGGGGCTCCCTCCTCTTGGGGAATCTCTCTGCGGAGACACCCTCTCCCCGACCCTCTCCCGCAAGCGGGAGAGGGAGCGCACCCGCCTATGGCCCTCGTCTACGCCTGCCGCCGGTTCGCCAGCCCCAGCCGCGCCTTGACCTCGGCGATCTTGGCCCGGCTCACCGGCACCCGGTGCGGCGACGGGCCGTCGAGCTCGAGCACGGCGCCGTCGCCTTCTTTCCGGACGAGAGCAACGTGGGGGATGGCAACGATATGGCTGCGGTGCACCCGGAGAAACAGCGAGGGATCGAGCTGCGCCTCGGCTTCCGAGATCGACCACGGGCACATCCGCTCACGGGTGCCGTCATGGACGCGGGTGTAATGCGCGTCCGCCCGGACGCTGCGGACATTGGCCGTCTCGATGAAATGCGTGCCGTCCGCGCTCTCGACCGGCAATCGGGGGACCGGCGCGCGGGGCGGCTGGCCGAGACCGCCGAGTGGAGCCGCCGCGCGCGGAGCCGCGGCCGGCGCAGCAATCAGGTCGATGGCGGCCGCCGCGACCCGCGAAGCAACCGGTTCGGCGGCAACAGAGCTCGACGCCTGCCGCCTCTGATCGGGAACCAGCGACAGCAGGAAGCCGGCCGCGATGACGAAGCACAGCACGGCCACGATGATCGACAGGATTTGCTGCGACGCGGCAAGGCCGCCGCCGGCATGATGATGGGCCGCACCGGTCAGCGGCTCGAAATGCATCCCGAGCATCGCCGTGTAGTGCATGCCGGAGACGGCGATGCCAAAGACGATCGAGCTGACGATCAGCCGGACGCCCTCCGGCTGCGCGAGGAAGGCGCGCAGCCCGCCATAGGCTGTGACGATCGCGACCACGACCGACAGCGCCACCATGGTCCGGTCGTGCACGATGCCGAAGTGACTGGCGAGACCGTGAATCCCGACATAATGCATGCTGGCAATGCCGACGCCGAGCAAAACGGCTGACGATGCCACCCGCTTCAAGGTCGGCTCGCCGATCGAAACAAAGAAGAGAGAGATACCGACCACCAGCGCGCAGATCAGGAACGAGATGATGGTGGGCAGCACCAGATAGGCGGTGTCGGGCGGCAGCGGCGCGGCCAGCATGCCGACGAAATGCATGGTCCAGATGCCGACGGCCAGAAACGCGGCAGCACCCGCGAGCAGCAGGCGATTGCTGACGCCGGGCGTGTTGCGGATGCGAGCCGCAAGCGCAAAGCCGGTATAGCCACCCAGACTCGCGATCGCCACCGAGAGCGCGACGAGATAGGGATCGTGTCCTTCGAACATGATCTTGTCGGCCGCCCCGTCTCCACGGCACGGCCTCCTCCCGCCGCCGACCTTATAGGGACGACGGCGGGATTGACAATCAGCGGCGTGTGAGCGGACGGCTACACAATGCCCGCTGCGACCTGGCCGCGCAGGCGCTCCAGGCCGTGCAAGGTCTCCGCACAGGCTGCCGCGACCTCGACGCCCTTGATCGTAAAGTGCCTGCGGAAGAAATCGTAGTGCACTTCTGTCTCGTGGAATTGCTGCGGCGTCAGCACGGCGGAGAACACCGGCACCTCTGTGCGGAGCTGCACGTCCATCAGCGCCTTGATGACGGTGTCGGCAACGAACTCGTGGCGATAGATGCCGCCGTCGACGACGAGGCCGGCCGCGACGATGGCGGTGTAGCGCCGCGTCTTGGCAAGGATCTGCGCATGCAGCGGGATCTCGAACGAGCCCGGCACCTCGAACACGTCGACATGGGTGAGATGGCGCGCCTCGGCTTCCTTCACGAAGGCGATGCGGGCTTCCTCGACCACGTCGCGGTGCCAGCAGGCCTGGATGAAGGCCACCCGCTGCGGCTTTGCGAAGCGCGGATGCTCGGTCGCCGGCGGATCCACTGGAACCGGCGGCTGTGCTTGGGACGTTTCGGTTTGGGGGTCTTGCAACATCTGATTCATGGCTTTCCTCAAAGGACCAGAATCAGGGCACACGGAACGACAAACAGCCGCATCCTGCGATGCGTCCGCCACCGACCGTTCTCTTTCATCCGGACTTTAACCGTCGGCTTCGGAGTTGCACCGAATCTGCTGACCCTTCCTTTGGGAGAAAATCCTTTTCAGGAAACCCCTTCGGGAAGGCGCTCGCGGGCTTAGGCCTTTCGGCCCTTACCGCCGGTGGGGACTTTCACCCCGCCCTGAGAACATCGGCCGTCCGGAATGAACGGCCTGAGAGGAAATATGACGCCGGTTCGGGGCCGCAGCAAGCGCGTTTCGCATGAAAAACCGCATGGTCCCATGCCGCTATGGCGGGTGCAGCCTCGCTGGGCGGAATTAGCGATTGGCGCGTTTGCGGGAATCCGATTCCTGTTTGTTCTCATTCGTTAACAATTGTGGCCGAGATGAGCTGTGGACGAACGAGTCATGGCTTGTGGACGGACTCGGCAGCCAGTTGCGCAGATTCCGCAAATCACATCAGTTGATCCGCGACAGGCCGCGTTGATCCGACGAGATCGCGAGAGCGACTCCGGGGATCGCCGACGTTCAGGGAACGCGCGCCGGACCCAACCGCGTGCGTATCAACGACAACAAAAAGGCAAGAGGTCGAGACGGCATGTCCCTGCTCGAAAGCACTATCGATTCCAAAAGCCATCCGCTCGCGGTGGTCGAGGATATCGCTGCCAGCAACAACTGGCCGTTCGAACGCTCCGGCGAAGACGAGCTCACCATTGTCTCCAAGGGACAGTGGACCGACTACCAGATCTCCTTCACCTGGATGGGTGAGATCGAGGCGCTGCATCTGGCTTGCGCATTCGACATGAAGATTCCGGTTGCACGTCGACCTGAGGTCCAGCGGCTCGTCGCCGCGGTCAACGAGCAATTGTGGGTCGGCCATTTCGACCTGTGGACTACCACCGGCATGATCATGCACCGCCAGGCGCTGGTGCTGCCGGGCGGACTCACCGCCTCGACCGCGCAATGTGAAGCCATGCTCGCCGGCGCGATCCATGCCTGCGAGCGCTACTTCCCGGCGTTCCAGTTCGTGGTGTGGGCGGGCAAGAGCACGACCGAAGCGATGAACGCGGCGATGTTCGACACGGTCGGAGAGGCGTAAGTCTCGCCTCTCTCTCCGTCGTCCCGGACAAGCGAAGCGCAGATCCGGGACCCATACCGCGTGATGCCTCTTGTGGCACACGGCTTGTTGCCAACACCTCCATCCATTAAGACCACTTGTGGTTATGGGTCCCCGCTTTCGCGGGGACGACACCGAGTATGTGGCGGCAGCGATGGCAGACAACAGCATTCTCAAAAACATCACCGGCACCATCCTCCTTGCCGGCGCCGGCAAGATGGGCGGCGCGATGCTGACCGGATGGCTGGCGGGCGGGCTCGATCCGCGCCGCGTCGCGGTGGTCGATCCATTCATCTCGCCCGAGATCACGGCACTTGCCACGAAAGGCGTCGCGCTCAATCCCGACGCTGCGGCGGCAGGTTTCGTCGAGACCATGGTCGTCGCGGTGAAGCCGCAGATGTTCCGCGAGGCCGGCGCGAAGCTGAAATCGTTCGTCTCGGAAAAAACCTCGGTGGTCTCGATCATGGCGGGAACCACGATTGCCGCGCTCGAAGACGTCTGCGGCGGCGCCGTGATGCGCGCGATGCCGAACACGCCGGCCGCGATCGGCCGCGGCATCACGGTGGCGGTTGCTGGGAAGAACGTCAGCGACACGCAACGCGCCTTGGCCGATGCACTGCTGCGCGCCACCGGTTCGGTCGAGTGGGTCGAGGATGAAGGCCTGATCGACGCGGTGACCGCCGTGTCCGGCTCGGGACCGGCCTATGTGTTCCTGCTCGCCGAAGAGCTCGCGCGCGCCGGTGTCGAGGCAGGCTTGCCCGAGGCGCTCGCGACCAAACTTGCGCGCGAGACCGTTGCAGGCTCCGGCGAGCTGCTGCACCGGTCGGATCTTCCCTCTGCCACGCTGCGCCAGAACGTCACCTCGCCCGGCGGCACCACCGCCGCAGCGCTCGGCGTGCTGATGGGCGAGCCCGGTCTGCGCGATCTGATGATCCGCGCGATTGCGGCCGCGACGCAGCGGTCGAAGGAATTGGCGAAATAAACAGGTGCCGTAGGGTGGGTTAGGCGAAGCCGTAACCCACCTCTTCCATTTCCGCTCAGACAGAGGTGGTGGATTACGCCGCGCGAACTGCGCTTCGCGCGGTCGCGGGGCTAATCCACCCTACAGTGTCGAGCCCGCGGCTAGCCTCTTGTTGAACATCTCGACATTCACCAGCCCGCGCGCGTGGCGGCCCTCGCCGAGTTTTCGCGTGCCCTCGAACGCCTCGACCTCGAAGCGGATGACGCGACGTTCGACGGCGACCACTTTTGCGGTGGTCCGCACCATCGCACCGACGAGCGCTGCGGCGAGATGGCGGATATCGACTTCGGTACCGACCGTGACCCAACCCGGCTGAAGGGCTGCGCGGATCGCATCGCCCGACGTCATCTCCATTTCCAGGATCATCATCGGCGTCGCATAGACCATGGGCATGCCGGGCACGAAATGCCCGACCGTGCGCTCGGCCGGCACCACCAGCGTGCGCTCGGCGCTCATGCCTATTGTGATGAAGTCGCGTGCGTCCATGGGCCTTGCTCGATGTCGTCCCGGACAAGCGAAGCGCAGATCCGGGACCCATAACCACAGGATCGAATTTGGCGAAGACTCGGAGTTACCAGCTCGTCAAATACCACTCCCTGTGGTTATGGGTCCCCGCTTTCGCGGGGACGACACTGGTAACAGCCGCTATGGCAGTCGCTATTTCTTCGCAGCCGCCGCGCGCTCAACAAACGTCTTGCCGCCCTTCATCTTGTGGCGGAGCGGGGCTTCGTTGATCTGGATGACGACGGCATCGGCGTCGACGCCGAGATTCTTCACCAGCGCCTGGGTGATGTCGCGCATCATGCCGGCCTTCTGCTCGTCGGTGCGGCCCTCGGCCATGCTGACGGTAATCTCAGGCATCGTTCTCTCCCTTGCGGCCGAACACCGGCCATTGACGGTCGCCATCAAACAAGACGTGGATGCCCGGGACAAGCCCGGGCATGACGACCTGCCGGAATGGCTATCCCCACTTTACGTCATGGCGGGCCAGGACCTCGCGCACTTTCGCGACGAGATCGGCTTCGCTGCACGAGAACTGCGCCGGACGCGTCTCACGCCATTCCTGGTTGGAGGCGATTGCGGCCGCCGCTTTGGCGCCCTCGATCAGATCCTTGATTTGCAGCTCGCCGCGCGCCTTTTCGTCCGAGCCCTGGATGATCACGCAAGGTGAGTTGCGGCGGTCGGCATATTTGAGCTGGTTGCCCATGTTCTTGGGATTGCCGAGATAGAGCTCGGCGCGGATGCCGGCGGCGCGCAAGGATGCGACCATCTTCTGGTAGTCGGCGACGCGGTCGCGGTCGAACACGGTGACGACGACGGGGCCGAACTCCGGCCGCGTGTCGAGCTTGCCGAGCAGCGTCAGCGCGGCCTGCAGGCGCGACACGCCGATCGAGAAACCGGTTGCCGGCACCGGCTCGCCGCGGAAGCGCGAGACAAGACCGTCGTAACGACCGCCGCCGCCGACCGAGCCGAACCGCACGAGACGGCCCTTCTCGTCCTTGGTCTCGAGCAGCAGTTCGACCTCGTAGACCGGGCCGGTGTAATATTCGAGGCCGCGCACGACGGAAGGGTCGATCTTGATGCGGTCCGCACCGTAGCCCGACGCAGTGACGAGTTTTGCGATTTCTTCCAGCTCACTCACGCCGGCCTGACCGACTTCGCTCTTGGCGAGGTAGGTTTCCGCGGCAGCGATCGCGTCTTTCCAATCGTCGCGCGGCTTGGTGATGGCGAGAACAACGTCAGCTTCCGCCGCACTCAAATTCGCGCCTTTGGTGAAGTCGCCCTTGCCTTCCTCGCCGCCGTCCCAACGTCCGGGACCGAGCAGCTTGCGCACTTCATCGGCGGAAAATTTGTCGAGCTTGTCGATCGCGCGCAGCACAGTCAGCCTGCGGCCTGCGTTCTCGTCGCCGCCGAGGCCGATGGCTTCCAGAACGCCATCGAGCACTTTTCGATTGTTGACCTTCACGACGTAGGAGCCGCGCGCGATGCCGAGCGCTTCCATCGTGTCGGCTGCCATCATGCAGATCTCGGCATCCGCCGCCGGGGTCGCCGAACCGACTGTGTCGGCGTCGAATTGCATGAACTGGCGGAAGCGGCCGGGGCCGGGCTTCTCGTTGCGGAAGACATAGCCGACGCGGTAGCTGCGATAGGGCAAGACCAGACCATCGGTGCCGTAGCGCTCGCCGACATATCGGGCGAGCGGCGCGGTCAGATCGTAGCGCAGACTGATCCACTGCTCGTCATCGTCCTGGAACGAGAACACGCCCTCGTTCGGACGGTCCTGATCAGGCAGGAACTTGCCGAGCGCGTCGGTGTATTCCATCGCCGGCGTTTCCACGGGCTCGAACCCGTAGAGCTCGTAGACGGCGCGGATTTTTTCGACCATCTCGCGCGTCGCCCGGATCGCGGCGGGATCGCGATCCTCGAGCCCGCGCGGCAGGCGCGCCTTCAGTTTCTGGGGTTTTTTGGGTTTTTCGGCCATGCGGGCGTTTACCAGCCGGGGCGCGAGGCGGCAACGTTGACGTACAGCACAAACGTTGACGTGCACCCCGGGAAAGGCGTTCTCACCTCTCCCCGCTTGCGGGGAGAGGTCGAAATCTGCGCTGAAAGCGCGGATTTCGGGTGAGGGGGACTCTCCACGAGTCCTTCTGGCACCGCCCCCGGGGAGACTCCCCCTCACCCTACCCTCTTCCCGCAAGCGGGGAGAGGGGAAGAGAGAGCCTGCCCTACGGCTGCTCCATCCGGGCCCTCAGCGCATCCGCATCCGCCTTCGGCAGCGACTTCAGGGTCGGCTTGATGGTTTCGCCGCCGACGATCTTGCCGTTGCGCATGAACATCCAGTCGGAGATGTCGGCTTCCGCGAATTCGACCTTGTCGCCCGCCCGCTTACCCGGCAGGTCGCGCGGCTGGTTGGCGAAGAAACCTGAATAGGCCCCGCTCGGCAGCTTCTTCACCTCGGCGATCCAGATGTGCTCGCCGCCCTTGGCGGTATGAAAACGCACCTTCAGAGAATGGCCTTCCTCGGTCGGCTTGGGTGATTGATAGGAGGCCCAGAAGGTCGGCAGCGTGCTGCGGGCGCGGGCGATCGCGGTATTCATCTCGGGATCGCTGGTGCGGACGTCGACGATTGGCGAGCGGTCCTGCGCTGCGACCTCGTGCGTAGGGCCGATGGTCAGGATGCCGAAAACGGAGACGCCGGTGATGGCGGCGAGAACAATCCATTTCAGGGGTTGGGAGAGTTGTGTTGCCATGATCGCGATGTCCAGGATGCGTTAGTATCTCGGGGCTTTGTCGCGGGATCGTGGCAGGGCGTTCATGACGCCCGACCGGCTGCTGCGTTCCCCGGATGCTGCGCAACGCGCCGCACCTTCGCGGCGTGGTGCGCTGCTGATCCGGGGTCCATCTGCGGCGAGATGGGTCCCTGTGTCTTGGAAGTCTGTCAGGATGGGGTTGGGCGGGAAGCCGTTGGGTCCTAGGCGCTTGACGCCGTGAGCCGGCTCGGTCTCCCGCCCGTTCCATTACCAACCTGAACAGTTGCACGAGGCTGCGCCAACAGACCTCGCATCACAGGGACAGGCACCATGATCATAACCCTTCGTTGCGTCGGAATCGACGTCTCCAAACAATATCTCGACATCTTCGATGAGGCCCTGGGCGTACCGGAGCGCATCGCCAACGCGACGCAGGCCATCATGCAGATCGCGGCGCGTTGGCGATGCGATGTGCTAGTCGTCTTCGAGGCGACGGGTGTCTATGACCTCGAGCTTCGCGAGGCACTGAGTCAGGCCGGCATCCGCTTCGCCCGGATCAATCCGGCCCGAGCCCGCGACTTCGCACGCGCCAGCGGTCAGCTCGCCAAGACCGATCCGATCGATGCGCGGATGCTGGCAGCCTTTGCCCGGGCCTTGCAGCCGGCAACCGAGCAGGCCGCCAATCCCGCTCGCAACGCTTTGGCGCGGCTTGCAAAACGGCGGGATCAGCTGGTTCTCATGCGCGCGCAGGAGAAGAACAGGCGTAGCGAGGCTGACGACCGTGCCATGGCCGAACGCATCAGCCGCCTTATCGAGGTTCTCGACAGCGAGATCGCCGAGATCGAGACCGATATCAAGGGACTGATCAAGGTCGAGCCAGAGATCGCGGAGGATGCGCGGTTGATGCGCTCACTACCTGGTGTGGGTCCCGTGGCTTGCATGCAGCTCATCGCGAAGATGCCGGAACTGGGAAGTGTTGGAGCTAAGCAGATCGCGGCGCTCGCAGGCCTCGCCCCCTTCAACGTCGACAGCGGAGCCTTCCGCGGCAAACGCAAGATCGCCGGCGGCCGAAAGCGCGTTCGCGACGCCCTCTACATGGCTGCGCTCAACGCGGTCCGCCGGGCCGATCCCTTCAAGGCCTTCTACGCACGGCTTCGGCAGGCCGGCAAACCGGCCAAGCTCGCCCTCATTGCCGTCGCCAGGAAGCTCCTGACCGTCCTCAACGCAATGATGCGCGACAGGAAACCCTACTTGAAGGCCTGCCCGACATAACACCCGACATAACAGTTGCCGGCTCTGCGCAGCAGCGTTTCACGCTGCAGCGCGTCCGGGACACGAGAGTGATCAATCCAGCTTCCGGATCCAGTTGTGCGGATCGTTGGTGCGGCCGTACTGGATGTCGACGAGCTGCTTGCGCAGGCCCATGGCGACGGGGCCGGCGGCGCCGCCGCTGATGTCGAAATCGCCGCTCACCGAACGCACCTTGCCGATCGGCGAGATCACCGCCGCGGTGCCGCAGGCAAAGGCTTCCTTGAGCTTGCCGCTGGCCGCATCCTTGCGCCACTGGTCGAGCGAATACGGTTCCTCGCGCACGGTCTTTCCGGCATCCTTGGCCAGCGCGATGATGGAGTCGCGGGTGATGCCGGGCAGGATCGTGCCGAGCGGCGGCGTCGACATCGAGCCGTCCTCGAAAACGAAGAACACGTTCATGCCGCCGAGCTCCTCGACATAGCGGCGCTCGACCGCATCGAGGAAGACGACCTGATCGCAGCCGTGCTGGATCGCCTCGGCCTGCGCGCGCAGGCTCGCGGCATAATTGCCGCCGCACTTGACCGCACCGGTGCCACCGACGGCAGCGCGCGTATAATTCTCCGAGACCCAGATCGAGACCGGGGCAGGTCCGCCCTTGAAGTAAGAGCCGACCGGCGAAGCGATCACCGAGAAGATGTATTCGGACGACGGCTTGACGCCGAGGAAGGTCTCGCTCGCGATCATGAAGGGCCGCAGGTAGAGGCTGCCCTCACCGCCGGGCATCCAGGCGCGATCGATGCGGACGATTTGCTCAACCGCCTCGATGAAGATGTCCTCGGGAATCTGCGCCATCGCCATGCGGTCGGCGGAGTCCTTGAAGCGCCGCGCATTGGCATCGGGGCGGAACAGGTTCACGCCGCCGTCGTCGCGCTTGTAGGCCTTGAGGCCCTCGAAGATTTCCTGGGCATAGTGCAGAACCGCGCCTGCCGGATCGAGCTGGAAGTTGGCGCGCGCCTCGATCTTCGCCTCGTACCAGCCGCCCTTGGCCTGGTTGTAGCGCACGATCGCCATGTGATCGGTGAAGACCCGCCCGAAACCGGGATCGACCAGCTTGGCGACGCGGTCCTTCTCTGGGGTGGGATTGGATGCGGGCTGGATGTCGAATTTCATGCTCATGTCCTTAGGCCTCCCGCTGCCGGTGGCGGCGCTGTTCTGGCGCCTGCCGCCCTGTATCGGGCCCGGCTGGCTTGATTGGTTTCTGGCCGGAATGCCGCCAGCCTTGTTAAGGCCGGTTTCCGTGGCCAGCATGTCGCCGAGGACATGCTTTTGCGGAAGGCGGAAGTCCAGTATGTTTTGCCGAAATGCCGCTCGACAATCGCACGGTAGATCTACTCTGGCCGTCGCTGCCTGTCCGGCTCGCTTCGGCCGCCCTGCTACGAATGCCACCCGACGCGATACGATCTAAAATTTCGTGCGGGTCGATCGTTTTGTAACATTGAACCCAAGATACGTCAATATGCCTGACATAAATTTCGCGACTCCCTCTCAAGACGCTGCCGAGCCTCGGCCGGCCGCAAGCGAAGGAGGCAATTTGCGCTGGGATATCATCGAGCTGCTGTTCTTCGCCTATCGCGATTTCGTCGGCGATCCCGACCAGGAGCTGGAGGCTTTCGGCTTCGGCCGGGCCCATCACCGGGTCATGCATTTCGTTTATCGCTACCCCGGTCTCAAGGTTGCCGACCTGCTCGACGTCCTGCGCATTACAAAACAGTCGCTGGGCCGCGTGCTCAAGCAACTGCTGGACGAAGGCTACATCGTGCAGAAGACCGGCGACAATGATCGCCGCCAGCGCCTGCTCTACGCGACGCCGAAGGGCGAAGCGCTGGTGCAGAAGCTCGCAGGTCTCCAGACCACACGGATCACCAAGGCGCTCGCCGAGATGGCGCCGCAGGATGCCGAGACCGTCAAGCGCTTCCTGCGCGCGATGATCGACCGCGACGACCCGGACAAGGTGCTCGAGACGATCTTCGCCTCCGTCAATCAAGACAGCAAGGAGTGACCGTGCCACTCGCTGCCACGCTCGCCCGTCCGCCGATAGAACCGGCCGATGACGCCCCGCATCTGCTGCTGGTCGACGACGACCGGCGCATCCGCGATCTGCTCTCGCGCTTCCTCGCCGCCGAGGGCTATCGTGTCACCACCGCCGCGAGTGCCGGCGATGCGCGCTCGAAGCTGCTGGGCCTGCATTTCGACCTGCTGATCCTCGACGTGATGATGCCCGGCGAGACCGGCTTCGATCTCGCCCGCTTCATCCGCACGTCTTCCTCGGTCCCGATCGTGATGCTTACGGCGCGGCATGAAGCCGAAGCCCGCATCGAAGGCCTGCAGATCGGCGCCGACGATTACGTCGCCAAACCGTTCGAGCCGCGCGAGCTGGCGCTGCGCATCAACAACATCCTCAAGCGCGCCGCGCCGCCGCCGCAGGCCGCGACCGTCGAGAAGATCGCGTTCGGCCCTTACGTCTACCATCTCGACCGCGGCGAGTTGCGCCAGGGCGAAGAGGTCATCCACCTCACCGACCGCGAGCGCGAGATGCTGCGCATTCTGTCGGAAACGCCGGGCGAGACCGTGCCGCGCAGCGCGCTGACCGGCAATGGCAGCGTCAACGAGCGTGCCGTCGACGTGCAGATCAATCGCCTCAGGCGCAAGATCGAGACCGATCCCGCCAATCCGCTGTTCCTCCAGGCGGTGCGCGGCATCGGCTATCGCCTGGTAGCCTCGCCATAAATCAAGTGAAGCGCGCGAGATGAGCACGATCGATACCGGCCTGACGCTTTTGAAGAGCGCCGCCGGCCGCGTTTCGCGCGCCAACGGCTGGATGGGCAACGCCTTCAAGGGCTGGATGCCGACCGGCCTCTACGCCCGCGCGCTCCTCATCATGATCGTGCCGATGGTGATCCTGCAATCGGTCGTCGCCTTCGTGTTCATGGAGCGGCACTGGAACACGGTGACGCGGCGCCTGTCGGCCGCGGTGGTGCAGGACATCGCCGCGCTGATCGACGTCTACAAGGGCTATCCGCAGGACAAGGACCGTAACGAGATCCGCCGCATCGCGCAGCAGCGCCTCGGCCTCGTCGTCGATTTCCTGCCCGCCGGCGACATGCCGCCGCCCGGACCAAAGCCGTTTTTCTCGCTGCTGGACCAGACGCTGTCGGTGCAGCTCGGCCGCCAGATCGGGCGCTCGTTCTGGATCGACACGGTCGGCCGCTCCAACCTCGTCGAGATCCGCATCCAGCTCGACGATGCCGTCATGCGCGTGTTCGCGCAGCGCAGCGCCGCCTATGCCTCGAACTCGGAAATCTTCCTGTTCTGGATGGTCGGCACCTCGTCGATCCTGCTGATCGTCGCGGTGCTGTTCCTGCGCAACCAGATCAAGCCGATCCTGCGGCTGGCGGATGCTGCCGAAAGCTTCGGCAAAGGCCGCGAGGCGCCGAACTTCAGGCCGCGCGGCGCGCGCGAGGTGCGGCGCGCGTCGATCGCCTTCCTCGAAATGAAATCGCGCATCGAGCGCACGATGGAGCAGCGCACCGCGATGCTCGCCGGCGTCAGCCACGATCTGCGCACCATCCTGACCCGCTTCAAGCTCGAGCTGGCGCTGATTGGCGACAGCCCCGAGATGGAGGGCATGCGCAAGGACGTCGACGAGATGTCGATGATGCTGGAGGATTACCTTGCGTTTGCCCGCGGCGATTCCGGCGAGCAGTCGCAGCCGACCGACATGTCGCAGGCGCTCGAGGAGCTGCGCAGCGACGCCGAGCGCCACGGCCATACCGCGACAGTCGCGTTCCACGGCCTGCCCGTGGTGACCGTGAAGCCGGCCTCGTTCAAGCGCTGCCTCGCCAACCTCGTCACCAACGCCGCCCGCTACGGCAAGGCCATCGCCATCACCGGCCAGCGCGATCACCGTTATTTGACCGTGACGGTCGACGACGACGGCCCCGGCATTCCCGCTCATCTGCGCGAGGAAGTGTTCAAGCCGTTCCTGCGGCTGGACAACGCTCGCAACCAGGATGAAGGCGGCACCGGCCTTGGCCTTGCGATCGCCCGCGACATCGCACGCTCCCACGGCGGCGACATCACCCTCGGCGACAGCCCGCTGGGAGGATTAAGGGCGAGCGTAAGGATTCCGGTGTAGCTGCGGTCTCACGACGACATCACCCTACTTCGGCAGCAGCGCCTTCAGCTTGTCCATGTCGCGCACGTTCATCTTGAAGCCGCCGGGCATCACGATATCGCCGGGCTTCTGCTCGGGCTTGCAGGCGCCGAGCCACTTTGCTTCGAGCTGCATCGTGGTGTCGCGCCCCGCTGCGCCCGCGGCACCGCCTTGCGCGTGGGACGTGGTCTTCACCGTGTAGGCCGAGTTGAAATCACCGGATATCTCGGCATGCGAGGTCGTGTTGACGCCGGCGACGCTACACTCGGAATCACTGACATAGCCGGCCGCGGTCTTCTTGATGTCCTGTTTGGCGCAGATCTGCTTGGCCATCGGAGAGACGTTGTTGTTCATCTCCTTGTCGACGGTCTCATCGGTGCAGTGCTGCATGGTCATCTCGGGCACGGGCGAGCCGGTCGTGACCAGCTTCATTTCCCACAGGCCGGCCTTGCGCACCGGCAAGTCGACGGCAGAGGCAACGCCGGTCGACAAGACAAGACAAAGACTTGAGCCGAGCAAAGCGAGTTTGCGCGTCATGTGGGGAAGCTCCCGGCTGAGATTGCGGCGCTACGAAAGCGCCTCAGTAGAGCGTACGGATCGGCTGTTCGGCGGCGCCGTAGGGCACCCAGCGGCAGGAGAACGAGATGTAGCCGCCCTCATAGGCCTGCACAGCCAGGAATTTCACGACCTTGCCGTACCGCGCGCAGTGATCGACCGCGACCTGACGGGCATCGGTTTGCGTCGCCATCGAATAGGCGATGATGCCGCCGGTGTCGTTGCCCTTGAACGGCGGGACCGGAAGCAGATCGGCGCGCGCCGGCTGGCTCGCCAAGATACCCGAGACGACCAGGCTGGCGAGAAGGCCCGCAGCCGCAATGATTCGCATTCCCGTTACTCCAATTGGTTGGCGCCAGTTTACGGTGCCGGGATGGAAGTGAAAAGAACTGAAGCCCCGCTGGATGCGATGTTGTGGTCAACTCCTGGCGAAGTGTTGCCGCGCTGCACTTGACCCCGCCCGGCCTTCGCGGCACCGTCCGACCTTCCAAGACCCAGCTGTCCGGATTGCCCATGCGCGCCCCCTCCCTGAAATCGCTCCGCTTTGCCGCCGTGTTCGGCCTCATGTTCGGAGCGCTGTCGCTCGGCGAAGCCAGGGCCGCCAATCCGCTGGAGCTGAACTTCTGGCTGAGCGGTCCGCGTTACGACGGTGCCGTCGCCGATTGCGACAAGGCGCTGCCGACCATCGCCACCCAGTTCTGGGAGAAGGAAAGCTCGTTCTGGAATTCCTCGTTGAAGATCACCGGCTTCGCAGCCGTTCACGAGGTCGCGTTCCGCCCCTGGCAGTCCGACAACATTCCGCGCCGCTATTGCACCGGCGAGGCCATGCTGACTGACGGCAAGATGCGCAAGGTACATTTCTCGATCATCGAGGATGGCGGCTTCGCCAGCTACGGCAACGGCGTCGAATGGTGCGTGGTCGGCCTCGACCGCAACTGGGCCTACAATCCGGCCTGCCGCGCCGCCAAGCCCTGAGCGAAGAGACGCGATTCGGGTCGTCAAGCGGCCAGACGCGCGCCATCTGCATTTTGTTCTTGAAATGTTCCTGTTGCCTGCTAGGCTCGATGCACAGTCTAGTTGAGGGGCGTTGCCATGTTTTATTTTAGATTGCACTCGTTCTCCCGGCTCATGATCTCCCTGACCCTCCCCGTGGTTCTTGCCGCCGGGCTGGTCGCGCTGGCGGGCGGCGCGAAGGCTCAGGACAAACGGCAGAACGCGCCCGGCGAATTCGATTTCTATGTGCTGTCGCTGTCATGGTCGCCCTCGTTCTGCGAGGAGGCGTCCGAGCGCAATCGCGGCGGTGGGCGTTCGCAGATGCAGTGCAGCGGACGGCCCTATGCGTTCGTCGTGCACGGTCTATGGCCGCAATATGAAAATGGCTTCCCCGAATATTGCCAGCGGCCCTCGCCGCGCCTGAACCGCAACATCGTTTCCGCAATGCTCGATCTGATGCCCGCGCCGGGCCTGATCTTCAACGAATGGGACAAGCACGGCACCTGCTCCGGGCTCGACGGCCGAAATTATTTCGAGACGATCCGCAAGGCCCGCGCCGCGATCAAGATCCCGGCCGAATTTCTCGACCTGTCGCAGGCCAAGACCGTGGCGCCGGGCGAGGTGGAGGAGGCCTTCATCAAGGCCAATCCGGGCCTGAGCAATGCCGCCGTCTCGGTCACCTGCAACCGGACGCGCCTCTCCGAAGTCCGCATCTGCCTCAGCAAGGATTTGCAGTTCCGCGCCTGCGAGGAAATCGAGCGCCGCGCCTGCCGCCGCGACCAGGTGACGATGCCGCCGGTCAGGGGCGGGTAGGCCCAAGCCCCGTCATTGCGGGGAGCGCTTGCGACGAAGCAATCCAGAGTGCGTCCGCGGTCGCATTTCTGGATTGCTTCGCTGCGCTCGCAATGACAAGGGGGTAGGATCACGCAAGCAACGTAGTCCTGTCCCATGAACTATCGCCACGCCTTCCACGCCGGCAGCTTCACCGATGTCATCAAGCACATCGTGCTGGCGCGCATCATCACCTATCTCCAGGACAAGCCGGGAGCGTTCCGCGTCATCGACACGCATGCCGGCGCCGGGCTCTACGATCTCGAAGGCGACGAGGCGCGCCGCAGCGGCGAATGGCTGACCGGGATCGCGCGGCTGATGCAGGCGCGCCTGTCGAACGAGAGCGTGGCGCTGACCAAGCCCTATCTCGACATCGTCCGCGCCTACAATCCGAAAGGCGAGCTCAAGGCCTATCCGGGCTCGCCGCTGATCGCGCGCGGTCTGCTCCGGCCGCAGGACCGCCTCGTCGTCTGCGAACTCGAGCCGAAAGCACGCAAAGCGCTGATCAACGTGCTGCGCCACGACGAACAGGCCCGCGTGGTCGATCTCGACGGCTGGGTCGCACTGCCGGCCTTCGTGCCGCCGAAGGAGCGCCGCGGCCTCGTGCTGATCGATCCGCCCTTCGAGGCCAAGGACGAATTCGAAAAGCTTGGCGACGCCTTCGCGGCAGCCTTCGCGAAATGGCCGACCGGTATCTATGTAATCTGGTATCCCGCAAAGAGCCGGCGTGCCACCGATGCGCTGGCGCAATCCGTGGCGCGGCTCGCAGCTGCAGCAAAACCTCCGGGAAAATGTCTGCGCCTCGAATTCAGCGTTGCACCGCAGCTCGACGGCGCCGCCCTCACCTCCACCGGACTGTTGATCGTCAATCCGCCGTACACACTGCAAGGCGAGCTCAAGACGATCCTGCCCGAACTGGAAATGCCGCTCGGACAAGGCGGAGCTGCCAGATTCCGATTAGAGGTGCCGAAGCCGTAACATCCCGGCATTCTTGGGAAAAAGATGCAGGAGCCGTAGTCAATCTGCAATGAACCGTATTATGCTGTTTGCGTGACTGGCTTTACGTTCCGCTTCCGCGAATGGTTGCGGCGGAGTGAAGGCCTAAGAAAGATCCGGTCAGACCGAATGGTCTGCCCAAGGATGGCCAGCTCTCCCGGGCTCCGTATGGCCCGGTCATGTCGTGACGTGCGTCTGCGTCGCGACGGAGGAGCAATGAGGGGGAGTTTCCCGATGGCCAATACGGGAACGGTCAAGTTCTTTAACGGCGAGCGCGGCTACGGCTTCATCAAGCCTGACGACGGCGGTCGCGATGTCTTCGTTCACATCACAGCTGTGGAGCGGGCGGGACTGAAAGACCTTGCCGAAGGACAGCGTATTACTTTCGAAGTTGAACCGGACAAGAAGGGGAAGGGACCGAAGGCGGTCAATCTCGTCATCCTTTCCTAGCGGAGCTGACTCAAGAAAATCGGCGCAAAAAAAGTCCCGGCCGCGAGCGGCCGGGAGGCTGTAGTCCGGTATTTTCTTCTTTCGCTATCAGAAGCGATAGTTCACGCCTGCGCGCACAACGCTGGCGCTGTAGCCGTTTGACACGCCCGTAATTGCGAACTGGCTCGTCGACAGATCGATGTAGAGATATTCGAGCTTCACGCTCCAGTTCGGCGCGAGGCCGAGTTCTGCACCGGCGCCGATGGTCCAGCCCGCGCTGGTGTGCGACTCCGTCCAGCCAAACGTCTGCGCGCGCAGCTCGCCGAAGGCGAGACCGGCGGTGCCGTAGAACAACACGTTGCTGAAGGCATAGCCGGCGCGGCCGCGCAGGGTGCCGAACCACGGGTTGGAGAATTTCCACGGTGCAAAGGTGTCGTCGGCGCCGGTTGCCTGGATGTCACCCTCGACGCCGAACACAAACGGGCCGTTCTGGAAATTGTAGCCGGCCTGCACGCCGCCGGCGAAGCCGGAGGGCTTAACGGGACTGTTGCTGACGGAGCCCCATTCGTAGCCGATATTGCCGCCGAGATAAGGACCGGCCCAGCTATACGCATTGAGCGGCTGGTTGACGGTGTAGGGCGCACGCCCTCCGTAATTCATGTCGGCGGCCTCGGCCGAAGCTGTCCAGCCGGCAGCAACCAACGCGGCAGCGCCCACAACGAACCTCTTCATCGGTACTCTCCAACGCAACTGCCGTCCCCGCGATGCCTGCGCCGCCGCGCGCGGCAAAACCGCATGGTTACGGAACCACCACTTTTTCGCGTAAGATTTATCGAGAGTTTTAAGTTAAAGGCCTGTTAAGCGGGGTTACCGCGCTGTTAACAGGCTTAAGCAAGCGTTACCGGGAACTGCGCCGCCATTCTGTGCGTGCCGCACGGCCGGAACTTCAAATCGGCACCCCCAGCGCCTAAATTCGCAACCATGGCTCACGATTCCCAAGACAGTCCGGACGACCGCGCGCGCAAGCCGTCGCCGGCTGCTGCCGCTGACGCCCCGCTCGAGAGCCTGGCGCCGCCCGACCTCGATCCCGCCACCAGCGCCGGCGAGGACGAGGACGATGCGCTGCTGCCTGACATCCTGGACGAGAATGGCGCGATCGGCGAAGAGCCGCTGGCAACCGGGCACGAGGCGATCGAGCGCGCGGTCCGGCTCGCGCCCACCTCGCCCGGGGTCTACCGCATGCTCAGCGCCAATGCCGACGTGCTCTATGTCGGCAAGGCCAAGAACGTCAAAAAGCGCCTGTCCAACTACGCGCGCCAGAGTGCGCCGCAGCCGGCGCGCATCCTGCGCATGATCGCCGCCACGGTGACCGTGGAAATCGTCTCGACCAACACCGAGACCGAAGCGCTGCTGTTGGAGGCCAATCTCATCAAGCAGCTGCGGCCGCGCTTCAACGTGCAGTTGCGGGACGACAAATCGTTTCCCTACATCCTGATCAGCGGCGACCATTGGGCGCCGCAGATCCTCAAACATCGCGGTGCGCAGTCCCGGCCCGGGCGCTATTTCGGCCCGTTTGCCTCCGCCGGCGCCGTCAACCGCACCATTACCGCGCTGCAGCGCGCGTTCCTGATCCGCTCCTGCACGGATTCCTTCTTCGAGAGCCGCTCGCGACCCTGCCTGCTCTACCAGATCCGCCGCTGCGCCGGTCCCTGCACCCGCGAGATCGACTTCCCCGGCTATACGACGCTGGTGCGAGAGGCGACCGACTTCCTCTCCGGCAAGAGCCATGCGGTGAAGCAGGAGCTTGCCGGCGAGATGGAGAAAGCCTCCGGCGAGCTCGAATTCGAGACCGCGGCGCTCTATCGCGACCGCCTCGCCGCGCTATCGGCGATCCAGTCGCAGCAGGGCATCAATCCGCGCACCGTGGAAGAAGCGGACGTGTTCGCCATCCATCAGGAGGGCGGCTTCTCCTGCGTCGAGGTGTTCTTCTTCCGCACCGGCCAGAACTGGGGCAACCGCGCCTATTTCCCGCGCGCGGAGAAGACCTACACGCCGGAAGAAGTGCTCGGCTCCTTCCTCGCCCAGTTCTACGACGACAAGCCGCCGCCGAAGAACATCCTGCTGTCGCACGAGATCGAGGAAAGCGAGCTGCTCGCCAATGCGCTGTCGATCAAGGCGGGCCACAAGATCGAGGTCACCACGCCCAAGCGCGGCGAGAAGAAGGAGCTCGTCCTCCACGCGCTGACCAATGCGCGCGAGGCGCTGGGCCGCAAGCTCGCGGACACCGCGACGCAGAGCCGCCTGCTGGACGCCATCGCCACGACGCTGAGCCTGCCGCATTCGCCCAAGCGCATCGAGGTCTACGACAACAGCCATATCCAGGGCACCAATGCCGTCGGTGCCATGATCGTCGCCGGCCCTGACGGCTTCGTGAAGAACCAGTACCGCAAGTTCAACATCAAATCGGAAGGGATCACGCCGGGCGACGACTTCGCCATGATGCGCGAGGTCCTGGAGCGCCGCTTCAAGCGCCTGATCAATCCGCCGGAGGACGCCGCCACCAAGGCCAAGGACGACGATTTCCCGCAATGGCCTGATCTGGTGATCATCGACGGCGGCCGCGGCCAGCTCAACGCCGTCCGGGAGATTTTTACGAATCTCGGCCTGACCCAGGTGTCGCTGATGTCGGTCGCCAAGGGACCGGACCGGGATGCCGGCCGCGAGACCCTGTTCATGCCGGAGCGCGAGGCCATCAAGCTGGAGCCCCGCGATCCCGTGCTCTATTTCATCCAGCGCCTGCGGGACGAGGCCCACCGCTTCGTCATCGGTTCGCACCGCAAGTTGCGCAAGAAGGACATCCGCGAGGCCGGTTTGCAGGAGATTCCGGGCATTGGCCCGTCCCGCAAACGTGCCTTGCTGCACCATTTCGGAACCCTGAAGGAGATCGAACGGGCCTCGATCGCCGATCTCGGCAAGGTTCCGGGAGTCAGCGCCGAGAGCGCCCGCAGGATTTTCGACTATTTCCATCCCCAGCCGGGGTGAACTAAGGGTGCAACGGTCATATGGTCGTCGCGTGCCGCACCCCATTTGGAGCGCGGGACGGTTGACCTTCAGGCACGAGCGGTATTGGTAGGACGGATGAACATCGCCACGACACGAGGGACGACCAGCCGCGCGATGTCCCTCCCGAATCTCCTGACCTATGGCCGGATCGCCGCGATCCCGGTCGTGATCGGGTGCATCTACGCGCAGTCGATCCTGGATCAGCCGCTGTGGCTGCGCTGGGTCGCGGTCGCCATTTTCATCGCGGCAGCCGTGACCGATTACCTCGACGGCTATTACGCGCGGATCTGGAATCAGCAATCGGCGTTCGGCCGGATGCTCGATCCGATCGCCGACAAGCTGCTGGTTGCCTCGTGCCTGCTGATGCTGGCCGCCGACGGCATCATCCACGGCTGGTCGCTGTGGGCTGCCATCGTGATCCTGTGCCGCGAAATCCTGGTCTCGGGCCTGCGCGAATATCTTGCAGCGCTCCGTGTCAGCGTGCCCGTGACCGCGCTCGCCAAGTGGAAGACCACGGTCCAGCTCGTCGCGATCGGCTTCCTGCTCGCCGGCCCTGCCGGCGATGAGGTCCTGCCCATGGTCTCGTTGATCGGACTGGCGCTGCTCTGGGCCTCGGCGATCCTGACCATGTATACCGGCTACGACTATTTCCGCGCCGGCATCCATCACCTCATCAGGGAGGATGAGGGATGAAGGTGAAGTACTTCGCCTGGGTACGTGAGCGCGTCGGCAAAGCCGAGGAAACGATCGAGCCGCCCGCCACCGTGCGCACCGTCGAAGAGCTGATCGCCTGGCTGTCCGGCCAGGGCGAGGCTTATGCCTACGCCTTCGAGAAGCCGAAGGTGATCCGCACCGCGATCGACCATACTCACGTCAAGCCGGACGCCGCGATCGCGGGCGCCCGCGAGGTCGCGTTCTTCCCGCCGATGACCGGCGGCTAGGCGATGACCTCGTCCGTCACATCCTGCCCCCTCACCATCCGCATCCAGCAAGACGATTTCGACATCGCCCGCGAAATCGCGGCCCTGACCACAAGCCGAACCGACATCGGCGCAGTCGTGAGCTTTTCCGGTATCTGCCGTGCCGACGACGACAGTTCGAAGGTCGCAGCCCTCACGCTGGAGCATTACCCCGGCATGGCCGAAGAAGAGATCAGGCGCCACGCCGACGAGGCCGTCTCTCGCTGGCCGCTCAACGGCGTCACGGTCATCCATCGCGTCGGCCGGTTCATGCCGGGCCAGAACATCGTGCTGGTGCTGACGGCGTCGCAGCATCGCAAGGCTGCGTTCGAGGCAGCCGAGTTCCTGATGGACTACCTCAAGACCAGCGCGCCGTTCTGGAAGAAGGAAGAGAGCGCCGCCGGCACCGGCTGGGTCGAGGCCCATGCCCGTGACGACGAGGCCGCCGCACGCTGGACGAAATCCTGATGGCAAGAGTTTCGAAGAAGACCACGCGCGGCCGCGCCGCGCCAAAGCTCGCGAAGGTCGGCAGCGGCGAGCTGCTCACGCTGCTCGATTTGGTCCGCTATGCGGTGAGCCGCTTCGTTGAAGCAAAGCTCGCCTTTGCCCATGGCACGACCGATCCGGTCGCGGAAGCTGCCTTCCTGGTTTGCGAGGCCCTGCACCTCAATCCCGAACAGTTCGAGATCTTCGCTGGCGCCCGCGTCACCGCCGCAGAGGGCAAGGCCATCGTCGATCTCATCCATCGGCGCGTGACCACGCGCAAACCGGCCGCCTATCTCGTCAACAAGATCTACATGCGCGGCCTGCCCTTCTATGTCGACGAGCGCGTGATCGTTCCGCGCTCGTTCATCGGCGAGTTGCTGGAGTCGCACTTCGGCGGCGACGGCGAAGCCGGCTCGCTGATCGACGATCCAACGGCGGTGGAGCGCGTGCTCGATCTCTGCACCGGCTCAGGGTGTCTCGCCATCCTCGCCGCGCATCATTTCCCAAATGCCGAGGTCCATGCCATCGACATCTCCAAGGGCGCGATCGAAGTGGCCACGCGCAATGTCGGCGAATACGGCCTCGATGAGCGGATCACACTCCATCGCGGCGATCTGTTCGCCCCGCTGGGTGATGCGCGGTATGACCTGATCATCACCAACCCGCCTTACGTCGATGCGGAAGGCATGGCGGCGCTGCCGCCGGAATGCCGGGCCGAGCCCAAGCTCGCCTTCGACGGCGGCGCCGACGGCCTCGACATCGTCCGCCGTATCCTGAGCGATGCGTCCGACCATCTGACGCCGAACGGCGGGCTGATCTGCGAGATCGGCCGCGGCCGCGACCTGGTCGACGAGGCCTTCCCGGAACTGCCGCTGCTCTGGCTCGACACCGAGGAGTCCGAGGGCGAGGTATTCTGGATTTCGGCCGCCGATCTCGGCTGATCCATCACGCCTGATCCGCTCCGCGCGGAACAAGTCAAATTCCGCCACGTTCATCCCCCGACGAATTGTCTTGGCTCTCGGAGGGATGACCGCATGCTCGCGCCATCGGGCGAATTGCTGCGCGCCGGCATGGCGCTGAAACTCAACCATGTGAAGCGCGCCGCGCTGTCCTATTTCCGGGACCGGACCAACGAGGCGACCGGCAAGGCGACGTCTTACGTCGTGGCCGGCGGGCTCCTGGCCGTCGCCGGGCTGTTCGTTGTGGCAGCCTTTTTCGTCGGCCTCGTTGCCCTGTATCGCTGGGTGGCCATCGCTTATGGGCAGTTCTGGGGGCTCGGCGCCGTCGGCACGGTGCTCCTGGTGCTGGCAGCGGTCTGCGCCGGCGTGGCCATGGCGCAGATAAAACGCAAGACGCGGCCGATCGTGCCGCTCGCCAGCCGTCTGCGTGTGGCGATCGTCACCCCGCGCATCCCTCGCGGAACCGTCAAGCAGGCGGCCATGGAGGTCGCAACGGCGATTCCATTGGTGCCGCATGCGCCCGGCGAACGCGTCCAAGGCAAGGCCTGGCCCGTTCGCAGCAACCGCCCGGTGCAGCTAGGCGTCATGCTTGCGGCTGTCGGGCTGCTGGGTGTGGCGGCAGCACGCCGGCGACGCCACGGGCACGGATCGGACGCCTGACATGCGTCCGGGGCGCTCCGAGCAACTCGACAATTGGATGCTGGTCGCCGCGACGGCCGTGTTCGTGCTGACCGCGGAACGGTACTTCCAGGATTCCGGCTTCATCCGATCGGGGCCTCCGAAGGACCACCGCAACGCCGAGGCGAGTTCGCCGGAAACGAGCGCCACGGGCGCAGCGGTGCAACCCGGCCATGGCCGCCATTCGAAAAGCCCCTTCTCGATCCCCTGGGCAGGGTGGAAGGACATCTTTTGGCGCACCTATCAGCGCATCGACGATGATCGTCTGCTCGCGACCGCCGGCGGTGTCGTGTTCTTCGGACTGCTCGCCATCTTTCCCGCCGTGACCGCGCTGGTCTCATCCTACGGGCTGTTCGCCGACCCCTCGACCATCAGCGCCAATCTTCAGACCCTTGCAACGATGCTGCCGGAGGGCTCTTTCCAGATCGTCGAGGACCAGGTCGCCCGTGTGGTCTCGAACGGCAACACGGCGCTGGGCGCCGCCTTCCTGTTCGGCCTCGTGCTCGCGATCTGGAGCGCCAATGCCGGCGTGAAATCGATCTTCGACGCCCTCAACGTCGCCTATGAGGAACGCGAAAAGCGCAGCTTCATCAAGCTGAACCTGATCTCCCTGAGCTTCACGGTGGGCGGCATCGCCGCGCTGCTGCTGATGGTCGCGACCGTGGTCGCCTTTCCGCTCGCGCTCAACCATCTCGGCCTTGCACCCGAGAGCAAGCTGATCGTGGCGCTGGCGCGCTGGCCGCTGCTGCTGGTCATCCTCCTCGGTGCGCTCGCCATCCTCTATCGCTTTGCGCCCAGCCGGGACAAGCCGCGTTGGCAGTGGCTCAGCATCGGAGCGATGACGGCCGCCTTGCTCTGGATCGCCGGTTCGTCGCTGCTGTCCTGGTATCTCTCGGCCTTCGCCAACTACAACGCGACCTACGGCTCGCTAGGCGCAGCGATCGGCCTGATGACTTGGATGTGGATGTCGGCGATCGTGATCATGTTCGGCGCCGAGCTGAACTCGGAGATCGAGCGGCAGACCCTGCGGGATACGACAACCGGCCATCCCAAGCCGCTCGGCACCCGCGAGGCGGTCTCGGCCGACACAGTCGGCGCCGCAGCGCCGTCCTGACGCGGCGGTCAGGCCGAACGTCGGCCTGACCGGATGTCGAGAGCGCTCAGCGCTTGGTGATCACCGCTTCCAGATACTCGCTGTGCACGACGATGGTGCCGTCATCGGCATGGTTGAACTCGCCGAGCAGTGCCAGCAGATCACGCTTCAGCGCGGCCTGGCCGCTCTCGTCGAGCGCGGCGAATGCCTTCAGCGTCGGCCCGTAGAAGGTCTTGAAGACATCAAGCCAGTGGTCCGGCGAACGATAGCGGAAAACGAACATCCGCGGTTCGGCCGATATCTCCGAGGCTTTGTTGATGAACATTTCCTCAAGCCGCGCCTGCGTGCCCCACAAGGCCGGCGACTTCACGCCGGCCGGCGGCGGCAGATGCTTGCCGATGGTCTTGAAGAGCTGGCCGATGAACCCCTGCGGCGTCCAGTTGGCGAGGCCGATCTTGCCACCCGACTTGCAGACCCGTGCGAGCTCGGAGGCCGCCTTGTCCTGGTCCGGCGTGAACATCACACCGAAAGTCGAGACCACGACGTCGTAGCTGCCATCTGCAAACGGCAGCGCTTCGGCATCCGCTTCACGAAATTCCACCGTCAGATGGTCCGCCGCCGCGCGCTCCTGCCCGCGCTTGAGCAGCGCCGGCACATAGTCGGTGGAGGTGACGTCACACCAGCGCCGGGCCGCAGCCAGCGTCGCATTGCCGTTGCCGGCGGCGACGTCCAGCACCTTGCTGCCGGCGCGTAAGTCGAGTGCCTCACAGAGCTGCTCGCCGACGATCTGCAAGGTGGTGCCGACCACGGCATAGTCGCCGGACGACCAGGCGCCGTGCTGGCGCTGCTTGACGGCGGCGAGATCGGGTTGGGTGGCGGCTGGCTTGAGCGCAGCGGATGTCGACATGGGCAATTCTCCTGCGGTTGAAAACGCCGGGACGATAGGGCGCATGCTGACAGCTGGCCTTGAGAGCGGCGTTATTTTACGCTGAGAGCGCCTTGATTTCCGAACGGGAGCCGAGGAGGAATTGTGACGTTTCAGTTCGAGGATTTCCGGCTCGACCCCGAACGCCGCGAATTGCGGCGTGGCGAGACACTCATCGCGCTCGAACCCCAGGTGTTCGACCTCCTGCTTCATCTCGTCCGCAACCGCGAGCGCGTGGTGACGCGGGACAATCTGCTCGATGCGATCTGGAATGGCCGCGTCGTCTCGGAATCGACGCTCACCAGCCGCATCAACGCGGCCCGGCGCGCGGTTGGCGACAACGGCGAGGAGCAACGGCTGATCCGCACCATCGCGCGCAAGGGCGTGCGGTTTGTGGGAGAGGTCACAGAACTTGCTTCGGCGGCGGTGCCAGCCAAACCGACCGGCGCCGCACCGGCAGGATTGCAACTCCCGGATCGCCCGGCGATTGCGGTGCTGCCCTTCACCAATATGAGCGGCGAGACCGAGCAGGATTATTTCTCCGACGGCATCAGCGAGGACATCATCACCGCGCTGTCGAAGCTGCGCTGGTTCTTCGTGATCGCGCGCAACTCTTCCTTCATCTACAAGGGCCGTACGGTTCATCTGCGGCAGGTCGCCGAGGAGCTCGGCGTGCGCTACGTCGTCGAGGGCAGCGTCCGCAAGGACGGCGGCCGGGTCCGCATCACGGCGCAGCTCAACGACGTCGCCACCGGCAGTCATCTCTGGGCCGAGCGCTACGACCGCGAGCTCGCCGATGTCTTCGCCGTGCAGGACGAGATCACCGAAGCCATCGTTGCCGCGATCGAGCCCCAGCTCTATGCCGCCGAAAGCTTTCGCGCGCAGCGCAAGGCGCCCGAGAGCATGGACGCCTGGGATCTCGTGATGCGTGCGCTGTCGCATTACTGGCGCGTGACGCGGCAGGATCACGTCGTGGCGCAGGCCCTGCTCGAAAAGGCCATCGCGCTCGATCCGAATTACGGCAAGGCGCTGGGGCTGCTCGGCACCAGCTACATGTTCACGGCGCATATGGGCTGGATGGAGATGGCGGCTGCGATGCCGGCCGCCGAGCACGCGGCCCGCGCCGCGATCCGCGCCGACGACGAGGATGCCTGGGCGCACAATGCGCTCGGTCATGTCGACCTGTTCGCGCGACGGTTCGAGGACTCGCTCGCCGAATTCGAGACCGCGCTCCGGCTCAACCCGAATTTCGCGCTGGCGCAAGGCTATTACGGGCTGACGCTCGGCTATTGCGGCCGCTGGCGGGACGCCGACGAGGCCGCGCGGCGCGCGATCCGCCTGAGCCCACGCGACCCCTATGCTCCGGTGTATTTCGGCATCGCCGCCTTTGCCCGCTACCTCGGCCGCGATTACGAGGAGGCCATCCGGCTCGCGCAGGAGTCCCTGCGCCAGCGCGGCGATTTCGTCGGCGGTCACCGGGTGCTGACCGCGGCCGCCGGCATGGCCGGGCAAACCGGGATCGCCCGCGCGGCCCTCAGGGAACTTCACCGCGCTCAGCCGAACGTGTCGCTGGCCTGGCTCACCGAGTTCATGCCGATCAAGCTCGCTCCCGATCGCGAGCACTATCTCGAAGGCTTTCGCCGGGCCGGGCTGACATGAGCAGCAAAGAGGCCGCTATCCCCTCGAATCAACAATGATGTTAGGGTCGTACGGCCAAGGGGAAGCATGAGGCGTGACGGGCTCGCACAATGGCCCGTGTTTTCCCGGGTGAGGCAGCAGCTCTTTGAGGCGTAACGCGCGGCATGATTCGCATTTCGACGATCTTCATCGCCATCTGCATGGTTCTGGTCGCGGCCTCGCTCGGGCTTGTGCTCTACTCGGTCGCCGGCATCAGCGGGACCGAGTCCGCGATCGTGGCGCTGACCGCGCTGACCTTCCTGATCCTCTACAACGCGGTGTCGATGCGGCTGCGCGACCGCAGCGACGTCGGCGGCCAGATCGCCGATTTGTCGCGTGGTACCGCCGACCTCGCCCGCCAGGTCGCCGAATTCGGCCGCCGCCTCGCGGCGATCGAGGGGCGCGTCGCCTCGTCCAATTCGGCCAACTCCGATCGCGTCCAGTCGGTGATCGGCGAGATCAACGAACTGGGCGGGCTGGTCAGGCAGCTTGCCAGCACCGTGTCGGCCCATGAGGATCTGCTCGCCGGCAGCGCGCCCGTGCCCTCTCCCGCTCCGGTCGCCAGCCTGGAGCCGGAGGCACCGCTCGACCTCATTGCTCCGTTCGAGGAGCGATCGGTCGCCCCTCCCCCCCTTCCGGCACCGCCGCCCTCTCCCACAGTGTCATCGCGCCCGGCACCAGCGGTTCAGGCTCAAACCGCCCATGCAGTTCAGACCACCAACGGACGCAACCAGACGCAATTGCTGGCGACGCTGCGGAACGCCATCGACGAGAACCGGATCGACATATTCCTCCAGCCGATGGTGACCCTGCCGCAGCGCAAGGTGCGGTTCTACGAGGCCGTCACGCGTTTGCGCGACGATCGCGACCAGCTGGTCGCTGCCGAGGAATTCATCAGCATCGCGGAAGCGTCCGGTCTGATCGGGCGTATCGACAACATGGTGATGCTGCGCTGTGTGCAGGTGCTGCGGCGCCTGATGGTCCGCAACAAGGATGTCGGCGTATTCTGCAACGTCGCGGCCTCTACGCTCGGCAATTCCACCAGCTTCGCGCAGTGCCTCGACTTCCTCGAAGCCAACCGGGCGCTGGCGCCGTCGCTGGTGCTCGAGTTCAAGCAGTCGACCTTCCGCAACCTCGGCCCGGCCGAGACCGAGAATCTCGCGGCGCTGGCCCAGCGCGGCTTCCGCTTCTCGATCGACCATGTCACGGACCTCAGGATCGAGCCGCGCGAGCTCGCCGATCGCGGCGTGCGCTTCATCAAGGTTCCGGCCTCGCTCCTGCTCGACCCCCGGCAGGCCTCGACCTCGGACATCCACCCCTCCGACCTGTCGGACCTGCTCGGTCGCTTCGGCATCGACCTGATCGCCGAACGGATCGAGGGCGAGCGCGCGGTGGTCGACCTGCTCGACTACGACGTGCGGTTCGGCCAGGGGTTCCTGTTCGCGCCGCCCCGGCCATTGCGGCCGGATGGGGCATCTGCTACCGGCGGGGCCTCGCCGAACCAGGCGCAGGATATTCAGGGATCCAATGGCTCCGCTTCTCCCAGCCAAGGCGCGACAACTGGCGCGACGTCTTCGGCGCCTCCGCCCCAGCGCACCACCACCGGCAACGCGGCGCTCGCGCGCCGAATCTGACCGGCGCTGCGCATCATGACCACGCTGCATTTCGCCGAAAGCCTGCGCGAGCTCGTGGGCGGCGTCGATGTCGTGCTCAGCGACATCTGGGGCGTGGTTCACAATGGCCTCGAATCCTTCCCCGAGGCCTGCGAGGCGCTGCACACCTATCGCAGCCACGGCGGTACGGTGATCCTGATCACCAACGCGCCGCGCCCGGCCGATTCCGTGCAGCGACAGCTGCGCAAGCTCGGCGTCGCGGATGAAACCTATGACGCGATCGTCTCGTCGGGCGATTTGACGCGGCTCTATGTCGCCGAGCATCCCGGAGCCAAGATGTTCTGGCTCGGTCCCGAGCGCGACAACTCGATCTATCGCGGCCTCGATGCCACGACCGCGCCACTGGAAGAAGCCGACTTCATCGTCTGCACCGGCCTCTATGACGACGAGACCGAGACGGCCGAAGACTATCGCGGCATGATGCTGCAGGCCCGCGAGCGCAAGCTGACGCTGATCTGCGCCAACCCCGATATCGTCGTGGAGCGCGGCGACCGGCTGATCTACTGCGCCGGTGCGATCGCGGAGCTTTATCGCGAACTCGGCGGCGAGGTGATCTTCTACGGCAAGCCGCACCGGCCAATCTACGAGCGCGCGATGCGGCTGGCCGGCGAACGCCAGGGCCATCAGATCGACCGGAAGAAGGTGCTGGCCATCGGCGATTCCGTCCGCACCGACCTCACCGGCGCGCGCGAATTCGGCATCGACTGCCTGTTCGTCACCCGCGGCATCCACGCCGAGGAATTCGAGGGGCTCGACCAGCTCGATCCGAAATCGGTAGTGGAATTGTTCGGCCACCCGCCGAAGGCGCTGATGCGCGAACTGAAGTGGTGATTGCGGCCCGGCCAGAGGCAGCGCCGAACCAGACGAATTGCTAAGCCCCAGTCGCCGTCATGGCCGGACTTGATCCGGCCATTCACGTCTTCCCGGCACTTGCAGATCCACGAACGTGCATGCCCGGGACAAGCCCGGGCATGACGATCTCTCTGGAAAGCTGTTTTCGGACGAGGAGCGCGCTTACGCGCTCGCCATGTCCGGGAAGACCGCCTCGATCTTGGTCTTCAGCGTCGCCGCGTTGAACGGCTTGACGATGTAGTTGTTCACGCCGGCCTTCTTGGCCGCGATCACGTTCTCGGTCTTCGATTCCGCCGTGATCATGATGAAGGGCGTGGTGGCCAGATTCGGATCCGCGCGCACTTCGCGCAGCAAATCGTAGCCCGTCATCGGCTCCATGTTCCAATCGGAAATCACGAGCCCGTACTTCTTGCCGCGCATCTTGTTCAGCGCCGCCGAACCGTCGCTGGCATCATCGATATTCTCGAAGCCAAGCTGCTTCAGGAGGTTCCTGATGATACGGATCATGGTGCTGTAGTCGTCAACCACCAGAACCGACATCGACAAATCAACCGCCATCTCGACTCCCCCAACGCAAACCCAGGAAATATTACGAACGGACCTGCCGGGCCGTAGCCCCGCTGCTCCACGTTTCAAGGACTAGCATCAAGGCGTTAAACAGCGCGTTAATCGCGGGCGGCTCCGAAGGACTGAAATCGCATTCAAAGCGTCCCGCCCCCTGCCGCTTGACTTCATCCGGCCGGTCAAGCCACGGTCCGACAGGTTCTGCCGCTTCGAGAATTCCCCTGATGGCCCCGCATTTTACCGTTATCCGCGACTCCACGCCGGATTCCGCGATTTTAAGGGGCGCCGTGGTCGCCATGGGCAATTTCGACGGCGTTCATCTCGGCCACCGCGCGGTGATCGCGGCGGCCCTGGAAATGGGCCGGACGCATGGCCGCCCTGCGCTGGCGTTGACCTTCGAGCCGCATCCGCGGCGATTTTTCAGCCCGAATACCCCACAATTCCGCCTGACGGACGAGCCGGCCAAGCTGCGGCTTCTGGCCGGCACCGGGCTTGCCGGCGCCGTGGTCATGACTTTTGACAAGTCCCGCGCCGGCACCAGTGCGCAAGACTTCATACACCATGACCTGATCGGACGTCTCGGCGTCAGTGGAATTGCGGTCGGCTACGACTTTCATTTCGGCAAGGGTCGCGTCGGCTCCCCCGGCCTGCTGGTCAACGAGGCGCCCCGGCTCGGCATCGAGGTCGATGTCCAGCCGCATGTCGATATCGACGAGCGGCCGGTCTCCTCCAGCGCCATCCGGATCGCGCTGGCCGAAGGCCTCCTCGACGAGGCCACCACCATGTTGGGGGCCCCCTGGTTCGTCACCGGCGAGGTGATCCATGGCGAGAAGCGTGGCCGCGACCTCGGCTATCCCACGGCCAATATCCGCCTCGATGCCAATTGCGGCCTCAAGCACGGGATCTACGCGGTGCGGGTCGGCCGCGGGTCCGAGCGCCTCGACGGCGTGGCGAGCTTCGGCCGCCGCCCGACCTTTGATAATGGCGCGCCGCTGCTGGAAATCTTCCTGTTCGACTTCAAGGGCGACCTCTACGGCCAGGCGCTCGACTGCGCGTTCGTCGGCTTCATCCGCGAGGAGCTGAAATTCGACAGCCTGGACGCCCTGATCCGCCAGATGGACGACGATTCCGCCCGCGCCCGCGCCGTGCTGGCCGCCGCCCCGGACGCCTTTCCGCGCCTCGGGGCGATCGATTAAGGCCCAAATCCGCCCCCGCCGAACCTTTTGCGCTTCCTTTGGCCCCCTGCTATGGAGTGCCCATGTTTGCGCGGCGCATCATAGGGATTAGCGGCCCGGCTTCCGCCTGAGCCTGAAGGCTCGGCGCAAGACCGGGATTTCGTCGTTTCACCCCGCGATTCCGCATCGCGATCCGTTCCCGCGCCATTTCCGAGCCAGTCAGCCCCATGTCCGAAAAGCCGCAGAAGTCCGACGCCAAAGACTATTCCAAGACCCTTTATTTGCCGCAGACCGAATTCCCGATGCGCGCCGGTCTGCCGCAGCGCGAGCCGGAAATGCTGAAATACTGGGGCGACATCGGCCTCTACGACAGGCTGCGCAAGGAAGCCGAGGGCCGCGCCAAGTTCGTGCTGCATGACGGCCCGCCCTACGCCAACGGCAACATCCATATCGGGCACGCGCTCAACAAGATCCTCAAGGACGTCGTGACCAAGAGCCAGCAGATGCTCGGCTTCGACTCCAATTACGTGCCAGGCTGGGATTGCCACGGCCTCCCGATCGAATGGAAGATCGAGGAAGAGAACTACCGCAAGAAGGGCAAGCAGAAGCCCGACTTCCGCGACTCCGCCGCGATGGTGGCGTTCCGGAAAGAGTGCCGCGCCTATGCGACGCACTGGATCGACGTGCAGCGCGAGGAGTTCAAGCGGCTCGGCATCATCGGCGACTGGGATCATCCCTATCAGACCATGAGCTATCCGGCCGAAGCGCAGATCGCGCGCGAGCTGATGAAGTTCGCCGCCAACGGCACGCTGTATCGCGGCTCCAAGCCGGTGATGTGGAGCGTGGTCGAGAAGACCGCGCTTGCCGAGGCCGAGGTCGAATACGAGGACTACACCTCCGACATGGTCTGGGTGAAATTCCCGGTCACCTCGCCCGCGCATGGCGCACTCGCCAATGCCTCGGTCGTGATCTGGACCACCACGCCATGGACGCTGCCCGGCAATCGCGCGATC
Source organism: Bradyrhizobium sp. 930_D9_N1_4 (assembly GCF_052076015.1). Classification (NCBI taxonomy): domain Bacteria; kingdom Pseudomonadati; phylum Pseudomonadota; class Alphaproteobacteria; order Hyphomicrobiales; family Nitrobacteraceae; genus Bradyrhizobium; species Bradyrhizobium sp. 930_D9_N1_4. The sequence goes on from NZ_CP197236.1 coordinate 6,288,878, forward strand.
TCGTTCTCGCCGAAGATTGCCTACGGTCTCTACAAGGTGACGGATGCGCCCGCAGACAATTGGGCGAAGACCGGCGATCTCCTGATCCTGGCCGATGCGCTGGCCGCGGAGGTGTTCAAGCAGGCACGCGTCACGTCTTACGAGAAGGTGCGCGACATTCCCGGCGACACGCTGGACGCCGTGGAATGCGCCCATCCTCTGCGCGGCTTCGACGGCGGTTATGAATTCATCGTGCCGCTGCTCGCCGGCGACCATGTCACCGACGATACCGGTACCGGCTTCGTCCACACCGCGCCGAGCCACGGCCGCGAGGACTTCGACGTCTGGATGGCCAACACCCGCGAGCTCGATGAACGCGGCATCTCGACCGCGATCCCTTATACGGTCGACGAGAACGGCGCCTACACCGCGCAGGCCCCCGGCTTCACCGGCAAGCGCGTGCTCAACGACAAGGGCGAGAAGGGCGATGCCAACGAGGCCGTGATCAAGGTCCTGATCGAGGGCGGCAAGCTGCTCGCTCGCGGGCGCCTCAAGCACCAATATCCGCATTCGTGGCGCTCGAAGAAGCCGGTGATCTTCCGCAACACGCCGCAATGGTTCATCGCGATGGACAAGGACATCAGCGAGGACGGCGATGCGAAGAAGGGCGACACGCTGCGCGCCCGCGCGCTGCACGCGATCTCGGTGACGCAATGGGTGCCGCCGTCGGGCGAGAACCGCATCAACGGCATGATCGCAAATCGTCCGGATTGGGTGATCTCGCGTCAGCGCGCCTGGGGCGTGCCCATCGCCGTGTTCGTGCGCGAGAAGGCCGACGGCTCAGCCGAGATCCTGCAGGACGAGATCGTCAACCAGCGCATTGCCGAAGCCTTCATGGAAGAAGGCGCCGACGCCTGGTACATGGACGGCGCCCGCGAGCGTTTCCTCGGCTCGCGCGCGAGCGAAGACTGGAAAAAGGTCGACGACATCTGCGACGTCTGGTTCGATTCCGGCTCCACGCACGCCTTCGTGCTCGAGGACCGGCAGAACTTCCCGCAGCTCGGCAACATCGTCCGCAAGATCGACGGCGGCCAGGACACCGTGATGTATCTGGAAGGCAGCGACCAGCATCGCGGCTGGTTTCATTCCTCGCTGCTGGAAAGCGCGGGCACGCGCGGCCGCGCCCCCTACGACATCGTGCTGACCCACGGTTTCACGCTCGACGAGAACGGCCGCAAGATGTCGAAGTCGGTCGGCAACACCGTCGAGCCGCAGAAGGTGATCAAGGATTCGGGCGCGGACATCCTGCGCCTGTGGGTCTGCGCCACCGACTATGCCGACGACCAGCGCATCGGCCCGGAGATCCTGAAGAACACCATCGAGACCTATCGCAAACTGCGCAACACCGTGCGCTGGATGCTCGGGACGCTGCATCACTTCAAGCCGAGCGAGAGGGTCGCCTATGCCGACATGCCCGAGCTCGAGCGGCTGATGCTGCACGAGCTGGCCGGCCATGCCGAGACCATCCGCAAGGCCTATGCCGCGTTCGACTACAAGACCGTGGTCGCAAGCCTCGCGGCCTTCATGAACTCCGAGTTGTCGGCGTTCTACTTCGACATCCGCAAGGACACGCTGTATTGCGATCCGCCGTCCTCGGTGGCGCGCAAGGCGGCGCTCACCACGATCGACATCCTGTGCGATGCGATCCTGAAGTGGCTCGCGCCGATCCTGAGCTTTACCACCGATGAAGCCTGGCGGATGTTCCGCCCCGGTGCTGAGCCGTCAGTGCATCTGACGTTGTTCCCCACGGATATCGAACAGCTGCGCGACGACAAGCTCGCCGCAAAATGGAGCATGATCCGCACGGTCCGTCGCGTCGTCACCGGGGCGCTCGAAATTGAACGTGCCGCCAAGAGAATCGGGTCCTCGCTCGAGGCATCTCCTGTCATTTATCTGGCCAAGGAATTCATGGGCGAATTGTCCCTGGTCGATTGGGCGGAAGTCTGCATCACATCGAACTTTGAGGTTATCGTTCTCGGTGATGGAGAAGACCTTCCCCCTGAGGAGGCGTTCAGACTGGAGGATGTGTTCGGAATCGCCGTGATCGTTGAGAAGGCGGAGGGTAATAAGTGCGCCCGCTCCTGGAAGATCTCGCAGTTTGTGGGCGATGACCCTGAATACCCCGACGTCACCCCGCGCGACGCCACGGCGCTGCGCGAGTGGAAGGCGTTGGGCGTGGGCATCTGATCGAACGGCCATGACCCCTCTCCGCGCCGGCATCCTCGCGGCCATGGTCACCCTCGTGGCCGACCAGGCCTCGAAGCTGTGGCTGCTGAACGTGTTCGACCTTGCCCGTCGCGGCGTGGTGCAGGTGATGCCGTTCTTCGACCTGGTGCTGGCCTGGAATATCGGCATCAGCTTCGGCTGGCTCCAGAACGACAGCCAGGCGGCCCAGATCGCGCTGATGGCGGTCAAGGTCATTGCCGTGGTCGCGCTGGCAATCTGGATGGCCCGCTCGCACACCTGGCTTGCAACCATCGCGCTGGGGCTGATCATCGGCGGTGCGATCGGCAACGGCATCGACCGCTTCGCCTATGGCGCGGTGGTCGATTTCGCCCTGTTCCACATCGAGATCGCCGGAAATACCTATAATTGGTACGTGTTCAACCTCGCGGATGTGGCCATCGTTGCTGGGGTCGCGGCGCTATTGTATGATTCCTTCCTGGGGGTACCCGCCGCAAAAGCGCCCTGATCCCGGCTGATACGGGCGGGGAGGCGGAACCTTGCTTTTTGCGAGGACTGGCCGCGTGCGAGCGGCGATCTGTCACAATATGGAACAGGTACAGTGATGCGCAGCTCGAAGACCAGCGGTTCGATGGTTCGAGACCCCAAATCGGGGCTCTGGCGGGCGTTGAAATTGTCCGCTGTCGCGCTCGGCATCGGCCTCGTCATGACGGCAGGTCCGGTCCGCGCCGGTGACGACGACGACGACGATGACGGGATGACCTTCGAAGAGAAGATCATCGACAATCTGATGTCCGGCATCGGCGCCAAGAGCATGGAAAAACCCGGCATCGAATACCGCGAGCGTTCGCCGCTGGTGGTACCGCCCAAGCTCGACCTGCCGCCCCCCGCGACCCAGGCCAAGAATGCACCGAACTGGCCCAAGGACCCCGAGGAAAAGCGCCGCAAGGAAGCTATCGCCGCGCGGAAGAAGGCCACCAAGGCGACGGAGAATTGGCAGGCTGCCCAGCCGCTGACGCCCGCCGAAATGAAGGCCGGCCAGGTCGCCGCACCCGAGCGCACGAGCAATGATCCGATTCAGCCGGGCACCAACGGCAACCCGTCGCTGAGCCCCTCCCAACTCGGTTTCACCGACGGGCTGTGGGACATGATGAAGGGCGGCAAGAGTTCCGACAACAAGCAGTTCACCACGGAGCCGCCGCGCTCGTCGCTGGTCGAACCGCCGCCGGGATACCAGACGCCCTCGCCGAACTACGCCTATGGCGCCGGCGTGGACAAGTCGCGCCGGACCTATTTCGACATCATGTCGGGCAAGGACAAGGAACAATAGCGTCCCTAGCCCACCGCGACATTCTTGCAGGCGCCAACCTGTCACCGGCGGCGCGTGCATGCCGGACGCGGCCCATAAATTGCCTATCAGTAACTTGCCACCGCGTTGAGTTCTCTGCTTCGTGACGCGAAGCCTCAGCCGCACGGTGTACCATGCCGTGCCTCCGAGCCGGAGATCCGGACTCGGCCTTTCACCAGGGATCATGATGTCCGCAAACCGATCGGTTGCCTGCCTTCTTGCTGCGCTGCTTTCGACGAGTGTCCTTTCAGCCAGCGCCGCCCTCGCCCAGACCACGGTGACATCGGCTCCGCCCGCCAGCTTCACGCTTCCCAACGGCATGCAGGTCGTGGTGATCCCGGATCACCGCACGCCTGTGGTCACGGAGATGATCTGGTACAAGGTCGGCTCGGCCGACGAGACGCCGGGCAAGTCCGGGCTCGCGCACTTCCTCGAACATCTGATGTTCAAGGGCACCTCGAAGCACCCGGTCGGCGAATTCTCCCAGACCGTGCTCCGCGTCGGCGGCAACGAGAACGCCTCGACCTCGGTTGACTACACCAATTATTACCAGCGCGTGCCGAAAGAGCAGCTGCCGACCATGATGGAGTTCGAGGCCGACCGCATGACCGGCCTCATCCTCAAGGACGAGAACGTGCTGCCCGAACGGGACGTCGTGCTCGAAGAATACAACATGCGCGTCGCCAACAATCCGGACGCGCGGCTCAACGAGCAGATCATGGCCGCGCTCTATCTCAACCATCCCTACGGCCGGCCGGTGATCGGCTGGCACCAGGAAATCGAGAAGCTCGATCGCGAGGATGCGCTCGCCTTCTATCGCCGCTTCTACGCGCCGAACAACGCAATCCTGGTGATCGCAGGCGACGTCGAGGCCGCCGACATTCGTCCACTGGTCGAACGTAATTTCGGCTCGATCCCGGCCCAACCCGCAATCCCGGCGCGGCGCGTCCGCCCGCAGGAGCCGGAGCCGGCGGCACCGCGCACGGTGACGCTGGCCGATCCGCGCGTCGAGCAGCCCAGCCTCCGCCGCTATTATCTGGTGCCCTCCGCGACGACGGCCGCGGCCGGCGAGAGCGCCGCCCTCGACGTGCTGGCGCAGCTGATGGGCAGCGGCAGCAATTCCTATCTCTACCGCGCCCTCGTGGTCGACAAGCCGCTCGCGGTCTCCGCCAGCGCCAGCTATTCCAGCATCTCGCTCGACCCGACCCAGTTCGCGGTCGCGGCCTCGCCGAAACCGGGCGTGAGTTTTGCCGAGGTCGAGCAGGTGATCGACGGCGTCATCGCCGACATTGCCCAGAACCCGATCCGCGCCGAGGACCTGGAGCGCGTGAAGACCCAGCTCATCGCGGAAGCGATCTACGCCCAGGACAACCAGGCTGTGCTGGCGCGCTGGTATGGCGGCGCGCTGACCACGGGCCTGTCGATCGAGGACATCCGAAGCTGGCCCGACCGCATCCGCTCGGTCACGGCCGAGCAGGTTCGCGCCGTCGCGCAGAAATGGCTCGAGAAGAAGCGTTCTGTGACGGGCTATCTGATCAAGGACACCAGTGCCGCCAAGCGCGAGGAGAAGCGTTCGTGACCTATCCCTTTCTTCGACGCATTGCTTTCTCCGTCACCACCGGCGCGGCCCTCGCGCTCGCGACTGTTACGCCGTCGCAGGCGGCGGCCAAGATCCAGCGCCTGGTCTCCCCCGGCGGCATCGAGGCCTGGTTCGTGCAGGACGCGACCGTGCCGCTGATCGCCATGGAATATTCCTTTGCCGGCGGCTCGGCGCAGGATCCCAGGGACAAGTCGGGCGTCGCCAATCTCGTCGGCGACCTGCTCGACGAAGGCTCCGGCGATCTCGACTCCAAGACCTTCCACGAGCGGCTCGACCGCCGCGCCATCGAGCTCTCCTTCAGCGCCACCCGCGATACGTTCCGCGGCAGCCTGCGCATGCTGCGCGACAACAAGGACGAAGCCTTCGACCTGCTCAGGAGCGCGCTGACTTCACCGCACTTCGACACTGCGGACGTCGAGCGCATCCGCTCGCAGGTCCTCTCCGGCCTGCGCCGCGAGACCACCAACCCGACCTCGCTGGCGAGCCGCAAATTCCTCGAAGTCGCCTTCGGCGATCATCCCTATGGCCGCCAGACCAACGGCACGCTCGACAGCGTCCCGACCATCACGGTCGCCGACATGAAGGACTATGTCGGCCGCATCCTCGCCAAGGACACGCTCAAGGTCGCGGTCGTCGGCGACGTCGATCCGGCCACCCTCGGCAAGCTGCTCGACCACACCTTTGGTAGCTTGCCCGGCAAGGCCAACCTCACGCCTGTTACCGACGTCGAGGCGGCCAAGCCGCCGCAGCGCGCCTTCGTGACGCTCGACGTGCCCCAGACCGTCATCACCTTCGGCGGCCCCGGCGTGAAGCGCAGCGATCCGAACTTCATGGCGGCCTATGTGGTCAATCATATCCTGGGCGGCGGCGGACTGTCCTCGCGGCTCTATCGCGAGGTTCGCGAAAAGCGCGGTCTTGCCTATTCGGTGTATGAATCGCTGCTCTGGATGGAGCATTCGGCGATCTTCATCGGCAACACCGGCACCCGTGCCGACCGCGCCGGCGATACCATCGACGCCATCGACAAGGAGGTGCGCCGCATCGCCGAGGAGGGCCCGACGCAGAAGGAGCTCGACGAGGCCAAGTCCTATCTCAAGGGCTCGCAGATGCTGGCGCTCGACACCTCCTCCAAGCTCGCGCAGGCATTGCTGCAATACCAGCAGGACAAGCTGCCGATCGACTATATCGAGAAGCGCAACGGCATCGTCGACGCAGTGACGCTGGACGACGCCAAGGCAGCCGCCAAGCGCCTCTGGGGCCAGGGCCTCCTGACCGTCGTCGTCGGCCGCGCTCCACAGGCCGCAGCCCAACCGGCCGCAAGCCCGGCGACGAAGTCGAACTGATCCGGGGTCCCGCGGGCGCTCCAGCGCAGCGAGCGTCCACATCACAACGCAAGGTGCATGACAGCACTCCGCGCGCGGCGTGATTGACTCCGTAAATGAGGCTGAATATCGTCCTCCGCGGGGAGCTGGGGAGCGTTCGCGACAGGCTGATTGCTGTCGCCAGAGAATCTGTGTGCGGCTCCGGAAGCAGGAGCCGTCATGGCCGTCGATAACGATATCCTCTCGATCACCGGAACGGTCCAGACGGCGCGCTGGAATACGGACGCGCCGCTTGGCACGGCCGTCGTCGTCACCTTCAGCTTCGACTCCGCCCGTGGGTCCTACGACACGGTCGCCCGGCCGGGTTTCGCGGCCTTTTCCGACGCACAGAAGGACGATATTCGTCAGGCCCTGAGCGTATGGGCGGCGGCCAGCGGGATTTCGTTCATCGAAGTCCCAGAAGCGGTCGGCGGACAGATTCGCTTCAACATGTACGACATGAGCGGAGTACTCAACTCCGTAGGCCAGCAGGCCTCCGGCTTCGCCTACTACCCACAGGTTCAGACCGCCAATGTGGGCGGCACGACGCTCTACAGCCCTGCCTACAACAATCTCGGCGGCGACGTTTTCCTGAACGCCAATCTCTACGCCGGCAATGACGCCATCATGGCGCCCGGACGTGGCGGCTACTCGGTCACGCTGCATGAAATCGGCCACGCGCTCGGGTTCAAGCACCCGTTCGAAGGCACGCCGACGATCGATCCTGCGCATGACAATGCCAACTACACGGTGATGTCATATAATCGTCCGAGTACGACGGTCTCCCTGGGTACGGTGGATGTCGCCGCGTCCCAATATTATTACGGCACCAGCGACATCAGCCACAGCTTCAACGCCGCGACGCTGACGGTCACCTTCACCGGGACCGGCGCGGGAGAGTGGATTCTCGGCACCGAACTGAGCGACGTGATCTACGCCGGTGGCGGCGACGACTATCTGCGGGGCGAGATCGGCAACGATATCCTGGCCGGAGGCATCGGCACCGACACGCTGACCGGCGGCGTCGGCAATGACCTCTTCGTGTTCAATCCCGGCGACGGCTTCGACACCATCACCGATTTCGTCGCCGGCGCGCATACCGATGACCGGATCGACCTGACTGCCTTTCATACGGATCTCGCCCATGCCCTGGGACAGGCGGCCCAGGTCGGCGCCAACACGGTGTTCAGCTTCGCAAACGGCGATACCCTGACGCTTCAGAACGTCACCAAGGCCAATCTGAATGTAGACGATTTCGTCGGCGCGCCGAACAAGGCGGTGAACGATTTCAACGGCGACGCCCGAAGCGACATGCTGCTGATCAACAACAGCGCCCACACCGTCTACCAGTGGCAGATGAACGGCACGCAGATGTCGGCCAATCTGCTGGTCGGCACCATCAACGGCGCCGCCGGCTGGAATTACATCGGCAACGGCGACTTCAATGGCGACGGCCGGGCGGACATGCTGTTCATCAACTCCGCGACCCACGGCGTGGCCGAATGGCAGTTGGACGGCAATGCGATCATCGCCGGCCCGCAGATCGGGATCTACAACGCCGCAGGCGGCTGGAATTACACCGGCACCGGTGATTTCAACGGCGACGGCAAGACCGACCTGCTGTTTCAGAACGCCTCGACCAACGGCGTCGCAATCTGGCAGATCGACGGCACCCAGCTGACCGCGGCGCCGCAGATCGGCATTGCAGCGGCCGGATGGGCCTATACCAGCACCGGCGATTTCAACGGCGACGGCAAGACCGATCTGCTGTTCTCGAACGCTGCAACCCATGGCCTGATGATCTGGCAGGTGAACGGCACCCAGGTCACCGACAATTCGCAGATCGGCACCGTCAACGCCGCCGCCGGCTGGCACTTCACCACGACGGGGGATTTCAACGGCGACGGAAAGACCGATCTCCTGTTCCTCAACGACACCACCCACGGTGTCGCGATTTGGCAGATGGACGGCAGCCGGATCACGGACGCGCCCCAGATCGGCGTGGTCAACGCCGCCGGCGGCTGGCACTTCCAGGATACCGGCGACTTCAACGGCGACGGCAAGACCGATCTGCTCTTCCTCAACGACACCACCCATGGCGTCGCGATCTGGCAGATGAACGGCACCCAGGTCACGGCGAGCCCGCAGATCGGACTCATCAACGCCGCCGGCGGCTGGCACTTCGACGCCGTGCGCGACCTCAGCGGTGACGGAAAATCCGACCTGGTGTTCGAGAACAGCTCCACCCAGGGTGTCGCATCATGGGTGATGAACGGCACCCAGATCGCAAGCAGCGGGCAGTTTGTGAGCTATGACGCTGCGAATTGGCATTTGTATATGTGAGTTGAGATAGTGATGCTGGGGAGCTGTCGAGCATCTCGCTCCATGGCTAGCTGGCAGCAGCGGCATTGAACTACCGCCGACACATTCGATCCGCGTCACCTGACTGTCATTCGGCGAGCATTCCCATATTCCCCTTGACGACGATCCGCCTTTCAAGGTTGTATAAAAGAAAATTGCTCTCTTAGCGATATTTCTGACAGAACGCTTCTGGTCCGCCCGCGGGGCTTTTCAACGGACCTTTACCTCCGCAATTGTGTGGCACTTTTCTTCCGAAGCCGCACGCCAAAGCTTGTTGCGCTCGTCGAGCCGTAACGACGGTCGCCGAACTACGACGTCTGTTTGAATGAGCAAGTTCTTTTTGAAACCCAGATTTCTGGGGCGGATTGGGGCGACATATGATCACTCTGGATACTCTTTCCAGTGCCGACTACGAATCAAAACGCTTCGACCTTCTGAAGAAGGTGGAAGGGATCATACTCGCGCCGTATCTCGACAATCACACGCCAAAGATACCGACGATCGGTCTTGGCTTTAATATGAAGGTCAACCTGGAGCCCGTCGCGAAAGAAATACTCGGCACGCACTGGACGATAGAACTCGAACAGCAATTACAAGCCCAGGTAAACCTAAGCTACGCCGATCCGGCTACCCTGCAAGCCAACCTCAACGGCGTTCTGCGGGCGTGGCGCGACTCTCATGACAGCCAGATCACGACGTCCTTTCAGTTTACTTCCGAACAGCAAGTTAAGAACGCCCTGAACGTCATCCAGGGCGGCTATGAACAGACAATCGACGCTCGCGTCGCCGGGATGACCACCTCTGACGAACGAGCCGTTTTATTTTCGCTCGTCTACAACGCGACCGGCCTGCTAGGCGGGAATCTTTCAGCAGACATCAACAACAACCTACGGCCCGAGGCGTGGTGGGAGATCAGGTACCAGTCCGACGCCAGCGGTGATGCTGGAATTGCAAATCGGCGTTATGTCGAAGCCAATCGCTTCGAACTCTACGACGATCCGTCAAACGTTGGTCAGACGGAGGCGGAGAGCGCCGCCAGGATGTACACCAACCATCGCGACGCCATTCTAACTTATGAGAACAGTCACGACCCGCTGACGGCAGCACAGCAGAAAGCCGAACCAGGCATCAAGAACATCTACGACGAATTACAGCCTGCGGTCACGGCACTGAAGAACGCCTATCACATATCGGCGGCCACCCAGCTGGAAGAGGTCCAGATCGCAGACAACAGCCGCACCGCATTGTCAGGTGATGGCACGGCCTTCGACAGTTCGAAGAACGACCAGGACTTTTTGATAGGTTCGTCCGCAAACAATACTCTCGATGGCGGCGTTGCAGACGATGTGCTGGTTGGCCTGGGCGGCAACGATGCCATCGTCGGCGGCACCGGAAGCGACATTGCCGTCTTTCGAGGCGATTGCGACGACTACACCATCACCCACAACGCCGATGGCACCGTATGGACAATCACCGACAAAGTCGCCGGGCGCGATGGCACCGACACCCTGACCGGGATGGAGTACGTCCAATTCGCCAACGAGATCCATCGGCTTGAGCTCGGCCATTCGATCTGCGGCGGCGGCGAGGATTTGTGCCTGGTTATCGACACCACGTCGAGCATGTCCGATGACATCGCAGCCGTGAAGGCTCAGGCGATCAACCTGATCCGCCAGATCTTCGAGACCGGCGAAGATGCGGCCGCATCGCGGATTTCCATCGTGGGGTTCAAGGACCCGGGCGAAACGCAGGTCATTCTCAGCTTCACGAACCAGATGAGCTTGGCCGATCGCGAAGCTGCGGCGATCGCCGCGATCAACAGCATTTCAGTGAGCGGCGGCGGAGACATTCCCGAGGGAGCCTACTCGGCCCTGCTCGTCGCTCTGAACGGCTCGGCGGGCGCCTGGCGCGAGGATGCCAATGTACGCCGTATCGTTCTGTTCACGGACGCTCCCGCAAAGGACGGTTCGCTCGCGGCGCAGGTCAACGCGCTGTCGCAAAACGTCGTAATCGTTCACGCATCGGATGCCGAGCCCGCCGCGAGTTCGGGTCTCGCCGCGGCAGCAGGCGCCGTCCCGATCAACGCAGGCGTCGAAATCTATGGCGTCGTGGTCGGGTCGGACGCCTCGGCTCTCGCCTCGGTCACTCAGATTACGAATGACAACAGGGGGCTCGTCTTCCAGGCCGGCGCGGCGGGAGATGTCGCGGGCTCAATCGCCGATGCGGTGACGACGCCGTATCTAATCGCAGCCAACGGGACCACCGGGAACGACACGCTGACGGGGACTATTGTCGGCGATCGCATCGTCGGCCTCGACGGCAATGACACCATTAATGGCCTGGATGGCGACGACTACCTGGTCGGCGGCACCGGCAACGACGCTCTTTTCGGCGACGCCGGCAACGATCGGCTCGACGGCAGCGAGGGCTCCGACACGATGGTGGGCGGCGCAGGTAACGACACCTATATCGTCGACAACGTCGCGGATGTCGTGACGGAGCTCGCGAACGAAGGTACCGATACGATCAAGAGCTATATCGCCTGGTCGCTACAGGCAAACTTCGAAAACCTCGAGCTTCTTGGTACGAATGCCGTCTCCGGCTTCGGCAACTCGCGGAATAACGTCATCACGGGTAATTCCGGAAGCAATTTTGAAAGCGGCGGCGGCGGATCCGATACGCTCTACGGCAAGGATGGCGACGACACTCTTGTGGGGGATACGCCTGCTGGAACAGTTTCTGACACAGGCAGCAACAGAAACAATGCGATCGCGACTGCGCTTCAGATTACCGCATTTACGCTCGCTGCCGACGCAAACATTCAAAACTCTACAATCCAACCGCACGCAACGATCGCCGGGACAGGTGACAATACCTATCGCTTCTACTCGCTCGCAATCACAAAGCCCGGCGTCAGCGCCGTCTTCGATATCGACTTTCCTCCGGGGCTGTCGAACGGCTCGTTCGATTCACACCTTCGACTTTACAATTCGGCCGGCGTCCTTCTCGCCGAAAGCGACGATGCGTCGACCTCGCTCGGAGGAGGCGGAAGCACCTCGAATCTGGACTCATACCTTCAATACACCTTCGCCGCCGCCGGCACCTATTACGTCGAACTGGCAAGACACAGTCACGAGGTCATCCCCGCAGCGGTAAACTATCAACTCCAGGTCTCGATCAGTGACATAAGCGGCGTGACCGGATCACTGGTCGTAGCCGTGGGCGCTAGCGACATCCTCGATGGGGGTAGCGGCCACGACGTCCTGACCGGCGGCGGAGGTGATGATCGATTTGTGTTCTCGCCCGGCTATGGGGCTGACACGATCACCGACTTCACGGCTGGCGCGAAGACCGATGACAAGATCGACCTCACCGCGTTTCATACGACACTTGCCTCTGCACTCGGCAAGGCAACGCAATCCGGCGCCGACACCGTCTTCAATTTCGGGAACGGCGATACGCTGACGCTCCAGAACGTCAACAAGGCGAGCCTGAACGCCGATGACTTTGTCGGCGCGCCGAACAAGACTCCCGGCGATTTTGGCGGCGACGCCAAATCGGACCTGCTGTTCATCAACAACACCAGTCATGGCATCGCCGAATGGCAGATGGACGGCGCGCAATTGCTGACGGGGCCGCAGATCGGGACGATCAATGCCGCTGGCGGCTGGCGCTTCAACAACACCGGCGATTTCGACGGAGACGGCAGAAACGACCTCATGTTTTTCAACGACGTCACCCACGGTGTCGCTGTCTGGACGATGGATGGTACGCGCGTCACCGCCTCCCCGCAGATCGGGACGATCAACGCCGCTGGCGGCTGGGGCTATACCGGCACTGGTGACCTCAACGGCGATGGCAAGACCGACCTGCTGTTCCTCAATTCCACGACTCATGGAGTCGCCATCTGGCAGCTGGACGGCACCAAGGTCACGGCTGCGCCGCAAATCGGGACAATTAACGCGGCCGGCGGCTGGAGCTATACGGGCATCGGCGACTTCAACGGCGATGGCAAGACTGACCTGCTGTTCCTCAATCCGACGACCCACGGCGTCGCGATCTGGCAGATGGATGGCACCAAGATCACGGCTGCGCCGCAGATCGGCACAATTAACGCGGCCGGCGGCTGGAGCTATACGGGCAGTGGTGACTTCAACGGCGACGGCAAGACTGACCTGCTGTTCCTCAATGCGACGACCCGTGGCGTCGCGATCTGGCAGTTGAACGGCACGCAAATTACCGCGAGCTCGCAGGTCGGCACCTCCGCCGCCGGCTGGCACTTCCAGGATACGGGTGACTTCGACGGCGACGGCAAGGCGGATTTGCTGTGGATCAACGATTCCACGCACGACGCCACAGTCTGGCTGATGAATGGCAATCAGATTGCGACAAACCGGTCGATCGGCACCATCAATGCCGCCGCAGGTTGGCATTATGACGGCCTCCGCGACTTCAACGGCGACGCCAAGACCGACCTGCTATTCGAGAACAGCACGACCCATGGCCTCGCGGTTTGGCTGATGAACGGCACGCAGGTAACGGCCAATTCGCAGATCGGTGTCGTCAACGCCGCCGCCGACTGGCACTTGACCCTCTAACCACGCTCCAGAGGACATCGAACGGAGAGCAAAAGCAAGCAGCTTCAGCTAGATTGCATCGGAATTGATTCTCCTTTCGGATCACTCCACACCGGTGCCACATGCTGCGGATATCCCGCGATCTCGTCATCGACGAGGACGACATCGAGATCGTTTTTGTCCGCGCCTCCGGCCCGGGTGGGCAGAACGTCAACAAGGTCTCGACCTCGGCCCAGTTGCGCTTCGACACGCGCAAGCTGACGATTCCGGAGGACGCGGCGATCCGGCTCGCCCGCATCGCCGGACAGCGCATGACCAAGGACGGCGTGATCGTGATCCACGCCCAGCGCTTCCGCACCCAGGAACGTAACCGGCAGGACGCCATCGACCGACTCGTCGAAATCCTGACCGAGGCGATGATCCGGCCGACGCCGCGGCGCGCGACGCGGCCGACCTTCGCCTCCAAGCAGCGCCGGCTCGACGGCAAGAAACGCCGCAGCGACGTCAAGTCGAAGCGCGGCGGCAGTTTCGAGGACTAGTAAACGCAAAAACTCCGGCCGCAGAGCGGCCGGAGTTTTGCCGTTTCACCGGCGCGGACTAGTAACGCTTGCCTGTCGCTGCACCGCCCGTCGTGGGATCGTCGGCGGTCCCCTTGTGAGCAGCGCTGCCCGTGGTGCCGACCGTGCCTCTGGTACCCTTGGTCGACTTCATGCCGGTCTTGTCGCCCGCCGCGACCGGCTGGGCATTCATCTCCTCGTCGCTGCTGCCCATCGTGCTGCCTTGCATCGGTTTGCTTTGCACGGCGCCGCCCGGCTTGGCAGTGGGTGGCGCTCCTTGCGCGAGAACCGGCGCGGCAACGAGCGCCGACAGCGCGCATGCGATCATCGAGGTCTTCACCAACTTCATCCATTTCTCCTGGATTTTTCGCGATGAACGGCTCGGCGGCTCCTACGCCGCTCGTCTGCACCGGACCATTGCATCGCGTAGAGAGTTCAAGCGGCGCGTTCGGCATGCAATGCGCACGGTGTGGGGATCGTTGAGGGATTTGACGGCGCTTTCGCGGAATTGTGCTCCGCATATAAGGCGGCGCGGAACATCGCACGTCACAAGCATCTCTGCGCGCAGCGAAACAGCCCGCTACTACCACCGCATGTTTGACGCCGCCTAGAGTTTGCGCAGGCGTTGATATGGATGGGCGAGCTGTAGGCGATGCGCGCGATCGTGCTGGGATTGTGCACCGCGATGGTGCTGTTGGTCAGGGTTGCCGGCGCGCAAATGCCATTACCGGCCGCAAAGCCGCCGGATGGCGCGACACTCTTCAAGCAGCAATGCGCCGTGTGCCACACCACAAGCCTGTCGGAACCGACGCGGCAAGGCCCGCCGCTGGTGAAGATCGTTGGCCATCCCGCGGGCAAGGTCGAAGGCTTTCGCTATTCGGACGGCCTCGCGAAAGCGGACTTCGCCTGGGACGAGAGCAGGCTCGACGCCTGGCTGACCAATCCGCAAAGCGTCGTTCCCGGCGTGACCATGGCCTACCGGCAGGCCAAGGCGGAGACGCGCGCAGCCATTATCGCTTATTTGAAGGAGCAGAACTGAATGGCAAAGCCCGTTCATTCCATGATCCGCGTGCTCGACGCAGCACGCTCGCTCGACTTCTACAAGCGTGCCTTCGGACTCGAAGTCGCCGACCACCTGAAGTTCGCAGACTTTGCCCTGATCTATCTGCGTCACCCCTCCTCACCTTTCGAGGTGGAGCTGACGGTGAACTTCGACCGCAAGGAGCCGTATCAGCTCGGTGATGGCTACGGCCATCTCGCCGTCGTGGTCGAGGATCTCGATACCGAGCATGCCCGCTTCGCGCGCGAGACGCTCGCACCGGGGCCGCTGCGCGACTTCAAGCACGACGGCAAGACGCTGGCGCGCTTCTTCTTCGTCAGCGATCCCGATGGCTACAAGATCGAGGTGATCCAGCGCGGCGGACGTTTCGGTTGATCAAAACCACAAGAACTCAAATCAAAAAATCCACGGAGGAATGCCATGAGAGAAATCGATCGTCGAAGCAAGCACAGCCGCCGCGTCTTTCTCAAGGGCGCGGCAACGGCCGTGCCGGTCGTCGCTGTCGCGACCAGTGTCGCAGTCAGCATTGAAGACGCGTGGGCCGAGGAGACAAGCGCACTTTCGCCTGCAACGATGAAGACGCTGCTGAAGGTCGCGCGCGACATCTATCCGCACGATGTCCTCGGCGACAGCTATTACATCACTGCGATCAAGCCATGGGACGGCAAGGCGGCCAAGGACGCATCCGTCAAGTCGCTGATCAGCGACGGCATCACGCGGCTCGATCAGAACGCACGCGACCGCCACAAGGTCGCTTACGTCGAGGTGCCCTGGGAGGCCGATCGCGTCGTGCTGCTGAAGGAGATCGAGCAAAGCGACTTCTTCCAGAAGGTGCGCGGCGACCTCATCGTCTCGCTCTACAACCAGAAAGAGGTCTGGCCGCGGTTCGGCTACGAGGGCTCCTCCGCCGAGCATGGCGGCTACATCAACCGCGGCTTCGCCGACATCGACTGGCTGCCGAAGGCTTAAAGACCACACAACGGTTGAGGAGAACGCATATGGCAAAATTCGATCTGAACGATTCCAGCGTTGTGGTGATCGTCGGTTCCGGTGCCGGCGGCGGCACGCTGGGCAACGAGCTGGCGCAGAAGGGCGTCAAGGTCGTGATTCTCGAAGCCGGTCCCCGCATCGAGAACCAGGACTTCGTCAACGACGAGTGGGAGAGCTTTTCCCAGCTCGCCTGGACCGATGCACGCACCACGTCGGGGACATGGCGCGTCGCCAGGGACTTCTCGGGCCTGCCCGCCTGGATCGTCAAGGCGGTCGGTGGCTCGACGACGCATTGGGCGGGTGCCTCGCTGCGCTTCGACGAGCACGAGTTCAGGGTGAAGAGCACCTATGGCGGTCTGCCCGGCGCCAACCTACTGGACTGGCCGGTGACGCTCGCCGAGATGGAGCCGTGGTATGCCAAGGCCGAGAACAAGATGGGTGTGACCCGCACCAACGGCATTCCCGGATTGCCCGGCAACAACAATTTCAAGGTGCTTGAAGCGGGCGCCAAGAAGCTCGGCTACAAGACCGTGCACACCGGCAACATGGCGATCAACAGCCAGCCGCGTGACGGGCGCGGCGCCTGCCAGCAGATCGGCTTCTGCTTCCAGGGTTGCAAGTCGGGCGCGAAATGGTCGACGCTCTATACCGAGATCCCCAAGGGCGAGGCGACCGGCAATCTCGAGGTCCGCCCCGGCAGCATGGCGGTCAAGATCGAGCATGATGCCGGCGGCAAGGTCACCGGTGTCGTCTACGCCGACGAGAGCGGCGCGATGCAGCGCCAGAAGGCGCGCATCGTCGCGGTCGCCGGCAACTCGATCGAGAGCCCGCGGCTGCTGCTCAACAGCGCCTCGAGCATGTTCCCCGACGGCCTCGGCAACTCATCGGGCCAGGTTGGCCGCAACTACATGCGGCACATGACCGGCAGCGTCTATGCCGTGTTCGAGAAGTCGGTGCACATGTATCGCGGCACCACCATGGCCGGCATCATCCGCGACGAGGCCGCCAACAATCCGAAGCGTGGCTTCGTCGGCGGCTATGAGATGGAGACGCTGTCGATCGGCCTGCCCTTCATGGCGGCCTTCCTCAACCCCGGCGCCTGGGGCCGTCCGTTCACCGCGGCGCTCGACGGCTATCCCAGGATGGCCGGCATGTGGCTGGTCGGCGAGGACATGCCGCAAGAGACCAACCGCATCACGCTCGACCCGGTCGTGAAGGACAAGCACGGCCAGGCCGTCGCGAGCGTGCATTTCGACGATCACCCCAACGACGTCGCGATGCGCGCGCACGCCTACAAACAGGGCGCCGCGGTCTACGACGCCGTCGGCGCCACCGTGACCTATCCGACCCCGCCCTATCCGAGCACGCATAATCTCGGCACCAACCGGATGAGCGAGAAGCCGCGGGACGGCGTGGTGAACAAGTTCGGCCAGAGCCACGATGTCAAGAACCTGTTCGTCTCCGACGGCAGCCAGTTCACCAGTGGTGCTGCGTGCAACCCGACGCTGACCATCGTCGCGCTGGCAATCCGGCAGGCGGACTACATGGCGGGCGCGATGGGGAAGAAGGAGATTTGAGGGCGAGCTTTCTCCTCGTCATTGCGAGGAGCACTTGCGACGAAGCAATCCAGACTGCCGCCGCGGACAGATTTCTGGATTGCTTCGCTACGCTCGCAATGACGGCGGAGGGGTCTCGTAGCCGCTATTCGGCCGCGTCGAGAATCGGCGTCATCGCGGCCTTGAACTCCGGCACTGCCACCATGCTCTTCGAGCGATAGATCAGGCACGAGCAGCGCAGCAGCGAGGCGAAATTGTTGACCTCGCCGTGATGGTCGAGCACCTCGTTGTAGAGCGTGGTCAGGAACTTGCCGACGCTCATGTTCTCCTTGGCCGCGATCTCCTCCAGCGTGTCCCAGAACGCCATTTCCAGCCGGATCGAGGTGCAATGCCCACCGATCCGCAAAGACCTCGTCTGGGATTCGTAGTCGCGTTGGGGCTGGTGCGCGAAGAGATGGCACATGGCGTCCTCCCATCCTGTTGCCATTTTTTCACGATGCTACACCGCGGCCCCGCACCCCACAATCAGGACGGCGCCAGGACGTTTCGCTCCGGCTCGGTTGCACGATTTTCTCGAACGTCCAATGTCTTCAATGTGATAGGCAACCCTCTTCCCCAGGGCGCCACACGGCTGTTGCCCAACACATGCTTTTGACGCAACACGGGCTAAAATAGCGCTCTCACCGAATCCAGTTCAAAAGCCCAAGTCAGTTTTCATGCCCGTCCGCCAATTGCCAGAACAGGTCGTCAACCGCATCGCCGCCGGCGAGGTGGTCGAACGACCGGCGAGCGTGGTCAAGGAACTCGTCGAAAACGCCATCGATGCCGGCGCGAGCCGGATCGACGTCTTCACCGACGGCGGCGGACGGCGGCGGATCGGCATCACCGACGACGGCGGCGGTATGACCGCGAAGGACCTCGCGCTCGCGGTCGAGCGCCATGCGACGTCAAAGCTCGACGACGAGGATTTGCTCCAGATCCGCACCCTCGGGTTCCGCGGCGAGGCGCTGCCCTCGATCGGCTCGGTCGCGCGTCTCTCGATCACCACGCGCCATGCGAGCGAGCCGCACGCCTGGGCGCTCAGTGTCGAGGGCGGCGACAAGTCCGAGATCATGCCGGCGGCGCTGGCGCACGGCACCCGCGTCGAGGTCAACGATCTCTTCTATGCGACGCCGGCGCGGCTGAAATTCCTGAAGACCGACCGCACCGAGGCGGAGGCGATCCGCGAGGTTGTCAGGCGCCTCGCAATGGCGCGGCCCGACATCGCCTTCACGCTGGCGGGTGAGGAGCGCGCCCCTGTGACCTGGACCGCCGCACTGCCCGGCGCCGCAGGCCGCCTGACACGGCTCGGCGATATCCTCGGCAGCGAATTCCGCAGCCACGCCATCGAGGTCCATGCCGAGCGCGAGGGCGTCGTGGTCGCCGGCTATGCAGCTGCACCCGCGCTCACCAAGGCCAACGCGCTCGGGCAATACCTCTTCGTCAACGGCCGCCCCGTCCGCGACAAGCTGATCCTCGGCGCGGTGCGCGGCGCCTATGCCGACTACCTGCCGCGCGACCGCCATCCGGTGCTGGCGCTGTTCGTCACGCTCGACCCGCGCGAGGTCGATGCCAACGTGCATCCCGCCAAGACCGAGGTGCGCTTTCGTAACGCCGGTCTCGTCCGTGCGCTGATCGTGCACGGGCTGAAGGAAGGTCTCGCGCGCGAGGGACGCCGCACCGCCGCCAACAGCGGCGAGAGCGCCTTGTCCGCATTCCGCCCGGCCTTCACACCGCGACCGGCAAGCTGGGACTGGCGCGCCTCGCCATCCGCGCCGATGCCGTCGTTCGACGGCACGGCAGCAGCCGCCTTCGCCGAGCGCGCGCAGGCCGCGTTCGATGTCGGCGCGCCGAGTGCTGACATCAGGTTCGAGGCGCAGCCCGTCGCCGATCTCGTCGACCGCCCGCTCGGCGCCGCGCGCACGCAGATCCACGAGACCTATATCGTCTCGCAGACCCGCGACGGCCTCATCATCGTCGACCAGCACGCCGCGCATGAGCGCATCGTCTATGAGCGGCTGAAGGCTTCGCTCGCCGCCAACGGCGTGCAGCGGCAGATCCTGCTGATCCCCGAGATCGTCGAGATGGACGAGGCCACGGTCGAGCGCCTGCTCGAGCGTAGCGAGGAGCTGGGGTCGTTCGGCCTTGCCATCGAATCCTTCGGCCCCGGCGCGGTCGCGGTGCGCGAGACGCCGTCGCTGCTTGGCAAGACCAATGCGGGTGGCCTCCTGCGCGATCTCTCCGAGCACATGGCCGAATGGGACGAGGCTCTTCCTCTCGAACGCCGCCTGATGCACGTCGCGGCGACCATGGCCTGCCATGGCTCCGTGCGCGCCGGCCGCCGGCTGCGGCCGGAAGAGATGAACGCCCTGCTCCGCGAGATGGAAGAGACGCCGAACTCCGGCCAGTGCAATCACGGCCGGCCGACCTATGTCGAGTTGAAGCTCAGCGATGTGGAGAAGCTGTTCGGGCGGCGGTAACGTAGGGTGGGCAAAGCGAAGCGTGCCCACCACCTATCGCGATCAGTAAAGATTGGTGGGCACGGCGCGTTGCGCCTTTGCCCACCCTACGGCAGCCGCATATGCGGAAGCAGCCAGTGGTGGGTTACGCTTCGCTACCCCACCCTACGCAAGAACACGAACTCCGTGTCGTCATACGCCCGCCGCTCCAGCTCTTCAAAGCCTTCCGGCGTCACGAACTCCGCAGCCTTGGCTTCTTCCACCACCAGCAGCGCGCCGGGCGTCAGCCAGCCGCCGTCGCGCAAGGAGGCGAGCGCCTTCTCCGCAAACCCCTTGCCGTAGGGCGGATCGAGGAATACCAGCGAGAACGGCTCGACGGGGTGCGCGGGGCCAAGATCGGTCGCATCGCGGCGATAGACTTTCGTGACGCCGCCGAGGCCCAAAGTCTCGACGTTGTTGCGCAACAGCGCCCGCGCCTCCGCGCCGTTGTCCACGAACAGCACGAACTTCGCGCCGCGCGACGACGCCTCGATGCCGAGCGCGCCGGTGCCGGCGAAGAGATCGAGCACGCGCGCATCCTCGATCGGATCGTCGTAGGCGTGCACGAGGATGTTGAACACGGACTCGCGCAGCCGGTCCGCCGTGGGGCGGATGTCGCGCGAGGACGGTGAGGCGAGATTGCGCCCCTTCAAACGACCGCCGACGACGCGCAACCCTAGTCCTCCTTCGGCGTCAGATCACGCTTGCCGTGATAGCCGCGCTTGGGACGGCGCGGCGGGCCGTAGCCGTTGGCCTCGGACTCGTTGCGCTCGCGCGCCTCTTCGCTGCCGGTGCGATGCACCACCACGCGGCGACCCTTGCGGTCGTTGATCGCGCCGCGCTTGATGGCAGGCTTCTTCTCGCGCGGTGCTTCTCCGTCGGCCGAGGTGGACTTCGAGGGCACGTCAAACTGCGCGCCCGACTTCTCGATGATCTTGTCGCCGAGCTGGTCGCGCAGCACGCGCGACTTGATCTCCTCGACCTGGCCTTCGGGGACCTCGCCGAGCTGGAACGGGCCGTAGGAGACGCGGATCAGCCGGTTCACCTCGAGACCGAGATGGGCGCAGACGTTGCGCACCTCGCGGTTCTTGCCTTCACGGATCGCGAACACCAGCCAGACATTGGCGCCCTGGTCGCGCTCCAGCGTCGCGTCGATCGGACCGTATTTGACGCCCTCGACCTCGATGCCGTTCTTGAGCTCGTCGAGCTGCGCCTGGGTGACGTCGCCATGGGCGCGGACGCGGTAGCGCCGCAGCCAGCCGGTGTCGGGCAGCTCGAGCGTGCGCGCGAGGCCACCGTCATTGGTGAGCAGCAACAGGCCTTCGGTGTTGAAGTCGAGCCGGCCGATCGAGATCAGGCGCGGCAGGCCTTCGGGCAGATTGTCGAACACGGTCGGACGGCCCTCGGGGTCGTCATGCGTCGTCATCAGGCCGCGCGGCTTGTGATACAGAAACAGCCGCGTGCGCTCACGCTCGGGCAACGGCTTGCCGTCGACCAGAACGACATCGTTCCTGGTGATGTCGAGCGCGGGCGAATTGATGACGCGGCCGTTGACCGTGATGCGGCCCTGCGTGACCATCTCCTCGGCATCGCGGCGCGAGGCAAGCCCGGCCCGCGCCAGCGCCTTGGCGATGCGCTCGCCGGCCTTCTTCGGCTTCGGCTCTTCCTCCCGGCGCGGACGGCGGTCGTCGCGATCACGCTCACGATAAGCACCGCGGCCACCGAAAGCGGGGCGCTTCTCGAAGATCCTGCTCTCGTCCTCGTTTTCGCGGCGTGGACGGTCACCGAAGCCACCTTCACTGCGCGGATGCTCGTGCCAGTCGGAACGGCCCTCGGAGCGCTCGCGCGGCCGAGCAAATTTCGGGCGGTCGCCACCACGCTCGCCATCGCCGTCGCGACGGGGCCGGTCGAACTTCGGACGATCCTCGCGCGGGCGATCAAACTTGGGACGATCGCGGAACGGACGGTCGCCGGACGGACGATCGTCACGCGAACGCGAGAAACGCGGACGGTCATCGCCGCCGCCTTCGCGCTTCTGCCAGGGCTTGTCTGCACTGCGGTCACGGCCGCCGAAATCCTTGCGCGGTCCGCGATCCGGCGCGCCCCGCGAAAACTTGCGCTCGCCGTCGAACTTGCGCTCGGGACGGTCGCCGCGCGGCGCGCGATCACCGCGATCGAAATTCGGACGGTCGCCGCGCGGCTTGAAGCTGCGCTCGCCACGATCCTCGCGCGGCCCACGATCGCGCTCGCGATCCGGTCCGCCGCGCGAAAACTTCCGCTCACCGTCGAACTTGCGTTCCGGGCGGTCACCACGCGGCGCGTAGGGCTTCTTGTCGCCAAACTTTCTGTCGCTGGTCCGGCCGGCGGGGCGGGAGTCATCGCGATCCCGGCGCGGCGGACGGTCGTCACGCCCGAAGGACGGACGATCACCGCGCGGCTTGAAGGGCCGCTTCTCGCCATCGCGCGAGGAGCGATCCGAGAACGGACGGTCGCCGCGCGGCTTGAAGCTGCGCTCGCCACGATCCTCACCGCGCGGCCGGTCTTCGCGGTTGAATTTCGGACGGTCGCTGAAGTCGCGGCGCGGGGCATCGCCGTCCGCACGGGGACGGAACGGACGGTCGCCACGATCGGCGCGAGGCGGTGGGCGGCTGTCGCGGTCGCCACGGGGCGGGCGGGCGTCGCTCCTGCCCTCGGGGCCGCGCTTGGCAAACTTCTTATCGGGGCCACGCGGCTTGCCGGATCGGCCCTTCGGCGGGCCACCCCTGGAAGGGCCTCGCCGGCCGCGGGAATCGTTGTCTTTGTCGCTGTCGCGAGGCATGAATATTCTCACTCAGGGGGTGGCCGATAAGCATTGTGCGCGCTCATTCGGAGCCGCATGCTCAGGCAAATTCGGTAAGCACTTCTGCTGAAGGCGCAGCTACTAGCAGGTTTCTTCGGATGATACGAGGCTTGAAAGCCCCCTCTTTCATGGATTTGGCGCTCAAAACGGCCGAAAACGCCGGAAAGGCCGGCGAAGTTCCGATCGGATGCGTGGTGGTCCGGGGCTATGAGGTCATCGCCACCGCCGGTAACCGGACGCTGACCGACCATGATCCCACCGCCCATGCCGAGCTCGTGGCGCTGCGCGAGGCCGCTAAAAAGATCGGCAGCGAGCGCCTGGTGGACTGCGACCTCTACGTGACGCTGGAGCCCTGCACCATGTGTGCGGGCGCGATCTCCTTTGCAAGGGTAAGGCGGCTCTATTACGGCGCGGCCGACCCCAAGGGCGGCGCGGTCGAGTCCGGCGTGCGGTTCTTCACCTCGCCGACCTGCCATCATGCGCCGGACGTCTATTCCGGGGTCGGCGAGAGCGAGTCGGCGCGGCTGCTCAAAGAGTTTTTTCGGGAGCGGCGCTAAGGCGCCACACACTCTCTGTCATGCCCCGCGAAGGCGGGGCATCCAGTACGCCGCGACCTATCGATTGATCACTGCCGTCTCGGAGTACTGGATCGCCCGCCTTCGCGGGCGATGACAGTGGAGCTCAAGCCAAGAAGAACTCCCGCAGCGCCTTCGCGGTCACATCAGGATTCTCCTCGGTGAGGAAGTGCCCTGAGTCCACCGGCTGTCCTTCGACATTGGTCGCCCATTGCTTCCACGTGTCCAGCGGCGTGGCCGCAGCCTGGGCGATGCCCACGCCGCCCCACAGCGCCAGCATCGGAATGGTGATCTTCTTGCCGGCCTCGAAATCGGCCTTGTCGAGGTCGTAGTCGAAATACGCGCCGGCGCGGTAGTCCTCGCACATCGCGTGCACGCGGGCGGGATCGCGGAACGGGGCGATGTAATGTTCGAGCGCGCGCGGGTCGATCGCAGCGAGCGTCTTCGACTTGGTCTGGCTCGCCATCTTGAAGCGCAAGAAGAACTCGCCCTGGCCCGAAATCAGCGTCTCCGGCAGCGGCGCGGGCTGGGCGAGAAACGTCCAGTGATAGATCTTCAGCGCATAGGCGCGGTTCATCCGCTCCCAGTAATTATAGGTCGGCAGGATATCGAGCACCGCGAGCTTCGACAGCCGGCCGGGATGATCGAGCGCCAGCCGGTATGACACGCGGCCGCCGCGGTCGTGGCCGGCGAGCGCGAAGTGGACGTGGCCGAGTTGCTCCATCATCTCGACCATGGCCTTGGCCATCGCGCGCTTGCTGTAGGGGATGTGCAGCGCATCGCTCTCGGGCATGTCGGACCAGCCATAGCCCGGCAGATCGGCGATGATCAGCGTGAACTTGTCGGCGAGTTGCGGCGCCACGCGGTGCCACATCACGTTGGTCTCGGAGAAGCCGTGCAGCAGCAACAGCGGCGGCCCGCTGCCGCCGACGCGGGCGAAGATGCGGCCGAAGGAGGTGTTGATCCATTCGGAGGCGAAGCCGGGATAGAGGTCGGCGAGGTCGGGCATGGGTTTCTCCCATTTGTCATTCGGGGGTGCTTCAACAAACGTCGAAAACAACCCCATGCACAGTAGCTAAGTTCAAGTCCTGATTGAATAATCTCAAAATGCCGACGGGGCTGCCGGCCGTTGCGCCCGCAGCCGGAAAAAGCCTGTCAGCTCTTGATCTTGTCAGCTCTTGGCCTTCTCGGCTTCCACCGCCTGCCAGCCGATGTCGCGGCGGCAGAAGCCTTCCGGCCAGCGAATGCGGTCGACGGCCTGATAGGCGCGCGCCTGCGCCTCCGTCACGGTCGCACCCAGCGCGCAGACATTGAGCACGCGGCCGCCATTGGCGAGGATCGCGCCGTCCTTCTCGACCGTCCCCGCGTGGAAGATCTCGGCACCTTCGATTCCAGCGGCGTCCTCGAGCCCCTCGATGCGCGTGCCCTTCTGGTAGTCGCCGGGATAGCCCTTCGCCGCCATCACCACGGTGAGCGCGGCGTCCGGATGCCAGCGCAGGTCAAAGTTCTTCAGCTGGCCGTCGCAGGCGGCGAGGAATGCCGGCACGATGTCCGACATCATGCGCAGCATCAGCACCTGGCACTCGGGGTCGCCGAAGCGGGCGTTGAACTCGAACAGCTTTGGGCCCTGCGTCGTCAGCATGATGCCGGCATAGAGAATGCCGCGGAACGGCGTGCCGCGCTGCTTCATGCCGGCGACGGTCGGCAGGATGATCTTCGCCATGATCGCATCGTGGACCGCGGGCGTCACCAGCGGCGTCGGCGAATAGGCGCCCATCCCGCCGGTGTTCGGGCCGAGATCGTGGTCGAACACGCGCTTGTGGTCCTGCGCGGAGGCCAGCGGAATCGCGGTCTCGCCGTCGCACAGCGCAAAGAAGCTGATCTCGCGGCCCGCCAGAAATTCCTCGATCACCACTTCAGCGCCGGCCTCGCCGAAGGCGCCCTCGAACATCATGGCGATGGCGTCCTCGGCCTCGCGCACGGTCTTGGCGACGACGACGCCCTTGCCGGCGGCAAGGCCATCGGCCTTCACCACGATCGGCGCGCCCTGGCTCTGCACATAGGCGCGCGCGTCATCGGCATTGGTGAACCGCTCATAGGCGCCGGTGGGAATACCGAATTCGGTGCAGAGCGCCTTGGTAAACCCCTTGGAGCTTTCGAGCTGGGCGGGGATCTTGTTCGGCCCGAACGCCTTGATGCCGGCAGCGGTGAGATCGTCGACGATGCCGGCCGCCAGCGGCGTCTCCGGCCCGACCACCACGAGCTCGACCGCGTTGGTCTTGCAGAAGGCGATCACGGCGGCATGGTCGGCCACATCGAGCGCCACGCACTCCGCCTCGCGCGCGATGCCGGCATTGCCGGGCGCGCACCAGAGTTTGGTCACGAGGGGAGAAGCCGCGATCTTCCACGCCAAGGCATGTTCGCGACCGCCGGAACCAAGCAGGAGAATGTGCATCGAAGGCTCAGAATGAGGGGTTTTGCTGGGAGCGGAGGTCGCATGAATCGGGGTGGGGCTCAAGGGGTGTCACCTCCCATTCCCTGTTATTCCGGGACACGGCGAAGCCGCGAGCCCGGGATCCATCGGCCCACGCCATGCGCAGAGCGGTCGGCGACGCTCCGGGAGTCAATTTAGAGGCGCTTGAATGTACATCTGCTCAGCAACTCGGCCTAACATTTTTTGCCGATCATCCTGAGTAGAACGCTGCGATGCTTATCAATCAAAAGCGAACCAACGTTCGTTCTTTGCTATGGCCGATACCGGCCTTACTGCTTTACGAGCCGCGCGGGCCGCGGCGGCTTCGGCTGCATCGCAAAGAACCGTCGGATACGATAAAGAATTGGACAGAATCTCCGAATAGACCGACATCGACATCGCCACCGTCCCATTGCGTAAGCGATAGTCGAGTTCGGTCGCACGGATTCCGCGTTCATAGCTATCACGCACGATCCGCAGCGCCTCATCCCATTCGATTGCATTGTTCATTGCACATTGTATTGCTTGGCCCTGCTTAAATTCGAGAAAGGGCGCCGCCGCCCCCGAATAGGTTCTAAAGAACTTGAGGAATACCGGACCTCCAAACTGCTCTAGGTGCCTCGAAGCCAAGAGGAAAGAGAATCTCAACGATTCAAGCCTTGGACCAAGATGTTTTGTTGCTTCTTCCTTGTTTGATACCCTCCTCACCGCTCCGCGTGACTGGTGCAGCGTCAACGCCAGAGCGCCCCACTCGCCTTCGCTCATCGTATCCAGAACTTCCGAGAGCCTTGCCTCGCAGCTTGCGATGATGCTTGTCGGACACAGAATGAAGAGTGCTTCGATTAGAAGCAATCGGAGAGACTTTGGTGCAGCCGTCACCTGTGAAATTGAACTGAGCCACCAATCGACATCGCCGATGCGCGCCTTAGCGCCTCTCAAGCGTTGCATGGCGGGAATGTTGCCGGCGAAGAAATCGAAGGGCGCCGTAGATGCCTTAACACGACGCTGCGACACACATTCAAGTAGCGCGGCTGCAATAGCGGGCCGAAGTCCCCAAACGTTACGACATCTTTCCAGGATATTCTCTACAACTGCCAATTGTTGGGTAACGGTGGCAGCTTCGGCAAAGCCACGAGACAACTCAGCGGAGAGTTCGTAGGCTTGCTTGATGAAGGGGAAATTCCCCTGCAACTTCCTATCAGCCTCGCTTAGAGCGGCGTCTTTGAAAGTGGACAAGGCTTCAACCTGATAGTCCGGCAGGTACTGCAAACTGGACGGAGGTTGCGCGAGAACAAAGCTCAGCAAATAAAACGGGGCTTGAGATGAACCGGGAGCTACATAATAGTAGCGACTTTTCAGAAATACGTTCTGCAATAGCAGTACGTTGTGCTCTGACGACAAAACACAGCCGCTCCGACCTGCATACAACAATGTATGCGCCATAGCGCGGTTTAGGGAAGTCTTGCTGAGCGTTGCCTCGAGACGGTCATCACTGACGCGCGATAGACTGTCAAGATAGCGACCGATCTGAAGCCATTTTGTTGGATTGCTGACGCAGAGTGCGCTTTCTAGCCAACGCTGGTCGCATTCTGCTGGAGATGATTGAGTCGTGGCCAAGCTAGCGAGATTCCTGCAACGATCGGTTGGCGTGCCGTCCTTCTCAAGTAGCTCAAATGCGCTCTCGAAAATCCTCCGCCCTCCAGATTGAGATGGCAATGTCACAACATCTTGTCCCCCGTAGCGGGTTGGTGAAACAAGTCGCTGCATGTTCACTGGAGTAGAGAGCAGGTCAACAAGTTGTGTTACCGCCTTGGGCGACTGCTCGAAGACCCAGTCGGCGAGCAGCATGGCGGTCAGTCCCACGGGGTGTCGCGTTTTCCCTACAAGAGGGTCCTCTATCAGGGCTTTCACGCGATCAGCCAAGTCGAGTAACTCTCCTTTGCTAAAGCAGCCAGCGAGGAATCGTACGACATTGAGCCAGTAAAAGTTCCGAGCAACGGCATCGAACCGATCGGGCTTAGTTCCTCTCTGCTCTTTTCCTGTCGGAGAATAAGAGGCGGTGTCATAAAGAAAACGGGCCGCAAAATACTCTCGAAGCGGTTGGACTTCGAATTCATAAGTGCCTTGGATTCGGGGAACGACCATAACAACGCGCTCTAGCATCGCACCAAAGATTTCCTCAACGACTTCGGTGGGATGGCCTTCTGCGACCAAGTAGTTGTTCAGCGTAATTCGAAGGTCATCTGCGGAAATCCTTCCGCTGGACTTACGTTGGTTGGTCTCGGCACTCGCATGAAGGGTCCAGCCGAGAAATCGGTGCAAATCTTTAAGGAGAACGATGTGCTTACGGACGGCCGGGCTTTTCGCTGACTCTCGGCTAAAGAAGAGGTCGACATAGTCGTCGTACAGATTTGTACGCTTGTCGGGTAACGCCGATCCTTGCGTAAGTATCAGGCTCAAAAGAATTGTGAGCTGCATTGGATTGCGTGACAGGTCCCGCAAGTGCGGCGCAGTCATCTTTTCTTTGAGGATTGCGCGAAACTCGTCTCGTTCCCTTGTGTTTAAGCCGCGTACCTCCATCCAACGCTCTGCGTACTCCGTTATTTGCGAACGCTTTACGGAGAGTAGCTCAATGTGTGGAAAATTGGACGCGTCAAAACCCGGAGAATTCGCGAATGCGGCTGGTCTCGATGTAATTATAACGCCCAAATGCGGGCAGTTTTCGCGGATGCGAGGCAAAGCCTTGGTGACAGCGGCCACGACGTCGTTTCGCTGCTTGATCTCTACAACCTCGTCGAGCCCGTCAAGAACAACGAGGAGGGGCGCAAGCTTGCACAGTTCCAGTAGATCGTTGACGTCAAAACGGATTCCGCCGGAGTGAAGTCGGACGAGCCGAGCGAGGAACGATTCCACCGTTCGAGGCTCATGCGGTAAAGGGTCCGGGTTCGAAGTCTCAAACGGATCGCTGCCGGCCAACCACGCGGCGAGGTCGCGCAGATCCACTTTGAACGGTATTCTAAGTGCCGATTGCCGATCCTTGTCGGAAAGCTTTTCGAGGTCGCCCTGCTTATTGAGAATACGAATGCGATGAACTTGGCAGACGTATTGAGCTAGCGTCGACTTCCCTTGTCCTGGCGCCCCCTCCACTACTACCTGACGTAGCCGTGCTTGTCCCCAATCACCGAGCAGTAAGCTCGCTGTGCCTGACGTGTCATCATCATCCTCTTGATTCGTGAGAACCGCTGAAGTGTCGTCAAAGAAAACACGCGTGCTATCGTGGGCAGAGCGGTAGTCGGAATATATGGCGCCCTTGTCTTTTGTTCGGAAGGTTACACGGAAGGGCAGGTCGATGAACAAGTCCAACAGTTTGTTCTGAAGCTCGACTTGCTTAAACTTTACTTGGACGTCTTCCTCATACTGATCAGCAAGGAATGCGCGAAGAGCGTTGATGCGTCTCTCGTGTTGGTCGCGCGGTGCGGATTCAACTAGTATCCGAAAGAAATCATGTCCCGAGAGAACCTCGGAGTACCGTAGCTTTATGTCCCATTGCCCATCGAGGAGCCGGTTTAAATCGTCGCGGAACCAACAATGTACTGGAATCCCAACCTGCTCTCGCAACGCTGCCAATGTTTTATCTATTGAACCCGAATTGAGATGGGCGGTTCCTGAAACATTGGTGACAAGAAAGTACTGCGTCGCTCCACGAGCCTTCAGGCGTTCTATCTTCTCTAGTTCACCTTCGGCCTTTTCTAAAAGCCATTTGCTGACGTCCTCAACTTCCGCGGGATGCCGGCTATATTTTACTTGGAAGACGAGGAATTCGTCTTTGCCTAATTCGAAGTTGACGGGTAACACCGCGTCTCGCCCGCCATCCGGCTGACCGATGGGAAAGCAGATAGTTTTAGGATTTGCCGCTATTAGAAGTGCTTGAACCAATTGCTGGAATCGATCTGGACCAAGATTTTCCAGTGAGTGATCCACCTTAGCCCCCTCAGCTTCTAATTTTGGTTGTCCACTCTTTCGATGAGTACGAATAAGAGAAGAGTTTTCTAGATCAACCAAAGGGTTATGAACACCAATAATCGCTTTCTTGAGGTGCGTAGGAAGGCCTCTACATTGCGCATGGTAGCAAAGCGCCGCAGCGAAGCTGATTGCATTTGTTTTTCAAATGCTTCGTGGGGGCGACTGCGTCTCCCTTAGGGGGTGCCATTTTCTCGCCGCCTGTGCAGCACGCGACGATTGCCTCAAACAAGAAACGTCCGCGTCGGCCACGCTCTGGTGCCATTTCGGGCTCTCAGCGCTTGAGGATGGACTTAAGGTTCGCGCCTGGTGACAACTCGCGGTTCCTACCCAAACTGTACCAGTCCTGCCAATGGCCTTACCCCTGCTTCCCCGCAATGATCTCCTGCAACGTCGCCACATGCCGCGCAAACGCCCCGCGACCCGCCGCCGTGGCAGTCACCGTCGTCTGCGGCTTCTTCCCCACGAAAGCCTTCTCCACCGACACATACCCGGCCTTCGCCAGCGTCTCGATTTGCGCACCGAGATTGCCGTCGGTGGCACCGGTGAGTCTTGTCAGCCGCGAAAACTCCAGGCCAGCCGTCGCCGGCAACGCATTCAGCGCCGCCATGATCTTGAGCCGCAACGGCTGGTGGATGATGTCGTCGAGCTCGGCCATCAGATCCGCCGCATCCAGGCCGCCGAGGATCAGTCCGCCGCCGTTGACGAAGGCCATCCAGAGCGGGAATGCCTCGCCGATGAAGAAGAAGCCGATCAGCGTCGGTGTGGTGATGACGACGCCGATCGCGACGAAGGCGGTGCCGAACCACAGGCCGGTCATTCGATGCCCTCATTCCGCTGCGTACCGGCCCGGGCGGACGACTTTTCGGCGCGCCAGCGATCGGCTACACGGGATCGAGATACACGACCCTTAGCGACGCTTAGCGACCCTTAAAGGCCTGATGGATGAACTCTGAGAAACTGCAGCCGGGCGCGCCCGCCCTGGAGAAGGGGCTGGACCTTCTGGAGGCGCTGGCGGGCGCCGCACGCGGCCTCAGCCAGAAGCAGCTGGCCGAACGCGTTGGCCGTTCCGTCGGCGAGATTTTCCGGATGCTGGTGGCGCTGGAACGCCGTGGCTATGTCGCGCGCGACCCGGTCACCGGTGAATATACGCTGACCCTGCAACTGTTCCGGATTGCCTCGCAATTCCCGCCGACCGAGCGGCTGTTGAAGGCCGCGCTGCCGGTGATGGAGCAGCTGGCCTCCCGCGTGCAGCTGTCCTGTCACCTCACGGTGCTGCACGGCGAGCAGTTCATGGTGATTGCACGCATCGAGCCGGAATGGCTGATGGGCTGGTCGGTCAAGGTCGGCGCGGTTTTCCCGCTCACCCAACAATACGCCTCCGCGAAGGTTTTGGCGGCCTTTCAGCTCGAAGGCCGGCGCCAGGAGCTTGCGCAGGTCATCGCTGAACATGATCGCATCAGCGGCAAGAAGGCGATCGCGGCGCTCGACCGCATTTCCTCGGAGGGCGGCAACTTCTCCAACGACGACGGCTACACGCGCATCCTCGCCTATAGCTGCCCGATCATCGAAGCCTCCGGCCGCGCGGTGGCCGCGCTGACTGTTCCTCTGGTCAGGCAGGATCGGATTCCCGAAAAGGAAGCCGGCATCATCGCCACGGAGCTGCGCGGCGCCGCGAAGATCGTATCCGAGAAGATCGGCGGCATCCCCTAGGTAACGAGGGCTGCCGGCATGTGGCACTGGGAAGTTGCGGGCTGAGCCGGGCCTGCATGGTTCGAGACGCCCGCCTGCGGCGGGCTCCTCACCATGAGGGTCTAAGATCTCGCCGCAACGCACAACCTCATCCTGAGGGCACGCCGCAGGCGGGCGTCTCGAAGGATGCGCCGCGGGCAAACTGCCAGGCACGTTTTTCTTCACACATGATGGCCTTGCCTAGGCCACGGTCATTCCACCGTCGACGACCCAGGCTGCGCCATTGACATGGGCGGCCTCGTCGGACGAAAGAAAAGCCACGACATTGGCGACGTCCTGCGGCCGCCCGCGGGCAACTTCGCCGTTTCGGCGTAGCGCAACGGCGTTGTCGCGCGCCTGGCCTTCCAATTCGCGGATCATGCGCGACTCGACCGGTCCGGGCAGAACCGCATTGACCCTGATCTTCGTTCCACTCACCTCCAGCGCTGCGGTGCGGGTCAGTCCAAGCACGGCGTGCTTGGACGCGACATAGCCGGCGAGCCCTGCCCGGCCGCGGATCGCCGACGTCGAAGCGGTGTTGATGATCGCACCCGCGCCACGTTGCGTCATCCTTGCGAGCACATGCTTGAGGCCGAGAAAGACCCCTTTCACGTTGACCTGCAGCAACCGGTCGAATGTCTCGTCCGGATATTCGTGGAGGGGAGCGACGACGCCCTCGATGCCCGCGTTGTTGGCAAAGATGCCGATCGGCCCCAGCCGTTCCTCGACCGCCTCGACGAAGGCCGCGGTATCGCGGGCGCTCGACACGTCTGCGCGGATGGCGAGCGCTCTGCCGCCGGCTTGCTCGACAAGACGCGCGCTGGCGTTGGCCGCGGCTTCGTCGCGATCGACGATTGCGACCGCATCGCTCATCTGCGCCAGCCTCAGCACAATGGCGCGTCCGATATCGCCCCCGCCGCCGGTGACGAGCGCCACCGGTCGCCGGCCTCCCGCGGTCATGACTTCACGAACTCGCAGCCGCCCTCCTCCAGCGGCCGCCAGGCCTCCGACGGTGGAATGGTCTTGACCAGCTTGTAATAGTCCCAGGGATATTTGGAGTCCGCGGGCGTCTTCACCTCGAACAGATACATGTTGTGCAGTTTGCGGCCGTCCGCGCGGACGCTGCCCTTGCCGAACAACGGATCGTCGGTCGGCAGCTTCTTCATGGCTTCCACGACGGCCTTGCCGTCGCTGGAGGCGCCGAGCGCATCGACCGCCTTGAGGTAATGCAGGGTCGTTGCATAGGCGCCGGCATGCAGCGCGGTCGGGTAGCGGCCGTTGTTGCGCGGCGCAAATCGCTTGGTCCAGGCGCGGGTATCGTCGTTCAGATCCCAGTAGAAGGCTTCGGTGAACTGCAGCCCCTGCGCAATCTTCAAGCCGAGCGAATGCACGTCGCTGAGATAGAGCACCGTCGCGACCACGCGCTGGCCTCCCTGTGGGATGCCGAACTCCACCGCCTGCTTGATCGAATTGATGGTGTCGCCGCCGGCGTTGACCAACGCGATGATCTCCGACTTCGACGACTGGGCCTGCAACAGGAAGGAGGAGAAGTCCTGTGTGTTGATCGGCGTGCGAACCCCGCCGAGGACTTTGCCGCCGGACTTCTGCACGACAGTCTTGATGTCGCCTTCCATGGCATGCCCGAACGCGTAATCCGCGGTGAGCAGGAACCAGCTCTTGCCGCCGCTCTCGACGACCGCGCGCGCGACACCCGACGAAAGCGCGTAGGTATCGTAGGTCCAGTGCACGAGATTGGGCGAGCAGGACTTGCCGGTCAGGTCGGACGAGGAGGCGCCCGAAACCAGCAGCGTCTTGTTGTTCTGCTGCACGACATTGCGCACCGCGAGGGCGACGGCCGAATTGGGCGCATCGACGATGACGTCGACACTTTGGCGATCGATCCACTCGCGCGCGATGTTGGCCCCCACATCGGCCTTGTTCATGTGGTCGCCGCTGATGACCTCGATCGGCCTGGTCATCTTGTGGGCCGACGCCTGAAAATCCTCGACCGCCATCCTGGCGGCCAGCAGCGAGCCCGCACCAGTGACGTCGGCATAGAGGCTGGACATGTCCGTCAGCACGCCGATGCGGAGCGGTTTTGCCTCCTGCGCGTACGCACCGAGCCCCGTCATGACCAACGCAAGGCTGCCGGCACCCGCCAGCAGCCGCCGGCGGCTCACCTGATATCGCCTGACCATCTCCAACCCCTCCCTTGTTAAGCCCGTGCGTTCTCGCACGGCTTTTGCCGCCCGCACGTGCTTTGCGCGCGGGCTGGTATTGTCGTTACGGCGTCAGCCGCTCGATGAGCCGCCGGTCCTCGACCTCAAATCCTCCGCCATAGACCTCCGACACCATGAAGTGCGCGCCGAGAATTTCCGGATCGAGGTCGGCGATGGGATCGTACTCGCTGGCGTGCAGGGTCATGGAGGCGCGGCCCGGCAGCGGCGCCGAGTACGTCAGGGGTGTGCGGCGATAGACGATGTCCGCATAGGCCGTGGCGAGACGTTCGGGATGCGGCAGGCGGCGCACGTGGATTTCACCGGCGGGCAACTGATCGCCGTCGACGATCCGGACCACCGGCGCGGACGCATCCGGCGTGAAGGAAAATTCGGCGAGCGGAATGCCGCGGCGCCGGACCCATCCGCTGATCGATCCGTCCGGATGCTCATCGAAGGCGTAATGGGCGTCCTTCTTGGTGTAGCCGAACACCTCGCGCCCTGCGCAGATCCCCATGGGATCGCTGCAATACATGAAGATATGCGTCTCGGTGAACAGCCCCTTGTACCGAACCGGCACGGAGATCATCAGATCGAACATCTCTCCCGCCTGCACGGCGAGGGAATGGCCGGGCGAGCGCATGAAGCGAAAGGCGACGCGATCGCTCGCGATCTCGAACGGCGTGTCGCCAAGCAGCGTTGCGACCTTGCCCGGCGCGACGCGGGTCATGATCTCGACGGTCCGCAGGGTGCAGCCCCACTCGACGGGATAGGCCGGCGAATAGGGCGGATTGACCCCGCTGTTCGGCTTGAGCCGGTAGTCGCCGAACACGCGTCGACGCGGATCGTTGGGATCGGTGATCGCATCGGTCATGGGGTTCGGCTCCCTTATATTTCATATATGATTTTTATATTGCATATATGAAATCTGACGTGAGTCAAGGCGCGCCGGGGGAGTGCCGGATTCGAAGAGCGCGGAGCGCCTCGGGTCTCAAGGGGAACGCCCCACACTCCCCGTCATTCCGGGGCGCGGCGAAGCCGCGAGCCCGGAATCCATAACCACCATCGCGCGTATGGATTCCGGGCTCGCGCCAAGGGGCGCGCCCCGGAATGACGGCGGAGAGAGGGGAGCGCGCCCGGAATAATTGGCGCCGCGCGGCGAAAATCCTTAAACAGCGGGTCCGAACCCCAAAATGCCGAATCGTGTGCCGATGCCGCCTGCGGAACAACTGAACAACGCCCCCGAATTCACCGTCTTCGAGCTCTCGCAGTCCCTGAAGCGGACGGTGGAGGACACCTATGGCCATGTCCGGGTCCGCGGTGAGATCTCGGGGTTCCGTGGCGCCCATTCCTCCGGTCATTGCTATTTCGCGCTCAAGGACGAGAGCGCCAAGATCGAGGCGGTGATCTGGAAGGGCGTGCACGGCCGCATGCGCTTCAAGCCCCAGGAGGGGCTCGAGGTCATCGCCACCGGCAAGCTGACGACCTATCCGGGCTCCTCGAAATACCAGATCGTGATCGAGGCGCTGGAGCCGGCCGGCATCGGCGCGCTGATGGCGCTGATGGAGGAGCGCAAGAAGAAGCTCGCCGCCGAAGGCCTGTTCGACGAGGCGCGCAAGCAGCTGCTGCCCTGGCTGCCGGAGGTGATCGGCGTCGTGACCTCGCCGACCGGCGCCGTGATCCGCGACATCCTGCACCGGCTGGAGGACCGCTTTCCCCGCCACGTGCTGGTGTGGCCGGTGAAGGTTCAGGGCGAAGGCTCGGCCGAGCAGGTCGCGGCCGCGATCCGCGGCTTCAATGCGCTGCCTGAGGGCGGCAAGATTCCGCGGCCTGACGTGCTGATCGTCGCGCGCGGCGGCGGCTCGCTGGAGGATCTCTGGTCGTTCAACGAGGAGATTGTGGTCCGCGCGGCGGCCGAGAGCATGATCCCGCTGATCTCGGCGGTGGGGCATGAGACCGACATCACGCTGATCGATTTCGTCGCCGACAAGCGCGCGCCGACGCCGACGGCCGCGGCCGAAATGGCCGTGCCGGTGCGCAGCGATCTGTTCGTGGAGGTCGCCGATCTCGGGCGCCGCACCCATGCCTATTGGCTGCGCGCCCATGAAAGCCGCCGCAACGAGCTGCGCGCCGCCGCACGCGCGCTGCCGTCGGCCGGCGATCTCCTGGCGATCCCGCGGCAGCGGCTGGATTCGGCGGGCGCGTCGCTCCCCCGTGGCCTCAAGGCCAACACGCATGCGCATTTCCGCAGGTTCACCGCGGCCGGCGCAAAACTGACGCTGCGCGTGCTGCACGGCCAGATCTCGCAGGCCGATCACCGCCTCACCGTGTGCGGCGAGCGGCTCGGCCTGTCCGCGCGCTCGCTGCTGCGGCAACGGCGCGACCGCTTTGCGGGGCTCGAGGTGCGGCTGCGCGCTTCAAAGCTGTCGAATGCGCAGGCACAGCGCAATGCGATCGCCCGCCAGCGCGAGCGCACGCATCGCCTCGCCGAGCGCGCCAACCGCGCGCTGGTCACGCTGCTGCGTCGGCTCGATGCGCGCGTCGAGAACAGCGGCAAGCTGCTCTCGGCGCTGTCCTATCGCGGCGTGCTCGCCCGCGGCTTCGCGCTGGTGCGGGACGAGGCGGGACATCCGCTGCATTCGGCGGATGCGATCGGGCCGGGTGCGCGGGTCGAGATCGAGTTCGCGGATGGACGCGTGGCGGCGACTGCGGATGCGGATCGGCCAGCGCCTACGACGAAGCGTGCGCCGGCGCAGGCGAAGGCTGCCGCGCAGGACGCCAAGCCGGCACCGAAGCGCGTGGGCAAGCCGGTGGATCAGGGTAATTTGTTCTGAGGCCGGGAGCCGCGCTTCACATCCGGTGTCATTCCCCGCGCAGGCGGGGAATCCAGTACGCCGCAGCCTCTCGATGAATCACAGGCGTCTCGGAGTACTGGATCGCCCGGTCAAGCCGGGCGATGACAGCGAGTATGTGGCGACGGCGCGTCGCCCCGCCCTAGCGGCAGGACAAGCCCGCGTCGATCGTGGTCCAGAAGCCGCAATGTTCCGGCGCGTGCATTTGCGCGCCGGCGTGAGCTTCGAACAGGAAGACCGCGACGGTGAAGACGACGAGTGCGGAGGCGAACAGGGCGAAGCGATTGCGCATGAGGATTGCGTTTAATCGACATCGTGGTCGAACTAAGGCGCGGCCATGTATTGAAACTGCATTCGCGCGCGATCCGTAGTTCTCCGGTCGGCCATACTCCGTGCAGGGCGGTGGTCGATGCGGGGCTGTCCGCACCGTTGTTCCTCGGGCGGCCCCGTCTTCGCTTCTCACGAGCTACGGCACGGCGAGCCCGCTCGGCTGAACTACGCGGCGAGCCCGCTCGGCTAAACTACCGCGCCAGCCACTCCGCGACGTCCTTCTGCGACTCCGCGCGCGCGACTGCGTCGGTGCCGAGATGGCCGTGCTCGGGTGTGGCCGCATCGGCGCTGGCGCTGGCTGCGTGCAGCGGCGTGTTGGCGCGGTCGAAATCGTGATAGGCGCCCGGATAGACCACGATGCGCGCGAGCGCGCTGCGGCCATAAGCGCCCTCCACCATCTGGCGGCAGGCTTGCGGCGACGACACATCGTCATTGGCGCCGATCAGCACCAGCGTCGGCACCCGCGTGCTCCAGCCGAGACCGGCGGAGATCCGGCAATCCGGATAGAACGCGATCGCGGCACGAAAATCCGGACCCGCATCGCGCGCGGCGCTTTGCGGACGCACCGCCCAGAGCAGCGCGCTGGCGCCATTGGCCCAGCCCATCAGGCTGACGCGGTCGCGCGCCACCCAGGCCTGCTTCATCAGCCAGGCGCGCGCGGCCGCGATGTCGGCGACGCGCTCGCGCCGCGCCTTGACGTGCATCTCCTTGACGCGGCATTGCGGCCCGAGCTCGCGCGAGCCGTAGCTGTCAGGCAGCAGCACGGCGTTGCCCGATCTGAGCAGCCGCTCAGCCCAGTCGCGATAGCGCGGCAGCACGGGATCGGAATGACCACCACCGAGACCGCCGCAGCCGTGCAGCGCGATCACGGTCGGAAACGGCCCGTCGCCTTCGGGCTTGTAGAGCTGCGCATGTAGCACGCCCGAGGACAGCGGAATGTCGACCTGCTGCGGCACGGGCGCGGCGTGCGCGGCCGCCATCAGCAGCGTCAGGAACAGAGCGGTGAACGGAGGGCGCATCGGACTCTGCCGCAGGATCCTTCGGCTCAGCGCTATCACGCGGGAACGGCGCCAAAACATCACAAACCGGTGGGTTTACCGGGCGGACAAGCCACCCTATCTATGCTACATCCCGTCCAACACATCGTGCCCTCCAAGGTTTTCCGAACAAGGTTTTCCAGGGAGCGGCCTTCCACGGAGACTTTCGACCGTGCTGAACAAGTTCGGCCCCTCGGGCCATGGCGAAGCGCAGGTGCAATATCTCGACGGCGACTTCCGCGTGATCTCGCCGGGGACCTTCGTGCGCTGCGCGATCACCGACACGCGGATTCCGCTCGACGAGCTGAAATACTGGAGCGTGGATCTGCAAGAGGCTTACGCCACGCCTGCCGCCGTGCTGCAGCGGCATTATCCCGGCGCGCCGAAGCCGCAGTCGTGAGGTAAGGGGCGGCGGTTTCACCAAATTCTCCTGATCGTCAGAGATCGATAGGAGCCTTGCGATGAATGTCGCCTGAATGGTGGTGCCGTAGGGTGGGCAAAGGCGCGTAGCGCCGTGCCCACGTCACCACGCAATGAAGAGACCGTGGGCACGCTTCGCTTTGCCCACCCTACGAGATCAGCGTCTGGAAAACCGCCGCTCGCGCGCCTTGTAGAGATGATCGCTGATCAACTGCCGCAGCGCGGCCGGATCGTCGAACTCGAGCTGCACGGCGAACGGCACGATGGTGTCGGGCACATCGTCACGCCCGCGCAGGCGCGCGAGGTCCTTTTCCGTCGTCACCAGCGTGAGCTGGTCGCGGCCGGCGTCCGCCGCCATCGCGGCGATCTCGTCGCGCGAGAACATGTGGTGATCGGCGAAGGCGCGCGTGCGCGCGAGCTCGATACCGCCGGCGCGCAACGTGCGGAAGAAGCGCTGGGGATCGCCGATGCCGGCGAAGGCATAGACCTTCTTGCCGAACAGCTGCGCGAGCGAGGCTGCATCCGGCTTCAGGCGGGCGCGCAGCTCCGGTTTGTTGCGCTTGGCCAGCTCGGCTGCGACGCCGTCCGCGGCATGACCGTTGCCGATCATCACCAGCGCGTCGGTGCGCGCGATCTGCGCCTTCAGCGGCGCGCGCAGGGGACCTGCAGGAAACACCTTGCCGTTGCCGAGACCGCGCTCGCTGTCGATCACGATCAGCGAGGTGTCCTTGAGCAGGCGCGGATTCTGGAAACCGTCGTCCATCAGGATCACGGTGGCGCCTTGCGACTTCGCCAGCGCGACGCCTTCGAGACGATCGCGTGCCACTGCAACGGGCACGTCGCGCACCATCATCAGCGGCTCGTCGCCGACATCGGCAGCGGTGTGGCGTTCGCGGTCGACCATCACGGGACCCCTCAGGCGTCCGCCATAGCCGCGGCTGATCACCACCGGCGTCTCGCCGAGCTCGCGCAGCAGCTTCGTCAGCGCCAGCACGGTCGGGGTCTTGCCGGCGCCGCCGACATGGTAGTTGCCGACGCAGATCACGGGGATGCCGGCGTCCACGCCCTTGCGCAGCATGCG
Organism: Bradyrhizobium sp. 930_D9_N1_4; assembly: GCF_052076015.1. NCBI lineage: Bacteria > Pseudomonadati > Pseudomonadota > Alphaproteobacteria > Hyphomicrobiales > Nitrobacteraceae > Bradyrhizobium > Bradyrhizobium sp. 930_D9_N1_4. The sequence goes on from NZ_CP197236.1 coordinate 6,328,622, forward strand.
CCGTTCGGTGATCGCGCCGTAGAGCAGACCCAGCGGCCGTAATGCATGCGACTTGAAGGAGCGAGGCCGGTACCAGAAGGCCGGCTCACGCATTGGCCGCTCCCATCTCGATCGTCAGCTGCAACAGATACGGCTCGAGCGCCGTCATGGTGCGGTTGAGCGCGCCGCCGAGCTCATCGACGACGCTTGAACCTGCGTGCTGCATCTTGTCGCGCACGGTCGGCTCCGCCAGCAGCAGGCCAAGCTGCTTGACCAGCGCCTCCTGCGTGTCGGCCTGGCGCGCGCCGCCGCGGCCATCGAGCGCCTCGTAGACGTCGGCGAAATTGAAGACATGCGGGCCGTGGACGATCGCGGCGCCGAGCTTGATCGCCTCGATCGGATTCTGGCCGCCGTGGCGGATCAGCGATCCCCCCATGAACACGACCGGCGAGAGGCGGTAGAACAGGCCGAGCTCGCCCATGGTGTCGGCGACATAGACGTCGGTGGCAGTGCCCGGCAATTCCTCGCGCGAGCGCAGCGCGGGCTTGAGGCCCGACGCCGTGATCAGGCCTGCGATCGACGAGCCGCGATCCGGATGCCGCGGCACGATCACCGTCAGAAGCTGCGGGAAGAAACCGACGAGGCTGCGATGCGCGGCAACCAGCATCTCGTCCTCGCCCGGATGGGTCGAGGCCGCGACGATGATCGGACGCCCGCGCGTCATCGCCATCAGCCGTTCGAGCTTGGCGGGATCGGCGGGCGGCGCCGGCACGTCGAGCTTGAGATTGCCGGTGGTGACGACGTCGCGGCCGCCGAGCGCGGAGAAGCGCTCCGCATCGGTCTTCGACTGCGCCAGGCAGATGTCGAAGCGCGACAGCAGCGCCGAGATGGTGCCGTACATGCGCCGCCAGCGCGGGAAGGAGCGCGGCGACATCCGCCCGTTGATCAGCACCATCGGCACGCGGCGCGCAGCACCGGCCAGGATCAGGTTCGGCCACAGATCGGATTCGATGAACAGCGCCAGCGACGGCTTCCAGTGGTCGAGGAAGCGCGCGACATAGCGCGGCGAATCATACGGCACGTATTGATGGATGACGTCGGGCGGGAAACGTTTGGCGACGACGGCGGCCGAGGTGACGGTGCCGGAGGTGAGCAGGATGCGCAGATTGAGATCGCGCAGCCGCTCGATCAGCGCGGCCGCGGCGAGCACCTCGCCGACGCTGGCGCCGTGGATCCAGACCAGCGGGCCGTGCGGGCGCACGTCACGGGACAGGCCCCGCCGTTCGCCGACGCGCGCGGGATCTTCCTTGCCCTGCTTCAGCCGCCGCTTGATCAGCGCCGGCGCGAGCGGCACCAGGCCCCTCGCCAGGCGCCGGTACATCCGCAGCGTCATCGGCAGCGAGCCGGGCAGCGAGTTAGGCATCTTCAGGTCCCGGACGGCCGAGATGCGCATAGGCGCGGCGGGTCGCCTCGTTCAGCGTCTCCTCCAGCTCCAGCCGCAGCGTTTCCATCATGGCCGCATCGGCATCTGCGGGAACATGGATTTCCTTGATGCCGACCAGCGCGCCCCGCCCGAACGGCAGGTTGATGGTGGTGCGGTCCCAGTTCTTGAGCCGGATGAAGCGGCTGGTCGCCATCGCGAAAGGCATGATCGGCCGCCCCGATTCCCGTGCCAGCATGATAATGCCGAGGCCTGCCACGCGCGAGCGCTTGGGAACATCGGCGGTCAGCGCGACATTACAACCGTCCTGGAGCGTGTGCACCATTTCCCTGAAGGCCCCCACCCCACCCTTACGGTGGAAGGCGCCGCCATGGTCGCCGGAGCCGCGGATGAGGCCGATGCCGAGCCGCTCGACGGCGATCGCGTTGAACTCGCCGTCGCGGTGCCTGGAGATCAGAACCTTGGCCCGGTAGGAGTCCTTGTTCTTGATGAAGGGCGTCAGGAAATGCTGGCCGTGCCAGAACGCGAAGATCGCGGGGATCTGCGGCTCGACGATGTCATAGACGTCGGGCGGATCGAACGTGAATCTGTTGGTCCGCCAGACCAGACGCAGATATTCGGCCGCCAGAAACCCGACGGCACGCTGAAACCAGCTGCTTCGCAGCGTATTGCGAAGCAGTTTTTTCAACGCGCCGGTTCTTGATTGGGGTCGAGCAGCCGGTGGAGATGGACGATGAAGTAGCGCATCTGCGCGTTGTCGACCGTGCTCTGCGCCTTGGCCCGCCAGGCGGTGTGGGCCGTCGCATAGTTCGGATAGAGGCCGACGATCTCGACGTCGTCGAGATTCTTGAAGGTGTTGTGCTCGAGATCGAGCAGCTCGCCACCGATCACGAGATGCAGCAGTTGTTGCGGGGCACTATCTGGCATGGGTTCTGTTCCTAACGGGCTGCCCGGCAAAGCAGTGTTCGAGAAGCAAAGCGGGTGCGCTTAGGCCAAGGGACGATTTCGAAAATGCGCGACAATGCCCGCATGACGATCGCGCCCCGCTGCCACCAGCACCCCGTGCGTGACTTCCCGGCGGTTATAGAGAATGGGATCTCCGGAGAGGTCGCTCATCCTACCATCCGCTTCCTGCACGATCAAATCGGCCGCCGCAAGGTCCCAATCATGGCTGTTGCCCCCCGCAAAAGCCGCATCCAGCACGCCGTCGGCGACCCGGCACAGCCGCAGCGCCAGCGAACCGATTCGCGGATGCAGCTTGATGTCGCCGCCCGCGGTATTGAGCCGCTCCACCATCGGCTTCGGGCCGGCGACGCGGGCGAAGTCGAGTGCCGATCCGCCGGCCGCCCGCACGTCCCTGCCGTTGAGCGTGGTGCCCTGCCCGCGGGCCGCGAAGAAGAACTCGTTGGTCACAGGCGCGAACACCGCCCCCAGCACCGGAGTGGCATCCTCGACCAGCGCGACGCTGACGCACCATTCGTCATGGCCGTTGAGATAGTTGCGGGTGCCGTCGATGGGATCGACGATCCATGTCAGCCGCCGCGACAGCCGCGAGGCGTCGTCGGCGCTTTCCTCCGACAGCCAGCCATAATCGGGCGTGGCCGCGCGCAGGCGCGATTCGAGCAGGTCATTGACGGCAATGTCGGCTTCGGACACCGGCGAGGACGCGCCCTTGGTCCATTTCTTGAGCTCGGTGCGGAACATCGACTGCGCGAGCGCGCCCGCATCCCGCACCGTCTCTCTCAGCAGTGCGGCATCGCGCGTCAGAATGGTTTCGAGGGAGTGCGCGTCAACGTCCGCCAAGCGTCAAACCCTCGATGCGCACCGTCGGCGCATTGACGCCGTAGCGGAACTCGAGATTGTTCGCGGGCTGCATCGACTTGAAGATCTCGAACAGATGGCCCGCGATCGTGACTTCGCTGACGGCATAGGTGAGCTCGCCGTTCTCGATCCAGAAGCCGGAGGCGCCGCGGCTGTAATCGCCGGTGACGCCGTTGACGCCCGAGCCGATCAGGTCGGTGACGTAAAAACCCTGCTTGATGTCCGAGATCAGCTCGGCCGGCGTGGGCGTGCCGGGCTCGAGATGCAGATTGTACGGCCCCGGCGACGGCGAGGACGAGACGCCGCGATGGGCATGGCCGGTGGTGGTGAGGCCGAGCTCGCGCGCGGTGGCGCAGTCGAGTAGCCAGGTGGTCAGCACACCCTCGTCGATCAGCGCGGTCTTCTTCACCGCGACGCCTTCGGCATCGAAGGTCTGCGAGCGCAGGCCGCGCTTGCGCAGGGGATCGTCGATGATGCGGATGTTTTTGGCAAACAGCTGCTGGCCGAGCTTGTCCTTGAGGAAGCTGGTCTTGCGTGCGATCGAGGCGCCGTTGATGGCGCCGACGACGTGGCCGACCAGCGAGCCGGCAACGCGCGGATCGAACACGACGGGCACCTTGCAGGTCTCGACCTTGCGCGGATTGAAGCGCGCCACGGTGCGCTCGCCGGCGGAGCGGCCGACGACTTCAGGCGACAGCAGATCGGCGCCATGCGGGGCTGAAGTGAAATCGTAATCGCGCTCCATGCCGGTGCCCTCGCCGACGATCGCAGTCGCCGAGATGCCCTGGCTGGAACGCAGATAAGACCCGTGGAAGCCGGTGCTGGTGACGAGCACCATGCCGCCCATGCCGGCAGACGCCGAAGCACCGCCGGATTTGCTCACGCCCTTCACCGCGAGCGCCGCTGCCTCGGCCTCGAGCGCGCGGCGCTCGAGCTCCGAGGTCGCCGGAATATTCGGATCGAGCAGATCGAGATCCGGAAAATCGCGCGCGAGGAGCGCGGGATCCGCGAGGCCGACATATTTGTCATCAGGCGCGACGCGCGCCATCGCGACGGCGCGCTCGGCAAGCTTGGTCACGGCATCGCCGCTGGCGTCGTTGGTCGAGACCACCGCCTGGCGCTGGCCGACCAGCACACGCAGGCCGACATCGTCGCCCTCGGACCGCTCGGATTCCTCGACGCGGCCGTCGCGCACCTCGACGCCTTGCGAGATGCCGCGCACCGCGACCGCATCGGCCGCATCGGCGCCGGCACGCCTGGCCGCTTCGACCAGCCGCTGCGCGAGATCCGACAGCGCGGATTGATCGAACAGGTCGCGATTGGCTTGCGACGAACTTTGGGGCGAAAGCGCCGAGCTTGGTGAAGGGTTCACAAACGAAATCCTGTTGCGGCGGGAGGTTTCGGGGCGAGACCTGCCCTGACCACCAGATGTGCCCAATTGGTGCGGACTTCAAGCATATTCAGCCGACAAAAGGCTCAGATTCGCACCTTGCGCGCAACGTCTCGTCAATCATGCGCGCCAAGGTCTTGTCAATCATGAGCGGCGGTGACGCTGGATTAACCAGCCTTTTTAAGCGGTTTCCGCAACCGCCGCGCTATGGTCCTCGCATCGACCGGGAACATAATCCTGGCGGGGAGACTAAAGCCGTGAGGCGTCAAACAGCTACATGCGGGGTCACTCCCGACGGGTCGGGCCGCTCACTGCGGCTCGACCCTCTATCCCTTCCGGTCCGCTTCGACGCGCACGATGCGCGCGCCGACGGATACACCAGGCAGATCGAGCTTCATCGCGAACGCGTCGTGCTGCGCCGTGCCGTCCGCGGCATGCAGATGGCGATCAACGTCCGCGTCAGCGACTTCACCGGCGTCGCACTGCGCGGCAATGACGAGGCGCAGACCCTCGTGCTCGTGCATCGCGATCCCTCGCTGTCCGTTCCGCTGCTGGTCAGCGCCGACGGCGACGAGCTCAACGAGGCTTGGGCAATCTGGAGCGAGCTGTTCGCTCTTCCGCAACTCGACGAAGGCGCCCGCAAGCCCGCACCGCGCCGTCGCCGCTGCAACGCGATCCGCGCCCGCCGTCCGAAATTCCTGATGCGCCGCCGCACCGCGATGTCGCGCGAGCTGTCGGTTCATCGTGCAGAACGTGAGATTATCGCGCGGAACTGAGGTGTCGTAGGGTGGGCAAAGCGAAGCGTGCCCACCTCCTCCATCGAATTGAGAAAGATCGTGGGCACGGCGCAAGTGCGCCTTTGCCCACCCTACGAGACCTACGTCCGCATCACCGCGTCGACCAGCAATCCCGCAAACAGCAGCGCGCCTGCATATTTGTTCGAATAGAACAGGTTCTTGCACAGCTCGGGATCGTCGATCTTCAAGCGCACGATCTGCGACGCCAGATGTGCGCCGAACGCTGCAAGCCCGAGCCAGGCCGGCCAGCGCGCATCGCCTGAGGCCAGCGCGACGCCGATCAGCATCACCGCAAGCCCGTAAAACAAGATCAGCGCCTGGTGCGTATGCGCACCGAACAGGCGCGCGGTGGATTTGATGCCGATCAGCGCATCGTCCTCGGCATCCTGATGGGCGTAGATCGTGTCATAGCCGATCACCCAGGAAATCGCGCCCGCATAGAGCACCAGCGCCGTCAATTCGATGCGGCCGAAGGTGACGGCAAATCCCATCAAGGCGCCCCAAGAGAAGGCGAGCCCTAGCACGATCTGCGGCCACCAGGTGATGCGCTTCATGAAGGGATAGATCGCAACGATCAGCAGCGAGGCGATGCCCGTCGCAATTGCGAAGCGGTTGAACTGGAGCAACACGATGAGGCCGGTCAGCGCCTGCGCGACCATGAAGATCAGCGCCTGCTTCGTGGTTACCTGCCTCGATGGCAGCGGCCGAGAGCGGGTGCGCTCGACCTTGTCGTCGAGGTCCCGGTCGGTGATGTCGTTCCAGGTGCAGCCGGCCCCGCGCATGACGAAGGCGCCGATGAAGAACAGGACGATGGTGAGCGGCAGACCGCGGACATCGTGCGCCATGCCGGCCGCGAGCGCGGCCGACCACCAGCACGGCATCAGCAGGAGCCAGGAGCCGATCGGACGGTCGAAGCGCGACAGACGCAGGTAAGGCCGCGCCCATCGCGGCGCGAGCGTATCGACCCAGTTGCCGGTGGAATCGGCAACGCGGGCGGATGTGTCGCTCATCGTGTGAGGACGTTGCCGTTGAGCGTGTCGAAGGTGCTGCCGCCCTTCTTGCCGGCATTGGCCTCAGGCGCCGAGCCGGAACCCAGCACCTCGCTCAGCGACGGGCCGGCCGCAGCGCGCGGCTGGTTCTGCATCTGCTGCGCAACGTTGCAGACCTTCGCCGCCATGGCCTCGGTATTCTTGTGGCCGTCCTTCATCTGCGCGCCGACCTGCGGCGGGATTCCGCATTTGGCGGCATTGGTCTCGACGTATTTGATCATCTTCGTCTCGGCCTGGCTGAAATTGCGAATCAGCTTGCAGGCTTCGTCCGGCGGCGCATGACGGTCGCTCGCAGCCTTGATCAGCTTGCCGCGCTTCTCGGCGTCCTCGCGCAGCGGCATGAACGCCTTCATGCAATCCTCGCCGGGACCGCCCTGCGTCGGCGGGGCCGCGCTGAATGCACCGGCGCCGCCCACGGGCGCTGCGCCGTTCACGGGGAACGACCCTTGCGGGGCCGCACCGACCGAGGCGGACGGCGCGGAGCCGTTGACGGGCGGAAACGCGGAACTCGTTGGAGCCTGGCCAGGCAGCGGCGCGGGGAAGCCCTGGGCGCAAGCGCCCACGGCACCCAGGGTGACCATGGCGGCAGTGATCGGAACCATCAAATGACGGATCATCAAGATAGTCTCTCCGGCAGGAGCTTACGGGGTTCGGCGTCTTCTCAATTGAAGCGCAACCAGCGTGCTGGCGATTTTACGATTCCCGCCGGCCCTTAACAACCCGTCGAATGGGGCAAGAGCGCGGCGCGCCGACGCACCGGTTTGGCAATATTTACCCCCGAAATGGCTGGTTTCGGTTAATAAGTGCGGCAAAACGGACCTTTGAACGATGCCTGCCTACGATTTTCGCGGTCCCCGCCTGTTCGTCGACGCCCCCCTGGCCCAGGACGCCAAGGTCGCGCTCGACCGCGACCAGAGCAATTATCTCGGCAATGTGCTGCGGCTGGCCGCCGGGGCCGAGGTTCTGGCGTTCAACGGCCGCGACGGAGAGTGGCAGGCCGCGATCGAAGGCCGCAAGCGGCCGGATGGCCTCGTCATCCTCCAGCAGACCCGCCCGCAGGACAGGCTGGCCGACCTCGCCTACGTCTTCGCCCCGCTCAAGCACGCCCGGCTCGATTACATGGTTCAGAAGGCCATCGAGATGGGCGCCGCCTCGCTTCAGCCTGTCCTGACCCGGTTCACCCAGGCCTCCCGGGTCAACACCGAGCGGATGCGCGCCAATGTCGTCGAGGCGGCCGAGCAATGCGGCATCCTCAGCATCGCTACCGTCGCCGAGCCGCTGGCGCTGGACCGTTTCCTCAGCCAGCGCGCCGCAGGCCGGCTGCTCATCTTCTGCGACGAGGCGGCAGAGATCCAGGACGCCGTTCAGAGCCTGCAGGACGCGCGCGAGGCCGGAACGGGCATCGACGTGCTGATCGGTCCCGAAGGCGGCTTTGCCGAGGAGGAGCGCGCGCTGCTGCTGCGGCAGCCGAAAATCCTGCGGCTGGCGCTCGGCCCCCGGATCATGCGGGCCGATACCGCCGCAGTGGCCGCACTGGCGCTGGTGCAGGCGGTCCTGGGCGATTGGCGTCAGGGCTAACCTATTCGCCGCGCACCGACCGGTGCAGGGTCTCGGACGGCAGCTCGCCGAAGGCCGCCCTGTAACTCGCCGCGAACTCGCTCAGATGCCAGAAGCCGTGCGCAATCGCGCAGGACTTCACACTGCGCCCTGCGGAGCCGAGGCGCAGTTGCTTGCGCACCGACCACAGGCGCAAGACCCGGCTGTAGCGATGCGGGCTCATGCCACAGATGGCCTGGGTCGCACTCTGGAGCGTCCGGACCGAAACGCCCGTCTGCTCCGCCAGCTCTGTCGTCTTGTGCCAGATCATCAGATCGCGCCGGATCAATCTTTCCATCTCCGCGACGATGCGCTGATAGCTGTCCGTTTTGGCATGCAGGGATCTGCCATCAACACTCGTCCGGATCGCGGCTTCCATCGTGCTGAGCAATGATTGCTCGACGACGGCGCGCGAATCCGGCTCGTCCAGCACATCCGGATCGTAGGCTGCGGTTTCAAGCGTGGTGGAGATCACGCCCCGCAGGGCGACCAGCATGTCCGATGCCGGGCTCAGCAAATGATAGCCGTCACTCAATCGCACCCAAGGCTCGCGCGCGGGCGGCGTGAAATAGGCAACCGCCATCAGGCGCCCCTCCGGCTCATAGACCAGACAGTCGGAAGCTCCCTTCAGGATGACGACGGAGCTATCGATTGTCTGCCCGTTGATACGGGTCGCGGTCACATGATCCATCGGCACCACCACGGCGACGGCATGCGCCAGATCATAACCGCGAATGATCCGCGGAAAGGTCTTCACCAGCGACAGCGTCAGGGTCGGCAGGCTCAGCCTTGCGCGCATGATCGCAACCGCCCCGGCAGACAAGGGCATGCTGGATGCGCCGGCATATCGCTCGCTTTCGCCGAAATGATCGACATCATAGGATTGCAGATCGAGCGCCGACGACGCCTTCAGGTCGTGGAACGACAACGAGCGGTCCGTCGCGATTGTCTGCGCCGTGTCACGGGCAATGTTGAGGTGGCTTTGATCCATGTCCGGCCGCTTATTTCGCCTTCCTGGTGGACGCAGCGCCCCTGGGAGCATTCTTGGAAGCATCCTTGGAATTATCCTTGGAATTATCCTTGAACGTTTCCTTGGGGGCGCGCAGATCCTCCGGCCCATTGATGCCGGCGCGCTTGAGGTCGCGAAGCAGCTTGGTGAGCAGCAGCATGTTGGTCTTCTGCAGTTCGTGATTGTTTCCAAACCTGAATGCGTTCTGCTCGGTCACGATCAGCCCCTCCTTGGTCTCGGCGAGAATCTTTCGCCGCTTAAGTCCCGTCACGCGACGGCGCACCGTCTCGAGCGGCAGGCTGAGGAAGCGGGAGAGTGCTGCCCGGGACACTCCCTGCTTGATCACATCCGGCTCGACCGCATGGATGCTGGAGAATTGCTCGTCCAGCGACGGATCGTTCATCACATTGATGACGTTCGCGTTGAGGATCGCATGAACGATCAGAAGGTCCAGCGGGTCGAATTCGTCGTAGTTCCGGAACATCTCGCTGATCGAGAACAGCATATAGGCCAGCGTGTGTCGCGAGACCGTCCGGATAACATCTGAGTCATTGCGCATGAATCGAACCAACATTCACATTGTAAACGAAGGCAGCAGCGAACGTGTCATCCGCCATACCCAAAATGAGTATGCGACGACTTGCCTATCGTCCTCAATTTCTCATTGTGACGCTCGACCTGTTGCTGCAGGTGCGTTGAAGTGTGTGCGTCGAACAATTCGCGATTGGCCGCCGAAACTTTCATGCGCGACGATCGTATCTAACCGCTTCGAAGATGCCGGCTCCCTGAGGCCGGCGACCGCGCAGGACGATTTGGACCATGGACGACGATGTTGCATCGGACATGCGGCGACGCGAAGAACTGGAGCTGATCAAAGCATTTCTCGGCATAACGGACCCGGGCAAGAGGCAGAGAATCCTCGCGCTCGCAGAGCGGCTCGCGGCTGACGCCGGATCTGAGGAAAGGGCTCACCTTCGTTTCGACCGATGCCTCCCCTGTCGATTTTTCCAGAGACGTCCCTGGCCGAACTGACTGAAGGTCATTCGGGTCGAACACCGATCAGGTATTTAAATACCTATTATCGTTTCGACCGGGTCAACCCTCCCCCACGTCCAGAGCCATTAAGCGATTGATCCTTTGGAGGTCGAAACCGCTTCCGGGCCATGCTAAGGGCTGCGCCAATTCGCCTCCTTTGCCTTGCCCGGTTCCACCGGGACGATGGACCCCTGTGATGACCGCGACTGCCACCTCAAATGCTGCCGGCTCCGCCGCCTGGGCGGATACGCTGCTCTTGTCGTTCGCGCAGGCCGGCTATGTCAGGGCTGAGCCCGCGATCCTGCAACCGGCCGAGCCGTTTCTCGACCTCTCGGGCGAGGACATCCGCAAGAGCCTCTATCTGACGACGGACCTGTCCGGCGAGGAGCTGTGCCTGCGGCCGGACCTGACCATTCCCGTCGCCCGCGACTACCTCGCCTCGGGGCGCGCCGGCCAGCCGGCCGGGTTCAGCTATCTCGGTCCGGTGTTCCGCTACCGCAGCGGCCAGGCGAGTGAATTTTTGCAGGCCGGCATCGAATCGTTCGGCCGCCAGGATCGCGCCGCGGCCGATGCCGAAATGCTGGCGCTGGCGCTGGAAGCGACCGCCGCTTTCGGCGTCCGCGATGTCGAGATCCGCACCGGCGACGTGGCGCTGTTCAACGCGCTGCTCGACGCGCTCGACCTCTACCCGGTCTGGCGCCGCCGCCTGGTCAAGGACTTCAACCGCAAGATCAGCCTGGAAAAGGACCTGGAGAAGCTGGCGGCCGCGACCACCGCGACCCGCAGCGAATATGAGGGCGTGCTGGCCGCGCTCGCCGGCTCCGACCGCAAGGCGGCGCTCGCCTTCGTCACCGACCTGATGTCGATCGCCGGCACCACCAATGTCGGCGGCCGCTCCACGGCCGAGATCGCCGACCGCTTCCTCGAGCAGTCGACGCTGAAGGGCGGCGCCCTGCCGCGCGAGGCGATCGCCGTGCTCAAGCGCTTCCTCGGCATCTCCGGCAATCCCGACGACGCCGTCGCCGAGCTGCGCGCGCTCACCCTTGATGCAAAGCTCGATCTCGCAGCCGCCATCGACCAGTTCGAAAGCCGGGTCGGATTCATGGCCGCACGCGGCATCGACGTGAAGCAGACACGATTCTCGACCGCGTTCGGGCGCGGCCTCGACTATTACACCGGCTTCGAATTCGAGCTGCATCACCGCGGCAACGGCACCGAGCCGCTGGTCGCCGGAGGCCGCTATGACGGGCTGATGACCCAGCTCGGTTCAACCGAGCCGATCCCTGCGGTCGGCTTCTCGGTCTGGGTGGATGCGCTGACGAAGATCGGCCGCAAGGTGGAGCCTAAGTCATGAGCGCGCCGTTCGTTCTGGCCGTTCCCTCCAAGGGCCGCCTTCAGGAAAACACCGAAGCCTTCTTCGCCCGCGCCGGGCTCAAGCTGTCGAAGGCCGGCGGCGCCCGCGACTATCGCGGCATCATCGCAGGGCTCGACAATGTCGAGGTCGCCTATCTCTCGGCCAGCGAGATCGCCTCGCAGCTGTCGCGCGGCGTTGCGCATCTCGGCGTCACCGGCGAGGACCTGGTGCGCGAGAACATCCCTGACGCCGACAAGCGCGTGTCCCTGATCGACGGGCTCGGCTTCGGCTATGCCGACGTCGTCGTCGCTGTGCCGCAGGCGTGGATCGACGTCCGCACCATGGCCGATCTCGACGACGTCACCACCGGCTTCCGCGAGCAGCATCACATGCGGATGCGGGTCGCGACCAAGTTCATCAACCTGACCCGCGCGTTCTTCCAGAGCCAGGGCATCACCGATTACCGCATCGTCGAAAGCGCCGGCGCGACCGAGGGCGCGCCCGCGGCCGGCAGCGCCGAGCTGATCGTCGACATCACCACCACGGGCGCGACGCTCGCCGCCAACGGTCTACGGGTGCTCGACGACGGCGTGATCCTGCGCAGCCAGGCCAATCTGGTGGCGTCGAAGGACGCCGACTGGTCGCCGCAGGCACGGGAGACCGCGCGAATCATCCTCGATCACATCGCAGCGCGGGCGCGGGCCAACAAATACCGCGAGGTCCGCACGCGCTTCCGGCAGTGCGACGAAGCCCTGCTCACTGAGGCCCATGAGCGGTTCGGCGTCGAAGCCCCGTTCGGCGGCCCGACCTCGTCGGGCATGCTGACGCTGCACTGCCCGCCCGGTCAGCTCTATGCGCTGGCGAGCTTCCTGCGCGAGCACGGCGCCGAGACCGTCTCGGTGGTTTCGCTCGACTACGTGTTCGACCGCGAGAACCCGCTGTTCGCCAGGCTCGAGGCGTTCCTGCGGCGGTGAGCCCAAAGTTTGCTGAGCAGGTTCGTTCAGCGTAGCGACAGCAAACGGCAGCTACCATATGCTGTTGAGACAACTAGACGCCTCTGGAACCTTGATCGATGACGCTGGGCTCTGACGTTTCCGGCATGACGACCACCGCGGTGAGCGCCGCCGCGAAGGGACTGTCGATTGTCGTCCCCGTCTACAACGAGGCGGCGGGCCTCGCCTTCCTGCATCAGCGCATCTGCGATCTCGCGAGGACCCTGCGGGAGCGTTATCGCCTCGCCTGCGAGGTCGTCTATGTCGACGACGGCAGCGCGGATGCGACACTGTCGATCGCACGCAACCTGCCGGCCGATGCGGTCGACGTCCAGGTCGTCTCGCTGTCGCGCAATTTCGGCAAGGAAGCCGCGCTGATGGCCGGCCTCGACCATGCCCGGCTTGGCGCCGTGATGTTCATGGATGGCGACGGCCAGCATCCGCCGGCTCTGGTCGAGCAGCTGGTGCGGCACTGGATCGAGGACGGCTATGACGTCGTCTATACCGCCAAGGCGCATCGCGACAACGAGCCCTTCCTGCGGCGGCTCGCCGGGCGCGGTTTCTACGCGCTGATCAATTGGGGCGCGCGGCAGAAGATCCCCGAGGACGCCGGCGACTTCCGCCTGCTGTCGCCACGCGCAGTCGCAGCGCTGCGGCAATTGCCGGAGCGCAACCGCTTCTTCAAGGGCCTCGCCAGCTGGATCGGCTTCCGCCAGATCCGCGTCGACTACGAGCCCGCGCCGCGCACCCACGGCGTGACGACCTTCAGCGCCGCGCGCCTGCTCGGCCTTTCGATCGAAGGGGTGACCTCGTTCTCGGTCGCACCGCTGCGCTTCGCCAGCCTGCTCGGCGTCATTCTCGCCGGCGGCGCCTTCCTGTTCGGCATCTCGATCCTCTGGGAGGTCTGGACCACCGGCAAGCAGGTGCCCGGCTATCCCTCGCTGGTGATCGGCCTGATGACGATCGGCGGCGTGCAGCTCATCATGATCGGCATCGTCGGCGAGTATATCGGCAAGATCCTGTCCGAGCTGAAGGCGCGTCCGATCTACTTCGTCGCCGAGCACAGCGAAAAGCGTGCCGAGACCGACAAGGCCCAGGACGCTTCAAGCCAGGACGCCTCGAAGCGGACGGCGGCCGAATGAGCGCCGCCGCAGGCCTGCGGCGGATCTGGCTCTGCGCCGACGATTACGGCATCAGCCCGGGCGTCAACCGCGCCATCCGCGACCTCATCGAACGCGGCCGTCTCAATGCCACCTCGGTGATGATGGTCGGACCTGCGATCGAACGCGGCGAGATCGAGGCGCTTCAGGTCTCGGCCGGGCAAAGCCCGCGTTGCGCCATCGGATTGCACGTAACGCTGTCGGCGCCGTTCCGGCCGCTCACCATGCATTTCCGCCCGCTCGACGGCGACATGTTCATGCCGTTCCCGAAACTGCTGCGCGCGGGTCTGATGCGCCGGCTCGACCGCGAATTCTTTCGCAACGAGGTGAAGGCGCAGTTGGCCGCCTTCATAGAGGCCTTCGGGCGCGTGCCTGACTTCGTCGACGGTCACCAGCATGTGCAGCTCTATCCGCAGGTGCGCGACGGCTTTGTCGACGCGGTCGCCGAAGTCGCGCCACAAGCCTGGGTGCGTCAGGGCGGCCGCGACCTGCCGCTGGCGCAGCGGCTGGCCTCACCGAAAGCCATGGTGCTCGATATCCTCAGCGCGCAATTCCGCCGTCGCGCCGGCACGGCCGGCCTCAGCTTCAATCCCGGCTTCGCGGGCGCCTATGACTTTACGCGCGACACCGATTTCGGCGTGCTGATGCGACAATTCCTCGAAGGCCTCACCGACGGCGGCCTCGTGATGTGCCACCCCGGCTTCGTCGACGACATCCTCACAGGCCTCGATCCGATGACGGATGTCCGCGAGCGCGAGCACGCTTATCTCGCCGGCGACGCGTTTGCGCGCCTGCTGGCGGACAGCGGCGTCACGCTGGGGTGAAAACCGCCGAAAGCAAGCCACCGGGCAGCTTGTCGCATACCGAAATTTAATATGGCCGGCACTGTTGGGGCCACAATGGAACCCTACATCTGCCTCGCGCTTGGTTTGCGCGAGGGAGACTGATCATGACGCCGCAGGAACGCCAGCTCGTCGACGAGCTTTTCGACCGGCTTTCGAAACTGGAAAACGCACCGCGCGATCCCGATGCGATCGCCGCGATCTCCGATGGCCTGCGCAAGGCCCCCGGCGCCGTCTACGCGCTGGTGCAGACCACGCTGTTGCAGGACGAAGCCCTGAAGCGCGCCCATCACCGCATCCAGGAGCTGGAAGCGGGACAGGCACCCGAACAGGCCCAGTCCGGCGGCTTCCTCGACACCATGCGCGATACGCTGTTCGGCGGCGGCCCCTCGCGCGGCTCGGTTCCGAACGTGCCACAGCGTGAGCAGCGGCCGGTCTGGAACACCGGTCAGGCGATGCCGCCGCAACAGCCGGGCTACGGCCAGCCGCCCTACGGACAGGCTTATGGTCAGGGCCCGGGTCAACAGGCTCCGGGCTATGGCGCCCCGCCGGTCGGCGGTGGTGGCGGCTCGTTCCTCGGCACCGCAGCGGCGGCCGCGGCCGGTGTGGTCGGCGGCTCGCTGCTGCTCTCCAGCATCCGCGGCATGATGGGCGGATCGCACCAGCAGGCCTTCGGTGACACCAATTCCCTGGGCAGTTCTGGTGGAAGTCCCTGGGGTGGTAGCAGCGACCAGTCCGGCGGATCGCTCGCGCGCGATGCCGGCCTCAACGACATCGGCTCGAACCGGGAGTCGCGCCAGAGCTTCTCCGACCAGGCCTCGAACGACCGCGACAACAACAACGATCAGAACTACGCCGACGACGACCACGACAACGGCAACATGGACGTGGCCGACGACAGTGATTTCGGCGGCGGCGACGATGGCGGCAGCGACTACGCCTGATCGCGGCCGCAGCTCCCGGCAACCTGAACGAACGGCCGCCTCACGGGCGGCCGTTCTCGTTTCGGCATCCTCGATGGCTTTGCGTGCAATTCCTCACACAAATCCGGTTCGCCCTGCGCGTCGATCTTGGACAGGCGCGACGCTATCGCTATGATGCAGCCTTTCAGACGGGGAGTTTTGCAATGCGCACGATTTGCCTGACTGCCTCCATTGTTTTTGCGTTGCACGCGAGCTGCGCCTTCGCCGCACCCGCGGGCGTCCTGAACAAGACCATCACGATCTCCTTTGCCGCCACCGGCATGTCGAAATCGCCCGACGGCCAGTCGAAGGGCTTCACCACCAAGATATCGCGGATCATCTATGTCAGCAGCGCCGGGCGCCTGTTCAGCCGTTTCCGGGCCACCAACCGCGGCGGCGACCGGAGTGGCGAGATCGCGCCGGGCCAGGGCAAAGGCAGCTTCAATTTCCAGGGCGACAGGCTGGTCGGCGTGATCCCCTACGAGGTCGGCGCGCGCCAGATCACCGTGACCTTCGATCCCGGCTTCTCCAGTTGCTCGGTCAACGTGATCGAGGGGCATACCGGCGGCATCATCCGCCGCAAGGCTCCGAACGGCGTGATGTACGAACTGTCAGGCGTGACCACGACCTCGCCGAGCTGCTCGATCCAGAGCGGCAACGCCTTCGCCAGTTAAGGTTTCCGGCGGGACGGCGGTTGTCCGTCCATTCGGGCTTTGATAGGGATTTTTATTGCACTCGCGGAGACTATCCGTGCGTTCCGCCTTTTTTGTTCTGCTCGCGCTGATCTTTTCGATCTCCACCGACGCCGCCTGGGCCGGCAAGCGCGTCGCGCTGGTCATCGGCGTCTCCGCCTACAAGCAGGTCCCGCGACTCACCAATCCCGCGCGCGACGCCGACGCGATGACGGCCCTGTTCAAGAAGGCCGGCTTCGACGCCGTGGATAATAAGCGCGATCTCGGCATCTCCGAGCTGCGCCGCGCCATCCGCGACTTCTCGCTGACGTCGCAGGATGCCGACGTGGCGGTGGTCTACTATGCCGGCCACGGCATCGAGGTCGACGGCGTCAATTATCTGGTGCCGGCCGACGCCAAGCTCGCGAGCGATTTCGACATCGAGGACGAGACCATCTCGCTCGATCGCGTGATGCGCGCGCTCGACGGCGCCAAGCGGCTCAAGCTCGTCATCCTTGACGCCTGCCGCGACAATCCCTTCGCCACCAGCATGAAACGCACCGTCGCCAGCCGCGCGATCGGGCGCGGCCTTGCCAAGGTCGAACCGTCGATGTCGGACACGCTGATCGCGTTCGCCGCCAAGGCTGGCGCGGTGGCGAGCGACGGCGACGGACAGAACAGCCCGTTCGCCACGGCGCTGGTGCGGAACATCGTCGAGCCCGGGCTCGACCTGCGGATCGCGTTCGGCCGCGTGCGCGACGAGGTGCTGAAGGCAACCAACAATCGCCAGGAGCCGTTCGTCTACGGATCGCTCGGCGGCGATACCGTTGCGCTGGTGCCGCGCGTTGTCGATCCCGAAGCCGAAGCGCGTGTCGATTACGAGCTGGCGGCGCAGGTCGGCACAAGGGAGACTTGGGACGCCTTCCTGGCCAAACATCCGGCCGGCTTCTTCGCCAATCTCGCCCGCGGACAGAACAGCAAGCTCGAGGCAGCCCAGCAGAGCAGCGCCAAGGCCGACGACGCCAAACGCCAGGCCGACGATCTGGCGGCGCAGAAGGCCGCCGACTTCCGCCGGCAGCTGGAAGAGCAGAGCGCGCGCCAGACTGCGGAGGCCAAGCAAAAATTCTCCGAGCAGGCCAAACGCGATCTCGACGAGGCACGCGCGCAGATCGCGGAGCAGGCCAAGAAGGAGCTGGACGAGGCGCGGCGGCAGGCCGACCAGGCCCGGCAGCAGGCCGATGCGGCCCGGGCGCAGGTCGACGACGCAAGGCGCCGGGCAGCAGCCGATGCGCAGATCCAGGTCCAGGTTCAGGTCGAGCAGGCCAAGCGCGACGCCAAAGCCCAAGCCGACAAGATCCAGGCCGACAGGGTTCAGGCGGAGAAGCTGGCGGCGCTCACGCCGAGCCAGCCACCCGCGCCGGAGCCGCCTCCCGCCGCACCGAAGATGGATCCGTCCGACATCGCGCGGCTGCTCCAGGCCCATTTGAAGCGGGTCGGCTGCAATCCCGGCAATGTCGACGGCAAATGGGATGACGGCTCGCGAACTGCGCTGGAGCTCTTCAACAAAAGTGCCTCCACGAACTTCGACGTGAAGCTGGCGAGCCTCGACGCGCTGGACTCGGTCCGCAGCAGGAGCGACCGGGTCTGTCCGCTGGTCTGCGCCAAGGGGCAGCGCGCCGAGGGCGATCGCTGCGTTCAGATCGGCTGTTCGAGCGGCTATGTCCTCAACGCCGGCGGCGCCTGCGAGAAGCGGCCCGAACCGGCGCCGAAGCCCAAAACCGTGACGCGTCAGGAGCCCGCCGCGCCGCGCAGCGCACCGGCGGCTCGCGGCGGCGGCAAATGCTTCTCGTTCGGCGGCAAGACCTATTGCGAGTGAGGTCTCGTCAAGCGCCCTTGGAGCGCATCGGCACGAAGGCGCTGGCGGTGATGGAATAGACCTCCTCGCCGCGCTGATTGGTGCCGGTGGTCTGGGCGGTCAGAATGCCCCAGCCGGGACGCGAAGCCGATGTGCGTTTGTCGATGACGACGTTGACGTAGGCGACGGTGTCGCCGGCCAGCACCGGCCTGATCCAGCGCAGGTCGCGAAAGCCCGGCGACGGGCCCCACACCGCAACCTCCTCGCCGCGCGCGGCCGCCTCGCGCGCCAGACGCTGGCCGTCGGCAACGAGCAGGCTCATGCAGGCCGAGCCGACATGCCAGCCGGAGGCGGCGAGCCCGCCGAACAGCGAGTTCTTGCCTTCCTCCTCGTCGAGGTGGAAGCGCTGCGGATCGAACTTTGCGGCGAACGTCTTGATGGAGTCCGCCGTGAAATTGTAAGCGCCGATCTCGCGGCGCTGGCCGATCTCGATGTCATCGAAGAACCGCATCAGACCGCTCCCTCGCGCCGCTTGATCAGGATCGGCGAGGTCATCTCGGCGAGCGCCTGCCCCGACGCGTTGCGCACGGTGCACTTGAACTTGACGATGCCGAGTGTGGGCCGGCTCTTCGAGGTGCGCGCTTCCACGACGTCGACATCGAGTGTCAATTCGTCGCCTGGCCTGAGCGGCGACAGCCAGCGCACCTCGTCGACGCCGGGCGATCCCAGCGACGCGGCGCGGGTGATGAAACCGTCGGCCATCATCCGCATCATCAGCGAGCAGAGGTGCCAGCCGGAGCCGGACAGGCCGCGCAGCATGCTTCTGCTGGCGGCGTCCTCGTCGAGGTGCATCGGTTGCGGGTCGAATTCGGCGGCGAAAGCCAAAATCTCGTCGCGAGTGACATGGCGCGGACCGAATGTTCCGAACCGGCCGGGCGGGAAGTCTTCGAATGTCAGGGTCATCTTGGGAAAGCTTTGAGGGAATGACAGATTGTGGCCGCACTTTGCGGCAATCTCAACCCGCCGGCCCGCATGGCTCGTGCTACATTCGGCGCGGCTTTGGTTTGAGTCGGTCCAACCGAGGACCGAAGCCCGATTTGACAAGGCCCTATTTGTTCTGGGGAGAGCAATGTTTTCTTTCAGCGACCTGTTTCAGTGGGACCGGTTTATCACGCCGACGATCATCAAGACCTTCTACTGGCTGGTGATCGCGCTGATCTGCCTGTTCGGCCTCTCCGGCATCTTCTCCGGCCTCGCGATGATGGCGATCAGCCCGTTCGGCGGCTTCCTGATGCTGTTGTCCTCGATCGCCAGCGTGGTCGTCGGCATCGTGTTCTCGCGCATCGCCGCGGAACTGATCCTGATCGTGTTCCGCATCAACGAGCATCTCGGCGCGATCAGGGATCAGGGCGGCGGGGTTCGCTAGATCTCGTGTCCCGGACGCGGTGCGGCACGCAGTGACGCGCCGCAGAGCCGGGACCCATGCATCCGTAATCAAGACTCCTGGGCCCCGGCTCTGCAGCGCACCGCAAGAGCGCTGCGCTGCGTCCGGGGCACGAGCTTCGGCTTACGTATTAAACCGGAAATGCATCACGTCGCCGTCGGCGACGACGTATTCCTTGCCTTCGAGGCGCAGCTTGCCGGCATCGCGGGCGCCGGCTTCGCCGTTCAGTGCGACGTAGTCTTCATAGGCAATCGTCTCGGCGCGGATGAAGCCTTTTTCGAAATCGGTGTGGATCACGCCGGCGGCGCCCGGCGCCTTGGTGCCGCGATAGATGGTCCAGGCGCGCGCTTCCTTCGGGCCCACCGTGAAATAGGTGATGAGGTCGAGCAGCGTGTAGCCGGCCCGGATCAGGCGATCGAGGCCGGCCTCTTCGAGACCCAGCGTCTCCAGGAAGTCGGTGCGCTCGTCACGCGAGATCGTTGCGATCTCGGATTCGATCTTGGCCGAGATCACGACGGCAACGGCGCCTTCCTTGGCGGCCTGGTCCTGCACCGCCTTGGAGAACGAATTGCCCGTGGCGGCCGAACTTTCCTCGACGTTGCAGACATAGAGCACGGGTTTTGACGACAACAGGCCGAGCATCCCGAAGGCACGCTCCTCCTCCGCCTTGCGCTCGACCAGGCGCGCGGGCTTGCCGTCACGCAGCAGCACCAGCGTGCGGTTGACGAGGTCGAGCTGCTCCTTGGCGTCCTTGTCGTTGCCCTTGGCCTTCTTGGTGAGATTGTCGACGCGCTTCTCGAGGCTGTCGAGGTCGGCGAGCATCAGCTCGGTCTCGATGGTCTCGATGTCGGCCAGCGGCGCGATCTTGCCCTCGACATGGGTGATGTCGGAGTCCTCGAAGCAGCGCACGACATGCGCGATGGCGTCGGTCTCGCGGATGTTGGCCAGAAACTGGTTGCCGAGGCCTTCACCCTTGGAGGCGCCGCGCACGAGGCCGGCGATGTCGACGAAGGTCAGCCGGGTCGGGATGATCTGCGCCGATTTGGCGATCGCCGACAACTTGTCGAGCCTGGGATCGGGCACCGCGACCTCGCCGACATTCGGCTCGATCGTGCAGAACGGATAATTCGCAGCCTGCGCCGCGGCCGTCTCGGTCAGTGCATTGAACAAGGTCGATTTGCCGACATTGGGCAATCCGACGATCCCGCATTTGAATCCCATGGTCGTCCTCTATCTGTATTCGTCATGGCCGGGCTTGACCCGGCCATCCACGACTTCTGTCCGCAGCGCCAAGAACGTGGATGCCCGGAACAAGTCCGGGCATGACGGAGAAAGCTAGCCCTGCTTCTCGCCGTTATCGTCCTTGGTCAAAAATCCCTTCGCCTGCATGGCGAGGTGCACCCTGTTGGCGAAGGTCGCGTCCGTGCCTTTGGCAACCAGTGCCGCGTGCTCGGCAACGGCGTCGCAGAGCGTCGCCACCCAGTCGTTGTCGGCCTTGGCGAAGTCCGACAGCACGTGGCCATGCACCAGCTCCTTGACGCCGGGATGACCGATGCCGAGCCGCACCCGGCGATACTCGTTGCCGATATGCGCCGAGATCGAACGCAGGCCGTTGTGGCCGGCGATACCGCCGCCGATCTTCACCCGCACCTTGCCCGGCGGCAGTTCGAGCTCGTCGTGAAACACGGTGACGTCGCCAGGCGCGATCTTGAAGAAGCCTGCCGCTTCCTGCACGGAGCGGCCGGAATCGTTCATATAGGTCGTGGGCTTGAGCAGGATGACGCGCTCAGGTCCGAGCGCGCCTTCCGAGGTCTCGCCCTGAAAACGACGGCGCCACGGTGCGAAACCATGACGCCGCGCGATCTCGTCGACGGCCATGAAGCCGATATTGTGCCGGTTACGTGCGTATTTCGCGCCGGGATTGCCGAGCCCAACAAACAGTCGCATGACGCGGCGCGCCCCTCAGCCAGCGCGCGGTCAGGGACCGCGCACCAGCTCTTTTGAGAGATTACTTCTTCTTGTCGCCGGCGGGAGCCTTGGCAGCCGCGGCCGGAGCCTTCGCGCCAGCCGCCGGAGCAGCAGCGCCAGCCGCCGGAGCAGCACCAGCCGCCGGAGCAGCAGCACCCGGAGCCGTAGCAGCCGCAGCAGCCTTCTGTTCTTCGGCGTAGCCGGAGGGCGGCACGATGGTGACGAGGGTCGCGTCCTCGGAGGTCAGCGCCTTGACGCCGGCCGGCAGCTTGATGTCGGCGAGATGCAGCGAGTGGCCGATTTCGAGCGAGCCGACATCGGCCTCGATGTATTGCGGGATGTTCTCGACACCGCACTCCAGCTCGATCGAATGCGCGACGATGTTGACGGCGCCGCCGCGCTTCACGCCGGGCGAGCCTTCCGCCTTCACGACATGCAGGGGAACGCTGATGCGGATGGTGGCGCCTTCGCCGAGCCGCATGAAGTCGACGTGGATCGGGAAATCCTTGACCGGATCGAGGTGGTAGTCGCGCGGAATCACGCGGTGCTTCTTGCCGTCGAGTTCGACGTCGACCAGCGTGGTCAGGAACCGGCCGGCGAGAATGCGCGTACGCAATTCGCGGTCGTCAACCGAGATGGGGAGCGGGGGCTGGTTGTTACCATAGATCACTCCGGGCACTCTCCCGGCGCGACGCTCAGCCCGGGCGGCCCCCTTGCCGCTCTTCGGACGTGCGGTCGCCTTCAATTCCTTGACGGTCGTCGCCATAGTCTAAGTCCTTGTTTTTGCAAAAGTTAATGGGCCGCAGCGCGGCCCATGGCATCGTCCACAGCAAGCCTCCAGGGGTGCGGGGGCCACGGACGTGGCGGGCTTTTACCCGGAAGACTCGGAAATGACAAGGAAATGCGGGGATTTTTTGCGGGAACCGCTGCCATCCCCCGCGCCGTCATGGCCGGGCTTGACCCGGCCATCCACGTGCTGCCGCATTGAGGGGAGGCGTGGATGCCCGGGACAAGCCCGGGCATGACGACCTTAGTTGGACTACCCGCCGAGCTTCGCCTCCAGCGCGGCAATCCGCGCCTTCAGGGCCTCGTTCTCCTCACGCGCCAGGCGGGCCATGTCCTTGACCGCCTCGAATTCCTCGCGCTTGACCAGATCCATGTCGCGCAGGAATTTTTCGGCCTGGGTGCGCAGCACGGTGTCGACCTCGCGCTTGACGCCCTGGGCGGCGCCGGCGGCATCGTTCATCAGGCGGCCGATCTCGTCGAAAAACCGGTTGTTGGTCTGGGTCATGTCGGCCTCCTGGCAGCTTCGATAAACTTTACGCGAACAGTTGAAAAGACAATGGCAATCCACGCGGAGCGGTTCAAGGGCCGATCGGCGGTATCCTTGTCATGCCGCGGTTTCCTTGCAATCGTATTCAACGTCCCTGCATAACAAGAATCAGAAAGCGCATGAGATGATCGACCAGCAGATCGCGATCCCGACCAAGGACGGCCACACCGCGACCTTCATCACCCATCCCGAACGCGGCGGGCCGTTTCCGGTCGTCCTGTTCTACATGGATGCGCCGGCGATCCGCGAGGAGCTGCGCGACATGGCACGGCGCCTGGCGACCTCGGGCTATTACGTGATGCTGCCGAACCTGTATTACCGCTCCGGCGTGATGGAGCTCGGCGCGCTGCCGGCCGATCCGAACGCACCGGAGCGCAAGCGCATGTTCGCGCTGATGGCCTCGATCAACATTCCCATGATCATGGACGATACCAAGGCGCTGCTCGCCTATGCCGAGGGCCAGCCGGCTGCGAACACCAAAATCGTCGGCACCGTCGGCTATTGCATGAGCGGCCGCTACGCCGTCAACGCCGCCACGCATTTTCCCGATCGCGTCAAGGCCGCCGCCTCGATCTACGGAACGCATCTGGCAACTGACGAAGACAACAGCCCGCATCTCGCGGCCGCCAAGACCAAGGCCGAGCTCTATTTCGCCTGCGCCGAGACCGACATCTACGCGCCGACCGAGATCATCGAGAAGGTCAAGCAGGGCATGAGCGGCGCGAAAGCCGAGGTTGAGATCTATCCCGGCACGCATCACGGCTTCGCCTTCCCCAAGCGTCCGGTCTACGACCGCGACGCCGCCGAGCGGCATTGGGAGCGCCTGCTGGCGCTCTATCGCCGCAATCTCGTCTAGACATAGAAAGCCTGATGCAGCTTCTTCTCATCGACTTTCCCGCCTTCAAGCCGATCGCCATCGAGATCGGTCCGTTCGCGATCCGCTGGTATGCGCTGGCCTATATCAGCGGCATCGTGTTCGGCTGGCTCTATGCTCGCTCGCTGCTGAAGAAAGAGCGCCTGTGGGGCGGGCCTGCACCGATGTCGCTGGTGCAGATCGACGACTTCATCCTGTGGGTCACGCTCGGCATCATCCTCGGCGGCCGCACCGGCTACGTGCTGTTCTACAACCTGCCCTTCTTCATCGATCACCCTGCCGCGATCTTCAAATTGTGGGAGGGCGGCATGTCCTTCCATGGCGGCTTCCTCGGCTGCGTCGTCGCGGTGATGTGGTTCGCCTATCGCAACGGGATCTCGATCCTGTCGCTCGGCGACATCACCACGGCAGTCGCCCCGGTCGGGCTCCTGCTCGGGCGCCTCGCCAATTTCATCAACGGCGAGTTGTGGGGCCGCGCCACCGACCCCAGCCTGCCCTGGTCGATGATCTTCCCGCACGATCCGATGCAGTTGCCGCGCCACCCGAGCCAGCTCTACGAGGCCGGCATGGAAGGCATCCTGCTGTTCACGGTGCTCGCGATCATGATCCGCTTCGGCGCCCTCAAACGGCCCGGCATGATCCTCGGCGCCTTCATCCTGATCTATGGCCTGACCCGCATCGTCGGCGAGCATTTCCGCGAACCGGACGCGCAGCTCGGCTTCCTCTGGGGCGGATTAACCATGGGCATGCTGTTGTCGATCCCGATGCTTATCGTGGGCGGCATACTTATTGTATTGGCAGTCAGGCGCGGTGCGCCGAAGCCCGCAGGGGCTATTCGTTAATTCCTTTCGAGAAAACAGACCGTGACCGAACAGTCGCTCATCAACGAGATCAAGGCGCTGATCAAATCCTCAGGCCCCATGCCGGTCTGGCGGTACATGGAACTGTGCCTGATGCACCCGCGTCATGGCTATTACATCTCGCGCGATCCGCTCGGGCGTGAGGGCGACTTCACCACCTCCCCCGAGGTCAGCCAGATGTTCGGCGAGTTGCTCGGACTGTGGACCGCCTCGGTGTGGAAACAGATGGGCTCGCCGCAATTTCTGCGGCTGATCGAGCTCGGCCCGGGCCGCGGCACCATGATGGCGGATGCGCTGCGCGCGCTCCGCGTGCTGCCGCCGCTCTATCAGGCGCTTCACATCCACATGGTCGAGGTCAATCCGGTCCTGCGTGAGCGGCAAAGCGCGACGCTGTCGGGCGTGCGCAACATCGCCTGGCACGACAGCATCGACGACGTGCCGGAGGGGCCGAGCATCATCCTCGCCAACGAATATTTCGACGTGCTGCCGATCCACCAAATGGTCAAGCGCGAGAACGGCTGGCACGAGCGCGTGATCGAGATCGATCCCAACGGCAAGCTCCAATTCGGCGCCGCGGCCGAGCCGACCCCGCGCTTCGACGTGCTGCTGCCGTCTCTGGTGCGCGCGGCGCCCGTCGGCGCCGTGTTCGAATGGCGGCCCGACGGCGAGGTCATGAAGCTTGCGACGCGCGTGCGCGACCAGGACGGTGCGGCGCTGATCATTGATTACGGCCATCTGCGCAGCGATGCCGGCGACACGTTCCAGGCGATCGCCCGCCACACCTTCACCGATCCGCTGAAGGCGCCGGGCCAGGCCGACGTCACCGCCCATGTCGACTTCCAGGCGCTGGCGCGGGCCGCGGAGGATGTCGGCGCGCGTGTGCACGGTCCGGTGACGCAGGGCGATTTCCTCAAGCGCGTCGGCATCGACACCCGCGCCAATGCCTTGATGCAGAAGGCAACGCCTGAGGTCGCCACCGACATTTCGATCGCGCTCAAGCGCCTGACCGATACCGGGCGCAGCGGCATGGGCTCGATGTTCAAGGTGCTCGGCATTTCCGAGCCGCGGCTGACAGGCATTGCCGGTCTCAGCGATCTCGAACAGGCCGGAGAGAACTGATGACGCTCACCTCGTCGCTGCTGTCTGCGGTGCCCGGCCTGCGCCATTCCTTCTTCACGCGTGAGGGCGGCGTTTCCAGCGGCATCTATTCCGCGCTTAACGGCGGGCTCGGCTCCAGCGACGATCAGACCCTCGTCGCGGAAAACCGCCGGCGCATGGCCGAGCATGTCGGCGTCGCGCCGGACCGTTTTCTCAGCCTGCACCAGATCCATTCGCCCGACGTGCTCGTCGCAGACCGCGCGTGGCCGAGCGGACCGCGACCGAAGGGCGATGCGCTGGTGACGAACACGCCCGGCATCGCGCTCGGCGTCTCCACCGCCGATTGCGGCCCAGTGCTGTTCGTCGACCCCAACGCGGGCGTGATCGGCGGCGCGCATGCCGGCTGGAAGGGCGCGCTCACCGGCGTGCTGGAGTCCACGATTTCGGCGATGGAAAAGCTCGGCGCGACCCGCAGCGGCATCATCGCCGCGATTGGCCCGCTGATCCGGCAGGAGAGTTACGAAGTCGGCAACGAGTTCGTGGCGCGTTTCATCGAAGCCGACGCGGACAACGCGATGTTCTTCATCCCGTCGGTGCGCGAGGGCCATGCGATGTTCGATCTCGCCGGCTTCATCCGCAAGCGGCTCGAGGCTGCCGGCATTCTCATGATCGACGACGTCGGTCTCGACACCTACGCGGACGAACGCTTCTTCAGCTATCGCCGCTCGGTGCACCGCAAGGAGCCGGATTACGGCCGTCACGTTCACGCGATTGCGCTCGAGGGGTGAACACACCGGCAACGTCGTGTCATTCCGGGGCGATGCACAAATATCGTGCCCGTATTGCCCCGGATCTGTGTCGCCCCCGCCCTAGACGTTAATGCGTTTTAACGATATCGCTGCCCTCCATAATGAGGGACGCGTCATCTTTTCTGAGCCGTGCGGGTTCGCGCGTGCTGGCGGTTATGCTGCTGGCGGCTGCGACCGTGCTGGCCGGCTGCGCCGGTGGCGGCAGTGGTGCCGCCAACTCCTATGCGATGGCGCCGAGCGGCGGCAGCGGCGCGACCGTGGCCTTCGAATCGATCGATGGCCCCCCGCCGCAGGTGTTCGACCGCATGGTCGGCGTGCTCGACAGCGAATCCAAGCTGCGCAGCCTGTCCGTGGTCTCCCGCGAGGGAACGGCTGCCTACCGCGTGCGCAGCTACCTCTCCGCCCAGGTGGTGCGCGGCAAGACCGTGATCGCGTGGGTCTGGGACGTCTATGACGCCAACCAGCAGCGGGCGCTACGCCTGACCGGCGAGGAACCGACCGCCGCCAAGGGTGGCCGCGATCCCTGGCAGGCTGCCGACGACCTCGTGCTGCGGAAGATCGCCCAGGCCGGATTCAGCGGACTTTCCAACATGATCAACGGAACGCCGGATGCCCCGGGCGCGGCTCCCGCCTTGCGCGGACCGGCGGTGGCCAGCGTGATCCCGGAGTCCCCCACGCCCGACATGCCAGCCTCGGCGCTCGGCTATGCCGCGCGATAACCCCCGCTAAACCACGGCCTCAAGATGCGGCCAAGCCGTTGGCCAGACTCAGGATTTCAGAGGGAAAACGTAGCATCCCGGGTTGCCATCGCAGCCCCCGGCCTGATATTTCCTCGCCCGTCGTAACCGTGCTGTCAGTGGGTATTTTCTGATGTTGAACGTCGTATCCAGCAAAGCGCGGGAGGAAGCGTCCATGTCGGCCAAGAACGGCTCCATCAAGCTTGTCGCCGGCAACTCCAATCCGGCCCTCGCGCAGGCCATCGCGCAAGGCCTCGACATGCCGCTGACCAAAGCGGTGGTCCGGCGCTTCGCCGACATGGAGATCTTCGTCGAGGTCCAGGAGAACATCCGCGGCTCGGATGCCTTCATCATCCAGTCGACCTCGTTTCCGGCGAACGACAATCTGATGGAGCTGCTGATCATCACCGACGCGCTGCGCCGCTCCTCGGCGCGCCGCATCACCGCGGTGATCCCCTATTTCGGCTACGCCCGGCAGGACCGCCGCTCCGGCTCGCGCACGCCGATCTCGGCCAAGCTCGTCGCCAACCTGATCACCCATGCCGGCGTCGACCGCGTCATGACGCTCGACCTGCATGCCGGACAGATCCAGGGCTTCTTCGATATCCCGACCGACAATTTGTTCGCGGCCCCCGTGATGGTGCGCGACATCCGCGAACGCTTCGACCTCAGCAAGGTCATGGTGATCTCGCCCGATGTCGGCGGCGTCGCCCGCGCCCGCGGCCTGGCCAAGCGCATCAACACCCCGCTCGCGATCGTCGACAAGCGCCGCGAACGTGCCGGCGAATCCGAGGTCATGAACGTGATCGGCGACGTCGCCGGCTACAGCTGTATCCTGGTCGACGACATCGTCGATTCCGGCGGCACGCTGGTGAACGCGGCCGACGCGCTGATCGCCAAGGGCGCCAAGGAAGTCTACGCCTACATCACCCACGGCGTGCTCTCGGGCGGCGCCGCTGCCCGCATCGCCGGCTCCAGGCTCAAGGAGCTCGTGATCACCGACTCGATCCTGCCGACGGACGCGGTGACCAAGGCGCCGAACATCCGCACGCTGCCGATCGCCAGCCTGATCTCGGACGCGATCGCGCGCACGGCTGCGGAAGAGTCGGTGTCGAGCCTGTTCGACTAGGCTTCGCGATCCCGAAAGGTCTCGTAGGGTGGGCAAAGGCGCAACGCGCCGTGCCCACCATTTCTCCGTGATGGATACAGATCGTGGGCACGCTTCGCTTTGCCCACCCTACGGCACCTCGCGCTGCGGCACGCCTGCCCGCCCCCACGGGTTGTTGCCGACGGCCGCCCATGACATCATCGTGACATTGAGTCATCCCTGCCTGGATACCTGATGCCGCGCCGGAAATTCGCTTGGGAAAAGCTGTCGGACGAGGAACTGCTCCAGCAGCGCCTGAGTAGCCTGAAGGTTACGGTCGAAGGCACCTGGCTCGAAGACTGCGTTGCCACACTCTACGAAGAGCTCGAAGAGCGGGGCATCCGGCTGCGGCCGCACACGTGGATTTCAAGCGAATGGTTCAGTCCGGGAGACGTGCCCGGCATCGCGCTTCCCTTCTATCTCGCCCATCCTCGCCTGATGAAGCTCGAGAAGAAGATGATGTTCGACGTCGAGGGTGGAACCTGGCGTGAGTGCATGGCCATCCTCCGTCACGAAGCCGGCCATGCGCTGCAGCACGGCTACCAATTGCAGCGCCGCCGGCGCTGGCAGCAGCTGTTCGGTCCGTCGTCAAAGCACTATCCGCGTTACTACCGGCCCAACCCCGCGAGCCGCCGCTACGTCCAGCACCTCCGGCTGTGGTATGCGCAGAGCCACCCGGACGAGGATTTTGCCGAGACCTTTGCGGTGTGGCTGCGGCCGCGCTCGAACTGGCGGGCGCGCTATGCCGGCTGGCCGGCGCTGAAGAAGCTCGAATATGTCGACGAGCTGATGGGCGAGATCGCGGGAAAACGACCGCTGATTACGACGCGCGAGCGCGTCGATCCACTGAGCAAGCTCAGCCAGACACTCGAAGACCATTACAAAAAGAAGCAGGCCTTCTACGCCTTCACGCCGCCCAAGACCTACGACCGCGACCTCTCCCGGCTTTTCTCCGCCGATCCACGACATCATCGCTCCAAACCCGCTTCGAGCCTGATCAGGCGGCACCGGGCCCAGATCAGGCAACTCGTCGCACGGTGGACGGGCGAGAACCAGCTCACGCTCGATGCCGTGCTTGACGACATGATCTCCCGTTGCCGCGAGCTCGATCTGCGCGCGGTCGGCCCCGAACAGAAGCTCGTTCTCGATTTCACCGTCCTCGTGACCGCCAAGACGATGCACGCGTTATTCGGCCCGTCGCGGCGCAAATGGATCGCGCTATGAGACGTCAACGCATTCTGGTGCTGATGCATCCGGACTTCCTGCCGCCGGATTCAAGCGACGGATACACACCGCAGGAAATCAATAACTGGAAGACGGAATACGACGTCGTCAGCACCCTGCGCGCGGGCAAACATGAGGTTCGCGTACTCGGCGCGCAGGAAGAGATCAAGCCGGTCCGCGAAGCGATCGAGCAATTCAAGCCGCACGTGGTTTTCACGCTGCTGGAGGAATTCCACAACAACGTCGCCTACGACCAGCACATCGCCAGCTATCTCGAACTGATGAAGGTCCCCTACACCGGATGCAACCCGCGCGGCCTGATCCTCGCGCGCGGCAAGGATCTGTCCAAGACGCTGGTGCACCACCGCCGCATCGCGGTGCCGGCCTTCGCCGTCTTCCCGATGCGACGCAAGGTCAAGCGGCCGAAGCATCTCGCGCTGCCGCTGATCGTCAAAGCCCTCAACATGGATGGATCTGCCGGTATTTCTCAGGCCTCCATCGTCGATACCGACGAAAAGCTCGCGGAGCGCGTCGCCTTCATCCACGATCGCAGCGAAACCGCCGCCATCGCCGAGCAGTTCATCGAGGGACGCGAGCTCTATGTCGGCGTGCTCGGCAACAATCGACTGCGCGTGCTGCCGGTCTGGGAATTGAAATTCGGCAGCATGGGCGGACGCAGGTCACGGCACATCGCCACTGAAAAGGCCAAGCACGACACCGACTACCAGGAGAAGGTCGGCATCGTCGACGGACCGGCGAAAGATCTCGCGCCGGAAGTCACCGCGCGCATCCAGCGTGCGGCCAAGCGCATCTATCGGGCGCTCGGCCTCGACGGCTACGCGCGCATCGATTTTCGCCTCGCCGCTGACGGTACGCCGTATTTCATCGAAGCCAACCCCAACCCCGAAATCGCGAAGAGCCAGGAGTTCGCGACGGCGGCTCTGCACGACGGGCTGAAATACGGGGATCTGCTGCAGCGGATCCTGACGCTCGGGATCAGCCGGGCCAAGGCCGGCGTGTCCTTGGGGTGAAATCCTGCGAATAGCTCGGCGCATCCGGCTTGCGGAAGATGTGGATGGGGTCGCCCGGCACGATCGGCTGGCCTGAGAACATCGCATAGGCGTAGAGCGCGAGATAGGCGATCGCGAGCGCGCCGATGGCGTAGAAGGCGAGGGTCGCGACGCGCTTCATCGATCCGCTCCATTGCCGTCCCGACCGGAGGCTCAGGCAGCGCTTCTAGAGCGATGACGGGGAAAAGGCCAGCCTAGGCGCCGCGCCGGCTGTGCGTGGGAACACTGACCTCCGCGAGCCGTGCCGCGTCTTCGTCCTGGTCGACCGCCACATACTGGCCGTGCCAATAGGCGAGCGCGGCGTTGCGGGTCGAATTCCTGACCGACCTGACGCGGCCGATGACGATGCCGTGCGAGTGGCGCTCGACGATCTCCTCGACCTCGCAATCGACGGCGGACAATGCGCCGACCAGTAGCGGAACGCCGGAGACCGCCGTCACCCATTGGCTGCCCGCAAAGCGATCGGCGCCCTTGAGACCGCCCTTGCCGGCAAAGCGCTCGGCGACGTCGAGCTGATCGGCGGCCAACATGTTCACGCCAAAGGCGCCGTAACGCTTGATCAGCGGGAAGGACGAGGCATCGCGGTTGACGCTGACGATCAGTGTCGGCGGGTCGACCGACAGCGAGGTGACGGATGTCACCGTCATGCCGGTGATGTCCTTGCCCCGCCCCGCGGTGATGATGCTGACGCCGCCGGTGAGATGGCGCATGGCGCCGCGGAAATCGGCGGCCGAGACGGGGATTTCGTTCATGAGATCGCGCGGCACTACATTCATGGCATGGTCCCCGAACGGGGTTCCCTCTATTTAGGTACGATCGTCCGCCGACAAAAGGTGGCTCAGGATCGAGCCTTCCAGGGCGGCAAGCTCGGCGGAGCCGCGCTCGCGGGGGCGGGCCGTGTTAACCACGACATCATGGGCAATGCGGCCCTCGTCGATCACCAGCACCCGGTCGGCCAGCGCGACGGCCTCGGCAACGTCGTGGGTCACCAGGATCGCGGTAAAGCCCTGGTCGCGCCAGACGCGCTCCAGAAGACGCTGCATCGAGATGCGGGTCAATGCGTCCAGCGCGCCGAGCGGCTCGTCGAAGGCCAGCACGCGCGGACGGGAGACCAGCGCGCGGCCGAGCGCGACGCGCTGCTTCTGGCCGCCCGACAGCACCGACGGCCACTGGTCGCACTTCTCGGTCAATCCGACCTCGGTCAGCGCCTGCTCCGCGCGGGCATGCGCATCGCTGGAAGAACGATCACGGCCGAGGCCAACCTCGACATTGGCCAGCACGCGCGCCCAGGGCAGCAGCCGCGGTTCCTGGAACATCACGCGAATGTCCTCAGGCTTGACCGCCGCATCACCGAAGCTGATGCTGCCGGCGTCGATCTTTTCCAGACCCGCGATCAGGCGCAGCAACGTGCTCTTGCCGCAACCACTCTTGCCGACAATGGCGACGAACTGGCCGGCGGGGATATGCAGGTCGATGCCACGCAGCACCTCGTTATCGCCGTAAGACTTGCGCAGGCCGCGGATGCTGAGCGGCAGGCCGCTGGTCTGCGCCGGACGCTCCTCGCGCGCCACGCGGGCCGTCGGTGCGAAATTGGCAAGGCCGGCGAGCTCGGTTTCCGGAAGGGACGTACGAAGCGCTGTCTGCATGTGATTCCCAGTCTTTCTGCTCAACGTTTCTGGAAGGCGGGGTGCCAGGAAAGCGTCGCCCGCTCCAGCACGCGGGAGGCGCTGTCGGCGAGCTTGCCGAGCAGGGCGTAGATCAGGATCGAAAGCACGACGACGTCGATCAGCATGAATTCGCGCGCCTGCATCGCCATGTAGCCGAGGCCTGAGGACGCCGCGATGGTCTCGGCGACGATCAGCGTCAGCCACATGATGCCGAGCGCGAAGCGGATGCCGACGAAGATCGATGGCAGCGCACCCGGGAAGATCACCCGGCGGAACAGCTCGCTGTCGGTCATGCCGTAGATGCGGCCCATCTCGATCAGCTGCGGATCGACGGTGCGGATGCCGTGCAGCGTGTTGAGGTAGATCGGGAAGAAGACGCCGAGCGCCACCAAAAACAGCTTGGCGCTCTCATCGATGCCGAACCACAGGATGACCAGCGGGATCAGCGCCAGATGCGGCACGTTGCGTACCATCTGCAGCGTGGTGTCGGTGAGCTTGGCTGACAGCTGCGACAGGCCGTTGGCAAGACCGAAGGCGAAGCCGATGCCGCCGCCGATCAGGAAGCCGATCGAGGCGCGCCAGAACGAGACCCAGATGTTGCGAAGCAGCTCACCGGAGAGCAGGAGTTTCCAGCCCGCCAGCGCGACATCGCTCGGCGCCGGCAGCACGCGAACCGGCACGAAGCCGGTGACGCTCGCGACCTGCCAGATCGCGATGATGGCGAGCGGCACGATCCACTGGATCAGGCCGTCGACGCGCGGCAGGCGGAAGTTGCGCGGGAGTGAGACGCTGTCGATCAGGCTCATGATTGCGACACCTTGTGCTGCGGACGGTAATCGCTGCCGACCGTTTCGCCGAAGGGACCGCCGTTGAAATGCAGCTTGGTCACGTTGGAGGGCTGCTCCAGCGAGAGCAGCGGGAACACCAGTTCGGCGAAGCGATAGGCTTCCTCCAGATGCGGGTAGCCCGACATGATGAAGGTATCGATGCCGATGTCCTGATACTCCTTGATGCGTGCCGCGACGGTCTGAGCGTCGCCGACCAGCGCCGTGCCGGCGCCGCCGCGCACCAGGCCGACACCGGCCCACAGGTTCGGCGCGATCTCGAGCTTGTCGCGCTTGCCGCCATGCAACTGCGCCATACGCTGCTGGCCGACGGAGTCCATTCGCTCAAAATTCTTCTGCGCGGTCGCAATGGTCTCGTCGCTGACATGCTTGATCAGCTCGTTGGCCGCGCGCCAGGCTTCTTCGTTGGTCTCGCGGACGATCACGTGAAGGCGGATACCGAAGGAGAGCTTTCGGCCGCGCGCCTCTGCGACCGCCCTCACCTTGGCGATCTTCTCGGCGACCAGCGCCGGCGGCTCACCCCAGGTGAGATATTTGTCGACGGCATCGACCGCGACGTCGATGCCGGCATCGGACGAGCCGCCGAAATAGAGCGGCGGACGCGGCGATTGCACCGGAGGGAATAGCAGCTTGCTGCCCTCGACACGGATGTGCTTGCCGTCGGCGTCGACGGTCTTGCCGGCGAGCAGGTCGCTATAGACGTTGAGGAACTCGCGGGTGACCTCATAGCGCTCGTCATGACTGAGGAAGATGCCGTCGCCCTTGTTCTCGACGGGATCGCCGCCGGTAACGACGTTGACGAGTAGCCGGCCATTGGTGACGCGATCCAGCGTCGCGGTCATGCGCGCCGCAACGCTCGGCGATTGCAGGCCGGGGCGGACGGCGACGAGATAGCGCAGCCGCTCGGTGAACGGCGCGACTGAGGACGCGACGATCCAGGAATCCTCGCAGGAGCGCCCGGTCGGCAGCAGTACGCCGAAATAGCCGAGCTGGTCGGCGGCCTGCGCGACCTGGCGCAGATAGTTGAAGTTCACTTCCCGTCCGCCGATTCCCGTGCCGAGGTAACGGCCGTCGCCGTGGGTCGGCAGGAACCAGAGGATGTTGGCGTTGGATTGCTTACTCATGACCCTACTCACGTTCCTGGCCTCCGAGCCACGTCGGAAATCTTGATTGCTTTCGGGATCAGGTTGAGCGCGAAGAACGCGTCGGCCACCTGCTGCTGATCGGCGATGACGGCATCGGTCAGCGGCTTGATGCCGTAGGACTGCCGCTTCAGCGCCACCTCGACCACCGGAACGGACAATCCAATCGCCGGCGCAAGCTGCTCGGCCACCGCGTGGATGTCGCCCTTGGCCCAATCATCGACCGAGCTGAGTTCGGCGAGGACGACGTCAACGATCTTCGGATTGGCATCGAGGAACTTCTTCGAGGAGAAATAGAACTGGTAGTTGGCGACGATGCCGGTGCCATCGGCGAGCGTGCGCGCACCGGTGGCGGCTTCCGCGGCGGCCTGGAACGGATCCCAGATCACCCATGCATCGACCGCGCCGCGCTCGAAGGCGGCGCGCGCATCGGCGGGTGCGAGGAACACCGGCTCGATCTCGGAGTACTTCACGCCCGCCTTCTCCAGCGCCTTGACCAGGAGGTAGTGGACGTTGGAGCCCTTGTTGAGCGCGACCTTCTTGCCCTTGAGATCGGCGACCGATTTCAAGGGGCTGTCCTTCGGCACCAGTATCGCCTCGCCCTTCGGCGCCGGCGGCTCATAGGCGACATACTGGATCGGCGCGCCGGCGGCCTGCGCGAAGATCGGCGGGGCTTCGCCGGTGTTGCCGAAATCGATCGCACCGACATTGAGCGCTTCGAGCAGCGGCGGGCCGGAGGGGAATTCGGTCCACACCACCTTGTAGCCGTCGGCAGCCAACTTCGGCTCCAGCGTGCCCTTGCTCTTGAGCAGCACCAGCTTGCCGTATTTCTGGTAGCCGATGCGGACCACCTTGTCCTGGCCGTAGGAGGTGCCGACCGCGGCGGCGACGATGCCCACCGACAGCACGATGGCCGCAATCAGACGCTGAATGATACGCCTCATGTTCAAACCCTTCTGGATGGGAAGATCGGTCGGCACGATCAGGCTGCCGGATTGCGCCAGACGATGTCGCGAATGACGATCGGCTTGGGGATCAGGCCGAGCTTGTAGAAGCGGTCGGCAACGCCCTGCTGGGTGACGACGATGTCTTCGGTGACAGGGCCGACCACAAAGTTGGCGCGGTTGGCGGCGACGGTCTGGATGTCGAGCGGAACACCGGTGATCGCGGCGAGCGATCTGGCGACGTCGTCGCGGTGCTGTTCGGCCCATTTGCCCGCCGCGGTCGTCACGTCGACGATCTGTTGCAGGATGGCGCCGTGGTTCTTCGCGAACTCGCGGTTGGCGATGTAGAAGGAATTGGTCTTGGTGACCTCGCGCGAGTTGATCAGGATGCGGCCGTTCTGCTTGGTCTCGCCGATCGCGAAATACGGATCCCAGATCGCCCAGGCCTCGATGCTGCCGTTGGCAAAGGCGGGACCTGCATCCGGCGGCGTCAGATAGACCGGCGTGATATCGGCATAGGTGAGGCCCGCCTTCTCCAGCGTCTGCACCACGATGTTGTGCGCGCTGGAGCCCTTGGTGAAG
The DNA here is from genome assembly GCF_052076015.1 of Bradyrhizobium sp. 930_D9_N1_4. NCBI lineage: Bacteria > Pseudomonadati > Pseudomonadota > Alphaproteobacteria > Hyphomicrobiales > Nitrobacteraceae > Bradyrhizobium > Bradyrhizobium sp. 930_D9_N1_4. The sequence goes on from NZ_CP197236.1 coordinate 6,364,319, forward strand.
CCGATGCGCTTGCCCTTGAGGTCGGCGATGGTACGGATCGGCGAGTCCTTCGGCACCAGGATGCCCTGGCCGTTGGTGATCGGCTGGCCCGCGGCATAGACGATCGCGGCGCCGGCGGCCTGCGCAAACACCGGCGGGGAATCGCCGACCGAGCCGAAATCGACGCTGCCGACGTTCATCGCCTCCATCATCGGCGGCCCCGAGGAGAACTCGACCCATTTCACGTCGATGCCTTGCGGCGTGAAATGTTTTTCCAAGGCGGCCTGCTGGCGCGTGACAACCAGCACGCCGGTCTTCTGGTAGCCGATACGAATTTCCTTCACCGCGCCTTGCGCGTTCGCGTGCGCGGCGAACGCAGCCGCGGCTGCGGTTCCAACAGACAGTTTCAGAAAGTCACGACGCTGCATTCCACACTCCGGGCCGCGTGCGGCCGTCATCATTCGCGTTTTGTGAATGATGGTGCGGAGCGGCGGAGGTGTCGAGACACGCGGAAAAATAGCGATGCGAGCACTGCGCTTGCGACAAGCGCATGATTAATCTTTCAAGCGGCGGAGCGAATGAAGATGGAATTTTTCTGCACACGGATGTGAAGGCCCGGTGCGTTCGGCCTTCAGGACGCGGCCGGAACCAAAAACTGCGAAAACAACCCCATGCACAGTAGCCGGGGCCGGCGAAATCAAGAACTTACCGATTATCCGAAAATAGATTTGACCCGTCGGGCAAAACAGGGGTAGGATGGCATCATGGGAGAGTCGGGCTGGTGGAGCATGAAGCTCTAACCAAAACCTCAATTGTCATGCCCCGCGAAGGCGGGGCATCCAGTACGCCGCGGCCTCTCCGCATCCTTGCGCTGTCTCGGAATACTGGATCGCCCGGTCAAGCCGGGCGATGACACCATCGTGGTGGCGAGGGCGCCCTGTAAACTAAACTAATGCAGCCACTTCACCGGCAGATTCTGCAAGCCCCGGAACGCCCAGCCGCCGATGCGCACCGGCTCGTCATCGGCGATCTCCAGCTTCGTGGCCCGCGCGAACACCGTCGGCAACGCGACGTCGGCGATCATGGCGCGTGAGGCCCAGGCGCCGGCGCAGAAATGCGGGCCGGCACCGAAGGCGACGCTCTTGGCCGTATCACGCCGCACGTCGAACTGGTCGGCGCGCTCGAAATGCTTCTCGTCGCGGTTGGCCGAGCCGAACATCAGGAACACACGCTCGTCGGTCTCGAAGGCGACGTCGCGGATGCTCCACGGCTTGGCGATGCGCCGCGGTGACATGCCGATCGGCGAGATCCAGCGGGCATATTCCTCGAACGCTTCGAGCCAGGTGACCTCGCCCTTGCGCACGAGATCGAGCTGCTGCGGATGGGAGAGCAGCGCCCACACGGTGCCGGCGATCGCCTTGCGCGGCTCGTTCTGGCCGCCGGATATCGCAAGCTTGACGTTGGCGCGCACGCTCTCCATCGGCATGCCCGCGGCGAGCAGCACGCCCAAAATACTCTGATCGGGATTCTTGCGCAGCACCGGCAGGATGTCATCGATCGCGGCATCGATGCCCGACGTCGCGGCATGGCAGCGCGCCTCGACCTCGGGGGCGCCGCCGTAATTGGCGATGCCCTCGATCATGCCTTGCGACCACGCGTCCATGTCCTGATATCGAATGTTGGTGAGGCCGGTGATCGACTTCAGGCACTCGCCGGAGAACGGCAGCGCGAAGTCGCGCATGAAATCGATCCGCCCGGGCGCGACGCAAGCGAGAATGCGGTCGGCATGGGCCTGAAACAAAGCGGTCCAATGTGCCTTCACCGTCTTCGGCGACACCGTCGGAAACATCGCGCGCCGCTCGACCTGATGCGCCTCGCCGTCCTTGCGCATCATGTTGTGGCCCATCAGCCGGTTCATCAGGCCGGCAGGCTGGTGCGAGGAGAACACGTCGATCTGTTTCTCGGAGATCGAGATGTCGTCGCGGCTGGTCAGCAGCGTTGAACCAAGCTGCGGCACGAAGGCGATCGGCGCCTCCTTGCGCATTGTCGCGAGCATCGGATAGGGGTCGGCCCAGAACGCGGCAGGGTCGATGTCGATGCGCGGCGCGGTGCTCAAGGCGGTCTCCCCTGGGTCTCGTTTCCTTCAGGCCAGACTAGCGAAATCCGGCGCTGGCGTCTGTCCCTCGCGATGGGGACAGACGCCAGCGGGACCTGTGGTCATACGTCGGCTCATCACCTGCTCTTCGGTCTGATGGCGTCGACAGTTCCTTGTATGAAGGCCTGGAGCTTGGCGATGTCCCCTTCCCTCAACTTGCCGCTGAAATCAGGCATGCCCCGGTCGCGGAATGGACCGTGGAAGACGATACTCCTCAGATTGGTAATCACTTCGGCGGGGACATAGCCAAGATTGACGATGTTGCCGCCGCGGCCGACGCCAGGCACACCGTGGCAGGCTATGCAGGCCGCCGTGAGATAGATGTCCCCGCCTTCCCTGATATCCTTCGGATCGTACTTCACGCCCTGCAGCAGACCTTCGGTCTGAACCTTGACGAACTCCGGCAGCTTCGCCGTGCCGCCGAGCGCGTAGGTATAGATCGTTCCCGGGTTCTGGTACTCGGTCGCACGATGAGCAAGGCCGTAAGAGCCGCCCCACCCGACCGCAATCGAGATGTATTGCCTGTCATCGACCATGTAGGTCGCGGCAGCCGCCACCGCGCCGGTGCCGGTCGGGATTTCCCACAGCTTGGCTCCTTTTGCTGCGTCGTAAGCGACGAAGCGGCCATCCGCCGTCCCCTGGAAAACCAGATTGCCGGCGATCGTCAGCGTGCCGCCGTTCCACGGCGACACGTGCTCGACCCGCCAGACTTCCTTTTGATGCACCGGATCCCAGGCGAGCAGACGTCCGAACGGGGTAGACTTCGGCGACGGGTTGAAAGCGAAGCCGAGATTCGCACCCAATATGCCGCCGATCTTGCCCGGCGCAGTGGCATTCTGCACGAATGACTTTTCCGGCGTCAGATTGACCGGGATGTGTTGCGCCGGAAGGTAGACGAGACCGGTCAGCGGATTGAACGACATCGGGTGCCAGTTATGAGCTCCGTCCGGCCCCGGAATGGATTCGTAGGGCTCTTCGCCGCGCGCAGCCGGCAGCTCGATCGGCCGTCCGTTGGCGTCGTAACCCGTCGCCCAATTCACATCGACGAAGTTTTTCGCCGAGATGAACTTGCCGTTGGTGCGATCGATGACGAAGAAGAAGCCATTTTTCGGCGCGTGCAGGATCACCTTGCGCGGCTCGTCATCAATCTTGATGTCGGCCAGGATCATCGGCTGGGTGGACGTGTAGTCCCAATTGTCGCCGGGCGTCTCTTGGTAGTGCCAGATATACTGGCCGGTGTCGGCATTGAGCGCGACGATGGAGGCCAGATAAAGATTGTCGCCACCCGACGGACTGCGAAGCTTGCGATTCCAGGGACCGCCGTTTCCGGTGCCGACATAGACCATGTTCAGATCGGGGTCGAACGTGATGGTGTCCCACGGCGTGCCACCGCCACCGTTGATCCAATATTTGCCCGAGGGATCCCAGGTCTTCGCCGCGGCCGCCATCGACGCGTCCTCGAAGGGTTTCGAGGGATCGCCGGGCACGGTGAACCAGCGCCAGAGTTGATGACCCGTCTCGCTGTCGTACGCCGTGATATATCCGCGCGCACCGTATTCGGCACCGCTCTGGCCGATCACGACCTTACCCTTGAAGACCCGAGGCGCGCCGGTGATCGTATAGGAATGATCGTGATCGATCAGCGTGTCGTTTTCCCAGACCTTGGCCCCGGTCGCGGCGTCGAGCGCGATCAGGCGTCCGTCATAGGCGGCGACGAAGACCTTGCCCTTGTAAAGCGCGAGGCCGCGGCTGACAGCGTCGCAGCAGCCGCGATAGCCCTTTGACCGGTCAACACCGGGATCGAACGACCAGATTTTTGTCCCGGTCCGTACGTCGATGGCATGGACCACGCTCCAGGGCGCCGACTGATACATGATGCCGTCAACGACGAGGGGAGTTGCCTCGATCCCGCGCGATGATTCCAGATTGTAACTCCAGACGAGCCCGAGATTCCCGATGTTGTCGGCGTTGATCTGATTGAGCTTGCTGAACCGCGTTTCGGCGTAGTCGAGGCCGACGGTGGGCCAATCCCAGGATGTTTTCGTATTTGCCTTGATGAAGTCGCTGTCGACTCTCGCGATATTCGCCTTGATGTCATCAGGCTTCGCGCTGGCCCCGGTCTGCGCCCATGCACTGGACGGGAGGAGAACACCCAGGAGAGCAAGAACGACACCGACTCTGAGGGAGGCAGTCTGAATCCTGAGCCGATCGCTCGCCCTTTTTTCAGGCCATTGGCAGTCCGCGTTGGATCGTCCCATGACGCACCTTCCTCCGCGCACGTCGCGACCACGATGCGTGCGCATGCTTCAGTTGGTATGAAGCCTCAAACCTCCCTCGGCGGTGCTACTGAAGTATTTCAATCCTGACCTGCCCCATTGCAGCTGTAAGCGAGTTACCGGGCCTCGGCGACCTTCGCTCCGGATGACGGCATCTGCGCGTTCGCCGCCAAGGGCCGCTTCGACGGCGATGCCGGGTCCGGCAAGCGGAAGGCGGCGTCGGCCGGCACGCCCTGGAATGGGCGTCGTGGCTCGGTAGCCGGAAGCACGATCACTTTCGCTCCGACTTTCACCCGCTCGTAGAGGTCCGTGACGTCGTCATTGGTCAGCCGGATACAGCCGGACGACACCCGCTTCCCGATCGTAGCCGGATTGTTGGTGCCGTGAATGCGATACTCGGTCTCGCCGAGATACATCGCCCGGGCGCCGAGCGGGTTGCCGGGACCGCCCGCCATGAACCGCGGCAGATAGGGCTGACGCCCAACCATCTCCGCAGGCGGATGCCAATCCGGCCATTCTGCCTTGCGAGCCACGGTCTGCTCACCTGACCATGTGAAACCTTCGCGGCCGACACCGATGCCGTAGCGCATCGCCTGCCGGTCGTTCAGAACGAAATACAGGAATGTGTTTCCGGTATCGATGATCACCGTGCCCGGCGTCTGGCGGCTGGCGTAGTCGACCACCTGCCGGACAAGTGCGCCGGGACCGTCAGCGGCGGCTTTGGGTGGTTCGACCAGAGGCGCCGGGGCCGGAATCGGAGCCGGCGTCGGAACTGGCGCTGCTGCACGAACAGGCGTTGCCACATAAACCGGTGTTGACGACGCCTGAGCCTGGACTTGAGCCTGGACCTGCGCTTGGGGCGCGGACGCCTTCCGCACCGGCTGCACGCTCGCCGGCGGAGATAGCAAACTGTAACCCACCACCGCGACGGCCACGGCGCCAATCGCAACGCGCGCGGCCATCGGTATTGCGAGCGTCTCCGCCTTGCCGCGTTTGGCCCGCTTACCCATACTCTTTCCCCTGGTCGCCATGCCCAAGAGAGGTACCCAGCAAAATTTAAGAAACTTCGAAGCGATGGCGCTGGGAGGGGATCCGTTCGTGATGGTTAACGCCGAACTCTTGTTCGGCAGCATGACGAATTGCGAGTACCGCTGGATATTCAGCTAGCGGCGTGGACGACGCACGTCTCGTATCACGGGCAGCTTCGGCAAAAGATATCCGCCAGCGCCTTGAATATAGCCGGCTTGCGTTCCACACGGGCAATCGTTCGTGCGCCTTCGATGGCAGCTATCAATGCGGCTGCGCTGGCGGATGCGCGCGCGGGAGCGAAACCGCAACCCCGGAGATGCTCTGCAATGATGTCGGTCAGATCGACAAATCCGCGTGCGACCCGTTGGGTCAACTCAGCGTCCAGCGGCGACAGCTCATTCGCCAGGTTTTGCATGAGACATCCATACTGGAAGTCGTCGGCAATCATTTCGGCCGCGATTGCCCCAAAAACCTGTTTGAAAAAATCCGGCGCGTCGCCTGTCGTGTTCGCCGCTATCTGCCGAAACACGGCAGCTCGCTTCGCGACGTAAGGATCGATGGTTTCCTCCGCCAGTTGGGTCTTGCCGCGCGGAAAGTGAAAATAAAACGATCCCTTGGGCGAACCACTCTCTTCAATGATCTGGTTCAATCCGGTCGCAGCGTAACCCTGGATACGAAACAGTCGTTCGGCGGTGGCAATCGCGCGCGCGCGCGCGTCGGTTTTGCGTGGCATAGCGCAACCATACCCCGCCTCGCTTGACAGAGCTATGGTGATCGCCATACTATGGCGATCACCATAGTACGTAAATCCCGCAATCCCACTCGGACGAGCGGCAATGTGGGTCACTCTGTCAGGAGATTTGCCTTGTCCCTCTCCATGTACGACGCCGCCGTTCCCGGCATGGTGCGCTCGCTGAAGAATCTCGACGCCATCATCGACAAGGCAGCGGCCTATGCCGCGGGCAAGAAGGTGGACCCGACCGTCCTGATGGCCAGCCGGTTGGCCATCGACATGCTGCCCTTCTCGACCCAGATCCATCGCGCCACGGAAACAGCGAGAGGCGGCGCAGCGCGCCTGGCCCAGATGGACATCCCGAGCCTCCCCGACGAGGACAAGACCGTGGCAGACCTGAGAGACCGCCTCGCCAAGGTCATCGCCTTCCTGGAGAGCGTGCCGACGGAGACGTTCACGGGGGCCGAGGATCGCACCGTTACCCAGAAGCTCGCCGGCAACGACATGACCTTCCCCGCCAAGCAGTATCTGTTCGGCTTTGTGATCCCGAATTTCTACTTCCACGTGACCATCGCCTTCGCGATCCTGCGCCACAACGGGGTGGAGATCGGCAAGGCAGACTTCATCCGCGGCATCTGAGGCCAACTTCGCGGAGAGCGCTGCGACGGCGTCATCTTCCCTCAGTTCAGGCCGCTTGGCCCCGCGAGCAGGCGCAGCACGATTGAAAACAATTCGTTCTGCGAGGAGATGCCGAGGCGCTCATAGGCGCGCTTGCGGTAGGTCAGGGTCGAATGGAGGCTGATGCCGAGTGCCTGCGAGATCGCCTCTGAGCTGAAGCCGGTGAGGATGTGCCGGCAGACCTCCTGCTCGCGCGGCGTCAGCGTGGAGAGTGGCGCGCGCGTCGAGAACAGCGCGGCGAGGTTCTGGCCGGGCGTCGCGGCCTGCTGGAAATGGCGTGCAACGCTGGCGCCGATCGCCGGCGCGATTGCGCGAAGCCGCGCACGCTCGGCATCGCCGAAGCGGCCCTGAGACGTGATGCGGTAGAAGTTGACATAGAAGCAGGTGTCGCCGGTCCAGATCGCGGTGGCGCATTTGTCGACGATGTCGGAGTCGTTGAAGAAGAGCTTGCGGTAGCGCGCGCCATACATGCGCGGCGCGAACGAGGGCAGCATGATCGGCGCGCTGGTCTCGGCCTCGAACAGCGCATCGCGGTTGGGATCGGATTCGTGAAACTGCCCGGCATAGGCCGCACCGAGATCGCTGCCGGTCGGGATGTTGCCGGCATCGAGCAGACAACTTGCAGCGCCCGCGCGCGTCAGCGCAAACACCATGCAATGACCGACCCCGGCCTGCCGGCGCAGCGTGTCGATCAGGACATTCGCGAAGTCAGGCCGGCCGATGGCGAGCACCGCGGGCGTGACGTCGCCCGCCGACGGTTGTGTGGGCACCGCCTGAGACCGCATCCTTTCCTCCGCAAGACGTTGTTTGACGAAGGATAGCAGCAAGGTGACGGCCGCGGAAGACAGACAGGCCAGCGGGGGCGAACACAGGTTGCAAGAGTGCCCGGCTCGACGCCCGCTTTGCCGCGTGAGCCGCTCAGCCCACCGGGCCCGGTGTCCAATTGTCTCCTGAAAGCGGGCTGACCTTGACGTCCTCGATGATTCCGAGCTCCAGGCTCGGATCGAAATGGCGCATCGTGCGCTCGTTGAAGTCGATGATGCGGCCGGGCCTGAGCGGTCCCACGTCGTTGATCTTGACGATGACCTTCTTGCCGACGGCCTCGACCAGGGCATATTTCGGCCTCTCGCCAAATTGGACTCCACCAAATCTGCTGCGCAGACTCGTCTTGATCGCAGCCGCCCAGACGGAGGGATCATAACGCTCGCCGGACGCCGTGCCCGGACCGCCCTCCTCCTTGCCGGGCTTGAACGGATTGTACATGGACGCAGCGCCGACGACCGCATGTCCGGAGGCGGCATCGACGGCGGCGCTTGAGTGAACTCCAGGTGTTTCTCCACGCGCAACGGCAACAGAAACGGCAAGCGCGACCAGGGCGCCGCAAAATGCGGCGCTCGAGTGGAACAGCATCATATCTCCTGTGATTTTTTCGTCGTCGGTTCCGGACACCGCAAACAGGGCAAGCGAACGCGGCAGCGTTCATGAAGCTTGCGCCGGACTTTTACGGAGTGGTGCCCTTGACTATGGAACCGTCGTGCGAACCCGAGGGGTTCCCACGCAGCGTTTTAAGTTGTCACCGACTAAGACAGAGAATGCGTCAGCAGCATGACTTGACGAACAGCCTATCCCGCCGCCGCCTTGGCGGGGGCGACATTGACGGCGAGTTTGCCGTAGCGATCCGTAAAAGCCTCGGTGTCGATCTCTTCCAGCTTGATCTCGCCGCTCATCACGCCCTGCTTCCACGCGGCCTGCGCGGGATCGTTCTGGAACTCCGGCATCACCTCGCGGCCGAACAGCTCGAGCGATTCGCAGATGTGCTCGTGGCTGTTCTTGCCGGCCTGATTGAGCAGGATGACCTGGTCGATGTGCGAGGACTGGAAGCGCTTCAGCTTCTTGCGGATCGTCTCCGGCGAGCCGATCAGGCCGCCGCGAAGTGCGGCCTCCTGCGCTTCCGGATTGTCGCGCTTCCACTTGTTGTACTCGTCCCACATGTTGACGGTATAGGGCGCAGGCCTCTGGCGGTTCTGCGAGGCGCCGTAGAAGCGCAGCGCGAACTGGAAGAAGGTGGCGCCGTCGGCACGGGCACGCGCTTCCTCGTCGGTCTTGGCGCACATGAAGAACGAGACCAGCGCCATGTTCGGGTTGATCTCGTAGTCGGCGAGCTTGTTCAGCCGCTTGGTCATCGCATTGTAATAGGCGTGCACCCAGGCATGCGCGGCGTCGGCGCTGACGAACTGGAAGCCCAGCGCGCCAAAGCCGTGGCGGCCGGCGCGTTCGATGGTCGGCAGTTGCGAGCAGGCCATCCACAGCGGCGGATGCGGCTTCTGCACCGGCTTCGGCACGACGTTGCGCAGGGGGATGTCGAAATACTTGCCGTGATGCTCGCTACCGGCGTCCTTGAACATCGGGAAGATCGCCTGCACCGCTTCCTCGAAGACTTCCTTCTTGGTCTCCATGTCGCGGCCGAACGGCGTCAGCTCGGTGATGGACGCGCTCTCGCCCATGCCGAATTCGCAGCGGCCGTTGGAGAGCAGATCGAGCACCGCAACGCGCTCGGCCACGCGCGCGGGATGGTTCGTCGTGAGCTGGAGGATGCCGTGGCCGAGCCGGATGTTCTTCGTGCGCTGGCTGGCGGCGGCGAGGAAGGATTCCGGCGAGGGCGAGTGCGAATACTCTTCGAGGAAATGATGCTCGACGACCCAGGCGTGGTCGTAATTGAGCTTGTCGGCCAGCTCCATCTGCGAGAGCGCGTTCTGGTAGAGGGCGAGCTCGTCGCCGGCCACCCATGGCCTCGGCAGTTGCAGCTCGTAGAAGATGCCGAACTTCATGACGACTCTCCCGCATTATTGTTCTTAATCGCATCTTAGTGCGTGAGGCGGCGCTGTCTACGCACTCGCAATTCCGCTGCGCGGGAGATGGTCCATCGACCGCACGTCGCAATGACAGCCGAATCCGTGCCCGTTTACGATGTGCGGCGAACTCGACCGATTGATCCAGATCAAGGCGTTAGCGGCTGTAACGCATCTAAAGTGCGGCAAGGCAACGGCCCGGATGCCGTCCCGATTCCCAGACCAGCTCAAAGAGACCGAATATGTCGGCCCCTGACGACACGATGTCGCGCGTGCGCCGTAAGCGCATGGAGATTTTTGCGTTCCTGTTCCTGACCGCGGTCGTGATGCCCGTCCTCGCGGTCGGAACGGTCGGCTCGTACGGGCTCGGCGTCTGGATCTACCAGATGTTTGCCGGCCCTCCCGGCCCGCCGCCCTCCCCGCATTGATCTCGAACAGCGAAAGACAGGCATCATGGCTCACGCCACACTCAACCGCCGCGCATTGATCACCGGCCGGGTGCTCAGCGCCGACCGCATCATCTCACCTCCGGGCTGCGAAATCGCCAGTATCATCGTGCAGGCGCGCCCCGAGCGGCTCGACGCGCTGGAAGCCGAGATCGCTGCGATGCCCGGTTGCGAGATTCACGCCCGTGACGCGCGCGGAAAACTCGTCGTCGTGACCGAAGCGCCCGACGCCGGCAGCCTCGGCACGCTGCTCAACACCATCCAGTCGCTGCCGAACGTGTATTCGGCGGCGCTCGTTTTCCACGCCATCGAAACTGCCTAGTCGAGGGAAGAGCCATCATGACATCGCCAAAGCTCGACCGCCGCCAGATGCTCAAGCTCGAGGCCGCCGCGATCGCGATGGCCGCAGCAGGCATGCCGCGACCTGCGCTCGCCGCCAATCTCGTCACCGAGCGCGACACGTCCGAACTGAAATGGGACAAGGCCGCCTGCCGCTTCTGCGGCACCGGCTGCTCCGTGATGGTCGCGACCAAGGACAACCGCGTCGTCGCCACCCACGGCGACATCAAGGCCGAGGTCAATCGCGGCCTCAACTGCGTCAAGGGCTACTTCCTGTCCAAGATCATGTACGGCCATGACCGCCTGACGCAGCCGATGCTGCGCAAGACGAATGGCAAGTACGACAAGAACGGGGACTTCACGCCGGTGTCGTGGAACGAAGCCTTCGACATCATGGAGGTGAAGTGGAAGGAGACGCTGAAGAAGCGCGGGCCGAACGGTCTTGCGATGTTCGGCTCCGGCCAGTGGACGATCTGGGAAGGTTACGCCGCCTCAAAGCTCTACAAGGCCGGCTTCCGCACCAACAACATCGATCCCAATGCGCGCCACTGCATGGCCTCGGCCGTCGCGGGCATGATGCGCACCTTCGGCATCGACGAGCCGGCCGGCTGCTATGACGACATCGAGGCCACGGATGCGTTCGTGCTGTGGGGCTCCAACATGGCCGAGATGCATCCCATTCTGTGGACGCGCCTCGCCGACCGCCGGCTGTCCGCGCCGCATGTCCGCGTCGCCGTGCTCTCGACCTTCGAGCACCGCTCGTTCGACCTCGCCGACATCGGCATGGTGTTCAAGCCGCAGACCGATCTCTACATCCTCAACGCCATCGCCCACCACATCATCAAGACCGGACGCGTCGACAAGAACTTCGTCGCCGCGCATACGATCTTCCGGCGCGGCCAGACCGACATCGGCTATGGATTGCGGCCCGAGCATCCGCTGCAGAAGAAGGCGACGGGCGCGGCCAAGGCCAACGACTCCACCGAGATGAGCTATGACGAGTACGTCAAGTTCGTTTCGGACTACACGCTGGAGAAGGCGGCCGAGATGTCCGGCGTGCCGCTCAATCGCCTGGAGGCGCTCGCCGAGCTCTACGCCGATCCCAAGACCAAAGTCGTGTCGTTCTGGACCATGGGCTTCAACCAGCACACCCGCGGCGTCTGGTGCAACAACCTCGTCTACAACATCCATCTGTTGACCGGAAAGATCTCCTCGCCCGGCAACAGCCCGTTCTCGCTGACCGGCCAGCCCTCGGCCTGCGGCACCGCGCGCGAGGTCGGCACTTTCTCGCACCGCCTGCCCGCCGACATGGTCGTCACCAACAAGGCGCATCGCGATCACGCCGAGCATCTCTGGCTGCTGCCCGAAGGCACCATTCCCGACAAGAACGGCGCCCACGCCGTGCTGCAAAGCCGGATGCTGAAAGACGGCCTGATCAACGCCTATTGGGTGCAGGTCAACAACAATCTCCAGGCCGGCCCCAACGTCAACGAGGAGACCTATCCGGGCTTCCGCAATCCCGACAATTTCATCGTGGTCTCCGACGCCTATCCGTCGGTGACGGCGCTCGCCGCCGATCTGATCCTGCCGACCGCGATGTGGGTGGAGAAGGAAGGCGCCTACGGCAATGCCGAGCGGCGCACGCAGTTCTGGCACCAGCTCGTCAAGGCGCCCGGCGAAGCGCAGTCGGATCTCTGGCAGCTGATGGAGTTTTCAAAGCGCTTCAAGATCGAGGAGGTCTGGCCGGAGGAGCTGATCGCCAAGAAGCCGGAGGTTCGCGGCAAGACGCTGTTCGACGTGCTCTACAAGAACGGCCAGGTCGACAAGTTTCCTGTGACGGAGATCGAGCAAGGCTACGCCAACGAGGAATCCAAGGCGTTCGGATTCTACGTGCAGAAGGGGCTGTTTGAAGAGTACGCCTCGTTCGGCCGCGGCCACGGCCACGACCTCGCGCCGTTCGAGAGCTATCACAAAGAGCGCGGCCTGCGCTGGCCGGTCGTCAACGGCCAGGAAACCAAATGGCGTTTCCGCGAGGGCAGCGATCCCTATGTCAAGCAGGGCACTGACGTGCAGTTCTACGGCTACCCCGACGGCAAGGCGCGCATCTTCGCGCTGCCTTACGAGCCGCCGGCGGAATCGCCCGACAACGAATATCCGTTCTGGCTATCGACCGGCCGCGTGCTGGAGCACTGGCATTCCGGCACCATGACGCGCCGCGTGCCCGAGCTCTACAAGGCGTTTCCCGAGGCCGTCTGCTTCATGCATCCCGACGACGCCTCGGACGCCAAGCTCCGGCGCGGGGACGAAGTGAAGGTGGTGTCGCGCCGCGGCTTCATCCGCGCTCGCGTCGAGACCCGCGGACGCGACCGGCCGCCGAAGGGCCTCGTGTTCGTGCCGTGGTTCGACGAATCCAAATTGATCAACAAGGTGACGCTGGACGCCACCGATCCGATCTCACTGCAGACCGACTACAAGAAATGCGCCGTGCGCATCGAGCGGGTGACCCAGTCATGATGAGCCGATTTGCAATTGCGCTGCTCGCGATCGCGATCGCCGCGGGTGCGAGTTCGTTGACCGCGCAGACGGTCAGTTCAGGCTTGCGCGGCCCGGCGCCGCTCAATGAGGAAGGACCGGCGCCGCCGATGCTGCCGAACCGCAACACGTCGGAGCGGGAATCGCGCAACTATCCCGAGCAGCCGCCTGTCATCCCGCACAACATCGACGGCTACCAGATCGACCTCAACGGCAACAAATGCCTGTCCTGCCACGCGCGCGCGCGCACGGCGGAATCGCAGGCGCCGATGGTCTCGATCACGCATTTCATGGATCGCGACGGCCAGTTCCTGGCCTCGATCTCGCCCCGCCGCTTCTTCTGCACCGAATGCCACGTGCCGCAGAACACCGCGACGCCGCCGGTGAGCAACGACTTCACCGACATCGACACGCTGCTCTCCCGCTCAAGCCCCGGTGGCCGGCGATGACGACGGCTGCTGACGAACCCAAAGCGAAACGCGGCTTCATCCTGCGCTGCTGGGATTTCGCGCTCGAGCTCTGGGGCGTGCTGATCCGGCCAAGCTCGGTGTTCGCGCTCGGCACGCTCGTGCTCGCCGGCTTTGTGGCAGGTGTCATCTTCTGGGGCGGCTTCAACACCGCGCTGGAATTGACCAACACCGAAAAATTCTGCACCGGCTGCCACGAGATGAAGGACAACGTCTTTGCCGAGCTGAAGTCGACCATCCACTTCACCAACCGCTCCGGCGTGCGCGCGACCTGCCCGGACTGCCACGTGCCGCACAACTGGACCGACAAGATCGCGCGCAAGATGCAGGCTTCCAAGGAAGTCTGGGGCAAGATCTTCGGCACGATCGACACGCGCGAGAAATTCCAGGATCACCGGCTCGAACTGGCCGCGCATGAATGGGCGCGCTTCAAGGCCAACGATTCGCTGGAATGCCGCAACTGCCACAGCGCCGATTCCATGGACATCACCAAGCAGTCGCCCCGAGCCTCGGTGGCGCACCAGCGCTTCCTGTTCACCAAGGAAAAGACCTGCATCGACTGCCACAAGGGCATCGCCCACCATCTGCCCGACATGCGCGGCGTTCCCGGCTGGCAGTAGGGCAGTCGCACATGACCCGGCAGTTTGGGCACCAAAGCCTCCAAGGCGTCATGGCCGGGCTTGTCCCGGCCATCCACGCCTGACCACGCGGTACGAAGGACGTGGATGCCCGGGACAAGCCCGGGCATGACGACCTCTTGCGATGCTCCCGCTGGCGATAGCAGGACGACTGCGCTTGAACCGGCGGGGCGAATGGTTAGTTTTGGGGGTGGCGAATCGCTCCGTTTCGCCCCTCCTCAAGACAGATATGACCAATTTCTCCCCGCATCAGGACGCCGCGCTCAAAGCCGTCGGCGAATGGCTCAAGGCCAAACCGGGCCGGAACGGCACGCCGCCGATTTTCCGCCTGTTCGGCTTTGCCGGCACCGGCAAGACCACGCTGGCGCGGCATATTGCCGACGGCGTCGACGGCGAGGTGAAATTTGCCGCCTTCACCGGCAAGGCGGCGCTCGTCATGCGTAACAAGGGTTGCGACGAGGCCTCCACCATCCATTCGCTGATCTACCGCGCCCGCGAATCCGGCGAGGAGCAGCCGAGCTTCGAATTATGGGACGACGCGCCGGCGTCCAAGGCCAAGCTGATCGTGATCGACGAATGCTCGATGGTCGACGCCGAGTTGGGGCGCGACCTGATGTCGTTCGACTGCCCGTTGCTGGTGCTGGGCGATCCCGCGCAGTTGCCGCCGATCCAGGGCGGCGGCTACTTCACCAACACCGAGCCGGACGCGATGCTGACCGAGGTGCACCGCCAGGCCCAGGACGATCCGATCGTGCGGATGTCGATGGACGTGCGCGAAGGCCGCGAGCTCGACATCGGCCGTTACGGCGAGAGCGAAGTGGTGTCGCGCAGGGAGCTCGACCCCGATCGCGTCATGGCCGCCGACCAGGTGCTGGTCGGCCGCAACAACACGCGACGCGCCTACAACATGCGGGTGCGCCAGCGCCAGAACATCGAGGATGTCTTCCCGGTGGCCGGCGACAAGCTGGTGTGCCTGCGCAACAACCGCAAGAAGGGCCTGTTCAACGGCGGCCTGTGGCGCGTGAAGTCGCGCAACACCTCGCGCTCGAAGTCGCGCATCCTCAGCATGCGGCTGTCGCCGGACGAGGACCTCGGCCACAAAGTGACAAAAGTCTCGGTGCGCGCCGATTGCTTCGAGGGCGGCGTCGAGGCGATCGCCTGGGAGCAGCGCAAGCCCTATGATGAGTTCGATTACGGCTATGTGCTGACCGTGCACAAATCGCAGGGCTCGCAATGGGACGACGTGGTGCTGTTCGACGAGAGCTTTGCGTTTCAGGAGAGCCGCGCAAGGTGGCTGTACACGGGGATCACGCGCGCGGCGAAAAGGCTGAGTATCGTGGTTTAGAATACGGCTGCCGTAGGGTGGGCAAAGGCGCAACGCGCCGTGCCCACGATCTCTCTCCAAAAGCAAAATACGTGGGCACGCTTCGCTTTGCCCACCCTACGGCACCTGTGGCAACGCCGCGGCGTCAATCACCGCACGTCGTCCCGGACAAGCGAAGCGCAGATCCGGGACCCATACCCACAGGGAGAAGTTTGGCGAAGACTCGGAGTGGGAGCTTTGCCCCGCACATCTCCCTGGGGTTATGGGTCCCCGCCTTCGCGGGGACGACAGCGGAGATTGAAGCTCCGCCGTTGCGTCTCACACCTAGCCACCTCACTTCCCAGCCACGAAATAGAAATCCTCCCGGCCCGGCGGCGAGCCGTACGAAAACGGCTGCTGCTCGCGCTTGGTGGCGGACCAGACGTCGTCGCGGATGATGTCGAACAGTTTCCTGATCTCGACCTTGGGCACCTTGATCTCGCGAGCGAGCGCGGTGGCGAAGGGGCTGTCGGCGCCGCCGTCGCCGTCCATCGCGGTCTCGCCGTGCTTGGCGGCGTAGACCACCATGAAGCCCGCGCCGGGCTCGATGTTGGAAAAGCCCTTGTCGACCAGCTTGAGCGACAGCGTGCGCTGCATGGCCGGCGCGAACGGGTTGTCGCGGCACGCATCCAGCATCACCAGACGCACCTTTCGCGCAGCACCGACGGCCGCGATGACCTGCTCAAGTGCAACGGCTTGCGTCTCGGCATCACGGTCGGCGGCAAGCTTGGCATCGACGGGAACGAGATAATTCACGCCGCCGATCTCGAAGCCGTGGCCGGCGTAGTAGACCACCGCCCAATCCGCCTTCTCCGCCTCGGCGGCAAATGCCTGCAACGCTTCGAAGAACTTGTCGCGGGTGAGATCGCTGACGGAGATCACGGTCTGGAAACCGATATCGCGCAGCACGCCCGCAATCAGTTTCGCGTCGCGCGGCGGATTGGGCAGAGCGTGCACGTTCTTGTAGTCACCGTTGCCGACCACCAGCGCGACGCGGCGCCCGGTGGCGCCGGCCGGCACCTGCGGCGTCAACGCGGCGAGCCGCTCCTGCGCGACGGCACGGGCGCGCGCGACGTCGAACTCGTCGAACCGCGTCAGCGAATAGGCCGCCGCGCGGTAGTCGGCGCGAGCCTGGGCGAGATCCTTCTTGCGCTCGTAGATCTGGCCGCGGCCGGAATGGGCCCGGACATTGTTCGGGTTGATCTGGATCGCAACGTTGTAGTCCTTCAGCGCGGCGTCGAGGTCGCCCTTCAGCATGGAGATGTCGGCGCGGTTGTTGAGGGCGAACACGTTTTTCGGCTGCTTCGCGATCAGGCCGCCGCAGTCGGCAAAGGCCTGGTCGTATTTGCCCATCAAGCCGAAGGTGATGCAGCGGTTGCCGGCGATCTGCGGCGCGGCCGGATCGATCTTCTCGGCTTCCGCGAAATCGGCGATGGCGCCGCCATAATCCTTCATCAGCGTGCGGACGCGGGCCCGGTTGGTCCAGCCGAGCAGGAATTTGGGCGTGTATTTGATCGACAGGTTGAAATCGTCGAGCGCGCTTTGCAGCGCACCCCGGCGCAGCTGGATGACGCCGCGGTTGTTGTAGGGCACGCCGTAGGTCGGACGCTTCTGGAGCGCAAGATTGTAGTCGGCCATCGCGAGGTCGTCCTGGCCCCGGCGCTCATAGGCGAGGCCGCGCAAATTGAGCGTGACGACATTGTCGGGATCGAGATCGACGGCCATGGAGAGGACCTCGATCGCACGGACGTAGTCGCGCTTGTTGATCAGCGTGTTGCCGCGCACGGACAGCGCAATACCCTTGTCCTTGCCGGCGACCTTGTCGGCGTTTAGCAGATTGTCGCAGGCCGTCGCACGGGCCTGGACCTCGGCCTGGCGGTCGCGGCAGGTCGCAAGGTCGTCGCCGGCCTGCGGATCGGAAGCCGCCATCGCGGCGCCTGAGATGAGGATGGCGAGGGTCAGGGGAATGACGCGCAGCATGTTGTCAGGTCGGCTCCAGCCACCACATTTTTTATGTCGGTCGTCGATCGCGCGGGTTCATCTAGCGCGGAGTTCCCGGCTTCGCCAAGCGGGTCCGTATGAGGCTATTTTTCACAGACTCGTGTCCGCCGCATCGTAACAATCTCCGTCTGCGTCCGTATCTCGAATGACGCGAAACGCAGTCCGGCGGGCTGGCCGCCCTGCCCCGGCCGCCCTAGACTGCAAAACCTGACGAAAGAGGACCGCCATGCGCCGACCTGCCATCCTGTCCCTGCTCGCCGCTGCCGCAACCACCGCCCTGGCGCTGGCCTTCGCCATGCCGTCGCGGGCCGCGGAAGAGGCTGTCGTGATCCCTGCCCCTGCCATGGATGCGGCCCCCGCGGCCGGACTCCAGACCGCCGTGATCGCCGGCGGCTGCTTCTGGGGCGTGCAGGGCGTGTTCCAGCACACCGCGGGCGTCGTCAACGCGGTCTCCGGCTATGCCGGCGGCACCAAGGCGACCGCCGATTACCAGACCGTCTCGAGCGGCCGGACCGGCCACGCCGAGGCGGTCGAGATCAAGTACGACCCGAAGAAGATCTCCTACGGCAAGATTCTCCAGATCTACTTCTCGGTGGCGCACGACCCGACCCAGCTCAACCGCCAGGGACCGGACAGCGGCCCGCAATACCGCTCGGCGATCTTCACCACCTCCGACGAGCAAAAGAAGGTGGCTGAGGCCTATATCGCCCAGCTCAACGCCGCCAAGGTGTACGGCAAGCCGATCGTGACCAAGATCGGCGCGCTGGAGGCGTTCTATCCGGCGGAGGCCTATCACCAGGACTATCTGACGCTGCACCCGAACCAGCCCTACATCGCCTATAACGACATTCCGAAGGTCGAGAACCTGAAAAAGCTGTTCGCGGATAACTACATCGAGAAGCCGACGCTGGTCAGCGCCAGCAAGGCCACCAACTGATCGCGAGATCGCAGAAAAAACGGGAGACCCATGCCCGACACCAAAATGAAGACCACCGACGACAAGGTCACCAAGAGCGAAGAGCAGTGGCGCAGCGAGCTGACGCCGATGCAGTACGCAGTGCTGCGCGAGAAGGCGACCGAGCGTCCCTTCTCCGGCGAGTATGAGCACGACCACCGCGCCGGCACCTATGTCTGCGCCGGCTGCGGCAATGTGCTGTTCGAGTCGGATGCCAAGTTCGATTCCGGCTGCGGCTGGCCGAGCTTCACCCAGCCCGCGGTCGAGAGCCATATCGACGAGGAGCATGATGCCAGCCACGGCATGATCCGCACCGAGGTGCTCTGCTCCAAGTGCAGCGGCCATCTCGGCCACGTCTTCCCCGACGGGCCGGGACCGACGGGCCTCCGCTACTGCATCAATTCGGCTTCGCTGAAGCTCGAGCCCAAATAACATTGCGGGCCGCCGGGTTCCGTCATGGAACCCGGCGGCCCGATGTGCTTTTCTTCTCTGGCGGTACGGCCGATGCGTGCAGTCCGGCGGCCGCCAGGGAGGATGCCATGGGTCTTGGGACCGTCCTGATCATCCTGGTGATCATTTATCTCCTGGGCGGCATGTCCGGCCGGATCGGCGGCTATGGCTACGGCATGGGCCATTCCGGCATGGGTCTCGGCGGCCTCGTGCTGGTGGTGCTGGTCGTCCTGCTGCTCCTTGGCAAACTGTGAACCATATAAACCGCTGAAATTGCTTGGTTTATTTGGCTCGCGGAGCTGCCATGCGCGGATTCATCATCTCGCATCGCAGGGGTCGCAATTTTGTCAAATCGGCTTATATTAGAGGACGAAAATGATGTGCAGCGGGCCCACCCGATCGTGGTCTCTGCCGTCCCAAACCCCACGCGCTTAAAGCCCCAGACAAGATCACGAGGTCTTTGACCATGCGTCCACTGCGTCCGTTCAACTTCAACACCTCCGCCGAACTCTTCCCCGCTGCCATCCGCAAGAAGAAGCGCGCGGGCTTCACGTATCGCCGGTTCGGCACCGCGGCCGAAGCCGTGCAGTTCGCGATGGAGCAGTTGCCGACGGATTCGCTGAACGGCGCCTACCTCCAGGTCGAGGAAGCACGCTTCGACCAGAACGGCATCCGCTCGCTGTATGAGAGCGAAGCCTTCCCGCTGGAGCGTCACCGCAAACCCGAGCCGGTCGCAGAGGCCGACGCCGACGCGGCGTAAACTTTTTCGCAAAGCCCGATGTGCGCTGAAAGCGCGATGGCCGAAAGGCCGTCGCGCTTTTTGCGTTTTTGGGGCTTTCTCTCTCCACCGTCATTGCGAGCGCAGCGAAGCAATCCAGAATCTTTCCGCGGAGGGACTCTGGATTGCTTCGCTGCGCTCGCAATGACGACGTAGGGAAACCCGCCGCGTTGCAGCGCTAGATCCGCGGCTGCTTGTCGAGCCAGCGGCGGAGCATGCGCACGTTGCGCATGTTGGCGCGGAACATGACGTCGAAGGCGTCGCCCGCGAACGGCACGATGCCGACGACGCCGTCGACCGCGACATTGCCGAGCATCCGCGCGGTGAGATACCAGGGCGCGCCCAGCGCCCGCGCTTCGCGCACCAGCCACAGCGAGATCGCGGTGGTGATGATGTCGCCGACGACGGGGATCAGGCCGATCAGCCCGTCGATGCCGTAGCGGATATTGGTGCCGGGCACGACGAAGGCGACGTCGAGCAGCTTTGCGATCGCCTCGATCCGCGCGATGCGTTGCTCGCGCGTCAGATTGGCAAACGGGTTGCCGGCAAAAGGATTGTCCTTGCCGAACTCGAAGCGAACGTCCTGAAACCCCTGTTCCACCGTTTCAGGGCGGATCTCGCGGCCGTCCTGATCGATGACCGGCCCGCGGCCCTGGGTGCCGGTCGCATGCGAGCGGCCCCCCGAACGGGGTTTGCGCGGAGCAAGAATTTCATCGTCGGACATGGTCATCGCCTGGAGGAAACGCGCTTAAGCCGGCAGGGTTGCTGCGCTGCGCCCGAAGGTCGCGCGCTCAGGTCGGAGCCACAGCGGCCACCGGCTCCTCGACATATCTATGCACGAGCCAGGACGAAATCACCGACGGCACGAACCCGACCAGTCCGTAAAGGATGAACTGGACCGCCCCCGAATCCGGCCCGCGCGAGCTGTAGGTCAGCGACGCCAGGACGAAGGCGAACAGGCCGACCAGCAACATCCGCAACGCCGGGCGGATCCGCTTGACGTGGATCAGGATGTCGTCGACCGCGCCGATCATCAGCGACGGCAGGAAGCCGAACAGATAGCTGTATTGCAGGGTCTTGAAGAACACCGCGAACAGCTTGCCGACCTCGCCGAGGCTGGTCTGGGCCCAATAGCCGGACTGATAGGTCGTCGTCAGCAGCAACAGGAACCCGCCCACGAACGGCCCGACCAGCGCAAACACCAGGTAGCGTTTCATCAAACACCCTCATACACCGCCGCTTTTATAGCAGTGCGGCGGGAAGCTTGGATAGCGGGTTCCAAAGGCCAGCGCGGCTGGCCCGGCGCTGCCCTTTTCGGGAACGTCCGGCAAATCGGCGAGTTCTCACGGGACTGCAAATTCTTGCTTGTATCAGCACGATTGGACCCAATGATGCGTTGTACAGCCCTGCTTCTCGCAGCGGTCACGTTGACCGCCGTCACCTCGAGCGTCTCCGCTTTTGCCCAGGGCCATATGGGCACGTCGCAGGAGCAGAAGGCCTGCTCGCGGGATGCGTCGAAGTTCTGCCGCAAAGACCTCGGCAATGACGGTGCCGTGCAGTCGTGCCTGATGGGCAACCGCGCAAAACTGTCGAAGTCGTGCAGCAAGGTGTTCCAGAGCCACGGCATGTAAATCCGGCATTGAATGCGCGTCCGCATTTTGCGTGACGGACGCGCAACAATTGCGAATTCCTTTGCGCCGCCCATTGCAGCTGTTTGACAATGGCGCATACTTCGCTCGGGCGGCGCAGCACTTTTCGATTCGAACATCAAGAAATCGAGCGACCACATGCGGGATCGAGGTTCCGCGTGAAGGCTGAGACATGCGGCAGATCAAGTCGCGTGCGGCGCCCCAAAACCAAGTGGCTCAAGCCCACGGAAACTCGGGGACGCATTCTACATGACACGCATCAAGACCATCGCTTCGCTATTCGCCTTCGCCGCGACAGCCATCACTCTCCAGACATCGCCCGGCCTCGCCTTCTCGTCCGAAGCGCAGCAGATGTGCTCGGGCGATGCGATGCGGCTGTGCTCCAGCGAGATCCCCGACATCCCGCGCATCCGCGCCTGCATGGTGCAGAAGAAGGCGCAGGTCAGCCCCGGCTGCCGTGCCGTGATGGACCGCGAAGCAGCGGCTGCAACGGCGACGCGAAAACGGGAAGCGGCGGCGCAGTAAGAGAGCGCATCTGCGGCCATCCTTCGAGACGCCCGCTTTGCGGGCTCCTCAGGATGAGGTCTCGTTTCGCGGCGAGATATCAAACCCTCATGGTGAGGGGCCCGCCAAGGCGGGCGTCTCGAACCATGCAGGCCGAGGTCTCACGGAGCAGGCCTAGTCGCCCCACTGCGCGAAGGCATCGTTGAAGGCGCGCTCGCCCGGAGCGCCCTTCTCGATGGCGATGATGGCGCGGCGCTGGTTGGCGTAGACCAGCGGCACGTCGAACCACGAGCGCTCCTTCAGGAGCTGGACGTTGCGGGTACGGTCGGCGTCGACATTGGAGAGGCCGACCAGGAAGAAGCCGTCGGTGACCTTGACCGCGAGGCCTGCGAGCGGCGTGCCGCGCGCCTGCTCGTTCGACTTCATCAGGATGCCCGGCACGTTGGAGACGCTGCCGCCCGGAAAGTCCGGCGGCAGGATGAAGGTCAGCTCCGCGGTGTGGCTCGCCGGCAGCGACGAGTCGGTGTTGCGGCGGAACGACATCGTCATCTTGAACTTGCGGTCGGGAATCTCGATGTCGGCGCGCACGGCCACGTCGGCCTTCTGGTTGCCCGACGCCTTGATCGGCTCGAGCCGCCACACCACCGAGCCGACATATTGCTTGCCCTTCGGGTCGGACGGATCCTCGTCATAGAGCACGACCTTCTGCGCCACCGGCGCGATCGGCTGACCGCTGGCCGAGGGCTGGCCGACGCGATCGGGAATCTTGGGCTTGCTCTGCGGCTGGGCCGGATCCTTCGGCGCCTCCACCACCTGCTGGGTCGACGAGGACTTGAACAGATTGGTCGCGGTCTGGACCAGCTGCTTGCCCCAGAGGATACCGGCGCCGACCAGGATCAGCACAATGCCGACGGCGATCGCGCTCTTGAACGGGAAGGACGAGCCGGTGCGCTTGCGCTTCTTGGCGTCGCGGTCGAGGACGGGGATGTGCGGGCGCCCCGAGGCTGACCGCGGCGATGGCGGCTGGGGCGTGTAGCGCTCGGCCTCCTCGATCGACTCGTCGTAGGAATAGGGCGCGTCCTGCTCGCCGGCCCGGTTCTCCAGGCTCGGCTCCAGCCGGTCGAATTCCGGCGAGGGCGAGGGCACGTTGGCGTAAGTGCGGCGCGCGGCGCGGTTGGCCTGCGCGGCGGCGCCGCCGAGATCATTGACGTCGGCGGTGATGTCGCGGAAGCCGCGCACGCCCGGCGCGGGCGGCAGCGGCGGCGGAGGTCCGACGTCGGGCTGACGGCGGCCAGCTTGACGGCCAGCTTGACGGTCGGTTTGGCGGTCGCGGCCGGACGGCGGGGCAGGCGGCGGCTCCGGCATCGACGGTGGCGCCGACGGACCCGGCTGGCGCGGCGCGTCGAAACGCGGCGCGCGCGGTGGACGCGGAGCTTCGCCTTGCTCATCGACGTTGAAGGACGGGCGGTCGGCACGCGGCGGCGGCGGGGCCGGACGGGCGCGCGGCGGAGCGGCCTGCTGGGACGGCGGCGATCCGCCCTCGGCCGCACGGGTGCTGGCCCGGCGGAAGGCGTCACCGCTGCCGCTGCCACCGCTGCGACCCGGCCCACCGGGGCGCGAGGCCTCGCGGGCCCGCTGGGCGGCCTCGGATTCGACCTTGCGGACGGCCTCTTCCAGCGACAGCCGTTCGCGGGTGATCTCGGATTCGGAAAGCGGCGGCTGCACGCTGCGGAGCTGCGCGATCAACGCCGTACGCGCGCGCTCATAGAGCGCGCGACGGCTTTCGCCGGGAGCGCTCGGATCCAGGGCTGCAATAGCGCGGGCGATCAGCGGATAGTAATCAGCCATTTCAACTCAACTATACGCGCGTCCTGGTAAGAGATCGTTAAGCCTCAAACGGGTTTTGCACGAGGATAGTATCTTCGCGTTCGGGGCTGGTGGAAAGCAGTGCGACCGGGCACCCCACCAATTCCTCGATCCGGCGGACATATTTGATGGCCTGGGCGGGCAGCTGGGCCCACGACCGGGCGTTGGCGGTCGGCTCCTTCCAGCCCTCGATGGTCTCGTAGATCGGTTCGACCCGGGCCTGGGCGCCCTCGCCGGCCGGGAAATAGTCGATCTCCTTGCCGTCGAGTTTGTAGCCGACGCAGACCTCGATCGTGTCGAAGCCGTCGAGAATGTCGAGCTTGGTCAGCGCCAGACCGGTGATGCCGCAGGTGCGGACGGTCTGTCGGACCAGCACGGCATCGAACCAGCCGCAGCGGCGCTTGCGTCCGGTATTGACGCCGAACTCGCGGCCGCGGCGGCCGATCTCCTCACCAATCTCGTTCAGGAGTTCGGTCGGGAACGGGCCCTGGCCGACCCGGGTCGTGTAGGCCTTGCAGATGCCGAGCACATAGCCGACCGCGCCCGGGCCCATGCCGGTGCCGGTCGCCGCCTGCGCCGCCACGGTGTTGGACGACGTCACATAGGGGTAGGTGCCGTGATCGACGTCGAGCAGCGCGCCCTGCGCGCCTTCGAACAGGATGCGCTTGCCGGCGCGCCGTTCCTGATCGAGCAGGCGCCACACCGTCTCGGCATAGGGCAGAAGCTGAGGCGCCAGCGCGGTCAGCTCCTTCAGGATGTCGTTGCCGTCGAACTCCGGCAGGTTGAGGCCGCGGCGCAACGCATTGTGATGCGCCAGCAGCCGGTCGATCTTGTGCGGGAGCGTGTCGAGGTCGGCGAGGTCCATCAGCCGAATGGCGCGACGACCGACCTTGTCCTCATAGGCAGGTCCGATGCCGCGGCGCGTGGTGCCGATCGCGGTCGCCGCGTTGGAGCTCTCGCGCAGGGCATCGAGCTCGCGATGCAGCGGCAGGATCAGGGTGACATTCTCCGCGACCCGCAGATTCTCCGGGTCGACCTTTACACCCTGCCCGCGCAGCTTGGTGACCTCGTCGAGGAAGGCCTGCGGATCGAACACGACGCCGTTGCCTATCACCGCCAGTTTCGACGGGCGCAGCACGCCCGAGGGCAGCAGCGCGAGCTTGTAGGTCTCGCCGTTGATGACCAGCGTGTGGCCGGCATTATGGCCGCCCTGGAAGCGTGCGACGATATCCGCCTGCTCCGACAACCAGTCGACGATCTTGCCCTTTCCTTCGTCGCCCCACTGGGCTCCGACGACGACAACGTTGGCCATTCGCGGGTAATCCTCTGAAGATTTTAGATGCGCCAGCCCAGCTGACGGCCGGAGCCGTTCGCACGCGAGGCAGCCAACCGGATAACGGAAGCAGGCTCTCTAGGCAAGCAAGAACGGGGCTTTTTCGAGGCTCAGGAGCCCATTTAAGCCTTTGATATCCCCCGAAAATCCAGAGACGATCCGGGATGGTTTGGCAGTCTTCGACGAAAGCGTGAGGCCGATCCGCCGCTGCATGGTGCCGATGCGTCCGCACCCCGTTGATGCAACCTCGATTTCCGTGTCTTTGGGATGCTGCCGGGCGATCAGCCGGCCCGACCTCGCCGGGCCGGGGCCTCGGCGCATTCCACGCGGGGCCATCACAATCACAATGTCCGCCACCGGCCAGACCACGGGCCCCGAATCATCCAGCCACAGCTGGATCGCCAACCAGCCTTATCTGCTGCTCAGCATCACCGCGCTGTGCTGGGCCGGCAATGCCATCGTCGGGCGGCTCGCTGCCGGTCACATCCCGCCGGTGACGCTGTCGTTCCTGCGCTGGACCTTCGCCTTCCTGCTGGTGCTGCCGTTCGCCTGGAAACATCTCGCCCGGGACTGGGGCGCGATCCGCAGCAAGCTCGGCCTGATGATCACGCTGTCGATCACCGGCATCGGCGCCTTCAACACGCTGCAATACTGGGCGCTGGAACACACCCAGGCACTCAACACGCTGCTGCTGCAATCGGCCGCGCCGCTGGTCGTGGCGCTGTGGTCGCTCGCCATTCTCGGCGTCCGCCTCACCGCGGCGCAGGCGTTCGGCGTGGCGCTCTCGATGTGCGGCGTCTTCACGATCCTGCTGCATGGCGATTTCACCACGCTGTCGAACATCGACTTCAACAAGGGCGACCTGATCTTCCTCGTCGCCCTCATCATCTTCGCGCTCTATTCGGTGCTGACGCTGAAGCGGCCGCCGATGCACGGCCTGTCGTTCCTCGCCTTCACCTTCGGCGCGGGCGCTGCCTGCCTCATTCCGCTGGAGATCTGGGAATTGTCCGCCCGTCCCGTGATGAAGCTCGACGGGCCGAATTTGCTGACGCTGTTCTATGTCTCGGTATTCCCCTCGGCGCTCGCCTATCTCTGCTTCAATCGCGGCGTCCGCCTGATCGGCGCCAACCGCGCCGCGCCGTTCTTCCACGTCGTGCCGGTGTTCGGCTCGATCATGGCGATGGCGTTCCTCAGCGAGCACCCGCAGGCGTTCCACTTCATCGGCTTCGCGCTGGTGCTCGCGGGCGTGTTCGTGGCGTCGCGGAAGCAGGCGACTTAACTCGTCCTGAACTTGCTGTAGGCCTCACTCGTCGCGATGATCAGATGTTCGGCGCAGCCGTTGACGCGATGGTGATCGGCCTCGATCTCGTAGGCTTCCGACGTCATCATATCGAGGAAGGCTGCGACCGACGGATAATAAACCAGCGCGACGAAATCCCAGTCATTGCCATCATGCGGACCGAGCGCGATGGCCTTGGCATCGCCGGTCCAGAGCAGCGTGCCGCCGCGGGCCCGGATCATGGGCACTGTGATCGCACTGTAACGCAAATATGCGTCCCAGCCCGAACCGTTGCCGTCGCGCGAGCGCTCATGGAATCGCATCAGGTTCAGCATCACGACGGGCGCATTCCGGTCGAGCTCTTTCAGGCCCGCGATGTTCAACATATTGACCGCCAATGGCGCCTCCTGGAGCTTGCCTGCATTGTAGCATTGCGGCCGCGTGACTTGTGTCACGACGGCAATCCGGCGCAACATCGTATCAGACCCCAATGACGACTGCTTCGCCCGCGCCGAAGGCCTCCAATCCGGCCAGTTGGCTCAACAACCAGCCTTATCTGCTGCTGAGCCTGAGCTCGCTGTTCTGGGCCGGCAACATCGTGCTCGCACGTCATGTCGGCGCGCATGTGCCGCCGCTGACGGTCACGACCATCCGCTGGTTCGGCGTGTTCCTGATCCTGCTGCCGTTCTCCTGGCCGCATCTCAAGCGCGACTGGCCGGCCTTGCGCAACAGCCTGCCGCTGATGCTGTTCCTGTCGCTGGTCGGCTTTGCCTTCAACAACGCGATCTCCTACTGGGCCCTGCAATACACGGAAGCCCTGAACGCGCTGCTGATCCAGTCGGCAGGTCCTCTGTTCGTAGCGCTGTGGTCGCTGGCGCTGTTCGGCGTGCGGCTGACGGCGGCGCAGCTCGCCGGCATCGTGATCTCGCTGCTCGGCGTGCTCGTCATCATCCTGCATGGCGATTTCGCCGCGCTCGCGAGCATCAGCTTCAACCGGGGCGACGTCATGTTTGCCTCCTCGCTGGTGGCGTTCGGGATCTACTCGGCCTTCATTCCGCGCCGGCCGAAGGTTCATCAGCTCTCCTTCCTCTCCTTCACGACGTGCTGTGGCGCGATGATGCTGCTGCCCACCGCGATCTGGGAGGCGTGGCGCGGCAGCGTCCTGCACTTCGACACGGTGACGCTGGCAACGCTCGGCTACATCCTGATCTTTCCCTCGACGCTCGCCTATCTCTTCTTCAACCGCGGCGTCGCGCTGATCGGTCCGAACCGCGCTGCACCGTTCTTCCATCTGGTGCCGGTGTTCGGCTCGGCGATGGCGATCGTCCTGCTCGGCGAAAAGCTCCAGCCGTTCCATCTGATCGGCTACGCGCTGGTGCTCGCCGGCGTCGTGATCGCCTCGCGCCAGGGCTCCGCGGTGAAGTAATTCCGCGGAGCGGGCGTTAGCCTCTTGTCCCGGACGCGATGCAGCGCGAAGCGGTGCGTCGCAGAGCCGGGACCCAGTTTGCCGCAAATGTGGGCCCCGGTTCAGCAG
This sequence comes from Bradyrhizobium sp. 930_D9_N1_4, assembly GCF_052076015.1. Classification (NCBI taxonomy): domain Bacteria; kingdom Pseudomonadati; phylum Pseudomonadota; class Alphaproteobacteria; order Hyphomicrobiales; family Nitrobacteraceae; genus Bradyrhizobium; species Bradyrhizobium sp. 930_D9_N1_4. Next base: position 6,392,152 of record NZ_CP197236.1, read on the forward strand.
CGCATCACTGCGTGCTGCGCTGCGCCCGGGGCACGAGACCTCCTGACAAACTCCCGTCTTCCGATTTCAGCGCAGAGAAGCTAGGTTCCCCGCCAACGAAAAAGAGGGAACGTCCAGACATGCTGTCATCACTGATCCGAGCTCTGCGCACCGCCGGCGCCGCCGCACTGTGTCTTGCCGCCGCGTCGACCGCGCAGGCCGACACCTGGCCGAGCCGCAACATCACGCTGGTGCTGCCGTTCGCGGCGGGCAGCGGCACCGACACCACGACGCGCCTGATCTCGCAGCATCTCGCGCAGGCACTCGGCGTCGGTATCGTGATCGAGAACAAGGCCGGCGCCAACGGCATGATCGCGGCGACCTATGTCGCGCGCGCAGCACCGGACGGCTACACGCTGCTGGTGACGACCAACACCACGCACTCGGCCAATCCCTATCTGCTCAAGAGCCTGAGCTACGATCCGGTGAAGGATTTCACCCCGATCGCGCGCACCGGCGATCTGCCCTTCATGCTGGTGGTGCATCCGGAGGTGCCGGCCAAGACCGTCGCCGAGCTCGTCGCCTACGGCAAAGCCAACCCCGGCAAGCTGAGCTACGCCTCGGGCTCGTCCTCGGCGATCGTGTCGGGTGCGACCTTTGCGCACAATGCCGGGCTCGACCTGCTGCACGTGCCCTACAAGAGCTCGCCGCCGGCGCTCAACGACGTCATGGGCGGCCGCGTCTCGATGATGTTCGTGGACATCCTGACCGGCCTGCCCCACGTCAACGGCAATGCGCTGCGCGCGCTCGCCGTCACCACCAAGGATCGCACGCCGCTGGTGCCGAACCTGCCCTCGATGCAGGAGGCCGGCGTGCCCGATTTCGACATCTCGTCGTGGCAGGGCTATTTCGGCCCGGCCGGCGTGCCCAAGGAGATCGTGACGCGACTCAACGCCGAGATCCGGAAGATCGTCGAGAAGCCGGAGATCAAGGCCCAGCTTGCGACGCTCGGCATGGACGCGTTCTCGGGCACCCCGGAAGAGCTCGGCAAGTTCGTCAACGAGCAGCTGGTGCTGTGGGAGAAGCTGATCACCAACGCGAAGATCGAGAAGCAGTAGGACGGTCTCGTGTCCCGGACGCGCTGCAGCGTGAAACGCTGCTGCGCAGAGCCGGGACCCAGATTGCCGCGGCGTGGGCCCCGGTTCAGCAGCGCATCACTCCGTGCTGCGCTGCGCCCGGGGCACGAGAGCAACATCGCTGCAATCCCAAAAAGAAAGGTGGGCACGACGCTTCGCGTCTTTGCCCACCCTACGAATTCAGAGCAAGAAGTTACGCCGCGCGCACCTTGGCGAGGAAGCCGTCGACCGCGCTGCGCAGCGCGCCGGACTGGCTGTCCAGCTCGCGGGCGTTGGTGAGCACGTCGGTGGCCGCGTTGCCGGTCGCTTCCGCGGCCGAGGTGACGCTACCGATATTGGCGTTGATCTCGTTCGAGCCGGCCGCGACCGACTGGATGTTGCGGGCGATCTCGCGGGTGGCTTCGCCCTGCTGCTCGATCGAGGCCGAGATGCCGGCGGTGATCTCGCTCATCTCGGCGATGGTCTGGGTGATGCCGGAGATGGCCGTGACCGCGTCGCTGGTCGAGGTCTGCATCGCCGCCACTTGCGCGGAGATTTCCTCGGTCGCCTTCGCGGTCTGGTTCGCCAGCGCCTTCACTTCGGAAGCGACGACGGCGAAGCCGCGGCCGGATTCACCGGCGCGCGCCGCTTCGATGGTGGCGTTGAGCGCGAGCAGATTGGTCTGCGCGGCGATCGAGTGGATCAGCTTGACGACCTCGCCGATCTTCTCGGCACCGGTCGAGAGCACCTGCACGGTGGCATTGGTGCGCTCGGCATCGCTGACGGCGCGGCTCGCGACTTCGGTCGAACGGGTGACCTGGCGGGAGATTTCAGCAACCGAGCTCGACAGCTCTTCGGCAGCGGCGGCAACCGTGCCGACATTGCCGGAGGCCTTCGACGAGGCCGCACCGACGGTGGCGGCGCGTGACGAGGCGTCGCTGGCGGTCGCGGTCATCGACTGCGCCGTCGACTGCATGCCGGCTGCGGCCGAGGAGACCGAGCGGACGATGCCGTTGACGCTGCGTTCGAAGTCGCTGGCGATGCCTTCCATCGCGCTGCGACGTTCCGCCGCGGTGCGCTCCTTGGCGTCCGCGTCGGTCTTTTCGAGGTCGCGGATGCGAACCGCGTTGTCCTTGAAGATCTGGACGGTCGAAGCCATCGCGCCGACTTCGTCGCCGCGGCCAACGCCGGGGATGTCGCCCTCAAGCTTGCCGTCGGCGAGCTGATTCATGCGGGTGCCGAGCTGAGCCAACGGTACGCTGATGCTGCGGCCGATCATCCAGGCGACGCCGCCGGCAACGATGAGGATGCCGAGGATGGCGAGGCCGAGCGACCAGAACACCGGACCCATCTTGGCGTCGATGTCGTCGAGATAGGCGCCGGTGCCGAGATACATGTCGAGGCCGGGAACGGCGACGGCGTAACCGATCTTGCGGATCGGCTTCTCCTGGCCGGGCTTCACGTATTCATAGTACAGCAGGATCGAACCGTTGGCCTTGACGCCGTCCATCAGCTCGACGGAGAGCTTGCGGCCGTTGGTCACGACGTCCATGCGGTTGGTGCCGACCTGCTTCGGGTCGGGCGCAAGCTGGGTGATGCCGTCATAGGACGTGCCGAACAGATAGCCCGAACCGTTGTCATAGGTCATCGCATTGCCGTAGCGGCGAAGATCGGCCAGCGCCGCATCCTTCGTCAGCTCGCCGGCATCGACGCGCTTCTTCAGCGCGGCTGCATAGTTGCGGCCGAGATCGACGATCGACTTGGCCTGATCGATGCGTGCGTTCACCATCTCGCGCTTCATCAGATAGCCGGCGAGGACACCGGAGATGCAGAGGCCCAACAGGGTGACGCCGACAAGGATGCCCAGCTTGGGGGCGATCTTCAGATTGCTCAACTTCACGGTGATGGCTCCGGCAAAAAAAGGGATACGGGCACGCGAGTGAATCGTTCGAAATTAAATCAACTTTTACTGTGTGACCCCTTATCAACCTGTTACGGAGGACCCCGTAGAAGCCCGGAGCGCAGGCCGAAACCGGCAAACAAATCGCCGCACCGGCAACCGACGATTGTACGCGACGGCATCGATTTCGCGTAAAAGACGCAAAGGCCCGCCCAAGAAGGCCGGGTCGCAACAAGAACCGACAGACCAAATCGGGAGCAGGAAATGCCGAAATACAGGGTGCTGACGCCGAAGGGCGCGAGCTTCACGGTCGCAGGCAGCGACTATTCCTACGAACGCGAGGCGCTCGATCCGATCGATGCCGAAATCATCGAGGCGCCGGCCAATGAGGCCGAGTTCATCGCCGCCGCGAAAAACGCGGACGCCATTTATGCCAAAGGCATCCCCATCACCAAGTCGATCATCGACGCGCTGGAGAGCTGCAAGGTCATCACGCTCGGCTCGGTCGGCGTCGACAGCGTCGACGTGAAGGCCGCCACCGCCCGCGGCATTCCCGTCACCAACATCCCCGACACCTTCATCGAGGAGGTCGCCGACCACGCCATGATGCTGCTGCTCGCCGGGTTCCGCCGCCTGGTCGAGCAGGACAGGATGGCGCGCGACGGGCGCTGGGCCGAGGGCCGGCCGGCACTCCTGAAGATCCCGCGACTGATGGGCCAGACGCTCGGCTTCGTCTCGTTCGGCCGCGTCGCGCGTGCGGTTGCGAAGCGCGCTGCCCCGTTCGGCCTGCGCATGATGGCCTACGATCCCTTCATCCAGGAGACGCTGATGTGGGACCACGGCGTCATCCCGGCGACGCTGAACGAGGTGTTGACGCAATCCGACTTCGTCTCGATGCACGCCCCTGCCCGGCCCGAGGTGCATCACATGCTCACCGAGAAGCACTTCCGGCAGATGAAGAAGGGCTCGATCTTCATCAACACGGGCCGCGGCGCCACAGTGGACGAAGAGAGCCTGATCAAGGCGCTGCAGGAGGGCTGGATCGCGCACGCCGCCCTCGACGTGCTGGAGAAGGAACCGCCGTCGCACAACAATCCCATCCTCAGCATGGAGAACGTGACCCTGACCGCCCACGTCGCCTCGGCCTCGGCACGGTTCGACGAGGCGCGCAAGCGCCGGGTGGGCTACGAATTGTCACTGGTGCTCCAGGGCATGTGGCCGGTAAGCTGTGTGAATCCGTCGGTGCTGCAAAACACCGCGCTCCGCCGCTGGCAGCCCGTCGGCATGGATCGCGGCCCGAACAGCTGAGGCGGCCGGCGCCGAAAGGCGCCTGAGACCGGCAAGAGAATGAAACGACCCTTCACCGGCGAACAACGCCGGGAAGGGAGACATCATAGGGAGGAACTGATGAGGAACGACATCACACGTCGTGATGCCTTGGCGCTGGGCCTGTCTGCTGCGGCCCTCGCCGCTGCCGGTACTCCGGCGAATGCCCAATCCGCGATCAAGGCCGCGGACGTCCCCGCACCGAAGCTGGCGATCGAGAAAGGCGCGACGCTACGCATGCTCCGGCCGGTCCGCTTCGTTCAGGCCGACGAAGACGTGTTCCGCGCCAATGCGGCCAAGTTCACCAAGGAGACAGGCGTCGAGGTCAAGGTCGACTTCGTCGGCTGGGAAGACATCAACCAGCAGACCGCGGTGACCTCGAATTCCGGTGCCGGTCCTGACATCATCATCGGCTTCTCCGACGCACCGCACATCTATATCGACAAGCTGGTCGAGCTGACCGACGTCGCCGACTACCTCGGCAAGAAGTATGGCGGCTGGCAGAACCTCGCGAAGGCCTATGGCAAGAAGGCGAAGAGCGATACATGGATCGGGCTCCCGTTCGGGGCCACCGCCGGTCCCCTGATCTATCGCAAGTCCATCCTCAAATCCGTCGGCTTCGACAAGGCGCCCGACGACCACGCCGGCTTCCTGGATCTCTGCAAGAAGCTCCAGAAGGCCGGCAAGCCCGCCGGCTTTGCGCTGGGCAATGCCGTCGGCGACGGCAACGGCTTTGCGGACTGGATGATGTGGTCGCACAACGCCGCGCTGCTGGACGAGGAAGGCAATGTCACGATCAACAGCAAGGAAACCATCGCGGCGCTGAATTACGTCAAGGAGCTCTATCCGACCTTCATCGCGGGTACACCGTCCTGGAACGACGTCAGCAACAACCGCGCCTATTCCTCGCAGGAAATAGGGCTGACGGCGAACGGCGTGTCGCTGTACTTCTCGCTGAAGAACGATCCGGCGACCGCAGCCATCGCCGAAGACTCCGAACATCAGTTGCTGCCGAAGGGCCTTGCGGCGGCCTCGCCGATGTCGGGACTGACGCTGAACGCCATGGTGTTCAAGCACAGCCAGTATCCCAACGCCGCAAAGGCCTTCCTGCAATACATGCTGGAAAAGGACCAGTACGAGCCGTGGCTCAACGCCAACAGCGGCTACTGGTCGCAACCGCTCGCCGCCTATGCCGATGCTGCCGTGTGGAAGGGCGATCCCAAGGTCGCGGTGTTCAAGGACACCATGAACAGCAACTATTATGCCGGCTACAAGGGTCCGATTTCGACCGCCACCGGTGCTGTCCGCGCGGACTATGTGACGGTGCAGATGTTCGCCGCGGTCGCGACCGGTGCATCGACGCCGGAAGCTGCGGCCGCGGAAGCGGAGCAGCGCTGCAAGCGGTACTTCCGGCGGCAGAGGTAACCGGCCGGAAAATCGTCATTGCGAGCGAAGCGAAGCAATCCAGTCTTTCTCTACGGTTAAAGCCTGGATTGCTTCGTCGCTTCGCTCCTCGCAATGACGACGTGGTGACAGTCTAGAACAGGACGCCGACCAGATGTCCGTAACGACACTTTCCTCCCCCGTACAGCTACACCGGCAGCAATCGTGGTTGGTGCGGTTGTTCGACTACAAGCCGTTCCTGATCGTGATGTGCCTTGCGCCCGCGATTGGGCTGCTCGCCGTCTTCCTCACCTACCCGCTCGGCCTCGGCATCTGGCTCGCCTTCACCGACACCACGATCGGCAAGCGCGGCATTTTCGTCGGATTCGAGAATTTCCAGTACCTGCTCACGGATCCCCTGTGGTGGAACGCGGTATTCTACAGCGTGTTCTATACGGCGATCGCGACGTTCGGGAAGTTCGCACTCGGCTTCTGGCTCGCGCTGCTGCTCAACAACCATTTCCCGTTCAAGAGCCTGCTGCGCGCGATCGTGCTGCTGCCCTGGATCGTGCCGACGGTGCTCTCGGCGCTGGCATTCTGGTGGATCTACGATCCGCAATTCTCGATCATCTCCTATCTGCTGGTCGACGTGCTGCATTGGCGCACGACCAATATCGACTTCCTCGGCTCGCCCTGGCCGGCACGCTTCTCGCTGATCGCCGCCAACATCTGGCGCGGCATTCCCTTCGTCGCGATCTCGCTGCTGGCGGGCCTCCAGACCATCTCGCCTTCGCTCTACGAGGCGGCGATGCTCGACGGCGCCAGCGCCTGGCAGCGCTTCCGCTACATCACCTTCCCGATGATGATGCCGATCCTCGCCATCGTCATGACCTTCTCGATCATCTTCACCTTCACCGACTTCCAGCTGGTCTACGCCATCACCCGCGGCGGCCCGGTGAACTCGACCCATTTGCTGGCGACGCTGGCGTTCCAGCGCGGCATCGCGGGCGGCGAGCTCGGCGAAGGTGCGGCGATCGCGGTGTCGATGATCCCGTTCCTGGTGTTCGCGACGCTGTTTTCCTATTTCGGCCTGGCGCGCCGCAAATGGCAGCAGGGAGAGAGCAATGACTGACACCGTCGCGCAACCGACCGCCGACGCCAAGGCCCCACCCGACACCATGGCCTGGGATTCCGGGCTGCGGCGGCTGATGATGATCTATCTGCCGCTCGGCTGCTTCGTGCTGATCCTGCTGTTTCCGTTCTACTGGATGGCGATTACCTCGTTCAAGCCGAATGCGGAGCTGTTGAATTACAAGGATCACAACCCGTTCTGGATCACCTCGCCGACACTGGCACACATCAAGCATCTGCTGTTCAACACCGCCTATCCGCGCTGGCTGTGGACGACGATGATTGTGGCGATCGGCTCGACGACGTTGTCGCTGATCGCGAGCACGCTCGCCGCCTACGCGATCGAGCGCCTGCGCTTTCGCGGCAGTCCTTATGTGGGCCTCGGCATTTATCTGGCCTATCTGGTGCCGCCGTCGATCCTGTTCATTCCGCTAGCGACCGTCGTGGTGCAGTTCGGCCTGTTCGACTCGCCGCTTGCCCTGATCCTGGTCTATCCGACCTTCCTGGTGCCGTTCTGCACATGGCTCCTGATTGGCTATTTCAAGTCGATCCCCTACGAGCTCGAGGAATGTGCGCTGGTCGACGGCGCCACGCGGCTGCAGATCCTGCGGCGGATCACGCTGCCGCTCGCGGTGCCCGGCCTGATCTCGGCCGGCATCTTCTCCTTCACGCTGTCCTGGAACGAGTTCATCTACGCGCTCGCCTTCATCCAGAGTGGCGCCAACAAGACCGTGCCGGTCGCCATCCTGACCGAGCTCGTCACCGGCGACGTCTACCAGTGGGGTGCGCTGATGGCGGGCTCGCTGCTCGGCTCGCTGCCAGTCGCGATCTTCTACTCGCTGTTCGTGGATTACTACGTGTCGTCCCTGACCGGCGCGGTGAAGGAGTAATCTGCGGCGTTTAGCCCGGTTTCACAAAACTGCAATATGGCATCCGCATAAGGCGTGCTTCCGCTAACAGGAGACGCACATGCGCGCGACCTTTCTTGCCTCCGTCGCAACGATCGTTCTCACCGCGAGCACCGCGCTCGCGCAGAGCGAAGGCGAATTCCCGGCCAAGCTCGCCGGCCACGTGGTGATGCCGGCAGAATCGTTCATCGACGCGCCGGCCGACGCCCCCGCCGATCTCAAGACCTCGGGCAAATACACCACCGGCAAGCGCGTCGACGCGCTCGGCACCGTGATGGGCAAGTCCTATGAGCGGGCGACCGGCGTGTCGCTGCCGTTCAAGGGCCAGCCGCTGCAGGGCCATTCCGGCATCAAGACCATGCCCGACGGCAGCTTCTGGGTCATCACCGACAACGGCATGGGCGCCCGCGCCAACTCGCCGGATTCGATGCTCTATCTCAACCGCTACAAGATGGACTGGGCCGGCGGCAAGATCGAGCAGCAGGAGACCATCTTCCTGCACGATCCCGACAAGAAGGTACCGTTCCGCATCGTTCATGAGGACACGCAGAAGCGTTATCTCACCGGCTCCGATTTCGACACCGAGGGTTTCCAGATCATCGGCGACACCTTCTGGATCGGCGACGAGTTCGGCCCCTACATCCTGAAGGCCGACAAGACCGGAAAGATCCTCGGCGTGTTCGAGACGGTTGCCGACGGCAAGCCGGTGCGCTCGCCCGACAACTGGGCGGTGGCAACGCCGGGCGCCCCGGGCGCGACCTACACCCAACGTCAACCTGCGGCGCTCGAAGGGCTATGAGGGCTTTGCGTCGTCGAAGGACGGCAAGTTCCTCTACGGCCTGCTCGAAGGGCCACTGTGGGACGCCGAGAAGAAGGACTGGGAAAAGGTCGACGGCAAGGAAGCCTCCCGCATCCTCGAATTCGACGTCGCTGCCGAGAAGTTCACCGGCCGCTACTGGCAATATGTATTCGAGCAGAACGGCAATGCCATCGGCGACTTCAACATGATCGATCAGGCCTCCGGCCTGATCATCGAGCGCGACAATGGCGAAGGCACCGCCGACAAGGCCTGCCCGCAAGGCACCCGCGGCGACAATTGCTTCCCGGATCTGGCCAAGTTCAAGCGCGTCTACAAGATCGAGCTGACCGACGCCAATGTCGGCAAGCCCGTGCGGAAGATCGGCTATATCGACCTGATGAAGATCAGGGATCCCGACAAGAAGGCGCGCAAAGCCCTCAATGACGGCGTCTACACCTTCCCGTTCTTTACCATCGAGAACGTCGACCGCGTCGACGACACCCACATCATCGTCGGCAACGACAATAATCTGCCGTTCTCGTCCAGCCGCGATCCCAACAAGGCCGACGACGACGAGTTCATGCTGCTCGAAGTCGCCGATTTCCTGAAGGCGAAGTAGGGCGAAGCTCTCTCGACACGGTCATCGCCCGGCTTGACCGGGCGATCAGTACGCCGAGACACCAGCGATCGAATCGTTAGGCCTCGGCGTACTGGATGCCCCGGTTAAGCCGGGGCATGACAGCTGAGGTTCACCTCACCGTAAACTCCACCGGGATCGTGAACCCCATCGAACCGTTCTTGATCTCGTCCGGGATCGGCGGGAACGGGGAGGCCTGGCGGACCATCGACATCGCCTGGGCATCGAAGGCGGCAACGCCGGATGATCCGGCGAGGCGGCTGGACGTCACCTGCCCGCTGCGGCTGACGGTAAAGCTCAGCCTTGCGACCCCGCGCTGGCCGCCACCGCCGGATGGATATGAGTGAAAGCGCATCAGATGTGCGCGAACGCGTTGATTGTAGGACGCGATCGCCGAAGCCACCGCGCCTGCGCTCACGGCGGACGCCATCGGCGCCTCGCGCTCGGCCCGTGGCGGCGCGCTGGTGCGCGGCGCGGGCGTTGCGTCCGACGGCTTTTTCGCCTCGCGCCGAACCACTTTCGGCTTCTCCTGCGTGTGCTTTTCGACCGGCACGATCTTCGCCGGCTCGGGCTTGGCCGGCACCGGCTCGAGCTTGTGCTCGGGCGGCGCCACCACATCAGGCTTTTCTTGCGGCGGGGTCGGCGCGATGTTCTCCTCGACCATCTGCTGCTGCACCGGCTCGGGCGGCGAGGCGTCGGCCTCCTGCATCACGGGCCCCGGCGCAATATCGTTCGGAGTCGACTGCGGTGCCGACGTCACCGGCGTCATGTCGATCATGATCGCCGGCAGGCTGACGCCCTGCTCGGGCTGCGACCTCAGCCAGTTCATCGCCAGCAACGCCGCGGTGAGATGCAACGCCACGATCACCGCCGCCGATACGCCCCAGCGCGCGGTTCCGCGTTCGCCAAGCGGCTCGTGCAGCGCAAAGGCGTTCGCGGCGGCCATCAGCTGCGTCCGTCGAGGCCGACGAGAGCGACCTTGAGGTAGCCCGCATTGCGCAGCGCGTTCATGACCTCCATCAGGTCGCCATAGGAGACCGCCTTGTCGGCGCGCAGGTAAATGCGCTCCTCCTTATGGCCCTTGGTGGCCGCATCGAGCGCCGTGACGAGACCGTCGCGGGCCATGGTGTCCTCGCCGACGGCGACGGTCAGATCCGGCTTCACCGTCACGAAGGTCGGCTTGTCCGGTCGCGGTGCCGGCTCGGCCGCCGTCGCAGGCAGCTCAACACCGATATCGACGGTGGCGAGCGGGGCTGCGACCATGAAGATGATCAGCAGCACCAGCATCACGTCGATGAACGGCGTGACGTTGATCTCATGGGTCATTTCGAGATCGTCAGCGCCGCCGCGCGAGCCGAGCTTCGATCCCGAACGTGCGCCGAGCTTCGCGCCCATGGCTACTCCGCCGCCCGTGCCAGGCTGAATTCCCGGTGATCGCGCTGCCGGCTCACCAGCAGCATCAGTTGCGCCGAGGCGTCCCCCAGCAGCGCGCGGTAATTGGCGATGCCGCGGACGAGATGGTTGTAGATCACGACCGCGGGGATCGCGGCGACGAGGCCGAATGCGGTCGCAAGCAGCGCTTCGGCGATGCCGGGCGCGACCACCGCAAGACTCGTGGTGTGGCTCTCGGAAATGCCGATGAAGGAATTCATGATGCCCCAGACCGTGCCGAACAGGCCGACGAACGGTGCGGTGGCGCCGATGGTCGCGAGCACGCCGGTGCCGCGCGCGATCTGCCGCGACATCGCCGCCTCGACCCGCTCCAGCCGCAGCGCGACGCGCTCCTGGAGGCCGTCGTCGAGCACGCCGCCGGACAGCTCCGCCTCCTTGGCGCAGGACTGGATGAGCTGGGCGACGGCATCGTGTGCGTCGCCGGCGCGCTCTGCCGCTTCCGCCAATTTGATGTTGCCCTCGAGTGCGCGCGTCCGTTGCAAGGCCAGCGCGCCCTTGCGGCGCAGCTCGATGGACTTGGCCAGCCACACGGTCCACGTCACCAGCGAGGCGATGGCGAGCCCCACCATCACCGTCTTCACGACGATGTCGGCGCCGAGGAACATGCCCCAGGGCGACAGATTGCGCGGCAACAGCGCTTCGTCGATCGCGAAGGCCGGCGCCGGCGCAAAGGCCAGCGCGATTGTTACGATCACATGCCGAAGCTTCGAAATGCCCTGCATCCTGATCTCCCGACAAATGGAAAGAAATTACGCCACGGGTGAAGCCGCGATCCGGTCGGCAAGCTGCCGGAACCGCTCCAGCTGATCGCTGCGCAGCGCCCGGGTCTCGTCGCGGCCGACGAACACCTTGAACATGATGCCGCCGTCGGCATTGACGAAGGCGACGAAGGCGGACGTCTTGCCCATGAAGGGCCGCTCGACGAAGGCAACGGCCGCACAGCGCTCATGGCGGAGATGGCCGTGCAGGCCCTTCGGCTGCATCAGGTTGAAATAGCCGCGGCCGATCTCGCCCGCGGGAATCGAGCCCGTGAACTCGAAGATCGCGTCATCCGTATGCACGATCAGCGTGACCTCGCCCCACGCGGCGATGTCCTGCATGGCGGCCGCGAAATGCTCGCCGCCTCCGATGCGCACCATCGACGACGGCAGCGCCTCGATCACCGCGCGCGGTGAGACCTTGCGCTCACGCGCAACGTCCTCGATCACCGCGCCGGGATTGTCGGTCATATACGCCTTGAGATCGGCGAGATCGGTGCTCAACATATTCCGGCTCCCTTCCGCAATCGGCCGCGATCTAGGCGGCCGCGTTCGTCTTGCGCTCGGTCAGGATGACCTCGAACCCTTCGAACTTGGGATGGCCGAGATAGAGGCTTTCACCGGTCTGGTTGTCGGCGCGGGCGTGAGCGCGGCGGAACTGGTCCGACTTGGTCCAGGCCTCGAAGGCCGCCTTGTCGACCCAGACGGTATGGGACGAGTACAGCGTGTGGTCCTCGAGCACCGGTCCCTTGAGCAGGTGGAATTCGACGAATCCGGCCATGCTGCCGAGATAGGACTCGCGGGTGCGCCAGACGGTCTCGAACGCGGCTTCCGAGCCGAGCTTCACCTGGAAACGATTCATGGCGATGTACATAAGGTCTCTCCTTCTCATCAAAAAACGAAAACGCGCCGAAGCCGCGCTGGAGCATCAGCGCGGCCCGGCGGAATTGGATGGTGTTGCGATGCCCTGTGCTTACGCACCTCCAAAGTGAATCTTCAGGCCGGCCTTGTAGACCCTGCCCGCCCCCGGGCTCGTCCACAGCACGTCGTTCTGCGTGGTGCCGTCGGTCGAGCTGCCGGGAATGGCGTAGGGCCGGTAGTACTGGTTCAAGAGATTGTCGATCGAGGCCGAGAACACGATGTCCTTGGTGGCAGCGTAGGTCAGGTACAGGTTGACCAACTCGTACCCGGTCGAAGGGATGTAGCCGGCGGGCACGTCATTGTTGGCACCGTACGAGGCCCACTGCGCCGAGACGATCAAGGTGCGGTCGAGCAGGCGGACGCCGCCGGTCGTGACGACCTTGCGCGGGGTGATGGTCGCGAGCCCGATATTGGTCTGGGCGTTCTTGCCCTGGATGTAGTGGCCGGCGACACCGATGAACCAGTTGCCCGCATCGTACATCGTCTCCGCCTCAAACCCCTGGATGCGGGCGTTGGCGATGTTCTGGTACTGGTAGAACTGGCTGAACGAACCGAACCCGGTCGGGACCGGCGTCGAGGCGACGAGGTCGATGTAGTCGGAGACGTCGTTGCGGAACAGGTTGATCTTGCCGCGGAACGAGTCGGAAGCCGAGAAGATGTTGTCGTATTTCAGGTTGAAGCCGACTTCCTTGTTCTTGCCGACTTCAGGACGAAGGTTCGGGTTGGGCAGGAAGCAGAACAAGCCGCTGGTGCCGTCCGGGCAGACGAAGAAGGCCGGACCGCCGCCGGTCGCATGCGCACCCGAGATCACGGTCTCGGTGATCGACGGCGCGCGATAGCCTTCGGCGTAGCTCACATAGGGCTGAAAGCCCGCAACCGGCGTGACGCCGAGGGTGATCTTCGGCGAGAAGCGGTCGCCGCTCGAGTTGGTCTTGCCGGATTCCAGATCATAGCGATCGTAGCGGATGGCGCTGACCGCCTCGAACCAGCTGCTGTAGTTCTGCTTGAGCTGAATGAAGCCGCCCGACACCGTGCGGATACCGCTTGGCGTGGTGATGTTGGAATTGCCGCGGCTGTCCTTGGTGATCACGTCGTCCTGGAACGCATCGACGCCGTAGGTCACGGCATTGCGCCAGTCACCGACGTTGAAGCGCGTGGTGTTGTTGGCGTCGAAGCCGAACGTATTGAGGTCATAGCTGCGCTTGTCGCCGACGCAGCCCGAGATGTTGTTGCCGACATTGCCGGCGCCGCAATACGCCGCGCCCGCGGTCGAATAGTGGTAGGTCTTGGTCTGGTCGTTCTCGGTGCGATTGCCGTAGATCGACACGTGCGAGTCGAACAGATTGTCGCTCGGCAGCGAGTAATTCCAGGTCAGCGTGCCGGTGTAGTTCTTGGTGTCGGAGGAATAGACCGACGAGCCCTGATAGAGCGCGCGCTGGGCGGCTGTCGCCACCGGGCCGGTGTTCATCTGGCCGATCGTGTATTGATAATCCTGGAAGGTGGCGCCGAACTTGACCTCGTGGCCGAGCGCGGGGCGCACCGTCAGCTTCAACAGCCCGGCCTCGACCTGGTTGTTGGTGTTGCCGATCACGGTACCGTTGCCGTCCTTGTAGTTATCCTGGGTGCGGTAGACCGCGCCGCCGAAGATATCGATATCGGGCGTGGCTCGCACGCCGCCGAACACCGAGCCGAGACCACGATTGCTGTTGGACCCGTAGGTGCCTGAGAGATCGACACCCCAGCGCTCGCCGGGACGCAGCACGTCGTTGATGTCCTTGGTGCGGAACGAGACCAGGCCGCCGATCGCGCCGGAGCCGTAGATGTTGGCGGTCGGACCGCGCACGACGTCGACGCCGCCGATCAATTCGGGATCGAGGAAGAACGAGCCGTTGGCGTTGTGGCCGGTGCGCTGGTAGTTCTGCCGCGCGCCGTCGACCACGACCGCGACGCGGCCGAAATCCTGCAAGCCGCGAACGTTGATGACGGTCGCCGGATCGTCGCCGCGCTCCTGGAACGACACGCCCGGCACGGCGTAGAAGATGCCCGACAGCCGGTTCGGCTGTAGCCCCTGGATCTGGTCGAGCGAAATCGAACTGACCGGCGCAAGCGAGTCGATCGCGCGCTCCTTGGTCTTGGTTGCAGCGACCGTGATGGTATCGAGCACCTGCACCGGCGCAGCGCCACCGGCCTGGGCGCGGGCGTTCATGACCTCAGGCGTCGCCTGCTGCGCGACCTGCGGCTTGGCCGGCTTGCGCTTGGCCTGTTTCGGCCGTTCCGAGGACACACTTTCAGCCTGCGGTGATGCGGTCTGCGCGAGACTTCTCTCGGTCGCCAATGCCGCGATGGAAACCACCGACGCGCCCAAAATCAAGGCGCGCGAATACCTAGCCCCGTCAGCCATAACCCCAACCCAATCATCTTGTGTCTTGTTTGGCTGGCGTGCGCTGCACGAGGCGAGCGACTGGCTGGCTAACCTGTGATGCGGGCTCCCCGGCCCACATCGTCATAATTGGTTACGTGGCAACACTCAGGCGGTCAATGTCACAGGGTTGCAGTTTATATCGATTGTAAAATGCCGCCGTTGGAATGCGCCCGATGCCGCCTATACAAACAGGCAGCACTTCCCCAGATTTCGAGAGCGCATCACTTTAACAATGTCAGCATCATCCGGAGACAACATCGGCGGAGCGGCAGGGCCAACAGAAAGCCCTTCTGCAACAGCGAGAACCTTGACCATGCGCGGGAGCCGGATCGACAGCCGCGAGCTCTTCGCGGCAGAGCGTGAGATCATCATCGCGCATGGCGAAGACAATTATCGCCTCCGCCTGACCTCGCAGAACAAGCTGATCCTGACGAAGTAACCCGCAATGACATTTTGTCGCACCCTCGCAAACCTCCTGCTATCAGGCACGATCGCGTGCGCGTCCACCGCGCACGCCGCCGGTATCACGGTGCATGATGCGCGCAATCGCGACGTCACCGTTGCCGACTTCGCGCGGACGGTCTCGATCGGCGGCGCCATCACCGAGATCCTCTATGCGCTCGGGCTGGAGAGCCGGCTGGTCGGCGTCGACACCACCAGCCTTTATCCGGCGGCAGCGCTGCACGACAAACCCAATGTCGGCTACATGCGGCAGATCTCGGCCGAGGGCGTGCTCGGCCTCAACCCCTCGCTGATCCTGGCCATTCAGGGATCCGGCCCGCGCGAGACCATGGACCTGCTGGAGACGGCGAAGGTACCGCTGGTGCTGGTGCCCGAGACCTTCTCCGAAGAAGGTTTGGTCGAGAAGATCAAGCTGGTCGGCCACGCCATGGGTGTCGATGCGCGCGCCGAATGCCTCGCGACCGCGGTCGGCGCCGATCTCAAGCAATTGCGCACGTTGCGCGCCAAGGTGACGAAGCCGGTGCGCGTGATGTTCGTGATGTCGCTGCTGAACGGGCGGGCGATGGTGGCCGGCCACAAGACCGCCGCCGACGAGATCATCCAGCTCGCGGGTGCCACCAACGCAGTCGAGGATTACGACGGCTACAAGAATATCGGCGACGAGGCGATCGTGGCGGCCAAGCCCGACGTCGTTCTGTCGATCGAGCGCGGCAAGGACTCGCTTCAGGCCGACGCGGTCTACACCCATCCCGGCTTCGCCCTGACGCCGGTCGCCGCCAACAAGAGCTTCATCACGATGGACGGGCTCTATCTGCTCGGCTTCGGGCCGCGCACGGCCGCGGCGGCGCGCGATCTCTCGGTCAAGCTCTATCCGGCCCTGGCCGATGGCAGCGCATTCACGTCGGCCCTGTCGGCGGCGAACTGCCGGCAATGAGCGAGCCGGTCGGGACCGGGGTACGAAGCCCGCGACGAGCCGGCGCGGGACGGCGGTTCTCGTCTGTCGCGATTCCCTGTCTGCTTGCGATGCTGGTCGTCACCGCGATCGTCGCGCTGACGGTGGGCGCTGCCGGCATTCCCCTCTCCCGTCTGCCTGCCGCACTGGGATTGGCCGGCACCACGCCCGCCGATCCCATGACGGCGCGCGACCAGCTCGTGCTGTGGTCGATCCGCATTCCCCGGATCGCGGCGACCGCGATGGTCGGCGGCCTGCTCGCTGCGGCCGGCGCGATCATGCAGGGCCTGTTTCGCAATCCGCTCGCCGATCCCGCGCTGGTCGGCGTCTCCAGCGGCGGCGCGCTGGCGGCCGCAAGCGCCATCGTCTTCACGGACTCGCGCTTCGGCGAGACGCTGCGCTTTCTCCAGACCGAGTTGTTGCCGCTCGCAGCCTTCGCGGGCTCGCTGGCCACGACCGCGATCCTCTACGGCATATCGAGCCGCGCCGGCCGCACCTCGATCGCGATCTTCCTGCTGGCCGGCGTCGCCATCACCGCCATCACCAATGCCGGCATCGGGCTGCTGGTGTTCATCGCGGACGACCGCCAGCTCCGCGACATCACGTTCTGGATGCTGGGCTCGATGAGCGGCGCGACATGGGCCAAGGCCGCGGTGCTCGCGCCGGTCCTCGTCGTCGGGCTTGGGGCCTGCGCCTACATCGCCCGCGGCCTCGATCTCCTGGTGCTCGGCGAGGCCGACGCTTTTCACGGCGGCGTCGATGTCGAACGGCTGAAGCGGATCTCGATCGTCATGGTCTCCGCCATGACCGGCGTTGCGGTGTCGATCAGCGGCGTGATTGGTTTCGTCGGCATCGTGGTGCCGCATCTCCTGCGGCTCGTCATCGGACCCGCGCACCGCCTGCTGCTGCCGGCCTCGGTGCTTTCAGGTGCCATCCTGCTGGTCGGCGCAGACACGCTGGCACGCACCATCGTCGCCCCCGCGGAAATGCCGATCGGTATCCTGACTGCCGCCGTCGGCGCGCCGGTCTTTTTGGCGATCCTGCTGCGGCAGCGCGGGCTCGCCTCGCTATGAGCGCCGTGATCGAGGCGCGGGGCCTGAGCAAGCGCGCCGGTCGCGCGACGCTGCTCGATGGCGTCAGTCTGACGGTCACGGCTGGAGAGATGGTCGCCATCATCGGCCCGAACGGCGCCGGCAAGTCGACATTGCTGCGGCTGCTCTCCGGCGATCTCCGCCCGAACGACGGCGAGGTGCGGCTGAAGCAGCGCGATATCCGCCTCTATACGCCGCGCGAGCTTGCCGCGCGCCGGGCGATGCTGTCCCAGCACATCAACGTCACCTTCCCGTTCACGGTCGAAGAGATCGTGCTGATGGGCGCCGGCGATCGCAGTGTGCGCGATGCCGGTGCGCTCGTCGACGCTGCGCTCGACGAGGTGGGGCTGTCGCATTTCCGCGAACGGCAATTGCCGACGCTGTCAGGCGGTGAGCAGCAGCGCGCCCATTTCGCCCGCGTGCTGGTGCAGCTCGCCTGCGGCGAGGCCGAGCACGGACCGGGTCTGTTGCTGCTGGACGAGCCGACATCGAGCCTCGATCTGCGCCACCAGATCGACCTCGTCGAGGCCGCGCGCCGTCGCGCGGCTGGCGGCACGGCCGTGATCGCGATCCTGCACGACCTCAACCTCGCGATCCGCTTCGCCGACCGCCTGGTCGTGCTGAACGGCGGCAAGCTCGTCGCCGATGGCCCGCGCGCCGAGATCGTCACGCGCGAGATCATCCGCGACATCTTCGAGATCGACGCCGTCGTCCATCAGGCTGACGACGGCGTGCCTTACGTGCTGCCGCAATCGATGCACGCGGCGGCCGATTCGGTTGCAGCGCCACACCGGCCCTGACCCGTCTCGGGCGATCTCCGCCATCAGACCACAGCCGGGAAATTTCCCGTTGCGCCTTCCGGCGAAAAATGGAAACTTTCTCAACCATTGCTTGAGCCGTTTTCATTTTCTACTTTCAGAGATCGGGCCATATGCGCCGCGACACCCTCGTCTCAATCGCCCTGCTCGCCTTTGTCATCGTGTCGATCGCCCTGTTCTTTTGGGTCGGCGACCATGCGGCAACGTATTTCAAGGGCACAGGCTTCGACCCGCGGTTTCCGGAAAAGACGCTCGGCTACGCCGCCGACGATCTGCGGAAGCTCGTGACATCGAACGTCGCCGGCAGCTACGCCTCTCCCATCCTGTTTCCGCTGGATTTTATCGTGATGCTGGCGCTGTCAATATCCATGGGAGCGGCATCCCGCTTCTGGATCAGTGCGCCCTATCCCGGACTGGCGCGCTACGCGCTGGTGTTGCCGGGACTATATCTCCTCGCCGACCTGATCGAGGACAGCCTGCTGATCTGGCTGCTTCGGCGCGGCGATGCAGATACTGCCGCCTCCATGCTGCTGCTTCTGAAGTCCATCACGACGATCAAGCTGGTCAGCGTCACGGGCTGCTTCGCGCAAACGGCTTTGGCCTTCGTGGTGTGGCTGCGCCATCGCCGGTAAGCGGAAGGGGGCTGTCTCGCATCGGCCCCCTCCCGGGCAGTCACGTCATCCAAGGCACGACCCGGAAGAATGCGCCGCGGCTCTTCCGGGAGATCGTGCTTTGATCTAACCCGCCGGTACGACCACCATGCTCTTGTCCTTCGGCCAGCGGATGCGCCAGGCGAAGTTGATGTCCTTGACTTCGCCTGGCTTGGCGTCGAACGACCATTCCAGCACGCCGCGCTTGTCGCGGATGTTGCTCGCGGTCGGCGGCGTGGTCGCGGGTAGCATCTCGACGACGATGTCCTCGTTCTCGCTGACCGGCAGCTGATCCTCGATCGCGACCTTGATCGGGAAGTCGTGACCGTTGCGGATCGTGGTCTTGAAGGAACGCTCGTCAGTCTTCGACGTCGTCACCAGCAGGCCTGCCGAACCTTCGTTGCGCTTGAGCACGGCGCGCTGGATCTTGACCTTGTCGTCGGCGCCGAAGCCGAGCCGCACGGTGTCGTCCTTGGCCGAGGCCGAAAGCTTGCCGCGGCCGACGAAAACGCCGTCACGATAGATCGCGACCTTGCCCGGCAACAAAGTCGTGTCGTCGGTCTGCTTGAAGCTGGCTTCGAGGAAGGCGGTCGGGTCGATCACCGGTGCCGCGCGCACCGCGAGCTCCGCCGGCACGTTCATCGAGGCGATGCGCAGGCTCTTGGCACCTTCGGCGGCGCCGAGGCTGACGCGGCCGGGAATCCTGAACGTGGCCTGGAAGTCGCCGATCTCGGCAACCGCCTGCTGCTCGTCGGCGCGTTCGCGCGGCTCGGCAGCTTCCGCGGCCTTGGCCATCGAAGCAGATTGCGCTTGGCGGGTCATCGGAGCTGGCCGCGCCAGATCGGAGGACGCGCCGAGTGCCATCGGCCTCGGCGGTTGCGGATATTGTGCCACCAGGGAGCCCAGCTCCGGAGCACTGCCGCCGCGGCTGATACGCACCGTGGAGACTCCGAGCGTCACGTTCGACCAGTCCTCGCCGGTCGATTGCGTGATCTCGGCGCGGCGGACCAGCTCCAGCTGCGGCTTGCGATCCTTGGCGCCGGTGTCGAGCCGGGCATCATAGAGCGGTAGCCAGCGCGCATTGCGCACATTGTAAGTGACCCGCAACGTCGCCTTCGTCGCCGCTGTCGCCGCAACGTCCATGCGGACTTCGAGCTTGCTCGGCGGCTTGGCCTTGCGCTCGACGTCGAGCTGGGCGATCTGCCGGTCGATCTCGCGCATCTTGCGCGTGGCATCACGGATGGCGGTATCGGCGCTCGCAATTTCTTCGCCGACCGCGGCAAAAGCCGTACGCCATTCGGCGATCGGCCGCGCCTCGCCTTTCTCGCCGATGCCCACGGGAGACGCCTCCGCAAAGTGCTCTGCGAACTTCCGCCGCGCACCGGCCGAGTCGATTGTGCCTTGCAGATCGGCGCGCTGGTCGTTCAGGGCCTCGATGCGCTTGTCCAGTTCGGGCAGGTTGACGGGTGCCGCGCGCGGCGTTCGCGCATCGATCGTGCCGATGGTGAGTTTTGCGCCGCCTTCGCCCTCGACCCGGAGGGAGGACGTATCGAGCCCGAGCGGGAAGTCCCTGGCCACCAGCGTCGTATCGCCGGACGGCAGGTCGATCGTGATGATGCGGGTCACGGTGGCGCCGTCGGGGTAAACCGTGACGGTGTCGATGGCCGATGTGGCGTCCACATCGGCGGCCCATGACGGCGACGCCGTTGCCATGGTCACCAGAACCAGGCTCGTCGTCGCCAAACATCTTGCGGTGATGCGCATAAAGTCCCTCCTGCCGATTTCGCCGCGCCGCCAGCCGGACGCGCGCGATCAAATGCCTCGCCAACATGGTTGGACGCGGCAGGGAAGGAACTGGTTCGATTGGGGTTTCCGTGGGGCGCCGCGGCGGCGGCAGCAAGGCCGCGAAACGTTGTCGTTCCGCGGCCGAGGTCGTTAAACCTGAGCGGGCGAACCCTGGCCGAAGATGCGGCGGAGCAGGTCTGTCACATTCTTCGCGCCGGCCTTCTTCAGGATGCCGGCACGGTAGCCCTCGACCGTCCGCGCGCTCAGATGCATGCGCCGGGCGATCTCCTTGTTGGTGAGGCCATCAGCGAGATGCTCGAGCACGTCGCCTTCGCGTCCCGTCAGAGGCTCACAGCCCGGCAGCCAACGCTGCCGGTTTGAAGCCGGCTGCCCGGACTCGTCGATCGCGGCATCGATCCGGTCGACGATGTCGTGGGTGCGGAACGGCTTTTCGATGAAGTCGGCCGCGCCGCTCTTGATGGCATCGACAGCCATGGAGATGCTGCCGTTCGCCGACGTCACCAGCACTGGCGCCATGCAGTTTTCCTCGCGCAGGCGCTTGAGCACGTCGAGCGCGGAGCGGTCGGGCGGCATCTCCAGCAGCACGCAGGCCGGCATCCGCGCCTTGGCTTCCGACAGCAGCGATGCGCCATCGGCGAAACAGATCACATCATAGGCGCTCTGTTGCAGCGCGCTTGAAAGTTGTTCGCGGGAGGCGGCGTCGGTTTCAATGACGAATACCTCACCCTTGGAAAGCATGTTCCCCGGCATAATCCCGATCCAGCAATGTCTTGGTCAAATGATACGCGACGGCCGCGGGGCCCACCGCCCTGCTGCGCCGTCATGGAGCACGGCATTCGCGCCTGTGCTTCGCTTTCCCTTATGTATGTTCCGCCCTGTTCCCGGATTTGACGGATCGGGACAGAAACTTTACATTTCGGGACATCTGCGGGAATGGCTGACAGGAACGGGTCGCATGACCGACCTCATTCGCAGCGCAGGCTTGAGCTACTACCCGGATGTGGCCCGGTCGGTGGGACTCGACCCCAAACAGATGATGCGCAAGGTCAGGCTGCCGCTGGCCGTGCTCGACGAGCCCGATACCCCCATTGCCGTCACGGCCTTACGTCGCCTGCTCGAATTGTCGGCAGAGGCTTCGGGTGCGGAAGATTTCGGCTTGCGGCTCGCCGAGCGCGGCGGCCTCACCAATTTCGGCGCGGTTGGCCTGATCGTGCGCGAGCAAGCGACCGTCGGCGAAGCCATCGAGGCTTTCTCGCGCTTCATCCATATCCATCATGACGGCATGAAGCTCGACATCGTCAGGGACAAGCAGACCGTGACCGTCGCGCTGCATCTGCGCGGCCGGCAGCCGACCGCCCTGCGGCAGTCGATCGACATGGCGCTCGGCAGCGTCCACCGCATCATCCAGTCGCTGTTCGGCAGCGATTGGCGGCCGCTGGAGGTGCACCTGCACTATCCGCCGCCGCACGACCGCAAGCGTTACCGCGACTTTTTCGGCTGCCGCGTGACCTTCAATGCGGAGGACGATGCGATCCTGTTGTCGGCACACGACATGGAGCGCCGAATCCCGAGCGCGCATCCGCTGATCGCCAGCTATCTGCGCAAGCGCATCGAGGCGATCGAAACGCGGCCGGCAAGCTGGGAAGAGAAGGTCGACGAGGTCGTCCGCCTCCTGCTCGCGAGTGGCGACTGCACGGTCGAACGCGTGGCCGAGCACCTCGCCTGCACCCGCCGCACCATCCACCGGCACCTGGCCGAAGCCGGTACCAGCTTTTCGGCGATCCTCGATGCGCAACGCGCCGATCTCGTGATCCAGCTGATCGACGATCCCGGCCGGCCGCTGGCCGATATCGCCGCGCAGCTCGGCTTCTCCGCGCAGAGCGCGATGGCGCGCTGGTTTCGCGGCCGCTTCGGCTGCACCATCACGGCATGGCGCAAGGGCGTGCGGCCGCCGGCAAAACCGGACGGCGTACCGTCAGACAGCGCGGCTTAAGCTCATCCCTGGATCAGGCGTGCTCGAAAGGA
This sequence comes from Bradyrhizobium sp. 930_D9_N1_4, assembly GCF_052076015.1. Taxonomy (NCBI): domain Bacteria; kingdom Pseudomonadati; phylum Pseudomonadota; class Alphaproteobacteria; order Hyphomicrobiales; family Nitrobacteraceae; genus Bradyrhizobium; species Bradyrhizobium sp. 930_D9_N1_4. The sequence goes on from NZ_CP197236.1 coordinate 6,414,687, forward strand.
CCGACCTCGCGGATGACCTTGCAGATCTGCAGGAAGCCGCTGGCATAGAATTCGGCATGCCCGCGCTTCATGGTCTCGACATGCTCCGGATGCGTCCGCCAGGCTTCGAGCGCCTCCTCCGAGGCAAAGCGAAACACGGTCAACTCCTCGCCGTCGTCGGCCTTGAATGACTTGACCGACAGGAAGCCCGGAAGGCCGCTGACAGTATTGTACATGCGCTCGCCGAGCCGGTCATATTCCTCGGCCTGCGCGCCATCCCGCAGCTTGAGATCGCCGATCACAACGACTTCGCCAATCATTTTCGATCCATTCCTCAATCGCGTTCCCACGCCCGGACCAACAGCCGGCGTGCTTCGAAAGGGAGTTTCGGATCGACGATGGCGTTTGTTACGCCTGCAAGGATTTCAGCGCGCCGGGACCGGCACTCCCATGATGGCGAGTGCGCGCCGGGGGCTGCCGGCGAGCAGCGGGCCAAACGCAATGGCAAAGCCGAGGAACGCGACGACCCAGCCGCAGGCCGCAATATGCAGCAACGTGTCGCTATAGGCTGGTATCACCACGGCGACGATCCGTGCCAAGGCCGCGACGATAATCGCGACGTAGATCCCTTGCGTCGCTGGCGATGCCGTCAGCACCTGGCCGGTATGGCCGAGGCTCGCACGCGTCATCACCGCAAGCGTCATCGTGCCGGCGGCACCGGCCATCCAGGCATGAATGCCCGCGCTCGGCGGCAATGCGCCGAAGGCAGCTGCCGCATGCAGGATGAAACCGAGCGGAACGAAGACATAACCGACATGGAGGATCAGCAGCAGCCGCTCGCGTGTGGTGCGGTCGCCGGCCCAGCGCGCAAGGCGAACCAGATGCAGGACGCCGACGAGCGCCATCACGACACCCGTGATCATGTTCAGCGGCGCCACGATCCACGCGATCAGCGCGAGCGCGCTCAATCCGACGACCGCGCCGTCGAAGCGACCGAACGGCACCGGCAGGCGGCCGGGATTGAACTTGACCAGCCAGTTGCGGGTGAAGCTCGGGATGATGCGGCCGCCGATCAGCGCGATCAGCAGCACGACCACGCCGATGCCCACACGGATGCTGACATCCGCCGCGCCTTCAAAGTGCGCTTCGAGATGGAAGGCGACATTGCCTGATAGCAGCACCAGCACGAGCACGACGACGGGCAGATTGCGCCAATTGCCGCCGGCGATGATCTCGCGCGTTGCGGCCGCGACGACCAGCGACAGGAAGGCGGCATCGACGACCAGCGCGAAGGCCCAGCCGAGATCGGCGGACAACGTCACTGCGGCACGACCGGCCAGCCACACCACCACCAGCGCGCCGAGCGACGTGCCCTGGATCGGCAACCGACCGGTCCAGTTCGGGATCGCCGTGAACAGGAATCCCGTGATGACAGCCGGCAGGAAGCCGTAGAGCATTTCGTGGACGTGCCAGTCGCGCGGCGCAAAGGCGGAGCTCACGGACAATTCACCGTAGAACATCGGCAGCCAGGCCAGGATCGACAGCCCGGCCTGGATCGCGGCGAGCAGGAAAAACGGCCGAAAGCTGTTCGCAAACAGCGGCCAGCCCTCAAAGTTACGGGATCGGGCGCCAGCCATGGGGCAACTCCTGTGAATTCGGACTGTTGGCTGGAAAAATACTGCCGTCCGGCCAAGCCCGTTTTGCGCTATCGCAAACTGCCCGACGATTGCAGGTGCCATCACACTCCCGTGCGCCAAACGCCCGAGCGCCGAGGAGACAGAATGGCCACGGTCGACACATCGCTGGTTGCGCATTTGCCGCTGTTCGCCGGCGTCCAACCCAGGGATCTCGACGAGATCCTGCGCGAGGCCCGCTCGGCGCGTTATCCCAGGAACACCGCCATTTTCGAGCAGGGCGCGGACGCGCAATCCTTCTTCCTGCTGCTGCACGGCCATGTCCGCGCGGCCAAGACCACGCCGACCGGAGAGCAGATCGTGGTGCGCTATGTCGCGCCCGGCGAAACCTTCGGCCTCGCGATGGCGATTGGCGCGGCGCACTATCCGGCAACGGCGATGGCGGTCGACGACAGTGTCGTCCTGATCTGGCCGGTTTCGGCCTGGCCTCGGTTGATCGAGCGGTTTCCGGCGATTGCCGCCAACACGCTCCAGACCGTCGGCGCGCGACTTCAGGAGAGCCACACGCGCATCCTGGAAATGTCGACCCAGCAGGTCGAGCAGCGCGTCGCGCATGCGCTGCTGCGGCTCGCCAAACAATCCGGCAGGAAGCTCGACCACGGCATCGAGATCGACTTCCCGATCAGCCGCCAGGACATCGCGCAGATGACCGGCACCACGCTGCATACGGTGAGCCGCATCCTCAGCGGCTGGGAGAGCCAGGGCCTGGTCGAGAGCGGCCGTCAACGGATCATCCTGCGTGATCCGCACAGGATCGTGGTGCTCGCGGAGCGCAGTCCGGATAGCGGCGCGGCCTAGCTCGTCTTCTCCCTCTCCCCCGTTCTTACGGGGAGAGGTGAACAAGGAAAATAGGGGTGAGGATGCTTTCGCTTACGGAGAAAGCTTGCCCTCACCCGGGAGTTCGCACGCGACCCGCGCAAACTCCGACCCTCCTCACGCCGGCACGCATTCGCACAGCGCGGCGAGGAATTTGTCCCGATCGATGCCGTGCTCGCGGCAGGCATCGTCCACGGTGTGGAAGGTCGCGATCGGACAGCCGACACAGGCCATTTTGAAAGCAAGGAACACGCGGATCGTGTGCGGCGAAGTGCGCATGATGTCGTCGACCAGATCGTCGGACCGGAAGGGCATGGACAACTCCGTTCCGAAATGACGATAGCGGAGCGGGGTCGGGTTTCTTTGTTGGAGAGCAAGCTGGTGGTTGCTTCTCTCTTGGCGAGATCTGAGCGAGCGCCTCGTCCTTCGAGACGACCGCTCCGCGGTCTCCTCAGGATGAGGCTGAACGGCGGCTGTGCCCGTCGAAATAGCTTCCACGCATTCCGTCCTCATCCTGAGGGCCCGCCGACGGCGGGCGTCTCGATGGATGCGCCACGGGCGAGGTGAACTACACCGCCCGGCTATGCAACTGCTTGCCCGGATCCAGATGCGCATCGAACGCGGCGGCGACGCTGCGGACCAGGAAGCGCGAGTCGCTTGCCACCGCGAGGCGGTCGCCGTCCAGCTTCACCACGCCATCCGAGATCAGGGGCTTCAGGCGCGCAGCCGATTGCAGCATCGCCTCCGGCTCCGCGCCGTGACGCGCGCAGATGTCGCCGAGATCGGCGCTGAACTCGCACATGATGCGCTCGATGATGTCGGCGCGCAGACGGTCGTCATCGGTGAGCCCGTAGCCCTTCTTGGTGGCCAAATGGCCGTTGGCTATGCTCTGCGCATAGGCGCCGATCTGCACCTCGTTCTGGACATAACCCTGCGGCAGATGTCCGATCGCGCTCGCACCAAAGCCGATCAGGACCTCGCCCCGGTCGGTGGTGTAGCCCTGGAAATTGCGCCGCAGCGTCCGGTCCTCGAAGGCGACGGCCATGGCGTCATCAGGACGCGCGAAGTGATCGAGCCCGATCTGCACATAGCCTGCTTGTTTCAGCGCGTCGGCAATCGCGCAGGCCTGGTCATGACGCGCCAGGCCATCTGGCAGGTGCCTCTCGTCGATCATGCGCTGGTGCTTCTTGAACGCGGGGACATGCGCATAGCCGAACACCGAGAAGCGGTCGGGCCCGAGTTCGAGCGAACGCCGCACGGTGTCGAGGCAGGACGCGACGGTCTGGTGCGGCAGGCCGTAGATGAGGTCGAAGTTGACACCCTTGATGCCGGCACGCTGGAGGCTGTCCACGACGGAGGCCGTCTGCTCAAAGCTCTGCACGCGGTTGATCGCGCGCTGCACGACCGGATCGAAGCTTTGCACGCCAAGGCTGGCGCGGTTGACGCCGGACAGCCGCATCGCTTCCACCATCTCCGATGTCAGCGTGCGCGGGTCGATCTCGACCGCGATCTCGGCCGACGGCAGCACGAAGAACGAATGGCGCATCGCCGCCATCAGCTCGGCAAAGGCATCCGGCGCCATGATCGTCGGCGTGCCGCCACCGAAATGGATGTGCTCGACCTTGATGCGGCGGCCGATCGTTTCGGCGACCTGCGCGATCTCGCTGCGCAGCGTACGCTGATAGGCCGCGATCAGCCCGTCGCGGCGGACGATCTGGGTGTGGCAGCCGCAGTACCAGCACATCTCGCGGCAGAACGGCACGTGCAGATAGAGCGACGCGCTGCCGCCTGCGGGCAGCTCGGACAGCCATCTTGCATAAGTGTCGGCGCCGATGACCGGCGAGAAATGCGGCGCGGTCGGATAGCTCGTGTAGCGCGGCAGACGTTCTTCGCCATAGCTCGCCGCGAGATCGGTCCTCATGTCTTGCCCATTCGTCAATCGATGCCACGGGTGGGCAGCGCGTTCCGGATGGCATGGGATGCCCCGTTTTCGGACTGGCGACCTTGCGCTCGCTCAAAGTCGGAGCGCCGGATTTGGTCGATGATGACGTTTCATCATTGCCTCCTGGAGTAAGGCCATGGCGTTGCTCGCGCTCGTCGCAAGAGCTCCTCACAATGACGGTGGAGAGACAGTGCGCGTCCTCACGCCCAAACGAAAATGGCCGGGACGAAGCCCGGCCATTCACGTTCATTACGACGGCTGTCTTACGTGTTCGTCAGCGCGACGCGGAATTCGGCTTCAGTCTTGGCCTTGACCTCGTCGAGCGAGACGCCGTCGGCGAGCTCGATCAGGGCCATGCCGCCGTCGCCGTGCTTGTCGATGGTGAAGACGGCGAGATCGGTGACGACCATGTCGACCACGCGCTCGCCGGTCAGCGGCAGATTGCACGTCTTCAGCAGCTTCGAGCCGTCCTTGGCCGAATGCTCCATGACCACGACGACGCGCTTGACGCCGGCGACCAGGTCCATCGCGCCGCCCATGCCCTTGACCATCTTGCCGGGGATCATCCAGTTGGCGAGATCGCCGTTCTGGGCCACCTGCATGGCGCCGAGGATCGACAGGTCCATGTGGCCGCCGCGGATCATGCCGAAGGAATCCGCGCTCGAGAAATACGAGGTCGAGGGCAGCTCGCTGACGGTCTGCTTGCCGGCGTTGATGAGGTCGGCATCTTCCTCGCCCTCATAGGGGAACGGGCCCATGCCGAGCATGCCGTTCTCGCTCTGGAGGCTGACGTCGACCCCGTCGGGGATGAAGTTCGAGACCAGCGTCGGAATGCCGATGCCGAGATTGACGTAATAGCCGTCGCGCAGTTCCTTCGCGGCGCGCGCGGCCATCTGTTCACGGGTCCAGGCCATATCGTTCTCCTGATCTCAAGCTGCCGTGCGCGGGCGGGTGTTGCGGAATTCGATGCGCTTCTTGGCCGTGCCGACCTCGACGATGCGCTTCACGAAGATGCCGGGCGTGTGGATGTGGTCGGGATTGAGTTCACCGGCCGGAACCAGATGCTCGACCTCGGCCACCGTCATCTTGGCGGCGGTCGCCATCATCGGGTTAAAGTTGCGCGCGGTCTTGCGGTAGATGAGGTTGCCGGCGGTGTCGCCCTTCCAGGCGTGGACGATGGCGAGGTCGGCGAACAGGCCGCGCTCCATCAGATACTTCTCGCCGTCGAATTCCTTCACTTCCTTGCCTTCGGCGATCAGCGTGCCGACGCCGGTCTTGGTGTAGAAGGCCGGGATGCCGGCGCCGCCGGCGCGGATGCGCTCGGCCAGCGTGCCCTGCGGATTGAATTCGAGTTCCAGCTCGCCGGCGAGGAATTGCTGGGCGAACAGCTTGTTCTCGCCGACATAGGACGAGATCATCTTCTTGATCTGGCGGGTTTCGAGCAGGCGGCTGAGGCCGATGCCGTCGACGCCGGCATTGTTGGAGACGACCGTCAGGCCCTTGACGCCGGACTCGCGGATCGCATCCGACAGCTCCTCGGCAATGCCGCAGAGACCGAAGCCGCCCGACATGATCATCATGTTGTCTTTGAGAATACCGGCGAGAGCCGACTTGGCGTCGGGATAGACCTTGTTCATGCAAAAAACCTTCGACTGAACCTTCGGCTGCAGGCGTCGCGCCCGGTTGGCGGCGATTATTAGGCGAAATCCGCCAAAGCCGTCAATGATACGGGGTTCTCCGTTTCGCGCCCGGGTGATAGAAGCTGCCCACGCCGTGGGCAGAACGGTCCGCGGCCTTGAAAGCGACAAGAAAACCCATCAAGTTGCGGGGGTTGGGTGTGGGCACGCAGATTTCCCGGCCCGCCCTTCTGGCTCCAACGACCAACCCGATCAGGACATGCCATTGACCATGGCCCAAGGAATGAAGCGCCTCGGGACGCCGATCGCGGCGCTGCTCGGCGTCGCGCTGATCGCCCTGATCGCGACCTCCTGGCTCATCAACCGCGACGCGCTGCGCAAGGCGGTCGAAGCGCAGATTCGCGAGGTCACCGGGCTCGAGCTCAATGTCGCAGGCAGTATCGACATCTCGCTGCTGCCGGCGAGCTACATCTCGTTCCATGACGTCGGCCTCAAGGGCGGCGGCACCAGCGACCCCGCACTGCATGTCGACGTGCTCACCGCCAATCTGCGGCTGCTGCCCCTGCTGCTGCAACGGTTCGAGATCGCCGACCTGGCGCTGCTGCGGCCGCGCATCCATGTCAGCCTGAAGCCGGATGGCGAGAGCAACTGGACGCCCTTCATCCAGACCATTGCCCGCACGATGAGGCCCGGCGCGGACAACCAGGTCTCGTTCTCCGAGATCAGGATCCAGGACGGCGTGCTCAACTACGAGGACGCAGCCACCCACGCCACCGAGAAGTTCGAGGACATCGACCTGTCGCTGGCCTGGCCCTCGATCTCGCGCTCCTTCGCCGCAACCGGACAGTTCGACTGGCGCGGCGAGCGCGTCGACGGCTCGATCAGCTTCGCCGATTTCGTCGCCGCTCTCTCCGGTGACCGCTCGGGATTGAGGGCGCGGATCGCCAGTGCCCCGCTCAAGCTCGCCTTCGACGGCAGCGTCGCCAACCGCACCAGCCCGATGATGGAGGGTACGCTCACCATCGACAGCCCGTCCTTGCGTAACGCGCTGCGCTGGACCGGGCAGCCGCAACCCGGCAGCGGCGGCTTCGGCCGCTTCGCCCTGAAGGCGCGCGCCAACGTCGTCGGCCCCTCGATCGCGCTTACCAACGTCAATGTCGAGCTCGACGGCAACACCGCCGAGGGCGTGATGACCTACGCCAATAACGGCCGGCAGACGCTGCAAGCGACGCTCGCAGCCGACGCGCTCGACTTCACACCTTATATTTCGACCTTCCGCCTGCTCGCCAGCGGCGCGCGCGACTGGAACAGGCAGCTGTTCGATCTCAACGGATTGTCGACCACGGACCTCGACATGCGCCTGTCGGCAGCCAAGCTGACGATCGGCTCGACCAGGCTCGGCCGCACCGCGATCGGCGCGAACTTGCGCAACGGCCAGCTGGCGCTTTCGGTCGGCGAGGCCCAGGTCTATGGCGGCATCGCCAAGGGCTCGTTCGGGATCGCGCGCTCCGACACCGTCGCCGACATCAAGGCACAATTCCAGTTCACCGACGTCGACCTCCAGGCCTGCGCCACCGAGCTGTTCGGCCTCAACAAGCTGTCCGGCCGCGGCAACATCAACGTCTCGCTCCTCGCCTCCGGTTCGAGCCCGTTCGGCCTCGTGCAGTCGCTCGACGGCAGCGCCACCGTGACCGGACATGACGGCGCCATCGCGGGCTTCAACGCCGAGCAGCTGCTGAAGCGGCTGGAGCGGCGGCCGCTGTCGGGCGGCGGCAATTTCCGCAGCGGCTCGACCCCTTACAGCAACCTCACCATCGCGCTGAAATTCTCCGACGGCGTTGCCACCGCCGAGGACATTCGCATCGAAGGACCGGCGGCGAAGATCACGATGACCGGCACCGCCTCCGTGCCGGCGCGCGAATACGACATGAAGGGCGTCGCGAGCCTCAACACGACGTCCGGCTTCGAATTGCCCTTCGTGGTGCAGGGTCCCTGGGACGATCCGTTGATCCTCCCGGATTCGGACGTCCTGATCCGCCGCTCGCCCTTCGGCGCGCAGCTGCTCAAGAAGGAAGGCCAGACCGGCGACACGGTGCGCTCGGTGATCGAGAAGATCACGGGCGTCAAGCAGCGCCCCGCGCCGGCAGACTCGCCGACGGCCGAGAACGCCAAGGAAAACGCCAAGGACAACGCGAAGTCCAACTGAGGACGGCGGTCGTCTTGCGCTGCCCAAGCAAGCGCGAATTGATCCACCCGAATTGATGCGGCGATTGCATGGATGCGCCGCATTAAGCATCTCCTTCGGCCGATCCCCTACGACCTATGTCTGACAAGGATGCGTTGATTGCGCTACCACCATGCGCTAGTGTTTTAGCCGACCGGTTAAAACACCGGCGGCTTGAGGGAGAAAATCGTGAAATCCAAGGTTATTGGCGCAGTATCACTGGCGGTCGCTGCGGCCGGGCTGTTTGCAGCCGCTGCACCCGCATTTGCGCAGCAGAAGACGATTACGGTCTGGTGGGGCAAGGGCTTCTACCGCTCCGAAGACGACGCATTGATCGACACGATCAAGAAGTTCGAAGCCAAGACCGGCATCAAGGTCGAATTGTCGCAGTACGCGATCCAGGACATGATTCCGAAGACGGTGGCCGCACTCGATGCCGGCACCGTGCCTGATGTCGCCTATTCCGATTCCTATGACGTGCAGGCGCAGGGCAAGTGGGCCTATGAGGGCAAGCTCGAGGACCTCTCCGACATCATGGAGCCGATCAAGGGCCGGTTCGTGCAGAACACGCTGGATGCCTCGATCCTCTACAACGACGTCGCCAAGAAGAAGGCCTATTACGGCTTCCCGTTGAAGCAGCAGAGCATGCATGTCGAGATCTGGAACGACATGCTGGAGAAGGCCGGCTTCAAGCTCGCCGACATCCCGACCGACTGGGCCGGCTACTGGACGTTCTGGTGCGACAAGGTGCAGCCGGGCATCCGCAAGGCCACCGGCCAGCGCATCTACGGTGTCGGCCAGCCGATGGGCGTGGAATCCACCGACGCCTTCCAGTCATTCTACACCTTCATGGACGCCTACCACGTTAAGCTCGTCGACGACGACGGCAAGCTTACGGTCGACGATCCCAAGGTGCGCGAGAACCTGATCGGCGCGCTGAAGGACTACACCGACACCTATATCAAGGGCTGCACGCCGCCCTCGTCCACAACCTGGAAGGACCCGGACAACAACGTCGCCTTCCACAACAAGACCATCGTGATGACCCACAATTTCACGATCTCGATCGCGGCGAAGTGGTTCGAGGATTCGCAGAACCAGGCTCTGACCCAGGAGCAGCGCGACGCCGGCAAGAAGGCCTATGAGCAGGACATCGTCACGGCGTCCTTCCCGAAGGCGCCGGATGGTTCGACCATCCGCTACCGCTCGGACGTCAAGACCGGACTGGTGTTCACCGCGGCCAAGAACAAGGCCGAAGCCAAGCAGTTCATTGCCTTCCTGCTGCAGGAAGAGAATGTCCGCCCCTATATCGAGGGCGCGCTCGGCCGCTGGTTCCCGGTGACGAAGGCAAGCCAGGACAGCCCGTTCTGGCAGGCCGACAAGCACCGCAAGGCGGTCCACGCGCAGTTCACCGGCGGCACCACGGCGTTCGACTTCACCAAGAACTGGAAGTTCACGATCCTCAACAACGAGAACGTCTGGGCCAAGGCGATGAACCGGGTCGTCAGCGAGAAGGTCCCGGTCGACAAGGCCGTCGACGAGCTGATCGCCCGCATCAAGCAGGTTGCAGGCTAGTTCTGTTTTCTTCCTCTCCTCGCTGGCGCGGGGAGAGGCGAAACGCTAATACCGGCCGCCTCGTGCGGCCGGTAGTCCTTTCAAAGAGTCCTGAAGAATGGCGATTACGCTCTCTGGCGATCAGTCGATCCCCGCCCCACCCCTGTCGTCGCGGCTGACCCCGGCGCAGGTCTGGGGCATCGTGCTGCTCGCGCCCTATCTCCTCGTCTTCCTCGCCTTCGTCGTCTATCCCGTCTGCTACGGGCTGTGGCTGGCGCGGGCTCCGTCGAACTATGTCGCGCTGTATCACGATCCGATCTTCGCGCGCGCCGCGGTCAACACGCTGGTCTTCCTGGTCATCGGCATCAACATCAAGATGCTGATCGCGCTGTTCCTGTCCGGCTTCTTCGCCCAGCAGCGCACCTGGATCAAATGGCTCTCGGTGATCTTCATCCTGCCCTGGGCAGTGCCGTCGATCCCGACCATTCTGTCGGTGCGCTTCATGTTCAACCCCGAATGGGGCGTGATCAATCATCTCATCTTCTCTCTCACCGGCGACGACGGTCCGAACTGGCTGAACGACCCGACCGTGGCGCTGACCATGGCGATCGGCGTGCACATCTGGAAGTCGCTGCCGTTCTGGACGCTGATCCTGATCACCGGACGCCTTGCGATCCCGCACGATCTGTTCGAGGCCGCCGAGGTCGACGGCGCGAGCTGGTGGCAGAAATTCCGCTTCATCACCTGGCCGTCGATGCAGACGCTCTACATCACCTGCACGCTGCTCTCGATGATCTGGACGCTCGGCGACTTCAACAGCGTCTACCTGCTCACCGGCGGCGGCCCGGCCGACCTCACGCATGTGCTGGCGACGCTCGGCATCCGCTATCTCCGGCTCGACCAGCTCTCGCTCGCGATGGCCTCCATCGTCTGCGCGATGCCTTTCGTCCTGCCGCTCGTGTATTTCATGATGAAACGGTTGTCGCGATGAAGCTTCCTGGCGTAGGCGAGTTTTCCTGGCGCGACGTCGGGACCGAAGCACGGTTGCTGCTGATCGGCATTCCCGTGTTCCTGTGGACGATGATTCCGATCTACCACATGTTCCTGTTCGCGATCTCCCCGAAGGAGGATGCGTTTTCGGGCAAGCTGTGGCCGGACCACCCGACGCTGCACAACTTCGAGATCGTGTTCAAGCAGCAGCATTATTTCCTGCGCGACTTCTACGCGCAGTTCTGGAACTCGACGCTGATCGCCGTCTCCGTCGGTGTCCTGACACTGTGCATCGCCACCGCCGCCGCGTTCGCGATCTCGCGATTGAAGGTGCCGGGCGGCCGCGCCGTGCTGAACCTCGCGCTGTTCACCTATTTCATCCCCGCGGCGTTCCTCGCAGTGCCGATGTACCGGACCATGGGCAATTACGGCCTGCTCAACAATCACTGGTCGCTGATCCTCGCGATGGTGACGATCGCCTCGCCTTACGCGATCTGGGTGCTCAAGCAGGCCTCCGACAAGCTGCCGGTCGAGCTGGATGAAGCGGCGGTGATGGACGGCGCGACGACGCTCCAGATCTTCCGCCTGGTCTATTTGCCGCTGATGATGCCCTCGCTGGTCGCGATCGGCACCTATGCGGTGCTGCTGGCCTGGAACGAATATCTCTACGCGTTCCTGCTGCTCTCCAACGACCGCGAGATCACGCTTCCCGTCGCGCTCGGCAACTTCCTCGCTGCCGACGACTCGCCCTGGGAGCTGTTGATGACCACGGGCTTCATCTACGCGCTGCCGCCGGCCGCGGTCTACTACGCCTTCCGCCGCTACATGGTGGGCGGGCTCACGGCGGGTGCGGTGAAGTCCTGACGCAACAGGACGCATCGGGTCGCCGCAAGCAGGGCGTTCGAGCGATGACGTGGACAATTGAAGATTGTCCACGTCTGCTCTAACCTCCAAGCCCCAATACGGGGCTGGTCATCATGCGCAGCAACGACGCGATCCATCTCGGGCTGATGCTGCTGGCGCTCGCGGCGGCCTATCTGGTGCCGTTCGAGCTGCTGCTGCTGGCCTATGTCGTGCTCGGCCCGGCGCACTATTTCACCGAGATTTCTTGGCTGCACGATCGCAGCTATTACCTGCCCCACCGCGGCATCGCGGCAGTCCTCGCGATCATCGCCGTGGTTGCCGCGCTGATCGACAACGCCTCGTGGTTCGGCTTTGCGATGTGGGGCGCGCTGGTGGTCTGCGCCATGCTGGCCGCCACCACCTCCGCGATCGAGAGCATGCTGCTGTTCATGGCGGCGATCGCCCTGTCCGCGATCATGTATGCGAGCGGATCGTCGCTTGCGGTCATCGGCATCCTGATTCCGACCCTGATCCACGTCTCGCTGTTCACGCTGATCTTCATGGTGCTCGGCGCGCACCGGTCCGGCAGCCGCGTGCAGGCCGCGCTGGTGGCCGTCTATCTCGTCGCAATCGCCACGATCCTGCTGCTGCCGCCGACCGCCGGCATCCGGATCGCAAGCTTTGCCCGCGTCGGCCAGGACTATTTCGGCAATGTCGGCCCGGCCCTGGGCCGGCTGTTCGGCGTGCCCGGCCTCGTCCTCGACACCAGGCTGACGAGCCTGCTCGCCTTCGTCTACACCTATCATTACCTCAACTGGTTCATCAAAGCCGACGTCATCCGCTGGGCCGACGTGCCGAAAGCGCGGCTGGCGGCGATGGTCGCCGCCAGCGCCGCCTCCACCGCGCTCTACTTCTACGACTACGCGTTCGGCTTCACCTTTCTGCTGGCGCTGAGCCTGATCCACATCCTGCTGGAGTTTCCGCTCGATGCTTTGGCGCTGCGGCAGCTCGGCGCAGCGGTGCAAGGCGCCGTGCGCACACGGCACACCGCCACCGTCACCGCCTCTGCGATACGTTCGCGCCCGGCGAATCCAAAGACTGCGAAGCGACCATCCCGGTCGCGCTGATCAGCCGTCTGCACGCCTTCTTCGATAGGCGACCAGCAGCGCGATCGTCGAACCGAGGAAATAGCCGGCGGTCGCGCCCGAAATGGCGCGGCCGGCGATGATGGCAAGCGCGCTGTCGCCCGCGTCGATCGCCGAGATCACCCCGACCGCATATTGCAGCGAGAACACAATCAGGTTGCGGATCAGCGCGAAGGCGCTACCGGGACGGACGATCTCACCTGTCGTGTGATCCACATCGAACGGGCGTGGCGTCAGCACGCCGAGCGGCAATAGCGCCAGCGCCGCTGCGATCCAGGCGACCAGCGGCCATGCGTTATCCTGGTGTCCGAATCCGATCCGCGAGACGCCCCAGGCGATGAACACGACCGGCACGATCAGCATGCGCCAGATCGACGTCGTCCGCGGCTGCATGGCTTGAACACCCTGCCACACCAGATAGGCGAACAGCATCCAGACCCAGACCGGCGTGTGGATCAGGATTTGGTAGGCGAATGTCATGATTGCTCCCTGCCTACAGCGGCGCCGCGCTCTCGCCCTGCGAGCTCGACAGTTTCGAGGCCAGCGAGGCGACGACGATAACCACCGCGATCAGGGCGATCACCAGCGTGCAGATCGCGTTGATCTCCGGCTTCACGCCGAGCCGCACCTCCGAATAGATCCGGATCGGCAGCGTCGCGGAGCCCGGGCCGGTGGTGAAGCTCGCGATCACGAGATCGTCGAGGGAGAGCGTGAAGGCCAGCATCCAGCCCGCGACGATCGCCGGCGCGATCAGCGGCAGCGTCACGGCGACGAACGCGCGCGCCGGGTTGCAGCCGAGGTCCATCGCCGCCTCCTCCAGCGAGCGGTCGAGCGAGCCGAGGCGGGACTGCACGACCACCGCGACGAAGCACATCGTCAGCGTGGTATGCGCGATCGTCACCGTCCAGAAGCCGCGCTCGGCGTTCAGCGCGACGAACAACAGCAGCAGCGACAGACCGGTGATCACCTCCGGCATCACCAGCGGCGCATAGAGCATGCCGGAGAACAGCGTACGGCCGCGAAAGCGCTCGCCGCGCGACAGCGCGACAGCCGCGAGCGTGCCGAGCATCGTGGCGATGGTCGCGGAGGAGACGGCCACACGCAAACTCATCCAGGCCGCCTCGATCATGGCGCGGTCATTGAAGAACTCGTGATACCAGCGCAGCGACCAGCCGCCCCACACCGTCACCAGCCGCGACGCGTTGAAGGAGTAGATGACGAGAATGATGATCGGCAGATAAAGGAAGGCCAGCCCCAGCGCGAGCGAGGCGATGTTGAAGCGGGACAGGCGGGAGGTCTTGCGCATCGCCTCAGCGCCTCTGTTCCAGCTGCCGCTTCTGAAGCCGCTCGTACAGCAGCAGCGGCACCAGCAGCACCGCCAGCAGCACGATGGCCGCTGCGGAGGCCACCGGCCAGTCCTTGTTGGTGAAGAATTCGAGCCACAGGGTCTGGCCGATCATCAGCGAATTGGAGCCCGCCAGAAGATCCGGAATGACGAACTCACCGACGATGGGAATGAAGCACAAGAGCACGCCCGCACCGACGCCGGGCAGCGACAGCGGGAAAGTGACGAGCCAGAACACCTGCCAGGGCGGCGCGCCGAGATCGCTGGCCGCCTCTTCCAGCACCGGCTCCATCTTCGCGAGCGTGGCATAGAGCGGCAGGATCATGAACGGCAGATAGGAATAGACGATGCCGATATACATCGCACTGTCGGTGGAGAGCCACACCACCGGCTGGCTGACAAGGTGCAGCGCCAACAGGACCTGGTTGAGCAGGCCGTCATGCTGGAGGACGTTGATCCAGGCGTAGATGCGGATCAGGAACGAGGTCCAGAACGGCACGATCACCAGCACCATCGCCACCGCCTGCCAGCGCTTTGGCAATCGCGCCATGCCGTAAGCGACGGGATAGCCGATCAGCAGCAGCAGCGCTGTCGCGGTGAGAGCGACGGTCAGGCTGCGGACATAGGCGAAGACATAGATATCGTCGGAGGCGAGCAACTTGAAATTATCGAGCGACAGCGCAGCAAAAGCGGCCTTCAGCGCCTCCCATCCCGCGGTCAGGTCGAACACCGGCACATAAGGCGGCTGCGCGATCGCGGTCTGCGACAGGCTGATCTTCAGCACGAAACCGAATGGCACCAGAAAGAACAGCACCATCCAGATATAGGGTGCGATGGCGGCGAAGCGCGCCGGTCGGGCGAAGATGCGGCGGGAGCTCATGAGGGCAGCACCACGCAGTCATCAGGCGTGAACCAGGCGACGACATGCTGGTTCAGGCTGTAGGCATCGACGTCGAGCCGCGCACTGTTGGCGACGGACGCCCGTATCATCCCGCCCGTATCAAGCTTCACCTTGTAGGTGGTAGTGCCGCCGAGATAGCAGACGTCGGCAATCACGCCGTCCAGCCGGTTGAGCGCGGCTTCATGACCGGCCTCGCTGACGGGACCGCGGCGCGACAGCTTGACCTTCTCGGGTCGGATCGCGACCGCGAATTTTCCCGCGCCGACCGGTTCGCGCGGCTCGGCCACCACCAGCGCACCCGCGTCACGCGTGCCGATGACCAGACGATGGCCATCGCGCAATCTGGACTCACCGTCGAACAGGTTGATGTCGCCGACAAACTCCGCGATCCAGCGCGAACGCGGCGCCTCGTAGAGCTCCCGGGGGCTCGCGACCTGCGCGAGCTGGCCATCCTTCATCACGCCGATCCGGCTCGCCATCGTCATGGCCTCTTCCTGGTCGTGGGTGACGATGATGAAGGTCATGCCGAGCCGGCGCTGAAGCTCCATCAGCTCGCGCTGCGTGCTCTCGCGGAGCTTCTTGTCGAGCGCGGCAAGCGGCTCGTCGAGCAGCAGCAATTGCGGACGGCGTGCCAAGGCGCGCGCCAGTGCGACGCGCTGGCGCTGGCCGCCCGAGAGCTGGTCGGGCTTGCGCTTCTCCAGCCCCTCGAGCTTCACCAGCGCGACCATCTCGGCCACGCGCGTGGCGATTTCTCCGCGGGCCATGCCGGCGCGCTTCAGCCCGAAGGCGACGTTGTCGCGCACCGACAGATGCGGAAACAGCGCATAGTTCTGGAACATCATGTTGATCGGGCGCTCGTGTGGCAGCGCCTGCGCGATGTCCTTATCCCCGAGCAAAATGCGCCCCTCGTCCGGCGCCTCGAAGCCCGCGAGCATGCGCAGCAGCGTGGTCTTGCCGCAGCCGCTGGGTCCAAGCAACGCGAAGAACTCGCCGGCCTTGATGTCGAGCGACACGCCGTCCACGGCCCGGAACGTTCCGAAATTTTTGGCGACGCCTTCGATGCGCAGCAGCGGCTGGCCTGCAGCAGGAAGCGCATTACCGCCGCCCGCATCCATCGCGGCGTCTGTTCTGGGCAACTCGTCCGTCATGGTCCCTGCCAACCCCGATTCCGCCGCACGCTAGCGGCCGATCGGGCTTTGCTCAACCGGGTCGTGCTAAATTGGGCTTCATGCCCGAGGTCAAAAGGCGTATGATCACAGACATGACCAAGTTGCTGGATCAAGCCCTGGAAATCGCGCGCAGTCTGCCAGCGGATGCGCAGGATGACATCGCCCGGATCGTGCTGCAGCTTGCCGACGCGGGAGCAACCTCTCCCGTCATCCTCTCGGATGATGAGAGGTCTGCAATTGCCGTATCCAAGGAGGCGGCGAAGCGGAGTGAATTCGCAACCGAGGCTCAGGTCCGTGCGACTTGGGCCAAACACGGCCTGTGAAGCTCCGCTACACCCTTCCGGCGCTAGCCGATCTTGATTCTATCCTAACTTACATCTCAGCGACGTCGCCGCAGGGAGCGGCACGCGTCCAAAAGCGCATTCAGGACGTCATGAGCCTGCTACTTGCCCATCCAGAGATCGGCCTCCGCACTGACGATCCGGATATCCGAAGACTGACGACAACACCCTATCCATTCCTCGTCTTCTACGAGATTGGAAGTCAGGAGATCGTCGTCCACGCCATCCGCCATGGCGCTCGCGATCCGGGCGGGATGCCGGGCAAGCGCGGCTCGGCTTAGTTCACCTTCGCCATGAACGCCGCCAGCGCATCACGATCTGCCGCCGGCATGGTCAGACCCAGCTTGGAACGGCGCCACAGGACGTCCTCGAGAAAACGCGCCCATTCGTGTGTCATGAGATAGCGCACCTCGGCGCCGGTCAGCTCGGGGCCGAAGGTGGGCCCGAGTTCGTCGCGCGTCTTGGCTTCGCCGAGCACGGCCGGCAACCGCGAGCCATAGGCCGCAACAAGGCGCAGAGCCTCCGCCTCCGACAGAAAGCGCCAGCGATCTCGGGCGATATCCACTTCCGTGTCGAAACGATCCCAGGCAAAATCGCCACCGGGCAGCGCCGCGCCGGCAGTCCATGGCCGCGACATCGGATAGAACGGCGTCAGCTTGGTCACCGCCCGCTCGGCGCGCAGGCGCGAGGTGGTGACATCGCCGCCGAACATGGTGATCAGCGGCGCCTTGCGCCGGCGCGCGTGGAACAATGTCGTCCCGTCGCGACGCCG
The DNA here is from genome assembly GCF_052076015.1 of Bradyrhizobium sp. 930_D9_N1_4. Lineage (NCBI taxonomy): Bacteria > Pseudomonadati > Pseudomonadota > Alphaproteobacteria > Hyphomicrobiales > Nitrobacteraceae > Bradyrhizobium > Bradyrhizobium sp. 930_D9_N1_4. Next base: position 6,432,039 of record NZ_CP197236.1, read on the forward strand.
CGCGGACGCTGGCGTCAGATTGACGCCGGAGACCGCGCGCACCACGTCGGTCGGCGCGATCCGCTCGCGGAAATAGCGGCTGGCGGCTTCGCAGAGATAGCTGACGTCGGCGCCCGGCATCGCCACGATCGCGGGATCGCCGGTGAAAGCGTGCGTGACCGTGCCGATCAGCGTGAAGTCGCGTTCGAACGGGCTCGCAAAGATCAGCCGCCCATCGCTGTTCTGGAAGACGTAGACGTTCCCGGAATCGAACAATCCGGGCACGATGATCTGGCTCATCTGCATGGCCGCCATGGCGGGCTGCGGCTGCCGCAGCACGGTGTCCGCGACCATCGGCGTCCAGCCGCCGGTGGCATTGGCCAGCGCCCGCGCGGTGATCGCGCGGCGGTGGCCACGATCGACCAATGCGAGCCGCCAGGTGTCGGTCCTGTCGGCACGCACGCAGCGCGCCCCGGTGCGGATCGTAGCGCCACGCTCGGCGGCATCCAGTGCCGTGAGCACGACCAGACGGGAATCATCGACGACGCAGTCCGAATATTCGAACGCCATGCCGAACGGTCGCTTCAGCGCGTTGCCGACCGGATGATGCGTGATGTCGAGGGTCGCGGATGGCGGCAGGCCGCCCCGGTTCGTCAGGCCGTCATAAACATACAGGCCGGCGCGCAATAGCCAGGGCGGGCGCTCCTCGGAATGGGCCGGGATCACGAAACGCATCGGCCGGACCAGATGCGGCGCGATCCTGAGCCAGGTCCTGCGCTCGGCGAGTGCCCGGCGCACCCGCCAGAACCCGCGGCGCTCCAACACCGAGAGATCGCCGTGAATCAGCCGCGGTGTCGCCGAGGAAGCTGCGCCGCCGAGATCGCCCTGCTCCAACAGAATGACCCGCAGACCGCGGCCGGCCGCATCGCGGGCGAGGCTGACACCGTTCAGGCCGCCGCCGATGATCGCAAGGTCGTAATCCGCCATGAAGCCGTCGAATGGGAGCAAAGCGCTCTCATCATTAGCCGGTCTTGAGCGCAAGCTCCATGACTTCGGCGCGGCCGACGAGGCCGGCATATTTCCCGATCGGCAGCGGCTTGCCGAGCAGATAGCCCTGCACGCCGTCGCAGCCCTCCTTGGCGAGGAAGGCGAGTTGCTCGAGGGTCTCGACGCCCTCGGCGACGATCGACATTTCGAGGCCGTGGCCGAGATCGATCACGGCGCGCACGATCGCGGCCGATTGCGGATTGCGGCCGAGATTGATGATGAAGGCGCGGTCGATCTTGATCTTGTCGAACGGGAACGCCTGGAGATAGCTCAGCGAAGAATAGCCGCTGCCGAAATCGTCCATCGAGATGCGCACCCCGAGAGCCTTCAGGCGGCGCAGCAGCGCCAGGCCGCGATCGAAGTCCTCGATCAGCACGCCTTCGGTGATCTCCAGCTCGAGCCGGCCGGGCGCGAGCCCCGTCTCGATCAGGATCGAATGGACGAGGCCAACCACGTCGCCGTGCATGAACTGCGCCGGCGACAGATTGACCGCGACCTGGAGCGGCTTCGGCCAGGACGCCGCCTCGCGGCAAGCCTCTCGCAGAATCCACTCGCCCATCTCGACGATCAGGCCGCTCTCCTCGGCGATCGGGATGAATTCGGCCGGCGATACCTGGCCACGTACCGGGTGCTGCCAGCGCGCCAGCGCCTCGAAGCCGATGATGTCGCTCTCGGCGACGCTGTGGCCCGTAGCGCCCTGCGGCTGGAAGGCGAGCGAGAGCTCGCCGTTCCTGATCGCGTTCGACAGGTCCTGATGCAGCACGCGGCGGTCGCGGATCTGCTGGTCCATCTCCGGCTGGTAGAGGCTGATCGTGCCGCGCGACTTCTGCTTGGCGCGGAACAGCGCCGCACCGGCATTGGCGAGCAACGAGGCGCCGTCGGCGCCATTGTGCGGGAAGATCGACATGCCGGTGGTGATGCCGGCGCGGACCGCCCGGCCGTCGATCTGGAATTCTCGAATGACGGCCTCGCCGATCTGCCGCGCCAGCGCAAGGCCCGCCTCGGGCTGCTTGCCGTCGATGATCAGGCCGAACTCGTCGCCGGACAGGCGCGCCACCACGCCGCCGCGCGCGGAATCCTGAAGCCGCTGGGCCACCTCGATCAGAAGCTTGTCGCCGAGCGCGTGACCGAAGACGTCGTTGACCTCCTTGAGGCCGTCGAGATCGACGCAGAGGACGGCGAACTCCTCCCCGGTGCCTTCGCAAGCCTCGATCATCTGGGTCAGCGCCTGCAGGAAGGCGGCGCGGTTCGGAAGGTCGGTCAGGCCGTCGTGATAGGCCATGTGCGCCATGCGCGACTCGGTCTGCCGGCGGTCGGTGACGTCTTCGTGGGTCTTGATCAGATATTGCGGCTCGCCGGCATCGCTGAGCACGGTGGCGCGCCGGGTCAGGAACAGCCGCAGGCCGTCCTTGGTGGAGATCGGATGCTCCTCGGTGATCATCCCGCGCTTCTTGATCGCGGCCTCGTCGCGCGCGATGATCAGCTTGGCTTCCTTGGGATTGAAGATGTCGGAGGCGGTCAGGCCGGTGGCATCCTCGCGCCGGCGGTTGAGGATCGTCTCCGCGCTGCGGTTGGCGAGCAGATAGCGGCCGTCCTTGACCTGCTCCACGATCAGCGCGACCGGGATGTTGTCGACCACGAGCTCCAGGAACTTTTTCGTGCTCTCCAGCTCCTGCGACAGCGAGCGGCGGTCGGTGATGTCCTCGAACACGATCAGCAGGAATTCGGGCTTGTTGCTCTCGTTGCGGACCACGATCCGGATCGAGGCCACCATGCGCTGGGTGGCGCCGCGCTCGACTTCGAATTCGTTACGGTACTGGCCGGCGGGCGCGATCAGCGCGGCGCGATCGGTCGCCTCGATGCTCGCCGCAGATTTGGGCCCGAACAGCTCGCGCGCGTTCTTGCCGACGACCTGATCTCGCGAAAACCCCCAAAAGCGTTCATACGCGCTGTTGGCGAAGATATAGCGGCCATCCTCGATGTTCTTCGCGGCGACGCAGGCCGGCACGTTGTCCAGCACCGTTTCCAGGAACTGCTTGGTGGAGGCGAGCTGGCGCGACAGCCTGCGCTGCTCGCTGACATCGAGATGGGTGGCGACCGAGCCGCCGTTCGGCAGCACGAAATATTTGACCAGGATGGCGCGGCCGTCGGGCAGTTCGGTGATCAGGCCGTTGAGGCTTGCCGCCTTCTCGTAGAACTCGTCGTCGGAGACGCCGCCGAGAACCCCGCGCGCGCGTCGCAACTCAAGGACGTCATAGCCGGTCATGCCGGTCCACAGGTCCGAGCGCGACAGGCCATAGAGATCGAGATAGCGGTCGTTGCAGAAGATGATGCGCCGCTGCGCATCCGTCATCACCACGCCCTGGTTGAGATTGTTCATGGCGGAGGAGACGAAGGCGTTGCGCCGCAACTGCAAACGCCTGGTCCGGCGCAGCGAGGAATGAATCCACAACGCGATCGCGGCCAGAAACGCACAGATGACGATGCCGGCGATCAGGGCTTCCCAGACCAGATTGGGATCGAGCTTGCCGAGATAGCTCGGCGGGGCGAAGCTGTCCGAGAGGGCATAGGCGCGCGCAGGCGCGACCGCGCTGCCCAGGCACACGACGGCCTGCACCGCAATCGGAAGCGTGCTGCCCACGTGCCAGTTCTTCTCAGCCATCAGCCACCCGCGATTTCAACGTCGGATTGTCTGGCTTCACGGGTTTGGATCGGGTAAACGCCTGTACGCGCAACAGAAAAATACGACGTCAAATACGGCAATTGCCCTGACATGATAAATGCTTCCTTAACGGAAAACGGCCGCGCAGCCCGTTTCCCAGGCAAACCGGCGCCATCGGCCCCTTCAGCGAGAATTCTGCACAACCATGGATAGGGTCGATTGTGTCGTCATCGGAGCCGGCGTGGTCGGGCTCGCGGTGGCTCGAAAGCTCGCCCAGGCCGGGCGCGAGGTGATCGTGCTCGAGGAGGCCGAGGCCATCGGCACCATCACCTCCTCGCGCAACAGCGAGGTGATCCATGCCGGGATCTACTACCGCGCCGGGAGCTGGATGGCGCGCATGTGCGTCGACGGCAAGCATGCGCTGTACCGCTACTGCGGCGAGCGCGGCATCCCCCATAAGAATTGCGGCAAGCTGATCGTCGCGACCAATCCGAAAGAGACCGAGAAGCTGCAATCGATCAAGGCGCATGCCGAGGCCAATGGCGTGCTCGACATGCAGCTGCTCTCAGGCGAGGCCGCACGCGCGCTGGAGCCGGCGCTGGCCTGCGACGCCGCGCTGCTGTCGCCGTCGACCGGCATCATCGACAGCCACGCCTACATGCTCTCGCTGCGTGGCGAGGCGGAGGAAGCCGGCGCGGCGTTTGCGTTTCACACCCCGCTGATCCGTGCCAAGGTTTCCGGCGGCGTGATCGAGATCGAGGCCGGCGGCGAAGCCCCGATGACGTTGCAATGCGACCTGCTCGTCAACGCCGCCGGGCTCGCGGCAACGCATGTGGCGCGCCACATCGAGGGCATGCCGATCGACCGGATTCCGCCGGCCTATCTCGCCAAGGGAAACTATTTCAGCTGCAACGCCAGGGCGCCGTTCTCGCGTCTGATCTATCCGGTGCCCGAGCCTGGCGGGTTAGGGGTGCATCTCACCCTGGACATGGTCGGACAGGCACGCTTCGGCCCCGACGTCGAATGGATCGAGACGATCGATTACGAGGTCGATCCGTCGCGCGCCGAGCGTTTCTATCCGGCGATCCGCAAGTACTGGCCGACGCTGCCCGACGGCGCGTTGATGCCGAGCTATTCCGGCATTCGGCCGAAGATCGTGCCGCCGGCGGTGGCCACGCAGGACTTCCTGATGCAAGGCCCGCGCGATCACGGCGTCGAAGGCCTGATCAATTTGTTCGGCATCGAATCGCCGGGACTGACGTCATCGCTCGCGATCGCGGATCACGTCGCCGGTCTCGCAGGACTCTAGGTCCCACGCGATGATGATCGTGCGGCTGCGCACCTTGCAGCAGGGATGAGCGCAATCGCTCTCACCCCTGCCTGAAAGGGTCCAATCAACTCTACGCTGTTACGGGGGTTACTAGTGGAGCGTGTCGCCGGTGTGCTTCAAACGCTCGATCTGGTCCTTGACCAACAACTTCCGTCGCTTCAACTCAACAATTTGCAGGTCGTCTGTTGAAAGGTGCACGAGAGCTTCGTGCAGTTCGTTTTCGAGAACCTTGTGCTTCCGTTCCAATTCAACGAGATGTGCCTGAATTGTCATTCGAAACCTCCTCGGTAGGGTAGAGCCTTGGGATTCGATCCGGACAAGGAAGTCTACATCACCGATTCGTTCTGTCGATGGGTATCCGTCGTCGCAGTGTCATTTTTGAAAATTCATATGTAACGAAGCGTGAGTAAGGGAACCACGCCGGAAAAATCCGTGATATCAATACACTTGCGCGACACTGCTGCGAATCGCCGAAATATCTCGCGAGAGATCGGTGAGCGGCGGCCCGAGATCGCTTGCGATCAGGTCGCGCAAGGACGATAATTTCCACAGGGCATCCACAGCCCAGATCTCACGCCTATCGGTTTTTCGGCCACCGCAGACATGACCAATGAAGACGAGCGTGAGCTGGAATCCGAGCTCACCCGGTTGCAGCAGGAACACCGAGATCTCGATGCGGCGATCGATGCACTGCATCAATCGCCTGCCCCCGACCTGTTGCGGTTGCAGCGGCTGAAGAAGCGCAAGCTGTTGTTGCGCGACCGGATCGCATTCATCGAAGACCAGATCACGCCCGACATCATCGCCTGATCGAGCAAGGCGGTGTGCGCGACGTTCGCGGCATGTGAATCCGCTTGACTCCAAAAGAACAAAATAGGAACATTTAGGCACCCAAAAGCCCCCAGGAAACGCCCAAGCAGCCAAGGACAACGCAGATGCCGGCAACCGCCCTTCTCGACAACAGCCATTATGAACAGGCCTGCGATCAGGCGATCGCGATGTGCGACGGCAATCTGCGCAGCACCATCAAGGCGCTGATCATGGCCAACGAATATCTGGAAGCCGAACTGGAAGAATTGCAGGCCGCGATTTCAGCCGGCTGCATTCCGGAAACCTCGCGCAGCAAGAGCAACGCCGCCTGAGCTGCCAACGATCGGAGCCGACCCATGTCCGATGTCACCTATTACGTTGCATTGCCGTTCCTGATCGATGAGGACGGATCGCCGGTCGCAGGTGCGGCCGAGGAATGTCAGACGTCGACCGCAGCTCTGCGTCGTGCAGAAATCCTGGCGCACGGCGTCGGCCATACCGGCGCTGTCGCGTTCAGCCGCAGCGGCAATCCCCTGACTGGCGAGTTTGGCGACGCGAAGCTGCTGCGAAAATTCGGAAACGTGCCGGAAGACCTCAGCGCACTTTAGGTACTGACCAGCCTGATGCGCGGCTCGTGCCGCCGGTGCGCCTTGCGCACATACATGGCGGCGTCAGCCTCCTCCAGCGCGCGGCCTGCATCGGACTGCGCCCCCAGCAATGCGACGCCGGCCGACGCGCCCGCGGTCACGCGCTGGCCGCGAAAGGTGAACGACAGGCCGTCGACCGCCTGTTCGAAGATCCCGGCCTTCGCCTTGGCATCGGTCTCGCTGAGATTCCAGAGCAGCAGCGCGAACTCGTCGCCACCAAGCCGGCCGACCACGTCGGAAGCCCGGATCTGCCGCGTCAGCGCACCGGCAATTGCCTTGAGCACCTCGTCGCCGGCGGCATGGCCGAAGGAATCGTTGATCGGCTTCAGGCGATCGACATCGAGTACGATCAGCGCGCCGCTGGCGCGGTAGCGCTTCATGTAGGCGATGGCCCGCTGGAGCTCGCGCTCGAAACCACGCCGGTTGGGGATGTCGAGCAGGAAATCGGTGTCGGCGGCGGCCTCGAGTTCCGCGACGCGGCGCTCCGCCGCCTTGAGCTTGCTCCGCAGGCCGCGGATGGTCGCCCTGGTGTGATCGACGGCCGACGCTTCACGTGCGGCCGGCTTGCCCGGTTTCTTGCCAGGTTTCTTGCCAAGTTTCTTGGCCGGGCGCTTGGAGGCGGCTTTGGCGCGGCTGGCGCTGGCTTTCCGGCCCTTTTTGGCCTTCGCAGCGCTCGCCCTTTTTGGTTTCTTCATGGGCATCCTGCTCAATGAAGGCTTGCGGGGATTCACCAAGACAGGATAGTGCATTCCCTTCTCCTTGCCACCGCCTTGCGAGCCACCGGCCGGAACCGTTAATCTGGCCTATCTTTCTGTTTTCCGAGCACAATTGACGTCATGACCGCGCCGATCGCCATCATCATGGGAAGCCAGTCTGACTGGGAGACGATGCGGCACGCCGCCGACACGCTTGCAGCGCTTGGCGTCACCGCCGACACCCGCATCGTTTCGGCCCACCGCACCCCCGACCGGCTGTTTGCCTTCGCCAAGGGCGCCAAGGCCGCAGGTTTCAAGGTCATCATCGCCGGTGCCGGCGGTGCGGCCCATCTACCCGGCATGGCGGCGGCGCTGACGGAACTACCGGTGTTCGGCGTTCCCGTCGAATCCAGGACGCTCAAGGGCATCGATTCGCTCTATTCGATCGTGCAGATGCCCGCAGGCATCCCGGTCGGCACCCTCGCCATCGGCAAGGCCGGCGCGATCAATGCCGCGCTGCTGGCGGCCGCCGTATTGGCCCTGGCCGATCCGGCGCTGGCCGATCGCCTCGCCGCCTGGCGCAAGGCGCAGACCGAGGCGGTTGCCGAACGCCCGGAGGACAAGGCGTGACTGACGCAAAGCAGGTGACGCTGAAGCCCGGCGACACCATTGGAATCCTCGGCGGCGGACAACTCGGGCGGATGCTGGCCATGGCTGCGGCGCGGCTCGGCCTGCGCTGCCAGGTGTTCTCGCCCGATCCGGACTCGCCGGCCTTCGACGTCGTGCTGAACGCGACCTGCGCCGAATATGCCGATGTCGAAGCGCTCGAGCTGTTCGCCAACGACGTCGACGTCATCACCTATGAATTCGAGAACGTGCCGTCCGCGGCCGCGATGGTACTCGATGCGCGCCGCCCGGTGCTGCCCAACCGCAAGATCCTCGAGACCACCCAGGACCGGCTCGCGGAAAAGGATTTTGTCACAAGGCTCGGCATCGGCACCGCAGCCTATGCCGACGTCACCTCCGTGGCTTCGCTGCGTGAGGCCATCGCCAGGATCGGCTTTCCGGCCGTGCTGAAGACCCGCCGCTTCGGCTACGACGGCAAGGGCCAGGCCATCATCCGCGAGGGCGACGATATCGCCAAGGTCTGGACCAGCCTCGCCACCAAATCGGCAATCCTCGAAGCCTTCATCCCCTACGAGCGCGAGATCTCCGTGATCGCCGCACGCTCGGCTACAGGCCAGGTCGAGTGCTTCGACGTCACCGAGAACGAGCACCGCGACCACATTCTGAAAATCTCGCGGGCGCCCGCTCAGATTCCTGACGCACTCGCCGAGGAAGCGCGCAGCATCGCCGGCAAGATCGCAAGCGCACTCGATTATGTCGGCGTGCTTGCCGTCGAGATGTTCGTGCTGGCCAACGGCACCGGACCGAAGGTGCTGGTCAACGAGATCGCCCCGCGCGTGCATAATTCCGGGCACTGGACGCTGGACGGCGCCTCGGTCTCGCAGTTCGAGCAGCACGTCCGCGCCATCGCCGGCTGGCCGCTCGGCAAGCCCGTGCGCCACGGCGAAATCGTCACCATGACCAATCTGATCGGCGACGAGATCAATGATTACGCGAACTGGCTGACCGTCCCGGGCGCGACGGTGCATATCTACGGCAAGGGCGGACCGCGCCCCGGCCGCAAGATGGGTCACGTCACCGAGGTCAGGCCGACCAAGGTCAAGTAGCGGGACCGCAGCAAACGCTGCGATCCCGGCTGGCGATTAGGCGGTCTTCGCGCCCGCGACGACGCCTGAAGGCTCCTCGCTGAGCCAGCGATAAACCACCCCGCCCAGCGCGCCGCCGATCAGCGGTGCGACCCAGAACAGCCAGAGCTGCGACAGCGCCCAGCCGCCGACGAACAGCGCAGGACCCGTGCTGCGCGCCGGGTTCACCGACGTATTGGTGACGGGGATGCTGACGAGGTGGATCATCACCAGTGCAAGCCCGATCGCGAGCGGGGCGAAGCCGGCCGGCGCGCGGCCATGGGTCGAGCCCATGATGACGAACAGGAACATCATGGTCATCACCACCTCGGTGACGAAGCAGACAATCATGCTGTACTGGCCGGGCGAATGCGCATCATAGCCGTTGGAGGCGAAGCCCTTGGTGACGTCGAATCCGGGCGCACCGCTTGCGATCACATAGAGCAGCTCGGCGGCGACGATCGCGCCGCAGACCTGCGCGATCACGTAAGGCAGGATCTGCCCTGCCGGGAAGCGCCCGCCGGCGGCAAGCCCGACGGTGACGGCCGGGTTGAGGTGGCAGCCCGAGATGTGGCCGATCGCATAGGCCATGGTGACGACGCTCAGGCCGAACGCCAGGGACACGCCGACCAGCCCGATCCCGACCTGCGGAAAGCCGGCCGCGATCACCGCGCTGCCGCAACCTGCGAATGTGAGCCAGAATGTGCCGATGGCCTCGGCCGCGTATTTCTTCATATCCATGTGTCGTCTCCCCTGATTCCTGAATGTCCGGAAAAACTCCGGGAACGGCCCCGACCTTGGCGCCAAACCACCCAAATCGGGGCCGTACAAAGGTATTTGTGCCTTATTTAATGGCTGAACTTGGCCCGAAATCCCGTCTGGCGTGTGGACATCCACGGTTTTGTCTGATACATCCGCGCCCTCAAGGTTAAGGGCTTGCGCTTTTTGCCGTCCCTTTGACTTACCAGAATTCAAATCCGATCCACTGAAGAGGATGCCGCGTGCAGGTTCTCGTTCGCGATAACAATGTCGACCAAGCCCTCAAGGCGCTGAAGAAGAAGATGCAGCGCGAAGGCATTTTCCGCGAGATGAAGCTCCGCGGTCACTACGAGAAGCCCTCCGAGAAGAAGGCCCGCGAAAAGGCCGAAGCCGTGCGCCGTGCGCGCAAGCTGGCCCGCAAGAAGCTGCAGCGCGAAGGCCTGCTGCCCATGAAGCCGAAGCCGGTGTTCGGCGCGGGTCCGGGCGGTGATCGCGGCCGTGGTGGTCCTGGCGCAGGTGCCGGTGCAGGTCCGCGCGGACCGCGTTGATCTGAGTTTTCCAAGTCTTTAGTTTTCGATGACGCGGGCCCCGGGCCCGCGTTATTGTTTTGTAGCAGTGCCTTTTCTGGGACGGGGCACTACAGATGCGGCACTAAAGCGCGATGAGATTGGGTTGAAACGTCGTCGCGCTTTGGTTTGTTGTTTGAACATGATCTTTTCGGAAAAGCGCTGCACACTTTTCCGGATCATGCTCTAGCGCGAGCGAACCGTAGATGGCCTCCCCTTTCCCCGAGCGCGGCTTGGCGCGGCTCCGCCGGATCTGGCGGCAGCCGTTCGCACTCGGTTTGATGGGTATCGCGCTGTGCGGCTGCTCCTTCGATCTGGGCTCGCTGATGCCGGAGAAGGACAAGCCGCAGGAAGCCCCCAAGGCAGCTGCCGCTCCATCCGACAGCGCCGTCAGTCCCACGAGTGTCAGCGAGGCCCAGGCGCACACCGCAAAGGGCCAGACCCTGGCGAAGTCGGGGGAAACGGCGGGCGCACTGGACGAGTTCAACCGTGCCGTCGCGCTCGATCCCTATAATGCGCAGGCGCTCTACGGCCGCGCCCTGATCTACCAGGGCAACAACGAGCACAACTTCGCCATCGCCGATTTCAGCGCCGCCAACGGACTCAATCCGCAAAAGGTCGAGCCGCTGCTCGGCCGCGCCACCAGCTATCTCGCCATCGGCAAGATCAAGGAAGCGGCCGCCGATCTCGACGAGGCTTCCGAAGCCGATCCGCACAATGCCCAAGTCTGGACCGCACGGGGACAGGCCTATGAGCGGCTGGGCGAGAAGGCCAAGGCGGCGGCCTCCTACAACAAGGCGGTCGCGCTGCGTCCACGTGACGACGCCGCCCGCAGCGGCCTCGCCCGCGTCGGCGGCTGACGCTGACATGCCGGCCAGGCCGCCTGTCTAATCGGGGGTGGAGCTCTTCGGCAGGACCGAGTGGAACATCGACTTCATGCCGGACAGCATCTCGTCGGCCACATTGGTCTTCTTCGGCCGCGGCATGGCCCCGCCGGCATCGGCACGCAGATCGAGCGGGGGCGCAATCAGCGGGACCGGGATATCGGCCGGCGGCGTCATCCGGTTCGGGTCGTCATTGCCCACCGAGGACGTGTAGGACGGCGACGAACCGCCATTGCCATAGGCCTCGGGCAAAGGCGTCGACACCGTGATCGGCGGCGGCAGCGGGCGGACCATGGACGGCTCCGCAGAGATGATACGCGGGGCCTCCGGGGTACGGGCGGCCTCCCGCACCACAGGCTCCGGGGTCCGCTCGACCGGCTTGGTCTCGACCGATTTGGTTTCGGGAGATTTGGCCTCGGCAGCCTTCTCGGCGGCTTTGCCCTCAGGCGATTTGCGCAGGCGCTCGATGGCGGCGCGCGCGAGATCGTTGGCGTCGGGGGTGGCAGCCGGCGCCGAATTGGCCTCCACCACCGGGGCGGCGGTGGGAGCCGTGACAGGCGGATTGGACTTGGCGGCCGTCTTCTCACGTGCGGAGTTGCGGCCGCGCGGGCCAGTCTCGGCGGGAGCGACGTCTGCGGCCTTGGTCTCGGCGGCCGGCTGATGATCGGCCGGCTTTTCAGCCGTCACCTTGTCCACGCCCTTTTCGGAAACGTTCTTCTCGGCAACGCCCTTGGCCTTGACGCCGGGCGCAGGAAGATTGGCGGTGTCGGTCGGCTTGCCGTCCTTACCGGCCTCGGCGGGCGCAACGACAGCCGCGGGGGTATCCACCGCCGGCTTGGCGTTGATGTAGTGATTGACGATGTACGCCCCGATGATCGTTGCGAGCACCGAGGGTAAAATATCCATCGAGATTTTAGCGAGGTATTTCAGCATTTCTCGGCCACTCCCCGCGCGATCAGATGCGGGAACTTTGGGGCATTGTAAGGGATCAACTGCGACGGATCGATGGCAAACGGTAACGCCAGGCCTTACGGCTTCAGCTCGACCTCAAGGAACACGATCTCGGTTGAGGTTTCGTTAAGTACGTCATGTTGGACGCCAGCCTTGCGGAAGTAAGATTTTCCGGCCGCAAGCTGCGCCTTGGACCGCTCGCCGCCAGGCGCCACGATGGTCATTTCCCCGGCGACGACGGGAACGATGACATAGTCCATCCCGTGAGTGTGATGCCCGGTCGCGCTGCCCGGGGCGAGCCGCCATTCGGTCACCCGGACCTGCGCGTTGTCGACCTGGACCTCGGATTTGGCGGCAAGCATCGGAACTTCTCCAAACAACAACCTGAAGCGCGGGCGCTTCAGGGCACGAAAACCATGAACACATAGACGGCAAATACCACCATATGGACCAGCCCGAACAGGACATTGGTCCTGCCTGTGCCGAAGGTCAGCATGCTCAGCAAGAATGTCAGGAACAGGAGCGCGGTATTGGCCGGGTTCAGGCCCAGCACCAGCGGCTGGTCGAGCACATAGGTGGCCAGACCGACCGCCGGAATGGTCAGCCCGATCGTTGCGAGCGAGGAACCGAGCGCCAGGTTGATGCTCTTCTGGAGGTCGTTCTTGCGCGCAGCGGCAATCGCGGAGACGCCCTCCGGCATCAGGATCAGCAGCGCGACCAGGAGGCCGGCGAAGGCCGGCGGGGCACCGATCCGGACGGCGACGGCGTCCACCACCAGCGAGAACTTCTTGGCCAGGAGAACCACGGCCAGCAGCGAGATCAGCAGCAGCACGGTGCTGAGCACCAGCATCCTGCCCGACGAATGAGCCTCTCCGCCCTCGCCGTCCCCCCGCTCGTGGACGAAGTAGTCCTTGTGCAGGACGGTCTGGGTGTAGAGGAACACGCCATAGAGCACGATGGTTGCGAGATCGACGAAGCCGAGCTGGATCGTCGAATAGATCGGGCCCGGCGTCGTCAGCGTGTAATTGGGCATGATCAGCGTGATCGTTGCCATTGCAATCAGGACGCTGAGATAGACGTTGGCGCCCGAGACCTGAAAGCCCTGCTCGCGGTAGCGCATGCCGCCGATGAACACGCAAATGCCGACCAGGCCGTTGCAGACGATCATGACGACGGCGAACACGGTGTCGCGCGCGAGCTCCGGCGCCGGCTTGTCGCCCAGCATGATCGTGGTGATCAGCGCGACCTCGATGATGGTGACTGCCAGCGTCAGCACCAGCGTGCCGTAGGGCTCGCCGATGCGCTCCGCGATCACCTCCGAATGGTGAACGGCCGCAAACACGGTTCCGAACAGGATCACCAGCAGGACGACCGCGAACAGCCCGCCTCCGGCCGACATCTCGAAGCCGTAGCCGGTCGCGGTCACGATCAGGAACAGCAGCACCGCCAGAGCGGGAAAGATCCAGGACGACCGCGGCATCGATCCGTGTGCGCTCATTTCAGGCGATTCCTTCAAGTGACGGACCGATTATGCGCGAGAAGATCGCGCCCGTCAGCCCTCAGGACCCGTTGATGAAGGCCCGCGCGGTCTCGGCAATGCCAAAATGACCGAGATCGTCATGTCCGCCGTCGGGGATGCGAACGAACCGCTTGGGCTCGCGGGCCAGCGCAAACAGCTTCTCGCCGAATGCAATCGGGATGGTCTGGTCCTGCGCGCCGTGGACGATCAGGAGCGGTGCCGTGACGCGCGCGATGCGCCCATCGGAGTGGAACGGGTCGCGGATCAGGAGGCGGACCGGAACGAAGCGGAAATGCGATGCTGCGACATCGGCGATCGACGTATAGGGCGCCTCGAGGATCAGCTTCCCGACCGGATGTTCGGACGCAATCGCAACCGCAACGCCGGTGCCGAGCGAGAAGCCCCATACAGCGATCCGCTGAGGATCATAGCGCGCGGTCGCGAACGAATACGCGGCCGCTCCATCCCGCAGCAGGCCGTCTTCGCTTGGCGCACCGCTGGAGCCCGCATAACCGCGATAGGACAGCGCGACGAGGCCGGTGCCGTCAGCCGTGATGTCCCTGAAGCGGCCGGCGAGGCCGGCGAGAGAATCGCCATTGCCGTGGAAGAACAGGATGACGGCACGGCCGGGCTTTGGCGGCACGTGCCAGACGATGACCTTCTCGCCATCCGATGTAGTGAGGACATGTTCCTCAGCCTGCGGAAGTCCCGCGGCGGCGGGCGCAGTGCGCTCGACGGTCGGGATCGGAAACAGCATGGCGCGCTGCTTCACATAGAGCAGGACGAGACCAGCGAGATAGAAGGCGGCAACGACGATGGCGATCCATTTCAGGAATGTCATCGTTGTGCCGGCTCTGATCCAGGCCTTGCGGGGCCGCGTTACATCGCCTTGACGATGTTCTCGGTGACCTTCTTGGCGTCGCCGAGCAACATCATGGTGTTGTCGCGATAGAACAACGGATTGTCGATGCCGGCATAACCGGACGCGAGCGAGCGCTTGATGAACATCACGGTGCCGGCCTTCCAGACCTGGAGCACGGGCATGCCGTAGATCGGCGAGGTCTTGTCCTCTTCGGCAGCCGGGTTGGTGACGTCGTTGGCGCCGATCACGAAGGCGATGTCGGCCTGCGCGAATTCGGAGTTGATGTCCTCGAGCTCGAACACCTCGTCATAGGGCACGTTGGCCTCGGCCAGCAGCACGTTCATGTGGCCGGGCATGCGGCCGGCGACCGGGTGAATGGCGTATTTCACCTCGACGCCTTCCTTCTTCAGGATGTCGCCCATTTCGCGCAGCGCGTGCTGGGCCTGCGCCACCGCCATGCCGTAGCCGGGCACGATGATGACCTTCTGGGCGTTCTTCATGATGAAGGCCGCGTCGTCGGCCGAGCCGAGCTTGGCGGGCTTCTGTTCGCCCGTGCTGCCGCCGGCTGCCGCGGTCTCGCCGCCGAAGCCGCCGAGGATGACCGAGATGAAGGACCGGTTCATCGCGTGGCACATGATGTAGGACAGGATCGCGCCCGACGAGCCCACCAGCGCGCCGGTGATGATCAGCGCGGAATTGCCGAGCGTGAAGCCGATGCCGGCCGCGGCCCAGCCGGAGTAGGAGTTCAGCATCGAGATCACGACCGGCATGTCGGCGCCGCCGATCGGGATGATCATGAGCACGCCGAGCGCAAGCGCGAGGATGACGATCAGCCAGAAGTCGAGCACGCCGCCGGTGAGGACCAGACGGACGATGAAGAACACCAGCGCGACCGCGATCGCGATGTTGATGATGTGGCGGAACGGCAGGATGATCGGCGCACCGCTCATCCGCGCGGACAGCTTCAGGAACGCGATCACCGAGCCGGTGAAGGTCAGCGCGCCGATGGCGACGCCGAGCGACATTTCGACCAGGCTCTGCGGATGGATGTTGCCGGGGGTACCGATATCGAAGGCTTCAGGCGCGTAGAACGCACCGGCGGCGACCAGCACCGCGGCCATGCCGACCAGCGAGTGGAAGGCGGCGACCAGTTCCGGCATCGAGGTCATCGGCACGCGGCGGGCGATCACCGCACCGATGCCGCCACCGATGGCGATGCCGACGATGACAAGCACCCAGGCGAGGCCGTCTGCCGGAGGATGACTGGCAAGCGTGGTGGCGACAGCGATCGCCATGCCGATCATGCCGAACAGATTGCCCTGGCGCGACGAAGCCGGGCTCGACAGCCCGCGCAGCGACAGGATGAACAGCACTCCCGCCACGAGATACAAAAATGCAGAGAGGTTGGCGCTCATCTCAGGTCCCCATTGATCCCTTCAGCCCGAGTTGGCCGCTTACTTCGCCTTCTTCTTGTACATCGCCAGCATGCGCTGGGTGACAAGGAAGCCGCCAAAAATGTTCACGCAGGCGAAGATCAGCGCGACGAAGCCGAAGGCGCGGGCCCAGCCCGAGCCGCTCGACACGTTCGCGACGCCACCGGCCAGCAACGCGCCGACCACGATCACCGAGGAAATCGCGTTGGTCACGCTCATCAGCGGCGTGTGCAGGGCCGGCGTCACCGACCACACCACGAAATAGCCGACGAAGACGGCGAGGACGAAGATCGACAGCCGGAAGATGAAGGGGTCGACGACCTGTGCAGCATGCTCCATGGCGGCTCTCCTTAAACCTTCGGCTGGAAGTTCGGGTGGATCACGGCGCCGTCCCTGGTCAGGGCGGTCGCCTTGACGAGCTCGTCGTCCCAGTTCACGGCGAGCGCCTTGCTGGTCTTGTCGACCATGGTCTCGATGAAGTTGAACAGGTTGCGGGCGTAGAGGCTGGAGGCCGAGGCTGCGACGCGGCCGGCAACATTGGTGTAGCCGACGATCTTGATGCCATCGAGGTCGACGACCTCGCCTGGCTTCGCGCCCTCGACATTGCCGCCGCGCTCGACGGCCAGATCGACCAGCACCGAACCGGGCTTCATCGACCGGACCATCTCGCCCGAGACCAGCTTCGGCGCGGGCCGGCCCGGAATCAGCGCGGTGGTGATGACGATGTCCTGCTTCTTGATGTGCTCGGCGGTGAGCGCGGCCTGCTTGGCCTGGTACTCCTTGGACATTTCCTTGGCGTAGCCGCCGGCGGTCTGCGCGTTCTTGAACTCCTCGTCCTCGACGGCGAGGAATTTCGCGCCGAGCGATTCGACCTGCTCCTTGGTCGCGGGCCGCACGTCGGTCGCGGTGACGACGGCGCCGAGGCGGCGCGCGGTCGCGATTGCCTGGAGGCCGGCGACGCCGACGCCCATCACGAATACCTTGGCGGCAGGCACCGTGCCGGCCGCGGTCATCATCATCGGGAAGGCGCGGCCGAAGGCCTCGGCGCCCTCGATCACGGCGCGGTAACCGGCAAGGTTGGCCTGCGAGGACAGCACGTCCATCACCTGCGCGCGCGTGATGCGCGGCATCAGCTCCATCGCGAAGGCGGAGACGCCGGCATCGGCGATCGTTTTCAGCGCCGCCTCGTTGCCATAGGGGTCCATGATGGCGATGACGAGCGCGCCGCGCTTGTACTGCGTGAGCTCGGAGGCCTCGGGACGCTTCACCTTGATGATGATGTCGGCGTCCTTCAACGCATCGGCGCTGACGGTGGCGCCCACGGCGGTGAATTCGGAATCCGGCAGGCCCGATTTGAGGCCGGCGCCCGGCTCGACGGCGATCTCGGCGCCCAGCGCCTTGAACTTCTTCACCGTATCAGGCGAAGCGGCAACACGCGGCTCCGACGGATCGATTTCCTTGGCAACGGCGATCTTCATAGGCCCTCCGGCGACGCGGACAAAAACGCGCACGCGAACTTAGCGTTACTCCCGCAACGTTTGGATACCGGTTTTGGAACCGGCTTGTATGCAAATTTTATGAGCAGCCGCCGACGTTGGCGGATGCAACCGGCGATGGATCAGGTCAGGAAGACCGCCATCAGGATCACGATGAGCGCGACCGAGACCGTGCCGTACTTCACCAGCTTGATGAAGCCCTCATAGGTCTGCTCGTGGGCGACGTAGTCGTTGCCGTCGGCGGTGGTGTACGCCACTTCGCTATGGTCAGCCATGGATTGTCCCCAGTCGAAAGTCGAATTCTCGGGCTGGGATACCCGAAACCTTCGGGCAGGGCAACGGCACGGATGCGCAGTTTTCCCGCAAATCGCCTGATTTGGAATTCCGATTGCCGGGAATCCGGCTCGCGCGCAGATCAGCCCTGATCGATCGTCGTCACGGTGACGCTCGCGGTGCGGCGCTCGGGTGCCGGCCACCCGAGGGCGCGGCGGACCGCGTCGATCGCCGGCTCGCCGGCTTCGGTGAATCGGGCCATGCGCGGCGCCGTGCCGGGACCGACCGCCACCGGATTGTCGCCGGACAGGAAGCCGTGCGCCATGTGGAAGCCCAGCGCGCGGTAGACCTCGAACTGCTCCTCGGAGAAGAACTGGTCGCCCGTGGTTTCGTGCGGGAAAGTGGCGTTTCGCCGCGCGTAGTCGCGGATGTAGTCGTTCTCGTCGCTGGTGAGCGAGGACTTGATGTAGACGAGATAGCCGGTGTCGCCGGCGCCATAGTCGATGGTACCGATCGCGACGTGAACATGGCTCTTCGGAGCATCGTCCGAGGTATCGGGGGATGCCTGGACGGAGCTCTTGTCGGCATTCTCGGCCATGATGGCGCGCGTGCGGTCGCGGATCGGCGTCCAGGGCAGATCGATCCGGACGCCGAGGTCGATGCGGGCATAGCGCTGGAGCTTCATCAGCGATGAGAAATTCATCGGCGCGTCGGCTTCCGCATCGACCGCAATGATCACTTTGCAACGCCGGCGCAATAGCTCGTACACGCCGAGATTCTCGATGTGCCCGCCGTCGGTGAGATAGACGCCGTCGCTGTTCTCGTAGAGACGGCCCGAGATTTCCGACCACAGGAACAGCGGCGTGGAACGGCGCTGCGGCCTGGTCGCGGCCTCGACATAGCGCGGATTGCTCAGCCAGTAGCCGAGCCGCACGTTCAACAACGCGAGCGTCGGCGTCAGCGCCTTGATCGAGTTCGATCCCATGTTCGACGACGCCGCCGCCCCCGAGATCGCCATGGCGGTGGCGAGGTCGAGGCTTTGCTCCAGGCGCTCGACGGCCGGCGTGCTCGCGTAGCGCGTCGCCTCGCTGCCGACATAGAGCGGCGAGAAAACAAAGAAGTCCGCATTGCGGCCGCGCCGGTTGGCGAAGTCCGACCCCTGAATGTTGAGCGCCGTATTGATGAGATGATAGGGCGCGCGCAGCGTCGGCGCGGCGGCCCGATCATTCGCGGCAACGTCGTCGCTCGCAACCGCATAGAGTTCGCTCAGCTTCATCCGATCGAGCGGCTTGAAATCGCGCCCCTGGTCGAGGCTTGCTTCAGCGCGCGCGATATTCCCGTCTGCCGAACGGCCCGGGTCGAACAGAAAAGCCTTGCTCAACCGGTCGCGGTACAGGCGGTGAAGCGAATTCGCGTTGGGCGTCAGCGACCAGGAGACCGCAAACAGCAGCAGGCCGACGAGCGCGTAGAGGATCACCACGGGCAAGCTGTGCGCGTAGCCGGAGCCCAGGTCCAGCCAGTGGAATTGTCCCGCCACGTTGTTCGCGGCAAATCTGAGCCAGGCCGGAACGTGAGAGACCGGCGTCAGCCAGTCCGTCGTTGCCGCCTTCGCCGCCGGCTGCGGCGCGATCTCGGCCGAGAAGGTGCCGGCACCCGCGTCAAATGCGATCTTGCCCGACAGGTTTCCCGTGGCCGGCGCACTCGATTTGGTGGCGGCAAGGCAATCCCTCTGCGCAAGGACGGTCAGAGGTGCCTGGCATTTTTCGAGCGGATCGTTGGCGATGCCCCAATAGGACAAATAGAGAAAGGCGACCCAGATGATCAGCGGCAGCGCGAGCCCGGCGATCCACAGCGCGACCTTGGCAATGATCGCGAGCGCCATTGCCCCCCATTGAGAGGATGCTCCGTTGCCCTTCAGGAATTCGGCGAATTGCTGCCTGAAAGCCGTGACGACGACGCCGACCGGCGCTGCGATCGCGGCAAGCGACTTGATCCAGGTGACGGCGACGCCTCCGACCGGCCCGCCGAGCGCATTGCTGTCGACGACGTCGAACATCTGCAACAGCATGAAGGGCTGAAACTCGAAGAACGCAATCGAAGCGAGCAGCACCAGGAAAGTCGCGCCGGCGGTCGGCCAGTGCGAGCGAAATTCCTGGCGCTTCTCGGGACTCGCAAACGACTGCTTCAGCGCCCAGCCGAAGAACAGGCCGACGCCGATGATCGCCGTTGCCAGCGTCAGCGCGAAATTCTTGATCTGAAGGATACGCGCGAAGTCGCACGCGATGCCGAGCAGAAAGGCGATAGCCGCGGCATAGATGAAGAAGATGGCCGGGCCAATGCCCCGTTCCGCGCGGGAGAGCCAGTAGGCGATGCCGCCGCAGACAAGCAGGACCGCCGTGACGATCGCGCCGATCGCCGCGAAGCCGTAGCGGTCCGCGATCCAGCCGAAATGGTGAAGCTCGCACTGCGTCGATGCGCCGTCGGCAAGGTCGACACCGAAGAAATTCGCGACGGTGAGGCAGCTGCGCAGCGGCGTCGACCAGATCGTCACGGCCGCGAGCAGCAACACGACCGGGAGCGTCAGGCCGATATTGGCGATCAGCCCGCGCACCACGATCGCAATTCCGGTCAGGAGATCCCGGAAGCCGGCGGGGATCAGATAGTTGGAATAATTCCTGATATGCCCGACCGACGGCGTGTCGCTGATCTCGTTCGCGGTCACGGTGCCGCCCGAAGGCCTCTCTCCGAAGACGAAGCGCTGTGTGACCGTCATGGTCGCGCTCAGCGACGTCCCGATATAGCCGCCGCCGGAGACGGTCGAGAGATAGTCGATCCGCCGGAACAGATTATGGTGATTCAGCGCCTGGAGGACGCCAAGACAAAGCGCCGACGAGCGAATGCCGCCGCCGGACAAAGCCAGCCCGGTGACGTCGAGCATCTGGCAGGATTGCAGATCATCCGTGGGAATCTGGCGCGTCTCCTCGCGCCTCGTGTTGATCGCTTCGATTTCGTCGCGGACGATCTGGTGATGCTTCTCGCACCAGGGCATCTCGTCGACAGGCCGGGGCGTCCGGGCTTCGACGGGCGGCGTAGGCTGGACCTGATCAAGCAAGCGTGCCTCCCCAGGACGGCGGAGCACCGAAAATCAATCGCCGTAGAATGAATAAAAAATAGCCTTATGAGGATTGGTATCGCGGGGGATGCAAACATTCAATCCCACATCGCAGGCGCGCACCCCCGTTTCACGATCAGATAACGATGCGCCGACGGGAACCCGCGCCGGCGCGCCGCATCGCAAAATGTATTGCAGCCACGCCTGAGAGGTGGCGCGGCCCGTCGCCTCAGCCCATCGCCTCGAGCTCGTCGATCATGCCGGCGATGACCGAGAGACCGCCGTCCCAGAATTTGGGATCCTTGGCATCGAGCCCGAACGGCCGCAGCAGCTCGGAATAATGCTTGGTGCCGCCGGCGGCGAGCATGTCGAGATAGCGCTCGGCAAAGCCCTCGGCCGCATTCTCGTAGACGGCATAGAGCGAGTTCACGAGACAATCGCCGAACGCGTAAGCGTAGACGTAGAACGGCGAATGGATGAAATGCGGGATGTACATCCAGTAGTTCTCGTAGCCCGCCTTGATCTCGATCGCCGGCCCGAGGCTCTCGCCCTGCACCGACAGCCAGATCTCGCCGAGCCGCGTCGCGGTGAGCTCGCCATTCTTGCGCTCGGTGTGCACCGCGCGCTCGAACGAATAGAACGCGATCTGCCGCACCACCGTGTTGATCATGTCCTCGACCTTGCCCGCAAGCAGCGCCTGGTGCTGCTTTGCGTTTTTGGTCTGCGCCAGCAGCCGCCTGAACGTCAGCATCTCGCCGAACACGCTTGCGGTCTCGGCGAGCGTGAGCGGCGTCGGCGCCATCAGCGCGCCGTTCTTGGCGGCCAGCACCTGGTGCACGCCATGGCCGAGCTCATGCGCGAGCGTCATCACGTCGCGCGGCTTGCCCTGGTAGTTCATCAGCACATAGGGGTGCGCCGACGGCGTGGTCGGATGCGAGAACGCGCCCGGCGCCTTGCCCGGACGCACCGGCGCGTCGATCCAGCGGTCGGTAAAGAAACGCTCGGCGATATCGGCCATGTCGGGCGAGAAACCGCGATAGGCCGTCAGCACCATGTTGCGTGCATCGGGCCAGCCGATCACGTCGGTCGCGGCAAAGGGCAGCGGCGCATTGCGGTCCCAATAAGCCAGCCGCTTCTTGCCGAACCACTTCGCCTTCAGCGCGTAATAGCGATGCGACAGCTTTGGATAGGCCGCGCGCACGGAGGCGACCAGCGCATCCACCACCTCGCGCTCGACGCGGTTGCTCAGATGCCGGGAATCCGCGACGTCCTTGAAGCCGCGCCAATTGTCCGAGATGTCCTTGTCCTTGGCCAGCGTGTTGGTGATCAGCGCAAAGGTGCGCTCATTGGCCTTGAAGGTTTTCGCCAGCGCTTCCGCGGCGGCCTTGCGCTTGGCGCCGTCGCGGTCCTGCATCAAATTGAGCGTCGGCTCGATCGCGAGCTCTTTCGCTCCGACCTTGAAGCGCAGGCCGGAGATAGTCTGGTCGAACAGCCGGTTGAAGGCGGAATAGCCGGTCTGCGACTTCTCCAGGAACAGCTGCTCGAGCTTGTCGTCGAGCTGATAGGGCTTCTCCTTGCGCAGGTCCTCGATCCAGGGACGGTAGTGCGCCAGCTCGGCGACTTGCATCGCGCGGTTCAAAATATCGTCATCGACGCGATTCAGTTCGAGCGCAAAGAACAGGAGATGCGTGGACGCAGCCGTCAGCCGCTCGCTGACATCGCCGTAAAACTTTGAAATCTTGGGGTCAACGCTGTCGCCGGCGTGAACCAGACCGGCATAGGAGCCGAGACGGCCGGCCAGATCGTCGATCGCCTCATAGCGTCGCACGGCTCCCGCGAGCCATTTTCCGCCATCTTCGTTTGCTGTTCCTGTCGCGAGCTTGCCCTTGTAGTCGGTCTCGAACGCGACGCAATCGGCATCCATCTTGTCGAGATCGCGCGCCACGTCCGGCGCATCGATCCCGGAATAGAGGTCGGCGAGGTTCCACTCTGGAAGCTTTCCGGTCTTGCTCGCAGGCTTGGAGGACTTCGCCTTGACGACAGATTTCCTGGCGGCAGATTTTTTGGCAGCCGATTTGTTGGTCGCGGGCTTGCGGAGAGCAGTCTTCTTGAGTGCAGACTTGTTAAGTGCAGACTTGGAGCGCGAATTCATTGTGTGGGAAACCTGTGTTCAACAATCGCGACGGCGGGCGGGGGCATCAAGGTTTAAGAGTGCGTTAATCGGCTTCGGCCAGAGTGCCCCGATTCGAGACAGATAGTAGTAGCGTGCGGGGAACACCATGGCTGCCTGTATTTTGATCGCCGACGACGACGCTGTAGCCCGCCGGCTGGTCGAGAACATGGTGCAGAAATGCGGCTATGAGACGGTCGTCGTGGACTCCGGCGACGCCGCGATCGCCGCCCTCACCGCCCCCGATGCACCGGCCATCGACGCCGTCATCCTCGATCTCGTGATGCCCGGCCTCGACGGCATGGGCGTGCTGGCGAAGATCCGCGACGCCGGCCTGACCGTGCCCGTCGTCGTGCAGACCGCCCATGGCGGCATCGACAACGTCGTCTCCGCGATGCGCGCGGGCGCAGCCGACTTCGTCGTCAAGCCGGTCGGCATGGAGCGCATTCAGGTTTCCCTCCGCAACGCGCTCAACGCGTCCGCACTCAAAGGCGAATTGCAGCGCATCCGTCACAGCCGCGAGGGCCGGCTGAGCTTCTCCGACATCGTCACGCGCGCCGAAGCCATGGCGGGCGTGATGCGCACCGCGCAGAAGGCGGCGGGCTCGTCGATCCCCGTGCTGATCGAGGGCGAGTCCGGCGTCGGCAAGGAGATGTTCGCGCGCGCCATCCATGGCAGCGGCGAGCGCAAGGCAAAGCCGTTCGTCGCGGTCAATTGCGGCGCGATCCCCGACAATCTCGTCGAGTCCATCCTGTTCGGCCACGAGAAGGGCGCCTTCACCGGCGCCACCGAACGCCACACCGGCAAGTTCGTCGAGGCCCATGGCGGCACGCTGTTCCTGGACGAGGTCAGCGAGCTGCCGCTGACCGCCCAGGTCAAGCTGCTGCGCGCGCTTCAGGAAGGCGCGGTCGAAGCGGTCGGCGGGCGGAAGCCGTTGAAGGTCGACGTCCGCATCGTCTCCGCAACCAATCGCAGGCTGCTGGAGCGGGTGAAGCAGGGCCATTTCCGCGAAGACCTGTTCTACCGCCTGCACGTGCTGCCGCTGACGATCCCGTCGCTGCGCGCCCGGCGCGAGGATATCCCGCATCTGCTCCGGCATTTCCTGGCGCGCTTTGCCGCCGAGGAGAACCGAACCATCACCGGCATCAGCGGCGAAGCGGTGGCGTACCTCGCCCAGCTCGACTGGCCCGGCAACATCCGCCAGCTCGAAAATGCGGTCTACCGCGCGGTGGTGATGAGTGAGGGCGACCAGCTTGGCCTCGCCGACTTCCCCCTGCTCACCTCGCAGCCGCATCATGCGACGGAGATTCCGACCGCGCCGCTGATGATCGAGCCGATCGCGGTGCCATCGGTGGTATCGGGTAATGAAATACCCATCGCGCCCCTCCCCCAGGCGGGATCGCTGTCCATGCTGACCCCGACCGGCGACGTCCGCCCTCTGGAGGACATGGAGAACGAGATCATCCGTTTCGCCATCTCGCACTACCGCGGACAGATGTCCGAGGTTGCCCGCCGCCTCAAAATCGGCCGCTCCACCCTCTACCGCAAACTCGACGAGGCCGGGGTTCCCGGACATGGCGGCAAAAGCGGCGAGGAGACGCATTGAGCCTCATGCGAACGGATGTTCGCCCGAGCTTGCGATGAAGCCGTAACCCGTTGAATTACGGCAAAATTCGGCGGCGACCTGAACCGTGACTTGGAAGTGACAGACACAGGGAAAAGCGCCTGTCAGAGCCGCACAATCCGTTGCAAACAGCCTTCCTTGAAGTCAGTTTGTCGTGAGTTGTCCCGGGTAGCGCTGGCCGCATAAACGGGGCCTGTATATCGTCTGCGTAGGAATCGTTGCGTCAGGCGTGCAACTTTCGAGAGGCCGGCGCGGTTTTAGCCGAAGCTCATTAGGCGATAACGAAGCTGTTCCACGAGGGGCAGTTCACCCGAGGGGTGCGACACAATGCGTGACTGTTTGAACCACCGTGCAGGCTTCGACCGTGTCTTGATGGCCGTCGCAGCGACCTTCCTCACGGTATCGGCCAGCTCGGCGCTGGCGCAGGATCAGGCGCGCAGCAGCGCCGCCGAGCTCGCGATCGATGCCGCGATCCCGCGCCCCGAGCCCGCCAACGTCCCGCCCCCGACCGCTTCCGACATCAAGCTCGATACCACCGCCACGGTGCAGGACTCCGCGAAGGAGCCGGCCAAGGAGTCCGTGAAGGCCGAAGCCGCCCCGGCCCCCGTCAAGGTCGAGACCAAGCCGTCCGACGTCGCCACGACGCCCGCCACCGAGGCGCCGAAGAGCGAGACCGCCAGGACAGAACCCGCGAAGACCGAGCCCGCAAAATCTGAACCCGCCAAGGCTGACACTGCGACCGCCACGCCCGCCGCGCCTGCGGCTCCCGCCGCGGCAGCAGCTCCGGCCACCGAGCCCGTGAAGGCCGCGAGCAACGTTCCCGCTGCCGACCAGCCGGTCGCCGACAAGCTCAAGGACATCATCGGCGCCAAGACCTCGCGCCATTTCGACCGCAAGAACGAGCGCGCGGCGATCGAGAAGTTTTACGGCGCACGCGATTTCGCGCCGGTGTGGACGCAAGCCGGCAGCCTGACGGCCGCGGCCAAGGGCGTGATCGCGCGGCTGAAGGATGCCGCCTCCGACGGTCTCAATCCCGCCGACTATCCGGTGCCGGATTTCGCTGCCGCGACGACGCCAGATGCGCTTGCGGACGCCGAGCTGAAGCTCACCGCCAGCATGTTCGACTATGCCCGCCAGGCCCAGAGCGGCCGCATGCACTGGTCGCAGGTCAGCGGCGACATCCTCTATCCCGAGCATCCGGTCGACCCGAGCGACGTGCTCGCCAAGATCACGACCGCGACCAACGCCTCCGCGGCGCTCGACAGCTACAACCCGCCGCACAAGCTTTACAAGGAGCTGAAGGCCAAGCTCGCGGAGCTCCGCGGCCAGGGCAGCGGCCCGGTGATCGAGATCGCCGACGGTCCGGCGCTGAAATACACCCCGGCCGGCAAGAAGCAGGCTGAGATGGTCGTGGAAGATCCGCGCGTGCCGCAGCTCCGCACCAAGCTCGGTCTCGCCGAGAACGCCAGCGACACCCGCTATGACGCCAGCGTCGCCGACGCCGTCCGCAAATTCCAGAACAGCGTCGAGATGAAGGCGACCGGCATCCTCGACGACAAGACGGTCAAGGCGATCAACACGCCGAAGCGCGACAAGCAGATCGACACCGTGCTGGTGAACATGGAGCGCTGGCGCTGGCTGCCGCGCGACCTCGGCGTGCCCTCGCTGGGCGATGCCTATGTCATCCTCAACATTCCCGACTACACACTGAAGGTGATGCAGCGCGGCCAGCAGGTCTGGACCACCCGCGTCGTCACCGGCAAGCCGGGCACGCATGCGACCCCGCTGCTGACCGAGACGATGAAGTACATCACGGTCAACCCGACCTGGAACGTGCCGCCGTCGATCGTCTACAACGAATACCTGCCGGCGCTGCAGCAGGACCCGACCGTGCTCCAGCGCATGGGCCTCAAGCTCGAGCAGAACCGCGACGGCTCGGTGCACATCTCGCAGCCGCCCGGTGAAGCCAACGCGCTCGGCCGCATCCGCTTCAACTTCCCGAACAAGTTCCTGGTCTATCAGCACGACACGCCGGACAAGAACCTGTTCGCGAGGGACGAGCGCGCCTTCAGCCACGGCTGCATGCGCGTGCAGAACCCGGATCAGTACGCCTCCGTGCTGCTCAACATCGCGCTGCCGAACGAGAAGTACACGCCGGAGCGCGTGCGCGGCATGTACGGCAAGAGCGAGATCGACCTGAAATTCCCGACCCCGATCCCGGTCAACATCACCTATCAGACCGCGTTCGTGGATGACGGCGGCAAGCTGCAGTTCCGCAAGGACGTCTATGGCCGCGACGCGAACATGATCAACATCCTGAAGAACAGCCGCGGCAAGGACCTCGAGAACGTCGTGGCGCACTCGCAGCCGAGCTATTCGCGCCCGGCCACGACGCTGCCGAACGGCGTGGCGGTAGCCAACAATGGCGGCTCGTCCGGCCCGAACTTCTTCGAGCGCCTGTTCGGCGGTGGGGCCCCTGCCCAGCCGCCGGCCCCGGTCGGCCGCCGTCCCCAGCAGCAGCAGCGGGTATTTACCCGCTGAGCCCTGCCCGGCCCCGGCCCCTTGTTTCCTGAAATTCCTCAATAAAATCAGCGACCCCGTCCCATGGATGGGGTCGCTTAACGTTAACCATTCTCCACTCGATCCCGGGCAGCGGGCGTTTTTTTGCCACACTCAGCCGTTTAGGATTGTAGTCTGACTTGGTTTTGGGGGCGGGAAGGTCAACCTCGAATTAACCTTCTCGCTTTAAGAAAGCGTTCATCCTCTTTCGCGCGCTAACGGGGTTAGCGGGAGAGTCCATTTTGAACGCTGGTCGACTGGGTGGGCTCGTACGTGCTGACTGGTCTCGCACGCAAAATCGCTGTGCTGTCGTTGTCCCATGCGGGAGTGAAGGCCGGATCCAGGATCGGCCTCGCTGCCGCAGTGCTGCTTGCTGCCGCAGGCTCGGTTCATAACGCCGCCGCGCTGAACGAGACCAAGACGCTCTCCTTCCACCACACCCATTCCGGCGAAGACCTCACCGTCACCTTCAAGCGCGACGGCCGCTACGACGAAGCCGCGCTGAAGCAGCTCAACCATTTCCTGCGCGACTGGCGCACCCAGGACGAGACGGTCATGGACCGCCGCCTGTTCGACATCCTCTGGGAAGTCTATCGCGACGTCGACGGCAAGCAGCCGATCCAGATCATCTCCTCCTATCGCTCCCCCGCCACCAATGCCATGCTCCGCCGCCGCTCCTCGGGTGTGGCGCGCTTCAGCCAGCACATGCTGGGACATGCGATGGACTTCTACATTCCGGGCGTGGCGCTGGAGCAGATCCGTTTCGCCGGCCTGCGCCTGCAGCGCGGCGGCGTCGGCTTCTATCCCACCTCCGGCTCGCCCTTCGTGCATCTGGACACCGGCAGCATCCGGCACTGGCCGCGCATGACGCATGACCAGCTCGCCCGCGTGTTCCCGGACGGCCGCACCGTCCATGTCCCGACCGACGGCAACCCGCTGAAGGGCTATGAGCTCGCCCGGGCCGACATCGACCGCCGCGGCAATGGCGACGATGCCGGCAGCAGCAAGCCGAACTTCTTCGCCGCTCTGTTCAAGGGCAAGCCGGCTCCGGCCGCCAGCAGCTCCGACGAGGATGACGAGGGTGGACCCACCCCGGCCGCCAAGCCCGTCGCGCCGACGGTGGTTGCCGCCGCCAAGCCCGCTGAGCCGGTGCCGACGCCACGCGCAAAACCGTCTGTTGCCGCCACGATCCAGCTCGCCTCGGCCGATGCGCAGCTCGTTGCGCCGCCGAAGCCCGCGCCCGTGGCTGACAAGCCGGCCGTCAAATCCGTTGACGGCAAGCCTGAGACCCCGGCCGACATCATCAATGCCCGCGGCTTCTGGGATACCCCGGCCACGCCGCAGCAGGCGACGCCGGCGCAGGTGGCCGCGCTGAGGACGCGCCAGGCGCTCGCCGCCGCCACCGATCCGCAACCGACCGCGAGCGTCTCCAGCGCAACCCTTCAAGCGCTGGCTTACGCACCGGCCGCCTCCCCGGTCGACCGCGCCAACGTCGTTGCTGCCTCCGCGCCGATCCCGCGCTCCGCCCGTCCGGCCGCCTCCCGCAATGTCGCGCAGGCGACCGAGATCAACACGGTGGTCGGCAAGACCACCGACGGCATGATCGCGACCGCGACCCGCCTCTCCGCCGCCAAGGGCGAGAGCATCTGGCTCAAGATCGTGATGCTGTCGCCGAGCGCCAGCCGCGCGATGTCGGTGACGCTGATGGGTGAAGTCGATACGGGTGCGCTGCGCGGCTATTTCGTCAAGCCGCAGGCTGTGGTCGCGATGGGCTTTGCCGACGATCCGATGCAAGGCCTGTCCTGCGACAGCTTTACGGGCTCAGCGACCGCAAAGCTCCCGACCACGTCGTTCGTGATGCGGACGGCGGCGCTGCGCTGATAGCGCGTTCTGTTTCCACAGACGCAGTCTCGTAGCTGCTACCGCGCCTTCTTGCCGCGCCGGTCCAGATGATACGTCAGCGCCAGCGACAGGCAGACCGATAGCTCCTGCTTCGGCAGCTTGCCGGCCACCGGCAACAGCAACGCCCGCGTCTGCCGATACTCGAACCGATCGGGAAAGCGCTCGCGGAACGTATCGACCAGCGTGGTCTTGCAGTTGAACAGGATGGCGGCGTGATCGGAGCCCTTCAGGCGCCCGAGCCGGATCGTCGAGCCGCTGCCGGTCTCATCGGTCAGATAGGCCGGCTCGCCCCATTTCAAGGTCTCGGTCAGCTTGCCGACATCGTCATGCGCGGCGGCCGTCGCGAAGATCAGGTCGCGCACCTGAAGCAACCGTTTGCCGATCGGCGCCGGCAGGGCACCGAGGGCGCGGTCAACCTCGCGCGGCAGCTTCGGCGCAGTCACGGCGGTCTCCCCCATAGAACCAAAACACCGGTGTCGTCCTGGCGAACGCCAGGACCCATACCGCGGAATCTATCGGTGAAACGCGGTATCAGGCCCGCGCAACGATATTGCAACTGCCAGCCGCCGCAATAACCACGTCCTGTGGTTATGGTCCTGGCGTTCGCCAGCACGACAGCGGGGCCTCAGATCATCCCCAGCGCCTGCATGTAGGTCTCGAGGATCGTCTCGGCCTCGGCGCGCTCGTTCGGGTCCTGCTTGCGCATGCGGACGATGGCGCGCAGCGCCTTGACGTCGTAGCCGTTGCCCTTGCTCTCGGCGTAGACGTCACGGATGTCGTCGGAGATCGCCTTCTTCTCTTCCTCCAGCCGCTCGATGCGCTCGATGATGGATTTGAGCTGGTCCTTGGCAAATTTCGTTGCGGGCTCATCGTCGCGGGCAGCGGCGGAGGTGGCCATCTTGGTACTCCCAATGGAACTGGCAAAACGAGGTGACGCCGGCATCCCTCACCGCGCGTGCTGGGTAGACCCTTAGGGTTGGCGCCGACCGCGTTCAAGCAAGCATCGCGCTCGTCCACAGCGCGCCCACACCTTCCTGCGGGGAGCAGAAGAAAGCTGTTGTGTGGTGCGACTCAGCCGGTTGCTGGCGAAGGCCGCGTCAGTGCCCGTGGGGGTGGACCTTCTTCATCGCCTCGATCTGCTCGGGCGTGGCCGTGCCCTGGTGCTTCGCCTTCCAGGTCTCGTAGGGCATGCCGTAGACGGCTTCCCGGCTCTCGTCCTTGCTCAACGCGACGCCTTGCGCGTCGGCGGCGTCCTTGAGCCAGTTCGACAGACAGTTGCGGCAGAAGCCCGCCAGATTCATCAGATCGATGTTCTGGACGTCGGTCCGGGTCTTCAAATGATCGACCAGACGGCGGAACGCGGCAGCCTCGAGCTCCGTTCTGGTTTTGTCGTCGATTGCCATGGCTGGATCCCTGAATTCGCTCTGACCCCTGTTGGGTCACCCTTACGGGATCAGGTGGGGCCTGTCACAGATTTTGCCATATCGCGGCGCAAACGGCCCGTGAGCCAACCCGCAGGGCCAGCTCGCCCGGCCCTACGCCAAATCGTCAATCATCTGGTATACGTTCCGCGACAATGATCGCCGAATCTCCCCGCTCCCCCCTTCGCCTGCTCGCCCGGTTGGTCCCGGTGCTGGTGGTTGGCTGGCTGTGCCTCTGGGCGAGCCCTGCCGCCGCCGATTTCCGGCTTTGCAACAACACCTCGAGCCGGGTCGGCATCGCGCTCGGCTACAAGGACGCCGAGGGCTGGACCACCGAGGGCTGGTGGAACATCTCGTCCCGTTCCTGCGAGACCCTGCTGCGGGGAACGCTGGTGGCCCGCTACTATTACATCTACGCGATCGACTACGACCGCGGCGGCGAATGGTCGGGCCAGGCCTTCATGTGCACGCGCGACAAGGAATTCACCATCCGCGGCACCGAGGACTGCCTGGCGCGCGGCTATGACCGGACCGGCTATTTCGAGGTCGACACCGGCGAGCAGCGCGCCTGGACGGTGCAGCTCACCGATGCCAACGAGCAGCCGTCACAGCAACAGCGCGTACCCGGCCTGCCGGGCCCGGTGGGCCCTGGCGGTGGCGTTCCGGGTTTGCCCAATAGTCCGCCCGGTGGTACGCCGCCCGCCGGTCCTGGTCTCCCGCCAGCCCCTCTGCCACCGTCTGGAAATAAGCCATGAGGCGTCTTCGCCGTATCAAGATTCTCGCGACCCTGGGACCTGCCTCTTCGGACCTCGCGATGATCCGCCGCCTGTTCGAGGCCGGCGCCGACCTGTTCCGCATCAACATGAGCCACACCCCGCACGACAAGATGCGGGAGCTGGTGGCGACGATCCGCAATGTCGAATCGAGCTACGGCCGTCCGATCGGCATCCTGGTCGATCTGCAAGGCCCCAAGCTGAGACTCGGTGCCTTCGCCGAAGGCGCGGTGCAGCTCCAGAACGGCCAGACCTTCACGCTCGATGCCGACAAGACGCCGGGCGATGCCACGCGCGTCAACCTTCCGCATCCGGAAATCCTGGCGGCGCTGCGGCCCGGCCATTCGCTGCTGCTCGACGACGGCAAGGTGCGGCTGATCGCGGAGGAGACCTCGAAGGAGCACGCGGTGACGCGTGTCGTGGTCGGCGGCCGGATGTCGGACCGCAAGGGCGTCAGCCTGCCCGACACCGATCTGCCGGTCTCGGCGATGACGCCGAAGGACCGCGCCGACCTCGAGGCTGCGCTGGTCACCGGCGTCGACTGGATCGCGCTGTCTTTCGTGCAGCGCGCCGACGACGTGCTCGAAGCCAAGAAGATGATCCGCGGCCGCGCCGCCGTGATGGCCAAAATCGAGAAGCCGCAGGCGATCGACCGCCTCGCCGACATCATCGAGGCCTCCGACGCGCTGATGGTGGCGCGCGGCGACCTCGGCGTCGAACTGCCGCTCGAGCGCGTGCCGAGCCTCCAGAAGCAGATGACGCGCATGGCGCGCCGCGCCGGCAAGCCGGTGGTGGTCGCAACGCAAATGCTGGAATCGATGATCCAGTCGCCGGTGCCGACCCGCGCCGAAGTCTCCGACGTCGCCACCGCCGTCTACGAAGGCGCCGACGCCATCATGCTGTCGGCGGAATCGGCGGCCGGCAAATTCCCGGTCGAGGCCGTCTCGACCATGAACCGCATCGGCGAGGAGGTCGAGCGCGACCCGACGTATCGTTCCGTGCTCACCGCTCAGCGCCCGCCGCCCGAAGCCACCGCAGGCGACGCGATCGCCGATGCCGCGCGACAGGTCGCCGAGACGCTCGACCTGCCCGCCTTGATCTGCTGGACCAGCTCCGGCTCGACCGCCGCACGCGTCGCACGCGAGCGGCCGAAGCCGCCGATCGTGGCGATCACGCCGAACATCAACGCCGGACGCCGGCTCGCGGTGGTCTGGGGCGTGCATTGCGTGGTGGCGGACGATGCGCGCGATCAGGATGACATGGTGAGCCGCGCCGGCCAGATCGCCTTCCGTGACGGGTTCGTCCGCGCCGGCCAGCGCGTGATCATCGTCGCCGGCGTGCCGCTCGGCATTCCCGGCACCACCAACATGCTGCGCATTGCGTCCGTCGGCCCCGAGGGCGACGCGGATATTTGAGGCGCGCCCGATCGCGTCCAAAACAAAAATGTCGAAAACAACCCCATGCACAGTAGCAGGAGGTCTCGGCCGATCTGCGTGGGTGTCGTGAAAAGGCATGCTCAGGCAATGGCCTGAGCACGGCCAGGTCTCCACCTCGGCCGCGCCCCGCTCTTTCAGGCTCCGACCAGCGCCTTCGCCGTCGGCAGCAGCGTCTGCTGCACCACCAGCCCGCGGGCGCGGGCGTCCATGACACCGACGGCACGCAGCGCCAGCAGGGTCACGGTCTGCACGGCATCGCGCATCCGGGCGGGATCTTCGAGATTGTCGGGCGCGAGCGGACCCACAAGCGCCTCATGCAACGCGCCAAGCAGCGCGGTGGCGGCAAGCGCGGTATCCTGCGCCGGCAAATGGCCGGCCCGCACGGCGGCATCGATCCGCGCCGCCATCTCGCCCGCGATCTCGCGGCGGCTGGCAAGACGGGAGGCGCTGACATCCACGTCGACGGGCTCGGCCAGGATGCCCCAGGCCAGCCTGCGCTGCGACAGCGTATGGACCGCCACGGTGGTCACCGCGGCGGCCAGCGCCGAGGACGGTCCCGGCGCGGCATCGGCAGCCCGGCGGATCGCGGCGAGCTCGTCGCGCGACACTTCGGCAATCAGTTCGGAGATCAGCTCGGCCTTGGACGGAAAGTAACGGTAGACCGTACCCGCAGCGACGCTGGCCCGAATGGCGACCGGCGCGATCTGCACCGCCGCCATCCCGCCTTCCGCCGCCGCCTCCCGCGCCGCCGCCAGTATCGCACTGCGCCTGGCCGCAAGGCGCTTAACCACTTGATGCGTCCGCCGATAAACCATGGCGCGCTTCCTGTCCCACACGCTTGCCGCACGCCCGCGGCTGAACGCTTCGTCACTGCAAAGAGATGCAAATCGCCCCGCAAGGACTGAACAACTATTCAGAGTGGATGACAAGATGCAAATGCGTGGAGCGTCACGGCGAACGGACGGGTGCGCCATGCCGGGCGATGCGGGCACAGATACGACGAAGTTCGGCTTGGTGGTTTGCCGCACGAAAGGTGCGCTCCCTCTCCCGCTTGCGGGGGAGGGCTGGGGTGGGGGTGTCTCCGCGACGGGACAATCCCCCAGAGGAAAGAACCCCACCCGGCGCTTCGCGCCGACCTCCCCGGCTAGCGGGAGAGGTGCACCGAGTTCGCGGCCGCTCCAGTGATTCAACCATTCGCGTTGGCAGCGCCAAACGACGGCTGTGGCAACGCCACCACCCAAAAGAAAAGAGCCCCGCCGAGGACGGGGCTCTCGAAACTCTCAGATCGTCCGGTCTTACTTGAGGCTGGACGAGATCGAGCCGAACTTGGTGTTCAGCGTGCTGCCGAGGTTGTTGACGACGGTGATGATCGCCAGCGCGATGCCGGCAGCGATCAGGCCGTATTCGATGGCGGTGGCGCCGGATTCGTCATTCATGAAACGCGAAACGAGGTTCTTCATAGACTGCTCCCAAAGAGTACACGAGGCTTACAAATGGTGTGGTCTTCGGCTTCCCAGCGCCGCCCAACCATGGAACCGAACGTAGACGCAAAGAATTGCGCCGCAGTTAATTCGACTGCGTAAACACGAAGCGGATTGCACGTATTCGACGATGGTAAAGGAGAAATAAAAACAATCCGTTAAATTGCAGGCGTCCGCGTCCATGCTGCGGGGCGCGATTTACTCGAAGTTATGACCGCGCGTGGTCGAATGCCGTCCGCTCGGAAGAACAATCAGAACGACGAGGCGGCATGTCCCTTTCCTTTGCCAACAGCACCGTGGTGCAGAGCCGCGCGCGCGCACTGGTGCCGCTCTGCGTCGGTGCCGGCGTCTATCTGTTTTTCTTCTTCGTCGGCGACACGCTGCTTCAGGACTCCGACTCGTTCTGGCAGATCAAGATCGGGCAATGGATCCTCGATCACGGCGCCCTCCCCTACACGGACCTCTATTCCTTCACGCGCACCGGCGAGCCCTGGATCTCGACGTCGTGGCTGTCGCAGGTTCTGTTCGCCTTCTCCTACGCGCAATGGGGCTGGGCTGGCCCCGTGATCCTCACCGCGACCGGGATGGCGCTCACGGCCGCGATCTTCGTCTATCTGCTCGATGCACAGATCGAAGTGCCGCACGCGGTGCTGTTCGCGATGCTGGCACTGCTGCTGGGGCTGCATCACGTGCTGGCGCGCCCGCATATTCTGGCGCTGCCCGTCATGGTGGCGTGGGTCGGCCTGATGATGGCGGCTGCGGACCGTCGAAGCGCGCCGTCCTGGACCTGGCTGCCGTTGATGGCGCTCTGGGCGAATCTGCATGGCGGCTTCGTGCTGGGCCTCGCGCTGATCGGCCCGATTGCGCTCGAAGCGGTCGAGCATGCCGAAAAAGGGCAGCGGCTGCGGCTGTTCATGCGCTGGGTGCTGTTCGGCATCGGCGCGCTGATCGCCAGTTGCTGCACGCCCTACGGCTGGCGGACGCTAATGGGCGCGACCAACATCCTCAACCTCGGCGAACTGCTCACGCTGATCTTCGAATGGATGCCGGCGAATTTTGCGACCTTCACCGCGTTCGAAGGCGCCCTGCTCGGCCTGATCGCGCTCGGCTATTATCGCGGCATCGTGCTCTCGGCGCCCCGGATCTTCCTGATCCTGTTCCTGACCTGGAGCGCGCTGACCCATGTCAGGAGCATCGAGGCCTTTGCCTTCCTGGTGCCGCTGGTGCTGGCAAAGCCGCTCGGCAAGACATTCGCGCGTCAGACATTCGCGCGTCCGCAAAGCGACGCTGGCGACGTCGACCGATGGCCGGCCCGCACTGTCACGGCACTCGGCGCGTTGATGATCGTTGCTGCGGCCTGGACCTCGACCTCGCTCTACATGGGCCACCACCGCTTCACTTTCACAATGGGGCAGACGCCGGTTGCGGCGGCCGACCTGATCGAGAAGCTTGGAGTGAAGCGCGTCTTCAACGCGTACCAGTTCGGCGGCTACCTGATCTCGCGCGACATCCCCGTCTATGTCGACGGCCGCGCCGAGCTCTACGGCGAGAAATTCGTGATGGACTTCTTCAAGGCGACGGAGGGCAAGAAGCCCGAGCTGCTGCCGCGCCTGCTCGACGCGCACAAGATCGACGCGACGATCCTGGTCGCCGACGCCCCGGGCCCGCAGATCCTCGACCAGCTCAAGGGCTGGAAGCGGATCTATACGGATGACATCGCGGTGGTGCATGTGCGGGAGAAGGCGGACGGGGCGACGGCGAAGTGAGGACACGACTTTAGAGCCGGTCCTTGTAGAATATGCAGCTGCCCGCCAGGAGGTTTGAAGCCGACTTGAGCATGTGCTCCCGTGGCTTCGCCGTTTGATCTTGAGCGGGCGGAAAATCCCCGAACAAGCTCCCTCAACTGAGGCAATTACCAACCGCCCTTCGAGCGCTGGCACGCGCGCCGAGAAACTTCGAGAGACGTCACAATTTAACATTGCAGACCAGCTTGCAGCCGCTCATTATGGACGGCAAGCACCATCGCGC
The DNA here is from genome assembly GCF_052076015.1 of Bradyrhizobium sp. 930_D9_N1_4. Lineage (NCBI taxonomy): Bacteria > Pseudomonadati > Pseudomonadota > Alphaproteobacteria > Hyphomicrobiales > Nitrobacteraceae > Bradyrhizobium > Bradyrhizobium sp. 930_D9_N1_4. The sequence continues at coordinate 6,468,209 of NZ_CP197236.1, forward strand.
GCCTCAATGGGGAAGCTCTGATGTGGAAAGCAATTGGCGAAGCACTTCAAAAGCTGATTGAGAGCCCGCAATCGCTTCTGATCGTCGCGGGCATCGTTCTCGTGGCACTCGGAGCCGCTGGAGGGATCACCTATAACAATTGGTTTCCAATCCAGCAGCAATGGGCTCAGATTTTTGTGAGCATAGTTGGATTGCTCCTGGCGTTGATCGGCGCATTTCTTGTTTTGGTTCCGCCGCGCTCGGCGACGCCGTATGGAATCTCCATCACCTTTCCAACCACAAACGCGCTGGTCGGCAAGACGAATGTGTCCGGCACAATTCGGAAGCATCCACCGAAAGGGTATGCGCTTTGGATTCTGCGGATTTATCCGACCGGCGAATACGTGCCACTCAGAAAGGTTGATTTGCCCAAGGGCAAAACAACTTGGGATGCGCTTGATTGCGATGTCGGTGGCCCGCCTGGAGAACCTCGGAGATTAGGAGCCTATTTGCTGGGCCCATCCTCTCAAGTGATGTTTGGGTATTGGCGGGATGCCGTGGACCGTCACAATCGCCTGGTCGACGAGCTGAATGTGCCTCGGGAACGGAAGGACAGATGGCTGCCCGCATTTAAAGAGTTTCCCGAGGACATGATCCGGTGCGACACCGTAAATGTTATAGCTTCGTGATGCTTATCGATCGAATACCGGCGCTCACCGGCGGGTTCGTGGAGCGAGTGAGTGCCTTTCCGGCTGGACGCGATTCCAAACGACATCAATCGAATATCTCTTGATATATATAGACCAATTGGTCTATATATTCTTGATGCCTAGCCAAACCCCAGTGCAGTCGCCCCGTGGCCGTCCCCGGACCTTCGACATGGACGCCGCGGTCGAACGCGCGATGAACGCGTTCTGGTCGCACGGCTATCACGCGACCGCGCTGCCGGACCTGCTTCACGCCACAAAACTCTCGCGCGGCAGCCTCTACGCGGCGTTCGGCGACAAGCACTCGCTGTTCCTGCGCGCGCTCGATCGCTACATTGCGGATGCCGTGACGCGGATGGATGTCGAACTCGCTCCCGGCAAGGATTCGATCGAGGGCCTGCGGACCTACCTCTCCGGTTACGTCGAGCGCACGAGCGGGGCCAACGGCCGGCGTGGATGCCTGCTGGTGGCCACGGCGATGGAGCTGGCCGGCCAGGATGCCGACGTCGCGCGCCGCGTTGCGGGCTTCTTCAAGGCCATGGAGACCCGCGTGGCGGATGCACTGTCCCGTGCGAAGATTGCAGGAAAGCTGGCCGAGGGTGTCGATCCCGCAAGTGCCGCCAAAATTCTCGTCTGCTTCGTCGAAGGGTTGCGCGTGGTCGGCAAGACGGCGCCTCCGCGGGCCACGTCGCAAGCTGTCGCTGACGCGCTGCTCGATCGCTTCATCAAATAGGCAACGCCAGCAGGTCAACAACCATGATCACCTCCGTCATCGACTGGCCGATATATGGACTGATCGGTCTTGAAAAGAAGACGCCATGACTGCGATCCAGATCGTCTGCGCCGTGGCCGTGCCCCTGCTCTGGGGCTATCAGTTCGTGGTCATCAAGCTCGGCGTTGCCGAGTTTCCGCCGCTTTTCTTCCTCGCGCTGCGTTTCCTCGCCATCGCCCTGCTGCTCGTTCCGTTCGTCAGACGGCCGACGCGCGCGCAGCTCGGCCCGGTCGCTGCGATTTCGCTCTTTCTCGGCGGCCTGAATTTCGGGCTGTTCTATGTCGGCCTCGGGCTCGGCTCGGGAAGCCTGTCGGCCGTCGCCTATCAGCTCGCGACGCCTTTCACCGTGCTGTTGGCCTGGCCGCTGCTTGGCGAGCGGCCGTCTCTCACCACCTCCGCCGGCGTGCTGCTCGCCTTCGCCGGCGTGGTCGTGCTGGCGGCGGGACCGGGCCTGTCGGCCAACATGCTTCCGCTGCTGCTCGTGGTCGGCGCCGCCTTCGCGTTCGCGGTGTCCAACGTCCTGACGAAACGCCATGGCCCGTTCGATCCACTGATGTTGATGGGGTGGTCGTCGCTGTTCACCGTGCCGCAGGTCCTGGTGATGTCGCTGCTGCTCGAACATGGGCAAGCGGCGAGCCTTGCGACGGCGGACGGACGCGGCTGGCTGGCGCTTGCCTACACGATCTTCATCGGCGGAATTTTGGGGTTCGGGCTCTGGTTCTGGCTGATCGGGCGCTGCTCCATGAGCCGCGTCGCGCCCTTCGGCCTGCTGCTGCCGGTGTTCGCATTGATGTCGAGCGTGCTGTTCCTCGGCGAGCGCATGACCCCGAAGCTGATCGCCGGCGGGCTGCTCGCGACCTCGGGCGTCGCGCTGACGCAGGTCAGATCGAAGCGACCTACGTTCGCTACATCCGTAACGTCTTAAGAGGTGACGCGTTATAGTTGCCATGCGGTAATGCCCTGTCGTCGAACAGGGCTACTCATCATGATGTTTCGCAATTTGATCATCGCGCTTGTCGTCACGGTCTCGCTCGGCGCAGCGCAGGCGGCACCGCGATGGCTGAACCTGCCGCCGACGCCGACCTTGCCCAAGGCGACCCAAAGCGGTCTCGCGCCGGTCAACGGGGTGAAGATCTGGTACGCCGTCTACGGCCGCGGCGAGCCCGTCATCCTGCTGCATGGCGGCCTCGCCAACGCGAACTACTGGGGCCACCAGGTCCGCGCGCTGCAACGGCACTATCAGGTCGTCGTCATGGAAAGCCGCGGGCACGGCCGCAGCAGCCGCAATCAGGAGCCCTATGGCTACGATCTGATGGCCGCGGACGTGGTCGGGTTGCTCGATCATCTGAAGATCAGGAAGGCCGCGATCGTCGGCTGGAGCGACGGCGCCATCATCGGCCTCGACATCGCGATGAAACACCCGGAGCGCGTGACCAGGCTGTTCGCTTTCGCCGCGAATTCGGATCCGTCAGGCGTTGCGGATATCGCGACGAGCGACGTGTTCAACGCCTACATCGCGAGGGCCGGCGAGGAATACAAGCGCCTGTCGCCGACCCCGACCGACTACAAGAACTTCGTCTCGGACATTACGAAGATGTGGGAGAGCCAGCCGAAATGGACGGCGGCGGATCTCGCGGGCGTCAAGGTCCCGACCTGGATCGTGGACGGCGACCATGACGAGGCGATCAAGCGCGAGAACACCGCGTTCATGGCGGCGAGCATTCCCGACGCCGGCCTGCTGATCCAGCCGGAGGTCAGCCACTTCTCGTTCTTGCAGGACCCCGAGCAGTTCAACGACGATGTGCTGCGGTTTCTGGGGCGTGGCAGAGCGGCGACGAAGTGAGAATATCGTAGGGTGAGCAAAGCGCTTGTCTCGCCGTAGCTCGAAGAGCGAAGGCGGAAGCGTGCCCACCACTTCAGTGGCGACGGCCGAGAGATCGTGGGCACGGCGCTTTGCGCCTTTGCCCACCCTACGAGATCGGGCGACGTGGTTAGAGCCCAGCTGCATTAACATCGTCATTGCGAGCGCAGCGAAGCAATCCAGAGTCTTTCCGCAGAGACAGCCTGGATTGCTTCGCTGCGCTCGCAATGACGGAGTTTGCGGTTCAGCGCCCTATCCTCTCATGTCCCGGACGCGCTGCGGCACGCAGTGACGCTGCGCAGAGCCGGGACCCAGCGAAGTGGCACAGGGGAATGCGGAGAGATGGGCCCCGGCTCTGCGGAGCGGCACTTCGCGCCGCACCGCGTCCGGGGCACGAGAGCCATCAACATCAGCCAACAAAAAACGCGGCGTTGCCGCCGCGTTTTTCAATTTCGTCCGTCGCCCGGCGATCACGCCTGCGGCTGCGGCTCCAGGCCGGGGTCCGTGTCGGGACGCGGGCGCGACTTGCCGGCCGGGGGCACGGCGGAGGCGCGCGGCGTGGTCGGCTCGAGCACGGACTCGCGGTTGGGCTTCTTGCCCTTGAGCAGGTCGATGATCTCGTCACCGCTGAGCGTTTCGAACTCGAGCAGGCCCTTGGCCAGGGCTTCGAGGTCGGCGCGCTTCTCGGTCAGAATGCGCGTCGCTTCGTTGTAGCCTTCTTCCACGAAGCGGCGGATCTCGGAGTCGATCTTCTGAACGGTGGCTTCAGAGGCGTTCTGCGTGCGAGAGACCGACATGCCGAGGAAGACCTCGTCCTGGTTCTCGCCGTAGGACACCGTGCCGAGCTCTTCCGACAGGCCCCAGCGCGTCACCATCATGCGCGCCAGACGCGTGGCCTGCTCGATGTCGGAGGACGCGCCCGAGGTCACCTTCTCGCGGCCGAAGATCAGCTCTTCGGCGACGCGGCCACCCATCATGATGGCGAGGCGCGAGGTCATCTGCTCCAGGGACATCGACAGCTTGTCGCGCTCGGGGAGCTGCATGACCATGCCGAGCGCACGTCCGCGCGGAATGATGGTCGCCTTGTGGATCGGATCGGTCGCGACGACGTTGAGGCCGACGATGGCGTGACCGCCTTCGTGATAGGCCGTCAACAGCTTCTCTTCCTCGGTCATGACGAGCGACTTGCGCTCGGCGCCCATCATCACCTTGTCTTTTGCTTCCTCGAACTCGGACTGGGTCACCATGCGCTTGTTACGGCGCGCGGCGGTCAGGGCGGCTTCGTTGACGAGGTTCATCAGGTCGGCGCCGGAGAATCCGGGCGTGCCGCGCGCGATGGTCTTGAGGTTGATATCCGGCGCCAGCGGCACCTTGCGGACGTGAACCCTGAGGATCTGCTCGCGGCCGACGACGTCGGGGTTCGGCACCACGACCTGACGGTCGAAGCGGCCGGGACGCAGCAGCGCGGGATCGAGCACGTCGGGACGGTTGGTCGCGGCGATCAGGATCACGCCCTCGTTCGCCTCGAAGCCGTCCATCTCGACCAGCAGCTGGTTCAGCGTCTGCTCGCGCTCGTCGTTGCCGCCGCCGAGACCGGCGCCACGGTGACGACCGACCGCGTCGATTTCGTCGATGAAGATGATGCAGGGCGCGTTTTTCTTCGCCTGCTCGAACATGTCACGCACACGGGAGGCGCCGACGCCGACGAACATCTCGACGAAGTCAGAACCCGAGATGGTGAAGAACGGCACGTTGGCTTCGCCCGCGACCGCACGCGCGATCAGGGTCTTGCCGGTGCCGGGAGGGCCGACCAGCAGCACGCCGCGCGGAATGCGGCCGCCGAGGCGCTGGAATTTGCCGGGGTCGCGCAGGAATTCGACGATCTCCTGCAGGTCCTGCTTGGCTTCGTCCACGCCGGCGACGTCCTCGAAGGTGACGCGGCCATGCGCTTCGGTGAGCATCTTCGCACGCGACTTGCCGAAGCCCATCGCCTTGCCGGCACCACCCTGCATCTGGCGGGACAGGAAGATCCAGACGCCGATAAGCGCGATGAACGGCAGCCAGGAGACCAGCAGCGAGACGAACCACGGCACGTTGTCGCCGGGCGGCTTCGCGGTGATCTGGACCTTGCTGTCATAGAGGCGCTTCACCAGCGTCGGGTCGCTCGGCGCATAGGTCTGGAAGCTCGAGCCGTTGGTGAAGGTGCCGTGGATATCAGGCCCCTGGATCACGACGTCGCGCACATTCCCGCGGTCAACTTCGCTCAGGAGCTGGGAGAAGGCGATGTCCTGCGAGGACGCGCGCTGACCCGGATTCTGGAAGAGCGTGAACAACGCCAACAGCAGCAAGACAATGATGACCCAGAGGGCGAAATTGCGCAGATTGGCGTTCATCGATCTTCCTTCGTGGTCGCGCGGATCGCGGCCTGATCCTTGGGTCGTTTATTGGGGTCGCTTATTTGGGTAGCTCTTTGGGTCGTGCGAGGAAATCCCCAAGGAATCCTCTCGGTTTGACCCGTACAATCTAGGTGCCGCCCCGGTCGCTGCCAAGGGAACGAGATGGGACTATTTATCCCATCTTAGAGCGATTCCCGCTGAAATAATGGCGACCTGGCCGGGGTTTTTCCTGCCTAGTTAAGATGTCCTGACGCGACACATCGCAAATGGCCGGTGTCATGATCCGCCTCTGGACCGGCGAGCCGGCGCAGCCGTGATGTGGATACGCCCCCCGGCAAGGCTGATCAAGGCTCCCGCAAGGGTCTGCTTCAGGATCGCACGGCCATTTGCGGCTGCGCGGGGAGTTGCGGCGATGGCCTGATCGAGCGCGGCCAGCAGGGACTCGACCTTGCCGAGTTCCGCAGGGCCTTCGTGGCCGAGGGAATTGACCGCTCGCAACAGCAACCGCAGCCGGACCTCCTCCGGAAGGAGGGCAAAGGCCTCAGCCTCGAAGAAAGTCTGGGCCTCGAAGCGGCGGCCACCCGCCTGCGGCGCATCGCCGCGTGTCCGCAGTTGAAGGAAGCGCTCGGCGCCATCGGTCATCACCTCGACCGCCGCATTGGCGCGCGACAGCCTGGCTGCGAGCCGCGCAAGGCTCCTGCTGTCGCCACCCTCGGCGGCGAGCTGCGGCAGCAGCGCGCGCAGCCGCGGCCGGGTGAAACGCATGTCGCGGTTGGTGGGATCGTCGGCAAAGCCCAATCCGGCCCGCTTCAAGGTTGCGATCAACTGCGATTTCGGAACGTCGAGCAGCGGCCGTGTCAGCACGATGCCGTCGCGCTCCGTGACACGCGCCATCGCCGAGAGCCCGGCAAGGCCGCTGCCCCGGAGCATGCGCATCAGCAGGGTCTCGGCCTGGTCGTCGCGGGTGTGGGCGGTCAGCACATGGCTCGCGCCGGCGGCGCGCGCGGCCTGCGCAAGCAGGCGGTAACGGGCTTCGCGCGCCGCGGCAGGCAATCCCGTCTTCGGCTTGGCGTCGCGCCAGCGCAAAGTCCGATGGGTGAGGCCGAGCCCGGTGGCGAGCCGCTTGACCTCGCGCGCCTCGCGGGCGGCCTCGGGACGCAGGCCGTGATCGACGGTGACGACGAGAAGACGAGGGCCGCGTGCAAAACTGCGCTGCCAGCGCGCGGCGAGCCACATCAGGGCGACCGAGTCGGGCCCGCCGGACACGGCGAGCACCAGTGCGGGCGCGCTTCGGAGCCCGGCGAAGAGCTGCTTCGCCGCGCGCGCCGAGATCGGTGAATTGTCGTCGTCTGACATGACGCTGCAATCGTCCGCGGAGGGACAGACTGTTTAGCGCAGCACGATCCGTCTTGTCAGCGGATCAGCACTTCCCCCGCTTCTGCTCGCGATCGACCGCGGCTTTGACGCCGGCCGACGCACGCGGATATTTGCGGCCGACTTCGCCGAAGGCGGCGCAGGCGGCTTCCTTCTCCTTCAGCGCGGCCAGCGACTGGCCGAGCCGCAGCAGGGCATCCGGCGCCTTGGCCGATTTGTCGTACTTTGTGGTGACGGCGAGGAAGGCTTCCGCGGAGTCACGATATTGCTGGCGCTGGAAGTAGCTTTCGCCGAGCCAGTATTGCGCGTCGCCGAGCAGCGGATCGCTCGGATATTTCTGCGAAAAATTCTTCATGGTCTGCTCGGCCAGCGCGTAGTCCTTGCGCTGCATGTAGCCGATGCCGAGGTCGAACTCGTCGCGCGGCGTGGCCGAGGGCGGCAGCGTCGTCAGGCCAGTGCCACCCGATGGTGCGGCATTACCCTGTTGGGCCGGCGGATAGGCCGGCTGCACGGGTGCCGCGGCTTGCGGGTAGCGCGCGCCGTTGTTGGAAAGATCGAGCGGCTCGCCATAGCCACGGCCGCCGGGCGCGCCGGCCTGACCGGCACCGGCCGGCATCGGCTGCTGCCCGCCACCGAGCGCGCGCGGCGCGCCGGGTGCATTCGGGTTCTGGCTCGGGTCGAAGGAATCGCCACGGCGGCGCGTGCCGGGCGCACCCGGTGCCGGCTGCTCCTGAACGATCGGCGCGGGCGCGGCGGCCTGCGGCTGCTCGTAATTCGGCTGGGCCTGCTGCTGCTGGCGATAGCCCGGCGCAATCTGGGCCGGTGCGAGCTGGGCCGGCGGCATCGCCGCGACATTGGGTGCCTGCCCGGGCGCGCCTTGCGCGCCGCCCTCGAGCGCGCGCAACCGCTCTTCCAGCTGGCGGTTGCGATATTGCAGCTCTTCGTTCTGGCCGGTGAGCTGGCGCAGCTGGTTCTCCAGCCGCTCGATCCGCATCTCCGGATCGTCGTCCGTCTGCGCGAATGCGGGCGCGTAAAAAGAGAGCAGCGCGGCGATCGCCACGGTGCCGGTCATTGCCTTGAATTTCGATGACATCTTGCCCTGACGACGAAAGCGGCGTGGCGCGCGGCGGATCATCGGCCGCGGCACACAATGAGGAAGGAAGTACGCCAAAACCGTGCCGGCCACCAAGGGGTTTTCGGTCACGGATTGCTGAAACGAAACCGGCGCCCGAGAGGGCGCCGGCATATTCGGTTTCTGAAGATGAACGGCAGCTGACTGAGTGTCAGGAGCTCGCGTTCAGCACGGTGACGGCACGACGATTCTGCGACCAGCAGGAGATGTCGTTACAGACGGCGACCGGCCGCTCCTTGCCGTAGGAGATCGTGCGCATGCGGTTCGGATCGATGCCGCGCGAGGAGAGGAACGATTTCACCGACTGGGCGCGACGGGCGCCGAGCGCGATGTTGTATTCGCGGGTGCCGCGCTCGTCGGCGTGACCTTCGACGGTGAAGCTGTACTGGCGGTAGTTCTGGAGCCACTGTGCCTGCTTCTCCAGGGTCACCATGGCCTGCGGGGTCAGGTCGGTCTGGTCGCTCTCGAAGAACACGCGGTCGCCCACGTTCACGACGAAGTCCTGCTGACTACCAGGCGTCGCCGCGTTGGCCATCGCATCCGTCGCGGCATTCTTGTTGGCGCAGGCGCCCATCGACAGCGCAATCGCGACCACCGCAGCCAGCTTCAATCCCTGGAGGATACGCGTAGGATATTTCATTCCGGAGCCTCCACGCTCACGTTCGTCCACTGCTGTCCGGTCTACAGGGGGTTGGTTAAGCGAACGTTCCGTCAACCTTGATGGAACCTTGCCTCAGCCGGTCAAATGCCCCCAACCCGCGAAAAGCAACCGTCATGGTTAATGGGTTGTAAATGTGGCGCGAGGGTGAAGGCAAGCCGAACCGCGCAGCAAAAACACCTGCTTTTGCTGGAATCTTGAGCGCGAACGCCGATGCGGGATGAACGGAGGCCCGGCCGAAAGGCACGCGGCGGACTCGACGATGACGATGGGGAATCAGGCGTGAGCGGCGTCAGCCACCAGCACCGGCCGCTGCGGGACCTGGCGCTGGCCACCGCGCCCGAACAGCATCCGCCGCTCGAAGGCGGTGGACCGCATGATCGGATAGCGCTCGAACACTTTCTTGCGGAAGGTCGGGAAATCCGCCGCCATCAGCCCGAACGGCTTTGTCAGACCCGGAACCAGCCGAGGCTCGGCGATGGTCTCGTGCAGGAACACCCGGCGGTAGAAGGCCTGATGCTCGGGACGTACGATGGCAAGGCCGAGATCGGCGTTGAAGTGCTCGCAGGCCATGTAGGCGAGCCGGGTCGTCAGATACGGCAATTCCGGAACCCGCTTGACCTGGTCGGGATCGGCGACGAAGCGGGTGGGGTCGATCATGACCTCGCCGCGATCGAGCCGCGGCATCAGGATGTCGGGGAAGACGTCGGCCGAGGTGGACTCGCGCCATTCCGAGGTCAGCACGCTGATGCGCACCGAGCTGCAGAGCTGGCCGCGGAGATAGACGCCGAAGGTCCACGCGTTCGGCAGTTCGTCGTAGCGGTCGGTGACGCGGGCTTCCGCGGATTCCTTGACGGCGCCCTCACGCAGATAGGCGCGGTAGCGGAGGTTGTAGATTTCCTCCTTCTCCGCGGTCGTTTCCGCAAGATGATAATCGACGTCGGTGAGGAGCTCAGCTCCACGTCCAACAGCCGAAATGACAGATCTGGCTGAGGACTGCATTCCAACTCCTTACCCACCACTCACGCGTGCCCCAGGGGGCAATTCACACGGGACAACTTGCACGCGCGTGGCGATTTATTAACACCTCCTTAACAACGATGCAAAGCAATCGAGGGGATAGGGTTAACCTCCGTAGCACTACGGTGGCGCAGCAACAGTCTGAAATGATGGGGAGTTTCGGGATGTCGCCTCAGGCGAAGGAGCGCGAGCCGACGACCTGGAGCAGGCTCTCGCCGCGCCGTCCGTGCGAGGCGTTGAGGAGCTGGCGCATCCGCACGGCGGGCACCGGACGGCTGAACAGATAGCCCTGCGCTTCCGAGACGGTGCCGTCGGCGCTGATCAGCTCGAGCTGCTCGTTGGTCTCGATGCCTTCGACCACGACGGACATGCCGAGGTCGGCGGACAGGCGCGCCACGCCGCGCAGCAGCGTCAGCGGCCGGTCGGTGTCGATGCCCTCGAGGAAGGAGCGGTCGATCTTGACCTTCTGCATCGGGAAATTGTGCAGATAGCTGAGGCTCGAATAGCCGGTGCCGAAATCGTCCAGCGAGATGCGCACGCCGAGCGCATGCAGCTGCGAGAGGATGTCGTGGGTGAGCTGGGTGTTGCGCAGCAGCGACGACTCGGTGATCTCGATCTCCAGCCGGTGCGCCGGCAGGCCCGAAACCTCGAGCGCGTAGCGAATCTCGCTGAGCACGTCGCGCTGGTGGAATTGCTGCGGCGAGAAGTTGACGGCGACGCTGACGCCCTCCGGCCACTTCATGCATTCCATGCACGCGCGGCGCAGGATCCAGCGGCCGAGATCGACGATCAGGCCCATGTCCTCGGCGACCGGGATGATGTCGACCGGCGAGACCGTGCCGCGCACCGGATGATTCCAGCGCAGCAGCGCCTCGCAGGTGGTGATCTTGCCGGACTTGAGGTTGACCAGCGGCTGGTAGAACAGCTCGAACTCCTCGTTGGCGAGCGCCTTGCGCAGGTCGAGTTCGAGGATGCGGCGGGCCTCGACGGTCGCCGCCATCTCGTCGCGAAAAAAGCAGAAGGTGCCGCGGCCGTCGGCCTTGGCGCGGTAGAGCGCCATGTCGGCGTTCTTGAGCAGGGTGTCGGCGCTGACGTCGCCGTCCGGCGAGGTCAGCGCGATGCCGACGCTGGCGCCGATCTCGACCAAATGATTGTCGATGCGGTAGCGCTCGCTCAGGCGCTCGACGATGCGGCGGGCGAGGCTCGCGGCATCCTCGGGCGCGCTGATGTTCTGCTGGAACACGACGAACTCGTCGCCGCCGAAGCGGGCAACGAAATCTTCCGGCCGCAGCATCTCGCGCAGGCGGTTGGCGACCGCGCACAGAAGCTGGTCGCCGCAGGGATGGCCGAGCGTGTCGTTGACCTGCTTGAACTGGTCGAGGTCGACGAACAGCAGCGCGGAGAGCCGCTCGGCATGGTGCGCTTGCGCCAGCAGCCGGCCGATCTCGTCGCGGAAGCTGACGCGGTTGGGCAGCGCGGTGAGCTCGTCATAGCGGGCGAGATGGCTGATCCGGGCTTCGGCGTTGGTGCGCTCGGTGATGTCTTCGAGCAGCAGCACGGTGCCGCCGCCGGTCATCGGCTGGAACGTCCAGGCCAGCGTGCGGCAGCGCGAGGCATCCGGATCGGTGGTGACGATCTCGCAGATCCGCGCATGCGCGATCTCGGCCAGAATCTGGTTGCCGCTCTCCGCCGAGATGGAGCCCGCGGCGACGCAGGCCGACACGATATCGGCGGCGGTGGCGCCGCGCTTGACCAGGTCCTCGGGCAAGGCCATCAGCTCGCCGAAGCGGTGGTTCATCACCGCGAGACGGCCGTCGGCGCGAAACATGCACAGGCCATGCGGCATGTTGTTGAGCGCGGTATCGAACTGGCTCGCCAGCGCGGATTCGCGGAAGCTCGAGGTCAGCGCCTTGACGAAGATGGCGTGCAAAGTGAGGTTGATGTTCTTCAGCCCGATGAAGAAGAACACCAGCAGGATGGCGAGCCCGATGTGGTAGAAGCCGCCATGCAGCACGAGCGCAAGCGACATCGGGAAGCAAGCCAGCGCGATGTGCCACTGGATCATCTTGGGCTGGCCGTAATTGCGTGCGGCGCCGCCGGCGGTGTAGCCGATGCCGATGGCGACACAAAGCATGTCGGCAACCGCATCCTCGTTGAGATAGATGACGACGAAGGCCCATACGCCGAGCACCGCGGCGTAGCTGATCGCACCGAGCCAATAGCGCGGCTCCAGGTGGCGGGCCTCTGCAAATGACAGTGGGTGCGTGCGGTTTTCGTAGCTGCGCATCTGGAATGCGCGCGCGGTGCCGATGGCGATCAGCAGAAATGCGAGCGGCCACAGCCGGACATCGCCGGTCTTCAGCGCAGTCATGACCGCGGCCACGGCCGCGGAGGCCGAGCCCAGGAAGATCGCCCAGAAATTCTGAACCATAGAGTTGATGAGAGCGGCGTAGAGTATCGGCTCCAGCTCGTCTCGATCGCTCTGCTTCTGGTCGGCCAGCTGCATCGGCTTGTTACACGCGTCCTGTTTGGCGCGTACTTTTACCCAGCCGAGATGAAGCCTTTCTGAGGGAACATCGTTAAAGTCGAGTTGTTTTTCGGCAATAGCGAACTTGTTTCTGCTGAAATATCAAGAAACTAGGCAAGCGTTGCCGGGCACAAGGTGAAGGAAAGCTTGCCGTCCGCGCCAAACCCGAAAAAATCGGCATGATTTTTCGAAAACATCGCGCGTCCAAACGCGCGTTGTCTTAGCCTCGAAGTTTCCAGAACATGATCGGTTCTGAAAACGCCCTAGCCGGGTGTCGAGGACAGCAGCGGCGACCATGCCGGATCGGACGCGAAGCCCGGCGTCGGCACCTTCAGTTCGTTGCGGCCCGAGATGTCGACGGAGTACAGCGACGGTCCGCCGGCGCCGCCGGGATCGCGGAAGAACATCAGCACGCGGCCGTTCGGCGAGAAGGTCGGGCCTTCATTGTGATAGCCGGAGGTCAGCAGCCGTTCGCCGGAGCCGTCCGGCTTCATGACGCCGATCGAGAACTGACCGCCGCCCTGCCGGGTGAAAGCGATGTAGTCGCCCCGCGGCGACCACACCGGCGTCGAATAGGTGGCGTTGGTATCGTCCTTGGAGAAGGAGATGCGCTGCGCCGCTCCGCCGCCCGCCGCCATCACGTAGATCTGCGACCGGCCGCCGCGATCGGATTCGAAGCAGATGCGGGTGCCATCCGGTGAGTAGGAAGGAGACGTGTCGATCGCCGGCGTGTCGGTGAGGCGCGTGGTCGAGCGCGAGCGCAGATCCATCACGAACAGATTGGAGTTGCCGCCCTGCTGAAGGCTCATGATGACGCGCTGGCCGTCCGGAGAGAAGCGCGGCGCAAAGGTCATGCCGGGGAAGTTGCCGACGATCTCGCGCTGGCCGGTCTCGATGTTGAAGAGATAGACCTTCGGATCGCCCTGGCCGAACTCCATGTAGGTGATCTCTTGCGAGTTCGGCGAGAAGCGCGGCGTCAGCACGAGGTCGGAGCCGCGGGTCAGATAGCGGACGTTGGCGCCGTCCTGGTCCATCATCGCAAGCCGCTTGACGCGGCGCTCCTTCGGACCGGTCTCGTCGACGAACACGACGCGGCTGTCGAAATAGCCCTTCTCACCGGTCATCTGCTCGTAGATCTGGTCGGAGATGATGTGGGCGATGCGGCGCCAGTATTCCGGCGAGGTGAAATATTGCTGTCCGGTAAGCTGCTGGCCGGTGACCACGTCCCAAAGGCGGAATTCAGCCTTGAGCCTTCCGTCCTGCCCCCGCGTCATGCGGCCGGTGACCAGTGCCTGCGCGTTGATGGTCTTCCAGTTCTGGAATTGCGGCGCGACGTCGATGTTGTTGATCCGCTCGATGAAGGCAGCCTGGTCGATCGGCGCGAACAGGCCCGAGCGCTTCAGATTGTTGGTGATGACCTGGGTGACGCCGTTGCTGACCTCGCCGTCGGCGGGCGAGCCCGGCACGAAGTTGGAGATCGCAATCGGAATCGGCCGAAATTCGGTGGGATTGATAGGAATCCGCGCCTGACCCTGGGCAAAGGCCCGTCCGCCCCCGACCATTGCGAGCGTCGACCCGGTCAGAGTCATGAAGCGGCGGCGGGTCATCGATCGAACGTCATTCATCGCAAAATTCTTTTGTCCGGATGTCACAACATGTCTTTCAGGCCGAAAGTCATTGGAATGGTCTTCCAAGTCTCATACTGCTGCTTGGGCAGGAACGAATAGGCCTGACACTGCACGATCGCGCGCTTGGCGCTCTCCGCAACAGCTTGCGCAATCGACCGCGACGGTCCTCTCACGGCGACGATGACGGGCTCTGACGCGAGCGATCCGTCGATCCGCATGGCAATGTCGATGTCAGCCTCGTATTGAGCGGCGTCCTGCCCATTGTAAGTGGGCGTGAAGCAGCGCTTGACCGCGCCCTGGAACGCACCTTGCCAGGTCGCGACGTTGTTGGCGGACGTTCCAGTGGTCGATCCCAGCGAAGCCGACGCATTCAGCGCCGAGCCGGTCTGCTCGTGGCGGGTCGCGGCGCGCTTGTCGAGGTCGCGCTGGATCTGCGCGGGATCGAAGCTGCGCTCCTTAGGCTTCGGCTGTTGCGGCGGCTGCACCGCGGCGACCTTCTGCTCGACCGGCTTCGGCGGCGGCTTCTTGGTCTCCTGCTTCTTCATGAGCTCGGCGAGCGGATCTTCCTTGGCCGGGTCAGGCTTCTTTTCCGGCGGCTTCGGCTCTTCCTTCGGCTTGGCTTCGGCCACGGGCTTGGGCGGCTCGGGCTTTTTCTCGACCGGCTTCTCGACGGGCTTTGGCGGCGGCTCCGGCTGCGAGTTGGTCTTGATCAGCTCTTTCTTCTCGGTGACCTTGCCGACGGCGTCCTCTTCGGGCTTGGGCTCGGCGATCTTCTCGACCTTGGGCTTCGGCTCTTTCTTGTCGCCGGTCTTCTGCCCCGACATCATCTGCGCGAGCTGGTCGGTGGAGATGATGTCGACCGGAAGCGACTCCTCCGGCGCGATGTAGGCTTTGCTGCTAAAGGTGACCAGCCCCCATCCCAGCACCAGGATGTGGAGAGCAATCGACGCAACGAATGTCTTGTCGACGTTCACCTTCACGGCTTACCCCTGATCCGCCTCGGTGACGAGCGCCAGCTTCTTGAAGCCCGCTCCCGACAACAGGCCCATGACCTTGGCCACCGTGCCGTAATCCGCCTTCTTGTCGGCACGCAGATAGATGCGCTCCTCGAGCCCGCCGCGCGCGTCCGTGATCGCCTTCAGCTTCGGCACCAGCTCGTTGATCGCGATCTCGGCGTCGTTGATGAATACCTTGCCCTTGATGTCGACCGACATCTGGATCGGCTTCTGATCGTTGTTCTCGAGGCTCTTGGCCTGGGTCTGCGGCAGGTCGAGCGGCACGCCGACGGTCAGCATCGGTGCCGACACCATGAAGATGATGAGCAGCACCAGCATCACGTCGACCATCGGGGTGACGTTGATCTCGGCCACGACCGGCTTGCGCCGGCCACGGCGCCCGCCGCCTCCGGACGAACTCGCAACGTTCATGCCCATAGTCTGGTGCCCAAATTGCCCTTCACACTATACATGCCGTCCGTCAGCCCCGCTCGTCGATCTGACGCGACAGGATGGCTGAAAATTCATCGGCGAAACCTTCGAGCCGCTGGGCCTGCCGGTTCACCTCGGACGTGAACTTATTGTAGAAAATAGTGGCAGGAATGGCGGCGATAAGGCCGACGGCGGTCGCAAACAGCGCCTCCGCGATACCGGGGGCCACCACCGCCAGAGAGGTATTTTTCGACGCCGCGATCGACTGGAAGCTCGACATGATGCCCCAGACCGTGCCGAACAGGCCGACGAAGGGGCCGGCGGAGCCGACGGTGGCGAGCACCAGCAGCCGGCGCTCGAGGCGCTCGACCTCGCGCGCGATCGAGACGTTCATCACCTTGTCGATGCGCATCTGAAGACCGGCGACCGAACGGGCCTGGTTTTCAAAGGAACGCTTCCACTCGCGCATCGCCGCGACGAAACAGGCCGCCATGGAATGGGTCGGCTTGGCGGAAAGCGTGCGATAGAGTTCCTCGATCGACTCGCCGGACCAGAACGCCTGCTCGAAGCGGTCCATCGAGCGGCGGGTGCGGGCAAACAGGAAGATCTTGTCGATGGCGATGGCCCAGACCCAGACCGAGCAGGCCAGAAGGCCCAGCATGACGCCTTTCACGATCCAGTGAGCCTGCCAGAACAGCGCGATCAGCGACACGTCCGCGGAAGCGGCAACCGGAAGGGCTGACTGAGCCACGTCGGCCGGATTCATAAGCAGTATCCTCTCAAGGCGATCGTTATCCGATGTTCCGCGGCAGCAAATGGCTGCCGGTTCCCCAATGGCCGCGCAAACCGTCGCGGCTGGCAAGCCCGCTCAAAAGCCTTGTCTTTCTGGGGTGCAGGGGCTCGTCCAAAGCCGGCCGTCTGCATTCCCTGCCAAGATGTCAAAACTATGGGCCTCGACGACGGCTCCGGGCGCGATTGTCCATAATTACCAGAGCCCGCCGATGGTTAATGCGGGGTTACCAACGACGAATTTGGCTGCCGGAAAGGTAGGCAGCGCAGGGGGATGGGGTGGCGGCGGGGGCCGGGCAGGCTGTCGCGTGGCGTTACCGGGGAGGGGAAGCAGCCGATCCAAGCCAGGTCAGTTCCGCCCCCTTGCCGGCTGGCGTTACTCGTCGGCCAGATCCAATTCACCCAGGTCACGAGCGGCGTCGACGACCCGATTAACCTGCACGCCGTCGGGTATGACACGGTAGAGCACCAGCCAGCGGGAGATGACCAACACCCGCGCTTCGGGGGCGATGTCCGACCGGGCCGGCCCTGATTGGGGAAACATAGACAGCTGGCTGAGACGCGCCTCGACGCGATCGATCCAGTAATCGGCTGTCTCTACCCCTTTGTCGGCAGCGATATGGAACCAGATTTCGAGGAGGTCGCGTTCCGCGGACTTGGAAAGCCGAACCTCACCCAACTTATTTGCCCGCAGCCTTCAAGAGCTCGCGGCCCTTGGCTTTGATGCCGGCGAAGTCGGCGGGGCCCGCATCCCCGCTGGCTTCGCCTTCGGTCCAAGCCCTCCGAAGAAACTCAATACGAGCTTCTTCGGTCTGCTCCATGATCCGCAAAGCCTCGCGCACGACCTCACTCGCCGAGGTGTAGCGGCCGCTATCAACCTTCGCCTTGACGAACTCGTGCAGTTCGTCGGTCAGCGAGACGTCCATATTCATGATCGGCGCCTTTCCTCAGACATTATGGAAGCGACGACAAACTTTGGCAATCTTTGCCATGGACCGCATGATGCGGACCCTCCCCTTCACCACTTCTCCTTCGAGGTCCGCACGTCGAGCTCGAACGACCAGGCGCGCTCCGGCTGGCGGTAGAGGAAGGTGAAGGCATCGACGATGCCCTCGATGTCGATCAGGCTGTCCTCGCGGCCAGCCGCATCGGGAAAGCGCGAAAAGATCTTGTCGCCGGCGATGGCGCCGTCGACCACGACGTGGCCGACATGGATGCCGTCGCTCGCGTATTCCTTGGCCATGGCCTGCGCCAGTGTGCGCACGCCCGCCTTCGCCGAGTTGAAGGCGCCGTAGCCGGAGCGTCCGCGCAGCGAGGCGCTGGCGCCGGTGAACAGCAGCGTGCCTGTCTTGTTCAGCACCATGCGGCGCACCGCTTCGCGGCCAAACAGGAAGCCGCCGAAGCAGACCACGCGCCAGGCGTTCTCGAAATAATCGGCCTCCATCTCGATGATCTTGCCCGGCGTGTTGTTGCCGGCGTTGTAGATGGCAAGGTCGAGGTTCTCGCCGGCGGCATCGAACAAGGCGGCGATGTCACGCTCGCTGGTTGCGTCCGCAACGACCGGAATGGCCGCGCCGCCCGCTCTCTCGATGTCGCCGGCGACCGCCTGCAACGCGGACAACGTCCGGCCCGCAACGATCACCTTGAGCCCGTCGGCTGCAAAGCGCTTGCAGAGCCGGGCGCCGAGCCCGCGGTCCGGGCCGACACCGATCACGATTGCCGTCTTCATTGCACTCTCCGGGGATTGAAGGGGTCAGGCCGCAGAAGCCGGTTCGGGGCAGTTGGTCAGTCGCGCCGGATTGCCGACCGCGGTGCAGCCGGCGGGAATGTCCGACGTCACGACCGTATCGGCGCCGATCTTCGCAAATTCGCCGATGGCGATGTCGCCGAGAATGGTTGCGCCGCCGCCGATGAAGACGCCGCGGCCGATGCGTGGCGAACGCGCCGGCAGCTCGCCGCGGCGGCCGATGCTGACGTTCTGGAGGATGGTGACGTCGTCGCCGATCACCACATTGGCGCCGATCACGATGCCGGTGGCATGGTCGAGATAGACGGCCGAGCCGATCTGTGCCGCAGGATGAATGCTGACTTGCAGGAGGTTCGACGCCTCGTTCTGGAACAGCAGCGCGGCATCGCGATGGCCGCGGTGCCAAAGCCAGTTCGAGACGCGCCAAGCCTGGAGCGCGATATAGCCTTTGTAATGCAGCAGCGGCGGCAACAAATCCGCGATGGCGGGATCGCGGCGTGCGATGGCCTGCAAGTCCTGGCTGGCCAATTCGACAAGGTCGGGCTCGTCATGAAAGGCATCGCGGGAATAGGACGTGAAGCGCGCGCTCCCGGTAGCGCCGCCAAGCCGCTGCCCGATCAGATCGGCCAGGGCGGCGGCAAGATCATCATGCGCAAGAACGGCCCTCGCAACGGCCTTGCCGAAGACGGGGTCGGCAGCCGCCGCGCGCTCCGCTTCGCTGCGGATCGCCTGCCAGAGGCTGTCGCTCGCCTTGATCGCAGCCTCGGCCATCGCCGCCTCCGGTCTGTCGTTCCCCGTGACGGCGAATATAGGCAGTCGGCATCAAGGCGCCAGAACCAAACCGCCCGCCTGCGGGTTGCGCAGGCGGGCGGCTCGGGGCCATCAGGACTTTGGGGGCATGCGCCTGAAGGCTTTGAGATCTACCGGCTTCAGATCAGCCTTTTTCAGATCAACCCTGCGGCTGGTCGGTCGGCGGCGGGGTCGGACGCGTCTTGTGCTGCGCCATGAACTGGTCGAACTCTTCCTTGTCCTTGGCGTGACGCAGACGGTCGAGGAAGTTCTTGAACTCGACCTGCTCTTCTTCGAGCCGCTGCAGCGTCTCGGTGCGGTATTCATCGAAGGCGCGGTTGCCGCTCGAGGGCGGACCGAAGCCGAAGCCGAAACCGCGGCGCTCCATGCGGCCGCGCATGCGGTCCATTTTGTACTGCATCCGCTCCATCTTGTTCTGCCAGCGATCCTGATTGCTCCAGCACGACATTCTTCTGCTCCCGAGTGTGAAAAAGAGAAGGGCAAGTCCGACCGGCCACCAGATGATGAAGCCGAGGATGGTCACGGCGATCCAGCCGGGATGCCAGGGCGTGTCCAGCATGCGGGGGCGCTCGTACTGTTGCTGGTCCGAAGGGCCGCGCCAGCGATTGACGTCAGCGGTGTAGGCCATTTCCCATCTCCATCACGGCAAGTGCCGTTGTGAATGTAAATAACATTCACATAGCTAGACCATCCCGTGGTTTTGTCAAGCTGACCCGCTGACAGGCCGGGCAAATTATTTGCGCAATTTTATTTCGGCTTGCCCCAGGGACTGGCGGGCGGCAGGCCAGATCCGGAGGATGCCTCCGGTGGCACCGGCGGCGGCTCAGCGCTCTTCGGCATCGGCGGCGGACGGCGGTCGGTCGGGAAGCCGAGGCCGCGCAGATAGATCAGCACCTCGGCCTCCAGCAGCTCGTCGGGCGACATCGGCAGCTTTCGCCGCGCGGCATCGCCGCGCGAGAACAGCGAGGCGACGCCATGCGCCATCGACCAGATGTGCAGCGCCATCATCATCGCCGGCGGCCGCGGCGTGCCGGGCGGCGCAAGCGCCGCAAGGCGCTCGGCCGCGGCGCGAATGATGTTGAAAGCACGCTCGCTGGCGGCCTGAAGCGCCGGATTGGCGTCGACCGGAAGACCCGATTCGAACATCGCGTTGTAGAACGCAGGCTCCTCGCGGGCGAAGGCGAGATAGGCCTTGCCGACGCGCTCGAACGCGGTGACCGTATCGGGCCGCCCGTCGTCCCAAGCTGCGGTCAGGCGCGCCTCGAACTGCTCGAAGCCGCGCTGGGCGATCGAGGACAACAGCTCGTCGCGGTCGCGGAAATGGCGGTAGGGCGCGGCCGCGCTGACGCCGGCCATGCGCGCGGCATCGGCGAAGGTGAAGCCGGCCGCCCCCTTCTCGGCGATCAGCCCGAGAGCGGCCTGCAACAGGGCTTCCTTCAGATTGCCGTGGTGATAGCCGCGCTCGGCGCGGCGCTCCTTGCGCCAGCTCATGTGAACGACTTTTACATGAGCCGGGCGTGAAGGTCACTAGCGGTGACGAACCCCGTACTTCCACGGTTCGACAGGGCCGCTTGCGTCAGCAACGGCCCGGAAACGGCTTCGCCCGAGGCTACATCTGCGGAATCGGCAGCACGGGCATCACCTCGATCGCCTCGCCCGGGAAGATCGCAAAGTGCGGATGGTTCTCGAACAGCTTTGCGGCATCCTCCTGCGAGGCGGCCCGCACCACCGTGAAGCCGGTCAGCGCATTGCTGATCTCGGTGATGCCCTTGCCGTCGATCCTGCGCGTCTTGCCGAGCGGACCGCCCATCTCGACGATGACGGCCTTGTGCGTCTCGACCCAGCCGTGCCAGGCGGCCATGCCCTCGCGTTCTTTTGCCTTCCTCGCGGCCTCGGGCATCGCCTGCCAGGCCTTCATCTTTTCGCCGCTCATGCTGCCGAGATAGACGGCGAGGAATGTGTGCTCGGTGCTCATCGGTTCTCTCCCTTGTTGATCTCTTGGCGACATCCGCGACAGCCGCGCGGCTGCTTTGGCTATTTCTTCAGATCGTCGAAGCCGGCCGCAGCGGCCTGCACGTCCGGCGGAAAGTCGGACATCTCCTGCACCTGCCGGATCTCGATGACTTCATTGGTGGAGGCCGGGCATTTCTTCGCCCAGGCGATGGCTTCCTCGCGCGAGTCCACCTCGATCATCCAGTAACCGCCCAGGACTTCCTTGGCTTCCGCGAAGGGCCCGTCGGTGACGATGGGCGCGCCGGTGGCGAACGAGACCCGTGCGCCCATCGACGGCGGGTGCAGGCCGTCGAGCGTGATCAGGATGCCGGCATCCTTCAGCGCCTCGTTGTAGCGCATCATGGCGGCGACGCGTTCGGGATCGAGCTGCACGTCCGGCGGCGCGGTCTCGTAGCCGAGCGGGATCATCAGCATCATGAAACGCATGGGTGCGTCCTTTCCTTCGCCTGTAAGACGAACGCTGGTGTACCGAACCGACAGGGGCGCGGAAATTATTTCAGAGGTTATTGCGCGCGCTAACGCGGCTGCGGCAGGAACCGGCCGTCCTGGAAGGACGCGCCGAAATAGACCTCGATGCGGCGGACCTTGCCGCCCTCAAACGTGAAGAACTCGGTGTTGCGAAAACTCCTGCCATCTCTTGCCAGGCAGCGATAGGTGACGAAGGCCTCGTCGCCGGCGACGAAGATGCGCTCGATATCGTGCCGCGCGATCCAGCCGGTGTCACGCCAGCAGCGCTCGAAATAGGTGGCCTTGTCGAGGTCGTCATCGAACGGGCTGGTGAAGCGGAAATCATCAGCGAGGGCATCGCCGACCTGTTGCCGATCGTTGGCGAGATAGGCGGCGAAAAGATTTCGAATCACGCGTTCGCAGTCATCGGGCATTGCCAAGTCTCCGCGGAGAGAATCACCTGCAAGACGACGCACGAGCGACGATTCCGACAATTTGTCGCAGCGACGCATACAAGGCCTGCGCAAATCGCCTCCGTAGAACTACGGCGGCATCGCAGCCAGTTTATGAATTCCGCCGTGCATATGAATCCAGAACGCTCGTGAGTTGAAAGAGATGTGTGCGGTCGCGGGAAACTACGGAAGCCACGCAGGTTTTTGCAAGGGTTTACAGTTGCTCAACGCGCCTGTGCAACTTTTCCGTCAGCGGAACGGTGACGTGATCTCTTGAAGCCGCCTTCGAATCCTACGGAGTTTCAATTGTTCAATTTTCAGAGCAAGAAGGTCAGGCACGCAGTCGCGGAGGTCGAGGCGCTCGACCGCTCGCAGGCAGTGATCGAATTCGGCCTCGACGGCACCATCATCGACGCCAATGAAAACCTTCTCAAGATGAGCGGCTACACGCTCTCGGAGATCAAGGGCAAGCATCACAGCATCTTCGTCAGCCCCACCGAGCGCGAGAGTGCCCGGTATCGCGACTTCTGGGCCAGCCTGAACCGCGGCGAGTTCCAGACCACGCAATACAGGCGCTACGGCAAGAACGGCAAGGAAGTCTGGGTCCACGCTTCCTACGCGCCGCTGCTCGACGAGAACGGCAAGGTGATCTCCTTCATCAAGTTCGCCACCGACATCACGGCGTACAAGATGAGGAGCATGGAGGAAGCCGGCAAGCTCGCCGCGATCAGCCGTGCGCAGGCCGTGATTGAGTTCAACATGGACGGCACCATCGTCACCGCCAACGAAAACTTCCTCAACGCCTTGGGCTACTCGCTCGACGAGATCCAGGGCAAGCATCACAGCATGTTCGTGACGCCGGAAGACCGCGCCGGCGCGGCCTATGCCGATTTCTGGGCGCGGCTCAACCGCGGCCAGTTCGAGGCCGCCGAATACAAGCGGCTCGGCAAGGGCGGCAAGGAAATCTGGATTCTGGCGACCTACAACCCGATCCTTGACGAGATGGGCCGGCCGATCAAGGTGGTGAAGTTCGCCACCGACGTCACCGCGCAGAAGATGAAGACGGCCGACAGTGACGGCCAGCTCGCCGCGATCCAGAAATCGCAGGCTGTGATCGAGTTCAACATGGACGGCACGATCCGCACCGCCAACGCGAATTTTCTGGGTGCGATGGGTTATTCGCTGGCCGAGATCAAGGGCCAGCACCACTCCATGTTCGTCGAGCCGAACGAGAAGAACTCGGCGGCCTACCGCCAGTTCTGGGACGCGCTCAATCGCGGCGAGTACCAGGCCGCCGAATACAAGCGCATCGCCAAGGGCGGCCGCGAGATCTGGATTCAGGCGTCCTACAACCCGATCTTCGACCTCAATGGAAAACCCTACAAGGTGGTGAAATACGCCACCGACATCACCGCGCAGGCGATCGGCCGCAAGAAGGCCGACAATGCGCGCGGACTGATCGACGCGGTCGCGGCCGGCAGCGAGCAGATGAGCGCCTCGATCCGCGAGATCTCCGAGACCATGGCGAAATCACGCGAGACCTCCAAGGCTGCGACCACGCGGGTCGACGCCGCCGACGGCCAGGCCCAGCGGCTGAGCGCGGCCGCGCAGGCCATGACCGGCATCGTCGAGATGATCGCCGGCATCACCAGCCAGATCAACTTGCTCGCGCTCAACGCCACCATCGAATCGGCGCGTGCGGGCGAAGCCGGCCGCGGATTCGCGGTGGTCGCCTCCGAGGTCAAGAACCTCGCCAACCAGGCCAAGCAGGCGACCGACACGATCACCTCCGAAATCGACGCGCTGAATACCATCTCCGGCGACGTCGCGACCTCGCTCACCGCGATCAAGGTCGCCATCGCCGGCGTCAACGAGTTCATCGCCTCCACCGCCGCCGCGGTCGAGGAGCAGAGCGCGGTGACCGCAGACATGTCCGCCAACATGCAGCGCGCCGTGGCGGAGCTGTCGTAGGCGCCGTCCAGTTCCTCCCTAACGCCGTCATCCCGAGGCTCACACTGCAAAGCAGTGTGAGCCTCGCAGGATGAATCGGCCCCGGATGCAGCCGGGCCGTCGCCCTTCGAGGGCCGCTTTGCGGCCGCCCTCAGGGTGACGGATGCAGCATGTCGCCAGTTGCGCCGGACCCGCGCTTGCCCCTTCCTCCTCCGGACCAAAGCGCAGTAATAAGGAAGCGCGTGCTCACGCACGGCCCTTCCCGACAGACAGGACAGTCCCGCCCATGCCCGCCTCCCTGCAGAAAATCGCCCTCGTCACCGGAGCCGCACGTGGCATCGGGCTTGCGACGGCGAAGAAATTCCTGGCCGAGGGCTGGCGGGTGGCGCTGCTCGACATCGAGGGCGAATTGCTCGGCCGTGCGGTGGCTGAAATCGGCCAGAGCGAGGCGACGCTGGCGTTGGCCTGCGACGTCTCGGATACCGAGGCGGTCGCGGCTGCGATGAAGACGGTCGAGCAGCGCTTCGGCCGGCTGGACGCGCTCGTGAACAATGCCGGCATCGCGGTGTTCGCGCCGCTGATGGAGACGTCGGAGGCCGACTGGCGCCGCGTGCTCGAGGTCAACCTCACCGGCCCGTTCCTCTGCACCAAAGCGGCGGTGCCGCTGATGCGTGACGGCAATGGCGGCGCCATCGTCAACATCACATCGATCTCGGCCGTGCGCGCCTCGACGCTGCGCTCGGCCTACGGCACCAGCAAGGCCGGCCTTGCGCATTTCACCAAGCAGCTCGCGGTCGAGCTCGCCTCGCTCAACATCCGCGTCAACGCGGTCGCGCCGGGACCGGTCGACACCGCAATGGCGAAGCAGGTGCACAGCAAGGAGATCCGCGCCGACTATCACGACGCCATTCCGCTCAACCGCTACGGCCTCGAAGAGGAACTCGCTGAAGCGATCTATTTCCTGTGTTCCGAGCGGTCGAGCTATATCACCGGTCAAATTTTGGCCGTTGATGGCGGCTTCGATGCAGCCGGCATCGGCCTGCCGACGCTGCGCGGCCAGCGGCGCAACGGGTAGAAGCCTGTACGCGAAGCGCGGGGCGCTGGGCGTAAACCACCTCTTCTCGTGCCGCGAGAAAGATGGTGGGTTACGCTTCGCTAACCACCCTACGGCACCGAATGTGCGGAGAGTTCATGCAACGCGTTCCCTTCCTCAAAGCCCTGATGCTCGCATCCGCGCTGCTGGCCGCCGCACCCGCTGCCGCCGAAATCCGCATCATCCAGTCGCCGGGTGGACAGGTCGGCCCGTTCCTCGACCTGTTCGAGAAGGTGCGCGAGAGCGGCGAACGCGTGGTGATCGACGGACCGTGCCTGTCCGCCTGCACGCTGGTGCTGAGCATCGTGCCGGGCGAGCGCATCTGCGTGACGAAACGCGCCGTGCTCGGCTTCCATGCGGCGCGCTCGGTCGACCGGCGCGGGCGCTTTTATGCCGAGCCGGAGGCATCCGAGGCGGTGCTGGAAGCCTATCCCGGTCCGGTGCGCGACTGGATCAGCCGCCGCGGCGGCCTCTCGTCCAGATTGCTGTTGCTGAAGGGCCGCGACCTCGCCGCGATTTATCCGCGCTGCCGGTAAGGATCAGGCGGCCAGGCGCGACATGACCGCGTTCATCCGGCACTGTCCGGCGATTAGGCAGTTTTGCAGAATTCCGACTGTTCCGGCATGAAATCCGCTCAAGCGCTTCGCAATGGCTGCACAAATTACGCGGTTTCCGGCTTTTCCCCAAGGTCTATGATGATGCTGTCCAGACTGAGGCTGCGGCGGCTTCATATTTTCAGCAGTGGTCACAGACGAGGATGGTTCCGCTTTTTCAAGATTGTTCATTTTCAAACGGGTCGCGAGCTGTGCAGCCCATCGATTTTCGCTACCGCCTGTCGGAGCAGGGACGCATCGTCCTTGGCCAGTTGAGCTCCGAGGAAACCGTCGAGTTCGAGCTGCTGTCGCGGCGCGACCGCGAGGGCCTGATGGACCTCACGTCCGAGCTGCGGCTGCTCGAGCTCTATGTGAAATATGCCGGCTCGGGCGCGCGGCCCGGGCTCGCACCGCCCATGCCAGCATGGCCGGCGAGCGGGCCATTGCAGCGGCGAAGGCTGCCGGTGCGGACGGCACGGCCGCGCAACTACGTTCTTTCGATGCTGGTGATCGCAAGCGTCAGCTTCACGTTGATCGCCTTGCTCGTGAGCTAGCAGGCAGGCACGCCGGCGCAATGGCACCCGGCACGCAATTCGTCAGGCCTAGTAGAATTTCTGGATCATCTGCGCCAATTCCATACTCGCGCAGATGAGCATACCCCAAAGTGCAAAGTTGATCTGTAGCGCCGCCGCCATCGGTCGCTCCCCTTCCAAATCACGCCCGCCCCAGTTTGTAGAATTTATGAACAAATGATTAGCGATTCTGACGCGCCGTTCACAGCCTAATATTGCGCCAGTTATTGTGCGATGCAGTCCGCATCATTCACGAAGCGGCCTCACTGCTCTCGCAATGTGATGCGAGAGCAGGATCATAATCGGCCATGCCCGCCCCGTCGTTTCCCTTAGGTTCCATTTAATCGTCGCGATGCAAGCTCCCGCGTGCGGCGTTTGCGTGTCGCGTACCGCACCAAGGGTCCGGCATGATGCGACACGGCTTTGTCTTGCTTACTTTTTGCGCAACGCTCATGGGATGCGCGGTCGCGCCGGCGCAGGAACGCCGGCCGATCGCATGGGATGGCTTCGGCCAGAATCCCAACAAGGTCTCGAGCCGGCCTCTTGTCACAAAGCGGAGCGCGGCGAACGCGCCCCCTGTGCAAGACAGCCCCAATCAGGAGCGCGAAAGAGTGCTCGGCACCTTGCGCCCGTACTCAGAGGCGTGGTGGGCGGTCCATGACGAAATCGAAGCGGAGAACGACAGGCAGCTCGGCACCAAGCTCGTGATCTGCCCGCGCTGCGTTCGACAGCCGTCGCCGGGCGAGGATGTCACCGGGTCGATCCGTTGAACGAATACGCAGCCGATTCGCGCATGGCGTGACGGCCTCGGGCGGGCTCCTCTCCCGCGGCAGAGAGAGGAAGCGCCGTCCGACGCATCAAGCGGCCGCGCCTGTCACATTCCCTCGGCCGGGCAGTTCACCATCCAGGGGATGCCGAACCGGTCCACGCACATGCCGAAGCCCTTGGCCCAGAACGTCTTGCTGAAGGGCATGCTGACCGAGCCGCCGTCGGCGAGCGCGTTGAACTTGCGCTCGCCGTCCGCGGGGTCCGTGACCGTGAACGAGATCGCAAAGCCCTGCGGCTTGCTGAAATGCTCCGGCGGCACGTCGGAGGCCATCAAGACGCTGCCGTCGGGCAGCGACATCCGCGCATGCATGATCATCTTCTCGCGGCCGGGCGCCGCGGGCATATCCGGCGGCGCGTCCGATGACCGCATCATGGCGTCGATCTTGCCGCCGAGAGTCTTGGCGTAGAAGTTGAACGCCGCTTCGCAATTGTCCTGATAGAACAGATAGGGATTGAGCATCGTTTCTCTCCTCGTCTTCACTTCTTGAGAGCGTTACTTCTCTGTGAGCTTCTTCAGGCTGGTGAGGCCAGCCTCGAAATCCTTGCCGATCATGCTGTCCATGTTGATGAACACCTGCATGACCTTGGACATCAACGGGGCCGGACCGTACATCGCCCACGTGACCAATGTGGCATCGCCTTGCGGCACAAAGGTGAACTCGGCGGTGTTGTGGCCTTCGAACGGACGCTCGAAATCGAGCTTGATGCGGAGCTTTGACGGCCCGTTCGCCTCGAGGATCTCCATGTGGCCGGCGCCGACATTATTATTGCCGTCCCAGGCATAGGTCGCGCCTTTGCCTTGTGCCGCTCCGCCAAAGGTCCGCTTCATGGCGGGATCGCGGTTCTCATAGGGCGACCAGCCGGTCCAGCGGTGGAAATCGGAAACGAGCGGATAGATCGCATCGGCCGGCGCCTTCACGGCGAGCGAGCGCTCGACGCGGAATGTGTCGGGTTTTGTGAGCGCGAAAACGAGGATGCCCGCTAGTCCGACCGCGAGCACGATGGCGATGATGGCAATGGCTTTCAGCATGAATGGCTCCCTGGATACGGGCAAAGGACGAACGGGGAACGGCGGGGCCGACAATTCGGCAACGGATTTTTGGCGCAGTCCCCGCCCCACGTCATGGCCGGGCTTGTCCCGGCCATCCACGTTCTTGGCGCGGATGGAAAGAACGTGGATGCCCGGGACGAGCCCGGGCATGACGGCGTCGAGAGAGCCAAGCCCTATTTCACCTTCACCTTGCCGGACGCCGCCTCCTTCGGCTGGCTGTCCCGGATCAGGCGATCGATGTGCATGCGGATGTGGGCGGCTTCGGCCGAGGTGTTGGCGAGCGCGATGGCGCGGTCGAAGGCAATGCGGGCTTCCTCGTTGCGGCCGAGCTGCATCAGGAAGGCGCCGCGCACGCCGTAGAAATGGAAATAGTTGGCGAGCTTCGGCGCCAGCGGCTCGATCAGATCGAGCGCGGCTTGCGGCCCGCGTACCTTGGAAACCGCGACCGCGCGGTTGAGCGTCACCACCGGCGACGGCTGCACCAGTTCGAGCGCGCCATAGAGCAGATCGATCTGGGTCCAGTCGGTCTCATCCGGCGTCGCGGCGCGCGCATGCAGCGCGGCGATCGCAGCCTGGATCTGGTAGGGCCCGCTGCGGCGGTGGCGCATCGCCTTGTCGATCAAAGCGAGACCCTCCGCGATCATGGTGCCATTCCACAACGCGCGGTCCTGGTCGTCGAGCAGGATCAGCGAACCGTCCGCGGCAAAGCGCGCGGCGCTGCGGGCATGCTGCAAGAGGATCAGCGCCGTAAGTCCCATGATCTCGGGCTCGCTCTGGAACAGCCGCAGCAGCAGCCGCGCCAGCCGGATCGCCTCCTCGCACAACGGCTTCCTGATCTCGACGGTATCGCCGCTCGCCGAATAGCCCTCGTTGAAGATCAGGTAGATCATCGCCGCGACGCCGGCGAGCCGCTCGGAGCGCTCGATCGCGCCGGGCGTTTCAAACGGCGTCCCGGCCTCCGCGACCTTCGCCTTGGCACGCGTGATGCGCTGCTCCATCGCCGCTTCGGACACCAGGAAGGCGCGCGCGATCTGCTTCACGGTCAGCCCGGAGACGATGCGCAGCGCGAGCGCGATCTGCTGCGTCGCCGGCAGCTGCGGGTGGCAGCAGATGAACATCAGCCGCAAAATGTCGTCGCGATAGTGCGAGCCGTCGAGCCGCTCGGCGAGCGCGCCTTCGGCATCGTCGAGATCGGAAATCGCCTGGTCATCCTCCGGCAGCGGCTGCTGCTTGCGGGTGCGTCGCACCTCGTCGATCGCGACGTTGCGGCCGACCATGATCAGCCAGGCCGCGGGATCGCGCGGCGGCCCGTTCTGCGGCCACGTCTTCAGCGCGCGCAGACAGGCGTTCTGAAACGCCTCCTCGGCGGTGTCGAGATCGCGGAAATAGCGCAGCAGCGCGCCGACCGCCTGAGGTCGCGCCGAGGTCAGCGCGGTCTCGATCCAGGCGGTGTCGGCCTCGCTCACGCCGAAATCCCTCCGGGCCGGAACACGCCGACGGGCCGCACTTCATAGGCGCCGCCGGGATTGGCCGAGCCGAGGTCGCGCGCGACGTCGAGGGCTTCGTCGAGGTTCTTGCAGTCGACGATGTAGAAGCCGAGCAACTGCTCCTTGGTCTCCGCATAGGGGCCGTCGAGCACCAGCGGCGGGTCTTCCTTTCGCAATGTCGCCGCCGCCGTGGTCGGCAGCAGCCGCGCCACGGGGCCGAGCCTGCCTTGCCTGGTGAGATTCTCCTGCACCACGGCGAGCTTCTTCATCACGGCCTCGTCCTGGTCCTTGCTCCAGGAGCCGACGAAGTCCTCGTCATGATAGCAAAGGATCGCATAAAGCATGGGCAGCACCTTCCCTGAACGCTTGTTTTAAAGACGATCCAATATGCCTCGGCCCGACAGGACTGCGGAAAGAATTTGCGAGAAAAATCCGTCGGATCGTGCCAAGGAGGGCCACCAAAAGCGGAACCTGACGAGGCACGTCGAATGACCATGGGTACACTGGCCGTCCTGATCAACAGCACGCAGCAGAACTGGCTGCCGGAGCGCTGGAAGGCCCGGTTCGACGCGATCAGCAGTGGCCGCCGCGTGGTGCTGCTGCCCGATGCCTCGCTCGATCCGGCCGAGGTGCACTATGCCGCGGTGTGGAAGCCGGTGCCGGGCGATCTCGGCGCCTTCCCCAATCTGCGAGCGATCTTCAATCTCGGCGCGGGCGTCGATGCGCTGATGGCGGACCAGAGCCTGCCTGACGTACCGCTGGTACGCGTCGCCGTGCCTGATCTCACCAATCGCATGACGGAATATGTCGTGCTGCATGTCCTGATGCATCACCGCCAGGAGTTCTACCTGCGGGACTCGCAGCGCGCAAAGCGCTGGGAGCCACTTTATCAGTGGCCAGCCGGTGCCGTCACGGTCGGCATGATGGGCTTGGGTACGCTCGGCGCCGATGCGGCTGACGTGCTGCGGCGGCTCGGCTTCCGCGTCGTCGGCTGGAGCCGCAGCCCGCGCGCGATCGAGGGCGTCGAGTGCTTCCACGGCACTGACGGAATGGACGCGTTCCTGCGCAAGACCGATATTCTCGTCAGCCTGCTGCCGCTGACGCCTGATACGCACGGCATCCTCAACCGCGACGTCTTCACCAAGCTCAATCGCAAGGGTCCGTTCGGCGCGCCCGTGCTGATCAATGCCGGCCGCGGCGGCCTTCAGAACGAAGCCGACATCCTGGCCTGCCTCGACGACGGTACGCTGGGCGCCGTCTCGCTCGACGTCTTCGTGCAGGAGCCGCAGCCGAAGGACAGCCGCTTCTGGACTCACCCGAAGGTGCTGCTGACCCCGCACAACGCGGCCGACACCGATGCGGACGCGATCTCGGCCTATGTCGCCGAGCAGATCGCGCGGTTCGAGAAGGGCGGCGCGCTGGAGAACGTGGTGGACCGGGTGCGGGGGTATTAGCCGCCCGAAGGATGCGCTCCGGCTCAGATGGTCGGACGCATCGGCCCCTGCGCAAGCGCCAGCAGGGCCGCTGCAAGCGCGACCGCGGCCTTGTCCGGCCTGGTCTTTTCGTAGAGCGCGAATTCGAGATCAGGCAGCGTCGGCAGCCCTTCGGCGATTCCGAGAACACGCAGGCCCGCTGTGATCGCGCTGAGCGGAAGAGGCGTGATGGCGAGGCCCGCGACGGCGGCTGCGCGCACGCCAGTCAGGCTCGGGCTGGTGTAGACGATCTCCCAGGCGAGTTCGCTGTCGCGCAGGGCTGACAGCGCCGCATCGCGCGAGACCGAGCGCTCGCGATACAGCGCCAGCGGCACGGACACGCCGGGGACGAGATCGAACGTGTCGGCCGCGGCCCAGACCAGCGGCTCGCGCCACACCAACCGTCCCTTCGAGGTTCCGAGCGGACGCTTGGCGAAGACCAGATCGAGGCGGCCTGCACCGAGTTGTTCGATCAGCTCCGCACTGACCCCGATCTGCACCTCGAGCTTGACGCGCGGATGGAGCGCGGCGAAGCGGCCGAGCGCCGATGGCAGCGAGCCGCCGGCCACTTCCTCGACAACGCCAAGACGAACCGTTCCCGACAGGCGCGGCGCACTCAGCCGTTCCCGTGCAGCCTCTTCGAGCTGAAGCAGACGGCGGGCGTCGCCGAGCAGCATTTCCCCTTCGTCCGTCAGCGCGACACTGCGCGTCGTTCGCCGGAACAGGGGCCGGCGCGTCTCGGCCTCCAGCCGCTTGATCTGCTGGCTGATCGTCGACTGGGTCAGGTTGAGTCGCTCGGCCGCGCGGTGAAAGCCGCCATAGTCCGCCACCGCGACGAAGGCCCGCAACAGTTCGAAGTCGAGCACGGCATTGATCCGATTTTATGATCAATCATATTATACAATATCGTTTCTATAATCAATGATAGGCTCCTACGTTCGCACCAGCCCAACAGCAAGCGAACGAGGTTCATCATGTCCAGCTCATCACGACATCAGGCCGACCGCACGTCGCGGCTGACCCGCGCCCGGGACGTCTGCAGCTTCAGCGGAAAGATCTGCCCGCCCGAACAGGCGACGCCATTGCTCGAAACGATCATCATGTCCGGCGACCGCGTCGCGCTCGAAGGCGACAATCAGAAGCAGGCGGATTTTCTCGCCGCCGCGCTGGCCAAGATGGATCCGGCGCGCGTTCACGACCTGCATATGGTGCAATCGGTTCTGGCGCTGCCCGAGCACCTCGCGGTGTTCGAGCGCGGCATCGCCAACCGTCTGGATTTCTCCTTCGCGGGGCCGCAGGGCCGCCGCCTCGCCGAGCTGGTCGCCGCCAAGTCGCTGAAGATCGGCGCGATCCACACCTATCTCGAACTCTATGCCCGCATGCTGGTCGACCTGACGCCGCAGGTCGCGCTCGTCGTCGCCGACAAGGCGGACCGCGACGGCAATCTCTACACCGGTCCGAATACCGAGGACACGCCGACCATTGTCGAGGCCACCGCATTCCGCAGCGGCATCGTCGTGGTCCAGGTCAACGAGATCGTCGACCGGCTGCCGAGGGTCGATATTCCCGGTGACTGGGTCGACGTCGTGGTGCAGGGCCCGAAGCCCTATCGGATCGATCCCCTGTTCACGCGCGATCCCGCCAAGATCCGGGACGAAAACGTGCTGATGGCGATGATGGCGATCGCCGGCATCTACGAACCGTTTCAGGTGGCGCGCCTCAACCACGGCATCGGTTATGCGACCGCGGCGATCGAGCTGATCCTGCCGACCTTCGCCGCGCAGCGCGGGCTGAAGGGCAAGGTGGCGCGGAATTTCGTGCTCAACCCGCACCCGACGCTGATCCCCGCCATCGAGGCGGGCTTCGTCGACAACGTCTATTGCTTCGGCTCGGAGCTCGGGATGGAGCGCTATGTCGCCGGGCATGCCGATCTGTTTCCGGTCGGCGCCGACGGCAATCTGCGCTCGAACCGCGCGCTGGCGCAGATCGCCGGGCAATACGCCTGCGATCTCTTCATCGGCGGCACGCTGCAAATCGACGCGCAGGGCAACAGCTCGACGGCGACCCGCGACCGGATCACCGGCTTCGGCGGTGCGCCGAACATGGGCGCGGACGCGCGCGGACGGCGCCACGACAGCCCAGCCTGGCTGCAAGCGGGCCGGGAGGCGGGCGAGAGCCTGCGCGGCCGCAAGCTGGTGGTGCAGATGGTGCAGACGCGCCAGCCGAACGGCGCACCGAGCTTCGTCGAGCGTCTCGATGCGTTCGACCTCGCGGTCTCCGCCGGCTTCGCGCTGCCGCCGGTGATGGTCTACGGCGATGACGTCACCCACGTCGTCACGGAGCAAGGCGTCTGCAACCTGCTGCGCTGCCGCTCGGCGGAAGAGCGCGAAACCGCGCTGCGCGCCATCGCCGGCGACACCGATTTCGGCCGGCGGCAATCGCCTGCGGTCACGGAGAGCCTGCGCCGGCGCGACATCGTGATGCTGCCGTCCGACCTCGGCATCGACACCACGACGGCGACGCGCGACTGGCTCGCTGCCAAGACCATCGACGATCTCGTCACGGCATCCGGCGGGCTCTACGAGCCCCCCGCAAAATTCCGCAACCACGCAACGGTTTGAGCAGGAGATGACAATGAATCCGGCAACCCAGAGTCCGCGCGGCGTCCTGCCCCCACTCGATCGCGCCAGCCAGCTCGCAGCCTCGCTGCTGTCGGAGCGCGGCGAAGCATCGGGCGCGCTGATCGCACGTGAGCTGCACGACGCCATCCGTGCGCTCGATCCCGAGGCGAGATTCGGTTTTCAGCATTTCCTCGCCACCGCGTTTCAGCCTGACCGGGCGGCGCTGCGCGCAGCCGCCGAGCGCTATCTTGCGGATGATACGGCCGAGGCCGCCGCGACGCTGGCGAAGGCGGCCGATCCGCCGCGGCAGGAGGTGTTGCGCCGCATGAACATGGCGCCGGGCGGCACAGCGTCGCTGGTCGCGATGCGCAGCGAGATCGGCGGACGGCTCGGCACGGAGCCCGAATTGAAGCTGCTCGACGCCGATTTGAAGCATCTGTTCGCGTCCTGGTTCAATCGCGGCTTTCTGACGCTTGAGCGCATCGACTGGCAATCCCCCGCCGCGGTGCTGGAGAAGCTGATCGCCTATGAAGCCGTGCACGAGATCCACGGCTGGGACGATCTGCGGCGGCGCCTGGCACCCGACCGGCGCTGCTTCGCCTTCTTCCATCCCGCGCTTCCGGGCGAGCCACTGATCTTCGTCGAGGTGGCGCTGGTGGAAGGGCTGGCCGCCGCCGTGCCGCCCTTGCTGGTACAGGATTTCGACGCTGATACGGCGCGTGCGCAGGCCGCGCGCGCCGACACCGCCATCTTCTACTCGATCTCCAATTGCCAGGACGGGCTGCGCGGCGTCTCCTTCGGCAATTTCCTAATCAAGCAGGTGGTCGAGGAATTGCGCAGCGAGTTTCCGCGGCTCAATCGCTTCTCCACCCTGTCGCCGGTGCCGGGCTTCCGGCGCTGGCTCGGCCGTCACGCCGCCGCCGACGAGCATCTCTCGGCGTTGTTGCGCGAGACGGATGGGCAGGCTTGGTGGCAGGATCAAGAACGGAGCGAGCGCCTGCGCACCGGCCTGCTGCGGTCATGCGCGCTTTATCTGACGCAGACGGCTGCGGCCGGGAGCAGGATCGACCCGGTGGCGCGGTTTCACCTCGGAAACGGCGCACGGTTGGAGCGCATCAACTGGCTCGGCAACACCGCTCCGCGCGCGATCGAGGAATCCTTCGGGATCATGGTCAACTACCTCTACGACCACGACAGCATCGAGGAGAACCACGAAGCGTTCGCACAAGACGGCCGGATCGTGCGGTCCGCGGCGGTGGATGCGCTGCTGGGAGGCGATGCACGCACCGTCTCTTAGCGACACCTACCCTTTGGCGCCCACCATCACGTCGATCGCGCCCTTCACGATCGCCTCCAGATCCTTGCGCGAGACGCGGGCGCGTGAACGGATCGCAATGGAGTGCACGGTTGACGATGCGACCTGCGCCAGCACGGCCGGCTCGGCGCTCTCCGGCAGCTCGCCCTTCTCCTTCGCCTTGCGGAAGCAATTGGCAAAGGCCTTGTCGAGCTCGGTAAGGCCATCGAGCACCATCGCGCGGATCTCGGGATCGCCGACGGCTTCCGATGCGGCGGTCACCACCGTGAAGCAGCCCCGCGGACCGGTCTCGCCGGAGAGATAGATGTTCAGCGCGGAGGCGAAGATGCGCTCCAGCCGCTGGCGCACCGGCATTTCCTGGCGAAAAATCTCCACCATCGATGCCCGCGCTTCCTCACGATAGCGCTGGTAGCTCTTGATGTAGAGCTCGCGCTTGTCGCCGAAGGCGCCATAGAGGCTCGGCCGGTTCATGCCGGTGGCTTCGCTCAAATCATCCAGCGACGTCGCGGCAAAACCCTGCCTGCGGAACAGGTCGAGCGCCTTGCCGAGCGCGACGTCCGGCTCGTAGGCGCGCGGCCGTCCCCGACGCTTGGGCTCGCCGCGGCGCTCGGGTTCGCTGGCAGCAGCTGGCGGCTTTGATTTTTGTACCATTTCGCAAATTAATCCTTGACCGTCGATATAATATGCAAGATGGTACAAAAATCAATCTGGCCAGGTTGAGCGACACTCCGAAAGTCACAACGAGGAATTGCCCAAGGAGGCCCAAGATGGATCTTTATTTCTCGCCGCTCGCCTGTTCGATGGCGACCCGCGTCGCGCTGTACGAAGCCGGCGCCGAAGCGAATTATCTCGAAGTCGATCCGCCGACCAAGACAGTGCTGAACGACGGCACCGACTTCCGCACCGTCAACCCGATCGGACTGGTGCCGACGCTGCGCACCGACGAGGGCGTGGTGCTGACCGAGAACGCGGCGATCCTGCAATATGTCGCCGATCGCTTCCCGCAATCCGGCCTCGGCGCCACGGCCGGCATCGATCGCACCCGGCTGCATCAATGGCTCTGCTTCATCGGCACCGAGCTGCACAAGGGCCTCTTCATCCCGCTGCTCGACCGCAAGGCGCCGCAGGAGATGAAGGCCTATACGCTGGAGAAGAACCTGTCGCGGCTCGACTATCTCGACAATTACCTGAAGGGGCGCGAGTTCCTGCTCGACCATTTCAGCGTGGCCGACGCCTATCTCGTCACGGTCATCAACTGGACCATGGCGACGCCGCCGATCGAGCTCGCCAAATGGCCGAACCTGAAGGCGTACCACGACCGCCTGCGGC
Source organism: Bradyrhizobium sp. 930_D9_N1_4 (assembly GCF_052076015.1). Lineage (NCBI taxonomy): Bacteria > Pseudomonadati > Pseudomonadota > Alphaproteobacteria > Hyphomicrobiales > Nitrobacteraceae > Bradyrhizobium > Bradyrhizobium sp. 930_D9_N1_4. Next base: position 6,504,259 of record NZ_CP197236.1, read on the forward strand.
AGCGGCCGTCGGTGGCGAAGGCGATCGCCGAGGAGTTCGAGCTGTACAAGGCCGAGCAGGCGCGGAAGAAGGCCGCGGCGTAAGGCAGTCCGATTGAAACGCCGTCCCGGCCGCATGGCCGGGACGGCGCGACTTCAACCGCCGTACAGCACCCGCGGCAGCACCGTGACGATGCCGGGCCACAGCGTCAGCAGCAGCACGAAGCCGAACATGATGATGAGATAGGGCAGCGTGACGCGCGCGATATAACCGAGACCGTCTTCGGTCAGGCCCTGGATCACGAACAAATTGAATCCGACCGGCGGGGTGATCTGCGCCATCTCGACGGCGAGCACCAGGAAGATGCCGAACCAGATCTCGTCGAAGCCGGCGCCCTTCACGATCGGCAGCACGATCGGCAGCGTCATCACGATCATCGAGAAGCCGTCGAGGAAGCAGCCCAAAATCAGATAGAAGATGATCAGCACCACGATCAGCATGAACGGCGACAGGCCGAGGCCTTTCACGAAGGCGGCGACAGCCTGAGGGATGCCGAGGAACGCTGCGGCATTGCCGAGGATCGATGCGCCGAGCACGATCAGCGCGATCATCGAGCAGGTCACGACCGAGCCGATCAGCACGTCGCGGATCACCTGCTGCGACATCGAGCCTTGCACCCAGGCGACGAGCCCGGCGCCGAGCACGCCGACGGCCGCGGCCTCCGACGGCGTCGCGAGCCCGCCATACATCGAACCAAGCACGCAGGCGATCAGGAACAGCGCCGGCGCGAGATCCTTCAGCGCCGCGAAACGCTCGCCCCACGGCACCTGCGAGAGCTTCGCTTCCGTCTCCGGCACCATCGCGGGCTTGAGCGTCGTGTGCAGCATGACCCAGCCCATGAAGGTGGCGGCCAGCAGCAGGCCGGGCAGCACGCCCGCGGTAAAGAGCTTGAGAATGGAAACATCGCCGAGCACGCCATAGATGATCATGATGTTGGACGGCGGGATCAGGAAGCCGAGCGTGCCGGCGCCGGCGAGCGAGCCGATCGCGATGTCGCGCGAATAGCCGCGGCGCAGCAGCTCGTTGAGCGACATGCGGCCGATCACCTGCGTGGTCGCAGCCGACGAGCCGGAGATCGCCGCGAAGATGGTGCAGCCGATCACGTTCACATGCAGGAGGCGGCCCGGCAGAAGGCCGGCCCAGGGCGCAAGGCCTTGAAATAGTGAGCGCGACAGGCGGGTGCGGAACAGCAGCTCGCCCATCAGGATGAACAGCGGCAGCGCCAGCAGCTCCTGCGTGGTCAGGATGTTCCAGGCGTATTGCGGCAGCAGCTTGTCGAGCGGGATCGAGCGGAACATCGCGAGCAGCAGCGTCGCGGTGAGCGCAAGCGTGAGGCCGATCCAGACGCCGCCCGCCAGGAGCGCGAACAGAATCACGAAGAGAGCGACGACTTCGATGGTCATGGAATCCTGGATCCGGGAGCGAGCAAGGCAATCATTCGACGGGAGAGGCCTTCATGCGGTGATCCTCCAACGGCAGGCCGAGCGCCGCCTGGATCGTGCGCGCCAGGAACTGGAGGGTGAGCAACAGCATGCCGAAGGCGACGACCGCTTGCGGAAACCACAGCGGCGTATCGCTCGAAGTCGAAACCTGGCCACGAACGAAGGCGCCCCAGGCGAATTTGGCCATGGCGGAGGACAAGAACGCCATGAAGGCGAAGCCGGCAGCCGCCGAGAGAACCTCGATCGCGCGCTGCACCGGTGGCGGCACGTTCTTGAGGAGCAAGACGACGCGGATGTGGCCGCCGACGCGCAGTGTCATGGCGGCGCCGAAGGTAAAGGACGCCGCCATCAGGTAGGACGAGTATTCCCAGGCGATCGAGATCGTCGGCGGGAAGAACGGCAGGAAGTTGGAGAGGAAGCGCGTGGCGACCTCGCACAACATCAGAAACGTCAGCATCAGCAGGCAGCCGCCGCCGATCCAGCCGTCGAGCCGACCGAGACGGTCGATGCCGTCGAGCAGGATGCGAAGCGGCGCGGGCGCCGCCGCGTTGAGACTTTGCGGAGCCGCGGGCGAAACGCTGGTCATGGCCTGGACCTCAGCGCTTCATTTCGGCGAGATAGGCCCGCACCGGCTTGTCGGCCGCCGGCACGCGCTTGAGGAACGCATCGAGCTGCGGCGCGGTCTTGGCCCGGATGTCCGTGATCATGGCGCCCGAGACCGGCACCACCTCCATGCCGCCCTCCTTGAGGCGGTTGAGGCTGTCGACGTCGGCCTTGAGCGAGTTCGCCCAGAAGGCGGGCTCCATCTGGGCTGCGACATCCGCAACGAGCTTCTGTTGATCGGCGCTGAGCGCTTTCCACGAGTCGAGATTGACGGTGAGCATCTGCGACGACCAGACATGGTTGGTCGGGTAGATGTACTTCAGAAACTCCCAGAACTTTCCGTCGACGCCCGACACCGCCGAGGTGGAGACGCCCGACACCGCGCCGGAAGCGAGCGCCGGAATCGTTTCACCCCAGGGGATCATCACCGGCGCCATGCCGACGACCGCCAGCATATCCACCGCATTCTTGTCGGGCACGCGGATCTTGATGTTCTTCAGGCCCTCGATATCGGCGACCTTGGTCTTGAGATGCAGGTACTGCGTCGGCCACGGCACGATATAGAGGATCTTCTGGTTGTTGCGCGCAGCGACCTTCTCGTATTCGGGCCGCACATATTTGTGCAGCACCTTCAACTCGTCCATCGAACCGCAGAGGAAGGGAATGCTCTCGACGCCCATGAAGGGCTCGTCGCCGACCTGCTGGATGTTGAGGACGTCGGCGAGCGGCACGAGGCCATCGCGCACGGCGCGCAGATGCTCCGGGCCCTTGAAGCCGAGCTGGCCGCCGGCCTTCACGGTGATCGCGACCGAGCCGCTGCTCTGCTTCTTGACCTCTTCGGCGAAGGCTATCGCATTCTGGGTGTGGAAATTGCCGTCCGGCCACACCGTCGACATATCCCAGCTCACGGTCGCGGCCCGCGCACGGGTCGAGATGTGGCCGGCGGCGAGCAGCGTCGCTGCGCCCACAGTGAAGTTACGTCGCGTGATCATTGAGCCCCTCCGTTCACGACGCGCGATGCAACAGCATCAACGCGCGTACCCATAAACCGCAGCCGCATTGTCAGCGGACACCAGCCCGCTCTCGATGTCGTCCTTCACCGCCGTGCGATCGCGCTCGCCGGGAGCACCGATGCCGGCACCGCCGGGCGTGAGCACCACCAGCCGGTCGTCCGGCGGCACCTGCTGGAAGCCCTTGCCGCGCAGCTTCTTGCCGGACTTCAGGCCGACATAGCCGGCCTCGCCGTTCTTGCCGCCGTCACGGCCGCGCGGCGGGTGATCGATGCGATCGAACGCCGCCAGAATGTCGAACGGCGCATCGACGCCGCTGCCGACCTCGATGATCTGGCCGAGGCCGCCGCGGGTGCGCCCTGCCCCGCCGGAATCTGGACGCAGCTCCTTGCGCCAGAAGATCAACGGCGTCTGTGTCTCCGCGATCTCGACCGGCGTACCGCGCACGCCGCTCGGATAGGCGGTTGCCGACAGGCCGTCCTTGCCGAAGCGGGCGCCGGTGCCACCATTGGACGTCACCGCCATCGAGAACCCGTAATTGCCGCCGGCGCCCGAACGCGTCTGGCCGCGCACATTGAGATTCCACAGACACGAGGTGCCTTCCGCCGGAACGCGCTCGGGAATGATCTGGCGCAGGCAGCCGAACACGACGTCGGGCAGCATCTGGCCGATGATGTGGCGCGAGGCGACCGGCGCCGGCTTCGGCGCATTGAGGATCGCGCCGGGAGGCGCCGAGACCGTCAGCGGCGAGAGCGAACCGGCATTGTTCGGGATCTGCGAGGCGACGACGCAGCCGAGGCCGAACACGGTGTAGGCGATGGTGTAGGACAAGGGCACGTTGATGCCGAACTTCGAGGCGGCGGTGGTGCCGTCGAAATCGACGTGAATGCCTGCATCCGAGATCGTCAGCGTCGCGGCCAGCGTCACCGGCGCATCATAGCCGTCGACCACCATGGTGTTGCGCCAAGTCCCCTTCGGCAGTTTGGCGATCTCGGCAAGCACCGCCTCGCGCGAGCGGTCGCAGACGTAATCGCCGAGCTCGTCGAGCGTGTCGATGCCGAACTCGGTCATCATCTCGACCAGCCGCTCGCAGCCGACATCGTTGCAGCCGGCCAGCGAATAGGTGTCGCCCTCGGTGTCGATCGGCAGCCGCGTGTTGGTGCGGATCATCGCCATCAGCGTCTCGTTGACGACGCCCTGGTCAATCAGCTTCAGCATGGGGATGTAGAGCCCCTCCATGAACACGTCGGTGGCATCAGGGCCAAAGCCGATGCCGCCGATGTCCATGAGATGGCTGGTGCAGGAGAACAAGGCGACGACCTTGCCGTCCTTGAAGCAGGGCGTGGTCACGACGAAGTCGTTGAGATGGCCGGTGCCCATCCAGGGATCGTTGGTGATATAGGCGTCGCCCTCCTTCATCGTCGCCAGCGGGAAGTGGTCGATGAAGTGCTTGACCGATTCCGCCATCGAGTTGACGTGACCGGGCGTGCCGGTCACCGCCTGCGCCAGCATGCGCCCCTTGAGGTCGAACACGCCGGCCGAGAGATCGCCGCATTCGCGCACGATCGGGCTGAAGGCGGTGCGGAGCAGCACCTGCGCCTGCTCCTCGACCACGGCGATCAGCCGGTGCCACATGATCTGAAGGTCGATCAGGCTCGCGCCATTTGCCTTGCTCATGATCAGGCCGCCTTCCGTTCCATGACGATGCTGCCGGCACCGTCGATATGCGCGTCAAAACTGTTCGAAACAAAAGTAGATGTTTCGTCCTCGGCGATCACGGCGGGGCCGGCGATGGTGGCGCCCGGCGTCATGTCTTCGCGGCGATAGAGCGGGATCTCGATCACCTCGCCTGCACGGCCGTCGAAGAATTTGCGGCTGCCGGACGCCTTGCCTGCCGGCGTACGCGCGACGGCAGCGACGGTGGACGGATTGCGCGCATCGGTGGTCGCGAGCACCGACCAGCTCAACACTTCGATCGCGGCCCCCGGTATCGATCGCTCGAACAACGCGGAGTAATCCGCCTCGAACTTCTGGCGGAGGCCGGCGAGATCGGCCGATGTCAGCGGCCGGTTCGGCAGCTCCACCGTGATCTCGTGACCCTGGCCGACATAACGCATGAAAGCCGCGCGGCGTTCACGCACGGGCGCACCGGCGGCACCTGGCTCCACCAGCGCCCGCGCTTCGGTCACCATCTCCTGCAAGAGATCTGAAACCGCCTTGGTGTCGAAATCGTCGAGCCGGACGTGACGGCTGCGCACCAGCTCGTAGGCAATGGGAGCGGCCAGGAAGCCGACAGCCGAGCCCACGCCGGCATTCGACGGCACGATCACACGGGACACGCCGATTTTCTCGGCGACACGCGCGGCATGCAGGGGCGCTGCACCGCCGAAGGCGATCAGCGTATGCTGGCCGACAATCTCGCCGCGCTCAACCGCATGCACGCGGGCGGCGCTGGCCATGTTTTCGCAGACGACCTCGTGCACGGCATAGGCCGCGGTTTCCGCCGACAGGCCCAGCGGCTCGCCGACGGCGCGCAGCAGCGCCTGTTTCGAGAGCTCAGGATCAAGCTTGATCGTGCCCCCCGCAAAGGCGTCGGGATCGATCATGCCGAGCGCCACGTCCGCATCCGTCACGGCCGGACGCTGGCCGCCGCGGCCGTAGCAGGCCGGTCCGGGCTCCGACGAGGCACTCTCGGGGCCCACAGTCACGCGCTTCATCGCGTCGACATGGGCGATCGAACCGCCACCGGCGCCGATCTCGACCATCTCGATCACGGGGATGCGCACCGGCAGACCGGAGCCTTTCAGGAAGCGTGCGGCACGATCGACCTCGAACACGCGCGAGGTCTCGGGCTGGTATTTCTCGATCAGGCAGATCTTTGCAGTCGTGCCGCCCATGTCGAAGGAGAGCACCTTGGTCTCGCCGAGACGCGCCGCGATCTGCGCCGAGAAGATCGCACCGCCCGCAGGACCGGATTCGACGAGACGCACCGGAAAGCGCCGCGCCGTCTCGATCGAGGTGACGCCGCCGCCGGAGGTCACGAGATAGATGGCGCCGCGATACTGCTCGACCTGCAAGGCATCGGACATGCGCGCAAGATAGCCGTCGATCAGCGGTTGCACATAGGCGTTCGCGACAGCGGTCGATGTGCGCTCGTATTCGCGGATCTCCGGGCACACGGCGGACGATATGGTCACGGAGATGCCCGGCATTTCCTCGGCGAGGATCGCAGCCGTGCGGCGCTCGTGCTCGGGATTGGCATAGGAATGCAGGAAGGCGATCGCGACGCTCTCGACCTTCAATTCGCGCAATCTTGGCGCGAGTGCGCGCACGGCCGCTTCGTCCAGCGGGAGGCGGACGGCGCCATGCGCGTCGATGCGCTCGGACACGGTAAAGCGCAGGGACCGCGGCGCCAGCGGCTTCGGCTTGTCGATGCCGAGATCATACTGGTCGTATCGGCTCTCGGTGCCGATATCGAGCACGTCGCGAAAGCCGTCGGTTGCGATCAGCGCAGTCTTGGCGCCGCGGCGCTCGATGATGGCGTTGGTTGCCAGCGTCGTGCCGTGAATGAAGACATCGATGTCGCTGATATGCGCACGCGCGTCAGTAAGGATGAGACGCATTCCATCCAGCACCGCCTGCTCCGGCCGCTGCGGCGTCGTCAGCACCTTGCGGGTTTTGCGCACCTCGCCCACGTCCAGCACGATGTCGGTGAACGTGCCACCGATATCAACGGCAAGCCGTACTTCGGCTCCCTCAAGCATTCCAAAATACTCCGGCTGATCGTCAGAACTCAGGGCGAAAACGCAGCAATTTCCATGCCATGAAGCGCGCGGGCAACGCTACGCACGGCTATTCTGCGCGGCACCTATGCAATAGGCAAGGCGTGTTCGCGTCGCATCCGATCAGAGCAGGAATGCAAGCGCCGCTTCGCAGCGCTCCTCGACCTTGAGCGTCAGCAGATCGTCGGCGCGGGTGCGTCCGAGATTGACCGCAGCGATCGGGATTTGTCGTTGCGCGGCGGCCTGCACGAAGCGGAAGCCGGAATAGACCATCAGCGAGGAGCCGACGATCAGCATCGCGTCGGCCTGCGCCAGGTGATCCTGCGCATCGGCGACGACGTCGCGCGGAACGTTCTCGCCGAAGAACACGACATCAGGCTTGAGGATGCCGCCGCAGGCGTCGCAGGCCGGCACCTGGAACGACGAGAAATCCGCGTGATCGAGATCGGCATCGCCGTCAGGCGCGTCCGCAGCGTCGAGCGTCAGCCATTCCGCATTGGCGCGGCCGAGCGCATCCTGGAATTCGTTGCGCGGCGTCCTGGCGCCGCAGCCCATGCAGCGGACGAGGTCAAGCCGGCCGTGCAAGTCGATCACCTGACGATGGCCGGCAGATTGATGCAGGCGGTCGACATTCTGGGTCAGCAGCATCCTGCACCGCCCGCTCGCCTCGAGCCGGGCAAGCGCATGATGGGCATCGTTCGGCTTTGCCTGGCCGAAGCGGCGCCAGCCGATCAGGCTGCGCGCCCAATAGCGTTGGCGCGTATGTTCCTCCGACATGAAGGCCTGGAAATTGACCGGCTGGGTCCGCTTCCAGTTGCCGTGGCTGTCGCGGTAGTCGGGAATGCCCGAATTGGTGCTACAGCCGGCACCGGTCAACACGAAAAGGCGTTCGTGCCGTCCGACGAAGTCCTGGAGCGGTTGGTTTGCCAGCGGAGGGTTTGCCATGGCGCAGATGTAGTCCGCGCCGGCGGGTTTTGCCAGATCACGGCCGCTTCGGCGGCTCGAACCCGGCGATCAGCTTCACGAGCTCGCTCTGCCGTGCGGTGCCGGTCTTGCGGAAGACGTTGTGGAGATGGGTCTTGACCGTGGCCTGCGTCAGCCCGAGGGCCTCGGCCAGCGCCTTCACCCCGCTCACCTTCATGACGGAATCGAGCACGCGGATCTCACTGGCCGTGAGCTTGTAGAGCTTGGCGAGCGCCTCGAGCGGGGGCGGACTTGCCAGCGAGGTCCTGCGCACGAAGACAGCGGCGACGGCGGAATGCAACGCACCGGTGCGCTGGCGGTCGCCCGAGGTCAATGGCAGCACGTCGGCGAACCAGCGGCCTTGCGCGCCGACGATCGGAATCGAGCCGCCATTGTCGGCGGTGGCATTGCCGTTCTCGGCGGCGACAAGCGCCTCGCGCAGTGCGCGCTGGGCCTCGGGCCCCGTTGCGGTCAACATGCCATTTCGCTCGGTGAGCAGCGCGCCCTCGCTCAGCATGAACCGTCCCGGCTCATTGGTGAAAACGAGGCGTCCATTGAGACCGACCATGAAGACGGCGGCAGATACGCTGTCGATCGCCTCGGTCAGAATTGCCTGCGCTCTCTTGCTCTGGTCGAACAGCCGCCCGATCCCGACTGCGCGCTGAAAATGCGGCACGATCAACGCGAGCCGGCGGCGATCGTCGGCATCGGCGAGGCCGTCCTTTTCATGCATGCGGACGGCGAGGATCGAGGCGCTCGTCGCAGTCTTCTCCAGGTTCGCCGCGAGGGCGTCGATGATGCCCTGCGGCTTCATCCATTCCGCGTAGAAGCGGGTCTCGGCGATCTCATCGAAGGGGATGAGGTCGCAGGATCCGCACACGACACCAGCCTCGACAAAGGTGGCGGCCGGAAAGCATGGGTTCAGGGGAAGATATTTCTCGAAATAGAGCTGCGTGTAGCGTGGATCTTCATTGAAGATGTGCAGCACCGCGGATTGCTCCGTGGCCGCATCGTGCCAGAACAGGCTTCCGGAGGAGCCACCGACGAACAGGCAGGCCTGCTCCAGCGCGCGAGGCCAAAGCGTGGGATCGAGCGCGGCGTCGTAAACGAGGCCGATCAGATCTGAAAGCAAAGCGGCTTCAGACGTCACGGCCGACTCTCGAACATGTCGCACAACAGATTTGGCATTTGCGCCTTCAGTAACACGCTACCACGATGTACGTGACGACAGCAAAACTTCAACCGTTCGATTGACGCAATGCGCCATGCGCGATGCAACGGTGTGCAATCATCATCGGCTTACAGCGCGATCGACCTGCTGCATCGTTGAGCAATCGCGATCGTCTTCGTATGCCCCGGGGGCATCGACATGAGCTATTTCGAGGGCACACTCGATTTCGCCGGAACAGGCTGCTTTTGCGAGACGACGGCCTTGCTAGCTGGCGCTTCAGGCGCCGGCGGCGCGACCGGTGCGGATTGACCGACCGACAACGAGACGCCGAACACACGCCATTGTCCGTCGACGGGTGCGAACAGCAGCTCGAAATTCACCTGTGACGGCACCGACGGAAAAAATCCCGCCATGTGCAACAGCCCGTTCGGCTCGATCTGCGGCAACAAGGACAATTGCGGATCGATGACGGCGACGCCGGAAAGGTCGAGCTTGTCGCCGCGCTGCTTGGCAAAGATCTCCGCAAGTCTCGCGGCGGTGTTGGCCTGGAATCCGGGCGCGCCGAGGTCGCGCAGCACGGTGTAGTTCCCGGTCTTGTTGGCCTGGTCGAGCGCGAGCAGCGTCGAGCGGATCAACATCAAGACGCCATTGCGGTCGATGTTGGCAGGCTTGGCTGCGGCCTGCTGCTGCGCGGACGGCGGTGGCGCAGCCTGGTGCGGCTGTGGCGGGGTCTGTTGCGCATACGTCGTCACCGCGCCCAGGATCAGGAGCCCGAGAACCAGAATACCGAGGCCGGCACTCACCCAACGCAGCGTCATCGCGAAAGCGTTCTTCCTACCACTGGATCGAAACGGCACCACGTCCGCCTGCAACGTTACGCTCGAGCCCGACGCCGCCACCGGCATTGGCGATGATCGCGTAGTTCTTGCCGTCGTAAAGCAGTGCGGTGGCGCCGACCGCGAACGCATTGGCACCCTCGAAATTGCCGTAGCCGGCCGAGAGCGCGAATTTGCGGCCCGCCTGCAACGCCGGCATCGAACCAGCCGCGAGCGCCACGGCCGTACCGCTGCGCGCTTCCAGCCGGTTGTCCGTCACCTGTGACTGTAACGAGGTCACCTGCGATTGCAGCGAGGTGATGTTCGCCGGGTTGAAGGTCGACGTCGCCAGATTGCCGGCGGCGTCGGTGGTGACGAAGGACACCGGCCCGCTCTGCGCCGCAAGGCTTGCCGAAGACGCGACGCCAGCCAATCGATAGGTGTTGCTTGCCGTACCGATCGCAACCTGGTTGGCAGCCGTCGCTGTCGCACCAACGCCGACTGCGGTGGAGTTCGCGAACCCGGCGGATGCGCCATTGCCGATCGCAGTTGCGCTGCTCGCGGCGGCATTGGCTCCGTCCCCGAGGGCTGTGGAGGATGCCCCCGTTGCAGCGCTGCCCGCGCCGATTGCGATCGCTCGATCGCCGGAAGATTGCGCGCCGAAGCCGGCCGATCCGTCGCCGGTACCTCCGATTGCGATACTGTAATTGCCGGACGCGACGGGAGCGGCGCCAGGAGCTCCGGCGCCGATCGCGGTGCTGGCGATGCCGGTTGCTTTGCTGCCGCCGCCGTTCGCTGTGCCGTAGTCGCCGCTTGCAGAGGCGGACGAACCAGTCGCCGTGCTGCTCACGCCGCTTGCGGTGCTGATGTAGCCGGTGGCGGTGCTGAAGAAGTTGTTCGCCTTGCTGCTATCACCGATTGCCGTGCTGCCGACGCCGCTCGCAGTGCTATCGCCAAGTGCCGTGCTGACCGTACCGGTCGCATTGCCGCCGCACGCGAACGAGTTGATGCCGGGCGCCGAACCAAGGGCGGTGCCGGTTCCCGCCTCGCCGCAGACCGTTTGCGCGGCAGCCGGCGCCGGGAGCGCCAGGGCGATCATCAGAGCAGCCGCGAGGGCGAACAAGACGGGCGCCACGTCCCCCGACGAGACGTCGATCAGACGAAACATCGCTTCACGGATCACACGAGGCATTTGCGCTCCCAATTCCAACGGCGGTCGCGAATGTGAGGCAGCAGCCCGAGGCGGGCATCAACCGTACGGTTGAGTTCGCCCGAGCGGGCCGGGCTGGCGGCCCGGTTTTTTCCGACTGTTGCTGGATTGCGACGTTCAGCTCGCCCAGTTCTCGCGGAACTCCGGAAACAGCGTCAGGCCTCCGCAGGCATAGATGGTCTGTCCGGTGATGTAGCTCGCTTCATCCGAGGCGAGGAAGGCGAACACGGCCGCAATCTCTTCCGGCGTGCCGACGCGGCCGAGCGGAATGTGACTGGTGACAACGCCGCGCTTTTCGGGATCGCCGGTCCAGGCCGCGTTGATCGGCGTGTCGATTGCACCCGGGCCGACCGCATTGACGCGAATGCCGCGGCCGGCGAATTCCAGCGCCAGCGTGCGCGTCAGATTGGCCATGCCGCCCTTGCTGATCGAATAGGCGAGATAGCCGGGTTTTGGAATGATCTGGTGGACGCTGGAGCAGTTGATGATGCTGCCGCCTGCCCCACGCGCGACGAAATGCGCCAGCGCCTTCTGCGCGCAGAGCACGGCGCCGTTGAGATTGACGTCGATGATGCGGCGATAGGTTTCGATGTCGAGCGCCTCACTCGGCGATTCCCGCTGGAAGCCGGCATTGTTGACCAGACAATCGAGGTGCTTCCAGCGCGCCAGGATCGTCTCGAACATCGCCGCGACCTCCTGCTCATTGCTGACGTCGGCCTTGACGATGATATGGTCGAGTTTGCCGTGACCGCGGTCGCCCGATCCCGTCCGCGCCAGCGCGAGCGTCTCCTCGGCTCCCTCGGGATGACCGAAATAGTTGATGGCAACCGTTGCGCCTTCCTGCGCAAGCCGGATCGCGACGGCGCGGCCGATGCCTTGCGAGGCGCCGGTTACCAGCGCGTATTGGCCGACGAGGCGCGAGGAAAACGAGGTTGAGCGGTCGATCTGGGACATGAGCTTTCTCCGGGATGCCTGATCATGGATGGAACCGGCATTTTGTTCCATCCCGTTGACGCATCGCTGGGATTCATGCAGCGCGGCGCGCAAGCGGTGAGGCCAGGATCTGGTACAGGATGATGGCGCCGAACGTTGCCGTGCCGATGCCGCCGATCGTGAAGGCGCCGAATTTGAGCGTGAGGTCGCCGGCGCCCGCGGTCAGCGCCACGGCGACGGTGATCAGATTCGCAGGATTGGCGAAGTCGACCTTGTTCTCGACCCAGATCCGGCCCGCCATCGCCGCGATCAATCCGAACAGCACGATCGAGAGCCCGCCGATGACCGGTCCCGGGATCGACAGGATCAGCGCACCGAATTTCGGCGAGAAGCCGAGCGCAATCGAAACCGCCGCCGCGAACGCGAACAGCAAGGTCGAATAGACCTTCGTCGCCGCCATGACGCCGATGTTCTCGGCGTAGGTGGTGACGCCGGTGCCGCCGCCAAACGCCGCAACGATCGTCGCGAGGCTGTCGGCGAACAAGGCGCGGCCGAGATAGCCATCGAGGCTCCGGCCCGTCATCGCGCCGACAGCCTTGATGTGACCGAGGTTCTCGGCAACGAGAATGACCGCGACCGGTGCGATCAGAAAGATGGCGTCGGCCTGAAAGGTCGGCGTGGTGAAGCTCGGCAGACCAAACCACGGCGCGGCGCTGAGTGGTGCGAAGTCGATAGGCTTTCCGAAACCGAACCCATTCGCGAACAGAAAATACAAAAGATACCCGCCAACCGCGCCCAGGATGATCGGCAGGCGCCGCCACAGGCCCGGAGCCGCAACGGCTAGCACACCGATCATCAGCACAGTGGCGAGCCCGATCCCAGTGTCGAACCCATTGGCGCTCACAGCCTTGACCGCCACGGGCGCAAGGTTGAGGCCGATCGCGGCGACCACGGCGCCGGTGACGGCCGGCGGCATCAGGCGCTCGACCCAGGCGATGCCCGACCACATCACGATCAGCGCGATCACACCGTAGAGAACACCGGCCCCGACGATGCCGCCGAGCGCGACCGAGAGATTCGGGTTCGGCCCCTGCCCGGCATAACCGGTGGCGGCGATGACGACGGCGATGAACGCGAAGCTCGAACCGAGATAGCTCGGCACGCGACCCGCGACGATGACGAAGAAGATCAGCGTGCCGATGCCGGAGAACAGGACCGCGACGTTGGGATCGAACCCCATCAGCAACGGTGCGATGATCGTCGAGCCCGACATCGCGACGCAATGCTGAAGACCGGAGACGACGGTCTGCCCCCACGACAGCCGCTCCTCCGGCATGATCACGCCCGAGGTCTTGAGTTTCCAACGCGGAAAATAGCCCTGTGATTGCCCGTCCGGGCCGGTTGCGATCGTCATGTTCCCCCCGTTGCGGTGCAGCGACTGATCTTCGTGCGATCCGACAAAAATGTGATTGTCGCTTCTGCGGCGGTCATCACATGATGGAACACATAAAAGATTCAACACTTGCAAGATTCAAAATCTTGTCGCGCCAAATCAATACGTTCCGGGGCCCACAATATGACACAGATCGCGATCCAGCCAGCCGTCCATCGCCGGCACCAGCCCTGGTACAAGATCCTCTACATCCAGGTGCTGATCGCGATCGCGCTCGGGGTGCTCATCGGCTATCTCTATCCCGATCTCGGCAAGGCCCTGAAGCCGCTCGGCGACGGCTTCATCGCGCTGATCAAGATGATGATCGCACCTGTCATCTTCTGCACCGTGGTGCACGGCATCTCCTCGATGGGCGACTTGAAACGCGTCGGCCGGGTCGGGCTGAAGTCGCTGATCTATTTCGAGACGGTCTCGACCGTCGCGCTCGCCATCGGCCTGCTGGTCGGCGAGGTTCTCCAGCCCGGGCATGGCTTCAACATCGACCCCGCGACGATCGATCCGAAGTCGGTCGCGACCTATGTCACCAAGGCTCACGAGGAGGGCATCGTCGCCCATCTGATGGCGATCATCCCGGACAGCTATGTGGGCGCGATCGCGCGCGGCGACCTGTTGCAGGTGCTGCTGGTCTCGATCCTGTCGGGCTTCGCCATCGCCTTCCTCGGCAAGACCGGCGAGCCCATTGCGGAGGCGATCGACAAGGCCGCAAAGATGTTCTTCGGCATCATCCGCATCATCGTCCGCGTCGCGCCGATCGGCGCGTTCGGCGCAATGGCGTTCACCGTCGGCGCCTATGGGCTCGGCTCGCTGCTCAATCTCGCCGCCCTGATCGGCACGTTCTATCTCACCAGCATGCTGTTCGTGCTGATCGTGCTGGGCTCGATCGCCCGGCTCGCCGGTTTCTCGATCCTGCGCTTCATCGCCTATATCAAGGACGAACTGCTGATCGTGCTTGGCACCTCGTCGTCGGAGACGGTGCTGCCGCAGATGATCCAGAAGATGGAGCATCTCGGCGCCTCGCGCTCGGTGGTCGGCCTCGTGATCCCGACTGGCTACAGCTTCAATCTCGACGGCACCAACATCTACATGACGCTGGCGACGCTGTTCCTGGCGCAGGCGACCAACACGCATCTGACCATCTGGCAGGAGCTCGGCATTCTGGGCATCGCCATGATCACTTCGAAGGGTGCCTCGGGCGTCACCGGCGCCGGCTTCATCACGCTGGCAGCAACGCTCTCGATCGTGCCTGACATTCCGATCCAGTCGATCGCGATCCTGGTCGGCATCGACAAGTTCATGAGCGAGTGCCGCGCGCTGACCAACCTGATCGGCAACGGCGTTGCCTGCGTCGTCATCAGCATCTCCGAAGGCGAGCTCGACCGCGAAGCGCTGCACGAGACCATGGCCCATCCGTTCGAGATGGGCGAAGCGCTGGAACCGGGCGGCGGTGCGGCGTCGTAGGCCGCGCACATCGCAGGTCATCACAGCGGTATTTTACCGGAGTGGTCAATCGGTGCGGCACGCGTCACAACGTCAGCGTTGGGATCACGGATTGATACTCATTTTTTCCACCCGACGCGCTGGGGGCAGGGCGTCGGGTTTTTGAAAATCACTGGCAACACTCACTCTCATTTTCAAACCGCAAGGCGGGATCAGACGATCCCGCCGTGCTCGCGTTGTGCCATCGCGGTCAGATCGAGCCGCCGCGTGATCCCGATCGCCTGCAGGAACGCCTCGTCATGACTGACGACGAGCAGCGCACCGTCATAGGCCCTCAGACCCGCCTCCACGGCTTCGATGGAGTCGATATCGAGATGATTGGTCGGCTCGTCCAGGATCAGCAGCGATGGCGGTGTTGATCCGCCCAGCACGCAGGCGAGACCTGCACGGAACAGTTGCCCGCCACTCAGGCTCCCGACGATCTGCAAGGCCGCATCGGCGCGAAACATGAATCGGGCCAGCGCGGCATGACATTCATTGGCACCCGCCTTCGGATTGAGACGCCTGAAATTGTCCAGGATGGAAAGTGCGGGATCGAGCAGGCTGACCTTCTGGTCGAACAGCGCGAAGTCCGGCCTGACCCGCACGGTGCCTGAGAACGGACGCAGCTCGCCCGAAATAAGCTTTAGCAGCGTCGTCTTGCCGGAGCCGTTGGGCCCGACCAGCGCGACGCGTTCCGGGCCGACGACCGCGATCGAGAGATCGCGCAGGACCGGCTGCTCCAGCTGATAGCCGGCACTGACACCATCAAGCCAAAGCACCTCCCTGCCCGCCGGCAGGTTCGTTGCCGGAAGCTTCACCGACAGCGGCTGAAGGATCTCGATGCGCCGGCGCGCGGTGTCAACGGCGTCGATCGCCTCTGCGCGCCGCTTTTCGGCGATCTGCGCATTCTTGCCACCGCTGTCCTCGCTACGGTCCTTGCGTGCGCCGGCGAGAATTCTCGGCATGTCGCCCTTGGCGCGCTTCTTCCGGCCACCGCCGTCCTTGCGCGCCTTCTTCTCCGCGGCGTCCTGCGCCTTGCCGTCGATCTCGGACAGGTGCCGCTCGGCATGCGCGAGGTCGTGACGCACGGCGGCGAGCTCGACGGCCTTCTGCGCGCGAAAGCTGCTCCAATTGCCGCCATAGCGCGTGGCGCCGAGCGATGTCAGCTCGACGATCGCATCCATGGCGTCGAGCAGGCCGCGGTCGTGGCTGACAACGATCGCGCCGCCGCGCCAGGCGGCGAGCAGATCCGTCACGGCCTTGCGTCCTTCACGGTCGAGATTGTTGGTGGGCTCGTCCAGCAGCAGGAAATCGGGCTCGGCGAACACCAAGGCGGCGAGACGAACCCGCGTGATCTGGCCGCCGGAGAGGCGGGACAGATCGGTATCGGGAGACGGATCGAAGCCGAGGCGCGCCAGAGCAGCTTCCAGCCGCGCTTCGAGCGTCCAGTCGATCGCGGCGATCTCGTCGGCCGAGGCATCGCCACGCTCGGCCCGGCGCATCAGCTCCAGCGCCTGCCGCACACCGAACAGGTCGGCCACCGTTGTACCGGCGAGGACTTGCACGTCCTGGCGCAGCAGACCGATGGTGCCGTTGATCAGAACACGCCCGGATTGGGGACCATGGTCGCCTGAGATCGACGCAAGCAGCGTCGTTTTCCCGACGCCATTGCGGCCGACGAGGCCGGTTCGCTCGGCCGCGAATGTCAGATCGATATTGGAGAGGAGAGACCGGCCGTCAGGCGTGGACAGCGACAGGTTCGACAGGACGATAGAAGCAGGCATGGAATTCCCCGTGAGCAAGGCGGATGGGCTTTGCGGTCGGGGTGAAATCCATGGCTGCGAAGGTCCTGATTGAGGAGCTGTCTAACTAGTCCCATCAAGGGGCGAGATCAAGGCACGGCACGGGGGATGACAGCGCCCAATGCGCCGGCGTCCCCTTGCCCGTTGCCATCAACCCTTGAGCGCGGTGACGACCACCTCGATCAGCGCGCCGCCGCCGAGATCCGCGACGCCGACGGTGGCGCGGGTCGGCAGATTGTCGCCGAAGAACTCGGTCCAGGCCGCGTCCATCTCCTTCTTCTTGGAGAGATCCGTGACGAAGATCGAGGTGCTGACGACGCGCGACTTGTCGGTGCCGGCTTCCTTCAGATAGCCGGCGATCTTGCCGAGGATGTTGCGGGTCTGGTCGCCCATCGAGACCGAGGTGTCGTCGGCGATGGTGCCACCGACAAAAACGAAGCCGTTGGCCTCGACAGCGCGATGCATGATGGGCGTGCGGATGCTGCGGGTGATACTCATGATGTCCTCTTGTTGTTAGAGCGTCGTGGGATGGAAGCGGTCGATGCCGAGATCGCCGATGCGGGTCTGGGTGCCGCCGTTGACGATCAGCTCCGCCATCACGGCGCCGGCGCCGGGGCCGAGCTGAAAACCGTGCAGCGAGAAGCCGAACTGGTGATAGAGACCCTTGTGACGGCTGCTCGGCCCGAACACGGGGATATCGTCCTTCATCCTGGCCTCGATGCCGGCCCAGGCGCGGACGATGGTGGCGCTGCGCATCACCGGGAACAGCTCGAACACGGTGCGCGCGCTGGTCGCGAGGCTCTTCCAGTCCAGCACCGTCTCGTTGCGGTCCTGGTAAGGCGTTGCGAGATGACCGCCGCCGATCAGCACGGTGCCGTTGGTGAATTGCTTGAACGAGAGTTTGCGCCCGCGCAGGATCACGACGGGGTCAATGAAGTGCGGCACCCGCGAGGTGATCATCAGCATTGGCGCCACGGTCTCGACCGGAACGGGCTCGCCAAGCGCCGCCGCGATCTTGCCGGCCCAGGCGCCAGCGGCGTTCACCAGCACCGGCGCTGCAAAGCTCTCGGCACCGACGTCGACATACCAGAGACCATCGCTGTACCGGATGTTGCTGGCAGCGACGCCCTCGCGGACGACGGCGCCAAGCTGCTGGGCCTTGCGCCGGAACGCGGTTGTCGTCTGTGCGGGATTGGCCGCGCCATCGCGGCGCGAGACGACGCCCCCGGGACAGGTCTCGGCCACCGCCGGCACGAGGCGTCTCAGTTCGGTCGCGTCGATCAATTCCTCATGCGTGAAGCCAAGCGCGTTGAGCTCGGCCACGCGCGCGCGGCAGACAGCGAGCTCCTCCTCATTCTCCGCGACCAGCACCTGGCCGTAGCTTTCAAAACTGCAATCGTCGTCGAGGAGGTCCTTGATCCTCTCCCAAATTCCCATCGAGCGGATCGACAGCGGGATTTCGGGGATGTGCCGCGCGAGCTGACGCACCCCGCCGGCGTTGACGCCGGAGGCGTGGCGGCCGGCATAATCCTTCTCGATCAGCACCGGCTTCAGGCCGGCAAGACAGAGATGCAGCGTGGTCGAACATCCGTGGATGCCGCCGCCGACGACGATCGCATCCACGTTTGTCGTCATCCGCGCACCACCGCCTTGACGTCGGCTTCGCTCTTCGGAACGGCGGCGAGCTCGGCGAGCGTGATCGGCTTCACCGGCGCGCGCAGCCGGTAATAGCCGATCTCCTGCGGAGTCTTCCCCCGCGCCTGCGCCATCAATTCGGTAACGGTGAGGCCGCAGAGACGGCCTTGGCACGGACCCATTCCGGTGCGGCGATAGGCCTTGAGCTGGTTCGGCCCGGTCGCGCCGATCGCGACGGAATCGAGAACGTCCTTCGCGGTGACCTCCTCGCAGCGGCAGACGATGGTATCACCCGAGGGAATGCGGAACTGCGGCACCGGGCGGAACAGCGTGTCGAGGAACACGCGGCCGCGCTCGGCCCTGGCGAGATCGGAGCGGAGCGTCGCCATCGCCGGAAGTTTTGCAGCAGCCGCAGGCGCTAGTGCTTCCGCAGCTGCGCGCGCCGCGATGCGGCCACGGACCACGGCGGCGTTCGCGCCGCCGATACCCGCACCGTCGCCGGCGATCGCAATGCCGGCTACCGACGAATTGCCACTCGCGTCCAGCACCGGCGACCAGCAGAGCTGCAAATCGTCCCAGCGATGCTCGACACCGGCTGACATCGCCAGGTTGACATTGGGCACGACGCCCTGATGCAGCAGCAGCAGATCGGCAGGAATGGTCTCGCGCCTGCCGCCCGCGACATAGCTCACGCTCGCGAGCTGCCCGTCGCCGACCGCAGCAAGCTCCGTGACTCCGGAGACGACCTGCACCTTCGCCTTCACCTCGCGCATCATCGACAGGCCCTTGGTGAAATAGGGCGAGGTCAGGAACGCGAAGGCGTGCGGGAGCGCTGCGAAATAATTACCGCGCTCGGTGGTGTCGAGAATGCGGTCGATGCGGCCGCCGAGGCGCAAAATCTGCGCGGCGAGCAGCCACAGCAGCGGCCCCTGCCCCGCGATTACGGTGCGACCATCGGGCACCAGCGCCGACGATTTCAGCATCGTCTGCGCGGCACCCGCGGTCATCACGCCGGGCAGCGTCCAGCCGGGAATTGGGAACGGCCGCTCCAGCGCGCCGGTCGCAAGGATCACGCGCCTGGCCTTGACGAAAGCGGACGCGCCGCCGATCGAGACGGCGATATCGAGATTGCGGTCGAGGCTCCAGACCGTGGCGCGATGGATCACCTCGGCATTGCTCGCACGGAGCGACTGCACGAGATCGGCCCCGACCCAATAGTCTTCGCCGAGCTGCTTGCGGTCGGTTACGGGTGTCGACGCGATGGCACGGAACACCTGGCCACCCGGGCCGATATTCTCGTCGAGCATCAGCGTCGAAAGGCCGGCTTCGGCGGAGGTCGCGGCGGCGGCGAGGCCGGCAGGTCCGGCGCCGATCACCACGACATCATAGTCTTCGCGCTTGGGAGCCACAGTCATCGTCCGATCTCCCGCTTGCCCTTCTGGATCTCGACCTGCATACCCTCGGCGACGGGCACGAGGCAGCCCTGGCGATTGCCGACACCGTCGATGGTGACGAGGCAGTCGAAGCACACGCCCATCATGCAATAGGGCAGACGCGGCGCGCCGCTAACGGCCGTGGAACGCCGTGCGTCCTGACCTGAGGCCAGCAGCGCGGCGGAGACGGTGTCGCCCTGGCGCGCAGCGACGGCGACGCCGTCAACGAAGATCTGCACTTGCGGGCGCTTGTCCTGTTCGGATCTCTTGAACATGGGGATGCCTCTAGGCTCCTTCAAAATCTCTAATAGCCGCTGTTGTTCGCCGTGCCCGCATCGCCAAAACGGCTGGCGGAGAACGCGCCGACCAGCTCCGGCTCGAGCGCACCTTGCGCGACCATGCGCGCGATCTCGAACGCGTGGTTGGAGGCGAGCGTCACGCCGGAATGGCAGCAAGCAACGAAGGCGCCGGGATGCGTCTCCGACTGGTCGTAGATCGGAAAGCCGTCCTGCGGCATGACGCGGATGCCGGCCCAGCTCCTGACCACATTGAGCCGCGCGAGATGCGGGAACATGCGCTGGGCGCGATCGGTCATCACGGCGCTGATCGAATGCTTCAGCGCGCGATCGTCGAGCTCGTCTTCCTTGCTGTCGCCGATCATCACCGTGCCCTCGTCGGTCTGGCGGATCGTGGTCAGCGGATGCGGCAGGAACGGCATGGTGCGCTCGGTCACCACGATCTGGCCGCGGGTCGGGCCCATCGGCGCGTAGAGGCCGACCATTGGCGCCAGCGTCTGGTTGGCATTGCCGGCCGCGAGCACGATCTTGGCGGCGCGAACCTCGCCCTTCGGGGTGGTCAGGCGGAATTCGCCGCCGCTCTTGCTGATCGCCGAGACCGGCTGCTCCGGACAATAGTCGATGCCGAACGCCTTGAAGCCGGTGTGGAAGGCGCGAAAGGTGCGCAGCGAATTAACGTGGCCGTCGAGCGGACAATAGCTGCCGCCGGAGACTTCGGGGCCGATCAGCGGCAGTGATTTCTTCACCTCGGACGCCGAGAGCATCTCCATCTTGTAGTCGGCTGCACCGGTCTGATTGTGCATGCGCTTGACCAGATCGGTGCGCTGGCCGAATTCATCGTCGCCGAGCGTCAGATGAAAGCCGCCGTTCTGCTGAAGGCTGACGTCGAGCCCGGTCTGCTGCTTCAGCTCGGACGCGAGCCGGCCCCAGGCTTCCGAAGCCCGCACGGTCCAGCCGGTGTAAGCGGGCATACCGAGCCCCTTGCTCTGGACCCAGACCAGCGCAAAGTTGGCGCGCGAGGCGCGCTTGGTGATATCGCCTTCGTCGAGCACGGCCACGCTCTTGCCGAGCCGGCCGAGGCCCCAGGCAATGGCGGAGCCGAGCAATCCGCCGCCAACGACGGCGACGTCATAGTCTCTGGACATAGGTTCTCCTATCGCCCCGTATCGCCTTTGCCGGCGAGCACACGGTCGAGCCCGTAGAAGCGGTCGAGCAGAATGAGGGCGGTCATGGTCACAGCGATCACGCAAGCCGAGACCGACGTCACCAGCGGATCGATGTTGTCCTGGATATAAAGGAACATGCGCACCGGCAACGTCTCGGTGCCGGGGGCCGCAAGGAAGACGGTCATGGTGAGATCATCGAAGGACTGGATAAAGGCCAGCGCCCAGCCGCTGATGACGCCGGGTAGGATCAGCGGCAGCGTCACGCGGCGGAACAGCGTCAAGCCGCCGGCGCCGAGCGAGACCGCCGCCATCTCGACCGTCCGGTCCATGCCGGTCGCGGCCGCCAGCGTCAGCCGCAGCGCGAACGGAAACACGATGATGACATGCGCGATGATCAGCGCGGCAAAACTGCCGCCGAGCCCGGCCGAGGTGAAGAAGCGCAGGAAGGCGATGCCCAGCACGACATGCGGGATCATCAGCGGCGACAGGAACAGCGCCGCCAGCGCGTCACGGCCGCGGAAGCGATAGCGCGCGATCGCGAGCGCCGCAGGCACCGCGAACAGGAGCGCGATAAAAGAGGACAGCGCCCCGAGCCCAAGGCTGACCCAGAAGGCGTGGATGAATTCCGGATAGTTGCCGATCGCCTTGAACCAGCGCAGCGAGAAGCCGTTGGTCGGCAGCGACAGAAAGCCTTCGGGCGTGAAGGCGACCAGACAAACCACGAGGATCGGCGCCACCATGACGATGACGAAGACGGTGTGAAAGATCAGCGCGAGCGGGCCGTTCTGCCTCATCGGAACACCTCCGCGTAGCGGCGTTCGATCAGCGCGTTGCTGCCGACCACGATGAGCACCAAAGCGACCAGCAACAGCGTGGCAACCGCCGCGCCGAGCGGCCAGTTCAGCGTGTTGAGGAATTCGTCATAGGCGAGCGTTGCCGCAACCTTGAGCCTGCGGCCGCCGATGATCGCGGGCGTCGCAAAAGCGCTGGCCGAGAGCGAGAACACGATGATCGCGCCCGACAGCACGCCCGGCATGATCTGCGGCATGATGATGCGACGGATGATGGTGACCGGACCCGCACCCAGCGACATCGCAGCGTTCTCGATCTGCGGATCGAGCCGCTGCAGCGCCGCCCACACCGACAGCACCATGAACGGCATCATCACATGCGCGAGCGCGACGACCATGCCGGTTTCGGTGAACATGAAGGGAATGGGGGATTTGATCACGCCAAGCGACATCAGCAGCTTGTTGACGAGGCCGTTGTTGCCGCCGAACAGCAGCGCCCAGCCGAGCGTGCGCGCCACCACGGAGATCAGCAGCGGGCCGAGAATGACCAGCAGGAAGATGCTCTTCCAGCGGCCGCTCATGCGGTTGAGGATGTAGGCTTCGGGCGCACCGAGCAATGCGGTGAGCAGCGTGGTCAGGATCGCGATCCTAAACGTCCGCCAGAACATCTCGGCGTAATAGGGATCGGTCGCGATCTCGTGCCAGTTCTTGAGGATGAAGACCGCCTCGATGCCCTTGTACTGGCCCCAATCGTGGAACGACAGCATCACGGTCATCGCCAGCGGAATCAGCAGCACGCCGACGAACAGCATCAAGGCAGGCGCGGTCAGCGCCCATGGCGCCCGCGCGCTGCGCTCCTCGGCGGCCGCGCTCATGCGCCGGCCCTCGCGCGCAGGCTCATGTCCTCCGGCCGCCAGGTCAGACGAACGGCTTCACCTTCGACAGGCTGCGCCGTTCCGTCATTCTGCCGGATCACGATCGCAGGCCCACATTCGCTGTCGCACTGGAACAGCCAGTGATTGCCCTGGAAGATGCGCGTGACAATTTTTGCGCTAAGGCCGGCATCGCCGAAGCCGATGCGCTCGGGGCGAATGCTGACAGTCACCGGGCCGTTAAGCCCAACCGGCGCCGGCGCATTCCAGGAGCCGGCAACGAGTCGCTCGGGCGTCGCGGTCCGGTCGATCGTCCCGGCAAAATCGTTGGTCTTGCCGAGGAATTGCGAGACGAAGGCCGAGGCCGGCTTCTCATAGGTTTCCTGCGGCGTGCCGATCTGTTCGATCTTGCCCTGGCTCATCACCACGATGCGGTCGGACAGCGACATCGCCTCGTTCTGGTCGTGGGTGACCAGGATCGTGGTGGTGCCGATGGTGCGCTGGATCTGGCGCAGCTCGATCTGCATCTCCTCGCGCAATTTGGCATCGAGGTTGGACAGCGGCTCGTCAAGCAGCAGCACGCTCGGCTTGATCACCAGCGCACGCGCCAGCGCGACGCGCTGCTGCTGGCCGCCGGACATGCGGCGCGGATGACGGTCCTCGAATCCGGCAAGGCCCACCATCGCGAGCGCGGCACGGACGCGCTCGGCCTTTTCAGTGCGCGACACGTTGCGCATCTCCAGACCGAACGCGACGTTCTCCGCCGCGGTCATGTGGGGAAACAGCGCATAGCTCTGGAACACGATGCCGAGCCCGCGCTTGGCCGGATGGATCGCGGCCAGATCCTTGTCTTCCAGGCGGATCGCGCCGCGCGTGGGGTCAAGAAAGCCCGCGATCATCTGCAAGGTCGTAGTCTTGCCGCAGCCGGAGGGGCCAAGGAAGGAGATGAACTCCCCCTTGCCCACCGCGAGACTGAAGTCATCGACCACAGTCTGCGCGCCGAATTGCTTGGCGACCCGATCGAGCTCGAGAAAGGCCATGACGCTGTCTCCGCTACGACGACCAGATCAGCGCTCGACCTCACGATTCCAGCGCTTGGTCCACTCCTCGCGCTTCTCGTTGATGACGGTCCAGTCGGGATTATAGAGTTTTGCCGCGCGCTCGCCGATCGGCGCCATCTTGCCGAGCTCCGGCGGCACCACCAGCGATTTCAGCACCGGGCCGTAGCCATAGTCCTTCAGCATCACGAGCTGGATCTTGGGATCGAGCAGCATCTTGACGAAGCTGGAGGCGAGCGGCGAGGCGTTCGGCTTGGTGATCGGACATGCGGTGGTCAGCAGCGTTGCCGCGCCTTCCTTCGGATAGACGAAGTCGACGGGGAAGCCGGTGTTGGCAAAGCTCTGCACGCGGCCGGTGCCCCACACTGCGATCACGGCCTGGCCGGACTGGAACAGCTCGGTCATCTTGCCCGGTGACGGCTCATAGGCGAGCACGTTCGGATTGATCTGCTCCTTGAAGATCTTGAAGCCTGAATCGACGTTGGTCTCGCCGCCGCCGTTCATCTTCGACAGCATCACCAGCGCTTCGAGACCGTAGGTGTTGTTGATCGGCGGGATCACGAGCTGCTTGGCGTATTTCGTGTCCTTCAGGTCGTTCCACGAGGTCGGCGGCGCCCAGCCTTTCTCCGCAAACACCTTTTTGTTGTACATCAGGCCGGTGGCGACGATGCCGATCGCGACCGCACGATCATCCTTGAAGCGGGCAGTGTCGTAGAGATCGGCGGCCGGCAGGCCTTCGAGCTTGCCGCAGAAGCCGAGCTGGATCGCCTGATACATCGGACCGTCGTCGACGATGGCGACGTCGATCTGCTGGTTGCCCTTCTGCGCCTGAAGCTTGGCCAGCGTGTCGGTGGAATTGCCGGCGACGTACTCGACCTTGACGCCGTTCTCCTTCTCGAAGGCCGGGATCACCTCATCGCGGATCGTCTTCTCGAACGAGCCGCCGTAGCCGGCGACATAGAGCGTCTTTTGCTGGGCCGAGACGACCGACGGGGCGGCGATGAGCGCTGCGATGCTGGCCGCGGTCAGAAGGCTGAGAGTCTTCATATGGTCCGATCTCCATACCGGGATGAGGTGACGTGCCGAAAAATCTCTGACTGAGGCGCCATCCGCATTTCCTTCCGCGCAATCCTTCCAAACAGGGCTCCGGCCCCTATTCGGCGGGTTTTGGCGCGATCCGGAGGTTTGAACGCCTCCAATCTGCCGAAAAAGCGGGCTGTCGCCAGTCCTGGTGAAAAAGATCGCAACCTATACTTCCATCGTCCAATGAATAATGGCACCGTCTGCATGCCAAAATGTTATGAATTGGAAACTGGATGGCGCGGATCAATTCGCGGCAGGTCGAAGCCTTCCGGGCGATGATGCTGACCGGAAGCGTCACCGAGGCGGCGAAGCTGATGGCGGTGACGCAGCCGGCAGTCAGCCGGTTGCTGCGTGACTTCCAGGCGTTGCTGAAGACCGAGTTGTTCGAGCGGCGCGGCACCGGCCTCATGCCCACTGCTGCGGCGACTGCACTTTACACCGAGGTCGAGCGTTCCTTCGTCGGCCTTGAACGGATCACGGCAGCAGCCGAAGAAATCCGCGGCCGGCGCACCGGGTCGCTGCGCATCGCAGCACTGCCGGCGCTGTCGAACGGCTATCTGCCGCGTCTCACCGGACATTTTTTGAAGGAGCGGCCGAACCTCAACCTCGCATTCTTCGGCGTGATCTCACCGATCGTGGTCGATTGGGTGCTCAACAATCAATGCGACGTCGGCTTTGCCGAGGTGCCGATCGTCCATTCCGGCCTGCCGAGCCTGCGGCTGCCGGCGCTGGCGCGCGTCGCAGTGCTGCCGACCGGGCATCGCCTCGCGGAGAAGGAAGTGCTGGAGCCCGGTGATTTCGAGGGCGAGACCTTCATCTCGCTCTCGGCGGGATCGGCGAGCCGCCATCTCGTCGACCAGATCTTCCACCGCCACGACGTCCGCCGCGTGCTGCGGGTGGAGACCGCGCTGTCGGAGATCATGTGCGGCATGGTGTCGTCCGGGCTCGGAGTCGCGATCTGCGATCCCTTCACCGCCGAGGAGTTTTCGACGCGCGGCATCGTCGTGCGCCGTTTCCTGCCGCGGATCGACTTCGAGTTCTCGGCCGTTCTTCCCGCACAGCGCAGCGCCTCGCCGGTGGCGCTGGACCTCGTCGAGACCGTGCGCAAATCGCTCGCCGAGTTCGAGAACGAAGCAGCGCTCAGCCGTTGAACGCAGCTTGCGCTTCCGGCAGGTCCCAGATCTTGCCGATTGCGGCGGTGCCTGCCGCCGTGATCGCGGCCTCGTCGGCACCGAGATAGCGGCCGGCGTCGACCAGCATGCGGCCGTCGACCATGACCTGGTCGATATTGGCGCGGTTGGCGAGCGCGATCAGCGCGCGGCGCGGATCGAACAGCGGCTGCAGATGCGGGTGGGTGAGATCGACGACGGTGAGATCGGCTGTGGCGCCCGGCTCGATCCGGCCGAGATCCGGCCGCTTGATGACGTCGGCGGCAACAGCTGTATTCGCCTCGATCAACTCGGGCGAGTTAGCGACATCGGCGCGCTGCGACGTGACCTTGGAAATCAGCGACGCCGCATTGAGCTCACCGAGCAGGTCCATGTTGTAGCCGTCGGTGCCGACCACGGTGCGGACGCTGTGCTCGGCAAACCGGCTGAACGCCGCGGTGACGCCAGCGCGCGCGAACACGCGTGGGCAATTCAAGACGGTCATGCCACGCGCGGCCATCAGCTTGAGATCGTCATCGCTGCTGAACATGCAGTGCGCCGCCATCAGATCCGGCGCCAGCAGGCCGAGCCAGTCCAGATATTCTGCCGGCGTGCGGCCGCCATAGCGCTTGCCGATGGTCTCGACCTCGGCGCGGCTCTGCGCCATATGCGTCGTGATGGGCACGCCGAGCTCGCGCGCTCGCGTGGCGCAGGCCTTCAGCAGATCGGGGCCGCAGGTGTCGGTGGCATGCGGGCTCATCGCGAGATTGATGCGGCCGTCGCCGCGATTGTTCCAGCGCTGGTAGAGCGCATCCCACGTCGCCATGTCGGCAGTGCCGTCGTCGCCGGAATAGCGCACCACGCCATCAGCGCCGGCCTTGGCGTCGGACGTCGAGAACAGATAGGGCGCGCCGTAGAAGCGGATGCCCATCTCCTCGGCGGCGTCGAACATTTCCGGAATCGAATTACGGAACGGCTCCATCACCGTAGTCGCGCCGCCCTTCAGCAGCTGAAGGATGCCGAGCCGCGCCACCGCCATCCGCTCCTCCGCCGACAGAATATCAGCGCCGCGTTTCGTCAGCGGCAGCAGCACCGTGTAGACGATGCTCTGGTTGTTCCTGCGGCCGTTGCCGTCCTCGGTATGGCTGCGCGCCACCGCTTCCGAGAAGCAGTGATTGTGCAGGTTCAACAGGCCCGGAAGGACAAAACGGCCGGGACGGTCGTAGACTTGGTCCGCACGCGGCTTGCTGCGCGTGATTGCGGCAATCCTTTTGCCTTCGACCAGGACCCAATGGTCGCGCAACACGTCCTGCGCGCCGTCTTTCCGTGACAGCACATAGCTGCCGAAGATTGCCGTGGTGCTCATGCGGGGCGTACGTTCCAGAAGACGGCGGTGCCGTCGAGAATGCCGGTGATGGCTTTGCGATAGGCGGTCGGCTGCTTGTACAGGCCGATCGGAATATACGGGATTTCGTCGAACGCGACTGCCTGGATCTCGCGGCAGATGCGCTGCTGTTCCGCGAGCTCGGAGGCCGCCAGCCACTGGCTGCGCAAGGCCCCCATCTTCTCGCTCGCATACCAGCCGGCGACCTTGCCTTCGCCGCGGATGTTGGTGTTGCCGGCGGGGTTGAGCCAGTCGATGCCCTGCCAGTTGCCGACCGCCGCACTCCAGCCGCCCTGCCCGATCGGGTCTTTCTTCAACTGGCGCTGCAGCACCACCGCGAAATCCAATCCGGCATATTCGACGTTCATGCCGGCCTTGCGCAAACTATCCACTGCGATCTCGCCGAGCGGCTTTTGCGCCAGCGAGTTGGTGGGGACGAGCACCACGATCTTCTCGCCATTGTAGCCGGCGGCCTTCAGGTCGGCCTTGACCTTGGCGTAGTCGCGGGGCCCGCGGAACACGTCGAGGCCGACGTCGCTCGCCATTGGCGTGCCCGGCGCGAAGTAACCGATCGGCGACACCTGGAAAGCCGGATCGACGCCGGCCACTGCCGTCATGAATGCGGACTGGTCGATCGCGCCCAGCAGCGCGCGGCGGACGGCCGGATTGTCGAATGGTGGCTGCAAATGATTGAGGCGCAGCATGCAGGCGTAACCGCGGGGATCGAGGATGCGCGTGTCGATGTCGCCGGCGGCTTTGATGATCGGCAGCAGGTCGTGCGGCGTGGTTTCCTGCCAGTCCTGCTCACCGGTCTGGAGTGCCGCGACGCCGGTGCCGGCGTCGGGCGTAGTGGTCCAGACCACGCGGTCGTAGTGCACGATCTTCGGACCCGCGGTCCAATCCGGCTTGCCGTCGGTGCGCGGCTGATAGCGGTCGAATTTGGCGTAGGCGTTGCGGGCGCCCTGCACGCGCTCGTCGGCGAGGTAGCGGAACGGACCGCTGCCGATGACTTCGGTCAGCGGCTTGAACGGATCCTGGCTCGCCAGCCGCTCCGGCATCATGAAACAGGGATTGATCGCGGCCTTGCCGAGCGCCTGCGGCAGCAGCGGAAACGGTCGCTTGAGGCGGAAGCGGATGGTGCGGTCGTCGGCAGCCGACAGCTCGGCGGTCGCCTCCAGCAACTCTCCGCCAAAGCCATCACGCGCGGCCCAGCGGCGGATGCTGGCGACACAGTCGCGGGCCAGCACGCGCTCGCCGTCGTGCCAGAACAGGCCGTCGCGCAGGCTGAGGTCCCACTGGAGCTGGTCCCCGGAGATCGCGTGGCCCGACAGCATCTGCGGCGAGACCTGGAGCGAGGAGCTCATGCCGTAGAGCGTGTCGTAGACCATGAAGCCATGGTTTCGCGACACCTGCGCGGTCGAATAGATGGGATCGACGAAGGCGAGGTCGATGACGGGGATAAAGCGCAGCGTGGATTGGGATTCGGCGCGGACGAGGCCCGGCAGCGACAGCGCAGGCACGGTGGCGGCAGCCTTGAGGAGCGAACGGCGGGAGATAGACATTACAAGGGCTCCTGAAGAATATTACGTGTTCAACAAGACCGCGCCGATCGCGGCGGCCACCGCCTGCTGCGCCGGCTCGATCACGGGAACGCCGATCGCATCCGCAATCGCTGCGCGGTGCGAGGCCATGCCGGCGCAGCCCATCACCACGACATCGGCGCGGCATTGCGTGATCAGCGCCCGGCCGGCTTCGATCAACCGTCCGCGAATGTCCGCACCCGCCGTCTCGGCCGCGCTCGCGCCGACTGACCAGCTTCCGGCATAGCGGCTGTCGACGCCCATCACCCGCGCCATGCGCTGCTGGCGGCGGATGCTCGACGGTGACAGCGCGATGATGCCGAACCGCTCGCCCAGCATCAGCGCACGGAAGATGCCGCATTCGGCGATCCCCAGCACCGGACGCGTACCCGCCGCCTCGCGCACCGCATGCAGGCCGGGATCGCTGAAGCAGGCGAGCACGAACGCATCGGCATCGTCGCGCGAGACGCGATTGACCAGCGGCATCACCACACTGTCGGCGTCGCGCTGCGAGCTGATGCCGGGCGGCCCCTCGGCAAGACCGACCACCTCGATATCAGGCCCGCCACTGATCCGCAGCGGCGCGACCGCGTCGTCGATCGCCGCCGTCACCGATGCCGAGGAGTTGGGGTTGATGACGAGGATGCGATGACGGGTCATGGGACTGCTCAGCGGTTACCGGCTTCGTGGCGCAGGAAGTTCTCCGCGATCTTCTCGCCGGTCGTGATCCAGACGTCCGGGCACGATTTTGCGTAGGTCAGGAACTCGCGCAGCAACCGCAGCCGCATCGGACGACCGCTGCATTGCGGATGCAGCACCGTCGTCACCATCGCACCCCAGTCCCTGGTCTCGTCGAGCTCGTCCTTCCAGATCGACAGCACGTGCTCCCTCGGGAAGATCGAGCGCGGGCTGAAGCGGGCGGAGAGGCCGTGCATCCAGTCGTCATAGCTCGCGGTGACAGGCAGCTCGATCGTTCCGGGCTTGCCGTCGGCGAGACAATGGCGATAGGGCCGCACATCGTCGCGGAACGAGGACGTGTAGACGATGCCGTGACGCACGAGTGCGACGCGCAGCTCCTCGGTGAATTCGCCATAGGGCGCGCGATAACCGGTCGGCCTGACGCCGAGCCGGCGCTTCAGCGCCTCGAAGCCGCGCTCCAGCTCCTCCTCGATCCAGGGATCGCCGGGATCTGGCAACAGATGATGATAGCCGTGATGACCGATCTCGTGGCCGGCCTTGAGAATCGATTCAGCCATCGCCGGATGCGCATCGACCGACCAGCCCGTGACGAAGAAGGTCGCCTTGAGATCGAGCTGGTCGAGCAGCTCCAGGAGCTTCGGCGTGCCGACGCGCGCTTCGAAGCCGCCATAGCTCATGGTGATGAGCCGCTGCGCGTGCACGGCATCCTTGCTGGTCCACGCGCTCTCCGCGTCGACGTCGAACGACAGGAACATCGCCGAATTGTACGGCTTCGGCCAGGGATATTCCGGCGCGGGGTCCGCGGTGTTGGCCGGAATGAGCGGGATGCTCTGGAGTGCCTTACTGTCCAGCATTGATGGTCGCCTTTTCGAGTGCGTTGTCAGTCAGTTTCCATTTGGCAAGCAGGCTCTTGTAGCTGCCGTCGGCGATCAGCGCGTCGACGGCCTCCAGCATGGCCTGCTGAAGCGCCTTTTCCTTGACCGGGAGCGCGATGCCGATGAACTGCTGCGCAATGGGCGTGCCGACCGGCGTATAGGCGCCGGGCTCGAGGTCCATGATATAAGGCAGCGTCTCATTGCCCTGCACGGCGGCATCGATGCGGCCTTGCTTGAGCTGGGTGCGGGCATCGGCCGAACCGTCGGTGCCGACGAAGACGACCGGCGTGCTGCCGCAGCTCTTTTCGCTCCAGGCATTGATCATCGCCGGGAACATGGTGCGGCGGCTGGCGCCGACCTTCTTTCCGCAGAACACCGTCATGTCCTTGAACTCGGCTGCGCGCGACTGCTGCACGAAAAAGTGGGGCCCCGTACGGAGATAGTCGACGAAGGTCGCGGTCTCATGCCGGCTGGCATAGTCGGTGAAGCCGGACAGGATCGCATCGACGCGACCAGTCGAGATCGACGGCATGAACTGGTCGAAGCTGGTCTCCTGCCATTCGAACTTGACGCCCAGCTTCTTGCCGATGGCATCACCGAGATCGATGTCAAATCCGGTAAGCGTATTGGTGGCGGGATCGCGGAATTCCATCGGCGGATAGTTCGGCACCAGCGCCACCTTGATGCTGCCGCGCTTGGCAATCTCCGCCGGCAGCTCGATCGCAATCGCCGATACGCTCATGACGCCCAGGAATGCAGCCGCAACGAAAAGTCTCTTCATCAACACGCCCCCGATGTTAGATAACTGCCGAAAGAAATGCCTTGGTGCGCTCCTCGCGCGGCGCGCCCAATACGTCCGAAGCGCGGCCCTGCTCGACGATCGCGCCCTGGTCCATATAGACGACGCGGTCGGCGACCTCGCGGGCGAAGCCGAGTTCGTGCGTCACCACCATCATGGTCATGCCGCTTCGCGCCAGTTCCTTCATGACCGCAAGCACCTCGCCGACGAGCTCGGGATCGAGTGCGCTGGTCGGTTCATCGAACAGCATCAGCATCGGCTTCATCGCGAGCGCCCGCGCAATCGCCACGCGCTGCTGCTGGCCGCCGGAGAGCTGCGCCGGATACGAGTCCGCCTTGGCGGACAATCCGACGCGACGAAGCAGCTCGATGGCCTCGGACCGCACCTCATCGGATTTGCGGCCCTGAACCTGAAGCGGTCCCTCGGTGATGTTCTCCAGCGCGGTCTTGTGCGGAAACAAATTGAAGCGCTGGAACACCATGCCGGTCTTCAGCCGTTGCCGCCCGATCTCCCGCTCGCTGAGGCGATGGAGCCGCCCGCTTTGCTCTCGTACCCCAAGCAATTCGCCGTCGAGCCAGATGCCGCCGGCATCGATCGCGGCGAGCTGGTTGATGCAGCGGAGCAACGTGGTCTTGCCGGAGCCGGAGGCCCCGATCAGACACATCACCTCGCCGGGCCAGACGTCGAGCGAGACGCTTTTGAGAGCCTGGAACTCTCCAAAATTCTTGCTGACGGAGCGGATCGCGACGAGGGGCTTTGTCATCGGGCGAACTGCAATGTGCCGCGGGCAAAACGGCGTTCGAGCAGCATCTGGAGCGGCGTCAGGATCGAGACGACAAGCAGGTACCAGAGCCCGGCGACGATCAGCAGCTCGATGACGCGGGAATTGGCGTAGTAGATGTTCTCGGCGTTGTGCAGCAGTTCCGGATACTGGATCACGCTCGCGAGGGACGTGGCCTTGACCATGCCGATGAACTCGTTACCGAGCGGCGGGATCACCACGCGCATCGCCTGCGGCAGCACGATCCGCCGCAGCGCGCGCAGCCGTCCCATGCCGATCGCCTGCGCCGCCTCATATTGCCCGATGTCGACCGACAGCATGCCGGCGCGCATCACTTCGGAGGTGTAGGCGCCCTGGTTGATGCCGAGCCCGAGCAGCGCGGCGAGGAACGGCGTCATGACGTCGACGGCGCGCGCGCTCCACAGGCCGGGAATGCCGATGGTCGGAAACACCAGCGCGAGGTTGAACCACAGCAACAGTTGCAGGATCAGGGGCGTGCCGCGAAATAGCCAGGTGTAGCCGGCCGCCACCGTCTTCAGCACCGGATTGGGCGACAGCCGCATGACTGCAACGACGATGCCGAGGAAGATGCCGAGCCCCATCGCCAGCACCGCCATCACCATGGTGTTGACGATGCCTTCGAGAATGACCTTTACGGTCAGGAAGCGGCTGACATAGGACCATTCGATCTGCCCGCCGGCGAAGGCGCGCACGATCGCGGCCAACACGAGGATGATCAGGGCCGCGCTGAGCCAGCGGAACCAGTGCGGCTCGCGCGCGATCCGCATCCCCGATAGATCGGGGAACCCCTCCGCGAGTGCCGGCGCCGGCTTCATTGCGGCGCCGCGTTCAGCATGGGCTGGGCCACCGCGTTGGCACCCAAGCCCCATTTGTCGAGAACGGCCTTGTACGAGCCGTCGGCGATCATTGCGGTGAGCTTCTCCGTCACCACTTCGCGCAAGGCCAAATCGTCCTTGCGGAACATGATGCCTTGGTAGCCTTTGGCGAAGGGCTCGCCGACGACGCGGTATTTGCCGGGCTCCTGCGTCTGCGCATAAGGCAGCGTCTCGCTACCCTGCACGGCGGCGTCGATGCGGCCCTGCTTGAGCTGGTTGCGGACGTCGATCGAGTTCTCGCCCGGGACGTACTGAATGGCGGGCTTGCCGGCCGGTTCGCAATTCTGCTTGCTCCACTTCTCGATCTCGACCGGGAAGCTGGTGCTGCGGGTGGTTCCGACTTTCTTGCCGCAGAGATCGATCGCGTCCTTGGCGGCGTTATCCGCCATGACGAAGAACTGCGGACCGGTCCCGAGATAGTCGACGAAATCGGCGGTCTCGCGCCGCGAAGCGCGATCGGAGATGCCAGAGATGATGAAATCGGCCCGCTTGGTCTGAAGCGACGGGATCAGCTCGGCGAACGGCGTCTCGCTCCAGACGATCTTGACGCCAAGGCGCTTTGCAAGCTCGTTGGCGAGATCGATGTCGAGCCCGACCAGTTCGTTGGTCGCGGGATCGCGATATTCCATCGGCGCGTAGGTCGCGTTGACGGTGAGCTTCACTGTGCCCGCCTGCTTGATCTCCGCCGGAAGTTCGGCCGCCTGCGCGGACGTGACGGCAGCCAGTGCTGCGAAACCGAGGAAGTGCGAGAGGCGTGTCATGTCAGCTCCTTTGCCAACTGTTTGCCGGTCTTATCGAGTCCTGTTGCTAACGCCGTGCCATTAGCTAGTCCGCGTCGAGAACGGCCGGCTCGATGACGCCGGCGCGCTCGGTGATCACCCTGTATTGCTCGGGCCGCCGGTGGGCGGCGAAATTGAACATCTTGTCCTTGCCCTGGCGGCAGAGGTCGAGATCGACGTCGGCGACGATGACCTCGTCGGTGAGCGTCTGCGCCTGTGCGACAATTCGTCCGTTGGGATCGACGATGCATGAGCCGCCGATCAGGCCGGAGCCGTCCTCGTCGCCTGCCTTGGCCACCGAAATTGCCCAGGTCGCGTTCATGTAGGCATTGGCCTGCACCACCAGGGTCGAGTGGAAGGTGCGCAAAGACGCGTCTTCAGTGACGCCGCCATTGGGATCATAGGCCGCCGAATTGTAGCCGATGCAGACGAGCTCGACGCCCTGCAGGCCAAGCACGCGCCAGGATTCCGGCCAGCGGCGGTCGTTGCAGATCATCATGCCCATGATGGCATGAGCCCAGGCCGATCCGGCACGGAAGGCGGGAAAGCCGAGGTCGCCATATTCGAAATAGCGCTTCTCGAGCTGCTGATAGCGCGCGCCTTCTCGCGGCTCGACCGAGCCCGGCAGATGCACCTTGCGATAACGGCCGAGAATCTCGCCGTCGCGATCGACCAGGATCGAGCAATTGTAGCGGCGGCCGTCCGGGGTCAGTTCGGCATAGCCGACATAGAAGCCGACGCGCAGCGCGCGCGCGCGGTCGAACAGTTTTGCCACGGCGGGGTTCGGCATGCCGTGCTCGAAATAGTGGTCGAGCGCATCGCCCTCGAGCAGCCAGCGCGGGAAGAAGGTGGTGAAGGCGAGCTCCGGGAACACCACGAGGCTGGCGCCGCGACCGGCGGCCTCCTCCAGCATGTCGAGCATCCGCTTCAGCGTATGCTCGCGCGTATCGGCTTTTTGCGTCGGCCCCATTTGAGCTGCGGCGGCGCGAAGGACACGAACCAAGATTGCCTCCAATCTGTGCGCAGTGCTGCCTCAATGGGCGAATGAACCCTTTGATGCGACGTGCAAATCCGCAGCCATTACGCGGAAGCGGGGCTGTAAAATCAATTCGTTCTGCTATGATGTTTTGGCCCTGAGTATAATCGGCAGTGATATGAACCTGCGTCAGCTCGAGATCCTGCGAGCCGTCATCCGCCACCGCACCACGGTCGCGGCGGCCGACGAGCTGGCGCTGTCGCAGCCCGCGGTCAGCAATGCGCTGAAGACGATGGAGGCGCAGGCGGGCTTCGCGCTGTTCGAGCGCGTCAACAACCGGCTGTTTCCGACCGCCGAAGCAATGGCGCTCTACAAGGAGAGCGAGGCGATCTTCGCGCTGCACGCCAAGCTCGAGAACCGCGTGCGCGATCTGCGCGAGAACCGCTCGGGGCATCTCGCACTCGTGGCGACGCCGCCGCTTGCTTACAGCATCATCCCGTCGGCGCTCTCAGGATTTTTGCGGCGCCGCCCGGAGACGCGTGTCTTCTTCGACGTCCGCCGCTATGAGGGCATCATCGAGGGCGTGCTCAGCCGCGTCGCCGAACTCGGCTTCGCGCTCGGGCTCACGCATCATCCCGGCATCGCACATGAGGTGGTCCACACCGGCGAGATGGTCTGCGTGCTGCCGCCGCAGCATCCGCTCGCCGACCGGCCGGTGATCTCGGCCGCGGATCTGTCCGGCCTGCCCTTCATCGGGCTCGAGCGCGGCACCCGGCTTGGCGAAGCCGTACGCGACAGCTTTGCCCGGGCCGGCGCGCCATTCCGGCCGACGGTCGAGGTCCGCTACTGCAATACGGCCTGCGTGCTCGCGGCGGCCGGCGTCGGCGCCGCGGTGGTCGATCCGTTCTCGCCACGGCAGAACGGCGGCGTCGGTCTCGTCGTCCGCCCGTTCACGCCGACCACGCACGCGGTCGCCTATATGCTATGGTCGGAAGCCGAACCGCTGTCGCGCCTGGCCAAGGCCTTTCTCAACGAGGTCCGCAAGGAGAGCACGCTGCTGGAGCGCGCAGCGCCGCACCAGCAACATGGGGCAGAAGACGACTAGGCTTCGCAACCTTTCGACCCGGGGGCACATGGCACGCATCACCATCATCGAGACCGGACAGGTCCCGCAAAAATATCGCGAGCAGCACGGCTCGTTTCCGGACATGTTCGAGCGCATGGTCCGCACCGAGGACCCGACCGCGACAGTGGACGTCGTCAGCATCCCCAATGGCGATGCACTCCCCGATCCAAGCAAGCTCGAGGCCGTCCTGATCACCGGTGCTGCCGCCGGCGTCTATGACGGGCTCGACTGGATCGCGCCGCTGGAAGATTTCGTGCGCACCGCCTACGCCAACAAGACGCCGATGGTCGGTGTCTGCTTCGGCCATCAACTGATCGCGCAGGCGCTGGGCGGCACCGTGCGAAAGTCGGAGAAAGGCTGGGGCATCGGACGGCACGTCTACCAGGTGCTGCCGGAGAACGGCGTCGTCGAGGGCGCGGCAGTCGCGATCGCCTGCTCGCATCAGGACCAGGTGGTCGAACCGCCTGATGATGCACTCACGATCCTCTCGTCCGAATTCACCCCGCATGCCGGCCTGCTCTACGCCAACGGCGCGACGCTGACCGTGCAACCGCATCCGGAGTTCGACGTGAAGTTCGCGGAAGTGTGCTGCGACCTGCGCGACGGCAAGGCGCCGGGAGATGTCGTGGCGACAGCGAGGGAGTCGCTGGCGCAGCCGATGGACAACACGAAGCTTGGCGGAGCGATCACGCGGTTCTTGGCGCGCAAATCCATTCCCTCATCCTGAGGAGCGCGCTCTCGCGCGCCTCTCGAAGGATCGAGGCCCGCGCTGCAACAGCGGGGCCTGCATGGTTCGAGACGCCGCTTCGCGGCTCCTCACCATGAGGGGCGAGAGTCAGAACGGATCCGTCCCCAGCCCCGCCACATCGGCTGGCCGCGGACCCGGCGCGGCCCAGTGAAACCGCCGATCCTTCTCCGCAATCATGATGTCGTTGATCGACGCCTCGCGGCGCCGCATCAGGCCGTGCTCGTCGAACTCCCACTGCTCGTTGCCGTAGGAGCGATACCACTGGCCGCTGGCATCGTGCCATTCGTACTGGAAGCGCACCGCGATGCGGTTTTCGTCGAAGCCCCAGAGGTCCTTGATCAGGCGGTACTCCTGCTCCTTCTCCCATTTGCGGGTGAGGAACGCCACGATGGCCTCGCGCCCCTGAAACACGTCCGAGCGATTGCGCCAGCGGCTGTCCTCGGTATAGGCCAGCGAGACGCGCACCGGATCGCGCGAATTCCAGGCGTCCTCGGCCATGCGCGCCTTTTGCGCGGCGGTCTCACGGGTGAAGGGCGGAAGCGGCGGGCGCGACATGATGGCCTCATCGGTTGGTTGGGCCGCAATCTATCGCTGCAGTTGGTGGAGTCGAGTGGCCATGACCTACCGGCCGATCACATATCGGGCGATCAGGAAATCAAATCGGCCTTCATCAGCGTGCGGATCGATTTCGGAATCGGCTGGGCGCGGCCACCGCTGATGAAGGCGACGCGCACCTCGGCTTTCACCAGCACGTCCTCTCCGCGCCGCACCTCCTGCGCCAGCATGATCGAGGCGCCCTTCACCGCAATCGGCCAGGTCACGATGTCGAGCACGTCGTCCATCCGCGCCGGCTTGAGGAAGTCCAGATGCATCGAGCGCACGACGAAGGCAAAGCCCGCGCCCTCGGTTTCGACATGGTCGAACAGCGCCTGCTGCTCGGCGCCCATCAGTCGCAGATGATTGGTGCGCCCGCGCTCCATGTAGCGCAGATAATTGGCGTGATAGACGATGCCTGAAAAATCCGTGTCCTCGTAGTAGACGCGGACCTGCATGTGGTGGCGGCCGTCGCGGATCTCGCCGTCGAGATGGGCAGTCATTTCGGAAACTCTCGATTCATATCCCGACGTCCATCCAGGACCCGCAATGACTATGCGATCAGTCTGGACGAGGTAAAAGGCAATATAACCATCAACAGACAAGCCCCGAAGCGACGCCCTTAACTCACTCCGATCCGGCCCCAGAAGCGGGAATCTTTGTAGCTCATCGAATCGCTCCGAGAATCTCGTAGCCAACCGATCCGCTGCCGCTGGACTGCGCTCAGCGAGATATGAATGGATGTCAAGAAGGTCTGTGCGTGCGCGCAAGGACAGAACGACCTGCACGCCACCCCCTACCGCTTCGCCCGAGTTTGCTTGAGAAACTCGTCGAGGTCCCACGGGACCACGCGCCCAGCGTCTACGTCCGCCATTCCTTCATCGACCGCGTCTTTGAGGGCTCGAAACTTCCTGGCCTGGGACAAGAGATAATCGGCCGCGGACTCCTGCATTTCCTCAGGCAGCAGCTCAAGCGCTTCGACAGCTTTCTCGATGGCAGAACTCATCGCATCAATATAGCGCAACCCTGGACGGGTGCCCAGATGCCTCGCCCGAAATTTGACGACTACACCACCAAGGGTCCCGGCCCCAGCGTCACCTCGACGATCTCCGGCGGCACCCCGAAGCGGACGGGCATGATGCTGCAACCGAGGCCGCCCGAAACGATGAGGTCGCATTTCAGTCGGAAGTGACCATAGGCGAGCCGGATGCCGTGCTTCGGCGAAACGGCCGGCGACCAGCCGAGCACACGGATCTGGCCGCCATGGGTGTGGCCGGACAATTGCAGCGCGACGCGCGCGGGCACCCGCGGTGCGATGTCGGGTTCGTGCGCGAGCAGGATGACCGGCGCGTCGTCGGTAACCTTGGCCAGCGTGCCCGCGAGATCGTCGGCGCCGAGCCGATGCGCGCGGCCAAAGCGCTTTGCAGGATAGTAGGCGAGCTGATCACCGAGGCCGGCAAGCCAGAATGGGCGGCCGTCCTTGGTGAGCCGCACGGCGTCGTTCTCGTAGACGGGGATGCCGCCGGCCTCCAGCGCGCGATGCGCGATGGTCGGCCCATGGCCTGCCTGCTGCACGGTCCTGTCTTCCCAATAATCATGGTTGCCCATGATGGCATGGACACCGAGCGGCGCCTTGAGGCCGGCCAGCACCTTCGCCCATTCGTTCGACGGAATGATGCGCGAGACCTGGTGAAGGCCGGCGACGTAATCGCCGAGCAACACAATGATATCGGCCTTCAGCGCATTGGTGCGATCCACGATCGCCTCGATCCGCTCCAGCGACATCCAGGGGTCGCAGGCATGGATGTCGGCGATCGCGGCGATCTTCAGCGGAAAATCCGCCGGCCATTGTCGCGGCGTCGGATGATAGCGGGTGACGCGAAGCCGCAGCACCGGCTCGACGCCCACGCCATAGGCCGCGGTCGAGACGCCGAGTGCGGACAGGGCGCCGATGGAACGGATGAGATGACGACGCGTGATCATGGAAGCCCGATGGTGATGCTGGCTCTTGATGCGGTCGGATTGGAGCGGAATTGGGATGCGTTCGTGCAGACGGTCTGCATTCGCGTGCAGACCGTCTGCATGAAGGTTACCGGAAGTTCATGACAACGGGAGCACCCGCATCGACGCAGATCAATCGTCGCTGTCGTCCGTACCGAACAGGCCGAACTGCGACGCCGCATCGCGCGAGGGTTCGGCGATGCCGAGATGGCGGAAGGCGTGCGAGGTCAGCAGGCGGCCGCGCGGGGTACGCTGGAGATAGCCGCACTGGATCAGATAAGGCTCGATGATGTCCTCGATCGCATCGCGCGGCTCGGACAAGGCGGCCGCCATAGTCTCGACGCCGACCGGGCCGCCGCCATAGTTCTGCGCAATGGTCGTGAGGTAGCGGCGGTCCATGGCGTCGAGGCCGGCGGCGTCGACTTCGAGCGCGCTCAGCGCGTGGTCGGCGATCTTGCGGTCGATCTTGTCGGCGTCGGCGGCGGAGGCGAAATCGCGCACGCGCCGCAACAGGCGGCCGGCGATGCGCGGTGTGCCGCGGGCGCGGCGGGCGATCTCGTTGGCGCCGTCCGCGCTCATGCCGACATTGAGCACGCGCGCACCTCGGCTGACGATGCTCTCGAGCTCCTCAATCGTGTAGAAATTCAACCGCACCGGAATGCCGAAGCGATCGCGCAAGGGATTGGTGAGCAGGCCCGCGCGCGTGGTGGCGCCGACGAGGGTGAATTTCGACAGCTCGATCTTGACCGAGCGCGCCGCCGGGCCCTCGCCGATGATGAGGTCGAGCTGAAAGTCCTCCATCGCCGGATAGAGCACTTCCTCGACCGCCGGTGAGAGGCGGTGAATTTCATCGATGAAGAGCACGTCGCGCTCTTCGAGATTGGTGAGGAGTGCTGCGAGATCGCCGGCCTTGGCGATCACGGGACCCGACGTTGCGCGAAAGCCGACGCCGAGCTCTTTCGCCACGATCTGCGCCAGCGTGGTCTTGCCGAGGCCGGGGGGACCTACGAACAGCACGTGATCGAGCGCCTCGCCGCGCTTGCGCGCCGCCTCGATGAAGATCGAGAGATTCTTGCGCGCCTGCTGCTGGCCGACGAAGTCGGACAGCGACTGCGGACGCAGCGCAGTGTCGCCGACGTCATCGGAGCGGCGCTCGGGCGTGACGATGCGTGGGGGAGTGGTCATGCGGGCAGGATAACACGATGCAGCGGTTTCGCGAGCCACCAGCACAGGCTGGCGGGAATGACGGCGACGACGGCAAGCATTGCCGAAAGCTTCAGCGCCTCGGGCGCCGAACGGACGCTCGGCACGATCACGGCCGAGGTCTCGGAGGGCACGACGAACATGCCAACCGTGACGAAGCCGGCCGCAGCGACGGCCGCGGCGAGCCATGCCATCCAGATCATGTTGAGATCGGCGTAGACCGCAGCCAGCGCGAATATCAAGCCGGCGACGACTGCGGGAAGGAACGAGGCGAGAACCGTGACAATGGCCAGCAGCACGACCGCGATCGAAACCACGGCGCGCAGTGCCTCCAGTTCGAGGAACACAAGAAACATCTGCAGCATTGCGGCACCGAGCGCAGTGACCGTCACCGAAACCAGCGCGGCGGTCGTCAGCGGCCCCACGACGGAAAAAATCACGACGATACCGGCCGCGCGCAAAAGGCGGCGAAAAAGAGCGGCGGCGGGATTGGTGCAGGCCGCGCTCACTTCGACAGCTCCTTCAGACCAAGCCTGATGAGCTGCGCCGTCTCGGCGCTCTCACCGGCACTGCGCGATGCCGACGCGATGGCGGCTGCGGCCTGCGGCTGGCCATAGCCGAGATTGACCAGCGCGGAGATTGCATCTGCGATGGGGCGCGGCGCGCGCTGATCGTCGACGGCACCGGCGAGATGCACGGCCGCCGGATCGACATTGGCGAAGGCCGGCGCCTTGTCCTTCAGTTCGGTGACGATGCGCTCGGCGACCTTGGGGCCGACGCCGGGCGTGCGCGCCACCGCGGCCTTGTCGCGCAGCGCGATGGCGTTGGCGAGGTCCGACGGCGCCAGCGTGCCGAGCACGGCGAGCGCGACCTTGGCGCCGACGCCCTGCACGGTCTGGAGCAAGCGAAACCATTCGCGCTCCTGATCGGTGCGGAAGCCGAACAGCTTTATCGCGTCCTCACGGACGTAGGTCTCGATCGACAATACGGCCGCCTCGCCCGGCGAAGGCAGGTGCTGCAGCGTGCGCGTCGAGCAGTGCACCTGGTAACCGACGCCGCCGACATCGAGGATGACGAAGTCCTCGCCGTAGGAATCGATCAGACCCTTGAGCTTGCCGATCATCGTGAGGCCTCGGTCGCGGCAGTCACTTCTCTTTCGTCATGGCCGGGCTCGTCCCGGCCATCCACGACTTCACGATCAGCAAGACAGAACGTGGATGCCCGGGACAAGCCCGGGCATGACGGCGGTGATATGCGACCATCGATCATAGTCCCGCGACCTTGAGCCTCAGCGCCGTGCTCTGGCGGTGATGGGCGTGGGTGATGGCGATGGCGAGCGCGTCGGCGGCGTCCGCGGATGGCGGGTCGGCTTTCGGCAGCAGGATCTTCAGCATCATGGCGATCTGCTGCTTGTCGGCGTGGCCGGCGCCGACCACGGTCTTTTTCACTTGGTTCGGCGCGTATTCGGCGACGGAGATGCCGAACATTGCAGGCGCCAGCATGGCGACGCCGCGGGCCTGGCCGAGCTTCAGCGTCGCGACGCCGTCCTTGTTGACGAAGGTCTGCTCGACCGCGGCTTCCATCGGCTGGTGACCGGACAGCACGGCGGCGAGCCCCTCATGGATGGCAAGCAGCCGGCTTGCCAGCGGCAGATCGTCCGGCGGTTCCACCGATCCGCAGGCGACGTAGATCAAACGATTGCCCTCGGCCTCGATCACGCCCCAGCCGGTGCGGCGCAGGCCGGGGTCGATGCCGATGATGCGAACGGGGCCACGAATCGGGAGCGCAGTCATGGGCCAGTGATAGCGGCTGGCTGCCGTGGGGGAAACAGAAACAGAACGGAAGTAACAGGGGAAGTGGGCTGTCATGGGTGAGCGTGGCCCTGCCCACCACACACTCCGGCGTCATACCCCGCGGAAGCGGGGTATCCAGTACGCCGTGGCTTCTCCGTATCTCTCGAATGTCTCTGGAATACTGGGTCGCCCGGTCAAGCCGGGCGACGACGGCGGAGATTGGGATTAGCGGCGTCAGCCGCCCATCTTCGCGAGCAGCGCGTCCGACACCTCGAAATTGGCGTAGACGTGCTGGACGTCGTCGTGGTCGTTGAGGTGATCCATCAGCTTGAGCAGCTTCTCGCCGGTCTCGTCGTCGACCGCGATGGTGTTCTGCGGCTTCCAGATCAGAGCGGCCTTGCGCGGCTCGCCGAACTTGGCTTCCAGCGCCTTGGCAACGTCGCGATAGCCCTCGGTCGAGGCATAAATCTCGTGGCCGGCTTCGCCCGAGACCACGTCGTCGGCGCCGGCCTCGATCGCGGCGTCGAGCACGGCATCGTCATCGGCGACGCCGCGGTCGTATTCGATGATGCCGGTGCGGTCGAACATGAAGGAGACCGAGCCGGTTTCGCCGAGATTGCCGCCCGACTTGGTGAAGAAGGAGCGGATGTCGGAGGCGGCGCGGTTGCGGTTGTCGGTCAGCGCCTCGACGATGACGGCGACGCCGCCGGGGCCGTAACCCTCGTAGCGGATCTCGTCATAGTGCTCGCCATCGTTGCCGAGCGCCTTCTTGACGGCGCGCTCGATATTGTCCTTCGGCATGTTCTCCTGGCGTGCCGCGATGATCGCCGCGCGCAGCCGCGGGTTCATGTTGGGATCGGGGGTGCCGAGCTTGGCCGCGACGGTGATTTCCCGCGCCAGCTTGCCGAACAGCTTCGACTTCTGCGCATCCTGCCGCCCCTTGCGGTGCATGATGTTCTTGAATTGGGAATGTCCGGCCATGCGAGATCTTCTCTAGGGAATCGTGCGCCAAAGATGAGCGTGGGAAGCGCGGCCTTATAGGCCGCCAACCCACCGGAATGAAAGAGGCTCTCATACTTTAAGGTAATACCGTAGTCTGCCGTGCCCAGAAGTCAGGCACCGTTAACCCTGATTTCATTCCAGCCTGCGAAAATAACGACCGCCCGTCCCCCGACAAGAGTAGACCCGATGGCGTTCGCATTATTTCGGAAGCGCCTGCCGGACGTGGCCGCACCAGCGGCAGCCCCGGCGGCTGCGCCGGTCGCGGCCGTGCCTGCTCCCGCCGAAAGCGATTCCGCCCGGGAAATCCTGGAACTGCTGGAACTCGAGCTCGGCGCCATGATCCGGCAGCTCGAGCGTGCCGCCAATTCGGTCGCCGGTGGTGCGGAGGCGACCGCCACCACGCTCGCCGCCATTCGCGACCGCACCGACGCCCTCACCGGCCGCACCAACGCGGCGCAGTCGAACGCCTCCACCTTTGCCCATGCCGCCGACAAGTTCACCCAGTCCGCGCAAGGCATCGGCGCCCAGGTGCGCGAGGCCGGCAAGCTCGCCGACGAGGCCAGCGCCGCGGCGCAGGAAGCCCGCGCCAATGTCGACCGCCTGCGCGAGTCCTCCGCCGCGATCGGCAATGTCGTCAATTTGATCGCGCAGATCGCGCGGCAGACGACGCTGCTCGCGCTCAACTCCACCATCGAGGCCGCGCGCGCAGGCGCCGCCGGCAAGGGCTTTGCGGTCGTCGCCACCGAAGTGAAGGCGCTGGCAGTGCAGACCCAGGGCGCGACGGAAGAAATCACCAAGAAGATCGACGCGCTCCAGCGCGACGCCGCCGGCTCGGCCGATGCGGTGCACCGCATCTCGCAGGCGATCGAGGCGATCCGCCCGGTGTTCGACACCGTCAACGGCGCGGTCGCCGAGCAGAACGCCACCACCAGCGAAGTCTCCGGCAACGCGACAAGCGCCTCGGAGTTCATCATCTCGGTCGGCGAGAGCGCCGTCGAGATCGATGCCGCGACCAAGGCCGCCGAGACCCACGGCGAGAGCGTCGCCCGCGCCGGCAAGGCCGTCACCACCTTCGCCCAGAAGCTGAAATCGCGCTGCGCGGTGCTGCTCAAGCAGAGCGAGCACAACGACCGCCGCAAGACCGAGCGATTGCCCTGCCACATCAAATTCGAAACCGCGCGTGGCGTGTTGCCGGTCTATGAGATCGCGATGGACGGCGTGCTGATCGGCGGTGCGGACGCGGCCAAGCTTGCCACACAGGCCGTCGTCGACGGCACGCTCGAAGGCGTCGGCGCCTGCCGCCTGCGCGTGATCGAGCAGTCCAAGGCCGGCGCCCGCGCGCAATTCGTCAGCCCCAATGCCGATCTCGCGGAGAAGATCGAGGACAGGCTGTGGTCGATCCATGAGGAGAACACCGAGTTCGTGACCCGCGCCATGGAGGC
The DNA here is from genome assembly GCF_052076015.1 of Bradyrhizobium sp. 930_D9_N1_4. Classification (NCBI taxonomy): domain Bacteria; kingdom Pseudomonadati; phylum Pseudomonadota; class Alphaproteobacteria; order Hyphomicrobiales; family Nitrobacteraceae; genus Bradyrhizobium; species Bradyrhizobium sp. 930_D9_N1_4. Next base: position 6,549,121 of record NZ_CP197236.1, read on the forward strand.
CGGCAACGCGCTGACCCGGATCTTCGAACAGGCGGTCGGGCGCGGCGAGGTCAAGATCGACGATTTGTTCGACACCGACTATGCGGAGATCGCCGGCACCGATCCGCAACAATATCGTACGAAATATTTGAACTGGGCCGACCGCGCGCTGCCGCCGTTCCAGGAGGCCTTCCTCGCCAAGGAACCGCGCATGGCGTTCTGCGCCATGGTCGACCGCAACGGCTTCCTGCCGGTGCACAACAAGATCTATTCGCACCCGCAGCGACCGGGCGATGCGGCCTGGAATACCGCCAACTGCCGCAACCGGCGCATCTTCAACGATCCGGCGGGGTTGTCGGCCGCGCGCAACCTGCGCTCTTATTTGATCCAGAGCTATGCGCGCGACATGGGCAACGGAAACACCGTGATGATGCGCGAGATCGACGTTCCGATCCGTGTGCAAGGGCGACACTGGGGCGGATTTCGCACCGCGTACAAGCTCTAGTGCACGCTCAGGCAAGACGCCGGGCGCGAATCATCATCTAAAGCCTGAAATTGGAATGGGAATGCCGCGGGGGGCCGGCGAACGGCTCTGACTGGAGGACTCTCAAGACATGTCCGTCGTACAACTTGCAGTACTGGACACCGGCTCCAACCGGACGCTGGCCGAACGACTGATCGACCAGCTGGCCGACCGCATCGGCGGTCTCGGCGTGGAGCTAGCCGACATCGCCGGCAATGTCCAGGAGGTCGCAAACCGCGTCTCCAATCAGTCCGAGCGGTTCCATCACCTCCAGGAGACCGCCGAGACGATGGTCTCGGCCAACCACGACATCGCCAACGCATCGCAGGCGGTGCAAACGACCACATCGGCGGCGGTCGGCGAGATCGCGCAGTCGCGCGGCGCGGTCGACGCCGCGGTCAGCCACATCTCCGAGCTCGTCGCAGCCGTGGAACGGATCGAGGCGCGCCTGAGCGCCGTAGGCTCGGCACTGGCGCAGGTGGCCAAGGTGTCCGGCTCGATCGAGGCGATCGCGAAACAGACCAATCTGCTCGCACTCAACGCGACCATCGAGGCGGCCCGCGCCGGCAATGCCGGCCGCGGTTTCGCGGTGGTCGCAAGCGAAGTGAAGAACCTCGCGGAAGCCACCCGCCAGGCCACGCATCAGATCTCCGACACCGTGCGCGATCTCGACGGCCAGATCGAAGGCCTGATCGGCGAGAGCAGCGATGCCTCGCAGCGCGCAAAGACCGCCGGCGAAGGCGCCCAGCAGATCTCCGGCATCATCTCGCGGGTCCAGCAGGGCTTTGCCTCCGTGGAAGCGGAGATCGACAGCGTCACGCGCGCTGCGACCTCCAATCTCGGCCATTGCGACACCGTCATCAGCGAGCTCAGCGAGCTCGCCAAGGGCGTCGACCTCTCCTCGCGCGATCTCAAGAGCGCCGATCAGCGGGTGACGAAGCTGCTCGACACCTCCGAAGGCCTGATTGCACTGATCGCCGACAGCGGCGTGGAGACGTCGGACACGCCGCTGATCCGCATCGTGGTCGACACCGCCAAGCGGATTTCCGCCGAGTTCGAAGCCGCGATCGATCGCGGCGAGATCACGCTCGACCAGCTCATGGACGAGACGTATCGCGAAATTCCCGGCACCGATCCAAAGCAGCACCTCACCAACTATGTCGACTTCACCGACCGCACGCTCCCCGCGATCCAGGACCCGATCCAGAAATCTGATCCGCGCATCGTCTACTGCGTCGCCTGGGCCAGAAGCGGCTATCTGCCAACCCACAATCCGAACTACCGCCTGCCCCAAGGCAAGGACCCGGTCTGGAACAACGCCAATTGCCGCAACCGCCGCCTGTTTACCGACCGCACGGTGAAGAAGGTTGGAGCGAACACGAAACCGTTCCTGCTGCAAACCTATCGCCGTGACATGGGCGGCGGGCAGTTCGTGCTGATGAAGGACCTGTCCTCGCCGATCATGGTTCGCGGCAAGCACTGGGGCGCCTTCCGGATGGGTTTCCGGCAGAGCTGACGACCGCTACGACGGCCCTCACATCAAAAATTCAAAAACAACCCCATGCACAGTAGGCGGTGCGTGGGGAATCAATGGCTTGCGCCTCATCGCACGCAAGGCGCCTGATGACCCCTTGACCCGTCGAGCAAAACAGGGGTAGAATGCTATTATTCCGAATTTTGTTCATCTGCTTAAATTGGGCCATGCACGGTCGTGGCATTACAGCGCAGCCGGATAGTCTGCACTCTCGATGTGGGCTTAAAATCCATACGCCCTCGTCTTTAGTTCAATTGGCGGTGGAAGGGAGATGACGCGCCCCATTTCTGCCTATAGTGATCCACAACCAGGGGAGGAGCTGTGATCGGCGCGGGGTAAGGCGAGCGTAAGCGGACGCAATATCTGCGGAATGCATTCCATTCAGATCAAGATGTGCGGCGCAGTGCCTTCACGTGTAGAAGCAGCTTCCAGGGGACGCACAGGGAGCAGATGTATTGGGAATCGTCGGCACGCAGCCAAGACGCGAAGATCAAGAAGCCCGAGCGGCCATAATAAAGCTATTTGATGATACGCGGCGCAGGCTAGTTGAGACAGGGACTCGCAATCGCCTTGTTCATGTCAACCGCGCAAACACGCGCGGCAATGTATTGAACATTGTGAACGAGCATTCCGATGATGTTTATGCCCTGCTTTCCGGGGGCAAGGCCATGCGCTTCTTCGCGCTAGGGAAAGACAAGATCGAAGATATCGGCGAAGCCGCCCCTGCTGACGTTATACAACGAGGAGCTAATGAAGATCGCTATACCGATTCGTGGCTTGAAACGCGGCTCGGCCCTGATGCACTGCAGAAAAAACTGCTGAAGATAGCGCGGGAAGCCCAAACTGCGGAGGAAGAATCCGGCGCCAACGTCCTGTATCTCGCGATGGGATTCCTGACTTGGTATGAGGACAAGGCGTCGAGCTTACCCAGAGAAGCGCCGCTCGTTCTCCTTCCCGTCGAACTCGTGCGCAATGCCAAGACATCGACATTCGACCTACGAGTGCGGGACGAAGACGCTCTCACGAACCTGCCGCTCCAGCAGCGTTTGAGGGAAGATTTCGGAATCGAGCTTCCGGAACTTGAAATCGAAGAGGACTGGACGCCTTCCGACTATTTTACCGAAGTGCAACAGGTAGCCAGTTCGCGGGAGCGCTGGAAGCTCGACCCCGACGCAATCCAGTTGGGATTTTTCAGCTTCAGCAAGCTGCTGATGTATCGTGATCTGGCCATCGAAGCGTGGCCCGACGACGCGTTGGCGACCCATGCTCTGACTCGTGGCCTACTCTACGAGGGCTTTGAACCCGAGGAGCCGCTATTTACCTCAAATGATCAGCTGGACGAGGTGCTGCCACCAGAAAAACTTTTCCACGTTGTCGATGCGGATGCATCGCAAGCAAAGGTGATCGAAGAGGTACGGTCTGGGCGCAATCTTGTCGTTCAGGGGCCCCCCGGAACGGGCAAATCTCAAACAATTACGAACATTATTGCCGCTGCGGCCAAGGAAGGTAAGCGAATCCTGTTCCTTGCCGAAAAGATGGCGGCACTCTCTGTAGTGCACGATCGTCTGGGGAAGGTTGGACTGAATGACGTATGCCTTGAACTGCATTCAAGAAGCGCAAACAAAAAGGCGGTCCTTGGCGAACTAGCGCGCACCTTGTCGCGAGCTGGCGCCGTCCCAGCAGTTCCGGCAACGCCAACTGCATTGAGGGAAAGCCGCGACCGACTGAACGATCTTGCAAGAGCGTTACATCGCCCGATCGGAGCAACGGGAGAGACGGCCTTCAGTGTGCTGGGTCGGCAATCCCAATTCATCGGGAAAGGCGTCTCGCCCCCAAGACTGGAGGTCGAAAGCCTGAGTTCAATGTCGCGTCAGCAAGAGATCGATTTGGTAACGACGATAAAGGAATACGGCGCGATCCTTGCGGAAGAGAAACAAGCAAGCCCTCATCCCTTCGAAGGCACAGGTAACCTTCACCTTCAACCGGTGGACTTGGCTCGTCTCACAGATACGCTAGCTGAAGCTCAAGTTGCCGTGGCTTCGCTTGCAACGTCTTTGCGAACCCCTATCGACAAACTTGCTTTGCCTATTAACGCAGCTCTTGATGCTGTTGCTCCGTTGGCCAATTTACTGGGGCGGCTCGAAGGATTACCTGTGGGTACTGCCGACATCGCGCGGAAAGTGATCGATGCTGCGGACATTCCCCGTCTTCACCAAGCCCTGCGAGCTGGCATGGCTTGGCGGCAAGAGCTCGATCAAGCGTCAGCAGTATTTCTTGAGGCCGCCTTCAGCATTTCCCCCGACCATTTGCGGGCGCCTCTCGCGGCGGGCATCCATTCTTTCTTTGCACGCTGGGGGAGCCGCTATCGCAGGGCATCGCGAGAGCTTGCAGGCATATTGCGGGGGGACCTGCCCAAATCAGCGATCGAGCGGGTTGCGCGGATCGACCAATTGTCGACGACAGTCTCGCTGAGATCGGAATGGGAAAGCGATCGTGAAAATTGCGGTCGCATTCTCGGCGATGCCTGGCGTGGAGAGAGATCCGACTTTGAGAAATTGGTCGCCATCACTGAATGGTGTGAAAGACTTTCCAAAGCCCCAATTTCCGTGACTTCGGACAAGTCGGTCGCACTAGCTGCTAACGCTGATAGCGTAGCTGCGATGCTCCGGGCATTGCGAGAAGCGGCGCAAACTGCGCGTTCGGCATTGCAAGCCATTGTGAAATTGCTCGACCTCAATCTCGCTAGTTTCGGTAATCAAGGTCTTGAGCATACCGATCTCGACGTTGTCGCGGCGCGATTCAACGCCATGGCCGCCGCAACGGGTCGATATGCGTCGTGGACCCAATTAGCGCGGCGTCGCCAGGCGCTCGAATCAGCTGGATTGTCCCGACTCGAGGAGCGGATGCGATCTGGCGAGATCGATGGAGTCGCCGCAGCAATCGAACTACGATACGCCCGCGCCGAACACCTTTGGAAGACCGCCCTTGAGCAGAATCCCGAACTTCGTGCAATTGGCCTGGAGAGACGCCACGATCTGGTTGACACCTTCGCTACGCTGGAGCGCCAGCAGCTTAAGGACAACGTAACTACAATCCTAGCCGGCCATCTCGCACAGATACCTCAAGGCGCCATGGGGGAGATGAAAGTACTTCGTGGTGAGATCGGAAAAAAGCGCGGCCATATGGCACTGCGACGACTGATCGAAAAGGCCGGCACGGCAATACAACGTATCAAGCCCGTATTGTTGATGAGTCCGATATCTGTCGCTCAATACTTGCCGCCAGGCACCGTATCATTTGATCTTCTGGTTATCGATGAGGCTTCGCAAGTTCGCCCAGAGGACGCGCTTGGTGCGATTGCGCGGGCTACGCAAATCGTAGTGGTGGGCGACAAGAAACAGCTTCCGCCATCTTCCTTCTTCGATCGGGTTCTTGCGGACGAAGAGGATGACAAGGAAGGCGATGATGAATATGTCGGCCCGGACTTGCTAGAGGGTGCGGCGACGATCGGTAGCATGGAGAGTATCCTTACTCTCTGCGAGGCACGCGGACTCGCCGGCAGAATGCTGAAATGGCATTATCGATCACGTGACCCATCGCTCATCGAGGTTTCGAATCGGGAGTTTTATGACAGCGACCTCGTTCTGCCGCCGTCCCCCCTACAGAAAGATCCGGCCTATGGCCTGTGCTTTACCCGGGTCGACGGCGTTTACGACAAAGGCGGAAAGCGAGACAATCGAAAAGAAGGTGAATCCATCGTCGATCGAATAGCGGAGCACTCAAGAGCAAATCCATCCCAATCCCTTGGAGTCGTCACGTTTTCGTTTGCGCAGCGAAATCTCATCACCGAGCTTTTGGAGCTTCGGCGCCGCCGAGACTCCACGCTAGACCAATTTCTGCGCGAAGGACAATCGGAAGATTTGTTCGTCAAGAACATCGAGAACGTACAGGGTGATGAGCGTGACGTCATTCTCGTCAGTGTTGGCTACGGCCCGGCTATCGCCGGCGGAAGGTTGAGCAGCATGTCGTTCGGCCCGGTCAACGGCGAGGGCGGCGAACGACGGCTCAATGTGCTTTTCACCCGTGCTCGTATCCGCTGCGAGGTGTTTGCGTCCTTCGATCCCGGAGACATTGATTTGAATCGCACGTCGAGGGAAGGTCCGCGAATCCTGAAGCGTTTTCTCGATTTTGCGAAAGATGGTCGTCTGGAGGTAGACTCGCCGTCGGGCCTCGACGCAGATTCACCTTTCGAAGAAGACGTTGCTGACGTCATCCGGGGGTTTGGCTTTCTCGCAGACGCGCAGGTAGGATCTGCTGGTTTCCGAATCGATCTAGGTATTCGCCACCCTGACAAGCCAGGCAGCTACATCCTCGCCGTCGAGTGCGATGGCGCGACCTACCACAGCGCTCTTTGGGCCAGAGAGCGAGACCGCCTACGCCAGGATGTGCTTGAACACCTCGGATGGGGGTTTCATCGGATTTGGAGTACCGACTGGTTCTATAATCGGCACTTTGAAATAGAACGACTGCGCACTGCGCTTTCAGAAGCACGAGACAGGTCTAATCAGACGCAACGAGTCGAGGGCTCCAATCAGTCGCGATCGCCAGAGCCAACCGAAGTGGAAGCCGCGCCGCTCTTAGTTCCCGAGGTCGTTGTTCGGCAGATGCCTCCATATCAGCGAGCGACCTTTCGCGTCAGCAGTTCGAACGAGCCGCACGAGGCTCCTGTTTCGGTGCTCGCGAATTTGGCTCGAAAGATCGTGGAAGCCGAAGGACCGATCCATGTGGAAGAAATCGCTCGACGCATGGCCTCCTGCTTCGGCAAGGAAAAGGCGGGATCGCGAATTTTAAGTGCGACCGAAGGGGCGTTGTCGGTTGCCCGAACGGGAAATGCCGAACTGCTCACCGACGGCATATTCTGGTACACGCGAGGTCAGTCACATGCGCCTCCGGTTCGCGACCGTTCTGCCGAGAGCGGTGCGACTCTCAAGGCCGCGTACATCTCCATTCTGGAAATACAAGCCGCGTTCAAGATTGCCCGCGAGGACAACGGCGGGGGTGAAGACGAAGAGCTTATCAGAACCGTGGCTCGGCTACTCGGTTTCAAGCGGGTGGGGACCGATTTGCAGGCACGACTAGCCGCAGGTTTAAATTGATTAGGTTCATCGCATCCATGGAGGCGAGTATTAGCCGCAAGTAGTTGGATCGATCGGCGCGGCGCTAGCGCGTTTGCCGTCCCAAATTCTTAACCGAAATGCCGATCATAGTAGGGGAGAGCCTTAAATGTACGCTCGCCCTGCTGGACAACAGACCAAACTATAGCCAAGATTTTCTATGCGAATATGACTACGATACTAGAGGCTCCCCGTCGCCCGTTGAGCATCGGAGCCACCGAGACTGGTGCTGCGACACGTGTTGCCATAACAATGGCTGCCGCACATTCGGGGCGCGAGCCCGAACACAATCAGCTGGTTTTTCGATGTCCCTTCCACCCACCCAAATCGGCGCGCCGCTTTCCGAGATCGATACACCGGCGCTGATCATCGACCTCGACGCTTTCGAGCGCAATCTCGACACGATGGCGGCAGCGGTCGGCAAGCTCGGCGTTCGGTTGCGTCCGCACGCGAAGACCCATAAGTCGCCGATAATCGCGGCCAAGCAGATCGCGCGCGGCGCGGTTGGCATGTGTTGCCAGAAGGTTGCCGAGGCCGAGATCCTGGTGGCAGGCGGGGTGAGTGACGTCCTCGTCAGCAATGAGGTGGTGGGTCTGCGGAAGCTGGAACGGCTCGCATCCCTCGCGCGCCACGCGCGCATCAGCGTTTGCGTCGACGATTCGATCGCGCTTGAGCAACTGGCGCTCGCCGCGGAACGGGCCGGCTCGCAGATCGAAGTCCTGGTCGAGGTCGACGTCGGCGCCGGTCGCTGCGGCGTCAAGCCCGGGCCAGCCGCAGTCGGCCTGGCGCGGCAGGTGGCGGGGTCACGCTTCTTGTCGTTCGGTGGTTTACAGGCCTACCACGGCTCCGCCCAGCACTTGCGCACGCCGGAGGAGCGGCGCGCTGCCATCGCCAGCGCCGCGAACGCGACTACGGAGACAATTCGCGTCCTCAAGGAAGCGGGCTTTCAATGCCGGACGATTGGAGGTGCGGGAACCGGGACGTTCGAACTCGAAGGCGCGAGCGGCGTCTGGAACGAATTGCAGGCCGGCTCCTATATTTTCATGGACGCCGACTACGCGAAAAATATCGCCGACGGGACGCGCAATGCCAACCTGTTTGAGCATGCGCTGTTCGTGATCGCGACCGTGATGAGCGCCGCCTCCGGCGAACGCGCGGTCATCGATGCCGGCCACAAGGCCCTGTCGAACGACAGCGGATTTCCAGCCGTGCTGGGCCGTCCCGACCTGCGCTATCATCGCCCCTCTGACGAACATGGCCTGCTCGACTTCGACAGCGCTTCGTCCCGGCTGGCGATTGGCGACAAGATGATGCTCATCCCGGGTCATTGCGACCCGACCGTCAATCTCTACGACTGGTATGTCGGCGTGCGCGGCTTCAATACGCCGGATGCCCGCGTGGAGGCGCTTTGGCCGGTCGCGGCGCGGGGCGCGGTCACCTGACGTAGCGCGCCCGCACAACAATTGCCAGCGCGCTCTCCGCCTGACTTTCCCAATCGCACGACTTTCGTCATCGCATGATTTTGCGCGTTCGCACGAACATCTGCGACGATCAACGGCGCATACGACGAAAACGCATCAAAACATGACGCTTATCATACCAATTAGCCCAAAACGCTCGCTTCGATCGCCGCACAAATTCGTGAACGTCATGGACTGACGCAGTGTTCGCGCAAATATGCATCGCGAGAATTTCGGCGCTTCATCGTTTAGCGTCGGTATGATTATGGTCGCGCGAATTCGCCGGCTGGACCGCCGCAAGCGATCCAGCGAGCAAAGGGGATGCATATGGCAACTACTCTCACCATCAACGGCGAAACGAAATCGTTCGACGCGCCACCTGAAATGCCGTTGCTGTGGGTGCTGCGCGACATCCTCGGAATGACCGGCACCAAATTCGGTTGCGGCATCGCGCAATGCGGCGCCTGCACCGTGCATGTGGACGGCAAGGCGGTGCGCTCCTGCGTACTGTCGGTCAGCGCGGTCGCGAACCGCGCCATCACCACCATCGAACATGTCGGCACAACACCCGCTGGCGCGAAAGTGCAGAAGGCCTGGCTCGATGCCGAAGTGATCCAGTGCGGTTACTGCCAGTCCGGCCAGATCATGGCCGCCGCCGCGCTGCTGGCGGCCACGCCGCACCCCGATGACGCCGACATCGATGCCGCGATGGCCGGCAACATCTGCCGTTGCGGCACCTATGTCCGCATCCGTGAGGCCATCAAGCAGGCCGCCAACGGTCGCCAGTCGTGAGGTCCGCCATGAATTCACATAACGGCGTCACCCGCCGCACGCTTCTGACCGGCGGCCTCGCTACCGGCTTCCTGCTCGGCTTCCATCTGCCGTTGCGCGCCGCCACCAACGAGCCGCCGCAGCGCGATGTGACCGACGGCAAGTTCGCCCCGAACGCCTTCATCCGCATCGACGAGACCGGTCGCACCATCCTGATGATGCCGCAGGTCGAGATGGGCCAGGGCACCTACACCTCGATCTCGGCGGTGCTCGCGGAGGAGCTCGACGCCGACTGGAGCAAGGTCGAAGTGCAGCACGCGCCGCCGAACGACAAGCTCTACGGCAACCCGACCTTCGGCCTTCAGGTCACCGGCAATTCGAACTCGATCCGCGCCTGGTGGTTGCCGCTGCGCAAGGCTGGCGCGACCGCGCGCGCGATGCTGGTGCAGGCCGCCGCCAGCCAATGGGCCGTCGAGCCGTCAAGCTGCACGGCATCGAAGGGCGAGGTCTCCCATGCCGCAAGCGGCCGCAAGCTCGCTTACGGCGCGCTGGCGCTCGCAGCCCAAGGCCAGACGCCGCCGAAGGACGTCGCGGTCAAGGACCCCAAGGACTTCGTCCTCATCGGCCAGCCGCTGAAGCGGCTCGACACGCCCGAGAAGACCAACGGCAAGGCGGTCTACGGCATCGACGCGATCCTGCCCGGCATGAAGATCGCAGCGATCGCCAATTGCCCGGTGTTCGGCGGAAAGGTCGGCAAGGTCGATGACAGCGCCGCGACGAAGGTTGCCGGCGTGCGCAAAATCGTCGTGCTCGACGACGCGGTCGCTGTGATCGGCGATCACATGTGGGCCGCCAAGAAAGGCCTCGAGGCGCTCAAGATCGAGTGGAACGAGGGAGCGAACGCTGGGATTTCCACCAGGGACATCTGGGACGATCTGCGCAAGGCCAGCGAGAAGGACGGCGCGGTCGCGAAATCCGAGGGCGACATCGCCAAGGCCCTTGCAAGTGGCGACAGATTCGAGGCGGCCTACGAGCTGCCGTTCCTCGCGCATACGTCGATGGAGCCGATCAACGCCACGGTTCACGTCAGGCCGGATGCCTGCGAGATCTGGACCGGCACGCAGATCATGACGCGCGTGCAATCGGAGGCCGCGAAGGCTGCCGGCGTTCCCGTCGACAAGGTGATCGTCAACCAGCATCTGCTCGGCGGCGGCTTCGGCCGCAAGCTGGAGCCGGACATGGTGGTCGCGGCGGTGAAGATCGCGAAGCAGGTCGACTATCCCGTGAAGGTCATCTGGACCCGCGAAGAGGATATCCAGCACGACGTCTATCGTCCGGTCTATCGCGACCAGGTCACGGCGTCGCTGGTCGACGGCAAGGTGGCGGCCTGGAAGTACAAGGTGGCCGGCTCCGCCGTGCTGGCGCGCTGGCTGCCGCCCGCATTCCAGAAGGGCATCGACATCGACGCCGTCGACGCCGCCGTCGATGCGCCCTACGACTTCGCCAATTTTCACGTCGAGTATGTCCGTGCCGAGCCGCCGGCGGTGCCGACGGGCTTCTGGCGCGGCGTCGGCCCGAACAACAACGTATTCGCGGTCGAATGCGCGATGGACGAGCTCGCGCGCAAGGCCGGCAAGGATCCGATCGAATTCCGCCGGTCCATGTTGACGAAAAACCCGCGCATGCTGGCGGTGCTGAACCAGGTCGCGGAAAAATCCGGCTGGGGCCAGAAGCTGCCGCCGCGCGTCGGACGCGGCATTTGCGTGCAGCCGTCATTCGCGAGCTTCATCGCGACCGTGGTGGAAGCGGAGATCGACGACATCGGCGAGATCGTGCTCCGCCGCATCACCTCGGTGGTGGACACCGGCATCGCGGTCAACCCCGACACCGTGAAGGCGCAGATCGAGGGCGGGCTCATCTTCGGCCTCACCGCCGCGCTCTATGGCGAGATCACCATCGAGAAGGGCCGCGTGCAGCAGTCGAACTTCCACGACTACCGCATGATGCGCATCAACGAGACGCCGAAGATAGAGGTCATCGTCGTCAAGAGCGGCGAGGCGCCCGGCGGCATCGGCGAAGCCGGCGTCAATGCCGGACCGCCGGCGCTGCGCAACGCGATTTACGCCGCAACCGGCGTGGCGCTGCGGCGCCTGCCTATCGATCGGAAACTGCTGGCTGCGGGGAAGAAGGCATGAGCGGCACAATGCGTATCCTCACCAGCGTCGTTGTCATCGCAATCGTCGCAGCAGGGCTTGGCGTCTGGATCATCCGCGGGCCCGGCCCGCTCGATTTCGCCGGTGGCACCAAGGTGGCGCTGGCGGATTACCGCGCGGGCAAGCCGACCGGCGTGCCCGCAAAACTCGAGAAGGCAAGCCTGGTCGAGCGCGGCGAATATCTGGCAAAGGCAGCCGACTGCATGGTCTGCCACACCAAGCCGGGCGAGAAGGACTATTCCGGCGGGCTCGGCTTCAAGCTGCCGTTCGGCACGCTGTATTCGACCAACATCACGCCGGACAAGGACACCGGCATCGGCAATTACAGCGACCGGGATTTCCTCAACGCGGTCCAGCACGGCCAGCGCCGTGACGGCGCGCGGCTCTATCCGGCGATGCCGTACACGTCCTACACGTTCATGACCGACGACGACGTGCTGGCGGTGAAGGCCTATCTGTTCAGCCTGCCGGCCGTGCGGGCCAAGGCGCCCGACAACACGCTGTCGTTCCCGTTCAACCAGCGCTGGGCGATGATGGTCTGGTCCGCCGTGTTCAATCCGGACACGCGCTTTGCGCCCGACACCTCGAAGAGCCCGGAATGGAATCGCGGTGCGTATCTGGTCGAGGCGCTGGCGCATTGCGGCGAGTGTCACACGCCCCGCAATCTCGGCTTCGCGCTCGATAACCGCAAGAAGTTCGCGGGCGCGATCACGGCCGGCTGGCGTGCCTTCAACATCTCCTCCGACAAGGCGACGGGGCTGGGCAACTGGCGCGATGAGGACCTGATCTCGTATCTGTCGCTCGGCCACGCGCCCGGCCACGGCTCGGCCTCGGGCCCGATGGGTGAAGCCGTCGATCACAGCTTCAGCCAGTTCGCGCCGGAGGACATCCGCGCCGTCGTTGCTTACTTGCGCAGCGTGCCGCCGCAGCCCTCGCCCGACCTGCCCGCCACCACGGCGCCGGTCGCGCCCGCCTCGCACAAGGAAGGCATCACGGCGGATGCACGCGGCAAGATGCTGTTCGCCGGCGCCTGCGCCAGCTGCCATGGCTGGAGCGGCGAGAGCCCGGTGTCGCCGATGGCGACGCTGACCGGCACCTGGGCGGTGAACGATCCTAGCGCGACCAACGTTGCGCAGATCGTGATCTCGGGGACGAAGCGGCATACGCCGGAGGGTGCGCTCTCGATGCCCGCGTTCGGGAATGCGTACACGAACGATGAGATCGCGGCGGTGGCGAACTATGTCACAGCGCGGTTCGGGACGAAGGGCTCGAAGCTGACCGCGAAGGATGTCGCGGAGCTGCGGGAGCAGACGGCGGATTAGCGTACAGCGAGATTGATGAGCAAGCGCGCGCGTCAATCTCCACTGTCGTCCCGGACAAGCGAAGCGCCGATCCGGGATCCATACCCACAGGGAGTGGTTGTGCGAAGACTCGGAGTGGGAGCTGTGCCCCACACTCCTTCCTGGGGTTATGGGTCCCCGCTTTCGCGGGGACGACACCGCGTATGAGGTGCCGCTTTCAACCCAACCAGAACACAAGCGGGGACGCTTCGTTCGCCCCCGCCGACCTTCGTCGTCATGTAATCGCGATCGGGCAGCCGTTGCTTCCCGTAGCGCCCTTGATCGGGGCGGGGGTGAAACTATAGACGAACTGGTATTTCTTGTCGGCGATCAGCTCGTCGAAGATCAGGTTCTCGTGGTTGTGGATGCCGTTCTTGGTCTGCAGCTCGGCGTGGACCACGAAGGCGAGCGTCTTGTCGGGATTGGGCACCACCTCGACTGCCCACGTGTCGGCTCCCGTGAGAGCGAGATCCTTCTCGACGATCCATTTGGCAGCGTCGAGGCCGATGCCCGGTTCTCCGCTGTTGAAGCGATCGTTGTTCTTCATCCAGAGCGAGCCCCAGCCGGTGTGGAACATGATCGCGTCGCCGGGCTTGATGTCGCTCTCGGGGATGTTCTGCTTCGCCAGCCCCGCCTTGATGTCGGCTGAGGAGATCTCCTGCCCCGCATCCATCATGCCGCCCTTGAGCGCGACCATGTCGATCAGATGCGCACGGGTGAAGATCGGCTTGAGCTTCTCGATGCCGAGCTTCTTCAGGCCGTAGGCGTCGCTGATCTCGGCCGCTGTGAAGCCGTTGTAGAATCGCATCTCGTTCTTGTCGCCCTCCTTGCCCATCTGGATGCCGATGTGACCAAGACCGTCAAACTGCGTGCCGGTCTGGCCGATCTCGGTCGCAAGAAACTCGTCGTGATACACGAGCTTGTTGTCGCCGAACGGCCCGCCAGTCGGGCTGCCGGGAATGCGCAGCGCGAACACCCGCGCGCCGAACAGCGGCATCGCAGCCTCGTAGACGCGACCGATCTTGTAGATCTTGCCGTCCTTGATCCATTTCGCCGCGTCGAGGACCTTCGCCGGGGTGATGTGGTTGGATGCGCCGGACTCGTCATCCTTGCCCCATTTCGATGGCCACCATGGCTTGTCGACGTTCTTGGGCATGGAGGTGGCAGTCTGCGCCTGGGCTTGGCTGATCGGCGCGAGCGAGAACTTGCCATGCATCGCGCCGGCGAACGCCGCGCCCGCGACGCCGGCGATGCCCGCGGTGCGGAGCAAGGTCCGGCGATCGGTCGTGGCGCCGCTGGTGTCTTGATCTACGTCGTTGATCTCATTAGACATTGCACCCTCCCAGGTTGTGGTCCAGATAAATCTGGACTCTAAAATTGCCGTCAGCCTCCTCCTCCGCTAGGTTATTGTCCAGCGACAAAAATAAGACCGTTGGTGCGAGAGCTTCCAATGAGCCTGTTTGAAAGCGACAAATCCGCACAGCGACTTCCGGTCTCGCTGATCACCGGCTTTCTCGGCAGCGGCAAGACGACATTGCTCAATCGCCTGCTGCGCCACGACGGCATGAAGGACAGCGCCGTCATCATCAACGAGTATGGCGAGGTCGGTCTCGATCATCTTCTGGTCGAGCGCGTCGATGGCGAGGTCGCGGTGCTCGCAAGCGGCTGCATCTGCTGCACCATCCGCAGCGACCTGGAGCAGACGCTGCGAGATCTTCTGGTGAAGCGGGACCGTGGCGAGGTTCCCCCATTCCGCCGTATCCTGGTCGAGACCACCGGTCTCGCCGACCCCGCGCCGATCGTGCAGCTCCTGCTCAACAATCCTCTCGTCTCGCACTTCCTGCGGCTCGACACGGTCGTGACCACGGTCGATGCGGTCAACGCTCCGCATCAGCTCGATCGGCAATATGAGGCGGTGAAGCAAGTGGCGTTGGCCGACCGGCTGTTGATCACCAAGCGCGATCTGGTCGAGAACATCGCAACGCTGGAGCTGCGCCTGCGGCGCCTCAATCCCGGCGCCAGAATCGAAAGCGTCAGTCATGGCGAGATCGATCCTGCACAGCTATTCGGCGCCGGCCTGATCGATCCCGAATTGAAAAAGATAGACGTGGAGCGCTGGCTCAACGAGCGGGCCTTCGCGGAATCGCATGCGCACGCCGGTCATTCGCATCACGATCATCACGGGCACCATGACCACGGCCATCCTGATCACGATGCGTCAATCGCCAGCTTCATGCTGGCGTTCGACGAGCCGCTCGACTGGATGGCCGTGACGCGCTGGCTGGCGTATCTGCGCAACGCGCGAGGAGAGGACCTGCTGCGCGTGAAGGGAATTCTCAATCTCCGTGGCGAGCCGACACCGATCGTGATCCACGGCGTGCACCACGTGTTCCATCCGCCGGTCGCGCTTGGTGCCTGGGCCGACAGCGATCGCCGCTCACGCATCGTGTTCATCACACGCGGCATCGCGCGTGCGGAAGTGCTTGAGCTCTGGCAGGCAGTCCGCGCGGCAGCTTGAGACAGCCGCACTTTCCGTCAGCTCAACCAGAACCGCGGCGTCGCCGGCTCCAGCCGGCCACCCACGCGCACCGGCGCGATCTTCAGTGCGAGGCCTGTTGCGTCATCCGTCTCCACCGCAACACCACTCAGCGTCGCCACGCCCGCCGCGGGCTCGAACCGGCCCGACGGAATCCCCGACGTGAACCGCCGCAGCGGCTCTTCCTTCTGCATGCCGATGATGGAGTCGTAATCGCCGGTCATGCCGGCGTCGGTCATGTAGGCGGTGCCGCCCGGCAGGATCTGGTGGTCGGCGGTCGGTACATGCGTGTGCGTGCCGACGACGAGGCTGGCGCGGCCGTCGCAGAAGAAGCCGATGCCCTGCTTCTCGCTGGTCGCCTCGCAATGGAAATCGACGACGATGGCGTCGGCGGCAACACCGAGCGGACAGGCGCCAAGCTCGCGCTCAAGTGCGGCAAAGGGATCGTCGAACGGGGTCATGAAGACGCGGCCGAGCGCGTTGACGACGAGGGCGTGCTTGCCGTTCTTGGTCTCGACCAGGGCAGCACCGCGGCCGGGCGTGCCGCGCGGATAGTTCGTGGGACGCACCAGGCGGTCGGCGCGCCCGATGAAGACGAGCGCCTCGCGCTGGTCCCAGGAATGGTTGCCGAGCGTCACCGCGTCGGCGCCGGCGTCGAGAAACTCCTGATAGATTGCTTCCGTGATGCCGAAGCCGCCGGCGGAATTCTCGCCGTTGACGACGACGAGATCGAGCGACCAGTCCTTGACCATGCCGGGCAGGTATTCCGCGATGGCGTTGCGGCCGCTGCGGCCGACGACATCACCCACGAAGAGAATGCGCAACTTCAGAACTCCGGAAATCAAACACGTCCGATTCCGTTAGCACATAATCCAGCGCCACGTCGTGCGATAGTGCCGGAACGGCCTTGATCTCCTGCGCTGCAAAAGCGAGCCCGATGCCGAGGATGTTCTTGGCCTTGCGCAGATGCGCGAAGGTGAAATCGTAATGCCCCGCGCCATAGCCGATGCGATGGCCGAGACGGTCGAACGCCGCAAGCGGCGTCAGCATGATATCGGGGATCACTTCGGCCGCCGCCGGCGACGGCTCGGGAATGCCGAGCGGGCCGAGCATCAACCGGTCGTTCGGATGGAAGATACGGAAGATCAGCGACTGGCCGCGCGCGGTGACGCAAGGCAGCGCCAGCCTGGCGCCCGCCTCCGCGAGCTTCTTCAGCAGCGGCATCGGATCGATCTCGCTGCGGATCGGCGAGTAGCCGGAGACGATGCTGCCGGGCAGGAGATCGAACGGCAGCCCGCGCTTGGCGAGCTTTGCGGCGGCGGCGATGCGCTTCTTCTCACTGAGCGCGTCGCGCGCCGCGAGGGCTTTGGCGCGGAGTTCGGCTTTGGTATTGGTCATGCGCTTGGGTCCCCCACGTCATCACCCGCGAAAGCGGGTGATCCAGTATTCCAGAGGCGGTGGTGATTCACACAAAGGGCGCGGCGTACTGGATGCCCCGGTCAAGCCGGGGCATGACACTTGTTGAACTGGCCGCAGTCGTTTCGACAAGCACAAACCAAGCAACAAAAGTGCGAAGCCGCGGACGCCGTTGAAGCACTCGATCCCGGAGTTCCCTACGAAAGTAGGTGGGCACCATATGTCCGGGCCCACGGGCCCGGCCAGGGACAGTTCCCTAAAGGATCGATAAGGCCCCGGGGATATATGGCTCCTGACGCGCGTCGCAGCCTCGCCTGGGCAATGTAACAACGATACTGACGAATCGCCATAGCGATCGCACGTGATCGCCGGGATGCGGGGAAAAAGCCGGGCCTGCATGGTTCGAGACGCCCGCCTTAAGGCGGGCTCCTCACCATGAGGGTCCAAGATCTCGCCGCGAAACATGACCTCATCCTGAGGAGCCCGCTCCAGCGGGCGTCTCGAAGGATGGCCACAAGGAAACCGCCCGTCAGCCGATCGCAATCCCGTTGCCGACGGTCCGGTTCAGGACCTGGGTCGACTTCTCGATGCGCTCGGCGGCGGAGTTCAGTGCGTTCACCACCGCGGTCTGCGTCATCCTGGCGCGCTCGACGGCGGCATTGCGGAAATCCCGCAGCTCAGTCAGCTCCTGCTCCATGGTGCGGACGCGGTTGCCGGCGTCGACCAGCTCGTCGCAGACGGTCAGCGCCGCCATCACGGTGAGGCGCGCGTCGCCGATCTCGCCGAATTTTCCGCGCAGCGACTGAATCCGCGTTTCCAGGCTTTCGGCGAGCTTCAGCAGGCGCACCTCCTGGCCCTCCTCGCAGGCCATGCGGTATTGCCGGCCGTTGATGGTGACGTTGATGTGGCTCATCCGTCCTCTCCGGTATCGAGCACCGAGCGTATCGTGACGATGGCGGAATCCAGCCGATCGGAGATCTCGCGATTTGTGCGCTCGAGCTTGCGCGCCTTCACCAGTGCGCCGTCGAGTTCGTCGGCGAGCCGCGAGCGATCCGCACCGAGCGCCTGAATCCGCGCCGCAAGCTCGTTCTCGTCGCGATCGGCATCGCGCCGTCGCTCCACCGCGCTCTCGAGAGAGTCGAGCGCCGCCGTGAGCCTGCGGGTCGCGATCTCGATCTCGACGGCCGAGGACTCCGTCATGGCAGAGCTGTTGGATACGCGATCGTTCATGCAGTCAGCGGCGGAACCTGTGGCCTTGCCCTTGGACGTCCCCATGGACGTCCCCTTGGGCTTTACCTGGGAGCTTGCCGTCCGGCAAAAGACTCGGTTCGGCAAGCGGTTAGAAGCAGAAATTTACGTGGCAAGCTAGCCTAGCGCAACGCCGCCGGGAAACTATGCACTGCTAAGCAACTTTTACGGCCAAACCGACGTTTGACTGCCTTGGACTCCCGGAACCGAGGTGCTATCCCAGCCCCGACCCCAGCGGCCGAAAGGCTCCTTTCCGCGCGGGCGAATACCGCCGCCAAGCGCCTCATTTCAGACGGATTTCCAGACATGACGCAGGTCGATCACAACCGTATGGCCAACGCGATCCGCGGCCTCGCAATGGATGGCGTCGAGAAGGCGAAATCGGGCCATCCGGGCCTGCCGATGGGCGCCGCCGACATGGCCACGGTGCTGTTCACGCAATTCCTGAAATTCGACGTCGCTGCGCTGGACTGGCCCGACCGCGACCGTTTCGTGCTCTCCGCCGGCCACGGATCGATGCTGCTCTATGCGCTGCTTCATCTGATCGGCAGCCCCGAGATGACGATCGACCAGCTCAAGGATTTCCGCCAGCTGGGATCGCTGACGCCCGGACACCCCGAACACGGCCACACCAAGGGCGTCGAGACCACCACCGGTCCGCTCGGCCAGGGTCTCTCGACCGCGGTCGGCATGGCGCTCGCCGAGAAGATGCTCGCCGCCGAGTTCGGCAAGAAGATCGTCGACCACCACACCTACGTGCTCGCCTCCGACGGCGACTTGATGGAAGGCGTGTCGCAGGAAGCGATCGCGATGGCCGGGCATTGGAAGCTCAACAAGATGATCGTCCTTTATGACGACAACGGCATCTCGATCGACGGCCCCACCTCGATTTCCGATTCCGTCGACCAGGTGAAGCGCTTCAAGTCGGCGGGCTGGGCGGCCGAGAAGATCGACGGCCACGACCAGGCCGCGATCGCCGCCGCCATCACCCGCGCGCAGAAATCCAGCAAGCCGACGTTGATCGCCTGCCGCACCACCATCGGCTTCGGCGCACCGCATAAGGCCGGCACCAACAAGGTGCATGGTGAAGCGCTCGGCGCCGAGGAGCTCAAGGCCGCCAAGGAAAATCTCGGCATCTCGCTCGAGCCGTTCTCGGTGCCCGACGACGTGCTGAAGGCCTGGCGCGCCGCCGGCACCCGCGGCGCGGCTGCCCGGCAGGAATGGGAGACACGGCTCAGCGAGCTGGGCAGCCGCAAGCGCGCCGAGTTCGAGCGCCGCCTGCGCCATGAACGTCCGGCCGCGCTCGCCAAGGCGTTCCGCACCTACAAGAAGGAGCTGCTGGAAAAGCCGATGAATGCGGCGACCCGCAAGTCCTCCGAGGCCGTGATCGAGGTTATCGCCGGCGCGATGCCGATGGAGTTTCTGGCGGGCTCCGCCGACCTCACCGGCTCCAACAACAACAAGGCGAAATCGGCGACCGCGTTCTCGGCCAAGACGCCGAAGGGCCGCTTCATCCATTACGGCATCCGCGAGTTTGGCATGTGCGCCGCCATGAACGGTGTCTTCCTGCACGGCGGCTTCGCGCCGAACGGGGCGACGTTCCTGGTGTTCACGGACTACGCACGTCCCGCGATGCGCCTAGCCGCGCTGATGGGTGTCGGCGTCGTCTATGTGATGACCCATGATTCCATCGGTCTCGGCGAGGACGGCCCGACCCACCAGCCGGTCGAGCACCTGTCCGCACTGCGGGCCATTCCGAACATGCGCGTCTTCCGTCCCTGTGACTCCATCGAAGTCGCCGAGTGCTGGGAGCTTGCGCTCAATCGCGTCGACGGTCCGACCGTGCTGGCACTGACGCGGCAGAACCTGCCGCAGCTGCGCACCAATGCGCCGAACGAGACCCTCTGCCAGTACGGCGCCTACGAACTGGTGGCAGCGCAGGGCGAAGCCAAGGCCACGCTGTTCGCCTCCGGTTCCGAGGTCGAGATGGCCGTCGCCGCCCAGAAGCAGCTCGCCGAGCGCGGCATTCCGACACGGGTGGTCTCGGTGCCCTCGCTCGAACTCTTGCTAGCGCAACCAAAGGAACGCCGTGACGCGATCATCGGCAACGCGCCGGTGAAGGTCGCGATCGAGGCCGCGGTGCGCTGGGGCTGGGATGCCGTGATCGGCCAGGAAGGCGAATTCGTAGGCATGCACTCGTTCGGCGCCAGCGCGCCCCTCAACAAGATTTTCCAGCATTTCGGCATTACCGCCGAGGCTGCGGTTAACGCTGTGCTGAAGCGCGTTTCCTGAGAGTTGAGCTTGCCAAAAAAAAGGACTACGTAATCTCTCATATGATCAAGCACCGCCCGGCAGAACCGGGCGTCCGCCCCTAAAAAACCCTCGCAGGCGCGTATGGCGCGTTGTGCAGGGTGACTAGGCGTTATCGATCCCGTCATTGAACGGTCATAAGGAGACGAAACATGGCAGTCCGCGTCGGAATTAACGGTTTTGGCCGCATCGGCCGCAACATCCTGCG
Organism: Bradyrhizobium sp. 930_D9_N1_4; assembly: GCF_052076015.1. NCBI lineage: Bacteria > Pseudomonadati > Pseudomonadota > Alphaproteobacteria > Hyphomicrobiales > Nitrobacteraceae > Bradyrhizobium > Bradyrhizobium sp. 930_D9_N1_4. The sequence goes on from NZ_CP197236.1 coordinate 6,569,833, forward strand.
GGCTATCGCCGAGTCCGGCCGCAAGGACATCGAAGTCGTCGGCATCAACGACCTCGGCCCGGTCGAGACCAACGCCCATCTCCTGCGTTTCGACAGCGTCCATGGCCGCTTCCCCGGCACCGTCACCGTCGAAGGCGACACGATCAGCCTCGGCGGTAACAAGATCAAGGTGACCGCCGAGCGCGATCCCTCGAAGCTGCCCTGGAAGGATCTCGGCGTCGACATCGCGATGGAATGCACCGGCATCTTCACCTCGAAGGACAAGGCCTCCGCGCATCTCACCGCCGGCGCCAAGCGCGTTCTCGTTTCCGCGCCCGCCGACGGCGCCGACGCCACCATCGTTTACGGCGTCAACCACGAGACGCTGACCAAGGATCACCTCGTCGTCTCCAACGGCTCCTGCACCACCAACTGCCTGGCGCCGGTGGCCAAGGTGCTGAACGACCTCGTCGGCATCGAGACCGGCTTCATGACCACGATCCACGCCTATACCGGCGACCAGCCGACGCTCGACACCATGCACAAGGATCTCTACCGCGGCCGCGCGGCTGCGATGTCGATGATCCCGACCTCGACCGGCGCCGCCAAGGCGATCGGCCTCGTGCTGCCCGAGCTGAAGGGCAAGCTCGACGGCGTCGCGATCCGCGTGCCGACCCCGAACGTCTCGGTCGTCGACCTCAAGATCATAGCCAAGCGGGCCACCGACGTGAAGGAAATCAACGCGGCGATGAAGCGTGCCAGCGAGCAGCAGCTCAAGGGCATCCTCGGCTACACCAGCGCGCCGAACGTCTCGATCGACTTCAACCACGACCCGCACTCCTCGACCTTCCACGAGGACCAGACCAAGGTGCAGAACGGCACGCTGGTGCGCGTGATGTCCTGGTACGACAACGAGTGGGGTTTCTCGAACCGCATGGCGGACACCGCCGTCGCGCTCGCGAAGGTGATCTAACGCAGGTCTCGTGTCCCGGACGCGATGCAGCGTGCAACGCTGCTTCGCTGATCCGGGACCCATTATCACCACGGGACTCGCCGCAATGTGGGTCCCGGTTCTGCACAGCGGCACTGCGTGCCGCAATGCGCCCGGGACAAGGAAGCGTCCGATGACCAACAAATTCCGCACCCTCGACGACGTCGATGTGAAGGGCAAGCGCGTGCTGCTGCGCGTCGATCTCAACGTGCCCATGGACAACGGCCGCGTCAGCGACGCGACCCGGCTCGAGCGCGTCGCGCCGACCATCACCGAAATCTCGGACAAGGGCGGCAAGGTCATCCTGCTCGCGCATTTCGGCCGGCCGAAGGGCCGCGACGCCAAGGACTCGCTGAAGCCGGTCGCCGGGGCGCTGTCGAAGGTCGTGAACAAGCCCGTCGCCTTCGCCGATGATTGCATCGGCGAGCCCGCGGCGAAGGCCGTGGCGGCGATGAAGGACGGCGACGTCCTCTGTCTCGAAAATACCCGCTTCCACAAAGAGGAAGAGAAGAACGATCCCGCCTTCGTCGCGGAGCTGGCAAAGCTCGGCGACATCTGGGTCAACGACGCGTTCTCCGCCGCGCACCGCGCCCACGCCACGACCGAAGGCCTCGGCCACAAGCTGCCGGCCTATGCCGGCCGCACCATGCAGGCCGAGCTCGTCGCGCTGGAGAAGGCGCTGGGATCGCCGACCAAGCCCGTCATTGCGATCATCGGCGGTGCAAAAGTCTCGACCAAGATCGATCTGCTCGAAAACCTGGTGACCAAGGTCGATGCGCTGGTGATCGGCGGCGGCATGGCCAACACCTTCCTGCACGCCCAGGGCGTCGGTGTCGGCAAGTCGCTGGCCGAGAAGGATCTCGCCCCGACCGCGCTGCGCATCATGGAGAAGGCGGAAGCCGCCAATTGCGCGATCATCCTCCCCGTGGACGCCACCGTCGCTTATCATTTCGCGGCCAACGCGCCGTCGCATGCCTACGGCCTCGATGCGATCCCGGCCGACGGCATGATCCTCGACGTCGGCCCGCAGTCGATCGCGCGCGTTCATGCCGCCATCGACGACGCCGCCACGCTGGTCTGGAACGGTCCGCTCGGTGCCTTCGAGATGCAGCCGTTCGACCGTGGCACGATGGCAGCCGCCAAGCACGCAGCGGAACGCACCAAGGCCAAGAAGCTGATCTCGATCGCGGGCGGCGGCGACACCGTCGCGGCGCTCAACCAGGCTCATGTGGCCGGTCAGTTCACCTATGTTTCGACCGCAGGTGGCGCATTTCTTGAATGGATGGAAGGCAAGCCCCTGCCCGGCGTCGAAGTGCTTCGCATCAAGTAATCTTGCACCAAGTAATCTGGCGCCAAGCAATCTGGCACCTAGTAATTCGTCGACAAGAAACACGCGGCCCCACGAGGCCCAAACGGAGAAAGACACACATGGCTCGGATCACGTTGCGTCAATTGCTCGACCATGCGGCTGAGAACGATTACGGCGTACCGGCCTTCAACATCAACAACATGGAGCAGGCGCTGGCGATCATGGACGCGGCCAACACGGTGGACGCTCCCGTCATCATCCAGGCCTCGCGCGGCGCGCGCTCCTATGCCAACGACATCATGCTCAAGCACATGATGGACGCGGTCACCGAAATCTATCCGCACATTCCGGTCTGCGTGCATCTCGACCACGGCAACGAGGCCGCGACCTGCATGACCGCGATCCAGGCCGGCTTCACCTCGGTGATGATGGACGGCTCGCTCAAGGCCGACGGCAAGAGCCCGGCCGACTGGACCTACAATGTCGGCGTCACCAAGACCGTGACCGACATGGCCCATCTCGGCGGCATCTCGGTCGAAGGCGAGCTCGGCGTGCTCGGTTCGCTCGAGACCGGCATGGGCGACAAGGAAGACGGCCACGGCGCCGAGGGCAAGCTCTCCCACGACCAGCTGCTGACCAATCCGGACGAGGCCGTGAAGTTCGTCCAGGAGACCAAGGTCGACGCACTCGCGATCGCGATGGGAACGTCTCACGGCGCCTACAAGTTCACCCGCAAGCCCGACGGCGACATCCTCGCCATGAAGGTGATCGAGGAGATTCACCGCAAGCTGCCGAACACGCATCTCGTCATGCACGGCTCGTCGTCGGTGCCGCAGGACCTCCAGGACATCATCAACGAGTTCGGCGGCAAGATGAAGCCGACCTGGGGCGTGCCCGTGTCCGAGATCCAGCGCGGCATCAAGCACGGCGTGCGCAAGATCAACATCGACACCGACAACCGCATGGCCATGACCGGCCAGATCCGCAAGGTGTTCAAGGAGCACCCGGAAGAGTTCGACCCGCGCAAGTACCTGAAGCCCGCGATGGAAGCGATGACCAAGCTGTGCAAGCAGCGGCTGCAGGAGTTCAACACCGCAGGCCAGGCCTCCAAGTTCAAGAAGGTCCTGACCCCCGCCGAGATGGCCAAGCGCTACGCCAAGGGCGAGCTGGATCCCAAGGTGGCGTAAGGCCCTTCAAGCCCATTCCCGGGTCATTCCGGGACACGCCAACGGGTCTGCGCGAATGCGCGGCCCGATGACAGGCTCCGCGTGGGCCCGGAATCCATAACCACCGCTCGGGGGTATGGATTCCGGGCCTGCGCCTTTCGGCGCATCCCGGAATGACGGAAAGGCCCCTTTACCCTGCGACCAACGTTAACTCGGCAATTGCCCGATAACGGTCTATTTTCGCAGGCAAGGGCAGAATCGTTTTGGGAGGACCTCTCGATGAATCTGACTGAGCTCAATGGAATCGCGACCACCATGGTCGCGCCGGGCAAGGGCATCCTTGCCGCCGACGAATCCTCCGGCACCATCAAGAAGCGGTTCGACGCGATCGGCGTGGAATCGACGGAAGCCAATCGCCGCGACTATCGCGAGATGCTGTTCCGGTCGAAGGAGGCCATGAGCCAGCACATCTCCGGCGTGATCCTCTACGACGAGACGATCTGGCAGAACGCCGCGGACGGCACGCCGCTGGTCAAGCTGATCGAACAGAGCGGCGCCATCCCCGGCATCAAGGTCGACGAGGGCACGCAAGCCCTGCCGATGTGTCCGGGAGAGCTCGTCACCGTCGGGCTCGACAAGCTCGCCGAGCGGCTGAAGAAATATCACGAGCGTGGCGCGCGCTTCGCCAAATGGCGCGCGGTGATCGATATCGCCGGTGGCATTCCCTCGATGACCGCGATCAGCGTCAACGCCCACGCGCTGGCGCGGTACGCCGCGCTTTGCCAGGCCGCGCAGATCGTGCCGATCGTCGAGCCGGAGGTGCTGATGGACGGCGACCACGACATCGACCGCTGCTATGAAGTCACCCAGCGTGTGCTCAACAAGACGTTCCAGGAGTTGCGCGTGCAGCGCGTCGCGCTCGAAGGCATGGTGCTGAAACCGAACATGGTGATCTCCGGCAAGACGTCACCGAAACAGGCCTCCGTCGAAGAAGTCGCGGAGAAGACGATACGGCTTTTGAAGGCCTGCGTGCCCGCGGCCGTGCCCGGCATCGCCTTCCTCTCCGGCGGCCAGTCGGATGTGGAGGCAACCGCGCACCTCAACGCCATGCACAACCTCGGCGCCTTGCCCTGGGGTCTCACCTTCTCCTACGGCCGTGCGCTTCAGGCCGCGCCGCAGAAGGCCTGGTCCGGCAAGGCCGGGAACGTCACCGCCGGACAAAACGCATTCAGTCATCGGGCCCGCATGAACGGCCTCGCCTCCAAAGGCGAATGGCAAAGCAGCCTGGAAAAGAAGGCAGCCTAGATCTTGTCGAACAAACCGCCTCCGCCGCGCCCGGCGCCGCGCCTCTATCTCGCGACGCCCGTCGTCGATGATCCCGCTACGCTCGTCGCCGAGCTGCCGGCCCTGCTCGCCGCCGCCCACGTCGCGGCCGTACTGCTGCGGTTGAAGGAGACCGACCAGCGCACCATGATCACGCGCATCAAGGCCTTTGCGCCGCCGGTGCAGAAGGCGGGTGCCGCGCTGCTCGTCGAAGGCTATCCGGAACTCGTCGCACGTGGCGGCGCCGACGGCGCGCACCTGCCCGGCATCGCCGCGCTGAAAGAGGCGCTGCCGTCGCTCAAGCCCGATCGCATCGCCGGCGTCGGCGGGCTGACGACGCGGCACCATTCCATGGATGCGGGCGAGATCGGCGCGGACTATGTGCTGTTCGGCGAGCCTGACGCGAAGGGCCAGCGGCCATCGTCGCAGGCGATCGCCGAGCGGCTGGACTGGTGGGCCGAGCTGTTCGAGCCGCCCTGCGTCGGCTTTGCGACGTCGCTGGAAGAGGCCCATGACTTCGCCGCCAGCGGCGCTGATTTCGTGCTGGTCGGCGAGCTCATCTGGGCCGATCCGCGCGGGCCGAAGGCAGCGCTGATCGAGGCCGATGCCGCGATCAGGAAGGGCTTTGCGGCTGCGCCTCTGGGCCAGGATTTTGGGGCCCAAGATCCTGCGGACAGCGAGCACGGCTAGCGCCCGACATGAAGCTTCCGCGCATCACCATTTTGGCTACGCTGCTGCTGACGACGCCCGCGGCTGCGCAGCTCCAGATCGCGCCGCCGGCAACGATCCCGAGCCCACCGGCTGAGAAGCAGAAGCCCAAGCCGCCTCCGCCTGCCAAGAAGAAGGAGGCCGCGCCGGCGCCAAAGCCGTCGTCCTCCCCCAAGCCCGCACTGCCCGCGACCGTGATCCCGGCGCCGGCAACCGATGCGCCGGGGGTCGACCTGGTGTACGGCGCCTATCAGCGCGGCCAGTACAAGACGGCGTTCGATCTCGCCACCGCCCGCGCCGCGACCGGCGACCCAAAGGCGATGACCATGCTGGGCGAGCTCTATTCCAACGCCATGGGCATCCGCCGCGACTACGCCAAGGCGCTCGACTGGTACAAGCGTGCCGCCGACGCCGGCGACCGCGAGGCGATGTTCGCACTCGCCATGCTGCGCATCTCGGGTCGGGGCGGCCCGGTGGACAAGGGCGAGGCGGTGAAGCTGATGGCCTCCTCCGCCAAGCTCGGCGAGCCCAAGGCGGCCTACAATCTCGCTTTGCTGTATCTGGACGGCCAGACCCTGCCGCAGGACGTCAGGCGTTCCGCCGAGCTGCTGCGCCAGGCGGCCGACGCCGGCCTGCCGGAGGCCCAATACGCGCTTGCGACCTTCTACAAGGAGGGCACCGGCGTGCCGAAGGACCCGGAACGCGCGGTACGGCTGCTCCAGGCGGCCTCACTCGGCGACAATGTCGATGCAGAGGTCGAATATGCCATCGCCATGTTCAACGGCACCGGGACGCCGAAGAACCAGCCTGCCGCCGTCGCGCTGCTCCGCAAGGCATCCCGCCAGGGCAGCGCGATCGCGCAGAACCGGCTGGCCTGGGTGCTGATCAACGGCGTGGGCACGACCATGGACAAGGTCGAGGGCTTCAAATGGCATTTGGTCGCCAAGACATCCGGCAAGGGCGATCCGGAGCTCGACAAGCAGTTGGCCGACCTGCCGGCCGAAGACCGGTCCAAGGCCGAGGCCGCCGCCAGGAAGTGGCTCGGGACCAAATGACTTGACGCAAGGGCCCTCGCAGGGCACCCAATCCTTCAAACAGGCGCGATTTCGCGCCATTTCCCCCGATCAAGACCAGAGCACATGCTGTATTCCGCCACTATCAACGTCATGGTCAAGGCCGCGCGCCGCGCCGGCCGCAGCCTCAAGCGCGATCTCGGCGAGATCGAGCATCTCCAGGTCTCGCTGAAGGGGCCGGCCAATTTCGTCTCGCTCGCCGACAAGCGCGCCGAGGAGATGCTCTACCAGGACCTCGCCAAGTCCCGTCCCGGCTACGGCTTCATCGGCGAGGAAGGCGGCACCCGCGAGGGCTCCGACAAGAGCCACACCTGGATCGTCGACCCGCTCGACGGCACCACCAACTTCCTGCACGGCATCCCGCAATTCGCGATCTCGATCGGCCTCGTGCGCGAGGGTACGATCATCGCGGGCGTGATCTACAACCCCGCCAACGACGAGCTCTACATCGCCGAGCGCGGCAAGGGCGCCTTCCTCAACGACCAGCGCCTGCGCGTGGCCGGACGCCGCCAGCTCAACGAATGCGTGGTGGCCTGCGGCCTGCCCCATATCGGCCGTGGCGACCACGAGGAATTCCGCCGCGAGATGACCGCGATCCAGGACCGCGTCGCGGGCTTGCGCCGCTTCGGCGCCGCCTCCCTCGACCTCGCCTTCGTCGCCGCCGGCCGCCTCGACGGCTATTGGGAGCGCAATCTGCAATCCTGGGACATCGCGGCGGGCATGCTGATGGTGCGCGAAGCCGGCGGCACGGTCACCGACATCGCGACGCCGGGGGATGCGCTGGTGACCGGGCACGTGGTGTGCGGGAATGAGTATGTGCACGGGGAGCTGGTGAAGATTTTGCGGAAGTAGAGCGAGGCTTCAGACCGAGCACGGAGGCCGCGCGTTCGCGACCTCCGGTCCCCTTGCGGACGTTCTCGTTCGGTCCGTGCTTCCGACCTGAGTGCCTGCTTTTAATTTGGGGAGTTGCCTAGTTTCATCCCCGGAACTGAATCGACTGCACCTAGTTAAGGGGCATCGCCGACGGCTCAAGAGGTTCGCCATGACCCAGCATCGCCGTCGATTGAAACAATCCTATCCACTTGAAGAACGAATGGCCCGGCAGGCTATCGAGCCTAAAGAGCAGCCCGACCAGTCACCAGCTGGGCCAGCGCGCGAGGCCGTGCTGAAGCGGGCCAGGCATGCACTAGGACGGGGACTTGGCCACCGTCGGTTTAATCACCATTGTGTCAATGGCGTAGGCCGCCTCAATTGGCGGCTTCTTTGGGCGGGAACCGGACTTAGGATAGTTTAGTTGGCTGGTATGGCGGCTGAAACCCAATCGAGCATCGGAAAACTGCATCACGAACTTCGCGCGGCTGGTGATGGCTTAGTCGGCAATGCTGAAGTACTTCGCGGAGTGCTCGCCGGCTGTGGAGATTGCATCAAGATTTTGGACCTTGAGGGTCGCCTTCAATTTATGAGCGAGGGCGGTAAGCGCGTGATGGAGGTTGATGATTTTGCGCCGCTGAAAGGCTGTCCGTGGCCAGATTTTTGGGCCGGTCAAGGTAACTCCGACGCAAAGAGTGCGGTCGAAACAGCACTCGCTGGCGGCACAGGGCGTTTTAAGGGCGCCGCTAATACGGCGAAGGGCAATCCACGCTACTGGGATGTACAAGTCTCACCTATTGTAGGCGACGATGGGCGCCCCACCCATCTGCTTTCAATATCGCGCGACATAACTGAAGAGTGGCAAGCTCAAGCAGCGCTGAATGATGCGGCCGAGCGCCAAGCTTTCCTTACTCAGGAGCTTGAACACCGCATCAAGAACACTTTGACGACGGTGGGCGCTATTGCAAATCAAACAATGCGGGGCGATGAGCATGCCGTTGTGCGACATGCCTTCATGGCGCGACTAATAGCTCTTGGTCACGCCCACGACATCCTGACTAAGACCAGCTGGTCAGGTGCTCCCATCGCTCAAGTCATCGAGGGTGCACTAAGACCGCACGCAACCGAAGTAGAGCGGATCAAGACCACCGGCCCCTCCGCCGAGCTGACACCGAAGCAAGCCCTAGGCTTGGCTCTTGCCGTGCATGAGCTTGCAACGAATGCCCTCAAGTACGGCGCGTTGTCGAACAGCACGGGGACGATCGACATTTCATGGTCTAATGACCAAAGCGGGTTTCGCTTTACATGGGCTGAGCACGGCGGTCCGCGAGTCATTGAGCCTCCGCCAGAACGGATGAGCTTTGGCTCGCGCTTGATCGAGCGGATGCTCGCCAACGATTTCGACGGCAATGTCACGACGACCTACATGCCGGCTGGCTTTAAATGTGAGCTTGCCGCCCCGGCGATCACTCCGCACGTTTGAGGTATCGCAACATCCTCTGAGCGAGCATGGCCTTTCCTCTTCTGGCCCATCGCGTCATTTGCTGCGGCTGCACAAAGGTGCTCGTTATCGGCCAAAGCGGACATGGCCAACGGTTTATGCGTACACGGCTAATCGTCGTCGTACGGCTCCTCCTCACGATATTCACCGCCGATGGTCAGGCCCTCGATCGCCGTGGCGCCTTTCGACTTGATCACCCGGCGAAGCGGGACCGAGCTCTCGCTTCGCAACGCTTCCATCAGCTGTTCCGAGTGGGTGACGATCCAGATGTCGGCGCGGTGTGAAGCCTTGGCGATCAGCCGGGCCAATGGCGCCAGCAGCGACGGATGCAGGCTGGTCTCGGGTTCGTTCAGCGCGATGAACGGCGGCAGCCGATAGCCCATGAACACCGCGAGCAGGCAAATGTATTTGAGCGTGCCGTCGGACAGTTCATGAGCCCCGAACGGCCGCGGCATATCCTCCAGTTGGAGATCAAATTCGCACAAGCCGCCTGCTTCCCCTGCGCGAAGCTCGGCGCCCGGGAATGCATCCTGGATCGCGTCCTGGATGTCGGTGGCGTCCTGCCGAATGGTGTAAAGTGTCGCCAGGGCGGCAGCCAAATCGCTGCCATCGGCGCTGAGCGAGGGCGTGGTGATGGCGAGACAGGGCTTTCGGATCGGCGACGCCGGATCGGTGCGAAAGTCGTGATAGAAGCGCCAGCCCAGCATGGCGTTTCTGATCAGATCGATCTCGGGACATTCCTTGCCCTCGGAAAAAGCCGCAAGCGCCGTCTCGGACGGCAGCACCGCATCCTTGTGGCTGCTCCATGCGCCGCTTTCGCCGCGGACGCTGACGAGCGAATTCTTCCGCTCCATCAGGCAAACCGTTCGTTTGCCCTGCGTCGTCTCGATGCTTTCGGACTTGATCATCGGCTCGCCGGCAAACGACGCCGAAAGCGGGCTGGGAAATCCGATCTCAATGGAATATTTCAGACGATCGAATCTGGCCGACAATTGCAGTCGCCCGTCCTCGCCGCGTTTGCGGATGCCCGACCAGCAGACCGAATTCAATCCGCCTTCGTCGGCGATCGTCCGCGTGATCCGCCCGGTCGCCGCGTCGCGCAGCAGCGACAGGGACTTGTAGAGATTGGATTTGCCGACACCATTCTCGCCCACAAAGACGGACAAGGGGTGGATGGGAATGGAGAGCCGCCGGATGGAGCGATAGTTGGAGATCGCAATGTCGGTTAGACGCATCCCATGCTCTCAATCGGCGGGGTGCATTCGCTCTGCGATGCGAATACATGTTCTTTCAATCCTGAGATGCAGTCTGGATGGGCCACCCCGAGAAATCAAGCCGACCGATCCGGCGTTCAATGGCCGGCCCTCACGGGCGCAAACGAATGTGCTGAGCAATCTGGGCCGAAAACCGCTCCTGCACGCTCGGCTGTCATCATCCGCGAAGGCGGATGATCCAGTATTCCAGAGACGTCCGTTGGATACGGAGAAGCCGCGGCGTACTGGATGCCCGCCCCCCGTGCGCAAGTGCGCACTAGGCGGGCATGACAGTATGCCTTATGATTTCGCCGGCGCCGGCGGCCCATACGCCTCGCCGTCCTTCGCCGCCTTCGGCTCCCGGTCTCCGCCCAGCACACGCTGCACGGAGACGAAAAACACCGGCACCATCAGCAGCGCCAGGATCACCACCGCGATCATGCCGCCCATCACGATGCTGCCGAGCGCCTGCTGGCTGGCGCCGCCCGCGCCGTGGGCGATGGCCATCGGCAGCACGCCGCAGATGAAGGCGAGACCGGTCATCAGGATCGGGCGGAAGCGCAGGCGGCAGGCCTCGATGGTGGCTTCCACCAGCGGCTTGCCTTCCTTGCGCAGATCCTTGGCGAACTCGATGATCAGGATCGCGTCTTTCGCGGCAAGGCCAATGATCGTGATCAGACCGACGGTGAAATAGACGTCGTTCGGCAGGCCGCGCAGCATCGCGGCGACCACGGCGCCGACGATGCCGAGCGGCACGGTGAGCAGCACCGCGAGCGGAATGGTCCAGCTCTCGTAGAGCGCGGCGAGACAGAGGAACACCACGAACACCGACAGCGCGAGCAGGAACGGCGCCTGCGAGCCCGACAGCTTTTCCTGGAGCGACTGTCCGGTCCATTCAAAGCCGAAGCCGCGCGGCAGCTTGCCGGAGAGCCGCTCCATCTCGGCGATGGCATCGCCCGAGGTGAAGCCGGGTCTGGCTTCGCCGGAGATGCGCACCGCCGGATAATAGTTGAAGCCGGCAATCTGCGTCGGCCCGCGCGCCCATTCCACCGTGGCGAAGGACGAGAACGGGACCAGCTGGCCGCGGCTGTTCTTGACGTTGTAGTTGAGGATGTCCTCGGTTCGCATGCGATCGCGGGCATCCGCCTGCACCACGACGCGCTGCATGCGGCCGCGGTTCGGGAAGTCGTTGATGTAGTTCGAGCCGAGATTGGTCGAGATCGTGTTGTTGATGTCCTCGAAGGTCACGCCGAAGGCGCCGGCCTTCTCACGGTCGATCATGAGATTGACCACGCCCGCCTCGGGCAGGCCTTCGACATAGACCTTCTGGAGCACCGGACTTGCATTGGCTTGCGCGATCAGCTGGTCGGCCGCGCGCATCAGGGCCGGGTAGCCCTTCTGGCCGCGGTCCTGGAGCCGGAACGAGAAGCCCGAGGAGTTGCCGAGATTGTCGATCGGCGGCGGCTGCAACGCTGAGATCTTGGCGTCGCGGACCGATGACCCCAGATCGCGGTTGATGTCGGCGACGATGGCGGCGGCCGAATCCTTCGGCCCGCGCTCCGACCAATCCTTCAAGGTGATGAAGGCCTGCGCGGTGTTCATGCCCTGGCCGGAGAAGCTGAAGCCGGTGAGGAAGGTGACGTTGTCGACGCCCGGCCGCTGCGCCAGGTATTTTTCGACCTTCTCGATCACGGCCTCGGTGCGGCCGTAGGACGAATCCGACGGCGTCTGCACGTCGGTGGTGACGAAGCCCTGGTCGTCGACGGGCAGGAAGCCGCCGGGCAGGCTGACGAAGGCCCAGGAGAGACCGACCAGCAGCGCCACATAGACCATCATCAGGCGGCCGGTGCGTTTCAGCGAGAAGCCAACGGTGCGGGAATAACCTTCCTTGCTGCCGTCGAGCATGCGGTTGAACCAGCCGAACACGCCCCTCTTCGCATGGCCGTGGCCGGCCGCGACGGGCTTGAGCAAGGTCGCGCACAGCGCCGGCGTCAGCGACAGCGCGAGGAAGGCGGAGAAGCCGATCGCGGCCACCATGGTCACCGAGAACTGGCGGTAGATGATGCCGACCGAGCCCGGGAAGAACGCCATCGGCACGAACACCGCCATCAGCACCAGCGTGATGCCGATGATGGCGCTGGTGATCTGCGACATCGCCTTGCGCGTCGCTTCCTTCGGCGACAGGCCCTCCTCGGCCATGATGCGCTCGACGTTCTCGACCACGACGATCGCATCGTCGACGAGGATGCCGACCGCGAGCACCATGCCGAACATCGAGAGCATGTTGATGGAGTAGCCGGCGAGCAGCAATATGGTGCAGGCGCCGAGCAGCGCCACCGGCACGACGATGGTCGGGATGATGGTGTAGCGGATGTTCTGAAGGAACAGGAACATCACCACGAACACCAGCACCACGGCCTCCAACAGCGTCATCAGCACCTTCTTGATCGAGGCCTCGACCACGGGCGTGATGTTGTAGGGGATCTCGTAGGAGATGTTGGCCGGGAAGAAGCGCGACAGCTCCTTCATCTTTTCCTCGACCGCGCTGGCGGTCGCCAGCGCATTGCCGGTCGGCGACATCAGCACGGAGAGGCCGGCGGTCGGCTTGCCGTCGAGGCGCGTGTTGAACTGATAGCTGAGGCCGCCGACCTCGATGCGCGCGACGTCGCGCAGGCGCACGGTCGAGCCGTCGGCGTTGGCGCGCAGAATGATGGCACCGAATTCGTCCGGCGAGGAGAGCTGGCCCTTGACCAGCACCAGCGCGGAGGTGCGCTGGGTCGACGTCGACGGCTCGGCGCCGATGCTGCCCGAGGCGACCTGCGCGTTCTGCGCGGCGATCGCCTTGTTGACGTCGTCGGCGGTCAATCCGTAGCCGACGAGTTTCGCAGGATCGACCCAGACGCGCAGCGAACGCTCGGTCGAATAGAGCGTGGCGCGACCGACGCCGGGAATGCGGCGGACTTCGCCGAGCACGTTGCGGATCATGAAGTCGCCGAGGCCGACCTCGTCGAGGCTGCCGTCGGTCGAGTTGAGCGTGATGATCTGCAGCACCGCGCTGGAGGCTTCCTCGATCAGGATGCCCTGCTGGATCACGGCGCGCGGCAGGCGTGCTTCGACGCGCTTGATGCGGTTCTGCACCTCGACCGAAGCCGCGTTCGTGTCCGTGCCGGGCACGAAATTGGCGATGATCTCGACCTGGCCGAGCGAGTCGCTGGTCGATTCGAAATTGAGGATGCCGGAGGCGCCGTTGAGCTCCTCCTCGATCAGACGCGTGACGCTGTTGTAGAGGTTTTCAGGCGAGGCGCCGGGATAGCTGGTCGAAATCGAGATCGATGGCGGCGCGATGATCGGATATTGCGCGATCGGCAGCAGCGGCACCGCGATCGCGCCGATCAAGCAGATGAACAGCGCGACCACCCAGGCGAAGATCGGCCTGTCGATGAAGAAATTCGGCATGTGCCGCTTTACCCTCGTTGTTTCGTTGGTTCCTCATGGTGAGGAGCGCGGAACGCGCGCTCCGGACGATGCTGCGCATCGCCTCGAGACCCATGAAGGCCGGACTTTCTCCCGCGGCCATCCTTCGAGACGTCCGCTTTCAGCGGGCTCCTCAGGATGAGGGGCCAGCGCCGTTGCGAGTTACCGCGTGAGCTTCTGGGCGTGCCGGTTGTCGGCGGTGGCATCCGCCTCCGACCAGGATTGCGGCTTGACCCTGTCGCCGGCCGCGAATTTCTGGAACCCTTCGACCACGACCTTGTCGCCGGCCTTCAGGCCTTCGGTGACGAACCAGATGCCGTCCTGCACCGAGCCGGTGCGCACCGGCTGGACCGCGATGTGGTTGTCGTCCTTGACGACGAACACCTCGCTGCCGCCGCCGCCATTGCGCTGGATCGCCTGCTGCGGCACCGCGATCGCGTCGCTGTCGAGGCCCTGGTCGATGCGGACGCGGACATACATGCCCGGCAAAAGCTCGCGCTTGGGGTTGCCGAACTCGCCGCGCAAGGTGACCTGGCCGGTATGGGCGTCGACCTTGGCATCCGAGAACAGCAGCTTGCCGTCGAGCGAATAAAGGGTGTTGTCGTCGAGCACGAGGCGCACCTTGGCGGCATCGGCCGCGATGCGATCGAGATCGCCGCTCTCGAAAGCGCGGCGGAGCTGGTTGAGCTCGTTCACCGACTGGGTGAAGTCGGCATAGATCGGATCGAGCTGCTGGATGGTGGCGAGATTGGTTTCGTTCTGCACGACCAGCGCGCCCTCGCTGACGAGGGCGGCACCGACCACGCCGTGGATCGGCGCGCGCACGGTGGCATAATCGAGATTGAGTTTCGCGCGCGCGAGATCGGCCTTGCGGCCTTCAACCTCGGCATGGGCCTGGCGCTCGCCCGCAATGGCCTTCTCGTTCTCCGCTTCCGGCGCGGCACGCTGATTGGTCAGGGTGGCGATACGGTGCGCTTGCTGTTTGGCCTGCATCAATGCGGCCTCGGCCTTGGCGAGCCCGGCCTCGTTGGCCATCACCTCGACCTCGAACGGACGCGGATCGATGCGGTAAAGCGGATCGCCGGCCTTCACCTCGCTGCCCTGGCGGAACAGGCGCTCGACCACGATGCCGGAAATGCGCGGCCGCACGTCGGAGACGCGGGTGGGCGAGATGCGGCCGGGCAGCTCGCGCACAACGGCGCGGGCTTGCGGCTTCACGATGACGATGCTGACGTCAGGATCGACAGGCTGCGCGGCGGAGATGGCGGAGCTGGATTCGTCGCAAGCACCGAGCAGCGGCGTAAGGGCCGCGAGCATGATTGCAACGCATGCCGATCGCGCGCGAAGTCCTGACATGAAGTTAAGTGCCCCGATTTGTTGAAACTGATCACGCTCCGCGCGAGGCCCTTTCTGGGCGATTCCACGTCGCTGACGCCCTCAAAATAGAATGGACGTGCTGCGACGCAACGCATGTTGCGGGCGGCTCAATGTCACACGGCCTATCCTACTGACGTATTAAGGCTTTTGGGGGCTCACTGGATTGTGAGTCGGGTTCCATCGCGGCGTGCTGCGACGGAACATCGCAATTACCCCGCGGCCTTCATCCGGTAGCGGCTGACGCCCCATTCGGTTCCATCGGCGTAGCCGAACAGGCCCGAGGCCGCGAGGAAGAACCAGCGCCAGCGCCGCATCCAGACAGCAGTCTCCTCGCCATGGACTTGGCGCAGGGAGGATTCGATCGTGTCGCGATGCGCGTCGAAATTGGCGAGCCAGTCGTTGGCGGTCCGCTGATAATGCGTCCCGCTCCAACACCATTCCTTCTCGATCGTGAAGATGTCGCCGAATTGCCTGACGAGGTGATGGCTCGGCATCAGCCCTTCCGTGAAGACGTGCTGGGCGATCCAGTCGTCGCGATCGGTCCGGTTGCACAGATGGGAGCCGGAGCGATGGGTGACGATGTGCATGAAGAAGCGCCCGTCCGGGGTCAGCCATGATCGCACGCGCGTCATCAGCTTGCGCCAGTTCATGATCTGCTCGAACATCTCGATCGAGATGATGCGATCGAATTGCCCGTCGGGGGCGAACACGTTCATGTCCGCGGTGACCACGCGCAAATTGAGCAACCCGCGCCGTTGCGCCATGTCTTCGACATAGGCGCGCTGGGCCTGCGAGTTCGACACCGCCGTGATCCTGGCGTGCGGAAACTGCCGCGCCATCCACAGCGACAGCGAGCCCCAGCCGCAGCCGAGCTCGAGGATGGTCTGGCCGTCGGCAAGGCCGGCATGCTCGACCGACTGGCGCAGCGCCTCCTCCTCCGCCTCCTGGAGGGTGCTCGCATCGGTCTTGTAGAAGCAGGACGAGTATTTGAGGTTGGGGCCGAGCACCTGCGCAAAGAACGAAGCGGGCACCTCGTGGTGCCCATCATCCGCGTCGCCAGCGATCGGCCGCAAGATCATCCGCCCGGCAAAGGCGGCATCGTCGGCCGCGCCCAGCGTGGACAGGCGCGTCGCTGAGCGCGAGCACAGGCGCTGGATCCCGGCGCGGATCACCACGTCAGGCAGCGGCACCCGTTCGGCAGTCCCGATGATGGCGGAAACGACGCTCATGCGACCACTCCGTCTCCGGGCGGCAAGGGCCAAAAATCCGGGCTAAGCCTGTGAAATGCCGAAGTTCGGCAAGATACGCAGGTATCAAAGCGCGGTTTCAGCATTGGGTTCCGCATCGCCCCCCGAAATCGGCGCATCCGGCGCTTTTTTTGGGCTGGCGCTGTGCCATAGTGCGCGCCGCAAGCAAGTTCGTAACGGATGATACCGGCCATGCCGTCTGGCGCCTCGCCCCGCTCTTCCATGGACATCGAATACACCAAGCTGTCCTCGCCCAGCGTCTTCCTGGTGCGCATGCTGGTCTTCCTGGTGCTCTGCACCCTGGTGGGCGTGGTGCTCTACAAGCAGATCATCCAGGCCTTCTTCGCCAATCCCGGGCTCAATGCCCTGATCGGCGGCGTGCTGTTCATCGGCATCATCCTGGCCTTCCGGCAGGTGATCCGGCTCTATCCCGAAGTCTCCTGGGTCAACAATTTCCGCATCGCCGATCCCGGCCTCGCGCCCGCCCGGCACCCCAAACTGCTGGCGCCGATGGCGATGATCTTGGGCGGCGAGCGCACCGGGCGGATGTCGATCACCCAGACCACCATGCGGCATCTGCTCGATTCGATCGCGACCCGCCTGGATGAAGCCCGCGACATCTCCCGCTACATGACCGGCCTGCTGGTGTTCCTCGGCCTGCTCGGCACCTTCTGGGGCCTGATCGAGACGGTGGGCTCGGTCGGCAAGGTGATCGACGGGCTCAAGGTCGGCGGCGATTCCGGCGCGCTGTTCGACACGCTGAAGGAGGGCCTCGCCGCCCCGCTCGGCGGCATGGGCATCTCGTTCTCGAGCTCGCTGTTCGGCCTCGCCGGATCGCTGGTCCTCGGCTTCCTCGATCTGCAATCGAGCCAGGCGCAAAACCGCTTCTACACTGATCTGGAAGACTGGCTCGCGACCACCGTGCGCGAATACGGTCACGGCGAAGTGGCGGTCGCGTCGGGCGGCGGAAGCGGGGTCGCCAGCGGCGAGCTTCAGGCCGCGGTCGAACGCTTACGCATCGTGCTGGAGGAAGGCACCGCCAGCCGCAGCACCACCGCGTCGATGGCGAGCCTTGCCGAGGCCATCCAGGCGCTGGTCTCACACATGCGGACCGAGCAGCAGATGATCCGCGAATGGGCCGACGGCCAGGGTGAGCAGAACCGCGAGATCCGGCGCCTGCTGGAGCGCATCGCGCGTCAACCCGAGAAGGGTTAGCAGCATGGCCTTAGCGCGCGGCCGCCGCGGCGATACCTCCTTCAATTACTGGCCCGGCTTCGTCGACGCGCTGTCGACGCTGGTGCTGTCGATCGTGTTCCTGCTGTCGGTGTTCCTGGTCGTGCAGTTCTTCCTGTCGCAGGAGGTCACCGGCAAGGACAAGGCGCTCGAGCAGCTCAATGCCAAGATCGCCCAGCTCAACGAGCTGCTGTCGCTGGAGAAGCTCGGCAAGCTCACGCTCGACGACCAGGTCTCGTCGCTGAAGGCCGGCCTCGCCTCGGCCGAGACCGAGCGCGATCGCATCAAGGGCCTCTATGACGGGCTCGCCGCCGCCGGGAACGACGCGCAGGGCAAGACCTCCGAGCTCGGCAAGGCGCTGGACTCGGAAAAGGCGGTCTCGGCGCGGGCGCTGGCGCAGATCGAGGTGCTGAACCAGCAGATCAGCGCGCTGCGCCGGCAACTGGCGGCGCTCGAAGAGGCGCTCGACGCCAGCGAGAAGCGCGACAAGGAATCGCAGAACCGCATCGCCGACCTGGGTTCTCGCTTGAACGTAGCCTTGGCGCAGCGCGTGCAGGAATTGTCGCGCTATCGTTCGGAATTCTTCGGCCGGCTGCGCGCCATCCTCGGCAACCGCCCCGACATTCGCATCGTCGGCGACCGCTTCGTGTTCCAGTCGGAAGTGTTCTTCGACACCGGACAGGCGATGCTGCTGCCGGAGGGCCGCGCCGAGCTCGAAACCCTCGCGACTGCGCTGATCGAGCTCGACAAGAAAATCCCGAACGAGATCCCCTGGGTGCTGCGCGTCGACGGCCACACCGATGTGCGTCCGGTCAACGGCCCGAACTTCAAGTCGAACTGGGACCTCTCCGCGGCCCGCTCGATCTCGGTGGTGCAGTATCTGGTCTCGCTCGGCGTGCCCGCCCAGCGCCTCGTCGCCGCCGGTTTTGGTGAATTCCAGCCGCTCGACACCGCCAACACCGAAGAAGCCTACAAGCGCAACCGCCGCATCGAGCTGAAGCTGACGGAGCGGTAGTGAGCGCGCTCCACCTCCGCCCCTACCGGCCCGAGGACGAAGCTGCCTCGATCGACCTCTGGCATCGCACCTGGCAACAGGCCTATCCGCAGATCGATTTTGCCGCGCGGCTGGACTGGTGGCGCGAGCGCTGGCGCGAGGATCTGGTGCCGAACGCGGCGATCGTCGTCTCCGAGCAGGATGGCGCCCTCACCGGCTTCGTCACCATCGACGGCGACGGCTATCTCGACCAGCTCGTGGTCGATCCCGATCGCTGGGGTTCGGATGCAGCGCGGCTGCTGGTGGATGAGGCCAAGCGCCTGTCACCGTCGGGCATCACGCTGCTCGTCAACAAGGACAATTCCCGCGCCATCCGCTTCTACGAGCGCAACGGCTTTGCCCATGAGGGCGAGGACGTGAACCCGACCTCGGGACGCCCTGTGCTGAAGATGGGTTGGCGGGCGTGATTCCGGCGGGCGTGATTCCTGTCACGCCGGGATCCTCTCGCGTCCGTTATTCGTTGTCGCCAGAGTAGCGATGGCAAACGGATGGAGACGGTCAATGCGGCTGAGCGATCTGGCCAAGGGATCTTCGGTCTTTCTGAGCGTCATCGTCGCAGGGTATCTGTCGACGGCCTATGTCAACCAGCGTCTTGCCGCGCCGGCGAGTCCGCCTGCTTCGACGAGCAATCCCGATCCAACGATCGGCCCGGCGTCATCGGCCTGCGTCAGTGAGGACGGCAGCTGGAAGAACTGGCTGTGGCCGAACGTGCCGGCGCTGTCGCCGAAGTGCAAATGATATCGGCAAGGCAAAATGCACGGAGGCGACGCCCGACCGGCGTCCTGGGGACCCGCCTTCATCGGCGTGGGCATCGCAACGGGGACATTTGACGAAGGGACTTTCACGATCGCCAACGGCGGCACCGTTTCAGGCCGTGACGACGACCATTGGCGTGCCCCTATTTGTTGGCCGCCGATCAACGACAGCTGCAATTGGGACAACCTTTCGATCTTCCGCTCTCACCCTAGCGGCGTTCCGAGCCGATCGGCTGTTCGGGGGAACCTTGTCCTGAACCGGGGGCGCCGATCGGCTGACCGTTTGCACTATGGCCGACACCGACGCCCGGCGCACTCACGGCGCCCGGGGCTGTGCCGGCGGGGGCGGTGTTGGCCCCGGTCACAGCATTCGTTGTCGCGCTGCTGTTATTGGCGTTCGTCTGAGATTGTCGAGAGTTATTGGCATTCGGATCCGATGGCGCCGGGGATGTTCCAGTGCTTGATATCCCGCCGCTCGATCCGTTTGGGTTGAAGTAGTTCGTCGGATGATTTGGCGTCGCCTGCGGCTGGCTCGAATTGGACGTCGATGAGTTCGCGGAACTGGCACCGGCAGACGTACCAGCCGAGCTGCCTCCCGACCCCGTAGCAGCACTGCCTGCCGATGAGCTACTGCCGCCTGCGCCGGCCGCTGCTCCCCCACCCGCGCCGCCGGCTCCACCTCCAGCCCCTTGGGCGAACGCAGATGATGAGAAGGCAGCGCAGGAAAGCGCAACAATGAGAATTTTACGGTTCATGACAGTCTCCCTGGAACAGAGAAACAATTTGCGTGCTGGCCTGGTGGTTCCTCCGCAGCGAAAGTTAGACCGCGCTTTGGCAGATCCGCTCGCTGCGTAACCGTCCACCTCATCGTTGACGGCGATCCCGGATGGGCGAGGCAGAATTGGAGAATCTTCGAGGCAGGTCTGAACCTACAAAAGTAACCAGTTGATCACCTGCCAACCGACCCACACCATAGCGGTGATCCACCCCATCATGGCGATGCCGACCAAACCGAAGAAGGTGATCGGAAGAAGCGATTCGCCCAGCCGCCTGCCCTCACCAATCGAAGCCAATTCCCCGGTTCTCTCGAGCATGTCGATTCGATCCTGTCTTTTGGCGGAGAAGCAATAGCTGCGGGGCAAGGCGGGCGACCAGTCCCTGCGATTAACCTCACGGGTCAATCTCAAGGTACGTCACGTGAGGATTGGTCGGAGGTCTTCTCGTCAGATCGCGGCTGACGCGCGAAAGATCGGACCGTCCGTACGGCGACCACGCCCGCCGACTTCAAGTAATTCGGATCCGATAATGTCGTGGAGGCCGTTGTCGAAATCCAGCAGCCGCTTGCTCATACTCTGGGCGGTATCAGGCTGTGACGCGCGATGATGTTCCGAGGGTAGCTTCGCGCGCGTGCTTCTCGCTATTTCGATGGAACCAGTGGCGTTTGCTCCGCGGTAGATGGACGAAGCCCAAAACTGGTTCGGGCATCTTCGGTATGCCACGGTCGCCAAGCCGGCTCAGCAGCGACGCGCCGCGCATCTTCAACCCGTTCCGCCGCGATCTTTTCGCGATGAGTCAAACCGGTCAAAGAATCTCGTTCTTCAACTTCGGCCGCGAAGCTGGAACTGGTCGCTATGGCAAGTAGCGCGAAGGCCAATCTAAGTCTCTTCATTGCAGGAGCATATACGAGTTGCCGCGATAAAGGCCGCCTTTGTTCAACCGCAATTGAACCTACTCCCCGGCACGGGCGCGCAAGGCGGAGAATGACACGGTCATCACGACGACCACCTCAGAACCTCACCCTCCCCCTCGAAGCGCCTTACTGGATCGTTCGTGAGCGTCAACAATTCTTGACGCGTTTTCGCGGTTTCGTGACGACAGCGCGCCAAGCAGGTGGCCGTATGCGTCACCTTGGCGCGGCTCCTGGCAAGCGGTCGCGCGGCCGAGAGCAATCAACAAATCAAACTCAGAGACGGAGAGGTGTCCCCGATCAAATGCAAATCGAAGCTGGCCGGCCTGAGGAAACGAAAAGCAGAACGATCAATGTTGGCTCAGATTCGGCGGAGAAGCCAAGTGCTCCGCTGCAACTCCATGTCTGCAATTTCATGGACTGAGCCGAACCAGGATCGCCTGAGAATTGCGGCCTCGTCTCCCTCAATTTACGCCCCCTCGAACTGCAACCTCGCCAACCGCGCATAGAGCCCGTTCGCAGCCACCAGCTCCGTATGCGTGCCCTGCTCGACGATTTTGCCCTGGTCCATCACCAGGATGCGGTCGCACGACAGCACGGTGGCGAGGCGGTGGGCGATGACGAGCGTGGTGCGGTGGCGCATCAGCTCTTCCAGTGCGGTCTGCACCAGCGTTTCGCTTTCGGCATCGAGCGCGGAGGTGGCTTCATCGAGCAGCAGCAGCGGCGCGTCGCGCAGGATGGCGCGGGCGATGGCGATGCGCTGGCGCTGGCCGCCGGACAAGGTCACGCCGCGCTCGCCGAGCGGAGTGTCGAAACCTTCGGGCAGGCGGCGGATGAACTCGGCGGCGTGCGCGAGCTCGGCGGCGCGCTCGACCTCGGCATCGGTCGCATCGGGCCGGCCGAAGCGGATGTTCTCGCGGGCGCTGGCGGCAAACACGTTGGAGTCCTGCGGCACCAGCGCGATGCGGGACCGGAAATCGCGCGGATCGGCAGATTTGACCGGCACGCCATCGAGCGAGATCGCGCCGTTGCGCGGATCGTAGAAGCGCAACAGCAGATGGAAGATCGTGCTCTTGCCGGCGCCGGACGGACCGACGATCGCAACCTTCTCGCCGGGGCGCACGGTGAACGACACGGTGTCGAGCACGTTGACGTCGGGACGCGCGGGATAGGAGAAGCTGACGTGGTCGAAGCCGACCTCGCCGCGCGCCGGCACCGGCAGCGCGCGCGGCGATGCCGGCGCCTTGATCTCGGGCTGCACGTGCAGGATCTCGAACAGGCGCTCGGCCGCGCCTGAGGCCGCGGACACCTCGCCCCAGACTTCGCTGAGCTGGCCGAGGCCCGCCGCGGCGAAGGCGGCGTAGAGCACGAACTGGCCGAGCCGGCCCGGCGAGATCGTGCCGATCAGGACGTCATGCGAGCCGATCCAGAGGATTCCGACCACGCTGGCGAACACGATGAAGATGACGATCGCGGTGAGCACCGCACGCGCCTGGGTCGAGGTGCGCGCGGCTTCATAGGCCTGCTCGACCTCGCCGCCAAAACGCTTCGCGGCCAACCCTTCGCTGGTATAGGCCTGCACGGTGCGGATCGCGCCGACGAGCTCGCCGGCATAGGCGGAGGCTTCGGCGAGCGTATCCTGCGCATTGCGCGACAGGCGCCGCACCCAGCGCCCGAACGCGACCAGCGGCAGCACGATCAGGGGAATGGCGAGCAGCACGAAGCCTGATAGCCGCGGGCTGGTGATCACCATCATCGCGGCCGCGCCGAAGAACATCATCAGATTGCGCAGCGCGATCGAGACGGACGCGCCGACCGCGGACTTGATCTGCGTGGTGTCGGCGGTGAGCCGCGACACCAGCTCGCCGCTGCGCGCGGAATCGAAGAAGGCCGGCGAGAGCGAGAGCAGATGGGCGAACACGTCACGGCGCAAATCGGCGACAATGCGCTCGCCGATCGTCATTACGAGGTAGTAGCGCGCGGCACTTGCGAGCGCGAGCACGGCGACCACCGCGATCATCACCGAGAAGTAACTGTTGATCAGCGCGATGCCTTCAGGCGTCAGGCCGAAATCGATCATCCGGCGCACCGCGATCGGCACCAGCAGCGTCGTCAAAGCCGCTACCGTCAGCGCGACGAAGGCCAGCGCCGCGCGGCCGCGATAGCGGGCCACATAGGGCGCGAGCGCCAGCAGCGGCCGCAGTTTGGCGCGGCCCTTGGCGGGCTGCTCGATCAGTTCGGCTTCGATCGACGGGGCTTCTGCTGGCCCGGTTTCAAGCCGTTCTACTGCGCTCATGGGATCCGACCGTAAGAGAGGAGTCCGTTCCAAATAGGCCGGAGGAGCGGGAGTGGCAAATCCGGGATGTCCCTTAGGGGACGGCCCGGTTCTCCTGTCCCCACAATGGCTTGTTTTAAAGGGGCCTGTGGGTTATAGAGCCGCCAAATCCGTCATTCGATAGCCACTCAAGCAAGGCGCCGGGCGCCCTAGGAATTGCCATGAAAGCCGAAATTCATCCGGATTATCATACGATTAAGGTCGTGATGACCGACGGGACCGAGTACCTGACCCGCTCCACCTGGGGCAAGGAAGGCGACACGCTGAACCTCGACATCGACCCGAAGTCGCACCCGGCCTGGACCGGCGGCAACGCCCAGATGCTCGATCGCGGCGGCCGCGTCTCGCGCTTCCAGAAGAAGTTTTCGGGCTTCCTCAAAAAGGATTGATCCTGCCCGCAAGGCTGGAGACGAAAAACGCCCCTGGGAAACCAGGGGCGTTTTTGTTTTCGGGGGCTGCCGTCGCGCCGCTACCAGACCCGTCATCCTGAGGTGCGAGTGGCGCGATGCAAAGCATCGCGCCGGGAGCCTCGAAGGATGAACGGCCGAGATGCAGCCGGGCCGTCGCCCTTCGAGGGCCGCTGAAGAAGCGGCCACCTCAGGGTGACGGTGTCAGAGTTGCTTGAAACTTACCGCTCGAACGCGGCCTTCAGCGCGTTGAGATGCGGCACCAGCGGGTTGCCGATCGCGGGCACCTCGGCCGGCGGAGTGTGGATGGTGGTGTCGAGCCGGCGGACGCGGGTCTGAAGGCTCATCGAGCGATGGATCAAATCCTGGAGCTGCGAGGGCAGCTTGTCGATGGTGTCGGACGCGCCGGGATCGGCGGCGGTGAGCTTGACCTTGGTCTTCTCGCGGTTGGCCTGGACCAGCGTCATCTCGCCTTCCTTCACCGCGCGGTGCAGCAACAGCCACGAGGCGAGCTGCATCAGGCGGGTGGTGAGGCGCATGCTCTCGGTCGCGTAGGTGAGACTGACGGCGCGGTCGAGCGCCTTGGCTTCGGTGCGGCCGGCGCC
This sequence comes from Bradyrhizobium sp. 930_D9_N1_4, assembly GCF_052076015.1. Classification (NCBI taxonomy): domain Bacteria; kingdom Pseudomonadati; phylum Pseudomonadota; class Alphaproteobacteria; order Hyphomicrobiales; family Nitrobacteraceae; genus Bradyrhizobium; species Bradyrhizobium sp. 930_D9_N1_4. Next base: position 6,594,180 of record NZ_CP197236.1, read on the forward strand.
GTCGAGATAGGCGGCGGTCTCTTCGACGAGGTCCATGCCCTCGCGGAACAGGACGCCGAACGCCGCAGAATTGGTGAACCGCTCACTGAGTTGAACGAGAGCACCTTCGGCTTGCAAACGTTCCATGGTTAACGCCCCTTACGCAACTGTTTACCTGTCCGGCTTGGCACCGGCTTTATGATGAACAAATCATTGCGCGCCGGAAGCGCCGAGTCCAGCGGCAAGCGCGGATATGGTTTCCACGGGTCTTTCCTCGAAATTCAACCGGAGTGAGAAGCAAAAAAAGAGCCGCCGGAAAACCGGCGGCTTTGAAAGTTGATAACAGGGAGGCGTCAAACAGAGTGGACAGGAGCCACTCGGTGTCCAAACAAGGACAGTTCCAAGTCATAAAGCGAAAAGCTTAATGGCGAGTAAACGAACGAATTCCTTGAGGGTTCATTAGCCATGTCGGCCAGAGGCCGAGTGAGGCTCATGCCCCGGACGCAGTGCGGCGCGCAGCGATGCACTGCTGAGCCGGGGCCCATCTCACCGCGTACCGTGTGGCTTTCTGGGTCCCGGTTCTGCGCAGCAGCGCTTACGCGCTGCGGCGCGCCCGGGACACGAGAGTTCGTTACTTCTTGAAAAAACTGTCCGCCGCATTGCGCGAGGCGCGTTTTTTGGTGGCGGCTTCTTCGAGCCTGGCGATCTCGGTGTTCAGCAGGGTCACGCGCTCGGTCAGCTCCTCCACCGACAACAGTGAGAGATCCTGTCCGATGTCATGGCTGATCTTCCTGCGCGGGCGATCGTCGTCTTCCGTCGGCATTGTCGTTCCTCCTGCGTTCGCATCACAAGCGGCTGAGGCGGTTGCCAGTCCGGATCGCGCTGGCTAAGCAATGGCCTCGTTTCCTCCCGCACCTTTGCTCAAGGACACATCATGGACAAGCTGCCCGCGCAAATGACCGTGGTCGCCATCTCCAAGCCCGGCGGACCGGAGGTGCTGGTGCCGGAACAACGGGCGCTGCCGCAGCCCGGCCCCGACGAGATCCTGGTCAAGGTGCAGGCCGCGGGCGTCAACCGCCCCGACGTGGCGCAGCGCTCCGGCGCCTATCCGCCGCCGCCCGGCGCCAGCGACCTGCCCGGCCTGGAGATCGCCGGCGAAGTGGTCGCCGTCGGCAGCAACGCCAAGCGGCACAAGATTGGCGACAAGGTGATGTCGCTGGTCGCCGGCGGCGGTTACGCGCAATATTGCATTGCCCAGGACGGCCAGGCGATGAGCGTGCCGCCGTCGCTGTCGATCAAGGAAGCCGGCGCCCTGCCGGAAACCCTGATGACGGTCTGGCACAACGTGTTCGAGCGCGGCGGCCTGAAGGCCGGCGAGACGCTGCTGATCCATGGCGGCTCCTCCGGCATCGGCACCATGGCGATCCAGCTCGCAAAGGCGTTCGGCGCAAAAGTGTTCGTCACCGTGGGATCGCAGGACAAGTGTGATGCCTGCCTCAAGCTCGGGGCCGACCGCGCCATCAACTACAAGACCGAAGACTTCGTCGCCGTGGTCAAGGAAGAGACCAACAAGGCCGGCGTCAACCTGATCCTCGACATGGTCGCCGGCGAGTATGTCGACCGCAACTATGACGCCGCCGCGGTCGACGGCCGCATCGTGCAGATCGCGACCCTCAACGGCCCCAAGATCACGGTGAACATTGCCAAGGTGATGGTGAAGCGCCTCACCCATACCGGCTCGACGCTGCGCCCCCGTAGTAATGCGGACAAGGCGGCGATGGTGGCCGCAATCGAGGCGAAAGTGATGCCGCTTCTGCGCGAAGGCCGCGTCAAACCGCTGATGGACAGCACTTTCCCGCTGGAAAAGGCAGCCGACGCGCACCGGCGCATGGAAACCTCCGCACATATTGGCAAAATTGTGTTGGAGGTCTAGGCCGCTGACCCACCCGACAAGCCGGAAACCCTTTGATTTTCCTTGCTTTCGTGGCATCTATCGCGGTGCGCCGAACCATGTCTGTCCGGCCTGAAATCGTCTTCACCTGAAGAGTTTGCGTCGAACGCGGAGAACTGACCTTGCGTCTGATCAGGTGCCTCGCGCCCATAGCGCTGGGCCTCATGATTCTCGTCGCCGCGCATCCCGCGCGCGCGCTCGACGCCGTCAGCGTCCGCGGTGACGCGCCCGCGATCGACCTCACCGGCGTGCTCGAGCATCAGCGCAGCGACGCCGACCGCATCCAGGTTTCGACCGCGCCCGGCACCGACGGCATCGTCCGCCGCATCGAGGTGCGCGCCCGTGAAGGCGGCCAGAACTGGGTGGTGTTCGCGCTCGCCAACAACACCGACGACCAACTCGACCGCCTGATCGTCGCCCCGCATTACCGCATCGTCTCCTCGGGGCTGCTGTGGCCCGACCTCGGCCTGTCGCGCATCGCGACCATCACGCCCTCCACCGGCGACCGGCCGGAGCGGCAGGAAAGCCCGACCGCCGACGTGTTCCGCATCACGCTCGACCCCGGCGCGGTCATCACCTTCGTCGCGGAGCTGCGCACCGACAAGCTGCCGCAGCTCTATCTGTGGGAGCCGGAAGCCTACAAGGACAAGGTCAACTCGTTCACGCTCTACCAGGGCATCGTGATCGGCATCTCCGGACTGTTGGCGCTCGTTCTCACCATTCTGTTCGTGGTGAAGGGCAGCATCATGTTCCCGGCCGCCGCAGCGCTGGCCTGGGCGGTGCTGGTCTATATCGGCGTCGACTTCGGCTTCTGGGGCAAGGTGCTCGACATGTCGAACAACGCCGAGCGCATCTGGCGCGCGGCGGGTGAAGCGATCCTGGCGGCGACGCTGCTGGTGTTCCTGTTCGCCTATCTGAATTTGAGTCGATGGCATGTGCGCTATTCGCACATCACGGTGGGCTGGCTCGCGTTCCTCGGCTCCCTCGTCGCGCTCGCTCTGTTCGATCCGGCCGTCGCCTCCGGCATCGCGCGCATCTCGCTGGTGCTGATCGCCTTCGCCGGCTTCGCGCTGATCGTCTATCTCTCCACCCACGGCTTCGACCGCGCGGTGCTGCTGATCCCGACCTGGTTCCTGCTGGTGGTCTGGGTGGTCGCGGCCGGCATGACGGTCGCCGGCTCCGTCACCAACGACATCGTCGGCCCGGCCCTGCTCGGCGGCCTCGTGCTGATCGTGATGCTGATCGGCTTCACGGTCATGCAGCACGCCTTCGCCGGCGGCGGCGCCACCACCGGCGTCGTCTCCGACATCGAGCGGCGCGCGCTGGCGCTGGCAGGCTCCGGCGATCTGATCTGGGACTGGGACGTCTCCGCCGACAAGGTCTTCACCAGCCCCGAGACCGAGGCCCTGCTCGGCCTCAAGCGCGGCACGCTGGAAGGCCCCGCGGCCTCCTGGCTCGAAGTGCTGCATCCGCTCGACCAAGACCGTTTCCGCGCCGCGCTCGACAGCGTGCTCGACCAGCGCCGCGGCCGCCTCGTGCAGGATTTCCGCCTGCGCACCCCCGACGGCCACTTCATGTGGTTCGCGCTGAAGGCGCGCCCGGTGGTCGGCTCCGACGGCGAGGTCTCGCGCGTCGTCGGCACGCTCACCGACGTCACCGAGCTGCGCAACGCCGAGGAACGTCTGCTGCACGATTCCGTGCATGACAACCTCACCGGCCTGCCCAACCGCAAGCTGTTCATGGACCGGCTGGGTGCGGTGGCACATTTCGCCAAGACCATGCCGACGCTGCGGCCGACGCTGATGGTGATCGATCTCGACCGCTTCAAGCAGGTCAACGATTCCGTCGGCATCGCGGTCGGCGATTCCATCCTGTTGACGCTGGCCCGCCGCCTCACCCGCATCCTGAAGCCGCAGGACACGCTGGCCCGGCTTGCCGGCGACCAGTTCGGCCTGATCCTGCTGTCAGAGCAGGATCCGGCCCGCATCACCGCCTTCGCCGAGACCATCCGCAAGACCATCCGCGCCCCGATCGCCTTCAACGAGCGCGAGATTTTCCTGACCGCCTCGATCGGCCTCGCCTTGTCTGATCCGCAGACGCAATTGACGGACGAGATCATCAAGGACGCCGAGCTGGCGATGTATCATTCCAAGCGCATCGGCGGCGACCGCATCGACGTCTACAAGCCGGCGATGCGCGCGCGGAAGACCGACCGGCTGACGCTGGAGAGCGAGCTGCGCCGCGCCATCGAGCGGCAGGAGCTCACGATCCTGTACCAGCCGATCGTGCGGCTGGAGGATCGTTCGGTCGCGGGCTTCGAGGCGCTGGTGCGCTGGGATCATCCGAAGCTCGGGCGCATGGCGCCGTCGGAATTCATCATGATTGCGGAAGAGACCGGCCTGATCGTCGATCTCGGCATGTTCGTGCTCGACCAGACCGCCAAGCAGCTCTCGATCTGGCAGCGCGCGATGCGCTCGCGCGAGCCGATCTTCGCGAGCGTCAACGTGTCGTCACGGCAATTGCTGCGCCACGATTTGATCCATGACATCCGCACCGTGCTGTCGCGCTCCTCGGTGGCGCGCGGCACGCTGAAGCTGGAATTGACGGAATCGCTGGTGATGGAGAACCCGGAGCACGCAGCCCAGATGCTGACGCGCATCCGCGAGCTCGGCACGGGATTGTCGCTCGACGATTTCGGCACCGGGCATTCGTCGCTGGCCTATCTCCAGCGCTTCCCGTTCGACACCATCAAGATCGACCAGTCCTTCGTGCGCACCACCAACCGCGGCACACGGCCGGTGATCCTGAAGTCGATCATCGCGCTGGCGCACGACCTCGGCATGGACGTGGTGGCCGAAGGCGCCGAGACGGATTCCGACGCGGTCGAGCTCTACCAGATGGGCTGCGAATACGCGCAGGGCTTTGCATTTGGCGAACCGATGGACGCCGATGCCGCGATGCGGCTGCTGACCGAAGTGCGGCTGGAAGCGGCGAGCTGATCGTCCACGAGTCCGGTCTCGTAGGGTGGGCAAAGGCGCACTTGCGCCGTGCCCACCAATCTTTCCGATTACGACGAGATGGTGGGCACGCTTTGCTTTGCCCACCCTACGAGACCACGACGCCCTATCCCGGCCTGCGCCCGTCCTTCCTCAGCTTCGTGAACCGCACGCTCGCGCCGTCCGGCATTCGCATCGCCTTGAAACCCGCGGCGATGCAGGCTTCGCGCTGCGGCATCTGGATGTCGGGGCTGCGCTGGGTGTCCCACCATGAGGCACGGTTGGCCGCGCGCGGCAGCGCCGCGCCGATGATCTCCTCGATCTGCTCATAGGTCAGCACGAATTCCGCCTGCTTGTGCCGCATCAAATAGTCGCGCAGTGCGTCGTAGTCGTTCACGATCGTCCTCTCGTTCGATACCCAAATTCGCTCAATGGGGTCTGCCAAAAAGCGTCAGCTGAATACACTCTTTCTTAACTCATTGCGGCAGCGCCGTCCCGGCTTAAACACTACGCAAGATTTCGGGCGCATCCACTAGTGTCGGGAGCAAACGATGCTGTCTGGATGGCGCGACGTCACGGCCCGCCGGCCTTGGCGCATTTCGGCGAAGCTGCTGATCATATCGTCCATCGTGACGGTGATCGGCTTTTCCGCCATTTGCGTCAACGTCATGCTCGACATGCGCCGCGGCGAGGAGGCGCTCGCCCGCCAGACGCTGGAGAATCTCGCGACCTCCATCGACTCCGACATCAGCCGCAACATCGAGATCTACGACCTGTCCCTGAAGGCGGTCGCCAGCAACATGCTGCTGCCCGAGGTCAACACGGTCTCCAAGGCGATCCGTCACCTGATCCTGTTCGACCACGCCACGACGGCGAAGCACTTCGGCGCCATCCAGGTGTTCGACGCCGAGGGCAATCTGACCATCGATGCCTCCACGCTGGATCCGGTTCCGCAGAACCGCGGCAGCGAGGACTATTTCTCGGTTCACCGCGACAATCCCGGCGCCGGCCTGTTCATCAGCCGTCCGAGGCTGTTTCGCGGCGCCTATTCGATCGTGCTGAGCCGGCGCATCAGCGACACCGACGGCGGCTTCCTGGGCGTCGTCGCCGGCTCGATCCGCTTCAGCTATTTCCACGAATTGTTCGAACGGTTGACCCTCGACCCCGAAGACACCATCACCGTGCTCAAGCGCGACCGCACCATCATGATGCGGCGGCCCTTCGACCTTGACGTCATCGGCAAGAATTTGAACGAGCATCGGGTCTGGAAGGCCGACAATCTCAGGGTCGGCTCGGCCTTCTCGGGCCAGGGCCCGGTCGATCCGACGCCGCGCCTCTATGCGCGCAGCGGCGACAGCGGCCCGTTGTTCGTGGTGGCGGGCAAGCCGCTGAGCGCCGTGTTCGCGCTGTGGCAGCGGGAGGCTTTTCGCATCGGCGCGGTGGTGCTGACGCTTGCACTGTTCGTGCTGGGATCGACGCTCGTGCTCGCGCGCGAGATCCGCCGGCGCGCCGAGGCCGAAAACAAGCTCGAGGAGATGGCGACGACGGATGCACTCACCGGCCTGAAGAACCGCCGCAAGTTCGATTCCGTCATCGAGGTGGAATGGCGGCGCGCGATGCGCCAGAAGACGCCGGTCGCGCTGTTAATGATCGATGCCGACCACTTCAAGGCCTATAACGACACGTTCGGCCACCAGGCCGGCGACCAGGTGCTGGTCGGCATCGCCATCTGCATTTCCGATTCCGTGAGCCGCGCCGGCGATTGCGCCGCGCGTTATGGCGGCGAGGAATTCGCCGTGCTGCTGCCGGACACCTCGGCCACCGACGCGTTCAAGGTCGCTGAGGCGATCCGCGGCAAGGTGCAGGGCTGGTCCGACGACCAGACGGCCTCGACGGTGTCCTGCGGCATCGCGAGCTTCGTGCCCGCAACCGGCATGGACTGGGCGATCCTGGTCGCCGCCGCCGACAAGGCGTTGTATGCGGCGAAAGCCGGCGGGCGGAATCAGTCGGTCGTCGCGAGCCTGCCGAAGCTGTCGCTGGTGGCGTGAGGGGCCTCCTCCGTCATTGCGAGCGAAGCGAAGCAATCCAGACTGTCTCCGTAGAAACAGTCTGGATTGCTTCGTCGCTTCGCTCCTCGCAATGACGAGCGGGGGAAAGGCGAGACCTACTGCCCCAGATACTTCTTCATCTCCGCAATCAGCCCGTCACGCAGCTCCGGCCGCTTCAGGCCGTAGGCGATGTTGGCACGGAGGAAGCCGGGCTTGGAGCCGCAATCGTGGCGCTCGCCCTCGAACTCGACGCCGTAGAATTTCTGCGATTTGGCCAACCCGATCATGGCGTCGGTGAGCTGGATCTCGCCGCCGGCGCCGCGCTCCTGGGTCTCCAGGATCTTGAAGATCTCGGGCTGCAGGATGTAGCGGCCGGTGATGGAGAGGTTGGAGGGCGCGGTGCCCTTGGCCGGCTTCTCGATCATGCCGTCGACCTCGAACATCTTGCCGGTGCGCTTGCCCACGCCGCAGATGCCGTATTGATGGGTGAGATGGTCGGGCACCGCCTCGACCGCGATGACGTTGGATTTTTCGCCGAGCGACGACGCCGTCTCGATCATCTGCTTCAGACAGCCGGTCGGGTTGAGCACGAGCTCGTCGGGCAGCACGACCGCGAACGGCTCGTTGCCGACGATGTCGCGCGCGCACCAGACCGCGTGACCGAGGCCGAGCGGCGCCTGCTGACGGGTGAAGCTGACGGCGCCGGCTTCCGGCTGGTTCGCCGCCAGGATTTCCTGCTCGGCCTTCTTGCCGCGCTGGCTCAGCGTCGCGTCGAGCTCGAACATCTTGTCGAAATGATCTTCGATGACGTTCTTGTTGCGGCCGGTGACGAAGATGAAGTGCTCGATGCCGGCTTCCCGCGCCTCGTCATAGACGTACTGGATCAGCGGCTTGTCGACGATGGTCAGCATTTCCTTCGGCATCGCCTTGGTGGCGGGCAGGACGCGGGTACCGAGGCCGGCGACGGGGAATACGGCTTTGCGAATTTTCATGGGATCGATCGAATACCTGAGGACGTGAAGGGAGCAATGGTCTCTTGCTAGCTTGTTTGCAGCCGCTAACAAAGGCGGATGTGGGGCCTCCCGATCACAGAGTTAAGAAAAAAGCAGCCACTAAAATTTCACCTTTGTTAAGCTATTGGCAACGGGTCCCGGGCCTCCTGATGGCGGATATTTGGCCGGACGGGTGAGGTATGATGCAATCAGTGGCAGCGCTGGCGAAACGTGCTGGATTTGTGACCAACGTAACAATCGTTGCGGTCGCCTTGCTGTTGCCTGCCGCCGCGCACGCACAGGCGCAGAACGGCCTGTCGAACCTGTTCGGCGGCATTTTCTCCGGCCCCAATGCCGCGCCCGCGCAAGCCCCGTCCAGCCCCGGCGGCCCCCTGCCCTGGACCGGCGAGGACGGCGCCTCCGGCCATCCGCTGATGACGGCGGCTGCGATCCGCGAGGCCGCCTCCAATTTCAACAATTGCGTTGCAGGGATGTGGCCCGATGCCGCACGCCGCAACATCACGCAGGAGAATTTCCAGCGCTTCACGACCGGGCTGTCGCCTGACCTGCGCATCATGGACCTGATGGATTCGCAGCCGGAATTCACCAAGTCGATCTGGGACTATCTCGACATCCTCGTGAACGACAACCGCCTCGCCAAGGGCCGCGAGGTGCTCGCCAAATACAAGGCGCAGTTCGAGGCCACCGAAAAGGCCACTGGCGTCGACCGCTACATCATCGCCTCGATCTGGGGCATCGAGTCCAATTACTCGACGCAGATGGGCGACCGCAGCGTGCTGCAATCGACCGCGACGCTCGCCTGCATCGGCCGCCGCCAGGCCTATTTCAAGGACGAATTCCTCTCCGCGCTGGAGATCGTCAATCGCGGCGATCTCAGGCCGGAGCAGATGCGCGGCTCCTGGGCCGGCGCGTTCGGGCCGACCCAGTTCATGCCGACCGCGTTCAAGCGCTTCGCCGTCGATGGCGACGGCGACGGACGCCGCGACGTCGTCGACAATCCGACCGATCTGATTGCGTCGACTGCCAACAATCTGAAGAAGGACGGTTGGCAGGCCGGCCAGACCTGGGGCTACGAGGTCGTGGTGCCCAAGGGCTTCAACTACATGCTGGCCGACCGCGCCAAGGCGATGACGATGGCGCAGTGGGAGAAGCTCGGGCTGAAGCGGCCGGCCAACCAGCCCTTCCCGCATCCGGCGGAGAAAGCCTATCTGCTGGCGCCGGCCGGCGCGCAGGGACCGGGCTTCCTGATGCTCCAGAACTACCGCGTCATCATGAAGTACAACCCGGCCGAGGCCTACGCGCTGGCGATCGGCCATTTCGCCGACCGGCTGCGCGGCGGCCAGCCCTTCGTGCAGCCCTGGCCGCGGCAGGAGCGCGAGCTGTCCCGCACCGAGCGACTGGAACTCCAGCAGCTGCTGGCCCAGCGCGGCTTCTACAAGGGCACCCCGGACGGCCAGTTCGGCGGCCAGACAAGGGAAGCGCTGCGCAATTTCCAGGCCTCGATCGGGGTGCCCGCCGACGGGTTTGCCTCGTCAGACGCGCTGGACCGGCTACGCGGGCGGTAAAATCGCGCCGAAAGTAACCCTGAACAGGGATTTTGGCAGCCAGCCTTGACGGAGGCGGCTGTTCCCCGGCGTATGGGTCAGGAATCTTCAAGAGAACAAGAATCTTCAAGAGAATCTGCCACGGAGTTTGCCCGTTTGGCGCCCGATTCCGTTAGTATATCGAGCCTGTTCCGATCCCCATTGCGCGTGCCCGAGATCGCATGTCGAAGCATAAGTCCTTCTTCAAGGTGCTGACCGAGACCGGCCCGTTGATCGCGCTGGGGACGGCGCTCGCGATTCTGGTCTCGATCGCGGGACCAGCCTCGGCGCAGTTCTTCAACTTCCCCGGCTTCGGCGGTCCGCCGCAGCGCCAAGCCCCGCCACAACGCGGCGGCGGACGCGACGGCGGGTGGTTCGGCGGCGACTTCTTCGCACCGTTCCAGCAGCAACAGCCGCAGGCACCGCGCCAGGACTTTTCCCGCGCCCCGGCGCCGGCCAAGCGCGACACCATTCCGGACAAGAACGTGCTGGTGATCGGCGACGCCATGGCCGACTGGCTCGCCTACGGTCTCGAAGACGCCTACAGCGATCAGCCCGACATGGGTGTGATCCGCAAGCACAAGACCAATTCGGGCCTGATCAAGTACCAGCCGCGCGGCGAGCCCTCGGATTGGGTGGCGGCGGCAAAGGGTATCCTCGAGACCGAAAAGCCTGACGCCATCGTCGTCATGCTCGGCCTCAACGACCGCATGGCGATCCGCGAAGCCGCGCCCGACAAGCCTTCCGACAAGGACAAAAAGAACGACAAGGGCGCGCGCGGCAAGCCGCCGGCGAAGCCCGGCGACGCCAAGCCCGGCGATACCGCGGCGAAGCCGGACGACAAACCGGCCGACACCGACCTGCCGCAGGACGATGCCGACAACGCCGATACGCCGGCGGGCGGCGCGCCCGAGAAGACCGCGCGCAATCCGAACGGCCTCACTGAATTCCGTGACGAGCGCTGGGTCGAGCTTTACGGCAAGAAGATCGAGGAGCTTGCCAATGTCCTCAAGGCCAAGGGCGTGCCCGTGCTCTGGGTCGGCCTGCCCGCGATCCGCGGCCCCAAGGGCACGGCGGACATGCTGTTCCTGGATTCGCTCTATCGCGAAGGCGCGGCCAAGGCCGGTATCACCTATGTCGACGTCTGGGACGGCTTTGTCGACGAAGCCGGCCGCTTCCTTCAGAAGGGTCCGGATTTCGAAGGCCAGATCCGTCAGCTGCGCAGCGGGGACGGCGTCTATTTCACCAAGCCCGGCGCGCGCAAGCTTGCGCACTATGTCGAGCGCGAGATTACGCGCCTGCTTGCGGGGCGCTCCGGCCCGATCGCGCTGCCGAGCGAACCGGCGACGCCCGACACCAGCGCCGAGCCCGGCAAGCCCGCGCCGCGGCCGCTCGCCGGCCCGATCGTGCCGCTGGTTGCGGCCTCGATCTCGACCGATCAATTGCTGGGTGGACCGGGCTCCCGGCCGGCCTCCGTCGATGCGCTCGCTGCGAGGACGATGGTGAAGGGCGAACCGCTGGCCGCTCCGGCCGGCCGTGCCGACGACTATGCCTGGCCGCGCCGCGAAGTCGGCCGCGAGCAAGCCAAGGGCGATACGCCGATGGCCACGACCACGCCTGACGGCAATGTTGCTCCGGGCACTGCCGCAGCGATCGCGCCGCCAAAGCTGGCGCCGAAGAAGCCGCCGGTCGTGCAGCAACCGGCACAGGCCCAGCCGTCGTTGCGTGATTTCTTCGGCTTCGGTTCGCCGCAGCCGGCGCCGCGTCAACTCGCGCCCGCGCCGGGTCCGCGCAGCCCGAATCCGAACCCCGGGATCCCGCGTCCGCCGGGTAACGTCGGACGGGCGGCGGAAGTCCGGTAGTTGATCTCATGTCCCGGACGCGTCGCAGCACGTCTTAGTGATGCGATGCAGAGCCGAGACCCAGCACTTGCGGCAATCATAAAAGAACGGGCCCCGGCTCTGCGCAGCAGCGCTCTAGCGCTGCAGCGCGTCCGGGGCACGAGAGATGTGGCTTTGACTCAGCCGTAATTAATAACGCCAGCGCGGCGGCGGGCGGCGGGCGGGGCGCGACATCAGCAGCGCGAGTGCGAAGCCGATGCCGCCGGCGATCAGGAGTGATCCGAGCGGATTGTCCTGCACCTTCTGGGCAATCGCCTGCGAACCGTCGCGCAGGGTTTCGGCCGGCTTGTCGTAGGCGTCCTTGGCGTAGCTCGCCGCAGTATCCGTGGCGTCACGCACGGCGTCCTTGGCCTGGCCGTAGAGATTCTGCACGGTGCCTGCCGCTTCGCGGGCCTTGCCTGACGCCTGTGTCTGCGCATCGCCAGCGAGATCACCGACGGCGCCTTCTGCGCGTCCAGCGAATTCCTTGGCCGATCCAACGATCCGATCTTTATCCATGATGCTCCTCCTCGGGGGTCTGCCCAAGTAACCGATCAGGAGCGACGCGGTTCCAAGTCGGATTGAAAGTGTGTAGCCCGCCTACAGGATCAGCCCGCCATCGACGACCAGCGTCTGGCCGATGATGTAGGACGACAGCGGCGAGGCCAGGAACAGGGCCGCGCCCGCCATGTCGGCCGGCGTGCCCAATCGCCGCAGCGGAATGCGCGACAATGCGCCTTCGAGCCGCTTGGGATTGTCGGTGGTCACCTTGGTCATCTTGGTGTCGACCAGACCGGGCGCGATGCCGTTGACGCGGATGCCGTCCTCGGCCCAGGCCTCGCCGAGCGTCCGCGTCAATCCGACCGCGCCAGTCTTCGAGGCGTTGTAGCCGGGATTGCCCATGGTGGAGTGATAGGCCGCGGTCGAGGACACCATGATCAGCGCGCCCCTGGCATCCCGCAACATGGAATGAAATCGCGTCGCGCACGCCATCAGGCTCATCAGGTTGACTTCGACGACCTTGCGGAAGCCGCTCATCTCGAACTCGCCGCGGCGATAGAGCACGGCGCCTTGCGCGAGCACGAGGACATCGAGCCGGTCGAACGACGGCTTGAAGGCTTCGATCGCAGCGGGGTTGCTAACATCGAGCTGCGCGTAAGAAAGCCCCGCGAGATCGGAACCTTCATCGGCCGAATATTCCGCTGCATGAGCACGCGTGCCGCACACCGCAACATGCGCGCCTCTGGTGCGAAAGGCTTGCGCGATGCCGTTGCCGATACCGCTGGAGCCGCCGACGACCAGCACCTGCCTGCCCGAGAAATCCAGCTCGTTCGCCATCGCGGCCTCCCCTTTTGTTTTGCTTGTTTGACCTGTCTGCGGATCGGTGCCAGCCTTGTCAATCATAACAACAAACAAGACGCCGCGAGGAAACGCCATGTCCGACTTCAAGCAGCTCAGCCGCTCCGTAAAGGGCCTGACCGTTCTCGTCACGGGCGCTGCGAGCGGCATGGGGCGTGCGACTGCGCGCGTGTTTGCGTCCGAGGGCGCGAACGTCGCCGTCACTGATTATGACGAGCAAGGCGCGCACGCCGTTGCGAAGGAGATCGCAGCAAGCGGCGGCTCGGCGAAGGCGTGGAAGCTCGATGTCGCCGACGGCGGCGAGATCAAGCGGGTGGTTGGTGATGTCGCCGCGCATTTCGGCGGGCTCGACATCATCGTCAACAATGCCGGCATCTCCGTGCGCGTCGCGATCGATGACGAGGCCTATGAAGACGCCTGGGCCAGGGGCATCGCGGTGATGCTGACAGCGCATCCGCGCATCATCCGCGCCGCGCTGCCGCATCTGCGCAAGTCGCAATCCCCGCGCATTGTCAACATCGCGTCCACCGAAGCGCTTGGCGCCACCGGATTGCACAGCCCCTATTCGGCGGCGAAGGGCGGCGTGGCCAGCCTCACACGCTCGCTCGCCGTCGAGCTCGGCCGCGAGGGCATCACCGTCAATTGCATCTGCCCGGGGCCGATCCGCACCGCCATCACCGACCGCATCTCGGAAGAGCACAAGACGATCTATGCCAAGCGCCGCACGGCCCTCGACCGCTACGGCGACCCCGAAGAGGTCGCGCATATGACGCTGAGCCTGTGCCTGCCGGCCGCGTCGTTTCTCACCGGTGCGGTGATCCCGGTGGATGGCGGGTTGATGGCGAGAAACGCGTGAGAGCCATGCGCGGCCAGCGTTGACAACCACGAGTGCGGGAGTAGCTTTTTTACCGGCAGAGCGGGACCAACCGCTCGCGGTTCGCGGGAGAGACGCCATGACGATCGCCATCCGGCAGCTTCAGACGCATTTTGTCGGCGAGGTGTCCGGCCTCGATCTGCGAAAGCCGCTCACACCGGACGAGGCGCGCGAGGTCGAGGCCGCCATGGACAAATATGCGGTGCTCGTCTTTCACGACCAGGACATCGACGACGAGCAGCAGATGGCTTTTGCGCTGAACTTTGGCCAGCGCGAGGATGCACGTGGCGGCACGGTCACGAAAGAAAAGGACTACCGGCTCCAGTCGGGCCTGAACGACGTCTCCAATCTCGGCAAGGACGGCAAGCCGCTGGCGAAGGACAGCCGCGCGCATCTGTTCAATCTCGGTAACTGCCTGTGGCATTCCGACAGCTCGTTCCGTCCCATCCCGGCCAAGTTCTCGCTGCTGTCGGCGCGCGTGGTGAACCCGAAGGGCGGCAACACCGAATTCGCCGACATGCGCGCGGCCTATGACGCGCTCGACGACGACACCAAGACGGAGATCGAGGATCTCGTCTGCGAACACTCGCTGATGTATTCGCGGGGATCGCTCGGCTTCACCGAATACACCGACGACGAGAAGGCGATGTTCAAGCCGGTGCTGCAACGGCTGGTGCGGACCCATCCGGTGCATCGCCGCAAGTCGCTGTATCTGTCATCGCATGCCGGCAAGATCGTCAGCATGAGCGTGCCGGAGGGGCGGCTGCTGCTGCGCGATCTCAACGAGCACGCGACCAACGCGGACTTCGTCTACGTCCATAAATGGAAGCTGCATGACCTCGTGATGTGGGACAACCGCCAGACCATGCACCGCGTCCGCCGTTACGACCAATCCCAGCCGCGGGACATGCGCAGGGCGACGGTGGCGGGGACGGAGCCGACAGTGCAGCAGCAGGCGGCGGAGTAATATCTACTCAGCAACCGGTGTCATCGCCCGGCTTGACCGGGCGATCCAGTACTCCGAGACCGTTGCAATTCAATCGATGGGCCGCGGCGTACTGGATGCCCCGCCCCCCGTGCGCAATTGCGCACTAGGCGGGGCATGACAGCGAGAGAGACGCTACGCGTGCCCCGCCTCGTTCGAGAGCATGCCGGGGTCGATACCGATCTTCCGCAACGCACGTCCGTACTTCTCGTCGACATCGTCGCCGAAGATCAAATCCGAATCGGCGTCGCAATGCAGCCAGCCGTTGCTCTGGATTTCGGTCTCGAGCTGGCCCGGCGCCCAGCCGGCATAGCCGAGCGCGAGGATGGCGTGCTTGGGGCCGGAGCCGTTGGCGATCGCGCGCAGGATGTCGACGGTCGCGGTCAGGCAGACGCCGTCGTCGATCCGGAGCGTCGCGTTCTCGATGTAGAAATCGCTGGAGTGCAGCACGAAGCCGCGGCCCGTGTCGACCGGGCCGCCGCGCAGCACCTTCATGCTCTCGGCATTCTCCGGCAGCTTGATTTGCTCGCCCTTCCTGATGATGCCGAGCTGCTGCAACAGCTCGGGGAAGTCGATGCTGCCCGCAGGATGATTGACGATGATGCCCATCGCGCCTTCGGCGGAATGGGCGCAGAGGTAGATCACCGAGCGCTCGAAGCGTTCATCGCCCATCACGGGCATTGCGATCAGGAGCTGGCCATCGAGATATCCAGCAGAACTGGGGAGCGCGGGGCCCGGCTTGCGGGTGCTTTCGCCCGTCCTCTTGCCTGTGGGAGCCATCGGTGAAGCACTCCGGTTTCAATTCCTATCCTGATGTCGGGCCGGGCTGCTGTCAAATCAAGGGTTGCACGGACGTGATTCAAGTGCATCCATCACAAGCAATTCAATGGTTTGCCCCGGGGTGACCCTGTAAAGACGTGCCATGCTGACAAGAGTTCCCCTGCATGCGGCGATTGGCGTCGCGACAACCCTGCTTGCGTCGTCATTGGCGTTGGGGGCCTATGCCGACGATTCTTCGCCGTGGCAGCGCGACGGACATTCCGCGGTGCGGCTGCTCGCGGGATCACGCAGCGGTGCCGTGCTGCTCGGTGGTATCGCCTTCCAGATCCAGCCGGGGTGGAAGACTTATTGGCGCATGCCGGGCGATTCCGGCGTGCCGCCACGGTTCGACTTCTCGAAGTCGGACAATGTCGAAGCCGTGACAGTGATGTGGCCGGCGCCGCAAAAATTCCCCGACGGCGCGGGCGGTCATTCGATCGGCTATCACGACCAGATCGTGCTGCCGCTCCGCATTGTCGCCAAGGCGGCCGACAAGCCGGTGACGCTGCGCGCCGAGATCAATTACGCGGTGTGCGAAAAGCTCTGCATCCCCGTCGAGGCCAGTGCCGAGCTCGGCTTCAACAACGTCGCCTCGACCGAGGACGCGAATCTGCGTGCCGCGCTGGATACGGTGCCGAAGCCCGCTAATGTCGGCGATCCGAATCCGCTGACCATTCGCGACATCAAGCGCGACGGACCCAGGAATGTGGTTGTCGACGTGGTCGTGCCTGACAACCGCAACGTCAATCTGTTCGTGGAAGGGCCGACACTGGATTGGGCACTGCCGATTCCGGAGCCGGCCCAGCAAAGCCCGGCAGGCGTAAAGCGATTTTCGTTCGAGCTCGACGGATTGCCGCCGGGCGCCAAGCCCGATGGCGCCGCGTTGAAGTTCACGCTGGTCGGGCCGGAGAAGTCGTACGAGTTCAATACGAACCTGGAATAGGTCAGGACGCGGGGCAGACCTTCGAGGCCTGCTTTTCCTGCAATTTTTTCGTGCAATACAGGCTGCATCGCTGACCGCCGACTTTGGCGCAGGCGGCCAGGCACTTCTCGTACGAGCATCCCCACGTGTCCGCCCGCGCCGGAGCCGCGGAAGTGAGATTGACGCTAGCGATGGCAGCGAGAGCAGTCAGACACATCAGAAATCGACGCATAATTCGCTCCTCTTGAAAACCGGTGATCAACGCAAGCATGCCGCCGGGAGTCGAATATCGCCAAGATCTGGAAGTCAACAAATGTTGGAGACGATCCTCGACCAATCCGGCACCGGGCCGAAATGAGTGCGCATGCGGTCGGCAGCGCAAATTCCAAATGAACCCAATATGCGCGTATCCTAGCAGCGCGGCTGCGCTTCGCAAGACGGAGCGTGCTTCCGCGTGCAGGCCGCCGCCGGCAATGACGCGACGATCCAACCGAATCTTAACGAATGGTTGCTAAGCCCCAAGGCTGCAAAGCGCGGCTGCTGAAGCAAGCCTGCCGCAACATTCGGGATGCCCGGGGACTTTTCGAATTGGCCGTGATGGATGCAGAACCCGCAACGACCGCTCCGGCCGGCCTCATTGCACGGCTGCGCGCAAAACTGACGGGCGGGTCGAGCGAGGCGTCGCTGACGCGGCGGCTTGCGGGCACCATCTTCATCATCCGCGTCATCAGCGCAGGCCTTGCCTATTTCTCGCAGGTTCTGCTGGCGCGCTGGATGGGCACGTCGGACTACGGCGTCTATGTCTATGTCTGGACCTGGGTGCTGCTGCTCGGCAGCATGATGGATTTCGGCATCGCGGCCTCCGCGCAAAAGATCATTCCGGAGTACCGCACCAGCGGCGACCAGGCGCTGCTGCGCGGCTTTCTCTCCGGTAGCCGCTGGCTCGTCTTTGCGGTCTCCATGATGATGTCACTCGGGCTTGCCGGCATGGTCCGGCTGCTGTCGCCCTGGATCGAACCGGCCGAGGTGCTGCCGCTCTATATCGGCTGCATGACGCTGCCCGCCTTCGTCGTCGCCAACACCCAGGACGGCATCGCGCGCTCGCATGACTGGATGCAGCTCGGCCTGATGCCGCAATTCATCATCCGCCAGGGACTGATCATCGGCATCACGGCCTGCGCCTTCCTGCTCGGCTATCATCTCGGCGCCGTCGCCGCGATGGTCGCGAGCGCCGGCGCGGTGTGGATCGCGATGACCGGGCAGATGGTGGTGCTGAACCGCAAGCTCGCCGATCACATGGAGCCCGGGCCGAAGGCCTACGACGTCCGCGGCTGGCTCGCGGTGTCGCTGCCGATCCTGCTGGTCGAGAGCTTTTACCTGCTGCTGTCCTACACCGACGTGCTGGTGCTTCAGCAATTCCGCCCCTCCGACGAGGTCGGCGTCTATTTCGCCGTGGTGAAGACGCTGGCGCTGGTCTCCTTCATCCACTACGCGATGTCGGCGACGACGGCGCATCGCTTCGCCGAATACAACGCGCTCGGCGACAAGGCGCGCCTGTCGGCCTATGTCGCGCATGCCATCAACTGGACGTTCTGGCCGTCGCTGGCCGCGACCATCGTGCTGCTTGCGCTCGGCAAGCCGTTGCTGTGGCTGTTCGGGCCGCAATTCACGGTCGGCTACGACATCATGTTCGTCGCCGCGATCGGCCTCGTGGTGCGCTCTGCGATCGGCCCGGTCGAGCGCCTGCTCAACATGCTCGGCCAGCAGAAGATCTGCGCGCTGGCCTACGCACTCGCCTTCGTGATGAACCTCGTGCTCTGCATCGCCCTGGTGCCGCGCTACGGCGGCCACGGCGCCGCAGCCGCGACCTCGATCTCGCTCAGCTTCGAGACCGTGCTGCTGTTCTGGATCGTGCGGCAGCGGCTGGGGCTGCACGTGCTGGCGTTCGGTAAGTAGGTACTACGCACCTGCTCTTGCTCGCTTACCTTTGCTCGCTCCCTCAGGGAACGACTGTTTCACAGCGCACCCGAGAACAAGCTGAAACAGCTGCCCATCGCCGGCCGGCAGCATGATTTTTCTTATTGCGCTCAATCGGTTGCACGCCAGGGGAAACTTATTCTACGTCGTATTGCCCCACCGACGAGATAAACCTAAGATTCCGCAGACATGATCGATCCGCTTTATGTCGCCTCCGGTTTCGGCGTTGGCCTCCTTGTCGGGATGACCGGCGTCGGCGGCGGCTCGTTGATGACGCCGCTGCTGATCCTGCTGTTCGGCGTCCATCCCTCCACTGCCGTCGGCACCGACCTGCTCTATGCCGCCGCGACCAAGACCGGCGGCAGCGTGGTGCACGGCTGGTCGCGCAGCGTGCACTGGCCGGCGGTGCTGCGGCTCGCCTGCGGCAGCATTCCAGCGAGCGCGCTGACGCTGCTCGTGCTGTGGAAGCTCGACCTCAAAAGCGCTTCCGAGCGCAATCTCGTCAACCTGGTGCTGTGCTTCGCGCTGCTGCTCACCGCGACCTCGCTGATCTTCCGCAAGTCGATCATGGAGCGCTATCGCAAGCGCCTCGAGCAGGTCGATGAACGCACCACGGCGATTGCGACCGTCGTCACCGGCATCGTGCTCGGCGTACTGGTGTCGATTTCATCCGTCGGCGCCGGCGCGGTCGGCGTCACCGTGCTGCTGCTGCTCTACCCGCGCCTGCCGATGGCAACCATCGTCGGCTCCGACATCGCGCATGCGGTGCCGCTGACGCTGGTGGCGGGTATCGGGCACTGGCTGCTCGGCTCGGTCGACTGGACCCTGATGGGCGTGCTGCTGCTGGGCTCGCTGCCCGGCATCATCCTCGGCAGCTACAGCGCGACGCGTGTGCCGGAGACGGTGCTGCGCGTGGCACTCGCCTGCGTGCTGATGGTGGTTGCAGGCAAGATCCTGTTCGCGGAGTTGAACTTGTCATCCGCGATCGTGACGGCGCTGGCGTGGGGGCATTGAGCGAAGACCGCGCGGAAATCTCGTGGGGTGGGCAAAGCGAAGCGTGCCCATCACCTTTTCGATCGAGAGAGATGGTGGGCACGGCGCTTTCGCGCCTTTGCCCACCCTACGGATCGAACCCTTACTCCGCCGTCCAGCCGCCGTCGATCGACAGGTTGGTGCCCGTGATCTGCGCGGCATCGTCGCCGCAGAGGAACAGTGCCAATGCTGCGACCTGCTCGGAGGTGACGAACTCCTTGGTCGGCTGGGCGTCGAGCAGCACGTCGTTGATGACCTGCTCCCGCGTGAGGCTGCGCGCCTTCATGGTGTCGGGGATCTGCTTCTCGACCAGCGGCGTCCAGACATAGCCGGGGCTGATGCAGTTGCAGGTGATCTTGTGGGTCGCAACTTCGAGCGCCACGGTCTTGGTGAGACCGGCAATGCCGTGCTTGGCCGACACATAGGCCGACTTGAAGGGCGAGGCGACCAGCGAATGCGCCGAGGCCGTGTTGATGATGCGGCCCCAGCCCTTCTTCTTCATGCCGGGGACGGCGGCGCGAATGGCATGGAAGGCCGAGGACAAATTGATTGCGATGATCTGGTCCCACTTCTCGGGCGGGAATTCCTCGATCGGGGAGACGAACTGGATGCCGGCATTGTTGACGAGGATGTCGACCGACCCGAAGCTCTTCTCGCCGAGCGCGATCATGCCGGCGATCTCCGCCGGCTTGGTCATGTCGGCGGGCGAATAGACCGCCTTCACGCCGAAATCGGACTCGATCTTGGCACGCTCCTTCTCGATGTCCTCCGGCGAACCGAAGCCATTGATGACGACATTTGCGCCCGCGGCCGCGAAAGCGCGCGCATAGGCAAGGCCGATGCCGCTGGTCGAACCCGTGACGACGGCGTTCTTGCCTGACAGACTACCCATTTTATTCGCTCCTTTTTGGCGGGGGCGCGGTGACGTCCCCCGTGAGATCGTAGGTCACCATGGTCTCGCCGGACTGCGGCTTCTCGAGCCAGTCCTTGTGGCGCATCGACAGATGCACGTCGCGCACGCCGGCTTCCCAATGCTCGACCATGGCGACATGCGAGAAGTCGTAATCCTTGGACGAGGATTCGTAGTTCTTGCTGCGGTAGATCAGGTGCACCACGGTGACGGTGCTTTCACGCGATACCTTCGCAAGGAATTCCACGGAAGGATCGTTCTTGAGATAATCGGGCAATTTCGAAATCAGGTCGCGCACCGCCCTGCGGGCGTTGTGGATCTGCTTGTTCTTGTCGGTGTTCATCCGGGTGCGGCTGGAGAAGCGGATGTCCTTCTCGCGCTCGGTGGCCTCGAGCAGCGAATTCGGCAGATCGCCGCGCGCGGAAAACAGATCGACCTGGAAAATCAGCATGTCGCGATCGAGTTCGGCATCGAGCACGTAGTCAAGCGGTGTGTTGGAGGCGATGCCGCCGTCCCAATAATGCTCGCCGTCGATCACGACGGACGGAAAGCCCGGCGGCAGCGCGCCGGAGGCCATGATGTGCTCGGGGCCGAGCTTCTTGCCGAGCTTCTTGAACTCGAAATTATCGAAATATTTGAAGTTGCCCGAGGTGACGCCGACCGCACCGACCGACAGGCGCGTCTTCAGATCGTTGATGCGGTCGAAATCGACCAGACGCTCCAGCGTCTTCTTCAGTGGCGCGGTGTCGTAGTAGCTCTCGGCCTGCGGGCTGCCGGGCGGCCACAGCGGCGCAGGCGGAACGCGCGGAATGAAAAAGCCGGGCACGCCGAAGGTCGCGATCAACGCGGCGCTGGTCGAGTTGAACAGCTCGCGGCTGTGATCGCTGGTGCCGAACGGCTTCCACGGCACCGGCGCGGAGACCATCTCCCAGAATTCCTTCAGCCGCTTGACGCGGGTATGGCCCTCGTTGCCGGCGATGATGGCGGCGTTGACCGCGCCGATGGAGATGCCGGCAACCCATTCCGGCTCGAAGTCGAAATGGCACAGCGCCTGGTAGGCGCCGGCCTGATAGGAGCCGAGCGCACCGCCGCCCTGGAGCACCAGGACGCGTTGCGCCTTCGCGGGGACTGTTGCGATTTCCGGGCTATGATCGGTCATGTGGGAACATTAACAAAAGACGGGCCACCGTGGCGACAGTCCGCCGCGGCGTCAATGCATCCCGGGATCAAGTCTGGCTTATCGGTCCGTCGAGGCCAGGATCATGGTCCAGAACACCTTGTATTTGGTGCCCGGAGCATAGCCCGCCGCAATGCCCAATTTTGTGACACCGTTCTTGAGCATGTTGGCGCGGTGGGGCGGCGAGTCGCGCCAGCCGGAAAACGCTTCCGCCAGCGTATGATAGCCGGCCGAGACGTTCTCGACGGCGACCGTGGCCGGATATCCGCCGGTGGCAAGACGCTTGGCCAGCGGCGCGCGGACGTCGTGGTCCATCTTGTTGGCCGCGGCCATGGCCTGGGACTGGGATTCGGCAAGCCGCATCAGATCGGGGTCGACCGCAACGGTGCCGAGCCCGTTGTTCTGGCGGTATTGCGAGATCATGATCGCGGCCGCCTGCGCGTCGAGCTTGGCGCCCGGAACGGCCATGTCGGTGTACATCGACGGCTGCTGGACCGGCGCTTCGTTGCCGGCGCAGCCGGCGAGAAGCAAAGTGATAGCTATCGCGGCCGCAGCGCGCATGAATCGGAGCCCCCAGAGGAAGGGCCGTTGTTGCATACCAACCGTGGCTGAAAGGTGAATTTTGAGGAAAATTCGACCTGTCGGAGGCGGCTCAGGCGCCCGCAAATACCCGGTAGCGGCGGGGTTCGAGGCCGATCGTGTCCCCTGCCCGCAATTCCCTGTCGCGGGGGGCGTCGATCTCGATGGTCTCGCCGCCTGACAGCACGACCTCGGCCCGCTGCACGGGGCCGAAATTGCGGACATGTTGAACCGCGCCCTCGAAAGCACCGCTGCCGGGCGGGCCGACCAGCATGTCATGTCGCCGCACGAACAGCTTTGACGCACCAGGCGCAAGCCCGTCCGCCGCAAGGCGAAGCGGCTGCTCGCCGAGCCGGATCACGCCGCCCTCGACCTGGACCGGGAGCTCGATGGATTCGCCGATGAAGCTGTGAACGAAGGCGGTCGCCGGGGTCTCATAGACATCGTTGGGCGAGCCGATCTGCTCGATCCTGCCCTTGTCCATCACCACGACGCGGTTGGCGACTTCCAGTGCCTCTTCCTGGTCATGGGTGACGAAGATCGAGGTGACGTTGATCTCGTGATGAAGCGAGCGCAGCCATCTCCGCAGCTCCTTGCGCACCTTGGCATCGAGCGCGCCGAAGGGTTCGTCGAGTAGCAGGATGCGCGGCTCGATCGCGAGCGCACGGGCGAGTGCGATGCGCTGGCGCTGGCCACCGGAGAGCTGGCTCGGATAGCGGTCGGCCAACCAGTCGAGTTGCACGAGATCGAGCAGCTCCTTGACGCGTGCGCGAATGGTCGCTTCGTCCTTGCGGATCGCGCGGGGCTGCACGCGCAGGCCGAAGGCGACATTCTCGAACACCGTCATGTGACGAAACAGCGCGTAATGCTGGAACACGAAGCCGACGTGACGTTCGCGCGCGCCCTGCGCCAGCGCATCCTCGCCGTTGAAGGCAACGTCGCCCGCATCCGGCCAGTCAAGGCCTGCGATAATCCGCAGCAGAGTGGTCTTGCCGGAACCGGAGGGGCCGAGCAGCGCCAGCAGCTCGCCGTCATTGACCTTGAGGTCGACGCCGTCGAGGGCCTTGAAGCTGCCGAACTTCTTGACGAGATTCCTGACTTCAATGGTCATTGACGTCTTGTCCTTCGTCGAGGTGACTTTCGAGAACGGTCTTGGCGATCAGCGTGATCAGCGCCAGCATCGCCAGCAGTGAGGCGATCGCGAACGCCGCGACGAACTGGTACTCGTTGTAGAGAATCTCGACCAGCAGGGGCATCGTATTGGTCTCGCCACGGATGTGGCCTGACACGACCGAGACCGCGCCAAACTCGCCCATCGCGCGCGCGTTACAGAGGAGAACGCCGTAGAGCACGCCCCATTTGATATTGGGCAGCGTGACGCGGAAGAAGGTTTGCAGGCCCGACGCGCCGAGCGAGACCGCGGCCTCCTCCTCCTGCGTGCCCTGCTCCTGCATCAGCGGGATCAACGCGCGCGCCACGAACGGGAAGGTCACGAAAGTGGTGGCAAGCGCAATACCGGGCACCGCGAACAGGATCTGGATGTCGTGATCCCGCAGCCAGTTGCCGAAATAGCCCTGCGCGCCGAACAGCAGCACGAAGACGAGGCCGGAGATTACCGGGCTCACCGAGAACGGCAGATCGATCAGCGTGATCAGGAAGGTCTTGCCTGGAAACTCAAACTTCGCAATCGCCCAGGCGGCGACGAGACCGAACACGAGATTGAGGCCGACCGAGATCGCCGCGACGATCAGCGTCAGCTTGATCGCACTCAGCGCCTCCGGCTCGGCCAGTGCCGAGAGATAAGCGAGAACCCCCTTCGAAAAGGCCTGCGCGAACACCAGGACCAGCGGCAGCACGACGAAGACGCTGAGGAAGATCACGGCCAGCGCGATGATGACGATGCGCACCGCGGGCGGCTCGGTGCGGAGACTGTCGCGGGCAGCGGCAGCGTGGGCACGCGCGCGCGCATCGGGTGAAGCCAGCGAGACGGGTTCTGCGATCTGCATCGTCATGATCTGCCCCTCACCGCACCGGGATCCGGCTCTGCGCCCAGCGCTGGAGCCGGTTGACGGCAAAGATGATGACGAAAGACACGACCAGCATGACCACCGCGATGGCGGTCGCATCGGCGTAGCGGAACTCGGACAGCCGGATCACGATCAGGAGCGGCGCAATCTCGGAGATGTTGGGCAGATTGCCGGCGATGAAGATCACCGAGCCGTATTCGCCGACCGCGCGCGCGAAGGCGAGCGCGAGGCCCGTGAGCAGCGCCGGTGCGAGAGAAGGCAGGATCACGCGGGTGATGGTCTGCCAGCGGCTGGCCCCCAGGCTGCCTGCGGCCTCCTCAATCTCGGGGTCGAGATCCTGGAGCACCGGCTGCACCGTGCGCACCACGAAGGGAATGCCGATGAAGATCATGGCGACGAAGATGCCGACCGGCGTGAACGCCACCTTGATGCCGAGCGCGGCAAGCGGCGCGCCCAGCCAGCCCTTCTCGGCGAACAGCGCAGTCAGCGCGACGCCGGCAACCGCCGTCGGCAGCGCGAACGGCACGTCGACGATCGCATCGAAAATCCGCCGGCCGGGAAATCGATAGCGCACCAGCGCCCAGACGATGATGCTGCCCATGACGAGGTTGACGCAGGCCGCGGCAAAGGCGAGGCCGAAGGAGACCCGAAGAGCGTTCAGGGTGCGGCGGCTGGAAAGAATGTTCCAGAACTGCTCGGGGCTGAGCTCGAGCGATTTGAGGAACAGCCCGGCGAGCGGAATCAGGATGATGATGGACAGCCAGGACAGCGTCAGTCCCATCGTGAGACCGAAGCCCGGCAATGTCCGTCGTCGTGCTGCGATTGCGCTCACCAGGCCCCCTGTTAAAGCCCCTCCGCCAGCGCCCGATCAGTTCTTGTAGATCTGATCGAAGACGCCGCCGTCGGCAAAATGTTCCTTCTGCGCCTTGGTCCAGCCACCGAACACATCGTCGATCGTGAACAGCTCGACCTTTGCAAAGGACTTTTCATACTTTTTAGCGATCTCGGCGTCGCGCGGGCGGTAGAAGTTGCGCGCGGCGATCTCCTGCCCCTCCTTGGTGTACCAGTACTGGAGGTAGGCATCGGCGACGTTCCGGGTGCCCTTCTTGTCGGCAACCTTGTCGACGATCGTGACCGGCGGCTCGGCGAGGATCGACAGCGGCGGCGCCACGATCTCGAATTTCTCCGGACCGAATTCCTTGAGTGCGAGGAACGCCTCGTTCTCCCAGGCGAGCAGCACGTCGCCGACACCGCGCTCGACGAAGGTTACGGTCGCGCCGCGCGCGCCGGTATCGAGCACCGGAACCTGCTGGAACAGCTTTCCGACGAACTCCTTGGCCTTGTCGGCCGAGCCGTACTTCTTCTGTGCAAAGCCCCAGGCCGCCAGATAATTCCAGCGCGCGCCGCCCGACGTCTTCGGGTTGGGCGTGATGATGGCGACGCCCGGCTTGATCAGATCGTCCCAGTCCTTGATGCCCTTCGGATTGCCCTTGCGCACCAGGAATACGATGGTCGACGTGTAGGGCGATGAATTTTGCGGCAGACGCTTCTGCCAGTCGGTCGCGGTGAGACCCTTGTTCGCGACAGCGTCGATGTCATAGGCGAGCGCGAGCGTCACAACGTCGGCCTGCAATCCGTCGATCACCGCGCGTGCCTGCGATCCGCTGCCGCCATGCGACTGCTTGATCTCGACGCTCTTGCCGGTTTCCTTCTGATACGCGCCTGCGAACGCCTTGTTGAATTCGACGTAAAGTTCACGCGTCGGATCGTACGACACGTTCAACAGGTTGATGTCGGCGGCGAGAGCCGAGCCGGCCAACAAGCCTGTCACGAGCAAACCTGCCGCCAGCGGAACGATACGGCGCATCATGTCCATCTCCATTCGCCTCGACAACACCCGCGTCATCGATGGCATCCGGGCATAACTCAGGGCGAAACGCGTTCGAGTCAACGGAACCGGATTTTCTTGTTTGCAGCGTTGCAGTTTGACTGTGCTACGAAGTCTTCATCGTGTGGATGCCGCATTCTGTCTTCGCGCGGCCGCGCCATCGACCCGCGCGTGCATCCTCGCCTTCGGCCGTTCTGCTGGTGCAAGGCATACACCCAACCGACAGGAAACCGGAGGCGGCCAGTGGGTGTCGCGGCAATTTGGCGCGGACGAAAATCGCTTCGAGTTCCTCGCGCGAGACGTTGGCGAATGGATTGAACTTCAACCGCACGCCGTCGTCTTCGACCACCGGAATGTCGGCGCGCGTGTTGCCCTGAAAACGCTTGCGGCCATTGAGCCAGGCATCGAACGGTTTCAGCGCGCGCGACAGCGGCTCCACTTTACGAATACGGCAACAGGCGTCGGGATCGGAGAACCAGAGGTCGCGCTCGGGATCGTCGCGCGACAGCGTCTCCTCGGCAGGCCTGATCGAGCGAACGTCCTTGAGACCCAGTGTTTCGATCAGCGTGTCGCGATAGGCAAGCGTTTCCTCGAACAGCCAACCCGTATCGAGGAAGATCACGGGGATGGCCGGATCGACGTCCGCCATGACCTTCAGCAAGGTCGCCGATTCCGTGCCGAAGGACGACACCAGCGCCAACTTCTCGCGCCCGACCGTCTTCAGCGCCGCCGCGATGACTTCGGCGGGCGAGGCATCGCGCAACGCGCGATCGAGCTGCTCCACCGAAGGCAGCGCAGGGACCGGCGTTGAGGAAACCTGAGGCGCGACTGCGTTCACGTGCCGACACCTTCGGAGTGACGCAACTGCATGCGCCGGTGCAGCGCCGTGATGCGGCCATCGCCGGTCGGCTGGTAGAACACCGAATAGCGCTTCGCGGTCTGCATGAAGGCTTCCGCGTCGGCCTGCTTCTTGACCTCGAACGAATCGAAGCCGGCACGCAGCATGAACACGAACTGATCGCGCAGGATCTGCCCGGTCGCTCGCAAATCGCCGCGATAATTAAAGCGCTCGCGCAGCAGCCGCGCCTGGCTGTAGGCACGTCCGTCGCGGAACGTCGGGAACACCAGCGCAACCGTGGCCACCTTGCCGAGATACGGCACCAGCTCGTCGATGTCGCGGTTGTTCGGCCAGATCACGCCGACCTTGCCGGCGCGCTTGAGCAACGTATCCGCTTCGCCGACGAAGCGCTCGGCCGGCACCAGGATGTCGCCGCTCTCGGGCAGCGGCGTATCGACGGCCAGCTTGACGAAGCCGTCGTCGACGATTTTTCCGCCATTAACGAGTGGCATAGACGCGCTCCTTGAAGGGCTCGACGCCGAGGCGCTTGACCGTGTCCATGAACAGTTCTTCGGGCCGCTCGCGCAACGCCAGATAGGCTTCCACGACGTCTTCGATGACGTCCGCGACCTCGTCGAACTTCACGCCGGGGCCGATGAGTGTGCCGAGCGCGGCGCCCTCGTCGGCGCGGCCGCCGATGGTGATCTGGTAGACCTCCTCGCCGTTCTTCTCGACGCCGAGAATGCCGATATGGCCGACATGGTGGTGGCCGCAGGCATTGATGCAGCCGGAGATGTTGATGTGCAGACGGCCGATCAGATTGGCCAGCTCATGGTTGGCAAAGCGCCGCGTCAGCTCCTGCGCGATCGGGATCGAACGCGCATTCGCCAGCGAGCAATAGTCCAGCCCCGGGCAGGCGATGATGTCGGTGATCAAATTGACGTTCGGGGTCGCCAGCCCAAGCTGGTCGAGCGCCTTCCACAGCGCCGGCAAATCACGCTTGGCAACATGCGGCAGCGCGAGGTTCTGCTCGTGGCCGACGCGGACCTCGCCGAAGGAATATTTGTCGGCGAGATCGGCCAGTGCATCCATCTGCTCGGCCGTGGCATCGCCGGGGGGCGCCCCGATCGGCTTCAGCGAGATCGTGACGATGGAGTAGCCCTGCATCTTGTGCGGGGCGACCGAGTTCTTGCGCCACGCCTCGAAATCGGGATCGGCCGCGGCCTGGCGCAGCTCGTCCGGATTGTGCGGCAGCTTCTCATAGGCAGGATAGGCGAAGCGCGAGCGGATGTCCTCGATCACTTCGTCGTCGATCTGGAGCGAGGAGTTGCGGATGTGCTGCCACTCCTCCTCGACCTCGCGCGAGAACTTCTCGATGCCGAGCTCGTGCACCAGGATCTTGATGCGGGCCTTGTAGATGTTGTCGCGGCGGCCGTACTGATTGTAGACGCGAAGGATCGCCTCGATATAGCTGAGGATATCGCGGCCGTGGACGAAGTGCTTGATGGTCTTGCCGATGAACGGCGTGCGGCCGAGACCGCCGCCGACCAGCACTTCAAAGCCGGTCTCGCCCTTCTCGTTCTTGATCAGCTTCAGCCCGATGTCGTGGATCTTGATCGCCGCGCGATCGTGGTCCGACGCGGTGATCGCGATCTTGAACTTGCGCGGCAGGAACGAGAATTCCGGATGCAGCGTGGTGTGCTGACGGATCAGCTCCGACCAGATGCGGGGATCCTCGATCTCGCCCGGCGCGACGCCGGCCCACTGGTCCGAGGTGACGTTGCGCATGTTGTTGCCGGAGGTCTGCATCGCGTGGATGCCGACTTCGGCCAGATCAGCCAGCGCATCCGGCAATTCGGCGAGCTTGATCCAGTTGAACTGGATATTCTGCCGCGTGGTGAAGTGGCCGTAGCCGCGGTCGTATTTGCGCGCGACATGGGCGAGCGCCCGCAACTGGTTCGTCGCCAGCGTCCCATAGGGAATCGCGACGCGGAACATGTAGGCGTGCAGTTGCAGATAGACGCCATTCTGAAGACGCAGGATCTTGAACTCGTCCTCGGTGAGCTCGCCCGAGAGGCGGCGCTTCACCTGGTCGCGGAACTCCGAGACGCGCTCGTTGACGAGCGTGCGGTCGATTTCGTCGTAAGCGTACATAAGCGAATGCCTTAAGCCTGGGCCGGCTGTCCGATGGTGAGGCCGGTGCGGCGGATCTGTTCGCGCAGATTGCCGGGTTCGATCTTGCCGTCCTCGCCGACCTGCACCGGGGCGATATAGGGGCCGATCGCGCCGACGTCATCGGCCACGGACTCCGCAAGCAACGCTTTTGCCTCGTCGGAGGTGCGCACGATCGCGGCTTCCGAGAGGTCCGCCGACCAGCTCTTGGCGCCGGTGCGGTACACCACGATGCCGTCCCAGGTGCGGTTGGCGGTCACGACCGAGGGGCCGGCGATCTTGATCTTCTTCTGTTCGAGCGGGGAGGTCATTCGGCTGCATCCAATAGGTCAGAGATGATTTGTTTGGGAGTTTCGCGGCGAAGCGAGCCGGCATGCCGGACCACGTCGCCGATGACGAGGATGGCGGGGCCGCCATGGGTCCGCCGCACGAGTTCAGGCAGATCGCGCAAGGTGCCGATCGCGCCTTGGGCATCCGGCCGCGTGACGCGGGCGAACACGCCGACCGGCGTCTCCGGCGAACGGCCGGCGGCAAACAGCCCGGCGCGGATCGCGGGCGCTGCGGTCATGCCCATGTACACCACGACGGTCATTCTGGTGTCTGTCATTGTGGACCAGTCGACGACTTCCGCGTCCCGCGCCTTGTGCGCGGTGAGGAAGGTGATGCGGGTCGCTTCGTGACGGTAGGTGAGCGGCACCTCGAAGTCGGCGGCGCCGCCGAGGCCTGCGGTGATGCCGGGAATGATCGAATAGGCGATGCCGGCGGCGCGCAGCGCTTCGACCTCTTCGCCGCCGCGGCCAAACACGAAGGGATCGCCGCCCTTCAACCGCACCACACGCTGGCCGGATTGCGCCGCTTCGATCAGGCGCTTGTTGATGGCGTCCTGGCCGATGCCGGGCTTGCCGATACGACGACCGACCGGAACGCGCGTGGTGTCGCGGCGGATGCGGTCGAGAATCTCGGGGGAGACCAGCTCGTCATGGAAGACGATGTCGGCATCCTGCAACGCCCGCAACGCCTTGATGGTGAGAAGGTCGGGATCGCCGGGTCCCGCGCCGACCAGCGCGACCGAGCCTTCCGGCTTGTCGGCACGCGCGAACGCAGAGTGATCGGAAATCGCCTTGAGCGCCGCATCGGCCTCGCTCTTGCGGCCGGCGAGCACGGCGGCGCCGATCGGGCCGTCGATGACGCGCTCCCAGAAGCGGCGGCGCAGCGGAAACTCGGCAATGCGTTCGTTGATGGATTTGCGGAAGCCGCCGATGAACTCGGAGAGCTCTCCGATACGTGCCGGAAGCAGCGCCTCGATCTTCTCGCGCACGCGTCGTGCCACCACCGGAGACGTTCCGCCGGTGCCGACCGCGACCACGACATCGCCGCGATCGACGATGGCCGGGAAGATGAAACTGGAATGCTCGAGATCATCCATGACATTGACAGGCAGGCCGAGCGCCTTGGCCCGGACCGACATGGCCACGCCGATATCACCCGCGCCGGCGCAGACGATCGCGATGACGCCTGAGAGATCGGCAGTGAGCGGATCGCCGGTGACGATCTCGACGCGCGCCGCATCCTCGGAGCCAAGGCCTAGTTCCTGATTGCCGTCGATCGCATGCACGCGCAGGCGCGCACCGGCAGCGGCGAGCACGCGCAGCTTGGCGCGCAAAAGCTCACCCGCGCCGATGAGGACCACCGGACCGGCCTTGAGATCGAGGAACACGGGCAAGAACCGCATACGATACTCGCTTACCCCACATCCGGGGTTGACTGGAATTATTTTCTATATATGTGTCGTTTCGAGCGCGCAAAGAGAAAATTTTTTCTTCTCTTCCGCGCCGCAACTATAGAAAATTCGCCTCCAAACGCAAAGTGGCAGAGATGCATCTTCTCAGGACCGATTCCGGTGCAGATGGACGGGACTCCCGCCCCCCCGTTTCCGAGCAAATTCCCCTCGGGCTGACCGCCCCCAGCATGGACCATTTGGACCAACTCGAGGCGCAGAGCATCTATATTTTCCGCGAGGCTTTTGGCCGTTTGAAGAAGATCGCCCTGCTGTGGTCGCTCGGCAAGGACTCCAACGTCATGATCTGGCTGGCGCGGAAAGCCTTTTTCGGCCGCCTTCCGTTCCCGGCCCTCCATGTCGATACCGGCAAGAAGTTTCCGGAGATGTATCGCTTCCGCGACCATTACGGCAAGAAATGGGATCTCGACCTGCGCGTCGAGCCCTGCCCGCCGATCGATGCCGTCGACCCAACGCTGCCGCCGGCCGCCCGTTCCGCCGCGCGCAAGACCGAGGGCCTGAAGATGGCGCTCGGCAAATACGGCTTTGACGGCCTGATCGCAGGCATCCGCCGCGACGAAGAAGCCACTCGCGCCAAGGAGCGCGTGTTCTCGCCGCGCGGCCTCGAAGGCAATTGGGACGTGCGCGACCAGCCGCCGGAGTTCTGGGATCATTTCAATGCATCGCCTCCGCAGGGCGCGCATTTGCGCATTCACCCGATCCTGCATTGGACCGAGTCCGACATCTGGGCCTACACCAAGCGCGAGAACATCCCGATCATCCCGCTCTATCTCTCGCAAAACGGCAAGCGCTACCGCTCGCTGGGCGATCAGGACATCACCAATCCGGTTGCTTCGACCGCATCGAACATCGACGAGATCCTGGCCGAGCTCGAGCAGACCAAGGTGCCGGAGCGCGCCGGCCGCGCGCTCGACCACGAGACCGAGGACGCTTTCGAGCGCCTGCGCGTCGCCGGCTATCTCTGATCAAGGACGCGAGCGTCGTATGAACATGATCGTCACCCCCGCTTCGCCCGCCACGCCGAACGGCACCACGCGTCCGCAAGTGCGCATCGTCATCGTCGGCCATGTCGACCACGGCAAGTCGACGCTGGTCGGCCGCCTGCTGCACGAGACCGGCAGCCTGCCCGACGGCAAGCTCGACATGCTCAAGGCCGTCAGCGCACGGCGCGGCATGCCATTCGAATGGTCGTTCCTGCTCGACGCGCTCCAGACCGAGCGCGACCAGGGCATTACCATCGACACCACACAGATCCGCTTTCGCACCAATTCGCGCGACATCGTCCTGATCGACGCGCCCGGCCATGCCGAATTCTTGCGCAACATGATCACCGGGGCGTCGCAGGCCGACGGCGCGGTGCTGATCATCGACGCGCTCGAAGGCGTGCGCGACCAGACCCGCCGACACGGCTATCTCCTGCATCTGCTCGGCGTGAAGCAGGTCGCGGTCGTCGTCAACAAGATGGACCGCGTCGACTTCTCCGCTGATCGCTTCAAGGAGATCAGCGACGAAATCTCCGCGCATCTCAACGGTCTCGGTGTGAAGCCCACGGCGGTCATCCCGATCTCCGCGCGCGATGGCGACGGCGTTGCCGAACGCACCGATCGCATCGGCTGGTACAAGGGACCGACCGTGGTCGAGGCACTGGACCAGCTCGAACCGGCACGGCCGCTGGAAGCCCTCGCCCTGCGCCTGCCGGTGCAGGCGATCTACAAGTTCGACGACCGCCGCATCGTCGCGGGCCGGATCGAGTCCGGCAGCCTGATTGCCGGCGACGAGGTCGTGATCATGCCGGCCGGCAAGATCGCGAAGATCAAGACGGTCGAGAGCTGGCCGGTGACGCCGGTCGCTGGGCGCCAGGGCGCGGGCCGCTCGGTCGGCATCACGCTGGACCGCGAATTGTTCATCGAGCGCGGCGACATCATCGCGCACGCCAACGCCGCCCCGCGCGAGACACGCCGTCTGCGCGCGCGCATCTTCTGGCTCCACGACAAGCCGCTCGCCAAGGGCGACCAGCTGCTGGTGCGGTCTGGGCCGAAGGAAAGCCGCGCCACCGTCGTCGCCATCGAGAAGGCCGTCGATCCCGGCGAGCTGTCGAGCAGCGAGAACAAAGCGATCGGCCGCAACCATGTCGGCGAGATCGACATCTCCCTGTCGACCCCGATTGCCACCGATCCCTATACAGAGAATCCGCGCACCGGCCGTCTCGTGATCGAGGTGTCCGGCCGCATTGCGGGCGGCGGCCTCGTGCTGTCGGTCGATGCCGGCCAGCGTGCCTTGCCCGTCGACATCGTACCGGTGGAATCGGCGCTGCGGCCCGACGAGCGCTCCGCGCGCTACCAGCACAACGGCGCCGTGGTCTGGCTGACCGGCCTGCCGGCCTCCGGCAAGTCGACGCTGGCCAAGGCGCTGGAGCGGCGTCTGTTCACCAATGGCGGCTCGCCGATCCTGCTCGACGGCGACACGCTGCGCGCCGGGCTCAACAGCGATCTCGGCTTCTCCGCCGCCGATCGCAGCGAGAACATCCGCCGCCTCGCCGAGGTCGCGACGCATCTCGCCCGCAACGGCCACATCGCGATCGTCGCCGCCGTCTCGCCCGCCCGCGAGGACCGCGCCACCGCGCGCCGCATCGCCGACACCGCATTCCGCGAGATCCATGTCGCGACGCCGGCAGAAGTCTGCGAGGAGCGCGATCCCAAAGGCCATTACAAGAAGGCCCGAGCCGGCGCGCTTGCCTCCTTTACCGGCATCGGCAACGACTACGAAACGCCGCAGGCGGCCGAGCTCGTGATCGACACCTCGACGCGGACGGTTGCCGAAGCGGCCGACGAGATCGAACAGATGCTGAAAGCTACCGGCGTGCTGTTCGACGAAGTCGTGGACCTCGCCGCGAATATTTGAGGCCGTCCTGATACCCCGCTGTCGTCGCCCGGCATGACCGGGCGACCCAGTATTCCAGAGACAGCGTTGGGTTACCGAGAAGCCACGGCGTACTAGATTCCCCGCCTTCGCGGGGAATGACACCGGTGTGTGCCGCCCCCACCTCGCCTTGACATTTTGACAACTTTTGGGGGTCTTCTCACCGCCCCGATTTTGGGGCTAATAAGGCCTCGAAAGCCGCTCCCTGTGGGCGCATTTTGCTGCTGTCGGGTCAAAAGCAGCCAAAAACAGCCATTTCCAACAAGAAAGACCATCATGAAACGCGTCGACGCCCACGGATTGAAGATTGCACCCGTCCTGTTTGACTTCATCGCCAAGGAAGCGGCCCCGAAAACGGGGATCGCGCCGGATGCGTTCTGGGCCGGGGTTGCAGGCATCATCAAGGAGCTGGGGCCGAAGAACCGCGCGCTGCTCGCCGTGCGCGACACGCTGCAGGTCAAGATCGACGACTGGCATCGCGCCAACAAGGGCAAGGCGTTCGACCTCGGCGTCTACACCGCGTTCCTGAAGGAGATCGGCTATCTCGTCCCGGAGCCTGCAACGCAGAAGGTCGAGACCGCCAATGTCGATGACGAGATCGGCAAGATCTGCGGCCCGCAGCTCGTGGTGCCGCTGACCAACGCGCGCTACGCGCTGAATGCCGCGAACGCGCGCTGGGGCTCGCTCTATGATGCCTTCTACGGCACCGACGCGATCCCGCACGATCCCTCCGAAGCCGGCAAGGGCTACAACAAGGCGCGCGGCGACAAGGTGATCGCGAAAGCAAAAGCCTTCCTCGATGCCGCTGCGCCGCTCGCAACCGGCAGCCACACCGACGTCACCGCCTATAGCGTCGTCGCGGGCCAGCTCGCGGTGAAGCTGAAGAGTGGCAACGCCACCGCGCTGAAGAACGCGGATCAGTTCGCGGGCTTCCAGGGCGACGCGGCCGCGCCGAGCGCCGTGCTGCTCGCCAACAACGGCTTGCATGTCGAGGTCAAGATCGACCGCAGCAGCGTTATCGGTAAGGACGATCCGGCCGGCGTCGCCGACATGATCATGGAATCTGCCGTGTCCACCATTCTCGACATGGAAGACTCGGTCGCCGCGGTCGACGCCGAGGACAAGGTGCTGGTCTATCGCAACACCCTCGGCCTGATGAACGGCACGCTGTCGGCGGATTTCGAAAAGGGCGGCAAGACGCTGACGCGCTCGCTCAATACGGACCGCAGCTACAAGACGCCTGACGGCAAGGGCGAGATCAAGCTGCATGGCCGCAGCCTGCTGCTGATGCGCAATTGCGGTCACCACATGTTCACCGACGCGGTGCTGGACGAGAAGGGCGAGGAGATTCCGGAAGGCCTGCTGGACGCCGCCGTCTCGGGGCTTCTTGCCGTTCACGACCTCAAGGGCAACTCCAAGGTCAAGAACAGCCGCACGGGATCTGCCTATATCGTCAAGCCGAAGATGCACGGCCCGGACGAGGTGTCGCTGACCTGCGAGATCTTCGACCGCGTCGAGAAGATGCTGGGATTGCCGGAAAACACGCTCAAGGTCGGCATCATGGACGAGGAGCGGCGGACGACCGTCAACCTCAAGGCCTGCATCCAGCGCGCCTCCAAGCGCATCATGTTCATCAACACCGGCTTCCTCGACCGCACCGGCGACGAGATCCACACCTCGATGGAAGCGGGTCCGATGATCCGCAAGAACGAGATGAAGGCGCAGGCCTGGATCAAGGCCTATGAGGATTGGAACGTCGACATGGGCCTGAGCTGTGGCCTGCCCGGCCACGCCCAGATCGGCAAGGGCATGTGGGCCGCCCCCGACAAGATGGCGGACATGCTGACGCAGAAGCTCGCCCATCCGCAGGCCGGCGCCACCACCGCCTGGGTGCCCTCGCCGACGGCCGCGACCCTGCACGCCCTGCACTACCACCAGGTCAACGTGACCGCGCGCCAGCAGGAACTGACCAAGGGCGGGCCGCGCGCGAAGCTCTCCGACATCCTCACGATCCCGGTGTCGAAGTCGAACTGGGCGCCCGACGACGTCAAGCAGGAGATCGACAACAACTGCCAGGGCATTCTCGGCTACGTCGTGCGCTGGATCGACCAGGGCGTCGGCTGCTCCAAGGTGCCCGACATTCACGATGTCGGCCTGATGGAAGACCGCGCCACCTTGCGCATCTCCAGCCAGCATCTCGCCAACTGGCTGCACCAGGGCGTCATCACCGAAGCGCAGGTGATGGAATCGCTCAAGCGCATGGCCGTCGTCGTCGACAAGCAGAACGCGGGCGATGCGATCTACAAGCCGATGGCCCCCGCCTTCGACGGCGTGGCCTTCAAGGCGGCCAGCGACCTCATCTTCAAGGGCCGCGAGCAGCCGAACGGCTACACCGAATACATCCTCACCGCCCGCCGTCGCGAGGCCAAGGCGGCCGGTTAAGTCCGGTCAGTCCAACACCAAAAGCCCCGGCGCGAGCCGGGGCTTTTTTGTTGGGCAGCGAAGCCCGCTAGAACACCGCGAGATATTTCAGCAGCGACACGATGCCGATGATGATGACGACGACGCGTGCGATCTGCTTGGCGCGACCGTCCATCGGCAGCATGTTGATGAGATAAAGCACGAGGATGATGACGAGAAAGGTGACGAGTACGCCGACCAACATAGCAAGGCCCCCTTCAGGCAAATTGCTGACGGTATCCTAACGCCCATCCCCCAATTCCGGTTCCACCAAGGCAACCCACTGCAACTTCTAGTAATTCCGTACTTCTACGGCCGGAACCGCTGCCTAAAACTTTACCCTTTTCGTTTCTGATGCGGAAACCGTTTGGGCCAGGCGCCGCAGACGGCATGCGATTGCCGATCTGCCGCGTCCCCGTTTGTCGATGTTGCCCGGGCGTCGGCGCGTACTTTGAAAATGGGACTTGGGGGACTTCGATGCTCAATCGTTTGACCGTATCCGCGCTGCTGAAGGCGGTGATCGCGATCACGTCGGCCTGCGTGGTGATCGCGCTTTCGCTCACCGCCTACGCATCCTGGGACCGCCTCAAGACTGCCAACCGCATCTCGCAGATCGCGGATGCCTCCGCCGATCTGTTCAAGTCGATGCACAATCTGCGCACCGACCGCTCGACCACCAACCGGCTGCTCAACTCGACCGAGCCGATGGATGCCGAGATCGAGAAATATCTGCGGGCGATCCGCGACGCCGAGATGCCGGCGATGGCCCGCGCGCTGGAGCTTTTGCCCGCCATGGAGTTTGCGCAATCCAGCACGCTCGTGCCGGAGCTCTCGCGCCTGTACAAATCGGCAAGCGAGCAGCAGAAGCAGTTCTGGGAAGACGTCGCCAAACCCAAGGACCAGCGCCGCCCGGGCCTGCCGAAGGAATACATGGAGACGACGGGTAGCCTGCTCGAAACGCTCGACAAGCTCTCGAACGTTCTGGCCGCGACCGTCAACCACCAGGACGCCGCGATCGACCAGCTTCTGGCGATCAAGCAGAACGCCTGGCTGTTGCGCAACACCGGAGGCGAAGCGTCGCTGATCATCTCGACCGGGCTCAACGCCGGCCGCATCGCGCCGGAGACCCGCCTTGCCTATACCCAATTCGTCGGCGGAACCGCCGCCATGTGGAAGGCGCTGGAATTGTCGGCGTCGGGCATGCAACTGCCGGCGGCATTGTCTGCCGCCATGACTGCCGCCAAGACGGCCTATTTCGATCCGCAATATCTGGCCCTTCGCGATCGCCTGGTCAGCGTGCTCGCCAATGGCGAAAAGGCCGAAATGACCGCGAATCAATGGACCCCGGTCACGGTAGGCCGCCTGTCCAGCGCGGTGGCCGTGGCCGAGACCGCGCTCGATGCCGCCAAGAGCCATACGCTGGAGCAGCGCAGCGCAGCTCAAGGCGCCCTCGTCATGCAGCTCGCGCTGCTGGCGCTCGCCATCGGCCTTGCCGCCGGCGCGATCATGCTGGTCAACCGCCGCGTCATCACCCCGCTCAACACCATCCGCGACGCCATGCTGAAGGTCGCCGGCGGCGACCTTGCAGTCGACAGCGGCTATCTCGATCGCCAGGACGAAATCGGCGCGCTCGCCGGCGCGCTGGAGACGTTCAAGCAGCAGGCGACCGAGAAGCTCAAGATCGAGGAGCACGAGCGCGAGCGCAATGTCGGTGCGGCTGCCCGTCAGCGCGCCGTCGAGACCTTTGTCGGCGAGTTCGAGGGCGCGGTGCGCAAGACGCTCGGCGAATTGAGCGAGGCCTCCGGCGAAATGCGCAAGACCTCGGGCGATCTGTCCAACGTGTCGCGCCAGACCAACGACCGTGTCCAGGTCGCGGGCAAGGCCTCCAACGACGCCTCGATGAGCGTCGACAGCGTGGCCGCTGCCGCCGAGGAGCTTTCCGCCTCGATCAACGACATCAGCCAGCAGGCCGCCCACGCCGCAGGCATCGCCAGCCGGGCGGTCAACCAGGCCCGCGAGACCGACGGCACCGTGCAGGGACTGGCACAGTCCGCCGGACGCATCGGTGAGGTCGTCGGATTGATCAACACGATCGCGGCACAGACCAATCTGCTCGCGCTCAACGCCACGATCGAAGCCGCACGTGCCGGCGAGGCCGGCCGCGGTTTCGCGGTGGTCGCCTCCGAGGTGAAATCGCTGGCAAGCCAGACCGCAAAAGCAACCGAAGAGATCTCCGGCCAGATCGCCGACATCCAGAGGGTCGCAACCGACGCCATCAACGCGATCCAGACCATCGGCGGCATCATCGGTGAGGTCAACGAGGTCGCGACCGCGATCGCTGCTGCCGTCCAGGAACAGGGCGCGGCCACCCAGGAGATCACCCGCAGCACGCAGTTTGCCGCGCAGGGCACCAAGAACGTCTCTGACAACATCACCGGCGTCAAAGCCGATGCGGACGCTGCCGCGGCCGCCGCGGACAACGTCAAGCACGCCTCCGAGATGCTGGAGAGCCAGAGCCGCCAGCTCGGCCACGAGGTCAGCGACTTCCTCGGCAAGATCCGCGCGGCGTAAGGCGCAGGCTGTCCGCAAGCACCGCTGCAAGCGCCCACGTCGTCCTTCGACGTGGGCGCAACGCTTTGGCAACCGGCCTGCCATTACGCGTGCCGTAATTTTACGGCAGGAACACTGTCTAAGTTTTTACCCTTTTCGGTCCAAATGAGGTTTCAGACGACTGCCTTGAGGCAGCGCGTCTGCGTGCATCCCCTTGGTCGTTCGAAGTTCGCAGGGGCTGCCGTTTGGGGCCACGAACTTCGAAACGCGCACCGGGGTGTCCAATGCTCAATCGCCTGACCGTATCCACGCTGCTGAAGGCGGTGATCCTTTCCACCGCGCTCGTCGTCGTCGTCGGCTTCTCGATCAGCGCATGGAGCTCCTGGGGCCGGCTCGAGCAGGCCAACCGGATCGTCGCGGTCTCCGCCGCCTCGGCCGAAGTGTTCAAGGCGATGGCCAACATCCGGGCTGACCGCTCGACCAGCAACCGCCAGCTCACCTCCGACGTCGCGATGGACAAGGACATCGAAAAATACATCCGCGAGATCCGCGAGGCTCTGATGCCTGCGCTGGCGCGGACGCTCGAGCTGTTGCCCACCACCGACCTCGTCCAGCGCGAGACGTTCCTCTCCGAGCTCGGTACGTTGAACAAGACGCTGCTCGCAGCACAGGCCGAGTTCTGGATCGAGGCCGTCAAGCCCCGCGCCGACCGCCGCGTGGGCCTTGCCAAGGAATATGTCGCGACCGAGGACACGCTGATGGCGCGGCTCGACAAGCTCGCCGGCGCGCTCGCCGCCAGCGTCAACCACCAGGATGCGGCCATCGACCAGCTCCTGACCATCAAGCAGATGGCTTGGCTGCTCCGCAACACCGCCGGTGAATCCTCGCAGCTCGTCGGCAACGCGCTGGGCAGCGGCAAGATCGCGCCCGAGGTGCAGCTCGCCTACACCAAATTCGTCGGCGGCACCGATGCCGCCTGGACCGCGATCGAGCTTGCCGCCTCGGGCATGCAGCTGCCGGCCGCGCTGAGCGCCGCGATGACCGAGACCAAGTCGACCTATTTCGATCCGCAATATGCCGCCACGCGCGACGGCGTCATCACGGCCATTGCCAAAGGCGAGAAGCCGTCGATGACCGCCAATCAGTGGAGCCCCTATTCAGTGCCCCGCATGATGAGCGCGGTGAAGCTCGCCGACGCCGCGCTGCAAGCTGCCAAGGATCACTCCGCCGCCCAGCGCGCGGCCGCCGTGCAGTGGCTGGT
The DNA here is from genome assembly GCF_052076015.1 of Bradyrhizobium sp. 930_D9_N1_4. Lineage (NCBI taxonomy): Bacteria > Pseudomonadati > Pseudomonadota > Alphaproteobacteria > Hyphomicrobiales > Nitrobacteraceae > Bradyrhizobium > Bradyrhizobium sp. 930_D9_N1_4. The sequence goes on from NZ_CP197236.1 coordinate 6,634,177, forward strand.
CATCAACACCGCGCTGCTCGTTGCCGCAATCGTCCTGACCGGCGCCACCATGCTGGCGGTCAGCCGCCGCGTGATCACGCCGCTGCACAGGATTCGCGACGCCATGCTCAAGGTCGCCGGCGGCGATCTCGGCGTCGACAGCGGCTATCTCGACCGCAAGGACGAGATCGGCTCGCTCGCCGGTGCGCTCGAAACCTTCAAGCAGCAGGCGATCGACAAGCTCAAGATCGAGGCGCAGGAGCGCGAGCGCAATGCCGGCGCCGCCGCGCGCCAGCGCGCGATGGAGGCCTATGTCGGCGAGTTCGAGGGCGTTGTGCGCAAATCGCTGGGCGAATTGAGCGACGCCTCCGGCGAGATGCGCAAGACCTCGGGCGATCTCTCAAATGTGTCGCGCCAGACCAATGAGCGTGTCGAAGTTGCCGGCAGGGCTTCAAATGAGGCGTCCTCCAGCGTCGAGAGCGTCGCGGCCGCCGCCGAGGAGCTCTCGGCCTCGATCAACGACATCAGCCAGCAGGCCGCCCATGCCGCAGGCATTGCCAGCCGCGCCGTCAACCAGGCCCGTGAGACCGACGGCACAGTTCAGGGGCTGGCGCAATCCGCAGGCCGCATCGGCGAGGTCGTCGGCCTGATCAACACCATCGCGGCGCAGACCAATCTACTCGCGCTCAACGCCACGATCGAAGCGGCGCGTGCGGGCGAGGCCGGCCGCGGTTTTGCCGTGGTCGCGTCGGAAGTGAAGTCGCTGGCGAGCCAGACCGCAAAGGCGACCGAAGAGATCTCCGAGCAGATCGCCGACATCCAGAAGGTCGCGGGCGATGCGATCAACGCGATCCAGGCGATCGGCGGCATCATCGGCGAGGTCAACGAAGTCGCGACCGCCATCGCGGCGGCCGTGCAGGAGCAAGGCGCGGCCACGCAGGAGATCACGCGCAGCACGCAATATGCGGCCCAGGGCACCAAGAACGTCTCGGACAACATCACCGGCGTGAAGGCCGATGCCGACACCGCGGCCGGCGCGGCAGACAACGTCAAGCAGGCCTCGGAAACGCTGGAGACGCAGAGTCGTCAGCTCGGTCAGCAGGTGAGTGATTTCCTGGGCAAGATTCGCGCGGCTTAGGGCACGCCGGTACGCCACTCTCGGTGTCGTCCCCGCAAAGGCGGGGACCCATAACCACAGGGAGGGGTGTAGGGCGAAGCTCCACTCGGAGTCTTCGCAAAACTTCTTCCTGTGGTTATGGGTCCCGGGCTCGCGCTACGCGCGCCCCGGGACGACGGTGAGATTGAGACATCAGCATCGCATCGCAAGCAATGCCGCGCTCCTACTCCTTCGCCACCACCGGCACCTGGCGGAATCTGGCGCGCACCGAGTCCGGCAGCGGCGAGAAGTTCATCGCGACGCCGCGACGGTCGTTGGCGTTGCGGTTGGCGACGACGAGACCTTCGTTGCCCGCAACGATGTCGCCCTTGCGCAAGGTAGGATCGTCTTCGGCCTTGACCTGGGCAAGACCGACCGGATCCTTGCCGTTGCAAGTGCAGCCCGCGACGATCTCGTTGCGATAACGGAAGGCGTTCGGCAGTTCGGAATAGGACTTTCCCTTGTCCGTCGTGGCATTGTCGATATTGCCGCCATAGACCAGCGAGGTCTCCGACGTCGGGCAGAAGCTCTTGCAGGACTGGGCCTTGCTCTCGGCATCGTTTCCCTGCGCCGGGAAATAACGCCCGTCGCAGCCACGGACGCAATAGGCCGTGCCGCCGCCATAGGCGGCGCGCTGACGGGGCTGATCGTAACGGGGCCCATCTTCATTCGCGAACGGCATCTGGATTTGCGGCGCCGCGCGGCGTCCAAAGCCGCCGAACAACGCCGAGAAGAAATCTTCTGCATGCGCCGACGGCGTCAGGGCGAGACTGAGGGAGGCGACGGCGAAGACCGCCGCCGCGCTGCCGGCCAGTCTGCCGATCCAACGTTTCTTCATATCACCAACTCTTAGTTCACAGCCGATGTCGTGGTGTTCAGCGCCTGCCGGCCCGAGGGCATCGTCGTCACCACCGCACGCTTGCGGACGGGGTCACTGCCTTTCGCCATGATCGGCGCGTTCTTCGGCAGCACCACGACCTTGGTCCCGACCGTGACACGGCTGAAGAGATCGCTGACGTCCTCATTGGTGAGGCGGATGCAGCCGGAGGAAACGAACTTGCCGATGGTGGTGGGATCGTTGGTGCCGTGGATGCGGTATTCGCTGGATCCGAGATACATGGCGCGGGCGCCGAGCGGATTGCCGGGACCACCGGCGACGAAGCGCGGCAGATAGGGCTGGCGCGCAATCATCTCCGCCGGCGGATGCCAATCCGGCCATTCCGCCTTGCGCGTGACGGTCTGCACGCCCGCCCAGGTAAAGCCCTCGCGGCCGACGCCGACGCCGTAGCGGATCGCGCGGCCATTGCCGAGCACGTAATAAAGGAAGGTGTTGCCGGTATCGATGACGATGGTCCCGGCGGGCTCGCTGCGGTCGAAGCTGACGATCTGCTTGCGCAGCCGGTCGGGCAACGCCGCATCCTCGTCGGCGGCCTGCGGCTCTTCAGCATAGCCCCGCGAATACGTGGTCTGGTCTTGCGGATAGATCTGCGGCTGCATCGGCGCATAACCGAGCGTCTGGGCCTGTGCCGCGAACGGCACAGTCAGCAATGCTGTCGCGATGGCAAAAGCGGCGGCTGCGCGCGGCGAGAAGCGGCGACGGATCGAGGACGACTTGGTCATGTGCTGCCCCGTGGGATGGTGCATCAGCGTGATGCGGCTTCCCAACAAACGCAGCCAGGCCGACTCAAGTTCCCCCGCTTCGTGAAGCGACGAAGTCACAGTCAAGCGAGCGCAGGTTCACGAAACCGCGATGGAACCGGGGCGTTGATCGGACGTTTAACCCGTCATCATGGGCGCGCGGAAACTTCCGTGCGGGGAGAAATGTTGTGCGCGTCCTTCCCTCGGAAAGTCTGATCCCCGGCAAGAACGAAGGGACGCCGCTTCCCGAGAGACATGCCGAGCTGCCGCCGGTCATCCGCCGCACCGAATTCGTTGCCTTTGCGCTCGCCGGCCTGCTGCTGATCGCCGTCGTCGCAGTGCTCTACGTCGCCAGGCCGTTCTTCCTCCCGATCGTGATGGCCGTCGTTGCCGGTACCATGCTGTCGCCAGCGGCATCCTTTCTGGAGCGGCGGCGGATTCCGCGCGCACTCGGCGCGGTGTTGATCGTGATCGCGGTGACCGCGCTGGTCGCCTTCGTGTTCGCACTGATTGCGGCGCCCGCGATGGAGTGGAGTTCGCGCCTGCCGGAGCTGGGCGCGCAGCTCAAGGAGAAGATGCACGTCTTCGATCGGCCGCTGGCGCTGTGGAAGGAATTGCAAGCGATGGTCGGCGGCTCCGAAGGGCTGCCGAGCCTCCAGCTCCCGAAAATGGAATGGGTGCAGCCGACGCTGGAATTCCTGTCGCCGACCTTCGCGGAATTCCTGCTGTTTTTCGCAACCCTGATCCTGTTCATCGCAAGCTGGCGCGATTTGCGGCGCGCGCTGATCATGACGTTCAGTGACCGCGATGCGCGGCTGCGCACGCTGCGGATTCTCAACGAGATCGAAGTCCATCTCGGCAATTACCTCCTGACCGTCACCGTCATCAATGTCGGCGTGGGCGTTGCGGCCGGTATCGTCTGCGCAGTCACCGGCATGCCCAATCCCGCGGGTCTGGGCGCGCTTGCAGCGACCCTCAATTTCATTCCGATCATCGGGCCGGTCGCGATGTTCGTGGTGCTGGTCGTGGTGGGGCTCGTTGCCTTCCCGACTATTGGCGGAGGCCTGGTGGCGGCCCTCGCCTTCGGCGGCATCACTTTCATCGAGGGGCATTTCGTCACCCCGACCATCATCGGCCGCCGGCTGGCGCTGAACGCGCTCGCCGTCTTCATTGCGCTGGCTTTCTGGACCTGGCTGTGGGGGCCGATGGGCGCGTTCCTGTCTTCGCCGCTCCTGATCGTGGCGTTGATCCTGAAGGAGCATCTGATGCCGGAGAATTCGCCGCAGCTGCCGCAAGCCTGACCGGTTTCCGCAAACGGAACTTACCCGACGACGAAACGTTTTCCGGCTATCTCAGCCGCCAACAATTCGGAGCCCCAGATGTCATCGAGTCAAGCCGAAGCCGGGATGAGAGACTGGACCGACAAAGCCACAAGAGAACGCCTCGAGAAGGATGTAGCAGCCGTGAAAAGCGATATCGCCGCCCTCACCGACCAGATCACCGACGCACTCAACAGCTTTGCTAACGCGACGGGCAAGCAAGCCCGGCGCGGCTACAAGCAGGCACGCGAGAACATGGATTCGACGTTCGACGACATGTCGGACCGCGGCAGCGCGATGATGGGTGCTGCGCAGGATGCCTATGGCTCGATCGAGGAGACGCTGGAAGACGCCATCACGCAGCGCCCGCTTGCGACCGTCGGGATCGCACTCGGCATCGGCTTCCTGATCGGCGCCGCCTGGCGCCGGTAAGGCGATCGAACCCGTGATGACGGCGGCGCTGCGGCGCCGCCGCTGCTGGCTTGTGGGGAATTGAGGAGCAAGTCCATGTTTCAACGCATCATCGATGGCTTCAGTGCGTCGGCTGGCACGACCGTGCGCCTGACGTCGCTGGCCGCGGGCGCCGCCTTCGCGCTCTTCATTACGACGTGCTTTCTCTGTGCGGCCGCCTTCATCTCGGTCCTGGAAAAATACGGCCCCGTGCAGGCCTGCCTCGCGGGCGCCGGGATATTCTTTCTGCTCACGCTCACCGCGGCAGGGAGCTATTGGGGTTACAAGCGCCAGATGCAGAAGCGCGCCCGGATCGCGGCCGAGCGGGCCGCGAAATCTGCGGCCTCGAGCATGCTCGCCGATCCCATGCTGGTCGCAACCGGGCTCCAGATCGTGCGCGCCATCGGCATCAAGCGGCTTCTCCCGATCCTAGCGATCGGCGGCGTCGCCCTCGGAATCATGGCGAGCCGTGCCGGCGTCCCCGACGAGGCGGCGGCTGAACCTGCGGAATGAGTCCGGGAAGCACGGCGAGCTGAAAATTCTGCTTTCGGAAAGTTGCGCCGAGGGACGACCGAGCCGACTCGCTGGACTTCTGCAGCGTATCCTGCGCAATTTTGCGCCATTGGGGATAAATCCGGCCCCACTCACGCAAACGCTACTCGGATGAGCAGGCGGTTGCCGCTAAAAGCAGCGCCCCTGATTCCAAAAGTCATTTTCCGCGATGAAACCGTCCGTCAAGGCGAACCTTGCCGCATTCCAGCACGACGCCAGGCTGTATTTGACCCTCGGCATTGCCAACTGGTCGGTGTTCGTCGACCACATCCCCAACAACGTCGTCAACCTGCTGACGCTGCGCAATTTCGGCTTCAGCGGCGCGGCGGATCTGTTCGTGTTCGTGGTGGGTTATGGCGTCGCCATCATTCACGGCAGGATGGCGCTGGAGCGCGGCTACGTCGTCGCGGCGACCCGAATCTTCCGTCGCGTCTGGCGGCTCTACGCCGCCTATGTCGTACTGTTCGTGATCTACATCGACACCATCGCCTATGTCGCCTCGCAGTCGATGGCGCCGGAGATCATCCACGAATACAACATCTCCGGCATTCTCGAGCATCCGCTGCGCATCCTGGTGCGCGGCCTCGTGCTGCAGGAGGAGCCGCTGAATCTCGACCTGCTGCAATTGATGATCCCGCTGATGGCGTTCTTTCCGTTCGCGCTGTGGGGCCTGTTGCGGCGGCCGAACCTGACGCTTGCGGCATCGGTCGCGCTTTACGTTGCGGCGCGCTGGTTCGACTGGAATTTCCGGGTCTATCCTGATCAGGATTGGACCTTCAATCCGCTATGCTGGCAGATGCTGATGGTGCTCGGCGGCTGGTTCGCCGTGACGGGCGCTTCCGGCCGCGCGCTGCACAACATGGCCTGGTTGCGGGTTCTGGCGGGCGTCTACATCGTGTTCGCGATGGCCGTCACCCTGATGCGGCATTCGCCGGCGCTATCCGCCTATCTGCCGGATATGCTCCTCAACAGCATCGCGCCGACCGACAAGGAAAACCTCGCGCCCTATCGCGTGGTGCATTTCCTTGCGCTCGCCTTCCTCGCGACCCATCTCATCCCGGCGGATCATCCCGGGCTGAAGTGGCGGCCGCTGCAGGCGGTGATCACATGCGGCGAGGAATGGCTCGCTGTATTTTGCGTTGCCGTGTTCCTGTCCTTCGCCGGCCATCTCATCCTGATCACCGGGGCGAATCTGGTGGTGATGCAGATCGCGGTGAGCCTCGCTGGCTTCGCGGCGATGACGGCCGTGGCTTATTATATCGCCTGGTCGAAGCGGCAGGACCTGCCGGCCGCGCTGCGGCAGCAGGCCTCAAAAACATAATCGTGCGATTCTGCTAGGCCGAAAGCTGGGGCTGCGCTATGCGGGGTACTCTGCGTGAGGAGACCAGGCGTGGCGAAAAGCGGGGGTGAAGGGGCTGAGGGCGCGCCCCGGCGCGGGCGACCAAGGTCGATCGAGACCACCAACGCCATTCTCGAAAGCGCCTATGCGCTGATGGCCGCCACCGGCCTTTCCGCCACCACCATCGACGCCGTTGCGCGCCACTCCAGCGTCTCCAAGATGACGATCTACAAATGGTGGCCATCGCGCGAAGCATTGCTGATCGACGCCTTCCTCCATTACGCTGCGCAGATGCTGCCGCTGCCGCCTGCGAGCTCCGGCACGCCTGCGGCGCGCACTCGCCGCCATGCCGCGGCTTATGCCGAGGCGCTTCAGGACGAGTTCGGCAAGGTTCAGCTCGCCGTCATCTCCGAATGCATCTCGAAGACCGGCTCGGCCGAGCTGTTCTATGTTCGCTATCTGCAATTCCGCCGCGACGCACTGGTCGAGATGATCGCCGCAGGCCAGACCGACGGCAGCATCCTGGCGGAGGGATCGCCCGAGGATCTCTACGATGCGATCTATGGCAGCCTGTTCTACCGCTATGTTTTCGGCATCGCACCGATCACGCCGGCTTATGCGCGCAATCTGGTCGACATGGTGTTGCGGTCGAAAGGCTGAAGCATTTTCCAGCGACGTGGATACCGGTTCGCGTCAGCAAAACGCGTCAAAAGAACGCCTCTACTTCGCCGGCCGGACCGGCGCCGAGATCTTGTCCGTGCGGTCGCGCTCGGTCATGTCGACCACCGTCTCCATCGGCGCAGTCAATTCATAGACGTAGGAGACGTCGGTGAAGTAGCGCTTGGCGGTGCCGCCGAGTGCCTCGGGCGCGACGCGGTCGAGGAGGATCAGGCCGAAATCGGAATCCGGGCGGCGCGTCGCCTCGCTGGTGTTGAATTCCTCCCAGCGGAAATGGAAGACCTCACCGCCCTCGTCGCCCGTCACGGTCCAGTTCGCGGTGATGTGCGGATGCTTTCCGACCAGCGACAGGCCCTCGTCGGAATGCGAGGCGAGCTCGAAGAACAGCAGCGACAGGCTCTGCGCGGCGCGCGCGCTGACCGCGATGTCGGGGCCGGTGACGGCGATGCGGTCCGCATGCGGAATGGCGCGCGCCTCGAACAGGCCCTTCAGCTTGACGCCCTGCCACTGGCTTTCGCTGAGCAGCGAGACCACGTTGGACATGGCGTGGATGCGGCCGATCAGGAGCTCGCGCGCGCCATCGATGTCGGCGCCGTGACGCAGCGTGCGCGTCACGATCGACTGGATCACCGCCAGGATGTTCTTGACCCGGTGGTTGAGCTCGTCGATGACAGCGGTCAGCCGCCGCTCGAAGCCGATCCGGACCTGGATTTCGCGGCTGAGCCGCAGATTGTTGTAGGCGACATAGCCGAACAGGCCACACACCATCGCGGTGATGGCAAAGCCGATCGCGGCCACGATGATCGCGGTCTGCTCGGCGCGCCGCGCCGAATTGGTCTTGGCGTAATAGCCGAGCTGCCAGTCGCGGCCGCCGAAGCTCACCGTGCGCGTCGCCGAAGGCGCCGGCCCCTCCGCCGTCGTCATGCGCGACGAGACCACGCCCTGGTCGTTGGCCACGAGCTCGGCACCTTCCTTCCGCGGATCCTTCAGCGCCACCGCGAACAACGACATGTCGTCGTTGGTCAGCATCAGCGAGGCAAGCTCGTAGGAAAAGGTGACGAAGCCCGCCGGCTCCGTTGCGCCCTCGGGAATGACGGGCGCGGCCACGATGATGCCGACCGGGCCGCCGCCGCGCAGGAGCGGAATCGGATCCGAGGCGACCGATCTCTGCTCGACCCGCGCACGCGTCAGCATGGCGCTGCGTACTAGATCCTGCTCGTAGCTGCGGCCGGGCAGCGCCTTGGTCTCGTTGCTGCGGGGCTCGAGGTCCATCAGCACGTCGATCGGCTGGGTGACACCGGCAAGGTCGATCGGCTTGTCGTCGTAGGTGCGGATCTGCGGGTTTGGGAAGCCGGCGCTCGCGATCGCGGCCTGCGCCGGCACCAGCTCGTTCGGCTTCAGCCGGGCGATCCATCCCGCCACCACGAAGTCGGTCTTGAAGGCGTAGATGGCCGAGCGCAGCGGCTCCAGCATGTTGGGCTTGATCACCGACGGCGTCCGGAACAGGCCTGAGGCGACACGCGCGAGCAGCTCGCGCTCGGTCAGCCGGTCCTGGACCAGGCTCGCGTGAACGTCGATCGCACGCGCCAGCGCGATCCGGTCCAGTGCCAGCTCCTGGTCGTGGACGCGATAGGCGGCGAGCCCGGAAAGCAGGGCTCCGAGCAGCGCGATAAAGCCGATGATGAAACCCAGCCGGACCACTTCGACTACTCAGGCGAAAGCAGCAAGTCGGCAATAAACACGGAGCATATCAACGCCGCTCGAACGGCCAAGTGCCGAAACAGAGTGGACCCCAGTAAAGGAGATAATGAAGGAGGAGGCATCGCTACGCAACTTCGGTCGCCTGAGAAGCTTAACACGCCCGGCCGATGGTCTGGCCATGAAGGCTTTTGCTCCGGGCACCGGAGGTAATTAATCGCCGTGTCCGAAATTTGTTCCGCGGATGCCGGTTTTGCCTCAGGCGTTAACCTTGGAAGGCGCCTGCGCCATGTCGTCGCGCCGTCAGCCTGCTCGTTTCAGGCCCCCTTTCGCCTCGATGAAGCCGACGATGCGGTCCAGCCCCTCGCTCTTCTTCAGGTTGGTCATGACGAAGGGTCGCGCACCGCGCATACGCCTGGCGTCCGTGTCCATCTTCTCGAGCGACGCCCCGACATGGGGCGCGAGGTCGATCTTGTTGATGACCAGGAGGTCGGAGCGGGTGATGCCGGGACCGCCCTTGGAGGGGATCTTGTCGCCTGCGGCGACGTCGATCACGTAGATGGTGAGGTCGGCCAGCTCCGGGGAAAATGTGGCAGCAAGATTGTCGCCGCCGGATTCGATCAGCACGAGGTCGAGGCCGGGGAATTTCGCGCGCATGTCCGCAACCGCCGCGAGATTCATCGAGGCGTCCTCGCGGATCGCGGTGTGCGGGCAGCCGCCGGTCTCGACGCCGGCGATGCGGTCCGGCGTCAGCGAGCCCGAGCGCACCAGGAATTCCGCATCCCATTTGGTGTAGATGTCGTTGGTGATCGCGGCAATGTCGTAGCGCTCGCGCATGGTCTTGCAGAGCAGGTCCATCAGCGCGGTCTTGCCCGATCCGACCGGGCCGCCGACGCCGACACGCAGGGGGCCGTGAGATTTCGTCATGTCACTCGCTCTCTCTTGATCGGTTGAAGGCCGCGCCGCTCACGAGCGAAACAGCCGCGTATATTGCGTCTCGTGCCGCAGGCTGGCGAGATCGGCGCGGAAGGTCGCGCTGCCGAGGTCATCCAGTATCGCATGCAGCGCACGATTGGCGGTCGCGGCAACGGCAGCTTCCAGCCTCACCAGCACGCGCTGGCTGTCGGTCTGGCCGAGCGGAACGAGACGGCTGGCCGCGGAAATCCAGTTCGAGACCAGCGCATGCAGGAAGGCGTGCAAGGTCGGCGCGAGCGGCACGCCGTGCATCGCGGCAACCACACCGACGGCGACGGGATAGATCAATGGTGTGCGGCATGCCGCGACCATGGCATCCAGCCCGTCGGCATCCCACGCGGCGCGGGAGATGTCGATGAAGGCGCGGCCCTGCGAGGTCGTCTCGAGCTGCCGCTCGCGTGACGGCACGAAGGCGGCCGCGAGTTCCGCGATATCGCTCAAGCTGGCGTCTTCGCCGGCCTCGGCGGCACGGTAGGCGTGGACCAGAAACGTCGCATCGCAAAAGCCCGAGCCATCGGTCAGCATCGCGTCGAGCCAGTCGGCCAGCGTCGCGACGTCGGTGATGTCGCCCGCCTCGACCGCCCATTCGATGCCGCTGGAATAGGAGAAGCCGCCGACCGGAAACGCCGGCGACAGCCAGGTCATCAGCCGGTACAGCGCCGCCGCCTCGCGCTCGGCGAGGTCACCGGCTGCGACCGGCTCATTTGTGGTCATGAGCATGCTTGTGGCCATGGTGATGGTCGGGATGGTCGCAATGCTCGTCGTGGTGGTGATGATCGTGGCTGTGGCCATGGTCATGCGCGGCGTGACCATGATCGTGGTGGTCATGATTGTGGTGGTCATGGCCGTGATGATCATGATGGTCGTGACCATGGTGGCCGTGATCGTGGTGCGCATGGTCGTCTTGCGCGTGGCCGGCGTCGGCATAGGCGCCGCCTTCGGGATCGAACGGCGCCTCGATCTCGATCACGCGCGCGCCGAGGCCCTTCACCATGGCCTCGATGACGTGGTCGCGGCGGATGCGCAGGCTCTTGGGCATGATCTGCGTCGGCAGATGACGATTGCCGAGATGCCAGCCGACTCGGATGAGATGGTGCGGATCGTGGCCGCGGATCTCCAGCAGCGGCTCGGGCGCCGCCACCACTTCGACCAGTCGACCGTCTTCCAGCACCAGCGCATCGCCGCCGCGGAGCGCGACGGCATTCTCCAGGTCGAGCAGGAATTCGAGACCGCGCGTCCCCGTCATCGCCATGCGGCGGCGGTGCCGATCGTCGAAATCGAGCACGACCGTATCCGCCGGCGTTTCTGTGAAGCGGTGTTGTCCCCTGACCTGCGTCGCCCGGATCATCGCCATATCCTCAGAGCTTCTCGACCTTGCCGTCGCTGATGATCTCGATCACCGTCGGCGCCGTCTTCATCTGCGCGGAGTATTCACGCCACACTTTCATATGCGGCGCCCGACCGTGGGCGTTGAGGTCCTCGCGGGTCTCCCAGCGTTCGACCACGACATAGAGGTTTGGATTGTTGACGCTGACATTGCCGTCATAGGAGAGGCAGCCCTTCTCCTTGAGCGTCTCGACGGTGCAGGCCTTGTGGCCCTTGATGAAGTCGTCCTTGTTTTCCGGCTTCACGGGCGTGGTGGCGATGACATAGATCATGGATTTTTCCTGGGGTTATTCCCTGTTGTTCTTGTTAGCGGACGTCGACCTTCTCGGGCGTGATCACCTCGATCTTCGGCGGCGCCGTAAAGCACTTCACCGCGACGCGGCCGAAAGTCTTCATGTGCTCCATCGCGCGATGCGGCACCAGCGCCTCGGCATTTTCCCACTGCTCGACGAACACCATCTTGGCGGGATTGGTGACGCTCTCGTGCATGTCATAGGCGATATTGCCGGGCTCCTTCCGCGTCTCCTTGATGCAGGCGGTGGCGGCTGCAATGAATTCGGCGCGCGTCTCGGGCTTGATGGTCAGGGTGGCGACGACATAGATCACGAGAAATCCTCCCGGCTTTTCTTCTGGTTCAAGATACCGGGCGGGACCTTAGACCAGCCGGGATCGAACGCAAAACCGGAAAAGCCGCCCCCAGCCTGCGCGGTGGCCATGCTCTTTGGACATGCGTTGAGGCGCTATTTCAGTACATGAAATATCGCTGGGCCATCGGCAGCACCTCGGCAGGCGCGCAGGTGAGCAGCTCGCCGTCGGCGCGGACCTCATAGGTCTCCGGATCGACCTCGATATTGGGCGTGGCGTCGTTGTGGATCATGCTCTTCTTCGAGATCTTGCTGCGGGTGTTCTGGACGGCATAGAGCTTCTTCTCGATGCCGAGTTTTCGCGCGAGGCCACCGGTGATCGCGGCCTTCGAGGTGAACACCACCGAGGTCGCCGTACGCGCCTTGCCGAAGGCGCCGAACATCGGCTGGTAGTGCACCGGCTGCGGCGTCGGGATCGAGGCGTTGGGATCGCCCATGGGCGCGGCGACGATCATGCCGCCCTTGACGACGCAGTCCGGCTTGACGCCGAAGAAGGCCGGCGACCACAGCACGAGATCGGCGAGCTTGCCCTTCTCCACCGATCCGATCAGCTTCGACACGCCGTGCGCGATCGCCGGATTGATCGTGTATTTGGCGATGTAGCGCTTGACGCGGAAATTGTCGTTGTCTTTGCCCTTGTCCTGCGGCAGCGATCCGCGCTGCTTCTTCATCTTGTCGGCGGTCTGCCAGGTCCGGATGATGACTTCGCCGAGGCGGCCCATGGCCTGGGAGTCGGAGGAGATCATCGAGAGCGCGCCGAGATCGTGCAGGATGTCCTCGGCCGCGATGGTCTCCTTGCGGATGCGGCTCTCGGCGAAGGCGAGGTCCTCGGCGATCGAGGGATCGAGGTGATGGCACACCATCAGCATGTCCAGATGCTCGTCGAGGGTGTTGCGGGTGAACGGCCGCGTGGGGTTGGTCGAGGACGGCAGCACGTTCTTCAGCCCGGCGACCTTGATGATGTCAGGCGCATGCCCACCGCCGGCGCCTTCGGTGTGGAAGGCATGGATGGTCCGGCCCTTGAACGCCTTGATCGTATCCTCGACGAAGCCGGATTCGTTCAGCGTGTCGGAATGCAGCATGACCTGGATATCGTAGTCGTCGGCCACCGACAGGCAATTGTCGATCGCGGCCGGCGTCGTGCCCCAGTCCTCATGCAGCTTCAGCGCGCAAGCACCAGCCTTGATCATCTCGACCAGGGCTGCGGGCCGCGAGGCATTGCCCTTGCCGGAAATACCGAGATTGACCGGGAAGGCGTCGAACGACTGGATCATCCGCCCCATGTGCCACGGGCCCGGCGTGCAGGTGGTGGCGAAGGTGCCATGCGACGGGCCGGTGCCGCCGCCGAGCATCGAGGTGACGCCTGACATCAGCGCGTGCTCGATCTGCTGCGGGCAGATGAAATGGATGTGGCTGTCGAAGCCGCCCGCGGTGAGGATCTTGCCTTCACCCGCGATCACGTCGGTGCCCGGACCGACGATGATGGTGACGCCCGGCTGGATGTCGGGATTACCGGCCTTGCCGATCGCGGAGATCATGCCGTCCTTGATCGCGACATCGGCCTTCACGATGCCCCAGTGGTCGACGATCAGCGCATTGGTGATGACGGTATCGGCCGCGCCTTGTTTGTTGGTGACCTGCGACTGCCCCATGCCGTCGCGGATCACCTTGCCGCCACCGAACTTCACCTCCTCGCCATAGGTGGTGAAATCCTTCTCGACCTCGATGATGAGATCGGTGTCGGCCAGCCGCACCCTGTCGCCGGTGGTCGGGCCGAACATGTCGGCATAGACGGAACGTTTGATTTTGACGGACATCACAAGCCCCGTTTGCGTTTGAATTTCTGGCTGATCACAGCGAGGCCCTCGCTGCTCTCAAGGCATCGTCGAATTTTGTATCAAGCCACAGATTGCCGCCGCGGCAACCGGCGACAACCTGCTCGGCCCAGCCGGTGTAATCGGCAAGATCGTTGCGCTCGTCAGCGGTCGGATCAGAATGAATGCGCGCACCGATATTGCTGATCTTGTCGGCGATCTTGATCAGCTTCGCGCCCGGCGATTTGTGCGGCGCATCGACCACCTGCCGGCGGCGCCGCTCGGCCTTCAGCAGGGTCATGTCGTCGGTGCATTCGACGACGAGCGAGGCAACACGATCCGAAAATTTCTGCGCGAGCTCCTCGCGCGTGGTCTTAGTGTCTTCGATCACATCATGCAGCCAGCCGGCGGCGACCAGCTCGGCATCCGCACCATCGGTCGCTATTGCCAGCAAATTCGCGACCTCGGCGAGATGGTTGATGTAAGGCTCGTTCCCCCGCCCCTTGCGCGCCATGCCATTATGCCGGCGCGCGGCCAGCTCAGCAGCTTTCGAGATGAGGCGGACAGCGGGCAGCATGCCTCACAGCTTCCCCATCACGTCGCCACGAAAACCGTAGATCATCTTCTTGCCCGCCACGGCGACGAGCTGGACGTCGCGGGTCTGGCCAGGCTCGAAGCGGACGGCGGTGCCGGCGGCGATGTCGAGGCGCATGCCGCGAGCCTTTTTGCGATCGAACTTCAGCGCGGGGTTGGTCTCGAAGAAATGATAGTGCGAGCCGACCTGGATCGGCCGGTCGCCGGTGTTGGCCACCGTCAATTTCACGGTCCTGCGGCCGGCATTGAGCTCGATCTCGCCGTCCTGGATGAAGAGTTCGCCGGGGATCATGCGTCTTACTCCTACCTGATCGGCTCGTGCACGGTGACGAGCTTGGTGCCGTCCGGAAAGGTCGCCTCGACCTGAATGTCGTGGATCATCTCAGGGATTCCCGGCATCACCTGATCGCGGGTGAGGACCTGGGCGCCGGATTGCATCAGCTCGGCGACGGTGCGGCCGTCGCGCGCGCCTTCGAGGATGAAATCGGAGATGATCGCGATCGCCTCGGGATGGTTGAGCTTGACGCCGCGATCCAGCCGGCGGCGGGCCACGATGGCCGCCATCGAGATCAGAAGCTTGTCCTTTTCGCGGGGAGACAGGTTCATGCAAAATCTCTTCCGTTCAACACATCAATTCAGCCGGAGCCGGGGCAGCGCCGCACCGGTGCGCGCCAGCACGGCCATCATGTCGGCGCGCAAACGCGCCGCATCTTGGGCACAGAACCGCGCCATTGCAAAGCCATTCCAGGCGGAGATTCCGACCTCGCCGGAGAAGGAGTCCGACGCCTCGCGGATGCGCTCGATCAATGCCTCGTCACCGGGCACGATCAGCGCCGTGCCGATCGCAGCCCCGCCTTTGGCAATTGCGGATCGCCCAAGTTTTGCGCCGATATTGCCGTCGAGCCTGACCGTCTCGGCGAACACCAATCTGCCGCCACGACGCAGCCGCCAGCGGTCGACGAACTCGCCCTGCTCCATCCGTTCGCCCATGGCGGTACGGCCGAACACCACGATCTCGCAAAGCAGGAGCGAGGCGGCCTCATCCAGTTCGATGTCGAAGCGGCGATGGACCCGGGCGCGATCGAACAGGATGGTCTCTTGCGGCAACCAGCCGAGATGCGCGCCGGCGGCGACCTTCAAGGCGATATTGAGCTGCGCCGCCCCTCCTGGCGCACGATAGACCTTCTCGGCCGCAGCCGTGGTCAATGTCAGGCGCGCGCCCTGGCCAGCTGCGATGTCGATATCGAAACTGTCGCCGCCGGCGACACCGCCGGCCGTGTTGACGAACACGCCGGAGAGCCCGTCGTCCTCCGGCGAAGGAAAGCGCACGCGCAGCGAGCCGGACTCATACAGGGTGCCGCGCCGCGTCACGCCGTCGCGCGCATGGACGTCGAACCGCACCGCGCCGCGGGCACGGTTGGCTTCGAACACCGAAGATGTCGCTAGAGTATCGCTGCGCATCCGTCTCCCCAGCCGGCCGCTGCAGAAATTTCGGGATTACAGCGCCATCTGGCGGCTGATTTCGGCCGGGTCAAGATTGGAGCGATCGCAGGTGAACTTCACCGCGCCGCGATCCATCACCGCGAAACTGTCGCCGAGTTCGCAGGCAAAGTCGAGATATTGTTCGACCAGCACGATGGCGATGTTGCCGAGATTGCGCAGATAGGAAATCGCCCGGCCAATGTCCTTGATGATCGAGGGCTGAATGCCTTCGGTCGGCTCGTCGAGCAGGAGCAGCTTCGGCCGCATCACCAGCGCGCGGCCGATCGCGAGCTGCTGCTGCTGGCCGCCGGAGAGGTCGCCGCCACGCCGGCCGAGCATGGATTCCAGCACCGGGAAGAGCGAGAACACGTCGTCCGGGATGTGCCTGTCTTCGCGCTTGAGCGGACCGAAGCCGGTCTTGAGGTTCTCCTCGACCGTCAGCAGCGGAAAGATCTCGCGGCCTTGCGGCACGAAGCCGATGCCCTTGCGCGCCCGCTCATAAGGCTTCAGGCCGGTGATGTCGCTGCCGTCGAGCACGATCGCGCCAGAGGAGATCGGATACTGGCCGACCATGGCGCGCAGCAGCGATGTCTTGCCGACCCCGTTTCGCCCGAGCACGCAGGTGACCTTGCCGGGCTCGGCCGCGATCGAGACGCCGCGCAACGCCTGCGCCGCGCCGTAGAACAGGTTGATGTCCTTGACCTCAAGCATCGCTCAGCGCCCCAGATACACTTCGATGACCCGCTCGTTGGACGAGACCTGGTCGATGGTTCCTTCCGCGAGCACCGTGCCTTCGTGCAGGCAGGTGACCTTGACGCCGAGCTCGCGCACGAACGTCATGTCGTGCTCGACGACCATCACGGTGTGGGTCTTGTTGATCTCTTTCAGCAGTTCGGCGGTGAGATGCGTCTCGACGTCGGTCATCCCTGCGACGGGCTCGTCGACGAGGAGCAGCTTCGGGTCCTGCGCGAGCAGCATGCCGATCTCGAGCCATTGCTTCTGGCCGTGGCTGAGGCTGCCGGCGAGGCGGCTGCGTGCCTCGGTGAGGCGGATCGTCTCCAGCACCTTGTCGATGCGCTCGGACTCCGCCCTGCTGCCGCGCCAGAACAGCGTTCCCTTGACGCTGTGGTCGACATTGAGCGCGAGCAGGAGGTTGTCCTGCACGGTCTGGCTTTCGAACACGGTCGGCTTCTGGAATTTGCGGCCGATGCCGAGCTCGGCGATGCGGGTCTCGTCGAGGCGCGTCAGGTCGGTGACGCCGTCGAACAGCACCGTGCCCTCGTCGGGCTTGGTCTTGCCGGTGATGATGTCCATCATCGTGGTCTTGCCGGCGCCGTTCGGGCCGATGATGGCGCGCATCTCGCCGGGCTCGAGCGTCAGCGACAGATTGTTGATGGCGTGGAAGCCGTCGAACGAGACGTGCACACCGTCGAGATAAAGCATCGCGGAGGTCGCACGGGTATCCATGACGTTCATTGTGCTACTCCGCCATCTTCGGTGCGGTGACACCGTCTTCGGCCGCGGCACTCGCCGTGTTCGCGACGGTGCGTTTTTCCTTCGACGAATCCCGCCAGGCGGTGAAGGTACCGACGATGCCCTTCGGGAGCAGCAGCGTCACCAGGATGAACATCGCGCCCAGCATGAACAGCCAGTACGGCGCGAGCACGCCCGAGGTGAAGAACGTCTTGGCGTAGTTGACCACGACGGCACCCAGCGCAGCGCCGACCAGCGTGCCGCGGCCGCCGACCGCGACCCAGATCACGGCCTCGATCGAATTGCCCGGCGCGAATTCGGATGGGTTGATGATGCCGACCTGCGGCACGTACAGCGCGCCCGCGACGCCGGCCATGCAGGCCGACAGCGTGAACACGAACAGCTTGTAGGATTCGACGCGGTAACCGAGGAAGCGACTGCGCGATTCAGCATCGCGGATTGCGATCAGCACCTTGCCGAGCTTGGAGGACACGACGGAGCGGCAGATCAGGAAGGTGACGATCAGCGCCAGGCAACTCAGCGCGAACAACGCGGCGCGGGTGCCCTCGGCCTGCACGTTGAAGCCAAGGATATCCTTGAAATCGGTCAGGCCGTTGTTGCCGCCAAAGCCGAAATCGTTGCGGAAGAAGGCCAGCAGCAGCGCATAGGTCATCGCCTGCGTGATGATCGACAGATAGACGCCGGTGACGCGGGAGCGGAAGGCGAGCCAGCCGAAGCAGAAGGCGAGCAGGCCGGGCACCACCAGCACCATCAGCGCCGCAAACCAGAACATGTCGAAGCCGAACCAGTACCAGGGCAACTTCGAATAGTTCAGGAACACCATGAAGTCGGGCAGAACAGGATTGCCGTAGACGCCACGGGTGCCGATCTGCCGCATCAGGTACATGCCCATCGCGTAGCCGCCGAGCGCGAAGAACGCGCCGTGGCCGAGCGAGAGGATGCCGCAATAGCCCCAGATCAGGTCGATCGAAAGCGCCAGGATCGCGTAGCAGACATATTTGCCCCACAGGGCGACGAGATAGGTCGGCACCTGGAGGAACGAGCCCGCGGGCAGCAGCAGGTTGGAGAGCGGAATGAGGATCCCGCAAGCCGCGACGACGGCAAGGAAGATCGTCGCGCCGCGGTCCAGCGATCGCGTCAGCATGTGAGGGGTCATGCTTCCACCGCACGGCCCTTGAGCGCGAACAGGCCGCGCGGGCGCTTTTGAATGAACAGGATGATGAGAACCAGAATAGCGATCTTGCCGAGCACGGCGCCGGCGACCGGCTCCAGGAACTTGTTGGCGATGCCGAGCGTGAAGGCGCCGACCAGCGTGCCCCAGAGATTGCCGACGCCCCCGAACACCACGACCATGAAGCTGTCGATGATGTAGCTCTGGCCGAGATTGGGGCTGACATTGTCGATCTGCGACAGCGCCACGCCGGCGATTCCGGCGATGCCCGAGCCGAGACCGAAGGTCAGCGCGTCGACGCGCGAGGTGGCGATGCCCATCGAAGCCGCCATACGGCGGTTCTGCGTCACCGCGCGCATCTCGAGGCCCAGCGCCGTGTAGCGCAGCATCGCGAGCAGGATCGCGAACACTGCGAGCGTGAAGACGAGAATCCAGAGCCGGTTATAGGTGATGGTGATCTGGCCGAGTTCGAACGCGCCGCTCATCCAGGAGGGATTGCCGACCTCGCGGTTGGTCGGGCCGAACATGGTGCGCACCGCCTGCTGGAGCACCAGCGACAGGCCCCAGGTCGCCAGCAGCGTCTCCAGCGGCCGGCCATAGAGGAAGCGGATGATGCTGCGCTCGATCAGCACGCCGATGCCGCCGGCGACGAGGAAAGCAAGCGGCACGGCGATGAGGAGCGAATAGTCGAACAGGCCGGGATAGCGGGTGCGGATCACCTCCTGCACCACGAACGTGGTGTATGCCCCGATCATCACCATCTCGCCATGCGCCATGTTGATGACGCCCATCACGCCGAAGGTGATGGCAAGGCCGATCGCCGCGAGCAGCAGCACCGAGCCAAGCGAAAGGCCGTACCAGGCATTCTGCACCGTGGACCAGACCGCGAGCGAAGACTGGATCGCGCCGATTGCGCTCGCGGCCGCCTTGGTCACCGAGACCGGCTGGTCGCCCATGCCGCTGAGCAGCGCCATCGCTTCCTGGTCGCCGCGTGCCTTGAGGGTCGCGACCGCCTCGAGTTTCTCGACCTCGCTGGCGTCGGATTTGAACAGCAGGATCGCCGCACGGGCTTCGCCGAGCGCAGCCTTGACCGATTTGTTGGTTTCCTTGGCGAGCGCGGCATCGACCGGCTCGAGCGCTGTCTCTTCGTGCGACTTGAAGACGGATTGCGCGGCCTGGAGCCGCGTTCCAACATCCGGCGACTGCAGCGTCAGATTGCCGATCGCAGCGTCGACGCTGCGGCGCAGGCGGTTGTTGAGGCGCACCGCGCTGGCACTGTCGGGAACGCTGGCAACCGGCTCACCCGTCGTCGCATCGATCGACTTGCCGTCGGGGCCGGTCACGTAAACTTTCTTGCTGTCGGGATCGGCCATGAGGCGGCCGTCCTGAAGCGCGCTGATGATGGGAAGGGCCAGCTTGTTGCCGCTGCCCGCAACGACGCCGATCGCCTCGTCGGTGTCGGAGAAATCGTCGTTGGCGAACTTGGCGACCGCATCCTCGAACGGACCGGCGAAGGCCGGCAGTGCGAACGCGATCAGGAACAAGGAGAGGACAAAGGTACAGAGACGAGCGGACAAATTGGTTGGCACTGTGGATCACCCCGGCAGAAGTGGGGAGAAGGCGGCGGAATAGCCGCCTCCTCCCGTCGTGCAATCAAACGTCAGATCCGGATCAGGAGCCGGAGCCGAGGCACTTGTTGGTCTTGGTGTTGAAGTTGCCGCACTTCTTGCCGACCCAGTCGCCGACCAGGTCCTTGGAGCCGTCGAGCTCCTTCGACCAGGCGTCGCCCGCGACAAGACCCGGGGTCTTCCACACCACGTCGAACTGGCCGTTGGCTTTGATTTCGCCAATGAACACCGGCTTGGTGATGTGATGGTTCGGAAGCATCTTGGAGGTGCCGCCGGTCAGGTTCTTGGCTTCGATGCCCGGGAGAGCGTCGATCACCTTGTCCGGATCGGTCGACTTCACCTTCTCGACCGCCTTGACCCACATGTCGAAACCGATGACGTGAGCTTCCATCGGATCGTTGGTCACGCGCTTCGGGTTCTTGGTGTAGGTCTGCCAGGCCTTGATGAACTTCTCGTTCTCGGGCGACTTGATCGACTGGAAGTAGTTCCAGGCGGCGAGATGGCCGAGCAGCGGCTTGGTGTCGATGCCGGCGAGCTCTTCCTCACCCACCGAGAACGCGACGACCGGGATGTCCTTGGCCTTGATGCCCTGGTTGCCGAGCTCCTTGTAGAAGGGAACGTTGGCGTCGCCGTTGATGGTCGAGACCACCGCGGTCTTCTTGCCGGCCGAGCCGAACTTCTTGATGTCGGCCACGATCGTCTGCCAGTCGGAATGACCGAACGGCGTGTAGTTGATCATGATGTCTTCCTGGGCGACACCCTTCGACTTCAGATAGGCTTCCAGGATCTTGTTGGTGGTGCGCGGATAGACGTAGTCGGTGCCCGCGAGCACCCAGCGCTTCACCTTCTCGTCCTTCATCAGGTAGTCGACGGCGGGGATCGCCTGCTGGTTCGGCGCAGCACCCGTGTAGAACACGTTACGCTCGGACTCTTCGCCCTCGTACTGCACGGGGTAGAACAGGATGTTGTTGAGCTCCTTGAACACCGGGAGCACCGACTTGCGCGACACCGAGGTCCAGCAGCCGAACACGACCGAGACCTTGTCCTTGGTGATCAGCTCGCGGGCCTTTTCGGCGAACAGCGGCCAGTTCGAGGCGGGATCGACGACGACGGCCTCGAGCTTCTTGCCGAGCACGCCGCCCTTCTTGTTCTGCTCGTCGATCAGGAAGAGGATGGTGTCCTTCAGCGTGGTTTCGCTGATGGCCATGGTGCCGGAGAGAGAGTGCAGCACGCCGACCTTGATGGTGTCGTCAGCGGCTTTCGCGCCAGAAATGGAAGCCAGGCCGAGGACCAGTCCGGCGGTCGCGGCGAGCACGCCGCGGCGGCTAAATGACGCCGCTATATCGTGAACGGATTTGTTAAGCATGAGTGTATCATCTCCCTGACGCAGACGTGAAAAAGACGCTGCGAAACGGCCCCACGGCCGCCTGCGATTAACGGAATCGCAAGAACCATGCCATGGGCTGGGCATATGCCAACCTATTGGTCAGACTAGACAATCTCGCTGAAATCAAAGTTTCGCCGCAGTGTATTTGCCCAAAAATCAGGCGAATAAATTGTATGCTAATGCGGCAGGCTGATTATTTTTTAATCATAATGGCGACGCTGTCTAAATTTCCGGCATAACTATTTCTGCACCGCAATCGCCGTTTGAGGCTACCTTGCCTTGAAAGCGCCCCCCGAATGTTCCATATGAGTGTCCGAGACCTCTTGCGAATCAAGGGGTCGTAGCGAGCCGCGTGTTCTTAAGCCCTTACGGGCCTCTGGCTTGCCCCATCCCATCAAGCCATCCGACACCCCAAACACGCAGGTGTCCTCACGACACCCTTTTGCGTGCGCCGCGCTGAATGCGCCGGGCGACCGCTTTTGACATGGAAAGAACCCATCTTTTGACTTCGTTTCAGGACTTCGGCCTCGCCGAACCGATCGCACGCGCTCTCTCCGAAGAGAATTACGTCACTCCCACGCCCATCCAGGCCCAGACCATTCCGACCGCGCTGACCGGCCGCGACGTCGTCGGCATCGCCCAGACCGGCACCGGCAAGACCGCCTCCTTTGCGCTGCCGATCCTGCACCGCCTGCTGGAGAACCGCATCAAGCCGCAGCCCAAGACCTGCCGGGTGCTGGTGCTCTCGCCCACGCGTGAGCTTTCGGGGCAGATCCTCGACAGCTTCAACGCCTATGGCCGCCACATCCGCCTGTCCTCGACGCTCGCCATCGGCGGCGTGCCGATGGGCCGCCAGGTCCGCGCACTGATGCCTGGCGTCGACGTGCTGGTCGCCACCCCCGGCCGTCTGCTCGACCTCGTGCAGAGCAACGGGCTGAAGCTTGGCAGCGTCGAATTCCTCGTGCTCGACGAGGCCGACCGCATGCTCGACATGGGCTTCATCAACGACATCCGCAAAATCGTGGCCAAGCTGCCGATCAAGCGGCAGACGCTGTTCTTCTCGGCCACCATGCCCAAGGACATCGCCGAGCTTGCCGACGCCATGCTGCGGGACCCGGCCCGCGTTGCGGTCACCCCGGTGTCCTCGACCGTGGAGCGCATCCAGCAGCGCATCATCCAGGTCGATTTCTCAGCCAAGCCCGGCTTCCTGGCCAAGCTGCTGAAGGACGAGCCGGTCAACCGCGCGCTGGTGTTCACCCGCACCAAGCACGGCGCAGACAAGGTCGTAAAGACACTCGAGAAATCGGGCATCCCCGCCAGCGCCATCCACGGTAACAAGTCGCAGAACCATCGCGAGCGGACGCTTGCCCAGTTCCGCACGGGTGAAATCCGCACCCTGGTCGCCACCGACATCGCCGCTCGCGGCATTGACGTCGACGGCATTACCCACGTCATCAATTTCGACCTCCCCAACGTGCCCGAGACCTATGTGCACCGCATCGGCCGCACCGCGCGCGCCGGCGCCGAGGGCACCGCGATCTCGCTGGTCGCCGGCGGCGAGGAACTCGCCTATCTCCGCGACATCGAGCGGCTGATCAAAGTGACGCTGCCGCGCGAAGACCTCCGCACCGACGCGGGTCGCCGCGATGCGGGTCCGCCCCCGTCCCAGCAGCGTCAGGGCCGGCCCGGCCGCCCAGGCCAGCGTCCGCAAGGCGCAAGGCATGGTGACGGACGGCGCGACGACAGGCGCGCTGACGGACGGCATAGCGCCGGCAAGCAGGGCGACGGACGGTCGGCCGAAGGCCGGCACGGTGACGGACGGCACGCCGATGCGAGGCATCCTGAAGGAAGGCGTGCTGAAGGAAGGCATCCGGAAGGCAGACCTGCCCATGGCCCAAAGGCCTCGAAGGGTTCTGGCCGCCGCCCCGGCGGCAAGACGCATTCTTCGCCAAACGATCGGTCAGAACAGCGTTCTGCGCATAGCGCCGGTAAGCCTGATGGGATACAAGGCGTTGCCTTTTTGCGCCGCGAGAGTCGGCCGAACGGCCAATCGACCCGCAAACCCCATTCGCACTAGCCGTCCACGACCTGGAGAAATTCATGGCTAAGGAAGAGCTGATCCAGTTCGAAGGACTGGTCACCGAAATCCTCCCCGACGCGCGCTACCGCGTGCAGCTCGACGCCGGGCACGAGATCGTCGCCTACACCGCCGGCAAGATGAAGAAGAACCGGATCAAGACGCTGGCGGGAGACCGCGTGACGGTCGAGATGTCGCCCTACGACCTCGAGAAGGGCCGGCTGATTTTCCGCCACAAGGACGAACGTCCGAGCGGAATGGGCGGACCTCCGCGTCCCGGACAGCGCGGCGGCCAGTTCCGCCGGCGCTGATCCGCTTCAAGCAGGCCCATGCGGACGTAAAATTCTGTCCTGTATGCTGATCCGCCGTGAATCCACGGCGGATCAAAAAATCGTGCACCTCAGGATTGTTTTGGCGCCTTATTTCCAATAAAATCCGCTTATCGATTTTCGGCCGGACGACATTGGCATCCACCGGTACAGCCGGTTCAGACACGCTGACGACCCTTCCAGAAACTCGATCTAACCCGCCCGCGAAAGTGGGCTCTACACTGTCTATCTGAGAAGGAACTACCCCCGTGAGCATGGGAACCGTGAAGTGGTTTAACGCGACCAAGGGCTTCGGCTTCATCCAGCCCGATGATGGCGGCCAGGACGTCTTCGTACACATCAGCGCCGTCGAACGTGCGGGCCTCGGCTCGCTGCGCGAAGGCCAGAAGATCTCCTACGAGATCGTCGCCGACCGCCGTTCCGGCAAGTCGGCAGCGGACAACCTCCGCGACGCCGGTTGAGCCGTTGAACGTGAAGACGGCCGTGCGTTGCGCACGGCCCTCGGGCCTCAGGGCCTGAACAAAACCAATGGAAAAGGCCGCGCCATGCGCGGCCTTTTTTTCATGTCCGAAGGTGCGCGCCGCTCAGTATGTCGTGCAGCCCGTAGCCGGGCTGCGGAGAGGAAGACCTCCCGCGCGCGCGAGCAGGACCGGACAGACGATGCTGCCCGGACAAGACCCGCCCACTCAGTCCCGCTAGTTGGATTTGGCAGCCGCGCCGGAGCCGCTGGCGGTGCCGCTCAGCGAACCGGCCTGGCTCATCGTGTTGTTGAAATAGTTGTCGCTGTCGCCGAGCGTCACGCGACGCTGGCAAAGCGGCATGCAGCTGTAGGACTCGCGCTCGATCCCACGGTAGACGGTGACCAGCCGATCGCTCGGACCTTCGACCTGGATCTGGCGATCGACCAGGATCTCGCCGCCCCGGTCCAGCGCGATGAAATTGGTGGCGCCGTAGCCTTTCCCGGTCACGATGATCATGCCACCGGGCTGGAGCGTGACGTCGGCAATCAGGGGATTGCCGACCACGATGGTCGCCACCTTGTTGGGCAGCCGGACCAGCTTGGCCTGGTCGACATTGACCGCAATGGTGTCAACAACAGTGGGTTCGGCAAGGCCGGCAGCCGGCAACGCCAGCACCGCAGCCGCAACCAGAAGACAGACGCGCGCATGACGGCGCAGGAACTCTTTACGCATACTCTTACCCCGGGACGTCACAAACCGGCAGAATCGTTCAGCAAGCGGAGCCGGCGCCCGACCCGGTTAACCTGCCTGTAATTCGTGAACGTTCCGCAAATTCGGCAGGTATTGTTTGAATGGACCGGCGTTTTGTCGCCCGCGGCGCCGGATGCAGTCCTATTGCCGGAACGGAAAAGCCAATTGGCCGGCGATCTCCTTCGGCATGGTCGCTTCGTCCTTGCCGTAATCCTGCGGCAGCACGCCCTTCGGCATGCGGAAGGTGCCGAACAGCACGTCCCAGATCGGAAAGGTTCCGGCAAAATTGGTGTCGCCGCCCTCTTCGAGACCGGTGTGGTGCCAGCGGTGGAACACCGGTGTCGCCAGCACGTATCTGAACGGCCCGAAGGTCCAGTTCAGATTGGCGTGCACGAAGGCCGAATGGAAGGTCGTGAACGGACCGACCCAGA
Organism: Bradyrhizobium sp. 930_D9_N1_4; assembly: GCF_052076015.1. Classification (NCBI taxonomy): domain Bacteria; kingdom Pseudomonadati; phylum Pseudomonadota; class Alphaproteobacteria; order Hyphomicrobiales; family Nitrobacteraceae; genus Bradyrhizobium; species Bradyrhizobium sp. 930_D9_N1_4. The sequence continues at coordinate 6,659,609 of NZ_CP197236.1, forward strand.
TCATCACGTTCGGCGAAATGCCGGCCATCAGCAGCACGACGTCGACGCCGATGGTGCCGAGCATCAGATTGACCGGATGGAAGCGGGCCGCCGAGATCCAGCTGATCTCCTCGGAGGAGTGATGGATCGCGTGATATTTCCAGAACCCGCCGTCGTGGAACAGCCGGTGCAGCCAGTACAGCATGAAGTCGGCCAGCACCAGGAAGAGCACGCCCTGCACCCAGAGCGGCAGCTGCGCCAGCGGGCCATGGCCGTTGTCGTAGAAGGCGATCAGCTCGTCGGCATCGTGGATGTTGAAGACGAAGCCGGCGGTGACGATCAGGAGGCCGATCCGCATGGTGCGGGCGAACACCGGAACGAAGAACCAGTAGCAGATGTCGGTCACGATCTCGCGCTTTCGCCACCACGACGGACCTTGATTGCAGGCCCAGAAGTGCTCGAGCACGGTGAAGACCACCGCGAGCATGAGCGTGACGGGGATCACCTTTTCGATGGTCTCGCCGAGCATCAAGGCAACTTGCATGGGTAGGCTCGACATCGTCGCCTCGCTTCCGAACGTCTGATCTCTCCTACGCCTACTCCGCGAAATTTAAGGGACGGTGAAGTATGCGGCGTGCCTGCCCTGCATTTGGAACCGGAAGAAATTGCAACCGCGCCCTTAAGGTGAAATTCACTGTGGGCAAAAGCATCGCGAAGCAAGCGGGTTTGCCCGATCGAATTAACCCTCCCGAAAGAGCTCGGCTCACATGTTCAGCGCGTCAAAACACGGCGCCGAACGAGGCGATCAACCAGATGGAGTTTAGTTCATGAAGAACCTGATTGCGCGTTTCGCCAAGGATGAATCCGGCGCCACCGCTATCGAATACGGCCTGATCGCCGCCGGCATCGCGCTGGCCATCATCACCGTCGTCAACAACCTCGGCAGCACGATGAACACCAAGTTCGGTTCGATCAGCTCCTCGCTGAAGTAACCGACCGACGAACGACGGCAAAAGCCCCGGACCTCCGGGGCCTTTGTTTTTCCGAATACGGCGAGTTCCAGTGGCGTTGCGCGAGTACAGAACCGGTGCCGCGGTTGCGGCGAGCGAGGCGGAGGGGACGCAGACCTCTTCGCCGGCCTATTGGGTTTGCCTGGCGCTGCTGCTCGCGATGACCGTCCTCGTCGCGCGCATTGCCAGCATCTGGTGAGCGCCCTTCCGCCGAGTTCCTGCTGTGGGGACCGGCGCCGAAATTGTCGGTTTGTTTAGCACTGCCGGCTAGCATGCGGCGACGCTCCGATCCCGCGATGAACCCAAGCTCCGGCTTGAGCCCGAGACGCCGCCCATGATCCTCGACCTTGCGCGCCTTCTGCTCTTCCCGGCCCTGATGGCCTTCGCCGCCGCGAGCGATCTCTTCACGATGACCATCTCCAACCGCGTGTCGCTGGCGCTGATCGCTGGCTTCTTCGCGCTCGCGTTCGCCGGTGGCATGGCACCTTACGAGATGCTGACCCATGTCGGCGCCGGCGCATTGCTCCTCGTCGTGGCCTTCACCTGCTTCGCGATGGGCTGGATGGGCGGCGGCGACGCCAAGGTCGCGGCGTCGGTCGCGCTCTGGTTCGGCTTCGCGCAATTGATGGATTTCCTGCTCTACGCTTCGCTGTTCGGCGGCGCGCTGACGCTGCTCCTGCTCCAGTTCCGGCAATGGCCATTGCCTTACGGACTGGCGGGCCAGGCCTGGCTGGCGCGGCTGCACGACAAGGAGAGCGGCATTCCTTACGGCATCGCGCTCACGCTTGGCGCGCTGACGGTCTATCCGGAGACCGAATGGGTGAAGGCGATCGACCTCGCTCACCTCGCACTGCGCTGAGCACACCGGGTAAACCCGGCGTTAAGCCGATTTAGATACGCCTCATTAACCATGCTTTGACGAATAGCTGGTCAACTGCCGATTACGGCGGCGGCAGCGTCGCGGCGTTTTGTGGAAAGTGAAGCGTATGAATAGGGCACGCATAGTCGTCCTGACGGTCGCCATCTGCGCCGGCGGCGTCGCCGCGTACCTGGCGAGCGGCTCGGACAATTCTGCGCCGCCACCCGCGGCTCCGGTCGCGCAGCTTCCAACCGTCGACGTCCTGGTCGCCAAAAACGACATCGGCCTCGGCCAGACCGTGAAGCCGGAAGACGTGCAATGGCAGACCTGGCCGGCTGCGACCGCCAGCTCCGTCTTCATTCGCCGCAGCGAGCGTCCCGACGGCGCGACCCAGGTCACCGGATCGATCGCGCGCGCCCCCTTCATCCAGGGTGAGCCGATCCGCGACCAGAAGCTGGTCAAGCCCGAGGGTTCCGGCTTCATGGCCGCGATTCTGCCGACCGGCATGCGCGCGATCTCGACCGAAATTTCGCCGGAGACCGGCGCGGGCGGCTTCATCCTGCCCAACGACCGTGTCGACGTGCTGCTGACGCGCCGTCTCAAGAACCCGGACCAGGGCGGCCCGGACATCGTCACGTCCGAGATCATCCTGGCCAATATTCGCGTGCTGGCGATCGACCAGGCGCCGAAAGAGAAGGACGGCCAGAACACGGTGGTCGGCAAGACCGTCACCCTCGAGCTCAATCCCACGCAGACCGCGACCCTGTCCGCGGCCCGCCAGAGCGGCACGCTGTCGCTGGCGTTGCGCAGCATCGTCGACGTCAAGATGAGCGAAATCACGGTCGACGATTCCGCAAAGCGGGATGGCGTTTCGATCATTCGCTACGGCATTCCAAGCCAGACGGCGAAGGCACGATGAGGACTGTCGATATGAAATGCAGGGCAGATCTGGCGGCGATGCGAACCTCGGTGGTCCGCGCCCTGTCGTTCTCGGCCGCCTTCGCGCTGACGCTCAACCCGGTGCTCACGCCCGTGATCGCCGCCGATTATCGTCCCGTGGCGCAAGCCGCAGCCGACGGTCAGATGAACGCGCGCTTCCTCTCGCTCGGCGTCGGCAAGTCGATCGTGATCGACCTGCCGCGCGACATCAAGGATGTGCTGGTCGCCGATCCCAAGATCGCCAATGCGGTGGTCCGCTCGTCGCAGCGTGCCTACATCATCGGCGCCTCGGTCGGTCAGACCAACATCGTGTTCTTCGATTCCGCAGGCCAGCAGATCGCGGCCTATGACATCGCGGTCAAACGCGATCTCAACGGCGCACGCGCCGCACTGAAGCAGATCCTGCCCAATGCCGACATCCAGATCGACGGCCTCGGCGACGGCGTCGTCCTGACCGGCTCGGCGGCGAACCCGCTGGAAGCGCAGCAGGCCAACGATCTCGCCGCCCGCCTCGCCGGCGGCGCCGACAAGGTGGTGAACTCGATCGTGGTCCGCGGCCGCGACCAGGTCATGCTCAAGGTGACGGTCGCCGAAGTCGCACGAAGCATCATCAAGCAGCTGGGCGTCGATCTCACCGCGAACCTGAACTACGGCACGTCGGTGGTGAGCTTCAGCAATTCCAACCCGTTCACGGCTCTTGGCAAGAATCTGGTCGACGGCAACGCGCTGACCACGAAGTTCGGCGCGACGCCGTCGGTGCAGGCCACCTTGCGTGCGATGGAGAGCGCGGGCGTGATCCGGACGCTGGCCGAGCCGAACCTGACCGCGATCTCCGGCGAGTCAGCGACCTTCGTCGCCGGCGGCGAATTTCCAGTGCCGGCAGGCTATGCGTGCGATCCCACCACGCATGTCTGTACCACCCAGATCAGCTTCAAGAAGTTCGGCATCTCGCTCAACTTCACCCCGGTGGTGCTGAGCGAGGGCAAGATCAGCCTGCGCGTCATGACCGAGGTCTCGGAACTATCGAATGAAAATGCGATCACGCTGTCGCAGGCCGTGACCTCCACATCGGTCAACTCGCTGACGGTGCCCTCGATCAAGACCCGCCGCGCCGAGACCTCGCTGGAGATTCCCTCCGGCGGCGCGATGGCGATGGCCGGCCTGATCCAGCAGCAGACCAAGCAGGCCGTCAACGGACTGCCCGGACTGATGCAGCTCCCGATCCTCGGCACGCTGTTCCGCAGCCGCGACTTCGTCAACAACGCGACCGAGCTGGTCGTCATCGTGACGCCCTACGTCGTTCGCGCAGCGGCGCCAAAGGATTTGTCGCGGCCGGATGACGGCTTCGCGGCGCCAGCGGATCCGCAGGCCCAGCTGATCGGCAACATCAACCGCATTTACGGTGTGCCCAACCGGACCGAGCCGGCCAAGAACTACCGCGGCACCTACGGCTTCATTACCGACTGATGCGGAACGGGGACATCACGATGACCACAACACGACCCCAGCTTCGCAAACGCGCCATCCGCTTCGGTGGCGCGCTCGTCGGCATGGCGCTCGCGCTCGGCGGCTGCCAGCACGACGAACTGGCCACCGCTTCCATTCCCGACGACTACAAGCAGCGCCATCCGATCGCGATCGAGGAGCAGAACCGCTCGATCGTCGTCTTCGTCGGCCATGCCCGCGGCGGGCTGACCGCCGCCCAGCGCGCCGACGTGATGGGCGTCGCGTCGGCCTGGCTGCACGAGGGTACCGGCGCGATCCGTATCGACGTCCCGTCAGGCACGCCGAACGCGCGTCCGGTCGCGGATACCATGCGTGAGATCCAGGCGATGCTGGCGGGCGCGGGCGTTCCTCCGCGCGGCGTCAACGTTCGTCCCTATCAGCCGGAAGACAAGCGTTTCCTTCCGCCGATCCGGCTCACCTATTCCAAGATCGCGGCAGTCGCAGGTCCCTGCGGATTGTGGCCGGATGACATCGGTCCTTCGATGAAGAACAAGAGCTGGTTCGAGAACAAGGACTATTACAATTACGGCTGCGCCTATCAGCGCAACATGGCCGCAATGATCGACAATCCCTCGGACCTCGAGCAGCCCAGGCCTGAAACGCCGTCCTACACGGCGCGTCGCATCACGGGCCTCGAGAAATACCGCAAGGGAACGCCGACGACGACCACCTATCCAGAGGCCGAAAAGGCCAAACTCAGCGACACCGGCAAATGATCAGCTACGCGCGCCAGACCCAAGACGAGCAGCCGGAGGCCCCTTCCCCGGTCGAGGAGCATATTGCCCCAGCGCCGCGCGTGTCGGTTCAGGCCTTCTGCGAGACCGTGGAGACCGCAGCCGCGGTGCAATCGGCCGGCGAGGATCGCCGTCTCGGCAAGGCCCATCTGAAAATCCAGATGGGCGGCATGGCGGCCGCGACAGAGGCCTACCGTTCGGCCCCGACGCCCAACGTGATCGTGCTCGAAAGCGACGGCCGCAACGACATTCTGAGCGGGCTCGACCATCTCGCCACGGTCTGCGACGCCGGCACCCGCGTGGTCGTGATCGGCCGCATCAACGACGTGACGCTTTACCGCGAATTGGTGCGCCGCGGCGTCAGCGACTATGTGCTCGCGCCGGTCGGTCCGATCGACGTCGTCCGTTCGATCTGCAATTTGTTCTCGGCGCCGGAAGCCAAGGCCGTCGGCCGCATCATCGCCGTGGTCGGCGCCAAGGGCGGCGTCGGTGCCTCCACGATCTCCCACAACGTCGCCTGGGCGATCGCGCGCGACCTCGCGATGGACGCGGTGGTCGCCGATCTCGACCTCGCCTTCGGCACCGCCGGGCTCGACTACAACCAGGACCCCCCTCAGGGCATTGCGGACGCCGTGTTCTCGCCGGATCGCGTCGATACCGCCTTCATCGACCGCCTGCTGTCGAAATGCACCGACCATCTCAGCCTGCTGGCGGCGCCGGCGACGCTCGACCGGGTCTATGATTTCGGCACCGACGCCTTCGACGCCGTGTTCGACACGCTGCGCTCCACTATGCCCTGCATCGTGCTCGACGTTCCGCATCAATGGTCGGGGTGGACCAAGCGCGCCCTGATCGGGGCGGACGACATCCTGATCGTGGCCGCACCCGATCTCGCCAATTTGCGCAACACCAAGAACCTGTTCGATCTCCTGAAGGCTTCGCGGCCCAACGACCGGCCGCCGCTGTACTGCCTGAACCAGGTCGGCGTCCCGAAACGGCCCGAAATCGCCGCTGCCGAGTTCGCCAAGGCGATCGAGAGCCAGCCGGTCGTTTCGATCCCGTTCGAGCCGCAGATCTTCGGCTCGGCCGCCAACAACGGCCAGATGATCGCGGAGATCTCCGCCAACCACAAGTCGATCGAGATGTTTCTCCAGATCGCCCAGCGCCTGACCGGCCGCAGCGAGACGAAGAAGCAAAAGTCTTCTCTGCTTTCACCCCTGATTGAGAAGTTGCGCGGAAAATAAGCCGCCGCATGGAGCTGTTAAGTGTTCGGTAAGCGTAGCGGAACAGACACCGATACTCGGGCTCCCAAGCCCGGCGCCGTGTCGCCAGAGCCTGCCCAGGCTCCGGCGCCCGCGGTGTCGCGCGCGCCGCCCCCGCCGGCCATCGCCTCGCCGCCGCTTGCACCCGCCAGGCCGGCCCCGGCCATGGAATCCCGGCGCTCCGACAATTACTACGAGGTCAAGGCCACGATCTTCGGCGCGCTGATCGAGGCCATCGACCTCGCCCAGCTCGCCAAGCTCGACTCCGAGTCCGCGCGCGAGGAAATCCGCGACATCGTCAACGAGATCATCGCGATCAAGAACATCGTGATGTCGATCGCCGAGCAGGAAGAGCTGCTCGACGACATCTGCAACGACGTCCTCGGTTACGGCCCGCTCGAGCCGCTGCTGTCGCGCGACGACATCGCCGACATCATGGTCAATGGCGCCGACACGGTCTTCATCGAAGTCAACGGCAAGATCCAGCGCACCGGCATCCGCTTTCGCGACAACCAGCAGCTGCTCAACATCTGCCAGCGCATCGTCAGCCAGGTCGGCCGGCGCGTCGACGAATCCTCGCCGATCTGCGACGCCCGTCTCGCCGACGGCTCCCGCGTCAATGCCATCGTTCCGCCTTTGTCGATCGACGGGCCCACGCTCACCATTCGTAAGTTCAAGAAGGACAAGCTGACGCTCGATCAGCTCGTCAAGTTCGGCGCAATCTCGCCGGAAGGCGCCGAGATTCTCCAGATCATCGGCCGCGTCCGCTGCAACGTGCTGATCTCCGGTGGTACCGGTTCGGGAAAGACCACGCTGCTCAACTGCCTGACCAACTATATCGAGCACGACGAGCGCGTCATCACCTGCGAAGACGCCGCCGAGCTCCAGCTCCAGCAGCCCCACGTGGTGCGGCTGGAAACCCGCCCGCCCAACATCGAGGGCGAGGGCCAGGTCACCATGCGCGAGCTGGTGCGCAACTGCCTGCGTATGCGTCCCGAACGCATCATCGTCGGCGAAGTCCGCGGACCTGAGGCGTTCGACCTGCTTCAGGCCATGAACACCGGCCATGACGGCTCGATGGGCACGCTGCACGCCAACAATCCGCGCGAAGCCTTGTCGCGCTGCGAATCCATGATCACCATGGGCGGCTTCTCGCTGCCCTCGCGCACCATCCGCGAGATGATCTGCGCCTCGATCGACGTCATCGTGCAAGCCGCGCGCCTGCGCGACGGCTCGCGCCGCATCACCCACATTACCGAGGTGATGGGCATGGAAGGCGACACCATCATCACCCAGGACGTCTTCCTCTACGACATGGTCGGCGAAGACGCCAACGGCAAGATCATCGGGCGGCACCGCTCGACCGGCATCGGCCGGCCGCGGTTCTGGGAACGGGCGCGCTATTACGGCGAAGAGAAGCGGCTTGCCGCTGCGCTCGATGCGGCGGAAGTCGCGCCGAAGACATGATGGGATCGGCGCAGCCATGAATATGCAGGTCCTCGCCCTCGCCTTCCTCGCCACCGCAGCCGTCGGCGGCATCGCCTGGGTGTTCCTCTATCCACTCCTGTCCGGAGAGCGAAAGGCCGAAGGCCGACGCGCCTCGATCGCGCGCGCCGACGCGCCGACGGCCAAGCAGGCCGAGAAGAGCCAGCGTTCGCGCCGCGAGCAGGTCGAGACCTCGCTCAAGGATCTCGAAGCGCGGCGTCAGCAGGAGAAGAGCGTCCCGCTTCCGGTCCGGCTGTCGCAGGCAGGTCTCGACTGGACACCGCAGAAATTCTGGACCGTGTCCGCCGTCACGGCGGGCGTGTTTTTCGCAGGCGCCCTGTTCGGCGGCGGCGGCATGATCGGCGCTGCCGGCCTCGCCTTTGCCGGAGGTTTCGGCCTGCCGCGCTGGGCACTGGGCTATCTGAAGAAGCGGCGCGAGGCGAAGTTCCTGAAGGCATTGCCGGATGCTGTCGACGTGATCGTCCGCGGCATCAAGGCGGGCCTGCCGTTGTTCGAATCGATCAAGGTCGTCGCCGCCGATTCGCCGGAGCCGCTGCGCAGCGAGTTCCTCGCCATCATCGAGACGCAGGCGATCGGCATGCCGCTCGGCGAGGCCTGCTCGCGGCTCTATGAGCGCATGCCGCTGCCTGAAGCCAATTTCTTCGGCATCGTCATCTCGATCCAGCAGAAGTCCGGCGGCAACCTCTCCGAAGCCCTCGGCAACCTCTCCAAGGTGCTGCGCGACCGCAAGAAGATGAAAGAGAAGATCCAGGCGATGTCGATGGAAGCCAAGGCCTCGGCCGGCATCATCGGCTCACTGCCGCCGATCGTGATGTTCCTCGTCTATCTCACGACGCCGCACTACATCTCGATTCTGTGGACCCATCCCACCGGCCAGCTCATGCTGGTCGGCTGCGTCGTCTGGATGTCGATGGGCATCATGGTGATGAAGAAGATGATCAACTTCGATTTCTGACGGTGCAACATGGTCGACTTCCTCATCACGAGACTGCACGACGTCCGCTTCATGACCATGCTGCTGGCGGCCATCGCCGCCAGCGCCACCGTCTATACGCTGGTGATGCCGCTATTCGCCGGCGAGGGCCTTTCCAAGCGCATGAAGGCGGTGGCGAGCGAGCGCGAGCGCATCCGCCAGCGCGAGCGCGAGCGCCTCAACAAGAACGAGAAGGTCTCGCTGCGCCAGACGCCGAAGCAGGTCGTCTCCAGGGTCGTCGAAGACTTCAACCTCACGAAATGGCTCGCGCAGGAAGCGGCGCGTGACAAGCTGATCATGGCCGGCTACCGCGGCCAGGCCCCCTACATCACCTTCCTGTTTGCCCGCATGGTGGCCCCGATCGTGCTGTTCGTCGGCTCGGTCATCTATGTTTTCCTGATCGCCCACATGGAACAGTCGATGCCGATCAAGATCGGCATCTGTGTCGGCGCCGCCTATCTCGGCCTCCAGGCGCCGATGCTGTTCCTCAAGAACGCGATTTCGAAGCGCCAGCTCTCGATCAAGCGGGCTTTCCCCGATGCGCTCGATTTGCTCCTGATCTGCATCGAATCCGGCATGTCGGTCGAAATGGCGTTCCGGAAAGTCGCTGTCGAAATCGTCACGCAGTCGATCGCACTCTCGGAAGAGTTCACCCTGACCACGGCCGAGCTGTCTTATTTGCAGGATCGCAAGGTCGCCTATGAGAACCTGGCGCGGCGCACCGGGCTCGAGGGCGTCAAATCGGTGTGTCTCGCGCTTCAGCAGGCGGAGCGTTACGGCACCCCGCTCGGCCATTCCTTGCGCGTGATGGCGCAGGAAAACCGCGACATGCGCATGAACGAGGCCGAGAAGAAGGCCGCCGCCCTGCCGCCGAAGCTGACGGTGCCGATGATCCTGTTCTTCCTGCCGGTGCTGTTCGTCGTCATTCTCGGGCCGACCGGCATCAAGATCACCGAGCTGCACTGACGCAAACGCAAATGCGGACCGCGCACGGTCCGCAGGCGGCTTCAAGATTCAAGAATCAGACCTGATCAATCGGGCTGGCTGAGCGAGGCAACCGGCGTCCGCTTCGGTCCGCCGCGCTGACCTTCGTTGCGGTTCAGCATTTCCTTGAGATAGGCGACATTGGCTGTCGCCTGATCCGGCGGGAGGTCTGCCTTCACGATGGTCTCAGCCTCGGCGAAGCGGCCCTGGAGACCGACGACCAGGCCGAGATTTTGCCGCACCCGGCTGCTTGCGCGCGGCGAAGCATAGGCCTGCCGCAGCGCCTCTTCGGCCTTCGGGAGGTCCTTCGACAGCATGTAGGACAGGCCGACATTGGAGAGCACGCCGGGATCGCCGGGCGCGATCTTCAGTGCGCTTGCATAATAGGAGCGCGCCTCGTCGTGGCGGCCCATCTGATCGAGCGCGGTGCCCTGCACCGAGAGCAGGCGCCAGTCCGGATTGTCGGGCGAGTGCGCCCTCGACAGCACGTCGAAGGCCTGCTGGAAATTACCATTGTCGGCGAGCGCGCGGCCATACTGGGCCAGCAGCGGCTTGTTACCGGGATTGGCGATGGTCGCCTGCTCGAGCACGGCGGCGGCCTGCGCGCGCTGGCCATTGGCGCGCAAGGCCTGGCCATAGCCGAGCGCGGCGTCGGCGTCCTTGGGATTGGCACGGTAGCGCTCGCCATAGACCTCGACGGCACGCGCGGGATCGGCGGGGGCGGCGGCTTCCGCACGCGGCCCGACCGAGCCGGTGACATCGGAGAGTTTCGACATGGCCGTGCAGCCGCCGAGGCCCATGGCCACTGAAGCGACCAGCGACGTGGACGCGAGAAGCCGGGCGAGACTGAACCGTTGACGCATGACGCTTTGACTCTCGAGCCGATTGATCGAGCCGAACGCGCCAGCAATAGACTGTTAACCCTAACGGCCGGTTAACGTCAGCCTGCCTGCCCCTCACGGCGCCGTCTGCGGCGGCGGCTCGCCCCCAAGGCCCAGATCGAGACCGAGCATCGTCACCTGCCCGTTCAGGTCCCGCAGCAATTGCAATCTTTGCTGCGCCATTGCCACCCCATCGACACCCGCGCCCGGCACTCCAGGCCATTCGCGCCGAAGATCGTCGCGATTGAGCAAGCGTTTTGCGCGGAGTTCGTCGAGCTGAGCAGGATCGATGTCGACCATTTCGGCGGCGCGCTCGATCAGCCGTCGCAGCAGCGACTTCACCGCGACAATCACCTCGATCTCATGCTTGCGCTCGGACCTTCCGAATTTGCCGTCGAGATCAGCCCAGGCGTAAGACGTGACGAGATAAGTGTAGAGCGCGCCCGGCCAGTCCACCTCGCCGCCGGCGTAGAAGGCGCGGCGGGCCAGGAGCCGGCGGGCCAATCCCGCGACCTGATCGCGCTTCAGCACCGCACACGAGGCGATCTCGATCGCCGACTGGACGGCTGGGTCACGGGAAAAATCCCGGCCCGCCGGCAACCGGATGACGCCGTCCGGCAGGTTCGAATCGAGCAGCCTGAAGGCGCCGTCATTGCGTGGCCGCGAATAGCGCGCGATCGCGAAGCGATGCGCGGTGCCTTGAGACGAGGCCTGGGACGACGGGCCAAAATGAATGATGTTGAAGCCGGCGTCGTCACCGGCCTGCCCGGTCGATGACGGACAGGACAGCACGTAGATCGTGCGCCAGAAGGCTTCGCCGCTCGCGCTCCGCGTCGCGCGCGGATCCGGAATCGAATAGCGGGTGAGCCCCTCGACGTGCCGGTGTCCGTGCAGCACCAGATTGACGTTGAGCGACGTCGCCGCTTCGAGGAAGGTCGCGGGCGCGGCGAGATACATCAACGGCTCGTCGGGCACACCGAGAAAACGTTTTCCTTCGCCGGTCGCCTGCGGCAACGGGTGATGGTGCAGCGCCAGCACGCGCACCAGATTCTCCGTCGGCTCGGCATAATCGGCGCGTCCCGCAGGACCCATGCTGCCCGCGAGCTCAACACTCAGCCGGGCGGAATCCGCGACCAGCGCGTTGTAGGCTTTCTCGTCGATCGCACCGCTCGCGAGCGTCGTGAGGCTCGCGCGGTTGGAATCCAGCAGCACCAGATCGAGGCCGGCCTGGCGATAATAGACGCTCTTCGAGGTGCGCGGCAGGTGCAAATAATCGTAGACGTCGTGACGGCCCGCACGTTGGCTCGGGCGCTTGACGTCGTGATTGCCCGCAACCGCCTGAATGTCGGTGAACAGCCCCGTCTGCCGGAACGACGCCATCACGGCGAGCGCTTCGTCGAGCGCGCGCGGCGTCGGGTCGTCCACGAGATCGCCCGTGATCAGCAGGATGCGATCGGGAATGTCAGCGAAGCCGGCCATGCCCTCGCGGATCGCGGCGCCGAGCGCTTCGATTGTCGCCAGCAGACGGCCTGACCCGTCCAGATGCAGGTCGGAGATCTGCGCAATAACGAACGATCTATCCATGTTGCGCCGCTCATTTGCGAATGCTGCGCCGCCTAAACGATGAGAAAAATGCCTTCGACAAACAGGTCCAGGCTGATATCGGACCCGGCGACGATGAACCCGGGCAGGCAATCAACCGCGTGCTTGCGCTCGATACGTGCAGAACCGCACAGCACAATCTAAAATGTTTGCCGATAATGCCACAACCGCAGCGCTAGTAAAGCCCGGCGGCCGCGCTCTCGTGAACGGCAGTTCTCAACATGGATACGAGGTCGGCCGGGAACGGTTTCGCCCCGTCCGATCAATATTCGATGGCGAGCCGCTTGCGGATTTCGTCGACGCGCTTGTCGAGCGCATCGAACCGCGCGTGGATGGAGCGATCGTGGAGATAGAAAACGTAACCGCCGGCGAGGAATGCAAATATCCAATGATGATGCTCGACATAGCCGAAAGTCGCCTCGACGGCCTGGCCGATGAATGTGACCACGCTCCACACAAATTCCATTGCAGATTCCTCCCGGCAGGCTTCGTCGTCGGCCGCCGGCAATCTCCGTCCACCTGGCGGCTGCATTCGGAACCTAGCACGGCCCTCCTGCTGCGAGTAGCGGCTCGCTGAACGGTGACAGCAAAGCCGATTGCGGCGGCGGCGAAACTCTGCGAAGTCTCGTCCGTTCGCATGACCCGTTTGATCTGACGATCCGGACCCGCCAATGCCTTCTGTTTTCGAGACGTCGTCCACCGCCATCCCGATCATCTTCGTCACCAAGTCGAGCTGGGATGCGGTGCGCGAAACGCTGCCGCCGGCGCAGCGCCAGTTCGCCACCGCCAGCGCCTTTGCCGGCAAGCCCGGCGGCTATCTCGCACTGCCCGCGTCAGATGGCACGATCGCGCAAGTGCTGTTCGGCCTCGAGGACGAAGGCGCAAGGTCGCGTGACCCGTTCCGGCCGGGCGCCCTGCCCGGCCTGCTGCCGCCGGGCATCTATCGCTTCGCCAATGCACCGCACGATGCACGGCTGGCGGCGCTCGCTTTTGCGCTGGGCTGCTACCGTTTCGCCCGCTACCGCAAGTCAGACCGTCCCGATGTCCGGCTGGTGCCGCCTGATGGCGTCGATACCGCCGAGATCGGCCGCATGGCCGATGCCGCGATGCTGGCACGCGATCTCATCAACACGCCGTCCAACGACATGGGCCCTGAGGAGCTCGCCGCAGCCGCGCAATCGCTCGCAGCCGAGTTCGGCGCAAGCTTCGCCTGCACCATCGGCGATGACCTGAAAAAGAACTTTCCGCTGATCCATGCCGTCGGCATGGCCTCGGACCGCGCGCCCAGGCTGATCGACATCGGTTGGGGCGATCCCGCTCATCCGAAGGTGACGCTAGTCGGCAAGGGCGTCTGCTTCGACACCGGCGGGCTCGATTTGAAGCCGTCGAGCGGAATGCTGATCATGAAGAAGGACATGGGCGGCGCCGCCAACGTGCTCGCACTCGCGCGCATGGTGATGGATGCGAAGCTGAAGCTGCGGCTGCGCGTGCTGATTCCGGCGGTCGAAAATGCGGTTGCCGGCAATGCCTTCCGCCCGCTCGACATTTTCACCTCGCGCAAGGGGATCACCGTGGAAATCGGCAACACCGACGCGGAAGGCCGGCTCGTGCTCGCCGACGCGCTGGCATTGGCCGACGAAGAGAAGCCGGACCTGCTGATCGACCTGGGCACGCTGACCGGTGCCGCGCGTGTCGCGCTGGGGCCGGATTTACCGCCCTTTTACACCAATGATGAGACGCTGGCTGCCGACGTCGCGCGCTGCGCGGTGAAGGAGAACGATCCCTTGTGGCGCATGCCGCTGTGGCCGCCTTACGATGCGTGGCTGGATTCCAAGACGGCCACCATCACCAACGCACCGTCCGGCGGCTTCGCCGGCTCGATCACCTGCGCGCTGTTCCTGCAACGCTTCGTCGAGCAAGCGAAGAGCTGGCTGCATGTCGACATCTACGGCTGGACTCCCTCGGCCAAGCCCGCGCGCCCCGAAGGCGGCGAATGCCAGGCCGCGCGCGCCATCTACAAGGTGCTGAGCGAGCGCTATGCACGATAAGCGGCTGACACCGGCGCGGGGCGACCTCGCGGCGAGATATCTCGAAGGCGAGGTGACGGCGGATCGTTTCGTCGAGGGCGAGGAATTCGAGGTCGTCGATCCGGTCGCGCCCGTACGCGAGCAGCCGTCGTCGAGCGCGATGCTGATGACGGAGGCGCTACGCGGCGAGTGCGTCACCGTCTACGATCGCAACGGCGAGGGCTGGGCCTGGGGCCAGTTGGCGAGCGACGGCTATGTCGGCTGGCTGCCGGACGCCGCGCTGATGAAGCCGGCGGCCGCGCCGACTCACACGGTGAGCGCGCTCCGAACCTTTGCCTTCCCCGGCCCCTCGATCAAGCTGCCGCCGGCCGGCACGCTGGTGCTGGGATCGAAGCTCACGATCGCGCGCGAAGACGGCAGCTTCGCCGTGACGCGCGACGGGACGTTTCTGCCGAAGACGCATCTCGCGCTCCTCGATCGCCACGAGCCGGACTTCGTCGCCGTCGCCGAACGCTTCCTCGACACGCCCTATCTGTGGGGCGGCAAGAGCAGTTTTGGCATCGACTGCTCGGGCCTGGTGCAGGTTTCGCTGACGGCCGCCGGCACCGGCTGCCCCCGCGACAGCGACATGCAACAGGCCGGTCTCGGCCGCGCGCTGGAACCGCATGAGCGAAGCAAGCTGCAGCGCGGCGATTTGATCTTCTGGAAAGGCCATGTCGCGATCGTCCGCGATGCGACCACCATGGTTCACGCCAACGCGCATCACATGGCAACCGTGGTCGAACCGATCGAGCAAGCGGTCGCGCGGATCAAGCAGGCCGGCAGCGAAATCGTCGCGATAAAGCGGCTCTGACTCCGCCTACGTCGCCGCCGACCCGTTCCCCGCCGTCTCGAGCCGGAACGCCGCCGCGAACAGCGCGCGCGTGTAGTCCGTCTTCGGGTTCTTGAACAGCTCGGCCGCCTGCCCCTCCTCGACCACCTTGCCGCCGCGCATGACAATCAAATGGCTCGCGAGTGAGGCGACGACGCGCAGATCGTGCGAGATGAACATGTAGGTGAGGTCGCGCCTGCGCTGAAGCTCGCGCAACAGGTCGACCATCTGCGCCTGGATCAGCATGTCGAGCGCGCTGGTCGGTTCATCAAGCACGACGAAATCCGGCTCCAGCACCACCGCGCGCGCGATGCTGATGCGTTGGCGCTGGCCGCCGGAGAATTCGTGCGGATAGCGATAGCGAGTGTCCGGCTTCAGTCCGACATCCTCCAGCGCCTTGACGACGCGCGCCTCACGCTCCTCGTCCGACAGGTTCGGCTGATGCACGGTGAGACCTTCGGCGATGATGTCGGCGACCGACATGCGCGGGCTGAGCGAGCCGAACGGGTCCTGAAACACGATCTGCATGTCGCGCCGGAACGGCCGCATCTCCTTGAAGCGCAGGCCCTGGATGTCCTTGCCCAGGAACACGATGCGTCCGTTCGAGGAGATCAGTCGCATCAGCGCAAGCCCGAGCGTGGTCTTGCCGGAGCCGGATTCGCCGACGACGCCGAGCGTCTCGCCCTTGCGTACGGCAATGCTGACGCCGTCCACCGCCTTGATGTGGCCGACCGTCTTGCGCATCAACCCGCGCTTGATCGGAAACCAGACCTTCAGATCATCGGCCGACATCACCACCGGCGCATCCGGCTGCGGCGGCGCCGGATCGGGCTTCGGCTCCGCTGCCAGCAGATCGCGCGTATAGGGGTGCGTCGGGGTCTTGAAGACCTGCTCGACCGGCCCCTGCTCGACGATCACGCCGCCCTTCATGACGCAGACGATGTCGGCGATGCGGCGCACGATGCCGAGATCGTGGGTGATGAAGAGCAGGCTCATGCCGAGCCGCGAACGGATCTCGGCGAGCAGCGCCAGGATTTGAGCCTGCACGGTGACGTCGAGCGCGGTGGTCGGCTCGTCCGCGATCAACAGGTCCGGCTCGTTGGCGAGCGCCATCGCGATCATCACGCGCTGGCGCTGGCCGCCGGAGAGCTGGTGCGGATAGCTGTTCAGCCGCGTTTCAGGCTCGGGGATGCCGACCTGCGTCAGCAGTTCCAGCGTCCGCTTGCGCGCTTCGGCGTTGCTGGTCGGATTGTGCAGCTGGATGATCTCGCCGATCTGCGCCTCGATCGTGTGCAGCGGATTGAGCGAGGTCATCGGCTCCTGGAAGATGATGGAGATGTCGCTGCCGCGAATCTCCCGCATCTCTCGCTCCGACCGATCGATCAGCTCCTGCCCCTTGAAGCGGATGCTGCCCGACGGATGCGAAGCGTTCGGATAGGGCAAGAGCTTCAGGATCGACAGCGCGCTGACCGACTTGCCGGAGCCGGATTCGCCGACCAGCGCCACGCATTCGCCGCGCTTGATCTGGAACGAGACCTTGTCGACCGCGAGCGTGGTGGCGCCGCCCTGGTGAAAAGCCACCGAGAGGTCGCGAACGGCAAGCAGGGGCTGGTTGATCGCATCCATCACGCCCTCACTTGAACGTCTTGCGCGGATCGAAGGCGTCGCGCACGGCTTCACCGATGAAGATCAGCAGCGACAGCATGATCGCGACCGAGAAGAAGCCGGAAAAGCCGAGCCAGGGTGCCTGGACGTTGGACTTGCCCTGTGACAGCAGCTCGCCGAGCGACGGCGAGCCGGGCGGCAGCCCGAAGCCGAGGAAGTCGAGGGCCGTCAGCGTCATGACCGACGAGGAGACGATGAACGGCAGGAACGTCATCGTTGCGACCATTGCGTTCGGCAGCAAGTGCTTGAACATGATCACGGCATTCGACACGCCGAGCGCGCGCGCCGCTTGGATGTACTCGAAATTGCGCCCGCGCAGGAATTCCGCGCGCACGAGTCCGACCAGCGACACCCAAGAAAACAGCAGCAGGATGCCAAGAAGCACGAAGAAGCCGGGCACCAGCACCGACGACAGGATCAGCAGCAGATAGAGCGACGGGATCGCCGTCCATATCTCGATGAAACGCTGGAACAGCAAATCGACCCAGCCACCGAAATAGCCTTGCACCGCGCCGGCAGCGATGCCGATGACGGAGGAGACGATGGTCAGACAGAGGCCGAACAGCACCGAGATGCGAAAACCGTAGATCAGGCGCGCAATCACGTCACGCCCCTGATCGTCGGTCCCGAGCCAGTTGTATTCGAGATCACGGCAGCTCTTCAGCCCCTTCTTCTCGACGACGGGCTTGCACTGCGCTTCCGTCAGCATCCAGGTCGGCGGCGACGGCGCCGGTGTCGGCAGATCGAGATTGTGGGTATCGTAGGAGTAGCGGATCAGCGGCCAGACCACGCTGCCGCCCTTGTCCTTGATCAATTTCTGCAAATAGGGATCGCGGTAGTCGGCCGCGGTTTCGAAGTCGCCGCCGAATGTCGTCTCGGAATAGGTGACGAAGGCCGGCCAGTAGAGATGGCCGTCATATTTGATCAGGAACGGCCGGTCATTGGCGATCAACTCGGCGAATAGCGACACCACGAAGAGGATCATGAAGATCCAGAGCGACCAATAACCGCGCCGGTTCGCCTTGAAATTCTGCCAGCGCCGCCTGTTGAGCGGCGACGGCGCGAACGGTTTGCGCGTGATCGGCACGGCATCGCCGAGCGGAGACTTTGCGGTGGTTTCGATCGGGGTGGGGGCGGTCAGCGTCATCAGACCTCCCGTGCTTCGAAATCGATCCGCGGATCGATCCACATGTAGGTGAGATCCGAGATGAGGTTGATCACGAGGCCGACGAGCGAAAAGATGAAGAGCGTACCGAACACCACAGGATAGTCGCGATTGAGAACGCTCTCGAAACTGAGCAGCCCCAACCCGTCCAGAGAGAAAATCGTCTCGATCAGAAGCGAGCCCGAGAAGAAGGCGTGGATGAAGGTTGAGGGAAAGCCCGCGATCACGATCAGCATCGCGTTGCGGAAGACGTGGCCGTAAAGCACCCGGTTCTCGCTGCAGCCTTTCGCGCGCGCGGTCATCACATATTGCTTGCGAATCTCGTCCAGAAACGAATTCTTGGTCAGGAACGTCATGGTGGTGAACGCACCGAGCCCCATGGCGATCAGCGGCAGCGTCAGATGCCAGAAATAATCGATGATCTTCCAGTACCAGGGAAATTGCGACCAGCCGTCGGACGTCAATCCACGCAGCGGGAACCAGTTGAAGAACGAGCCGCCGGCAAACAGGATGATCAGGAGGATCGCGAACAGGAAGCCGGGAATGGCATAGCCGAGCACGAGCACGCTCGACGTCCACGTGTCGAAGCGCGTTCCGTCCTTGACCGCCTTGCGGATGCCGAGCGGTATCGAGATCAGATAGGTCAGGAGCGTCAGCCAGATGCCGAGCGAGATCGAGACCGGAAGCTTTTCCTTGATCAGCTGGAGCACGCTGACGTCGCGGAAATAGCTGTTGCCGAAATCGAAGCGGGCGAAATTCCAGACCATCAGCGCGAAGCGTTCCGGTGCCGGCTTGTCGAAGCCGAATTGTTTCTCCAGCTTCTTGATGAAATCAGGGTCGAGCCCCTGCGCGCCCCGGTATTTCGAGTTGATGGCGTCGCCGCCTGCGCCGACCTGCCCCGGCGCGCGCTGCGCGAAATCGTTGCCGCCCGAAATGCGCGATGTGCCGCCGGTGTCGGAGCCCGAGAGCTGCGCGATCACGCGCTCGACCGGACCGCCGGGCGCGAACTGCACCACAACGAAGGAGACGAAGAGGATTCCGAGCAGGGTCGGAATCATCAGGAGGATGCGGCGGGCTATATAGGCGCTCATGGCTATTTCGCCTGCTCAGGCTTGGCCGCCTTGGCACGATCGGACCACCAGATATCGGGCGCGCCGACACCGTTGGCGTAACGCGGCAACTGCTGCGGATGAGCGAACTGATCCCAGTAAGCGAGCCGGTGCGTCTTGTTATACCATTGCGGTACCCAATAGCGGCCGGCGCGGAACAGGCGGTCAAAGGCGCGGCAGGCGACTGTCAAATCCTCTCGGTTGTCAGCCGACATGATCTTTTCGATCATGGCGTCGATCGCCGGGTTGGCGACGCCCGCAAGATTATACGAGCCCTTGGTGGCCGCGACCTGCGACGAAAAGAAAGCGCGCATGGCGTCACCCGGCGTTGCCGACATGCTGAAGCGCTGGATCGTCATGTCGAAGTCGAAATCTTCCTGGCGGACCTTGTATTGCACGGCATCGACAAGACGCACGCTCGCTTCGATGCCGAGCGTCCCCAGATTCTTGATGTAGGGTGCATGGTGGGGCTGGAACGAGGGCTCATCCAGCAGGAACTCGATTCTGAAGACCTCGCCGTTCGGCAGCATTCGCTTGCCGTCCTTGATCGGCATGCCTGCGTCGTTCAGCAATTGCTGCGCCTTGCGTAGCAGACTGCGGTCCTGCCCGGAGCCATCCGTGACCGGAGGCGTGAAAGGCGCAGTGAACACTTCGTCGGGGACCTGACCGCGAAACGGCTCCAGCAGCTTCAGCTCTTCCGGCGGAGGCGCCCCGGCACCCGCCATGAGATCGGAGTTCTGGAACGGCGACACCGTACGGGCGTAAGCGCCGTACATGATGGTCTTGTTGGTCCACTCGAAGTCGAAGGCATTGATCAGGGCCTCGCGCACGCGAGGGTCTTTGAACTTGTCGCGCCGCGTGTTGATGAACCAGCCCTGCGCGCCGGACGGCGTGTCGTCGGGCACGATCTCGAGCTTGACGCGATTGTCCTTCACGGCGGCGAAGTCATAGCGCGTTGCCCAGATCCGCGAGGTGAATTCTTCCCGGTAGAGATAGTTCTTGCCGGTAAACCCCTCGAAGGCGACATCGCGGTCGCGATAGAATTCATAGCGCACGACATCGAAATTGTAGGTGCCGCGGCAAGGCGGCAGATCCGCGGCCCACCAATCCTTCACCCGCTCGTACTCGATGTAGCGGTTGACCTCGAATTTTCCGACCTTGTACGGCCCCGAGCCCAGTGGAATCTCCAGAGACGATTCATCGAACGGGCGCGACGCGTAGTACGCCTTCGAGAAGATCGGCAGGCCTGCGACATAGAGCGGCACGTCGCGGGCGCGGCCCTTGGCGAAGGTGACGACGAGCGTCGTATCGTCGATCGCTTCCGCACTGGCCATGTCGCGCATCTGCACGATGATCAGCGGATGCCCTTTGGTCTTCAGCGACGTCAGCGAAAACGCCGCGTCGTGCGCGGTAAGCTTCGTACCGTCGTGGAATTTTGCCTCGGGCCGCATCGTGAAGCGATAGACCAGCCTGTCCGGCGAAATCCGCACGGATTTGGCCGCAAGCCCGTACATCCCATCAGGCTCGTCATTTGCGCGCACCATCAGCGGCACGAACGTCATATCCATGCCTTGCGCGCCGTCGCCCTTCAGGATGTAGGCGTTGAGCGAGTTGAACGTCTGATAGGACTGGTTATACGCACGCACCGAGGGAATGAGCGAGAACGTGCCGCCCTTCGGCGCATCGAGATTGACGTAGTCGAAATGGTGGAAGTCGGCGGGATATTTGAGATCGCCGAACGCCGACATGCCGTGCGCCTCGGTTTCCGCTTCCGATGCTTGCGCGCCGCGCGACAGCGGCATGCCGAGGGACACGCCGACGGCGCCACCGGCACCCAGGGCCAGCACGTGGCGGCGTGACATCTGCGTCATGCGGGAAGCGTCCTTCACGACTTCTTTGCGATCCGTGCCGCCTTGTCCGCGTCGTACCACCAGATGAACGGGAAGCCGGACTGACCGTATTTGGGCAGTTCCGCCGGCCGGCCGAAGCGATCCCAGCGCGCGGTGCGGACCTTCGAATAGGTCCACTGCGGAATGACGTAGTTGTTCCACAGCAGCACGCGGTCGAGCGCCTTGGTTGCCGCGACGAGATCGTCGCGGCCGGTAGCATAGATCAACCGTTCGATCAGCTTGTCGATCGCCGGATTCTTGATGCCGGCAATATTGCGCGAACCAGGGATGTCGGCCGTCTTGGACGACCAGAACTCGCGCTGCTCGTTGCCCGGCGACTGCGACTCGCCCCATGAGTTGGTGACGATGTCGAAATCCCACTCGCGCGTCCTGTTCTCGTATTGGGTCGGATCGACCGTGCGCACGCTGACGGCGATACCGAGCCGCTCCAGAGACGGCTTGTAGAACAGCGTGACCCGTTCGAAGCTCGGATCCTGGTTCAACAGCTCCAGGGTGAACTGCGCGCCGGTCTTGACGTCGACCAGCTTGCGGTCGCGCACCTCGTAGCCGGCCTCCTTCAGCAGGCGCAGCGCTTCGCGCAGATTATCGCGCACGGCTTCAGGACTGCCGCTGACAGGATTGGTATAGGCGGTCGTGAAGACTTCGGGCGGGACTTCGGCGCGGACAGTTTCGAGAATCTCCAGCTCTTTCCCTTGCGGCAACCCGGTCGCCATGAGCTCGTCGATGCCATCGAAATAGCTGCTGACGCGCTTGTACTGACCATAGAAGATCTGCTTGTTCATCTCCTCGAAGTCGAACGCATAATTGAGCGCACGACGCACGCGGGCGTCCTTGAACTTGGCGCGGCGCAGGTTCGGTACGAAAGCCTGCATGACGCCCGAACTGCGATTGGCGAACTCCTCGAGGATCACCCGCTTCTCGGTCACGGCCGGGAAGTCGTAGGCTGTCGCCCAGTTCTTCGCGCTATTCTCCGTGCGCCAGTCGACCTGATCGGCCTTGAACGCCTCGATCGCCACGGTGGCATCGCGAAAATACTCGTAGCGCATCTCGTCGAAATTGTTGCGGCCCACATTGGCAGCGAAATCGCGGCCCCAATAGTCCTTGACGCGCTCCAGCGCGATCGAGCGTCCGGCAACGAATTCCTTGACCTTGTAGGGGCCGGAGCCGAGCGGAATTTCGAGCGTGGTGGCGGAGACGTCGCGCTTGCGGCCCTGCGCGTCGGTCCCTTCCCACCAGTGCTTCGGCAACACCGTGAGCTGCCCGACGATCTGCGGCAGTTCGCGGTTGCCGGGCGCGTCGAAGGTGAACTTCACCTCGCGCTCGCCGACCTTCTCGGCCTTCACCACATGGCTGTAATAGGCCGAGTACATCGGGTGGTGCTTCTTGAAGGACTCCAGTGAGAAGATCACGTCGTCCGCCGTCACCGGCTTGCCGTCATGCCATCTGGCCTGCGGCCGCAACCGATAGGTGACGAAGGAGAAATCGTCCGGGTGGCTGACGGCTTCGGCCAGCGCGCCGTATTCGGTCGAGACCTCGTCGAGCGAGGCCGTCGTGAGGGATTCGTAGATGAACCCGACAGCACCGGCGACCTGTCCCTTCACACCAGCCACCACGATATTGAAATTGTCGAAGGTCCCGACCGCGATCTGGCGCGCGACACCGCCCTTGGGCGCGTCCGGATTGACGTAATCGAAGCGCTTGAAGTCCGCGGGGTACTTGACCTGTCCGAACAGCGACAGCGCGTGGCGCCAGGGAAGCTCGCTTGCGGATTGTGCTTGCGCCGCGCCGACGACGGGAATGCCCGCCACGGAACCGAGGGCGGGAAGCGCTGCGGCCGCAGTGCCGGTGAGCAGGAGATCGCGTCGGGTAATGGCCAAATCAACATTCCTGATCTTGAAGGAGGTTACCCCTTTAAGTGCTCAATATAGGCGAGGTTTCGACCGAATATGTTGCTTTTTCCTCATCTTGGAAGCCCGGCCAGCCCATCCGATGCGGCCAAACGCCCCGATAAACTCACCGCGAGCCCCGGATACGGAAACGGCCAGGCTTTTCAGCCTGGCCGCATATTCCAAGACGGGTTTTGGGGGCCTTACTTCGCTGCCGTCGGCAGCGGCTTGGGGCTCTCCGAGAGCGAATTCAGATAGGCGATGACGTCGGCGCGCTCGGAATCCTTCTGGATACCGGCGAAGCCCATCGCGGTGCCCGGCACGAAGCCCTTCGGATTGGCAATGAACTTGTTGAGATCGTCGATCGACCAGGTGCCGCCCTTGGCCTTCATTGCGGCAGAGAAGTTGAAGCCGCCGCGGCCTTCGCCGCGGGCCTCGCCGACGACGCCATAGAGGTTCGGACCGACGCGATTCGGGCCGCCCTTCTCGAAGGTGTGGCAGGCGCCGCACTTCTTGGCGGCGGAAGCACCCTTCTCGACGGAGGCGGTCTGGAGCAGCTTTTCGATCGGCTCGGATGGCGCGGCGGCAGCGCCGCCTTCCTTGCCGTGGCCGGCGTCTTCCTTCACGGCGATCTCGAAGCCCGGCTTTTCCGGCATCCTGGGCGAGAACAGCGCCTGCGCGGTGAAGCTGGTCACCAGAAGAAAGAGACAGGTACCAAGCACGGCACCCATGATTTTATTGAGTTCGAAAGAGTCCATTTCCGGCCAGGCCCCACACCGCAGTAAGGAAATAGCGGCCGCGCGGGCCGCCAGGACGAGCCTCAGAGAATCAAACGTTCCTTATTGTTTCCCCGAGTTTTGCCATTGAGATATCGGTTTGCCCGGGGTCTGGCAACCCGTATAAGCGACCCGGCTTTCAGCCCGTCCCCACCCCATTTCTCGGTGCGGAAAACATACCCTTTCCAGGCCCTTGAACCCAAACCTTTGACCCCATGACCGATCCCCGCATCCTGGTGCTGATCCCGGCCCGCATGGCCGCCACCCGCCTGCCTGGCAAGCCGCTCGCCGACATCGCGGGCCTGCCGATGATCGTGCATGTGATGCGACGGGCGGAGGCCGCCGGAATCGGCCGGGTTGCGGTGGCAACCGATACCGCCGAGATCGCATCGGTCGTGACCGCCCATGGCGGCGAGGCCGTGATGACCCGCTCCGAACACCCATCGGGCTCGGACCGCATCCACGAGGCCATGCAGAAACTCGATCCCGATGGGAAGGCCGAGATCGTGGTCAATCTGCAGGGCGACTTCCCCAC
The DNA here is from genome assembly GCF_052076015.1 of Bradyrhizobium sp. 930_D9_N1_4. Classification (NCBI taxonomy): domain Bacteria; kingdom Pseudomonadati; phylum Pseudomonadota; class Alphaproteobacteria; order Hyphomicrobiales; family Nitrobacteraceae; genus Bradyrhizobium; species Bradyrhizobium sp. 930_D9_N1_4. Next base: position 6,683,788 of record NZ_CP197236.1, read on the forward strand.
GATCACGATCCAGAACATCCGCGAGGTGCTGCCGCCGCTGGAGGATCCGGCCGTGGACATCGCCACGCTGGCTTCACAGATCCACACCGAGGAAGAGGACCTCGCGCCCAGCGTCGTGAAGGCGATTGGAACCTCGCTCGGGGGCCGGCGCATGCGCGCACTTTATTTCACCCGCGCGACCGCGCCGACTGGAGACGGACCGCGCTACCACCATATCGGCCTCTACGCCTATCGCCGCGCCGCGCTGGAGCGCTACGTCCGGCTTCCGCCCTCGCCGCTGGAATTGCAGGAGAAGCTGGAGCAGCTCCGTGCGCTGGAGGCCGGAATGCGGATCGACTTCACCATCGTCGATACCGTGCCCCGCGGGGTCGACACGCCGGCCGATCTCGAGACCGCGCGCAGCCTCCTTTCCAAATCCTGAGCCGCTGTTACAAGGCCCGTCATGAGCAAGATGAAAATCGCATTCCAGGGCGAACCCGGGGCCAATTCCCACATCGCCATCGTCGAGGCTTATCCCGACGCCGAACCGATGCCCTGCGCCACTTTCGAGGACGCGCTGTCGGCGATCTCGTCGGGCGAGGCCGATCTCGGCATGATCCCGATCGAGAATTCGGTCGCCGGCCGCGTCGCCGACATCCATCATCTGCTGCCGGCCTCCGGCCTGTTCATCATCGGCGAATGGTTTCTTCCCGTCCGCCATCAGCTGATGGCCGTGAAGGGGACCAAGATCTCCGACATCAAGTCCGTCGAGAGCCATGTCCATGCGCTCGGCCAGTGCCGGCGCATCATCCGAAAGCTCGGCATCAAGCCGATCGTGCACGCCGACACCGCCGGCAGCGCCCGCGACATTTCCGAGCGCAACGACAAATCGGTCGCCGCGATCGCCTCGCGCCTCGCCGCAAAGATCTACGGCCTCGACATCCTCGCCGAGGACATCGAGGACGAGGCCCACAACACCACGCGCTTCGTGGTGCTGGCGCGCGAGCCGAAATGGGCCACGCAAGGGTCCGGCCCGCTGGTCACGACTTTTGTATTTCGGGTGCGCAATTTGCCCGCCGCGCTCTACAAGGCGCTTGGCGGTTTCGCCACCAACGGCGTCAACATGACCAAGCTCGAAAGCTACATGGTCGACGGTAATTTCTTCGCCACGCAGTTTTATGCCGATGTCGACGGCCATCCCGACGACAAGGGCCTGGCGTTTGCGATCGAGGAGCTGAAATTCTTCTCGCGCGAATTCCGCATCGTCGGCGTGTATCCGGGGCACCCTTTCCGCGCGACGTTCAGCGAGACGCAGCAGGATTAGTCTCGTGTCCCGGACGCGCTGCAGCGTGCAACGCTGCGGCGCAGAGCCGGGACCCAGTTCTGTTCGCGGATAGATGGGCCCCGGCTCTGCAGCGCACCGCTGAAGAAGCGCTGCGCTGCGTCCGGGGCACAACACCACCTTACGCGGCGGCCTTAAGCCCGAACGCATCCGCCAGCAGCGAATACGACTTCTTCCGCGCGTCGTGATCATACACGGCCGTGATCACCATCAACTCATCCGGCTTGCTGGCATCGATCAGCGGCCGAAGCTTTTTCTGCACCGTCTCGGGATTGCCGACGAACAGGCGCGAGCGATTGCGCTTGATCGAGGTGCGCTCGGATTCCGTATAGGGATAGGCCAGCGCCTCCTCGACGCTCGGCAGCGGCAAGTATTGACCGCGGTCGCGGCGCAGGCGGTTGAGGTCGAACGACGTCGCGAGCTTTTCGGCTTCCTCGTCGGTTTCTGCCGCGATGGCAGCGACGGCGAGGATCGCGCGCGGGCTGGCGCTCCAGGCGGAGGGCTGGAAGCGATTGCGATAATGAATCATCGCATCGATCGCATCGTGGGACGCGAAATGATGGGCGAAGGCGAAGCCCATGCCGACTTGGGCAGCGAGCTCCGAGGAATAATCGCTGGATCCGAGCAACCAGATCGGAGGCAGCGGCGTGTCGTCGGGCATCGCGACGACGTTGTGGTAGGGGTGGCCTGCCGGGAATTCGCGGGTCTGCCACAGGATCAATTCGTGCAGCCGTTCCAGGAAATCGTCGCCCTCGCGGCGGTCGAGCCGACTGCGCAGCGCGTAAGCCGTGGCGCCGTCAGTGCCCGGCGCACGTCCGAGGCCGAGATCGATGCGGCCGGGAAACAGCGCCTCCAGCATCTTGAAGCGCTCGGCCACGACCAGCGGCGCGTGGTTGGGCAGCATCACGCCGCCTGAGCCGACGCGGATATGCTTCGTCACCGCCGCGATCTGCCCGATCATCACGTCGGGTGCAGGGCTCGCCACCGAGGCGAGGTTGTGATGCTCGGCGAGCCAGTAGCGGACATAGCCGAGGCCGTCGACATGCCGGGCCAAGTCGATGCTGTTGCGCAGCGCCGCGGCGGGTTTCGTGCCTGAGGTGACGACGGAGAGGTCGAGGACTGAGAGCGGGATCATGGCGAGGTAACCTAGTGAAGGCTTGCAGGGCAGCAATGGGCAGACTCGCAGATCTGGCGCGCGCCGGCCGCGCATACCGGCGGCGGGCCGATCGGACGCAGTGGGCTGGATTTGGTCATAGCAACACAGACTTCACACTGCCCACCGATCAATATTCGTCCTCGAACAGCCTATATCGCGGTCAATATATTGATATAAATTGTATTTTTAGGACGCCACCATTTCCCACCCAAGCCTCAAATCTGAGTAACAATTCTCATCAAAAGATAAAAGTGGGCCATTTCCCATCTCCGATGGGCTGTCGAGAAACCCGTCTTTGCCCTATCTTAGCGTCTCCCAACCTAGATCTGACCGCCGGCCGCCGAAATCTGGCAAGGCCCTGGAGTGAGTGGTGCCATGACCGATCTGACGATGCCTGCCCACACCGACGGGCACCTCGCCGTAAAGCGGCCGGCCATTTCCTTCGAATTCTTCCCGCCCAAGACGGAAGATATGGAGCGCAATCTCTGGGAGACCATCAACCGGCTTGCCCCGCTCGACCCAAAATTCGTCTCGGTGACCTATGGGGCCGGCGGCTCGACCCGCGAGCGCACCCATTCGACCATCTCGCGCATTCTGAAGGAGACCGCGCTGCTGCCGGCCGCGCATCTGACCTGCGTCGGCGCCTCGCGCGGCGAGATCGACGAGATCGTCGACCGCTATCACGAGGTCGGCGTCCGCCACATCGTCGGCCTGCGCGGCGATCCCGCCAGCGGCATCGGTACGGCCTACTCGAGCCATCCCGACGGCTATCAGACCTCCGATGCGCTCGTTGCGGGGATCAAGAAGCGGCACGCTGATATCGAGGTCTCGGTCTCGGCGTACCCCGAGAAGCATCCCGAAGCGCGGGACTTCGACGCCGATATCGACACGCTGAAAGCAAAAGTCGATGCCGGCGCGACGCGCGCGATCACCCAGGTGTTCTTCGATAACGATCTCTACTTCCGCTATCTCGACCGCGTCCGCGCCCGCGGCATCAATATCCCGATCGTGCCGGGCATCATGCCCATGCACAATTTCAAACAGGCCCGTAATTTCGTCACCCGCGCCGGCACGACCGTGCCGGACTGGTTCGCCGCGAAGTTCGATGGCCTCGACGACGACGCCGAGACCCGCAAGCTGGTGGCCGCGACCGTTGCGGCGGGCCAGGTGCAGAAGCTCGCCAAGAACGGCGTCGACACCTTCCATTTCTACACCATGAACCGCGCCGATCTCGTGTTCGCGATCAGCCATTTGCTCGGCATCCGCGCCAAGAGCGCGCAGAAGGCGGCCTAGGATAAAATGACCATTCCCGTGTCTCCCAAGCGAACTGCCCTGCTCAATGCCGCGCGCGAACGCATCCTCGTGCTCGACGGCGCCATGGGCACGATGATCCAGAACCTCCAGTTCGACGAAGCCGCCTTCCGCGGCGAGCGCTTTAGGGATTTTCATCGTGACCTGCGCGGCAACAACGATCTGCTGATCATCACCCAGCCGCAGGCGATCGAGGACATCCACGCCGCCTATTTGCGCGCCGGCGCCGACATCGTCGCGACCAACACGTTCTCGACCACTTCGATCGCGCAGGCCGATTACGACCTCACCGACATCGTTTATGAAATGGCGCGCGAAGGCGCCCGCCTCGCCGGCAATGCTGCTCGCCGCGTCGAGGCCGAGGACGGCAAGCCGCGCTTCGTCGCGGGTGCCATCGGCCCGACCAATCGCACCGCCTCGATCTCGCCTGACGTCTCCAATCCCGGCTACCGCGCCGTCACCTTCGACGACCTGCGCAAGTCCTACGGCGAGCAGATCAACGGCATGCTCGACGGCGGCGTCGATCTGCTGCTGGTCGAGACCATCTTCGACACGCTCAACGCCAAGGCGGCGCTCTATGCGATCGCCGAGATCACCGAAGCGCGCGGCATCGACGTGCCCGTAATGGTGTCAGGCACCATCACCGACAAATCAGGCCGCTTGCTCTCCGGACAGATGCCGGAAGCGTTCTGGAATTCGGTGCGGCACGCAAAGCCCATCACCATCGGCTTCAACTGCGCGCTCGGCGCCGAAGACCTGCGCGCCCACATCGCCGATATCGGCCGCGTCGCCGATACGCTGGTCTGCGCCTACCCGAACGCCGGGCTGCCCAACGAGTTCGGCCAGTATGATGAGACCCCGGAATACATGGCACGCCTGGTCGGCGAGTTCGCCGCGTCCGGCCTCGTCAACATCGTCGGCGGCTGCTGCGGCACCACGCCGGACCATATCGCGGCGATCGCCGCTGCCGTGGCCCCGCACAAGCCGCGCATCGTCCCCGAGATCGAGCCGCGGCTGCGGCTCTCCGGTCTCGAACCGTTCATCCTGACCGACGCGATTCCGTTCGTGAACGTCGGCGAGCGCACCAACGTCACGGGCTCCGCGAAATTCCGCAAGCTGATCACCAACGGCGATTACACCGCTGCGCTCCAGGTCGCACGCGACCAGGTCGAGAACGGCGCGCAGATCATCGACGTCAACATGGACGAAGGGCTTCTGGATTCGGAAGCCGCGATGGTGACCTTCCTCAACCTCGTCGCCGCCGAGCCCGACATCGCACGCGTCCCCGTGATGGTCGATTCCTCGAAGTTCTCGGTGATCGAGGCCGGCCTGAAATGCGTGCAGGGCAAGCCGGTCGTCAACTCGATCTCGATGAAGGAAGGCGAAGAGAAGTTCATTCACGAGGCCAACATCGCCCGCCGCCACGGCGCGGCCGTGGTCGTGATGGCGTTCGACGAAGTCGGCCAGGCCGACACGTTCAAGCGCAAGACCGAGATCTGCAAGCGCGCCTACGACATCCTGGTCGACCGCGTCGGCTTCCCGCCGGAAGACATCATCTTCGATCCGAACATTTTCGCGATCGCGACCGGCATCGAGGAGCACAACAATTACGGCGTCGACTTCATCGAGGCGACGCGCTGGATCCGCCAGAACCTGCCGCACGCGCATATCTCGGGCGGCGTCTCCAACCTGTCGTTCTCGTTCCGCGGCAACGAGCCGGTGCGCGAGGCCATGCACTCGGTGTTCCTGTATCACGCGATCAAGGCCGGCATGGACATGGGCATCGTCAATGCCGGGCAGATGATCGTCTATGACGACATCGACGCCGAGCTGCGTCAGGTCTGCGAAGACGTCGTTCTCAACCGCGACCCGGGCGCATCCGAGCGCCTGCTGGCGCTCGCCGAAAAATTCCGCGGCAACAAGACCCAGACCAAGGAAGCCGATCTCGCCTGGCGCGAATGGCCGGTGGAGAAGCGGCTGTCGCATTCGCTGGTCCATGGGATCACCGAGTTCATCGAGCAGGACACCGAAGAAGCCCGCAAGACGTCGTCACGCCCGCTCGACGTGATCGAAGGTCCGTTGATGGCCGGCATGAACGTGGTCGGCGACCTCTTCGGCGACGGCAAGATGTTCCTGCCGCAGGTGGTGAAATCCGCCCGCGTGATGAAGCAGGCGGTGGCCTGGCTGATGCCCTTCATGGAAGAGGAGAAGGCACGCAACGCCGCCAGCGGCATCGACACCGGCAAGAGTTCGTCCGCCGGCAAGATCGTGCTCGCGACCGTCAAGGGCGACGTCCACGACATCGGCAAGAACATCGTCGGCATCGTGCTCCAGTGCAACAATTTCGAGGTCATCGACCTCGGCGTGATGGTGCCGGCCGCCAAGATCGTCGAGACCGTCAAGGCGGAGAAGGCCGACATCGTCGGCCTCTCCGGCCTGATCACGCCCTCGCTCGACGAGATGGCGTTCTTCGCCGGCGAATTGCAGCGCGAAGGCCTCAAGCTGCCGCTGCTGATCGGCGGCGCCACCACAAGCCGCGTGCATACCGCCGTGAAGATCGACCCGAGCTATCGCTCCGGTCCCGTGGTGCATGTCAACGACGCCAGCCGCGCCGTCGGCGTCGCCTCCTCGTTGCTGTCGCCGGAGAAGCGCGACACCTATGCGGCCGACGTGCGCGCCGAGTACGCGAAGATCTCCGACGCACATTTCCGCGCGCAGGCCGACAAGAAGCGGCTGAAGCTGGATGTGGCGCGTGCCAACCGCGTGCCGGTCGACTTCGCGGCGAACAAGCCGGTGAAGCCGACCTTCCTCGGCACCAGGAGTTTTGACGAATACGACCTCGCCGAGCTCGTACCCTATATCGACTGGACGCCGTTCTTCCAGACATGGGAGCTCGCCGGCCGCTTCCCCGCCATTCTCAACGACGACAAGGTCGGCGAAGTCGCACGCTCGCTCTACGACGACGCGCGCAAGATGCTCGACCTCATCGTCAAGGAGAAATGGTTCCGGGCCCGCGCCACGGTCGGCTTCTGGCCGGCGAATGCGCAGGGCGATGATATCGTGCTCTATGCCGACGAGAGCCGGACGAAGCGCATCGCGACGCTGCACACGCTGCGCCAGCAGCTCGAGAAGCGCGAAGGCCGCTTCAACGCGGCGCTCGCCGACTTCATCGCGCCCGCGGGCGTGCCCGACTATGTCGGCGGCTTCGTGGTCACGGCCGGCATCGGCGAGGATGCGGTCGCCGACCGCTTCAAGATGGCCAATGACGACTACTCGTCGATCCTGTGCAAGGCGCTGGCCGACCGCCTTGCGGAAGCCTTTGCCGAACGCATGCACGCCCGCGTGCGCCGCGAGTTCTGGGCCTACGCGCCGGACGAGGCGCTCTCCCCCGATGATCTGATCCTGGAGAAGTACCAGGGCATCCGTCCCGCGCCCGGCTATCCCGCGCAGCCCGATCACACCGAGAAGGCGACGCTGTTCGAGCTGCTCGACGCGGAAGCCACCGCAGGCGTGAAGCTGACCGAGAGCTTTGCGATGTGGCCGGGCTCATCCGTATCAGGGCTCTACTTCGCGAACCCCGAGAGCTATTATTTCGGCGTCGGCAAGATCGAGCGCGACCAGGTCGAGGACTACGCCGCGCGCAAGGGCATGAGCGTCGCCGAGACCGAGCGCTGGCTCGCACCGGTCCTGAACTACATCCCGTCACGCGAGGACAGCGGCAAGGCCTTTGCGGCGACGCCTGCGAACGACGAAACGTCGAAGGACCTCGCCTCGCATCCGCCGGGCTGCACCTGCGCGGTGCATCTGGTCTGGCAGAAGAAACGCGCGGGGGCGGGATAGTCCCGCCTGCGCGCCAAAACCAAAAAGTGAGAAAACAACCCCATGCACAGTAGGGATGGGGTTGAAAGGGTTGAGATTTTTCGGTCTTGCCGAAGTCGGCTTGCGCCGTCGGGCAAAACACCTGTAATACTCCATCATCGCCTATCGCGCCCGTTTCGCTGTCCGGCGGATGTGTGTGCCCGAATCTCGTCGTTGCGAGCGCAGCTTCGAGCTTCGGCGGACAAGCCGCTCGATCCGGGCTACGGCACCTCACCTTCGCCATTCATCCCTTCGGCGGCCTGCGGCTGCACGATCTCCCGAAACGGCGGCAAGCCCGTGAACGCAACGCGCGCTCGCCGCGACCAAAGGCGATCGCCGCCGAAGCGCAGGGGACTCGGATGCTGGACGCCCAACAATTGATGTGGACGCAGATTGCCGCCGGCATCTCGGTGCTGCTGTTTGGATTGATGCTGTTCAACCTGGTCCGCACGCGAGCCCGAATGCTGGCCGCGGCGAGCTGGGACAGAGTGGAGGGCATCATCACGGTCTCCAGGGTCGATCAGCCGGCGTCGCACGCCTCGGACGACCAGAACGACGCCAAGCCCGTCATCCGCTATCGCTATCAGGCCGGCGGCCAGGAACTGGAAAGCGACCAGGTCTTTGTCGGCGGCCAGGTCATCACCACGCGGGTGCTGGCCGCAAAACTGATCGGACGATATCCGGTCGGCGCGCATGTCGACGTCCATGTCGATCCGAAGCAACCGACCGAGGCCCTGCTCGAACCCGCCGCCGCGCAGAACCTCGCGGCGCTGGTGGCGTTCACCATCGTATTCGCAGTCATTGCTGCCACCCTCACCGCACATTCGCTCGCGGGTCACGTGCTCTACAGCAACAACGGCGTGCCCCTGTTCGCGTTCGCGCTGCCGGTCATCGTGCTCGCGGGCGGCGTGTTCTGCGTCGCTTCCTATGTCCGGACCCGCCGGCTGGCGAGCGCCAGCCTGCGCTGGCCGACAGCGGCCGGCAGGGTCACCCATTGCGAGGTGATCGAGGAAGTCATCGAGGAGAAGAGCGATGACGACAAATCGCGATCCAGCAGGCTCCAATACCGCTATCAGATCGACCTGCGCTACGCTTACAGGGTCGGCAAGCGCGACTTCATCGGCACCGAAGTCGATTGGGGCGGCACCATGATCTCCGGGCTGCGCGAGGTCGCCGAGAAGGCCGCGGCGAAATATCGTCCCGGGCAGACCGTCAAGGTCTATTACGATCCGGACCAGCCGGGACATGCGGTGCTGGAGCCTGCGAGCCGGGAAGGCGCGCTGGGGCCGCTGATCGGCGCTGCGGTCTGCGCCGTCGTCGGAGGCCTTTTCCTGACGATCCTGATCAGAATCGGATTCGCGTAGAGACGCTTGATGCGGCTCACCCCTTCGGCGGCGCCAGCGGCTGCACGATCTCCCTGAACGGCGCCAGTGCCTCGCAGCGATCGGCATGCGCTGACAACGCCGGATAGCGCGACGGCGCGAACAGTTGCGGATGCGCTTCGCGGGTGAAGCGCACGACGCAGGCAACGGCAATGTCGGCGTGGCCGATGCGGTCGCCCAGCCAGTACGGCGTCGTGACCTTCGCGCGTTCGGCTTCCAGCACGCCGAGCACATCCTCAATCTGCGCCTCGCAGCGCTCGACCCACAGTGCAAGCTGCTCCTTCCGCAGCACGCGCTCATAGAGCAGGCTCACCGCCTTGTCGCCGAGGCCGCAAGCGAGCGCGCAGATGCGCAAGTGCCTTCGTCGGTCGGCGCCGCTTCGCGGCAGCATCGCCTTTGCCTCGCCGACCAGTTCGTCGAGATAATCGAGGATGATGGTGCTTTCGATCAGCGCCTCGCCGTCATCGAGCACCAAAGTCGGCACGCGGCGGAGTGGATTGTATGGCGCGATCCTGTCGGCGTCGCCGAAGGTCGACCACGGCCTGTGCTCGAAGGCCAGCCCGTAGAGCCGCAGCGCAATCGCGACGCGGCGGACGAAGGGGGAGTCGTACTGGCCGATCAGGAACATGGTTCTCGCTCTTCGCAGTCGTTGGACGCGGCAGGGCCGTCCAATTCATCGCCAATCCGGCCTTGCTGCAACAAATATCTTGGAAGGAGAGCGTTGCGCTCATCGCGACAAAGCGGAATCAATACGCAGCCACCCAGCCGGGGTCTCGTCATGTACCTGCGATCATTCACCGCGCTTGCCCTGCTCACCGCCGCGAGCATCGTCCACGCTCAGGACCGCCCGATCGGATTCCAGACGCCGTCGAAGAACATCGCCTGCCAGTTCTTCACCGACAACGGTCAGGGCGCGCTCCGCTGCGACATCATGAACATGGAGATCCGCCCGCGCCGACCTGCCGATTGCGAACTCGAATGGGGCAACGCCTTCGAGATGAGCGCCAAGGGCAGCGCAGGCCGCATCTGCGCCGGCGACACCATCATGGACCCGTCGCTGCCAGTGCTCGCCTATGGCGAGGTGTGGCAGCGCGCGGGATTCACCTGCCGGTCGGAGCAGACGGGGCTGACGTGCTTCAATGCCATGCAGCACGGATTTTCGCTGGCGCGGGCGGAGCAGAAGGTGTTTTGAGCCAGGCTTCGAGCGATGCCCGTCGGCAACAGCTGCAAGTTTTCGCGTTCAGGCAACCTAAACCCCACCTTGTCGAACAGAATCGCGCGTGGTTCATTCTGCGGGACTTGGGGGCGCGGTATGGGTCGATGGAAGCTTGGGAAGGCATCGATCGGCGTGGCACTTGCGGCCATCGTGCTGGCGGGCGGCAACGCATTGGCCGCCGACCTCCCGTTGAAAGCACCGCCGAAGCCGGTCGACTTCAACCCATTCTGGGCCGAAGCGGAGTATCTCGCCTGGAGCGTGACCGGCGACAAGCTGCCGGCGCTGGTGACGACGAGCCCGGTCGGCACGCCGCTGGGCGTGGCCGGCGTGCTCGGGCAACCCACGACGACCGTGCTGTTCGGCAATTCCAGCGTCAACAATGACTGGCGCTCGGGCGGACGCATCACGGTCGGCTACTGGTTTGATTCACAGCGCAGAAGCGGCATCGAGGCCTCGTTCTTCGGGTTGGAGAACGCCTCGACCGGCTTTGCTGCCGACTCTAATGCCCATCCGATCCTGGCGCGGCCCTTCAACAACGCGCTGACGGGATTTCCCGACGCACTGATTGCAGGTTTTCCCGGCCTCGCCACCGGCAGCGTCAACGCGAGCGAGACATCGCGCCTGCTCGGCGCGGGCGCGCTCTATCGCTGGGATCTCGGCGCGTGGAGTGGACAGCGCGTCAGCGCGCTGGTCGGCTATCGCTATCTGCGGTCGTCCGACACGCTGACGATTTCGGATACCGCGACCATTCCTGCCTTTGGCACCTTCAGTCCCACCGACAATTTCAAGACGGCGAGCAACTTCCACGGCCTCGATCTGGGTCTCACCGGCGACTGGCGCAATGGCCCATGGTCGCTGGAATGGCGCGGCAAGGTGGCGCTCGGCGCCAATCTCAACAGCGCCGACATTTCGGGCTCGACGGTTTCGACCGTGGCTGGAGTCACCACGACGGCCCCGGGCGGCTTCCTCGCGCTGTCCAGCAATATCGGTCATTACGACCAGACCCGCTTCGCCGTGGTACCGGAGCTGTCGCTGAAGGCGGGTTATCAGGTTGCGCCCGGCTGGCGCCTGACCGTCGGCTATGACGTGCTGTACTGGACCGGCGTGCAGCGCGCCGGCGGGCTGATCGACACCACCGTCAATCCGAACCTCACGCCGCCGCCGGCCGGCGGCGGGCCGAACCGGCCCGCGCCGGTGTTCAACACGACGAACTTGGTGGCGCAGGGGTTCAGTTTTGGGGTGCGGTATAATTATTGAGTGTGAGGCGAACGCGATCGTCACACTCCGTCATTGCGAGCCACCCGGTCCTGCCTCCGGCGGGCCGGATGACAGGCTCCGCGAAGCAATCCAGAATCTTTCCGCGGAGACAGCCTGGATTGCTTCGTCGCAAGGGCTCCTCGCAATGACGGTGGAGAGGCAGCCGCGCGCTACTCGATAACGGGCACATGCCGCGCCGCATCGCGCGGCGCCGTGCCGTCAAGGCGCGGATCATCCGCCACCTCGATCTGGCGGCGGAAGGGGCGGAATCCCGAGCGCTGGTAGAACGCGACGGCCGAGGGATGATCGAAGGTGCAGGTGTGCAGCCAGACGCGGCGGAGATCGCGTGACCACGCAATCTCCAATGCGCGGTTCATCAGGAAGCGGGCGGCGCCTCGTCCGATCAAGCCAGCGGTGACGCCGAAATAGACCAGCTCGCACTGGCCGGGCTCGCGGAAGTCCAGCTCCAGCAGCCCTTCATCGCGGCCGTCCGAGGCCAGCGCGTAAATTTCGATTTGCGGCCCGTGGATGATTGCGGCGAGCTCGGCGTCGGTCATGCGCGCCCGCGAGAACCACAGCCATTCCTCGCCGACGCGGCGGAAGAGATCGCGGTACCAATGAAGCTCGGGCGTATCGACCTTGCGCAGGGACCAATTGCCGGGAGGATCGTCACGGCGCGCGGGAGGTGCGGTCATCTCCAAATGCGTGACGACGGCCGCGATCTTGCCGGCGGGGACGTCGGAATATCCGTCGGGGAGGATCATTCTTGCTTGCTCGATTTCATCGGGAGAAACGCCAGAACTTTCGCTACACACTCCATTGTCGTCCCGGACAAGCGAAGCGCCGATCCGGGACCCATACCCACAGGGAGTGGTTTGGCGAAGACTCTGAATTCGGTAGTCCTACCGCGACCTCCAGATAAACTCCGCGGTATGGGTCCCTGCTTTCGCAGGGACGACGATGTGGATAGAGGGTACTACCCCTCCCCCTCGTCGCTCGCCAGCACGCCCTTCACGGCGCGTGACCAGCCGGCGAGCTTCCGCTCCCGCGTGGCCTGGCTCATGTTCGGCTTGAAGCGGTGTTCGAGGCGCCAATTGTCGGCGAATTTGGTCGGCTCGGGATAGACGCCGGCCTGGAGACCGGCGAGGTAGGCGGCGCCGAGCGCGGTGGTCTCCTGGATCACGGGGCGGTCGACCGGGGCATCGAGCAGATCGGCGAGGCGCTGCATGGTCCAGTCGGAGGCGGTCATGCCGCCGTCGACGCGGAGCACGACACTGGCGGTTTCCGAGCTTGGCCAGTCCGCACGCATCGCGGCCCAGAGGTCGAACGTCTGGTAGCAGACGCTTTCGAGTGCGGCGTGGGCGAGCTCGGCGGGGCCGGTGTTGCGGGTGAGGCCGAACAGCGCGCCGCGCACGCGCGGATTCCAGTAGGGCGCGCCCATGCCGACAAAGGCCGGCACGAGATAGACGCTCTGCATGGAGTCCGACTGATCGGCAAGAAGCCCGGTCTCGGCAGCATGCTTGATGATGCCGAGGCCGTCGCGCAGCCACTGCACCGCGGAGCCCGCGACGAAGATCGAGCCTTCCAGCGCGTAGGTGCGCTTGCCATTGAGCTGGTAGGCGACGGTGGTGAGCAGCTTGTTCTTCGAGACCACGGGCGTGGTGCCGGTGTTGAGCAGCGCAAAGCAGCCGGTGCCGTAGGTGGACTTCATCATGCCCGGGCGGAAGCAGGCTTGTCCAATGGTCGCGGCCTGCTGGTCGCCGGCGATGCCGGAGATGGCGATGGCGCCACCAAAGAGATCAGGCACGCTCTCGCCGAAGCGCGCCGAAGAATCCTTCACCTCGGGCAGCATCGAGCGCGGCACGCCGATGATCTCCAGCAGTTCGTCGTCCCACTCGCCGGTATGGATGTTGAACAGCAGCGTGCGCGAAGCATTGGTGGCGTCGGTGGCATGCACCTTGCCGCCTGTGAGCCGCCAGAGCAGATAGCAGTCGATGGTGCCGAACATCAATTCGCCGCGCGCGGCGCGCGCGCGCGCGCCGGGGACGTGATCGAGAATCCAGGCGACCTTGGTGCCGGAGAAATAGGGATCGATGATCAGGCCGGTCTTCTGCGAGATCATCGGCTCGCGGCCGTCGGCCTTCAATTTCGCACAGATGTCGGCGGTGCGGCGGTCCTGCCAGACGATGGCGCGGTGCACCGCCTGCCCCGTGGCGCGGTCCCACACCACAGTGGTCTCGCGCTGGTTGGTGATGCCGATCGCGGCGATGTCCTTTGCACTGATGCCGGCCTGCTCGATCGCGTCGCGACAGACCATCACGGTCGAGGTCCAGATGTCCTCCGGCTCGTGCTCGACCCAGCCCGAGGCCGGGAAATGCTGCGGAAATTCAGCTTGCGCCTTCGCCGCGATGGAAATATCGCCGCGAAACACGATCGCGCGCGAAGAGGTGGTGCCCTGGTCGATGGCGAGGACGAAAGACATGGAAGCTACCTTGGCGTTTTCCCCGAGGGGATCATTGTGTCGCGCCAAAGGGAGCGGATTAGGGCGAGGAGGTCAAGGTTGGATGCGGGTGTCGCGACCCGAACTCCGTCGTCGTCCCCGCGAACGCGGGGACCCATAACCACAGGATGCGGTTATGGAGCACGCTGCCTACTCCGGATCTTCGCCAAACATCTCCCTGTGGCTATGGGTCCCGGATCTGCGCTTGCGCTTGTCCGGGACGACCCACTGAGGGAGCGAGGCAGAATCCTACACCGCCGCGGTCGTTACACCGCCGTCGATGACAATCGTCTGCCCCGTCATGAAGCTCGAGGCATCCGAAGCGAGATAAGCCACGGCACCTGCGATTTCATCGGGCTCACCGATGCGGCGGAGCGGCGTGGTGGCGGTGCGGCGTTTCAGGTTCGCTTCGTCTTCCCACAGCGCGCGGGCGAAATCGGTCTTGACGAGGCCGGGCGCGATGCAGTTGACGCGGACGCCCTTGGGGCCCCATTCGCCGGCGAGCGAACGACACAGTGCGAAGTCGGCGGCTTTCGAGATGCCGTAGGCGCCGATGACCGTCGAGCCGCGGAGGCCGCCGATCGAGGAGATGATGACGACCGAGCCATTACCACGCTCGGCCATCTGCGGGATCGCGAGCGCGGAGAGCCAGATGTTGCTCTTGACGTTCGAGCCCATGATCTTGTCGAAGGCCTCGTCGGTGATGTCGAGCAGCGGGCCGTAATACGGGTTCACCGCGGCGTTGCAGACGAGGATGTCGATCTTGCCGTAGTGCTTGATGGTGCCCGCAATCAGCGCCTCGACCTCGGCCTTGCGGGCGATGTTGCAGGGAATGACGGTGGCCTCGCCGCCGGCAGCCTTGATGCCGTCGGCGACCTCCTGGCAGGCGTCGGCCTTGCGGGAGGAGACCACGACTTTCGCGCCGAGCTTGGCGAGGAGTTCAGCGGAGGAGCGGCCGATGCCGCGGCTGGAGCCGGTGACGATGGCGACCTTGCCGGTGAGATCGAACGGGGTGTTTTTCATTGTTGTTGCTCCGTTGATTCCGCTAGTTCGGTGTCATCGCCCGACTTGATCGGGCGATCCAGTATTCCAGAGACGGCGCGGCTGGAATCGAGAGGCCGCGGCGTACTGGATCCCCCGCTTTCGCGGGGGATGACAGTCGTTGCGTGGCTTAGATCAACCCGCCACCATCCGCGACGCGGCGCTGGTGGTAGTCGGTGTCGCCGAACGAGTTCTCGATCATGGTGAGGCGCTTGAAGTAGTGGCCGATCTTCGCCTCCATGGTCATGCCGATGCCGCCGTGGAGCTGGATCGCCTGCTGGCCGACGTATTTCAGCGACTTGCCGATCTGCACCTTGGCGGCTGCGATGGCGTTGGAGCGCTCCTTGGCGTCCTCGAAATCGCCGGCCATGGTCGCGAACATCGACATCGAGCGGGCCTGCTCGGCGGCGACGAACATGTCGGAGGCGCGATGCTGCAGCGACTGGAACGAGCCAATCGCCACGCCGAACTGCTTGCGCGTCTTGATGTACTCGACGGTCGTCTTGAGCGATTCGTCCATCAGGCCGACCGCCTCGGCGCAGAGCGCAACACGGGCCTCGTCCACCACGCGCTCGATCAGCGCGAGGGAGTCGTCAGGATTGCCGATCGCGGCGTCGGCGCCGACCTCGACACCGGTGAAGGTGATGTCGGCGGCATGCAAGCCGTCCTGGGTCGGGTACGACTTTTTCGTCACGCCCTTGGCGCTCGCCGGGACCAGGAACACGCCGATGCCGCTCTTGTCGCGGCGGTCACCCTTGGTGCGGGCGGTGACGATCAGCGTCTCCGCGTTCTCGCCGTTGAGCACGACGAATTTTTCACCGTCGATGACCCAGCCGTCGCCTTTCTTCTTCGCGGTCGTGGCGACGTCGAAGAGATCGTAGCGCGAGTTCTTCTCGAGCTGGGCGAAAGCCAGCGTCTTGCTGCCGTCGATGATCCCGGGCACGTGCGCGGCCTTCTGCGCATCGGAGCCGGCATGACGCAGAAAGCCGCCGCCGATCACGACCGTTGCCAGATACGGCTCCAGCACCAGCGCCTTGCCGAGCGCTTCCATCACGATCATGGTCTCGACACCGCCGCCGCCGAAGCCGCCATCGGCCTCGCTAAAGGGAAGGCCGAGGAGGCCCTGCTCGGCGAGCTTGCCCCAGACGGCCTGGCTCCAGCCGCCCTTTTCCTTCATGTACTTTTTGCGGCTCTCGAAATCGTAGGAATCGGTCAGCAGGCCGTCGATGCTGTCCTTGAGAAGCCGCTGCTCCTCGTTCAGATCAAAATCCATTTCTTTTTCCTCGTACCCGAAATTATTTGGCTTCGTCATCCCGGGGCGCGCATCGCGCGAGCCCGGGATCCATACTCCCGATCGTGGTTATGGATTCCGGGCTCGCGCTACGCGCGCCCCGGAATGACGCCTACAGTCCCAGCACCGCCTTGGCGATGATGTTGCGCTGGATCTCGTTGGAGCCGCCGTAGATCGAGACCTTGCGGTTGTTGAAGTAGCTCGGCGCGATCTGGGCGGTCCAGTCCATGGCTTCGTTCGAGCCGTCGTCGCCATGCACGTCGTAGGGCGCGGCGAACGGGCCGATCACTTCCATCAGGAGCTCGGTGGTGGTCTGCTGGATCTCCGAGCCCTTGATCTTCAGCACCGAGGACGCCGGATTGGGCTTGCCCTTGCCGTGCTTGCCCTCGTCGGCGACGACGCGCAGCTGCGTCAGCTCGAGTGCCTTCAGCTCGATCTCGCAGGCCGCGAGCTTCTCGCGGAAAGCCGCGTCCTGGATGATCGGCTTGCCGCCGGACTCCACCTTGCCCGCGAGATCGCGGATGCGACGCAGGCGCTCCTTGGAGACGCCGACCCGGGCGATGCCGGTGCGCTCATTGCCGAGCAGGAACTTGGCGTAATCCCAGCCCTTGTTCTCCTCGCCGATCAAATTCTCGATGGGCACTTCGACGTCGTCGAAGAACACCTCGTTGACCTCGACGCCGCCGTCGATGGTCTGGATCGGGCGCACGGTGACGCCCTTCGACTTCATCGAGAACACGATGAAGGAGATGCCCATCTGCTTCTTGGCATTGTTGTCGGTGCGGCAAAGGCAGAAGATCATGTCGGCGTGCTGGGCCAGCGTGGTCCAGGTCTTCTGGCCGTTGATGATCCACTTGTCGCCCTTGCGCTCGGCTTTCGTCTTGAGCGAGGCGAGATCGGAGCCGGAGCCGGGCTCGGAGAAGCCCTGGCACCACCAGTCGTCGACATTCGCAATGCGCGGCAGGTACTTCTTCTTCTGCTCCTCGTTGCCGAAGGTGTAGATGACGGGGCCGACCATGCTGACGCCGAAGGCGAGCGGCTGCGGCGCCGGATAGGACTGCAGCTCCTCGTTGAAGATGTAGTGCTGCACGGAGGTCCAGCCGGTGCCGCCATATTGCGTGGGCCAGTGGCTGGTGCCCCAGCCCTTCTTGTTGAGGATGCGCCACCACGTCACCATCTCGTCCTTCGAGAGATGACGGCCCTCGACCAGCTTGCGCCGCGTATCCGGCGGCACGTTGTCGCGGAAGAATGACCGCACTTCCTCGCGAAACGCCTGCTCTTCTTTCGTGAATGCGAGATCCATCGGATCCTCCTGTGAATTACTGCAAAATCTCGAACAGACCGGCGGCGCCCATGCCGCCGCCGACGCACATGGTGACGACCGCGTATTTCGCCTTGCGGCGGCGGCCTTCGATCAAGGCATGGCCGGTGAGGCGCGCGCCCGACATGCCGTAGGGATGGCCGACGGCAATCGCGCCGCCGTCGACGTTGATCTTCTCGGGGTCGATGCCGAGCTTGTCGCGGCAATACAGCACCTGAACCGCGAAGGCTTCATTCAGCTCCCAGAGGCCGATGTCGTCGACCGTGAGGCCGTGACGCTTCAGCAGGCGCGGCACGGCGAAGACCGGACCGATGCCCATCTCGTCCGGCTCGCAGCCGGCGGAGACGAAGCCGCGGAAGATGCCGAGCGGCTTCAGTCCGCGCTTCGAGGCTTCCTTGTCGCTCATGATGACGGAGGCGCTGGCGCCGTCGGAGAGCTGGCTGGCATTGCCGGCGGTGATGGAGAAACCTTCGCCGCGCACGGCCTTCAGGCCGGCGAGGCCTTCGGCGGTGGTCTCGGGGCGCGGGCCCTCGTCCTGCGATAGTGTGACTTCCTTCATCGACACGGCGCCGGTCGCCTTGTCCGTGACGGCCATCTGCGTCGTGATCGGCGCGAGCTCGTCCTTGAACTTGCCGCCCTGCTGCGCGGCCGCGGTGCGGCGCTGGCTCTCCAGGGAGTATTCGTCCTGCTTCTCACGCGAGATGCCGTAGCGCTTGGCAACGATTTCGGCCGTGTCGATCATGGGCATGTAGACCTCGCCCTTGATCTTGAGCAGCGCCGGATCCTGGGCGTGGAAACCGTTCATCTTGTCGTTCTGCACCAGCGAGATCGACTCGCCGCCGCCGCCGACCGCGATCTCGACGCCGTCGAAGATCACCGAGCGCGCGGCCAGCGCGATGGCCTGCAGGCCCGAGGCGCACTGACGGTCGATGGTGGTGCCGGCGACGGTGACGGGCAGGCCGGCGCGGAGCAGCGCCTTGCGCGCGATGTTGCCGCCGGTCGAACCCTGCTGGAGCGCCGCGCCCATCACGACGTCCTCGATCTCCTTCGGATCAACCTTGGCGCGGGCGACGGCCCGCCAATGGCGTGGCCGAGCAGCGTTGCGCCCTCGGTGGCGTTGAGCATGCCGCGATAGGCCTTGCCGATCGGGGTGCGGGCGGTGGAAACGATGACGGCGTCGGTCAAGAGCGACCTCCTGATGCAGTTTGCGTGGATTGTGCTGGTTTCTGCTGCTGGCGCAACTCGTGGCGCGACAGCTTGCCGACCGGCGTGCGCGGCAGATCGTCGACGAACTCGATTTCGGCCGGCAGCTCGTGCTTGCCGACCTTGCCGGCGAGTTGCGCGCGCAGCTCGTCGAGCGTGAACGGCTTGGCGTCGGGCTTGAGCTTGATGAAGGCTTTTGCGGCTTCGCCGCGATATTGGTCGGGAATGCCGAGCACGATCACCTCGTGCACGCCCGGAACGGTGTAGATCGCCTGCTCGATCATCTGCGGATAGACGTTGAAGCCGCCGGAGATGATCATGTCCTTCTTGCGATCGACCAGGAAGAAATAGCCGTCGGTGTCGACATAGCCGATGTCGCCGGTGAGGAAGCGGCCGTCGGAGAAATACTCCGCGACTTCCTTCTGCTTGTTCCAGTAACCCTGGGTGACGTTCGGCCCCTTGATGCGGATCTCGCCGACTTCGCCCGGCGGCAACACCTTGGTCGGGTTTTCGAGCGAGACGACGTCGAGCTCGATGCCGGGCAGCATCAGGCCGATCGAGCCCGGCTTGTCGGGGCCTGTGGGCGGATGGCCGGTGCCGGGCGAGCAGGTCTCGGTCATGCCCCAGCCGCTCTTGAGCTTCTTGCCGACCTTGCGTTCGAAGAAGCTCGCGACCTCGACGGGCAGTGGCGCGCCGCCGGAGCCGATGGCGTTGAGCGAAGAGAAATCGCGCTTGTCCAGATCGGGAAGTGCGGCGATCGCGATCCACATCGTCGGCACGCCCGGGAAGTAAGTCGCGCGCTTGAGTTCGATGTCGCGCATCACCGCTTCGACGTCGAAACGCTGATGCAGCGAGATCAGATTGCCGCGGCTGAGCGCCGACAACAGCACGACGGTCAGCGCATAGATGTGGAACAGCGGCAGCACGCAGATCACGCGCTCGACGACATCGCCGCGCGCGGCACGGCCAGGCTTGCCCCAGACGTCGTAGATCGAGACCGCGGAAGAGAGATTGCCATGCGTGAGCATCGCGCCCTTGGGCAGGCCGGTGGTGCCGCCGGTATATTGCAGCAGCGCGACGTCGTCGGCCGTCACCGACGGCCATTGCGCGGGCGTGGGCGCGCCTTCGACGAAAGCCTTGAAGGTGACGATGCGGGGATCATCGGGGATCGCGGCTTGCGGCGTGCCGACCTTGCCCCAAGTGTCGTCCTCGCAGACGACGAGACGGTCGATCAGGCCCTTCTCCAGGAACTTCAGCGCCGTCGGCAGCAGTGCCGCGAGATTGGAGGTCACGAGCAGGCGCGAGCCGGAATCCGAGACCTTGTGGGTCAGCGCGATCTCGCCGTCGAGCGGCGAGAGATGCGCGACGCGGGCGCCGGCCTTCAGCGCGCCGAAGAAATTGATGGGATGGTCCGGCGTGTTCCCGAGGAACAGCGCGACGGAATTGGTCTTGCCGATGCCTTCACGCAGGAACGCGGCCGCCGCGCGCTCGGCCATGGCGGCAAGCTCGGTGTAGGTGATCGGACGATCGCGGAATTCCAGCGCGGTGCGCGGGCCGTATTCAGCGGCGGCGTTCGACAACAGGTCGGGCAGCGAGCCCTGGACGATGGTGTCGTCCCAACGCACGCCCTCGGGATAAAACTGTTCGCCGGGATGGGTCATTGTTCTTGATTGGTTGAGCGAGCAACTAACAGAGACCGTCATTCCGGGGCGCGACAAAGTCGCGAGCCCGGAATGACGAGGGTTGAGCTGAAGCGGCCATCAAGCCGCCTTCGACGCCGCCGCCAGCGAGGCGAATGTGCCGCCTTCGGCCGCGAGCTTCTTCAGCAGCGGCGCGGGCTCGAGGCTGGGGTCGTTGGTCTCCTTGGCGTAGAAGGCCAGGCGATCGGCGATGTGCTTGAGGCCGACGGTGTCGGCCCAGAACATCGGGCCACCGCGGTAGATCGGCCAGCCATAGCCGTAGAGCCAGACCACGTCGATGTCGGAGGGACGCGCCGCGATGCCCTCTTCGAGGATCTTCGCGCCCTCGTTGATCATCGGGTACATCATGCGCTCGAGGATCTCGTCGTCGCTGACGACACGCTTCTTGCGGCCGAGGCGGAGCAGCGTCTCGTCGATCAGCTTCTCGACCTCGGGATCGGGCAGCGCCGAGCGGCTGCCGGCTTCGTACTTGTAATAGCCCTTGCCGGTCTTCTGGCCGAAGCGGCCGGCTTCGCAGAGCGCGTCCGCGATCTCCGACTTGATGCCGCGGTCCTTGCGCGAGCGCCAGCCGATGTCGAGACCGGCGAGGTCGCCCATCGCGAACGGCCCCATCGGCATGCCGAACTTGGTGACGACGGCGTCGACCTGCTGCGGCAAGGCACCTTCGAACAGCAGCTTTTCCGACTGCTTGCCGCGCTGGGCGAGCATGCGGTTGCCGACGAAGCCGTCGCAGACGCCGACGACGGCCGGCACCTTCGCGATCTTGCGCGCGATGGTCACGGCAGTGACCAGCGCGTCCGGCGCGGTCTTGTCGGCGCGCACGATCTCGCACAGCTTCATGACGTTGGCGGGCGAGAAGAAGTGCATGCCGAGCACGTCCTGCGGACGCTTGGTCGCCTTCGCGATCTCGTCGATGTTGAGATACGAGGTGTTGGAGGCGAGCACGGCACCCGGCTTGACGTACTGATCGAGCTTGCCGAACACTTCCTGCTTCACCGCCATGGTCTCGAACACGGCTTCGATGACGAGATCGGCGTCGCCGACGTTCTCGATGCCGACGACACCGTTGATCAGCGCCATGCGCTTGGCGGGCGCGTCAGCCGGGATGCCGCCGCGTGCCGCGGTCGCTTCCCAGTTCTTCTGCATGATGCCCATGCCGCGCTTGAGCTGCTCCTCGCCGGTCTCGATCAGCGTGACGGGAACGCCGGCATTGGCAAAGGACATCGCGATGCCGCCACCCATGGTGCCGGCGCCGAGAATGGCAACACGGTTAACGGGACGCGGCTTGGTGCCTTCGGGCACACCTGCGATCTTGTTGGCCTCGCGCTCGGCGAAGAAAGCATAGCGCTGAGCCTTCGACTGGTCGCTGGCGACGAGCTTGAGGAAGCCCTCGCGCTCCTTCTTCAGACCTTCGTCGAACGGCAGGTCGATCGCCGCACCAACGGCGTCGGCGGCCGCGAACGGCGCCTCCAGGCCGCGCGACTTCTTGGTCATGGCGGCGACCGCATTGGTGAAGATCGAGCGATCGGCCTTGGCCGCCGCGATCTTGGAATCGTCGTCGCGCAGGCGGCGCAGCGGGCGCTTCTCGGCGAGCAATTTGCGGACGAAGGCTTCGCCGCCGGAGGCCGGGCCTTCGACGATCTCCTCGATCAGGCCGTTCTTCAGCGCTTCGGCAGCGCCGATGGGATCACCGCCGACGATCATCTTGACCGCGAGCTCGGGACCAACCGCGCGCGGCAGGCGCTGGGTGCCGCCGGCGCCCGGCAGCAGGCCGAGCTTCACCTCGGGCAGGCCGAGCTTGGCCTCTTTGACGGCCACGCGGAAATGACAGGCCAGCGCGACCTCGAGGCCGCCACCGAGCGCGGTGCCGTGGATCGCGGCCACGATCGGCTTCGGCGAGCCTTCCATTTCGGCCAGCACTTCGTTGAGGCCGGGCGCCTTCGGGGGCTTGCCGAATTCGGTGATGTCGGCACCGGCGATGAAGGTGCGGCCGGCGCAGGTCAGCACGATGCCCTTGATCGCGGGATCGGCGACCGCAGCCTTGATGCATTCCAGAATACCACCACGAACTGCGGCACTCAGCGCATTGACCGGAGGACTATTGACCGTGACGATCCCGACTTCGTCATGACGCTCAAGCTTGACCACTTCGCTCACGGTGTCCCTCCTTGGTGGGGATTTACTTTTGTTCGATTTCGCGGTGCGGAATTTAATTCCGCATCTTGACGGCAGGGTTATTTTGAAGCACGGACGTTGTCAACGACTCCGCGCAAGAAGCAGATCAGGGATGAAGCGTACAGGAAAGAAGACAGCGACCGATCGGAATTTCGTCGTCGCGCTTTCCCGCGGACTGGACGTATTGCGCGCATTCCACCCCAACGACGGACTGCTTGGCAACCAGGAAATCGCCGCGCGCACCAACCTGCCGAAGCCGACCGTTTCGCGGCTGACCTATACGCTGACGAAGCTCGGTTATCTGGCACCGGTTCCCCGTTTCGAGAAGTATCAGCTCGCGCCGGCCGCGATGGCGCTCGGTTATGCCGCGCTCGCCAATCTCGGCGTTCGGCATTTGTCCGAGCCGTTTCGCGAAGACATGATGCGCGCGACCGGCGGCGCGGTCGCGATCGGCGGCCGCGATCGTCATAGCATGATCTATTTCGGGCAAAGTCGCGGCAGCGAGACGGTCGGTGTTCAACTTGACGTCGGCTCGCGCGTGCCTATTGCAACCAGCGCGATGGGCCGCGCCTATTTCTGGGCGCTCGACGACGAGGGCCGCGCCGAAGTCTCCCGTATCCTGCGCGAACATTACGGCAGCCGCTGGCCGAAGATGCGCGACGGCCTGGAGCGTTCCGGCGAGACCGTTGCGAAATACGGTTTCGCGATGTCGGTCGGCGATTGGCATGACGACATCGGCGCCGCTGCCGTCGCGCTCAAGCTCAACGACGGAACCGGGCCTTACGCAATCAATTGCGGCGCGCCCGCATTCCGCTTCACGGAAGAGCGTTTGATCAACGACATTGGACCGCGTCTGCTTGCGATGGTAAGGAACATCGAAGCGGCACTCGGGGGACTGATGCCGCAATCCAAAAAAGAAGTCAGCAAAAAGCTGAAATCAGGAGGGAAAGTTGCGCGTGTGGCTGAGGGATTCAGATAGCCTTTGTCATCATCAGGAGCGGTTCACATCGCCCCTTCCCCCACTGACTCATGTGGGCGAGACGAGATGACGCAGGCACAGCTCGCGCAGGGGACATCGCCCCTGCTCGCGGTTCGCGACGTCAGCGTCGTGTTCGGGGGCATCGTCGCGCTCAACGGCGTGTCCTTTGACATGCACAAGGGCCAGATCCTCGGATTGATCGGCCCCAACGGCGCCGGCAAGACCACGCTCTTCAACTGCCTCTCGCGGCTGTACCAGCCGTCGGCCGGCGACATCCTGATGGAAGGCGTGAGCATCCTGTCGCGGAAGCCGCACCGGATTGCCGAGATCGGCATCGGCCGCACCTTCCAGAACGTGGCACTGTTTCCGAACCTCACGGTGATGGACAACGTCCGCGTCGGCGCGCATTCGAAGACGTCCAGCGACATCATCAGCGACTCGCTGAAGTTGGCCTGGGTTCGGCGCAGCGAAACCAGCGTCAACAGGAAGGTTCACGAGATCCTCGCTTATCTCAAGCTCGAGGACGTCGCCCACACTGTCGTGTCCGGGCTTCCCTTCGGCACACAGAAGCGTGTCGAGCTCGCGCGTGCGCTCGCGGCCGATCCAAAGATACTGTTGCTCGACGAGCCCGCCGGCGGCCTCAACCACGAGGAAGTCTATGCGCTCGGCGACCTCATCCGCCGCATCCGCGACGAACGCCACATGACCGTGCTGCTGGTCGAGCACCACATGGGCCTCGTGATGTCGATCGCCGACCACGTCGTCGCGCTGAATTTTGGCAAGAAGCTCGCGGAAGGCACGCCCGCCCAGGTGCAGGTCGATCCCGACGTCATCAAGGCCTATCTCGGGAGCAAGGACCAATGACGGCGCTGCTCAACGTCAAGGACCTGCGTGCCTATTACGGCCAGGTCCAGGCACTCCATGGCCTGTCCTTCTCGCTCAACGAGGGCTCGCTGACGACGCTGCTCGGGGCCAACGGCGCCGGCAAGACCACGACGCTGCGCGCGATCTGCAACATGGTGCGCTCCACCGGTGCGGTCGAGTTCGAAGGCAAGTCGCTGAGCAGCCGCTCCACCGAGAACATCGTGCGGTTCGGCATTGCCCACGTCCCGCAGGGCCGCGGCACCTTCACCACCATGACGGTGGAGGAAAACCTCCAGCTCGGTGCCATCACCCGCAAGGACAGCGCCGGCATCGTTTCCGACATCGAGCGCATGTATGCGCATTTCCCGGTGCTGAAGCAGCGCCACACCCAGCAGGCCGGCACGCTCTCGGGCGGCGAGCAACAGATGCTCGCGGTGGCGCGCGCGCTGATGCTGCGGCCGCGGCTGATGCTGCTGGACGAGCCCTCCTTCGGCCTCGCGCCGCTGGTGGTGCGCGACCTGTTCGGCATCCTCGGCAAGATCAATCGCGAGGACAAGGTGTCGATCCTGGTGGTCGAGCAGAACGCGCAGCTCGCGCTCGAGCTCGCCGACCAGGCCTATGTGATCGAGACCGGACGCATCGTGATGTCGGGCAATGCCAAGGACATCGCGAACAACGAAGAAATCCGCAAATCCTATTTGGGTTACTGAGGAGCCGGCACGATGGAGCTTTTTACCAACCAAGTGCTGGCCGGCATCGCCACGGGCGCGATCTATGCCTGCATGGCGCTGGCCGTGGTCATGATCTACCAGGCGATCGACCATCTCAACTTCGCGCAGGGCGAGATGGCGATGTTCTCGACCTTCATCTCCTGGCAGTTGATGCAGTGGGGCATCCCCTATTGGGCCGCCTTTATTCTCACGCTGGCCCTGTCCTTCATCGCCGGCATCGCGATCGAACGGATCCTGTTCAAGCCGCTGGCGAAAGCGCCGGTGCTGACCAACGTCGCCGGCTTCATCGCACTGTTCGCGATCATCAACTCCTCGGCCGGCCTGATCTGGGACTTCACCATCAAGCAGTATCCGACCCCGTTCGGGTCCGCGCCGTTCCTGGGCAGCCAGCTGATCTCGACCCACCAGGCCGGCATGATCGGCGTCACGGTGCTGCTGCTGCTCGGTCTCTACTTCTTCTTCCAGTACACGCGGATCGGTCTTGCGATGCGCGCGGCCGCGTCGGTGCCTGAATCGGCCCGCCTCGTCGGCATCAACACGTCCTGGATGATCGCACTCGGCTGGGGTATGGCGACCGCGATCGGCTCGATCGCCGGCATGCTGATCGCTCCCGTGGTGTTCCTCGAGCCCAACATGATGGGCGGCGTGCTGATCTACGGCTTTGCGGCCGCGGTGCTCGGCGGTCTCACCAGCCCGTTCGGCGCCGTTGTCGGCGGCTTCCTGGTCGGCGTCTTCGAGAACCTCGCCGGGACCTATATCCCCGGCGTCGGCAACGAGCTGAAACTCCCGATCGCGCTCGCGCTGATCATCTCCGTCCTGGTCGTCAAACCCGCTGGCCTGTTCGGCCGGCAAATCGTCAAGCGAGTTTGATCATGAGCGCTGCAGAAGAAGTCGTTGCAGAAGGCCATCAGGCGGTCGAGGCCGTTCCGAAGCGGGCGATGACGCTGGGCATGGGCACCTCGCTGGTGGTGCTCGCCGCGCTGATCATCATGCCGATCTTCGTCAAGAACTTCATCATCTTCCAGATGACGATGCTGCTGATCTATGGATTGGCGGTGCTGGCGCTGAACATCCTGACCGGCGGCTCCGGACAGTTCTCGCTCGGGCAGAGCGCATTCTACGCGGTCGGCGCCTACACGACCGCGGTGCTGATGGAGCATTTCAACGTCAATTATGCGGTGACCCTGCCGATCGCCGGCGTGGTCTGCTTCGGCTTCGGCTTCCTGTTCGGGCAGCCGGCATTGCGACTCTCCGGCGTTTACCTCGCGCTTGCGACGTTCGCATTGGCCACGGCGATGCCGCAGCTCCTCAAGCTGAACTTCCTCGAGCACTGGACCGGCGGCGTGCAGGGCCTCGTCGTCACCAAGCCGGACGCGCCGTTCGGCCTGAAGATGTCGCAGGACATGTGGCTGTATTACTTCACGCTGGTGGTCGTGATCGGGATCTACATTCTTGCCGTGAACCTGCTGCGGTCCCGCTCCGGCCGCGCCTTCATGGCGATCCGCGACAACGAGATCGCGGCGTCAGCCATGGGCGTCGACGTCGCGCTCTACAAGACGCTGGCCTTCGGCGTGTCGGCCGCCATCACCGGCATCGCCGGCTCGCTCGGCGCCATCGCGGTGCAGTTCGTCGCGCCCGACAGCTACACCATCACGCTCGCGATCTCGCTGTTCCTCGGCATGGTCGTCGGGGGCGTGGGCTGGCTGCCCGGCTCGATCGTCGGCGCCGCCTTCATCATCTTCGTGCCGAACATCGCGGAGGGCATCTCCAAGGGCCTCTCCGGCGCCGTGTTCGGCGTGCTGCTGTTCCTCGTCATCTACCTGGTGCCGCACGGCGCAAGGCAAGTCGCGATCCTGGGCCAACAGCTCGCCGGTAAGCTCAGGAAGAACTGAAAACGTCATCAGGACCGTTATTTAACCAAGGAGACCCAATTGCTTTTCGGAAGAACACTGCGAACCACCGCGCTCGTAACGGCGGTCGCGACCCTCACCTCCGGGGCCGCTTTTGCCCAGAAGAAATACGACACCGGCGCGACCGATACCGAGATCAAGATCGGCAACATCATGCCGTACAGCGGTCCCGCGTCGGCCTATGGCATCATCGGCAAGACCGAAGAAGCCTATTTCAAAATGATCAACGACAAGGGCGGCATCAACGGCCGCAAGATCAATTTCGTCACCTATGACGACGCCTATTCGCCGCCGAAGGCCGTCGAGCAGGTTCGCAAGCTGGTCGAGAGCGACGAGGTTCTCGTCGTCTTCAATCCGCTCGGCACCCCCTCGAACACGGCGATCCAGAAGTATCTCAATTCCAAGAAGATCCCGCAGCTGTTCGTCGCCACCGGCGCTACCAAGTGGAACGACCCCAAGAACTTCCCCTGGACCATCGGCTGGCAGCCCTCCTACCAGAGCGAAGCGCAGATCTATGCGAAGTGGCTGCTGAAGGAGAAGCCGGACGCCAAGGTCGCGATCCTCTATCAGAACGACGATTTCGGCAAAGACTACCTCAAGGGCACCAAGGATGGTCTTGGCGCCAAGGCCTCCTCCATGATCATCATGGAAGAGAGTTATGAGGTCTCCGAGCCCTCGATCGACGGCCACATTGTCAAGATCAAAGCGGCCAACCCGGACGTGCTTCTGATCTACACCACGCCGAAGTTCGCGGCCCAGACCATCAAGAAGACGGCGGAACTCAGCTGGAAGCCGCTCCAGATCCTCACCAACGTGTCGATCTCGGTCGGCAGCGTGATGAAGCCGGCCGGCTTTGAAAATGCGCAGAACGTGTTGTCGGCGGCCTACGCCAAGGACTCCACCGATCCGCAGTGGAACAACGATCCCGGCATGAAGAAGTGGAACGAGTTCGTCGACAAGTACATGCCTGGTGCCGACAAATCCGACACCAGCATGGTCTACGGCTATGGCGCAGCGTCGACCTTGGCCAAGGTGCTGGAAATGTGCGGTGACGATCTCACCCGCGCCAACATCATGAAGCAGGCCGCCTCGCTGAAGGATTTTGCACCGGACACGCTGCTGCCCGGCGTCAAGATCAACACCAGCGCCACCGATTTCGCCCCGATCTCGCAGCTCCAGATGCAACGCTTCAAGGGCGAGAAATGGGAACTGTTCGGTGAGATCATCAGCGGCGACGTCGCCTCCGAGTGACGCGCTGACGCAATAGTCCCAAGTCGGGTCAAATCTGACAAAGCCCCCGCGGGAGACCGCGGGGGCTTTTTGTTGACGTCAGGCATCAATCTTGTTCAATGCGGCGCCGATCCATTCCGGGTGGAGAAAGATGACTGTCGTTCGATCTCAGGTTGCGGCCATTTTCGCCGCGCTCGCTTTGTGCACTGCAATGAGCTGCCCGGCACTGGCGCAAAAGAAATACGACAGCGGCGCTTCCGATACCGAGATCAAAATCGGCAACATCATGCCCTATAGCGGGCCGGCCTCCGCCTATGCCGCGATCGGCAAGGCCGAGGAAGCCTATTTCAACAAGGTCAATGCCGAGGGCGGCATCAACGGCCGCAAGATCAAGTTCATCTCCTACGACGACGGCTATTCGCCGCCGAAGACGGTGGAGCAGGCGCGCAAGCTGGTCGAGAGCGACGGCGTGCTGCTGATCTTCGGTTCGCTCGGCACCTCCACCAACGGCGCCATCCGCAAATACATGAACGAGAAGAAAGTGCCGCAATTATTCGTGGCGAGCGGCGCCTCGAAATGGAGCGATCCGAAGCAGTATCCGTGGACCATGGGCTGGCAGCCGAGCTACGCCAGCGAGGCGCGCATCTACGCCAAATACCTCATGAAGGAGAAGCCGGACGCCAAGATCGCCGTGCTCTATCAGAACGACGATTTCGGCAAGGACTATCTGAAGGGGCTGAAGGACGGCCTTGGGCCCAAGGGCTCGATGATCACCATGGAAGACAGCTACGACACCTCGGAGCCCGCGATCGACGAGCACGTCGTGAAATTGAAGGCCTCGGGCGCCGACGTCTTCATCAGCATCACCACCCCGAAATTCGCGGCGCAGGCGATCAAGAAGGCTGCCGAGATCAACTGGCATCCGGTGCACATCATCTCGAACGTCTCGGCCTCGGTCGGCGGCGTGCTCGAACCGGCGGGAATCGAAATCTCGCAAGGCATCCTGTCGGCGAGCTACACCAAGGACGGCTCCGATCCGCAATGGAATGCCGATGACGGCATGAAGAAGTTCTATAACTTCCTCGCGCAATACGATCCCAAGGCCAACAAGCTCGATGCCGGCGTGGTGTTCGGCTATGCCGCCGCCCAGACCATGGTGAAGGTGCTGCAGATGTGCGGCGACGAGCTCACCCACGAGAACGTCATGAAGCAAGCCGCGAGCCTGAAGGATTTCGAGCCGGACACGCTCTTGCCCGGCATCAAGATCAACACGGCGCCGGACAATTTCGCGCCGATCGAGCAGCTCCAGATGATGCGCTTCAAGGGCCGGAAATGGGAGCTGTTCGGCGACATCATCTCGAGCGAGATCGGGCATTGAGAGATCTCAACGCGATATGGTTTGGCGACCGTTCGTAGGGTGGGCAAAGCGAAGCGTGCCCACCGTCTCTATCCAACCCGGACAGATCGTGGGCACGGCGCGAAGAGCGCGCCTTTGCCCACCCTACGAGACCGGCCGTTGAAGGCGATCAACTCAAAATAGCCTGTCTACTATAAAACAACTCAAGACAGCTGCGCCTTCGCAGTCGCACACGAGGCCGCGTGCGTCTCTGACTACTAAAGAAGCAGCCCCTGCGACGCCGTCGCTGGGGCTTTCTGTTGAAGGCACAGGCCAAATCGTATTGAATTGCGGCCGCGTCACCAAAAACAAGCAAGACAAGAAAAGGGGCGCACACACACCAAGAAAATAGGGAGATAGGAATGCCCGCTGTCACCGGCAAGCTTGCGGCCGCGTCACTGGCGCTCGCGCTCATTGCAGCCGCGACCTCCACCGCATCGGCCCAGAAGAAATACGATACCGGCGCGACCGACACCGAGATCAAGATCGGCAACATCATGCCCTACAGCGGACCGGCCTCCGCCTACGGCATCATCGGACGGACCGAAGCCGCCTACTTCAAGAAGATCAACGAAGAAGGCGGCATCAACGGCCGCAAGATCAACTTCGTTTCCTATGACGACGCCTACTCGCCGCCGAAGACGGTGGAGCAGGCGCGCAAGCTGGTCGAGAGCGACGAGGTGCTGTTCATCTTCAACTCGCTCGGCACGCCGCCGAATTCGGCGATCCACAAATACATGAACTCGAAGAAGGTGCCGCAGCTGTTCGTCGCCACCGGCGCCACCAAGTGGAACGATCCGCAGAACTTCCCCTGGACCATGGGCTGGCAGCCCAATTACCAGAGCGAAACGCAGATCTATGCGAAGTGGCTCCTGAAGAACAAGCCGGACGCCAAGATCGCCGTGCTCTTCCAGAACGACGATTACGGCAAGGACTATCTGAAGGGCCTGAAGGACGGCCTCGGCTCGAAAGCCGCCTCGATGATCGTCATCGAAGAGAGCTACGAGACCTCCGAGCCGACCATCGACAACCACATCGTGAAGCTGAAGTCGACCGGCGCCGACGTCTTCATGAACATCACGACGCCGAAATTCGCGGCCCAGGCCATCAAGAAGAACGCCGAGATCGGCTGGAAGCCGCTGCACTTCCTCAACAACGTCTCGGCCTCCGTCGGCAGCGTGATGAAGCCGGCCGGCTTCGAGAACGGCCAGGATATCATCTCGGCCGACTACCTGAAGGACGTGTCGGATACCGAATGGGCCAACGATCCCGGCATGAAGGACTTTCTCGCATTCATGAGCAAATACTTCCCCGACGGCGACAAGCTCGATAAGGGCACCATCGTCGGTTACGCCGTGGCGCAGACCCTCGTTCACGTGCTGAAGCAGTGCGGCGACGATCTCACGCGCGAGAACGTCATGAAGCAGGCCGCCAGCCTGAAGAACTTCCGCACCGAAGCGCTGCTGCCGGGAATCCAGATCAACACGTCTGCGACCGACTTCGCGCCGATCAGCCAGCTCCGCCTCGAGAAATTCAAGGGCGAGCGCTGGGAACTGTTCGGTGACGTGATCAGCGCCGACGTCGGCGGCTAGTCGCCTGACACACGCGAGACGACAAAACCCCCTGCGCTGGTCGCAGGGGGTTTTTGCTTGCGCACCGATTATGATCACGCGATTGCACAATCGAATGACGGTAAAGCCTGCTTACGCTTTCGCAGCCAATGCGGTAGGCATGTGACCTTGCGGCGTTTGCCGCCAGTCTGTTCTGTCCGCTCAAGGCCTTCGTCATGACCGACCGACGTCCCCTGCTCCGCGCGCTCTACGACGCCGCCGTTGCCGCCGCCCATCCCAGTACGATCCTGGCGCCGCATCTGCGGCCCGCGCCGAAAGGGCGCGTGATCTGCCTGGCCGCCGGCAAGGGCGCAGGTGCGATGGCCGCCGCCGCGGAGCGACACTATCTCGACACGTTGAAACTTGCGCCGGAACGCCTGCTCGGCATCGCCACCACGCGCCATGGCTATGGCGTGCCGACGCGCCGCATCCGCGTGGTCGAGGCCGGCCATCCCATGCCTGACGAAGCCGGCCTCAAGGGCGCGGCCGACACGCTTGCGCTCGCAGCCGAGGCCGGGTCCGACGATCTGCTGCTGGTGCTGCTCACCGGCGGCGGCTCGGCCAACTGGATCGCGCCGGTGGACGGCATCAGCTTTGCGCAGAAGCAGGCCGTCAACAAGGCGCTGTTGCGTTCGGGCGCGCCGATCGGCGAGATGAATGTCGTCAGAAAACATTTGTCGCGCATCAAGGGCGGGCGGCTTGCGCGTGCGGGCAGGAATGCCGCGGAGATCGTGACGCTCGCGATCTCCGACGTGCCGCACGACGATCCGTCCGCGATCGCCTCCGGCCCCACCGTGCCCGATCCGACCACGCTGGCGGATGCGCGTGCGATCGTCGCGAAATACAAGCTCGCCATCGACGACGCGGTGAGGCGCGCGCTGGATGATCCCGCGAATGAAAGCGCCAAGCCTGGTGATGCCGCCTTCGCCCGCGCGTCGTTCGAGCTGATCGCGCGCCCCAAGCAATCGCTCGACGCTGCGGTGAAGCTCGCTCACGAGGCCGGCTACGAGACCATCGATCTCGGCGCCGATCTCGAAGGCGAGGCTCGTGAGGTCGCCGCCGCCCATGCCAGGCTGGCGCTGGATGCGCGCGCGCAAGGCAAGCGCCTCGCGATCCTCTCCGGCGGCGAGCTCACGGTCACCGTGCGCGGCCATGGCCGCGGCGGCCCCAACCAGGAATACGCGCTGGCGCTCGCCGCGCTGTTGAAGGACACGCCGAATATTTCGGCGCTCGCCGGCGACACCGACGGCGCCGACGGCGGCGCCGGCCACCCCACCGATCCCGCCGGCGCGCTGATCGATGCGGCGACCTTCACGAAGATGAAGGCGCAGGGCCTTCAGCCGCAGGCGTATCTGGACAACAACGACGCGACCAGTTTCTTCGAGGCGACGGGGGATCTGCTGATGCCCGGACCGACGCTGACGAACGTGAACGATATTCGCGTGATCCTGGTGGATTGAGGCGCCTGCTCCGACCACGGCGTCATTCCCCGCGGAGGCGGGGAATCCAGTACGCCGCAGCCTGTCGATCAATCACAACCGTCTCGGAGTACTGGATCGTCCGGTCAAGCCGGACGATGACAGCGGAGAGCGTGGATCAAGCCTGCCTGCCAAGCGGCCGACAGCCAGAGCCTCAAAACTCGTTCGCGATCTTCGCGAGCATCCCGAGCAGGGCTTCGCGGTTCGCCTGCCCCAGCAGCTCGTTCAGCCGCGACTCGTGCTTGGTGGCGACCAGCTTCTTGGCGCGGGTCAGCACGGCCTTGCCCTTGTCGGTCAAGACCAGGATGTGCGAGCGGCGGTCGTTGGTGGAGCGGATCCGGGCGCAGAGGTCGCGGCTCTCCAGATTGTCGAGCAGGGCCACGAAATTCGGGCGCAGGATGCCGAGGGTCGAGGCGACCTCGGTCTGATTACGGCCCGGATTCTTCTCGACCAGCAGCAGCACGGAGAACTGCGCGGGCGTGAGCTGGAGCGAGGCCATGCAGCGCAGGAAGTTCTCGAACACCTTGAGCTGCGCCCGCTTCAGGACATAACCGAGCTGTTCGGAGAGCTCGCCGAGCTGGAGAGCCTCCGGCTGCGCGTCGGCCGCGTCCTTGCGGCCCTTGGCAGCGTCGCCGGACTTTTCGGAAGACTTTTCAGCGGTTTTGGAAACGGTCATCGCCTCGTGCTCGTAATCCCGCTAAATTCGGGCGGGTCGCTCGCCACCCTTGAAGTTATATTTGATAATTGTTATGGACCATATCAAATATCGTCAGCGTATTTCAATGGCTGTGAGGGACCATCCACCGCAATTGCGGAGAGCGGTCCCTGATCTTTGAGGGGGAGCGTCCGGTCTTGAATACCACCATCATGCTGTTCCTGGTGCAGGACGGCATCACCAATGGCGCGATCTACGCGCTGCTCGGCCTGGCGCTGGTGCTGGTCTTTGCCGTGACCCGCGTGATCCTGATCCCCCAGGGCGAATTCGTCACCTATGGCGCACTGACCTATGCCTCGCTGGCGGCGGGCCAGATGCCGGGCACGGCCAAGCTGGCGCTGGCGCTGGGCATCGGCGCCTTTGGCTTCGACCTTTTCGTGGCGCGCAAGGCGCTGCATGGGCGCCTGATCCTGCGCAGCCTCGTCACGAACGTCGTGCTGCCGGCCGTCGTGCTGGCGCTGACCGTCTATTTCGCTGCCCAGAAGCCGCCGGTGGCGGTCTCGATCGCCCTGTCGCTGGTGATCGTCGCGATGATCGGTCTCTATCTCTACCGGATCGCATTCCAGCCGCTGGCGCACACCTCGGTGCTGGTGCTGCTGATCGCATCGGTCGGCGTGCATCTCGCACTTCAGGGGCTGGGCCTGCTGTTCTTCGGCGCCGAAGGCCAGCGCGGACCTGCCGTGCTGTCAGGGTCCTTCACCGCCGGTGCGCTGCGATTCACCGGCCAGAGCATCACGGTCTATGCCATCACTATCGCCTTCATCGTCGGGCTCTGGCTGTTCTTCGGCCTGACGCTCTACGGCAAGGCGCTGCGCGCGACCGCCGTGAACCGGCTCGGTGCACGGCTGGCCGGCATCCGCACCACACTGTCGGGGCAGATCGCCTTCCTGCTGGCGTCCGTGATCGGCGCGCTGTCGGGCATCATGATCGTACCGATCACGACGCTCTATTACGACTCCGGCTTCCTGATCGGCCTGAAGGGGTTTGTCGCCGCGATCATCGGCGGCCTCGTCAGCTACCCGCTCACTGCGGTTGCGGCGCTGGTCGTCGGCATCGTCGAGGCATTCTCGTCCTTCTACGCCTCCAACTACAAGGAAGTGATCGTCTTCATGCTGCTGATCCCCGTGCTGCTGCTGCGCTCGCTCGCCGCGCCCGCGGTCGAAGAAGAGAAGGACTGAGGCCAAGATGCAGAGCCGGCTTCCCATTCTCGTCTTCGCAGCCGTCATGGCGGCGATCCCGTTCGTTCCGGGCATGCCGCCGTTCTGGATCGTGCTGCTCGACAATATCGGCCTCACAGCCCTCGTCGCCATGGGCCTCGTGCTGCTCACCGGCGTCGGCGGCCTGACCTCGTTCGGCCAGGCAGCCTTCGTCGGCTTCGGCGCCTACACCACGGCCGTGCTGTCGACCGCCTATGGCCTGTCGCCGTGGCTGACATTGCCGCTGTCGCTCCTGGTCAGCGGATTGCTGGCGGTGCTGCTCGGGCTGATCACCGTCCGCCTCTCCGGCCATTATCTGCCGCTCGGCACGCTCGCCTGGGGGCTCGGCCTGTTCTACCTCTTCAGCAAGCTGGAGTTTTTGGGACGCAACGACGGCATCTCGGCGATCCCACCGCTGTCGATCGGCACGTTCAAGATGCTCTCGCCCGGCTCGATCTATTACGCGATCTGGATCGCGGTGATCGTCTCGGCCCTGCTGACGATGAACCTGCTGGACTCCCGCACCGGCCGCGCCATCCGCGCGCTGCGCCGCGGCCATGTCGCAGCGGAAGCGTTCGGCGTGCACACGCCGCGCGCGAAGCTGCTGGTGTTCATCCATGCCGCGGTGCTCGCCGGCCTTTCCGGTTGGCTCTACGCCCATCTCCAGCGCGCGGTGAACCCGACGCCGTTCGGCGCGCATATGGGCATCGAATATCTCTTCATCGCGGTGGTCGGCGGCGCCGGCTATGTCTGGGGCGGCGTACTCGGCGCGGCGATCGTCGTGATCCTGAAAGAGGTGCTGCAGAGCTACCTGCCGCTGATTCTGCCCGGCTCCGGCCAGGTCGAGACCATCGTGTTCGGCATCATGCTGGTGGCGCTGCTGCAGCTTGCCCCCGGCGGCCTCTGGCCCTGGCTGATATCGTTCCTGCCCGAGAGAGCCGGCGGCAAGAAGCCCGACACCTCGCTGAAACTGGAGCAGCGCACGCGATCCTCCGACGAGGCCAGCGTCCTGCTCCAGGTCGAGAAAGCGCGCAAACAATTCGGCGGCGTGATTGCCGTCAACAACGTCTCGTTCGACGTTCAGGCCCGCGAGATCGTTGCATTGATCGGACCGAACGGCGCCGGCAAGAGCACGACCTTCAACCTGATCACCGGCGTGCTGTCGGCGACCTCGGGCTCGGTCTCGGTGCTTGGCAAGAAGGTCGACAACGCGCCGCCGCAGGAGATCGTCAAGCTCGGCATCTCCCGCACGTTCCAGCATGTGAAGCTGGTGCCAGACATGACCGTGCTGGAGAACGTCGCGATCGGCGCGCACCTGCGCGGTCATTCCGGCCCGATTGCCTCGATGCTGCGGCTCGATCGCGCTGACGAGGCGAAACTGCTCGCGGAAGCCGCCCGCCAGATCGAGCGCGTCGGGCTTGCCGACCAGATGCATCAGCTCGCCGGCTCGCTCTCGCTCGGCCAGCAGCGTATCGTCGAGATCGCACGCGCGCTCTGCGTCGATCCGATGCTGCTGCTGCTCGACGAGCCGGCCGCGGGCCTGCGCCACATGGAGAAGCAGCGGCTCGCAACCTTGCTGCGCGAATTGCGCGACGGCGGCATGAGCGTGCTGCTGGTCGAACACGACATGGGCTTCGTCATGAACCTCGCCGACCGCATCGTGGTGCTCGATTTCGGCACCAAGATCGCGGAAGGCACGCCCGCCACGATCAAGACCAATCCCGAAGTGATCAAGGCCTATCTCGGAGTGGCGGCATGAGCGCGCTGTTGTCCGTCACCGACGCCCATGTCGCCTATGGCAAGGTCGAGGCGGTGCGTGCGGTCTCGCTCGAGGTCGGCGCAAACCAGATCGTCACCATCGTCGGCGCCAACGGCGCCGGCAAGACCACGCTTCTGTCGGCGATCATGGGGATTTTTCCGCTGAAGGGCCGCGTCGCCTTTGCCGGCCAGGATCTCGCCCGGCTCGACATCGAGGACCGCGTCGCGATGGGCCTCGGCCTCGTGCCGGAGCACCGCGAATTGTTCGTGACCATGAATGTCGAGGACAATCTCGAGCTCGGCGCCTTTCGGATCGAGCGGAGCAAGGCGAAGGCCTCGATGGAGCGGATCTACGGCCTGTTCCCGCGGCTGAAGGAGCGGCGCAAGCAGCTCGCCGGCACGCTCTCCGGCGGCGAGCAGCAGATGCTCGCGATGGGCCGCGCGCTGATGGGCGAGCCGAAGCTTCTGATGCTGGACGAGCCGAGCCTCGGGCTCGCCCCGATCATCGTCGCCGACATCTTCCGTATCGTCACGGAACTGCGCGCCAGCGGCGTCTCGGTGCTGCTGGTGGAGCAGAACGCGCAGGCCGCCCTGAAGATCGCGGACCAGGCCTATGTGATGGAGCTCGGCGAGTTCGTGCTGAGCGGCAAGGCCAGCGACATCGCCGCGAACGAGCGCGTTGCGGCAAGCTATCTCGGCTTCCAGCACGAAGGCGCGACTGTGATCTGATTTCGAGACCCCTCGGCATATTCACTGTCATCGCCCGCGAAAGCGGGCGATCCAGTATTCCGAGACGATCATGATTGAACCGAGAGGCCGCGGCGTACTGGATGCCCCGCCTGCGCGGGGCATGACAGCGAAGAACGCAGCGAGATCTGCGCCTAAAGCCCCGCCGCCTTCTCCCCCTTCAGCGCTGCGACCTCCGCTTCCAGCTCAACGATCCGCTGATCCCGTGACGCCAGAGCTGCTGCGACGTCGCCCGCGTCGAACTTCTGCGGGATGTGCTGCGGGCAGTTGGTGTCCCACGCCGCGATCTTGAACAGGATCGCCTGTTCCGGCCGGGCGCGATAGCCCTTCGGCATCAGCGACGAGGTCAGCGCGTCATCGTCCTCGACCACGCTCGCTTCGCCCCAGATCTTCACCCTGCGGCGATGGGCGTAATCCATCACGAAGATGTACGCCTTGGGGTTCTCCGACAGGTTTCCCTGCGTGACGTATTGCCGGTTGCCGGCGTAGTCGGTGAAGGCCAGCGTCTGCTTGTCCAGCACCTTCAGGAAGCCCTTCGGACCACCGCGATGCTGGATGTAAGGCTGGCCATCGGCCGAGGCCGTCGCAAAATAGAAGCTGTTGGCGTCAGCCAGGAACGCCGCGAGGTTCTCATCGACCTCGGTGCGCCATCCCTTCTGCTCGGCATGGGCGTAGCCCTCGCGCGATCCCTTTCGGGTCTGGATCGATTTCACCGCCGGCGAGAAGGCGACATCGCTGGCGTAGGTGTGAACTGCGGTCATCGGAATATCTCCTGGAATCCCGGCGCAATGCTGCGTCTTTCGCCAGGTAAGATGGACCTTCCCGCCGCTAAAACAATCTAGCCGCTTGACACTTCATCATTGCAATATATGCAATAATCCCCATGGACCGCCTTGAAGCCATGCATGTCTTCGTCACCGTCGCCGATCTGCGCGGGTTTGCGCCTGCCGCGCGCAAGCTGCGGCTGTCGCCCTCGGCGGTGACGCGGCTGATCGCGGCGCTGGAGGAGCATCTCGGCGCCCGGCTGCTGCAGCGGACCACGCGGCAGGTGAGGCTCACCGACGTCGGCACGCGTTATCTGGAGCGGGCACGCCGCATCCTCGCCGATGTCGAAGAGGCCGACGGCTCGGCGCGCGAGGAGCGCAACCGGCCGAGCGGACGGCTGGTGATTTCGGCGCCGGTCGGCTTCGGCCGGCTGCATGTCGGGCCTGTCATGACGGACTATCTCAAGCGCTATCCCGAGGTGGCCTGCGAACTCAGACTATCCGATAACCTCGTCAACCTCGTCGAGGACGCGGTCGACGCCGCCGTGCGGATCGGCCATCTCGCCGACTCCTCGCTGGTCGCGCGCCAGGTCGGCGAGATGCGGCGGATCGTGGTGGCGACACCTGGATATCTCAAGCGTCATGGCGAGCCGAAGACGCCGGAGGACTTGCTGGAACATCAGACCATCCTGTTCGGCCCTTCGATCGCGTGGCGCTTCCTGCGCGACGGCCAGGAGATCGAGATAACGCCGACGCCGCGTTTCACCAGCAACAGCGCCGATGCAGCGCTGCAATATGCCGAAGCCGGCGGCGGCGTGACGCGGGTGCTGGCCTATCAGGCCGCCGAAGGGCTGAAGCGCGGACGGCTGAAAATCGTGCTGGCGAAATACGAGCAGCCGGCGCTGCCGATCCACATCGTCTACCCGACCTCACGCCTGCTCTCGGCGAAGGTGCGCGCGTTCATCGATCTCGTGGTGGAGACGGCGGCGTGGAAGTTCGGGTAGGTCTCGTGCCCCGGACGCATCGCAGCACGTAGTGATGCGATGCAGAGCCGGGGCCCAGAAAGCCAAGAAGATGGTTCGGATAGATGGGTCCCGGCTCTGCGGAGCGGCACTTCGCGCCGGACCGCGTCCGGGACACGAAAGAGCGAGCACGTCACCCCTTCTTCGGCACCACCCGAAACGTCCCGCTCGCCCGCGCGATTACGGCGTCGTCGGCCCTGATCAGGCACTGCGCGAAGCAGATCGTCTTGCCGGTCCTGATCACGTCGCTCTCGATCGAACACCACTGGCCGATCTCGGCGGAGCCGACGAAATCGACCGAGAGCGAGACCGTCACGAACGACGTGGTCCAGTTCGTCACAAGCGCGCAGCTATAGCCCATGGCGTTGTCGGCGAGCGCCGTGATGAGACCGCCATGAATCAGGCCACGGCCGTTGGTATGGGGCTTGGCCAGCCGCAGGCCGATGATGACGGCCTTGTCGGTGTTCTTCGCATAAAGCGGCTCCCAGGGCTCGGTGAGCGGGCTCTTGCGAAACAGCGGTTCGAAGCCGGCGGGGATATTGGTGTCGGTCATGGGGATCTCGCGTTGCGGGTTGCCGGCATTGAACGCGATGTGGATGACAGTTTCACCGCCTACAAAGTTTTAAACGGGATTTGCGCGGGTGTTTGAAACGGGCGGTGGCGCCGCCTCACCACAACTGTCATCGCCCGCGAAGGCGGGCGATCCAGTATTCCGAGACGGTTGTGGTTCAATCGATGGGCCGCGGCGTACTGGATGCCCCGCCTTCGCGGGGCATGACAGCGAGAATCAAAACGGCAACCCCACGTAATTCTCCGACAGCGACGTCATCGCCGCCTGCGACTGCGTGACGTAATCGAGCTCGGCGACCTGGATCCGGGCGCCGATGCTGCCGTTGTCCGGGAATTTGTGCAGCATCGAGGTCATCCACCAGGAGAACCGCACGGCCTTCCAGACGCGCGCCAGCGCCTTGGCGGAATAGGCGTCGATGCCGGCGTTCGATTTCTCGTCGTAGAATTCGCGCAGCGCGCCCGACAGATAATGCGCGTCGCTGGCGGCGAGGTTCAGGCCCTTGGCACCGGTCGGCGGCACGATATGGGCGGCATCGCCGCACAAGAACATCCTGCCGAAGCGCATCGGTTCGGCAACGAAGCTGCGCAACGGCGCGATGCTCTTCTCGATCGAGGGACCGGTGATCAGGCTGTCGGCGGCTTCCTGGTCGAGCCGGCGCTTCAGCTCGTCCCAGAAGCGGTCGTCCGGCCATTGATCGACATGGTCGTCGAGCGAGCACTGCAAATAATGCCGGCTGCGCTTCATCGAGCGCATCGTGCAGAGCGCAAAGCCGCGGGTGTGGTTGGAATAGATCAGCTCATGGCTGACCGGCGGCGTCTCGGACAAGATGCCGAGCCAGCCGAACGGATAGACCCGCTCGAATTCCTCGATCGACGCAGCCGGGACGCTGGCGCGGCTGATGCCGTGAAAGCCATCGCAGCCGGCGATGAAGTCGCAATCGAGCGTGTGGGTGACGCCGTCCTTGACGTAAGTGGCGCGCGGGTAAGCACCGTCGAAATCGTGCGGCTGCACGTCCCTGGCCTCATAGACGGTGGTGAGGCCGGCCGCCTTGCGGGCATTCATCAGGTCGAGCGTGACCTCGGTCTGGCCGTAGATCATGACCGTCTTGCCGGTCGCAGCCTTCATGTCGATGCGATGACGGCGGCCGGCAAAGGCGAGCTCGATGCCTTCATGCACCAGCCCT
This sequence comes from Bradyrhizobium sp. 930_D9_N1_4, assembly GCF_052076015.1. Classification (NCBI taxonomy): domain Bacteria; kingdom Pseudomonadati; phylum Pseudomonadota; class Alphaproteobacteria; order Hyphomicrobiales; family Nitrobacteraceae; genus Bradyrhizobium; species Bradyrhizobium sp. 930_D9_N1_4. The sequence continues at coordinate 6,724,674 of NZ_CP197236.1, forward strand.
TCGGCATGCGCCCGCGCGCCGGCGCCGATCTGGTCGAGCAGTCCGACGGTTCCTTCCTCCAGCAGGCCGGCGCGGATGCGCCCGAGCACGTAATCCGGGCTCTGCCGTTCGAGGATGAGATTGTCGATGCCGTACTGGTGCAGAAGTTGCCCAAGCAACAATCCGGCCGGCCCGGCCCCGATGATTGCGACTTTTGTCCGCAATACTTGCTCCTCCCGATCCTGTAGGCTTTCGTCGCGGCGCGCTTGTCGCGGTCATCCGCGCACGATAATTATATCATATAACGGTTGGGCAAAAGGGGGAGTGCGCGTCGCCGCTCACAGCGACAAATCCTTGCAACATGGCTGACGTAGACGACGCGGCGGCACGCCGCGCCAGTTCCGGCTTGAACCCGCCGGCCAATTAGATAACATGTTAATTAATGAGGCCGGGCCAACGAAGCCCGCCGTCGAAAAGAGGGAGAGACGCGTGATGAGGAAAGCCTGTCTGGCGCTGCTGCTGGCAGCGAGCGTGAGCCCTGCCTTGGCGCAGGACAAGACCTTCGATTTGAAGGTTTCGCATTGGGTGCCGGCGTCGCACCCGCTGCAAAAGTCCCTGGAAGACTGGGTGGCCGCGGTGAACAAGGATTCCGGCGGCACCATCACGGGCAAGGTGTTTCCGGCCCAGCAACTCGGCAAGGCTTTCGACCATTACGACATGGCGCGCGACGGCATCGCCGACGTTACCTATGTCAATCCCGGTTACCAGCCCGGCCGCTTCCCGATCATCGGCGCCGGCGAATTGCCGTTCCTGGTCTCGGACGCCAAGGGCGGATCGATGGGCCTGGATGCCTGGTACCGCAAATATGCCGAGAAGGAGATGAAGGACGTCAAATACTGCCTCGCCTTCGTCCACTCGCCCTCCTCCTTCCATTCCAAGACCAAGAAGATCGTGGTTCCGGAGGACGTGAAGGGTATGAAGATCCGCCCGGCGCACGCCACCATGGCGAACTTCGTCACCTCGCTCGGCGGGACCAATGTGCAGTCCTCCGCGCCCGAAGTGCGCGACATCATCGAGCGCGGCGTCGCCGACGGCGTCACCTTCCCCTGGGGCTCGCTGGTGCTGTTCGGCATCGACAAGGTCACGAAGTACCACATGGAGGCGCCGCTCTACGTCACGACCTTCGTGTTCGTGATGAACAAGGACAAGTACAATGCGATGTCCGACAAGCAGAAGGCCGCGATCGACAAGAACTGCTCGACCGAGATGGCCGGCGTGGTCGGCGAGCACTGGGGCAAGTTCGAGGACGCCGGCGTCGACAAGGTGAAGGCGGAAGCGGGGCACGAGGTCTACAAGCTGACGGCCGAGCAGACCGCCACCTGGAAGAAGGCTGCCGATCCGCTGGTCAAGACCTGGGGCGAAGGCGCCAAGAAGGCCGGCGCCGATCCGGATGCCGCGCTGACGGAGCTCAAGGCGTCGCTGAAGAAGTACAACGCGCTGGCGGAGTAGCGCCGGGACGGAAGGAGCACGGCGGCGAGGAGCATCTCGCCGCCGTTGTTCTGCAAGCGGGTCGGAGATGTAAGGAGCGCACGCCGCCTCTTCTCCCTCTCCCCGCCTGCGGGGAGAGGGTTGGGGTGAGGGGGAGTCTCCGCGGGGACAGTGACAGCTGGACTCGCGGAGAGTCCCCCTCACCCGGAATCCGCGCTTACGCGCGCATTCCGGCCTCTCCCCGCAAGCGGGGAGAGGCGAAGTGGGCAGCGGGGATCAGGATCGATCAATGACATCACGCAGGACACACCCATGAAGCGCTCCTGGATGGACCGCGTCATCGATTCGATCGAATGGATCGCGGCCGGCTTCGTCGGCATCGTCGCGCTCGACATTTTCCTGTCGGTGCTGCTGCGCAACACGTTGAACTATTCGATTCCCGACAGCTTCGACATCGGCCGGATGCTGCTCGGCATCCTCATTTTCTGGGGCATCGCCGCAACCTCCTATCGCGGCACCCACATCACGGTCGACCTCGTCTGGGGCAATGTCGGGCCGCGCCATCAGCGCTGGATCGACGTGTTCGCAACCCTGGTGCTGCTGTTCGTCGTCACCGTGCAGACCTGGACGCTGTTCGACAAGGTGCGCGGCACCTACAACGACAATGTCCTGACCTTCGACATGCATATGCCGACCTGGCCGTTCTTCGCGGTCGCCTGGGTCGGTGACGTCTGCGCCGTGCTGCTGATCGCGATCCGCACCTACCGGCTGATCTTCCATCCCGAAGACATTCACGATTCGAACTTGCACGATCCCAAATTGAAGGCGACGGAGTAATCATGAGCACCGATGCCGTCGCCGTACTCGGCTTCGTTTCCCTCTTCGTCCTGATGCTGTTGCGCGTGCCGGTCGGCATGGCCATGGGCCTCGTCGGCGTCACCGGCTTCGCCTATCTCGTCAACGGGACGGCGGCCCTGAAGCTTGTCGGCCAGACCTCGATGCGCACGGTCACCGACTACACTTTCGGCGTCATCCCGATGTTTTTGCTGATGGGCTCCTTCGTCAGCAATTCCGGCATGAGCCGCGAGCTGTTCCGCGCCGCCAACGGTTTCGTCGGGCATCTGCGCGGCGGGCTCGGCATCGCCACCGTCGGCGCCTGCGGCGGCTTCGCCGCGATCTGCGGCTCGTCGGTTGCGACCGCCGCGACCTTCTCCGCCGTCGCCTATCCCGAGATGCGCCGCTTCGGCTATCCGCAGTCGTTTGCGACAGGCGTGATCGCAGCGGGCGGCACGCTGGGCGCCATGCTGCCGCCCTCCACCGTACTCGCGGTCTACGGCATCATCACCGAGCAGGACATCGGCAAGCTCTTCATCGCCGGCATCATCCCGGGCCTGCTGGCGATGAGCATGTACATGATGACGATCTTCCTGATCGGTTATTTCCGCCCCGACTTCCTGCCCAAGGGCAAGGTGTTGCCGTGGCGTGAGCGCTTCGCCGGACTGAAGGAGATCTGGGCGCCGGTGCTGCTGTTCGTGTTCGTGATCGGCGGCCTCTACGGCCTGCCCTTCCTGCCCCGCTTCACCCCGACGGAAGCCGGCGGGGTCGGCGCCGCGGGCGCCTTCATCATCGGCGTCGTCACCGGCCGGCTCGACCGCGAGAAGATCCTGGCTTCGCTGCTTCAGGCCACCCGCACCGCGGCGGCCGTGTTCACCGTGCTGATCGGCGCGCTGATCTTCGGCTATTTCCTCACGGTGACGCAGACCCCGCAGAAGGTCACGGAATTTTTGACCGGCCTCGGCCTCGGCCCCTACGGCGTGCTGGCGCTGATCATGGTGATGTATCTCGTGCTCGGCTGCCTGATGGACGCCATGGCGATGATCATCCTGACCGTGCCGATCATCTTCCCCGTGATCACGCATCTCGGCTTCGATCCGATCTGGTTCGGCATCATCATCGTGATGACCGTCGAACTCGGCCTGATCCATCCGCCGGTGGGGATGAACGTCTTTGTCATCAAAAGCGTGGTGAAGGACGTGTCCTTCTCCACCATCTTCAGAGGCGTGATCCCGTTCGTCGCGACCGACCTCGTGCGGCTCGTGATCCTGATCGCCTTCCCGCTGCTGGCGACCTGGCTGCCGACACGCATGATGGCGCATTGAGAGGTGAAGCGATGACCACGCCGACGCTGGAGACCAAATACGTCTTCACCATCACCGCTGAAATCGGCGACGTCGTCACCGCCGGCGAGACTGGCATCGGTGTCCGCCGCATCATTCCGATCCTCGGCGGCGAGGTGAAGGGCGCGATCTCAGGCAAGGTGCTGCCGTTTGGCGCAGACTTCCAGACCATCCGCCCCAACGAACTGATCGACCTCGAAGCCAAATACGCCTTCGAGACCGACGACGGCGCGGTTGTCTATGTCGAGAACAAGGGCATGCGCTTCGGCCCGGTCGAGCTCTTGCAAAAGCTCAAGCGCGGCGAGCCGGTCGATCCGAAGCTGATCTATTTCCGCACCGTGCCGAAATTCGAGACCGGGCACGCGAAGTACCGCTGGCTGATGGAGCACATCTTTGTCGGCTCGGCCGCGCGGCATGCGGATCGGGTGGTGATCGACGTGCACCAGGTGGTGTGAGGCGTCGCGAGCCGCCATAAGGCCTGCGGATCCATTGACATTGCGCCCGTTGTAGCGTATACGCTACAAATGCCGACGATCAAGAGAACAGACGAATTCTCTGACTGGCTCAAAGACCTGCGAGACCGGAGAGCGAAGGCAAAAATCCTTGCCCGGATCGATCGCCTTGCGCTCGGCAATCCCGGAGACGTTGCGCCGGTCGGAGGTGGCATCAGCGAAATGAGAGTCCATGAAGGCGCCGGATACCGGATCTACTACGTTCCGCGGGGCGAGGAGATCGTCGTTCTTCTTTGCGGCGGTGACAAAGGCTCTCAGCAAAGGGACATCGCGTTGGCGAGGAAGATCGCGAGTGAATTGGAGGACTGAGCGATGGCAAAGGTGAAATCATTTGATGCTGCGGAGTACCTCGACAGCCCCGAGATGGTTGCGGCCTATCTCACCGAAGCCTTCGAATCCGACGATCCGTCCGCAATAACGATGGCCATCGGCGCGGTAGCCCGCTCCCAGGGCATGGGCGCCATTGCCGAAAAGGCAGGTCTATCCCGTGAGAATTTGTATCGCTCGCTCGGCGGCGACGCCAAACCCGAATTCGGCACCGTAATAAAAGTTCTCCATGCCATGGGCATCAATCTCGTGGCGCAGCCCCAAAGCGGAACGAAGGCAGCGTAGCGGCCGGAGGGCATCGTCGTCCGCAATATCCATCCCAATCTTCCGCATCCGGCATTCGGGTACAGGCTCTGCACCCGGACTGTCCTCCTTTTGCGGGACCATGCATCGGCTTCCCCGCGGTCAAGCCATATTGACTCCCTCAGAATTCGTTATACAACATAACTATTCTGATAAGGACGCAAATGACACAGGGAAACGCCGAGACCGCTGACGCGGGCGCCTCCGGGCTTTTGAGGATCGAGCGGGCGGACCGGGTTCTGACCGTGAGTCTGAACCGGCCGGCCAAGCGCAATGCGCTCAATGACGGCATCATCCTCGAAATCGGCGAATGTTTTGCGTCCCTGCCCGAGGACATCGGCGCGGTCGTGATCCATGGCATCGGCGATCATTTCTCCAGCGGCCTCGACCTGTCCGAGCTCCAGGACCATGACGCCACCGGCGGCCTCTTGCATTCTCAAATGTGGCACCGGGTGTTCGACCGCATCCAGTACAGCCGCGTGCCCGTGATCGCAGCGCTCAAAGGCGCGGTGATCGGTGGCGGGCTGGAGCTTGCCTGCGCCGCGCACATCCGCGTCGCCGAGCCCTCGACCTACTTTGCGCTGCCGGAGGGGCAGCGCGGCATCTTCGTCGGCGGCGGCGGCTCGGTGCGACTGCCGCGGCTGATCGGGGTCGCCCGGATGATGGACATGATGCTGACGGGCCGCGTCTATACCGCGACCGAAGGCGCTTCCTACGGCTTTGCGCAATATCTGACCGAGACCGGCAACGGCCTTGGCAAGGCGCTGGAGCTTGCGACCAAGGTCGCCTCGAACGCACCGCTGACGAACTTCGCCGTGATCCAGGCGCTGCCGATGATTGCGGAGGCCAATCCGCAGACCGGCCTGCTGATGGAATCGCTGATGGCGACGGTCGCGCAGAGCGACAAGGAAGCAAAGCGCAGGATCCGCGAATTTCTCGAGCACAAGACCGCCAAGGTGAAGCCGAAATCATGAGCGCGCAGCCGTCCTCTTCCAGCATGGAGCGCGGCGCGAGCACTTTCCCGCTGCGGCCGATCTCGTTCGGTGATCCCGTCATCGACATCGACCGTCGCGACGACGGCACGATTTACCTGCGGCCGAGACAGCCGCTCGGCGACTTTCCCGTCCGCATCACCGACCGCCTGCATCATTGGGCGGCGACGACGCCCGACCGAATCTTCATGGCGGAGCGCGAAGGCGGCCGCGGCTGGCGCAAGATCACCTATGCCGAGCTGCTCACCGCGAGCCGGCACATTGCCTCAAGCCTGATCAAGCGCGGCCTGTCGGCGGAGCGGCCGGTCGTCATTCTCTCCGGCAATTCGATCGACCACGCTTTGCTCGCGTTCGGCGCGTTCTATGCCGGCATTCCGTTCTGCCCGGTGTCGCCGGCCTATTCGCTGGTGTCGAAGGATTACGGCAAGCTGTCTTACCTGATGAAGCTGCTGACGCCCGGCCTCGTCTTTGCGGAAGACGCCGGCAAGTTCGCGGATGCGCTCGCGGCCAATGTTTCGCTCGGCACCGAGATCGCGGCGTCCTACGGCCAAGTGCCGGGCCGCGATGTCACCCTGCTCGCCGACCTCATGGCGACGCCGATCCACAGCGATCTCGACGCGGTCCACGGCGAGATCGGCCCCGACACGATCGCGAAGTTCCTGCTGACCTCGGGCTCGACCGGCAATCCCAAGGCCGTCATCAACACCCAGCGCATGATCTGCGCCAACCAGGTGATGCTGCGCGAGACGCTCGCCTTCCTCAAGGACGAGCCGCCCGTCATCATCGACTGGCTGCCCTGGAATCACACTTTTGGCGGCAACCACAATATCGGGCTGACGCTCTACAATGGCGGCTCGATGTATCTGGACGCCGGCAAGCCGGTGCCCGGCGGCATCGAGGAGACCGTGCGCAATCTCCAGGAGATTTCGCCGACGGTGTATTTCAACGTGCCGAAGGGCTATGAATCGCTGCTGCCCTATCTGCGCGACGACCAAGGCCTGCGCGCGAAATTCTTCGATAGGCTGCATGCGATGTTCTTCTCGGGTGCGGCGCTGTCGCCGTTCGTCTGGAACAGCCTCGACGAGCTCGCGGTGAAGGAAAAAGGCTACCGCGTGCCGATGCTGACCGGCCTCGGCGCGACCGAGACCGCGCCGTTCTTCATGTCGGTCAATCCGCGCACCAGCCGCTCCGGCCATGTCGGACTTCCCGTGTCCGGCAACGACGCCAAGCTGGTGCCGAACAACGGCAAGATGGAAGTGCGCTGCAAGGGGCCGAACGTGATGCCCGGCTATTGGCGCCAGGACGACATAACCGCGAAATCCTTCGACGAGGAGGGTTTTTACAAGCTCGGCGATGCGCTCAAGCCCGTCGACCCCGATAATTTCAACGCCGGCTTCGACTTCGACGGCCGCGTCAGCGAGGACTTCAAGCTCGGCAGTGGCACCTGGGTCAGCGTCGGGCCGCTGCGCGCCCGCCTCACCGCGGCCTGCGCGCCACTGGTGCGCGACGTCGTCATCGCCGGCATCAATCGTGACGAGGTCTCTGCCCTCGTCGTGCTCGACCTCGACGGCTGCCGCCTGATCAACCCGACGCTGCCGACCGACGATCTCGTCGTCGCCACCCGCGACCGGCTGGTGCGCGAAGCGTTTCGCGAGCGCCTGACCGGTTTCCTCAGCCAGGCGACGGGATCCTCGACGCGGATCACGCGCGCGATCCTGATGGACTCGCCGCTGTCGATCGACAAGGGTGAGGTCACCGACAAGGGCTCGATCAACCAGCGCGCGGTGCTGGAGCATCGCACCGCATTGATCGACGAGCTCTACGCTGCCAATCCATCGGACCGTGTGATATCGGTCGGCTAAGAAATCATCGCACCAGGAGAACGCCATGTTGTTGAAGGATCAGGCAGCCATCGTCACCGGCGGTGCATCGGGACTGGGTGCTGCGACCGCGCGAAAGCTGGCGGCGCAGGGCGCCAGGGTCGCGGTGTTCGACCTCAATGCCAAGCTTGCCGAATCCGTTGCCGCCGAGATCAAGGGCGTGGCCGTGACCTGCGACGTGTCCGATGCCGCCTCCGCTGAAGCCGCGATCGCACAGGCGACCAAGGCTCTTGGCGCGCCGCGCGTGCTGGTGAACTGCGCCGGCATCGGCGTTGCAAAGCGCGTCGTCGGCCGCGACGGTCCGATGGCGCTCGCCGATTTCGACAAGGTGATCAAGGTCAATTTGATCGGCACTTTCAACATGCTGCGCCTTGCCGCGACCGAGATGTCGAAGCTGGAGCCGCAAGCGACCGGCGAGCGCGGCGTCATCATCAACACGGCGTCCGTCGCCGCCTATGACGGTCAGATCGGCCAGTCCGCCTATTCGGCCTCGAAGGGCGGCATCGTCGGCATGACACTGCCGATCGCGCGCGAACTCGCGCAGTTCGGCGTCCGCGTGCTGACCATCGCGCCCGGCCTGTTCCTCACGCCCCTGCTCGCCAACCTGCCGCAGGAAGCGCAGGACTCGCTTGCCGCCGCGATCCCGTTCCCGCGCCGGCTCGGCCACGCCGACGAGTTCGCCGCGCTCGCGCTGCACATGGTCGAGAATTCGTACCTCAACGGCGAAGTGGTGCGCCTCGACGGCTCACTGCGCATGGCGCCGAAGTAGGGACGCACGCCGCATGTTCGTGAACCGGCGCGACGTCCAGATCCAGTGGGGCGACTGCGACCCCGCCAACATCGTTTATTACCCGCGCTATTTCGCGATGTTCGACGATTCGACCTCGACGCTGTTCGAGGTCGCCGGCTTCTCCAAGCAGGATCTGGTCCGCAAATACGGCCTGGTGGGCATTCCCATGGTCGACACGCGGTCCAAATTCTACATCCCCTCGACCTATGGCGACTGGATCACCATCGAGACGAAGATCGAGAGCATCAAGCGCTCGAGCTTCGAGGTGAAGCACAACGTCTACAAGGGCGAGGCGCTGGCGATCGAAGGTTTCGAGACCCGCGTCCTGGTCGGCCGCGATCCCGTTAACCCCGACAAACTGAAATCGGCACCATTCCCGGCGGAAATGATAGCCAAATTCACGGGAAGCGAGATCCGGAGCTAAATCGCCGCATCACCAAAAGAGGGGGCTGAATTACCCCCCGATTTCTGCTTTCAAAGAAACACGTCAAGGGAGGAATTAAATGAAACGCTTTTACCTGACCGCCGCCATCACGGCGGCGACGCTTGCCCTGCCGGCCCTGCCCGCACTGGCCCAGACCGCCGAAGTCACCATCGGCATCACCACCACCACGACCGGCCCGGGTGCCGCGCTCGGCATTCCCGAGCGCAACGCGCTGGAGTTCGTGCCCAAGGAAATCGGCGGCGTGCCGCTGAAGGTGATCGTGCTCGACGACGGCGGCGATCCCACCACGGCGACCACCAACGCCCGCCGCTTCGTCACCGAATCCAAGGCCGACATCATCATGGGCTCGGCGCTGACGCCGCCGACGATCGCGGTCTCCAACGTCGCCAATGAAGCCGGCATCCCGCATTTCGGCCTGGCGCCGTTCCCGATCACCCCGGAGCGCATGAAGTGGTCGGTGGCGATGCCGCAGCCGATCCCGATCGTGGGCAAGGTGCTGTACGACCACATGAAGTCGAAGGGCGTGAAGACGATCGGCTATATCGGCTATTCGGATTCCTACGGCGACCTCTGGTTCAACGATCTGAAGGCCCAGACCGGACCGATGGGCATGACCATCGCCGACGAGGAGCGCTTCGCGCGCCCCGATACGTCGGTGACCGGACAGGTGCTCAAGCTCGTCGCCGCCAATCCCGACGCGATCCTGGTCGGCGCCTCCGGCACCGCAGCCGCGCTGCCGCAGACCGAGCTGCGCGAACGCGGCTATCAGGGCCTGATCTACCAGACCCACGGCGCTGCCAGCATGGACTTCATCCGCATCGCCGGTAAGGCGGCGGAAGGCGTGCTGATGGCTTCGGGCCCGGTGATGGACCCCGAGGACCAGCCGGACGAAGCCGCGACCAAGAAGCCCGGCCTCGCGCTCAACGCGGCCTATGAAGCCAAGTACGGCCCGAACAGCCGCAGCCAGTTCGCAGGTCACTCCTACGACGCCTTCGAGCTCCTCAAGCGCGTCATCCCGACGGCGCTGAAGACTGCAAAACCCGGCACGCCGGAATTCCGCGAAGCCATCCGCCAGGCGCTGCTGTCGGAGAAGGAAATGGCGGCGAGCCAGGGCGTCTACAATTTCACCGAAAAGGATCGCTACGGCCTCGACGAGCGCTCGCGCATCCTGCTCACGGTGAAGAACGGCAAGTATTCGCTGGTGAAGTAGAAGCGGCGACAGGTTTGAGACGACGAGAGCCGGCCCTTGGGGCCGGCTCTTTTGTTTGTGCGGTTGATCGCAAGCTGCCCCCCGTGGGGTCCTGCGCCCCCTCTCCCGGCTTGCGGGAGAGGGATGGGGAGAGGGTGTCTCCGCGTAGGGATCATTCGAGGTTTGCGGAAAAATTCCCCCAGAGGAGAGAACCCTCACCCGCCACGCTCTGCGAGCGTGTCGACCTCTCCCGCAAGCGGGAGAGGTGCACCGAGCCCGGGGGCTACACCAAGCGCTAAGCCGCCTGCCGCTGCGGCATCCAGGCGAACTCCGGATAATACGCGTCCATCATGCGATCGACGTAAGCCGTGAGATTCGCAAATCCCTCGGCGCGCTGGCGCAGGCCGGATTCGAAGAACGGCGTCAGGATCCCGGCGAGCGCGCCGAAGGCGGTGGCATCGACACCGCAGGGCCTGTTGCCCATCAGATAGGCCTTGTCGCCGAGCTGCACCGAGAGCGCAAACAGCGACCGCACGGCGAGATCGACATCGTCATCCGGCCCGTGGCGGCCGAGGCCGGAGAGCAGATAATTCTCGGCGACGCGGAACTGCGCATCCTCGCGCAGCTTCTCGCGGGTGTGCTCCGGCGCGCCGTCGAAGAAATGCGCGGGCCCCTTGGCGAAATTGACCGGATCGACCCAGCGCGCCCCGACCAGCGCAAAATAGACGTGATGCTCGATCATGCGCTCGAACGCCCAGGCCTGCGCGCGCTCGGCCAGCGACAGGCCGGCGTCGAAATCAAAGCCGTAACGGCGCTCGATATGGGCGCGGATGAAGGTGGAATCGGCCACCGCCTCGCCGCCATCGTCGATGAACGGCAGTTGCCCCTTGGGCGAAGCGGGCGGCATCGCACGCTCCTTCCGATAGGGCAGTCCCGCCATCTTGAGCTGCACCTCGGTCTTGGTGACGAAGGGGCTGATTTCCGGCAGGCCGAAGCCGGCGCCAAAGCCGTAAAGCGTGATCATGCGAACTCTCCTGAACCTGCGAAGTTGGGGAAACTAGTGACCGGCTGCTGCCACCATGGTGGCAGCAGCCGTGATATCTTCTGCGAAACGGGCCCCTCGCCAGGCGCGGGCCATGACACTGCGGGCCAGCGCGTCCGCCCCCTGGGACAGCGAGCGTGCCACCACGCTTGCGAGGGCAAACCGGAGGTCGACGGCCATGAGATCGAGTGAGACGAGGCGGCCGAACGCCGACGCGGACCACGCCTGTGCCCGCAACATCGGAATGGCCGGGCCAAAATGGGTTGGAATGATCATGGACAAATCCTCTTCAGTCGATGTGTTGTCCCGGTATAGAACCCCCCTGCTGCCAACATCCTGTCAGCAGTCGCGCGCCGCTTTCTGATCCGCCCCCGATAAGAGAATTGTCATGAGACGCGCCGACCGGCTGTTTCAAATCATCCAGGTGCTGAGACGCACGCGTAAGCCGCTGACCGCGGACGCGATCGCAGCCGAGCTCGAGACCTCGAAACGCACCATCTATCGCGACATCGCGACACTGATGGGCCAGCGCGTGCCGATCCGCGGCGAAGCCGGCATGGGCTACATTCTCGAGAAGGGTTTCGACCTGCCGCCCTTGATGCTGACACCCGACGAGATCGAGGCGGCGGTGCTGGGCGCGCAATGGGTCGCCGGCCATGCCGATTCCGCGCTGGCGCGCGCGGCCGAAGATCTGATGGCCAAGATCGCCGACACCGTGCCCGAGCGCCTGCGCCCCTTCGTGCTGGAGCCGGCCAGCCGCGCGCGGCCGAGCTGGAACAGGGAACCTGACCGGCTCGACATGGTGCGCACGCGCACCCAGATCCACGAAGGCAAGAAGATCATGCTGCGCTATCGCGACGAGCAGGGCCGCCCCAGCGAGCGCATGATCTGGCCGATCTCGGTCGGCTATCTCGAAGCGGTGCGCCTGCTCGCGGCCTGGTGCGAGCTGCGCGGCGACTTCCGCAGCTTCCGCACCGACCGCGTGGTGGATGCGAACTATCTCGACGACAGATACCCGGAGCGGCGCGACGTGCTGCGCGCAAGATGGCGGCAGAGCCTGGTCTGGGGCCCGCCCAAGGACACGTGAAGGATACCTGAGCGCGATGGAAGAGACCTCCCCCATCGATCTGTCGAGCGTCTGCCAGGGTTGCGGCGCGTGCTGCGGCTATTCGGAGAACTGGCCGCGTTTCTCGATCGAGAGCGACGAGGAGCTGGCGCTGATTCCGGAAGCGCTGGTCAACACACGCCAATCCGGCATGCGCTGCGAGGGCGATCGATGCTCGGCGTTGCGTGGAGAGATCGGGAAGGAAACCGCCTGCGGCATCTATCAGGTGCGGCCTGACGTGTGCCGCACATGCATGCCGGGCGACGCCGAATGCGCGATGGCGCGGCGGAAATTCGGACTGCCTGCGATCGTTAGCGCATGATCCGGAAAAGTGTGCAGCGGTTTTCCGGCAAGATCATGCGCCGACAAGAAGTCGCTTAAGCCGGCACGGCTTCGCCGATCTCGTCGTCGATCTCGTCGTCAATCGGTGCGAGCACCGAGAGCGGCTTGGTCGACAGCGTGATCGGCTTGCGGCCACCCGACAGCGACGGCGACGATTTGGCCGAGCTTTCGCGCGACAGCGCGTAGAGCGTCGAGCCGACACGGCCACCATTCTCGATCAGATCGCGCTCGTTGCAGCTGCCTGCGATCGCGACGGCCAGCGAATGCAGATGGCTGCGGCGATAGCAGAACAGCGCCAGCATGGCGCGGACGTCCGGAGTAACAGTCTCAACCAGCCTCGGCAGACCGCTTTCATTGGCGCGATACATCTCGCCAAGGAGTTCGTCGCGGACCGGGCAGAAATCGCTTTCAAAGGCGTCGCGGCTTGAAAACATTGCAGTTCTCCCTCGACACGGAAGATGCAGCGCAATTCTCTAATGAAAGGTTAACCACCCTGGGCGGTAGTCACCCGGGGTCCTTGCGCGTGGGCCGCGAATCGGAGGCGGTGCGGTGGGTCGTAGGCGGGTTGGCGACGTGCTTGTGGCCATCCTTCGAGACGCCCGCCCTTGGCGGGCTCCTCAGGATGAGGACTGCCTCTGCTGAAAGACTCTATCCCCTCATGGTGAGGAGGCGCGAAGCGCCGTCTCGAACCATGCAGGCCCAACAGCCAGCCGAGAGCCAGCCTCAGTTCGCCGCCATGAAAATGGAGAGACCAAACCCGGTCAGATGGTGCAGCGCCTGGTCGACGCCGATCAGGGTCCAGAACCAGGGATGCTGGAGGTCGACACCGAAATTGGCGGAGACCAGCCCCTTGGCGCGATCGATGGTGATGTGGATCACGAAATCGATGAACGCCACGAACCAGAATTTGGGCGCCACGATCAGGATCAAGGGCAGCGCAACCGCAAGGTGAATCAGGCAATGCACCAGGAGCGGCAACGCCCAGCCGTGCTTCTGGTCCTTGCCTTGTGCCATCCAGGCGGTCTGGAGAACGAAATCGGCGATGATGTGCTTGAAGGTTAGCAGCAGCATCCAGCCAATGAGCGCTTCAACCGGAATCGCCGATGACATGGGTGGAAACGACAAAGCTGACGCCCTCATTGACGTGACATGAAAAATCGGAGCGTTCAGCGCAACTTCTTCTTGGACCGGTCAAATCGCCGGGACGTGTGATTTATGACATCTCCCGCGGCGGAATGCAGCCGGGGGGAACCGGAAAATCGCCAACTGTGGCTAACTGGTGATAGGATGACCAATCGCCGCGCCGGAATGAGGTAAGGTTACCTCCGGCTCGAATTTTGCATTCCGGTGTCGGCGCGCTATCATTGTCGGCAGAGAATATCGTTCTTTTTTCAGACGTTTAGGAATTGCAGGGCGCCTGCCGCGATCACCTTCGCGAGCCGCCCGTCACCCAGGACCTTGGGCCAGGGTGCTGCCATGAGTACTGACACGGGTACTGACATGAGTACTGAAGGCCCCACATCATCACCATCAGAGCCGCCGCCACGGCGCCCCAAGGTGATCAAGACCAATCAGCAGCAGGTCTTTCTCTACGTCGTGCTGACCCTGCTGCTGTCGCTCGCCACCGTCTGGGGCGGTCGTGCCCTGGTGCACAATTCGGAGACGCTCACCTTCGCGGTCGGCGCCCCCAACAGCGATGAGGCGCTGTTCGCGGCCAAGCTCGCCGCCGTGCTGAAGAACAACGCCTCGCGCTTCCGCATCAAGGTCGTCAACAACCCCGATAACGCCAAGGCGCTCGCGCAGTTCGACCGCAAGCAGGCCGATCTCGCCGTCCTGCGCACCGACGCCAAGGTGCCGCTCCGCGCGCGCACGCTCGCAATCCTCGAGCACGATCTCGTGCTGCTGCTCGGTCCCGGCAACAAGAAGATCAAATCGCTGGCCGAGCTGAAGAAGAAGAAGGTCGCGGTCGTTGCCGCAAACGACTCTTCGCTCGCCTTCGTGCGCAGCATTCTCGACATCCCCGACGGTCCGGATGCCGCGAAGATGATCCAGATGGCGCCGCAAGGCATGACACTCGACAAGCTGTTTGCGCCGGCGAACGGTTTTGGCGCGGTGATCGCCGTCGTCCACGCCTCGAAGGCGGTACGGGACAAGGGCTATGAGCAGGTCGCCAAGCGCGGCGGCTTCACATTGAATGCGATCGACGAGGCCAAGGCGCTGGCGCGCAGGATTCCCGGCATTTCCAGCGAGACGCTGACGGCAGGCATGCTGTCGGCCTCGCCGGAAATTCCCGACGACGACCTCGACACCATCGGGCTCGAATGGCTGCTGGTGACGCAGTCGAAGATGTCGGCGGCCACGGCGGGCGAGCTCGCGCGCACCGTCTACGAGAACAAGTCCGCGCTCGGCCTCGACAATGGTTTTGCCTCGAGGATCGAGCCGGCCACCGTCGAGAAGGACGCCTATGTGATGGCGCATCAGGGCGCCGCCGACTACATCAACGACGACACCAAGTCGTTCATGGATAAGTACAGCGACCTGATGTATCTGGGCGCCGCCGCGCTCAGTGTCATCGGCTCGATCTTCGCCGCGATCTACGCCAAGATCACCCGCATCGCGCCGGAGAAGGCCGGCGAGCTTTCGACCGCCGTCCTCGACATCGGTGAACGCATCGAGCACGCCCATTCGCTCGATCAGCTCGAATGTCTCCAGGACGAATTGGAGGGCATTCTGCGCGGCGCCGTCATCGGCCTCAGGGACGGCACGATCAGTACCGACGGGCTCGACACCTTCAAGCTCGGCTACGAGTTCGTCCGCGACGAGGTCGGCATGCGCCGTGACTATCTCAAGCGCCATTGCGGCGAGGTCGAGAAGCCCGTCCAGGATACGGCTCCGCCACAGCACGACGAGAGCAAGATCGTCGTGGTGAAGACGGCTCAGAGTGCCTGACCTTTCGATTCCCCGTCGTTTAGCGGCACCTTCCCGATATTTCCCGCGAATCAGTACGTGAATTCGGAACCTTCCCGCATGCAACCGTTTGTTCCCCGATACAACCGGAGAACGCACCATGCGTACACTCCTCATCATACTGCTTCTGGGAATGCTGGTTGCGGCTGGTTATTTCGCTTATTCGGCAATGTCGATTGAAGGCGAGCCTCTCCCCGCGGAAGGCTATTTGGCGCTGGCCCTGGGTGCCGGGTTCGCCGTCGTCGTGGGTATCGGCCTGATGATGCTGCTGTTTTTCAGCAGCCGCCGCGGCTACGACGAGCCCCCGCATTTCAGGTAGCCGGCTGCGCCTCGTTGACGACCCATGCCCGGGCGGGCACTTTGGGAACAAGGCCCCTCCCGGGCCACGAAACCAGATCGAGCCCGCCTTCCCGCATGTCCAAGCCGCTGATTCCCGCTCTGGCCCAGTTCGTGGCCGCTACGGCCGGCCGCAACATGACCAAGGCGGCTTACGTGGCTGTGACCGTTGGCGTGCTCAGCATGGTGCTGCTGACGGTCAATCCGGCCTATGAGACGGCGCATCGCTGGGTCGATGCCCTGCTGGGAGCCTGCCTCGTCTATTTCGTGTTCGAATGGGTGGTCAGGCTACGCCACATGGCGGGAACGGGGCGCCTGCCGCTCTACATGTCCTCCTCCGCCGGCATCGTCGATGCGGCCGGCGCGCTGGCCGTGCCGATCGCGCTGCTGCTCGGCGTCGAGCCGAAAACGGCCTGGCTGCTCAGCGTGCTCTGGGTGTTGAAGGTGGTGCCGGGCATTCCGGGCCTGCGGCAGCTGCGCCGTGTGCTGGTGCTGGAATCGGGACCGCTGGTCAGCGTGCTCGTGATCTTCCTGATGGTGGTCTTCCTCGCCTCCGTGGCCGAATATTTTCTCGAACGGGACGTGCAGCCTCAGACCTTCGGCAGCGTGCCGGCCGCGCTGTGGTGGGCGGTCGCGACCTTGACGACGACGGGCTATGGCGATGTCGTGCCGGTGACGCCGCTCGGGCGCATGGTCGCGGCGATGGTGATGATCTCGGGCCTCGGCGTGTTCGGGCTCTGGACCGGTATCCTGGCGACCGGATTCGCGGCCGAGACAAGGCGCGACAATTTCCTCAAGACCTGGGAAGCCGTCAGCAAGGTGCCGTTCTTCGCAGCGCTCGGGCCCGCCGCCATCGCCGACGTCACCCACATGCTGCGAACCATGGAGCTGCCGGCGCGCACCATGATCATCCGCAAGGGTGCGCAGGGCGACTGCATGTATTTCATCGCCGCCGGCGAGGTCGAGGTCGACCTGCCCGGCAAGAAGGTACAGCTCGGCGAAGGCGCCTTCTTCGGCGAGATGGCACTGCTCGGCAACAATCTGCGCGGCGCCAATGTCTCGACCACGAAAGTGTCGCGGCTGCTGGTGCTCGACCTCGTCGACTTCCGCGTGCTGATGGCGCGGCATCCGGATCTCGCCGAGACCATCGATGCGGAAGCCAAACGCCGCACGCTCGAAAACAAGTAAATGGAGACAAGAATGTCGGACATCACCGACGCGGCATCCAGCCCCGTGCTCGAAATCACCGGCGCCCGCGCCACCATCCGCCTCAACCGGCCGAAGCATCTCAACAGGCTTCAGGCAGAGGATCTCGGCGAACTCGTCAAACTGTTCGATCGGATCGAAGCCGACCCGGCGATTCGCGTGCTGGTGCTGACGGGCACCGGGCGCGCCTTCTCGGCAGGCTACGACCTCAATTCGGTGGCCGAGCGGGCAGTGAGCGCCAACGAGCAGCAGAGCGCGGGCTCCGCGTTCGAGGTGGTCGTCAATCGGCTGGAGGATCTGGGCGTACCGACGATCTGCCGGCTCAATGGCGGTGTCTATGGCGGTTCGACCGATCTCGCGCTTGCCTGCGATTTCCGCATCGGCGTCGAAACCGCCGAGATGTTCATGCCCGCGGCGCGGCTCGGGCTGCATTATTACCGGAGCGGCATCAAACGCTACGTGACGCGGCTCGGCGTCGACAACGCAAAGAAGCTGTTCCTGACCGCACAGAAGATCAGCGCGCCCGAGATGCTGCGGATCGGCTATCTCACTGCGATGGTGCCGGTGGAGCTGCTGGACGAAGAGGTCGACAAGCTCGCAGGCATCCTCGCCGGCAACGCGCCGCAGGCGATGGCCGGTATGAAGCGCGCCATCAACGAATTCGCCCGCGGCGAGCTCGATGAGCTGGCTGCCGACCAGCGCCACCGCGACAGCATGCGCGGTGACGAGATCAAGGAAGGCATCAAGGCGTTCGGGGAGAAGAGAGCGCCACGGTTTTGAGGGTGCCTCACACTCC
Source organism: Bradyrhizobium sp. 930_D9_N1_4 (assembly GCF_052076015.1). Taxonomy (NCBI): domain Bacteria; kingdom Pseudomonadati; phylum Pseudomonadota; class Alphaproteobacteria; order Hyphomicrobiales; family Nitrobacteraceae; genus Bradyrhizobium; species Bradyrhizobium sp. 930_D9_N1_4. The sequence continues at coordinate 6,742,550 of NZ_CP197236.1, forward strand.
GCTGTCGTCCCGGACAAGCGAAGCGCAGATCCGGGACCCATAACCACAGGCGAACTTGTTGCGCAGAAGCGTCACTCCGAATTCCCGTAACCACATCTTCCTGTGGTTATGGGTCCCGGGTTCGCGCTTTGCGCGCCCCGGGACGACAGCGGAGATTGAGGCGGCAACTCAGCTGCCAATAGCCGCCGCATGCTGCGCGGCCATCTCATCATCCGCCGCATTGATGCGCTGGAACGCTGGCCGCGAGGTCATGCGTTCGGCATAGCGCACAAAAACATCCTTCTTCGGCACGATACCGAACATCATCGTCCAGCTGAACGCAACACCCCACAAGATATCCGCCGCCGTCATGCGCTCGCCGAGCAGATACGGCCCCTTCGACAATTGCGTCTCGAGCGCGCCCAGCATGGTGTCGTAATCGGCATAGGGCGATTGCGTGATCGGCGCCGGCTCGCGCTGCATGAACTTGTCGATCAGGGCCGGTTCGAACGACGAGCCGTAATAGGCGATCCAGCGCAGATAAGGACCGCGCAACGGATCGTTCAGCGCGGGTGTCAGCCCCGCCTGCGGAAACAGGTCGGCAAGATAGATGGTGATGGCGACCTGCTCGGTCACGAGCTCTCCGCGCTGGTGGATCGCCGGCACCTTGCCGAGCGGATTGATGGCGAGAAAAGCGTCCTGGCGCTGCTCGCCGGCCTTCATGTTGAGGACATGGAGATCATAGGGCGCGCCGAGCTCCTCCAGCAGCACCCGCGTGCCGGTGGCGCGCGTCTGGGGCGAATAATACAGGGTGATGCGGTTCGGGTCGGTCATGGCTTGTCTCCATCTGGCCTGCTGGCGATGGTGGTTGTAGCGGACCATACCTGACATCCTGTGTCAGGTATGGTTTAAGAGATCATGCGCGCGAGCCGGATGATGTCGATCCTCACCACCCTCCAGGCCAGGGGGCAGGTCACCGCGCCTGAATTGGCCGAGGCCTGCGAGGTCTCGGTGCGCACGATCTATCGCGACATCGACGCGCTCGCGGCCTCCGGCGTTCCTGTTTACGCCGATCGCGGCGCGGAGGGCGGCTATCGCCTGCTCGACGGCTATCGCGTGCGGTTGAACGGACTGTCGCAGAGCGAAGCAGGCGCACTGTTTCTGGCCGGACTGCCGGGCCCCGCCGCGGCGCTCGGCCTCGATGCGGCAATGATCGCCGCGCAGAACAAGCTGATGGCCGCGCTGCCTGCGAACTTGCGCGAAGAGGCCGGACGGATGCAGGAACGCTTTCACTTGGATGCACCGGGCTGGTTCGGCGAGGCGGAGGAGCCAAAGCATCTGCGCACCATCGCCGGCGCGGCGCTGCGCGGGACGCTGATCAAGATCCGCTATCAGAGCTGGCGCGCGGAAAAGCAGCGCCGCGTCGCTCCGCTCGGCCTCGTGCTGAAGGGCGGCAGCTGGTACCTCGCAGGCCAGGTCGACGGCAGCGTGCGCACCTATCGCATCGCGCGCGTGCTCGACTGCACCACGCTCGAGCATCGCTTCGACCGTCCCGCCGCGTTCGATCTCGCCGCCTACTGGCAGGCCGCGACGCTGCGCCTCGAAGCCGAGATGCATCCCAATGTCGCGGTCGTCCGGCTGTCGCCGTTCGGCGTCAAACTGCTGGATGCGTTGAGCCAGCCTTACGTCAGGGCGCGCACGCTGCTTGAGGACACCGTCGATGCGGATGGATGGCGCATCGCGAGGGTGCCGACCGGGAAGACCTCATGGCATGCCGCGTCCGAATTGCTGCGGCTCGGGTCCGAGGCCGAAGTGCTGGAGCCCGCTGACTTGCGCGAGAAGATGGCGGAGATGACTGAGGCGATCGCTGCGCGTTATCGCGCACCGTTGCAGGCCGCAAAGCGGGTGGCGCAGAAAGCCTGAACTCGGGCACTACGCCGCAGCCCACGAAACAGTCCTGAAACACGATTCTCCTGATCCCCTGTGAACGCGTTCGCATCTCAGCCCGACCGAAGATGCAGGGACACAACAACGGCTTCCCGCCACACTGGAGAATGAAAATGTTTCGTAAGCTTGCTCTTGGTCTGATCGCTGCCGGCTCGCTCGGCGTCGCCGCTCTCGCGCCCACCGCGGCGTCGGCCGGCGGCTTCTATCCTCATCATCACTGGAATCACGGCTGGGGCTACGGCGGCGGCATCTACCTCAACACCGGCGTCAGCAACTGCTACCAGGAACGTCTCGTCCGGACCCGTCACGGCATGCGTGTTCGCGTCGTGAATGTCTGCGCCTACGGGATCTACTGATACCAGGCGTCCTCGACAAAGCTCCGGCCGCGCTGCGGCCGGAGTTTTGCGTTGAGTTAACCAATCTGCCGATGCCGGCGAAACCAGGCCCAGGTCTCGCGCGTCGTCCTGATGTAGCCACGGCCGCGATAGACGATCTCGCCGTCGACGATCTCGTTCAGCTTCGGCAGCGCGTGAAACGGGATCGAGGGATAGGCGTGGTGCTCGACATGGTAGGGCATGTTCCACGCGAACCATTTGACCACCGCACCGGTATAGGTGGTGCGGGTGTTCTGGAACGCGCTGCGGGTCTGCTCGCAGCCGGTATGCTCGGCATAAAGATAGGGTCGCAGGAAGAACTGCCCGATGATCAAGGGCACGATCCAGACCCAGAGCAGCAGCGCCGAGGCGAACCACAGCGACAGCGCGAGCAACAGCGCATAGACCGCGACATAGGTGCGCGCCTCGGTGACGATGGTGGCGCGCTTGGTCTCGGGAATCCAGGGCACGACGACCTTGCCGGTGACGGCATGGCCGAGCATCAGCCGGAGTCGTCCGGCGACCTGGAGCAGCCCGCTATAGGCGATCGCGAGTTGCGTATCGGTTACAGGCTTCACACCGACGATCAACTCCGGGTCCTTGTCGGGATCCTGGGTGTAGCGGTGATGATCCCAGTGAAACAGGCAATAATATTCGTACGGCAATCCGATGATGAAGCCCGAGAGATAGCCGACTGCGAGGTTGAGGCCCCGGCTTTTGAAAGCCGTCTTGTGCGCGGTCTCGTGCACCGCCATGAACAGGAAGGCGACGAGATAGCCCTGCGCCGCCATCAGCGGCAGCGCCCAGAGCACGCCATGGCGGGACGTCACTATCCCAATCAGCGCGCCAACCAATACGATCATGCCGTAATGGCCGAAACTTTGCGCCGCGCCCCTGAGGTTCGAGCGCACCGACAATTCGCGCAGCATGGCGGGGCTCAGTGGCTTCAGGCGGTGGCCGGACTCTGAAACGGTCGCGTCAGTCATCATGGAATGCCTGCCTTACTTGCTGAGAAGCGCCGCCACTTCGGCCTTGAGGAAGGCCGCGTCGCGCGGATTGTTGACGGGATTGCCGGCGCGATGGCCATGCAGCGACGGGATCGGATGCAGCACGGCCGATGTCGCGTTGACCAGCCGGGGAAGTTCGTCCTCGTTGTCGCGGACGTCGAAATAACGGTCGGTGGCGCCGGGCATCAGCAGCATATGCGCCTTGATGGCGCCGAGCGCGCGGTCGAGATCGCCGCCGAAAGCATCGCAGCGGCTGATGTCGCCGCGCTGCCATATACCGGCCTGCGCCAGCAGATCGTTGGCATCACGACGCGCAAACGTCGTGTCCCAGACGCCGACGAGATAATCCTCCAGCGAGCTGAAGCCCGCTTCGCGCCAGAGTTCGTCGCGATAGAAGCCGTGCGACATCGCCCAGCCGGCATAGACGCGGCCCATGGCGCGATAACCGGCAACGGGCTTTTCGACGAAGCGGCCGTCGCGGAAGGCCGGATCGCCTGTGAGAGCTGCCTTCACGCTTTCGAGGAAGACATGGTTGTAAGGCGCGCATCGCGCGCTGCCGCAGACCACGGCGGCCCGCGCGACCATATCGGGATGCAGCGCCGCCCAGTGATAGGTCTGCATGCCGCCCATCGACCAGCCATAGACCAGCGCGAGCTTTGTGATGCCGAAGCGTTCGGTGAGCAACCGGTGCTGAACCGCAACGGCATCGTGATAGCTGACTTGCGGGAATGGCACGCCGGAGTTGGACGGCGAGGACGACAGGCCATTGCCGAACAGGTTCGGAATGACGATGAAGTAACGTGTGGGATCGAGCACGCCATCAGGCCCGATCAGCCATTCGGTGTCGAAGTGCTGCGCGCTGAAGGAGGTCGGATAGAGGATGACGTTGTCTTTGGCCGGGCTCAGCGTGCCGTAGGTCTGGTAGGCCAGCTTCATCGCCGGGAAGACGGCACCCGACTGAAGCGTGACGTCGCCAGCCTCGAAGATCTCGTAGTCGCGCTGCCCCGTCATCCGTCCAACTCCGCTCGCGGCCACAGAACGCGCCCGCCGCAGCAACGATGCATCGTTCGTGCCGGACCAGCAAACGCATCGTTGCGCCGCGCCTAATAACTGTACATATAGTACATTTAATAATTCAAGGCAACGGGAATTCTGCCTGTCAGGCGATGGCCGCGATGTATCGCTCGACCGACGCCGCGAACGCAGCCTTGGCGCCGGTGGCGATGTTGCGGCCCCACCAGGCGCCGTAGATGCGATCGAAGGCGAGCGGCTGCACGGCAGCCGCGATCCGCCGCACCGCGGCTGCATTGAGCGGCATGTAGTTCGGATAGGAATACATGAAGCTGAGGAAGCGGCGATCCATCGTCACCTGCGCGATGTCGCCCGTGAGCAGCGCGCCCTTGCCATCCGCACCGCGCGCATGATGCAGCATGGTGGCGCCTGCGAAATGGCCACCGGTGCGCAACAACGTCACATCGTCCGAGATGCGCTGCTGATCGCCGCTCCAGTGCACGATCGAGGCGTGCGGCCGCGTCACCCACTGGCGATCGTCGGCATGCAGAAAGACCGGCACGTCGCCGAACGCCTCGCTCCAGTCGGCGAGCGCGCCATAGTAATGCGGGTGCGAGATCGCGATCGCCTTCAATCCGCCGAGCGAGCGCACATGCGCGATCGCCTCCGGCGTCGCCAACGGAATGCAGTCCCACATCACGCATCCCCCGCCATCGGGGACCAGCAACGCACGCTGGCCGATGGCGAAGCCTGGCTCAAGCGCGATGCCGGCGAGGCCGAGATCGTCGCGCCAGACAAGGCGATGGCGCTCCGCCAGCACCTCGCGCGTGAGGAACGTCTGCCCCTTCCAGTTCACATATTGTCGCTCGTCCTCGCAGATCGGGCACGCGGCGGGCGGATTTGCGCCGTCCGGAAATTGCGCACCGCAGGTTTCGCAGGTCCAGAGAGGCATGGTCGTGATCCTGAAGGCAGAACGGGGACACCATGACGGCATCGCGGTCCTCCAATCGCAAGTCCGGAGGAACCATCATGATGAGCGCATGTTACTTTCCGGTCCGCTCCGGCGCCAGTTGGCCGGTCATGTCAGCCCGTCTTGTCAGCCCTGCTCGCACGAGACCAATCAGCCGGCCGTCGTTCAGCGTCTCGATGACATCGCGCTCCCCGTCCCGCATCTGGCCCCTTTACGCCGTCAACTTCTTCATGGCCGACATGCAGTCGGGCATCGGGCCGTTCGTCGGCGTGTTCCTTCAGGAGCGCGGCTGGGCAACCGGACTGATCGGCACGGCGCTGACGATCGGCAATGTCGCCGGCATGCTGGTGACGACGCCGATCGGCGGCTTCATCGATTCCAGCCGTAACAAGCGGCTCTGGGTCGTCATTCCCGGCATCTGCGTCGTGCTTGCGTCTGCGATCATCCTGATCTCGCAGAATTTCTGGGCGGTGACGTTCTCGCAGGTCGCGCAATCGCTGGCGAGCGCCGCGATCGTGCCGGCGGTCACGGGCATCACCCTCGGTATCGCCAAGCAAAAGGGCTTCAATGCGCTGAACGGGCGCAACCAGGCCTTCAACCACGCGGGCAACATGGTCGGCGCGGCGCTGTCGGGCTACCTCGGCTACAAATACGGCTATGTCTCCGTGTTCATCCTGGCGGCCGTGTTCGGCGCCATCGCGATCGCCTGCGTGCTGATGATCCCCGCCAACTCTATCGACGATCGCCAGGCCCGCGGCGGCAAGGAGGACGAGAGCAAGAACCCGCCGGAAGGCATGTCCGTCCTGCTCAAGCACAAGCCGCTGCTGGTGCTGGCGCTCGCGCTCGCCCTCTTCCATCTCGGCAATGCCGCGATCGTCCCGCTCTATGGCCTTGCGGCGGTGGCCGAGGGACAGGCCAATGGCCCGAGCTTCGTTGCGACCACCGTCGTCATTGCGCAGGGCGTGATGGTCGTGACGTCGCTGGTCGCCATGCAGGTCGCGGGCAAGCGCAACTACTGGCCGGTGATCCTGGTGTCCTTCATGTTTCTGCCGATCCGCGGCGTGCTCGCGTTCTTCGTCACGGGATGGTGGGGTGTGATTCCGATGCAGGTGCTCGATGGTATCGGCACCGGCATTCAAACGGTCGCCGTGCCGGGCATGATCGCGCGCTCGCTCGACGGCACCGGCCGCATCAATCTCGGCCAGGGCGCCGTCATCACCGTGCAGGGCATCGGCGCCAGCCTGAGCCCCGCGCTCGGCGGCTGGATCACCCAGTGGATCGGCTACGGCCCGACCTTCCTGCTGCTCGGCGGCTTCGGACTCGCATCGATAGCGCTATGGCTGGCCTTCGGCGCGGTCGTGAAGAAGTATTGAGGCAGGCAACCGCTCGGACGGCGCCGCACGAACTGCCCCTGATATCCGGCTGCGGCACCTGGTCACGGTCTCTGTGCGCCGTCGCGAGTGGTTTATCACGCAATTCCGCGCTTTTGCCGTTGCGGGGCATCGGCCTCGCGATACAACCTGCCGGAAATCGCCAACACACCCGTGCTTCCCGATCGATGACCCAGCCTCAACTCTCATTCGACGGCGACCCGAACGGCCTGGCCTACCAACGATGGCGCGAGCAATTTTGCCGTCAGGTGGCGAATGTCGATTTCGTTCCGGTTGGAGAAGGCCGGGTTCACCGGACCATTTCGCCGGCCGTCCTTCCCCGCCTCAGGCTCTCGGCCTCGTTTGGCACGCCGATGTCTTTCGTATCGCTGGGGACGAACGATGAATTGGTGATCACGATGTCGCCCAATTCGGCGTTGAGCGGGGCGATGGGAAAACGCCCGCTGGAGATCGCGGCCGGCGATATCACGATCGGCGATCCCTCGATCAAGGGCGCCTGCATCACCCAGACGGCGCACGGCAATTTCCAGACCGCCCTGCTGCCGCGCAAGGCGCTGCTGCGGGCATGCCCGAACGCCGAGGATATGATTGCGCAGTCGATTTCGGGCGCCAATCCGATCTCGTCGATGTTCTTGCGGTATTACGACCTCGCGCATGCCTACGCTGACAAGCTCGGGCCCGCGGAGCTGGACGCCGTCTCGCAGCATCTGTTCGATCTCGCCGTGCTGATGATCGGAGCGCGCGGCGATGTCGCCGAGGAGGCCCGGATGCGCGGCCTTGCGGCGGCGCGTCTCGAAACCCTCAAATCCGACATCCTGGCGCAGCTGGACGACCCCGCGCTGTCGCTCACCGTGCTGTCGGCGGCGCACCGGGTTAGTCCGCGCACCATCCAGCTGCTGTTCGAGCAGGCCGGTATCACCTATAGCGGCTTCGTGTTGGAGCAGCGGCTGCTGCGCGCGGAACGGCTGCTTCGAAATCCGAACCTGCGCACGCGCAAGATCATCGAGATCGCGCATCTCGCCGGGTTTCACGACGTCTCCTACTTCCATCGCGCGTTCCGCCGCCGCTTCGGACGGACACCGGACGACGTCAGGAAGCTTTCCAACGAGCCAAACTAGGCAAACTCCACAACGATCTTGCCGAAATGACCGCCCTGCTGCATGAGCCGCAGCGCATCGGGCACGGCGTCGAAGCCGAACACGCGGTCGATCACGGGCTTCATCGCGTTGCGCCCGATTGCAGCCGTCATTCCCTCGAACATCCGACGGCTGCCGACGGAGAGGCCGATGACGTGCAAATTCTTGGAGAACAGGCTCGGGATCGCGATCTGCTGCGAGAAGCCCGAGAGCACGCCGATCACCAGAATGGTGCCGCCGACGCGCGCCGCTTCGAGCGATTGCGAGAACGTATCCTTGCCGCCAACCTCGACGACATGGTCGACACCGCCGCCGGTCCACTCGGCTGCGGCCTTGCCCCATTCCGGCACTGAGCGGTAGTTGATGGTGTGGTCCGCGCCGAGCGCCCTGGCGCGTTCGAGCTTCTCGTCGCTCGACGAGGTCACGATCACGCTTGCGCCGGCGAGCTTTGCAAATTGCAGTGCGAAGATCGACACGCCGCCGGTGCCCTGCACCAGCACGGTGTCGCCGGGCTGCACTCTTGCCTCTTCGAACAACGCGCGCCACGCCGTGAGCCCGGCGCAGGGCAACGTCGCCGCTTCCTGGAAGGACAAATGCGACGGGATCCGGCTGACGCCCTCGGCGTCGAGCACCATCGTCTCCTGCAGCACGCCCGGCCGCGTGCCGCCGAGCGCGTAACGGCGACTGGTTGCCGAGACCTTCCCGTCGATCCAGGACTGGAAGAACATCGGACAGACGCGATCGCCGACCGCAACGCGGGTCACGCCGCCGCCGACAGCGATCACCTCGCCCGCACCATCGGAGAACGGAATCAGCGGCAGTCTGGTGACGCCGCCCTTGCCCTGGATCGTCAGCAGGTCGCGAAAATTCAGCGACGCCGCCGTCATCCGCACCGCGACCTGGCCCGGTCCCGCCACGGGCTCGGGCAGATCGGCCAGCTCCATCCCCTCGATCGACCAGTCGCGCGCAACCTGCCAGGCTTTCATGGCGATCGCCCGGTCAGGTGCCAAAACTCTTCTGAACCGCCTTGTCGAGCGTCTCACCGCCGACGAAGCGCTGGCGCAGCTCGCGCTTGAGCAGCTTGCCGCTCGGATTCTTCGGCAGGGCATCGACGAAGATCACACGCTTGGGCACCTTGAAATGCGCCATCTGGCCGGCGCAATGCTTGATGACGGAATCCTCGTCCAGCTTCTCGCCGGTCTTGACCACGACGATCGCGGTCACCGCCTCGATCCAGCGCGGATCGGGCAGGCCGACCACGGCAACTTCCGACACGGCGGGAATGCGGTAGACCATCTCCTCGACCTCGCGGCTCGCGACATTCTCGCCGCCGGTCTTGATCATGTCCTTGACGCGATCGACCACGGTGATGTGGCCCTCGTCATCGACGGTGGCGAGATCGCCGGAGTGAAACCAGCCCCCGGTGAACGCCGCTGCGGTCTTGACGGGATCGTTGTAATAGCCGGACAGCAGATGCGGCGAACGGTGCACGATCTCGCCAACCTCGCCGACCTTCACGTCCTCCATCGCCGTGTTGACCACGCGGGTCTCGACATTGAGGACGGGCTTGCCGGCCGAGCCGGCCTTGCGCAGCTGGTCCTCGGGCCGCAGCACGGTCGCCAGCGGCGCGATCTCGGTCTGGCCGTAGAAATTCCAGAACTTGACATTCGGCAAGCGGCGCTGGAGTTCAAGCAAGACCTCCACCGGCATGATCGAGGCGCCGTAATAGCCCTTCTGAAGCGTCGACAGATCGGTCTTGTCGAAATTCGGCGAGCGCAGCATCGCGATCCAGATCGTCGGCGGCGCGAAGAAGGAGGTGATCTTGTGGGCCTGGATCAGCGCCAGAATGTTGTCGGCGGTCGGCTTGCCCGTGATGACGCCGGAGGCGCCGAGATAGATTTGCGGCCCCAGGAAGACGTCGAGCTGGGCGCAATGATAGAGCGGCAGTGCATGCAAAAACTTGTCGTCCACGCTCATGCCGCCGTCGATGACGCAGCTGACATACTGCCACATCACCGCCTCATGGGTGAGCATCGCGCCCTTGGGCAGGGATTCCGTGCCGCTGGTGTAGACGATCTGCGCGAGGTCGCGGCTGTCGACCGACGCCTCCAGGTACGAGCCGTCGGCATCCAGCAGATCGTCGAAGGTGGTGAGGCCTGCGGGTGCCGTGACGGGATCCTCGCCCGGCAGCCAGATCATCTTTTCGACCGCGCAATCCCTGGCGCTGGCCGCACGCGCGGGCTCGACGAAGTCAGGCCCCGTCGCGAGCAGCTTTGCGCCGGAGCTCTTCAGGATGAAGTTGATCTCGTCCGGATTCAGCATGAAGTTGATCGGCACCAGCACGGCACCGATCCGCGCCAGCGCGAAGCGCAGAGCGGCGAAGGCGTGCGAATTGCGCGAGAGCACGGCGAGACGATCGCCCTTCTTTACGCCGAGGCCAAGCAGGCCGCGACCAAGCCGGTTGCAGATCGCATCCATCTCCGCGAAGCTCCAGCTGACATTGCCGCAGCTCACCGCCAGCTTGTTCGGCTCGCGGCCTGCGGAGCGGCGCAGGAGGTCGCCGATGGAATGCTCGCGCGCTTTCGAGATGGTGGCAGCCAGGTCGCCGGTCATGTGTCCCTCCGTGTGATGTCTTGGTCTTGTTCGACTTTTTGTTTGAAATCTTGCGTCTTGCGCGGCGGCTATCTGTGCCGGGCCGCCTGCGCGTGCTCCATGTACATGTGCTCGACGGACCGATCGAGTGAGGCGATCTTTTCGAAGCCACGGCGCCAGTCCTGCAGATGGCGGCGCGTCCACAGCACACCGGCCTCGCGGTCGCGGCCGCGGATGGCCTCGATGAGATGGCGATGCGCGGCAACGAGGCGCGGGCCGCCTTCGGCCACGCCGGTCACGATCATCTCGGTGGTCGGATAGAACAGCTGCGCCGCCGGCTCGCGCGCGAGCTGAAGCACACGGTTCTGCGAGGCCTTTGCGACCAGCACGTGGAATTCAGCGTCGCATTCCGCCAGCGCCGCGGGATCACCAACCACGGCTTCGCTGCGCAGGAGATTGTCATCGAGCTCGGCGAGGTTCTCTTCGGTCGCCCGCTCCACCGCGCCTTCGATGCCCGCCACCTCCAGCGTCATCGAGGCCTCATAGAGCTCGCGAAACGTCACCTCATGCAACACCAGCGCGCGGCTGAGCCGGCTCGTCAGCTTGCTGTAGCGCGGCAAGCAGGCGTGCAGACGGCGCGAGGAATCGCGGCTGATCAGCCCGCCCTCCTCCAGCACGCGAATGCCTTCGCGAATGGTCGAGCGATTGACGCCGAACTGGCGGACGAGGTCGTGCTCGGTGCCGATGGGATCGCCCGGCTTGATGCGGCCGTTGACGATCTCACGCTCGATGGCATCGGCGACTTTCTGATAGGCCGGCGCGACATCGATCGGACGGAAGAGCGGCGCGAGGGGCAAGATAACTCCTAAATGGCGATTGTCCGACAAACTATAGGAGCGACCCGAGAGCGCGTCAAACTGCGTCATTCATGCCGCATACGCAGCAAATTGACTCCTTCGGAACCCCGCTCTAACTTTGTCGGACAAAGGGACAGCATAGTCCCACCCAAGAGGAAACGTATCCATGAGACCTATCGCAGCACTCGTGTCTGCCGCCGGCTTGCTGTCGGCTGCCCTGACCGTCCCGGCCTCTGCCCAGCAGACCCCGCTCAAGATCGGCGTGCTCTCCGACTTCTCCTCGGTCTATTCCGACATCGGCGGCCAGGGGAACGTCGAGGCCACCAGGATGGCGATCGAGGATTTCGGCGGACAGATGTTCGGCAAGCCGATCGAGATGATGGCGGCCGACGTGCTCAACAAGCCCGACGTCGCCTCCACCATCGCCCGCAAATGGTGGGAGACCGAGGGCGTCGACATGATCATCGACCTGCCGACCTCAGCCACCGCGCTCGCGGTGATGGAGCTGTCGAAGCAGTATGAGAAGATCATGATCGTGACGGATGCGGCAAGCTCCGACATCACCGGAAAGTCCTGCTCGCCCTACACGGCGCACTGGACCTACGACACCTATGCCAACGCCCGCACCGTCGGCGGCGCCATCGTCAAGAACGGCGGCGACAGCTGGTTCTTCCTCACCGCCGACTACGTGTTCGGCCATTCGGTCGAGCGCGACACCGGCGATGTCGTCAAGGCCGCCGGCGGCAAGGTGCTCGGCAGCGTCAAGCATCCGCTCAACACCGCTGATTTCTCGTCCTTCCTGCTCCAGGCCCAGGCCTCCAAAGCCAAGATCATCGGGCTTGCCAATGGCGGCGGCGACACCATCAACGCGATCAAGCAGGCCGGCGAGTTCGGCATCGTCGCGGGCGGGCAGAACCTGGCTGCAATCGTGATGTTCATCTCCGACGTGCACAGCCTGGGGCTGAAGCTCGCGCAAGGCCTGATCATCACCGAGGCCTATTATTGGGACCTCAACGACAAGACCCGCGCCTTCGGCAAGCGTTTTCAGGAGCGCATCAAGCGGATGCCGACCATGAACCAGGCCGCGACCTATAGCGCGACACTGCACTACCTGAAGGCAGTGCAGGCCGCTGGCACCAGGGATACCAAGACCGTGATGGCGAAGATGCGCGAGCTGCCGGTCAAGGATGCCTTCACCGACAACGGCGTGCTGCGCGAGGACGGCCGCATGGTGCACAGCATGTACTTGTTCCAGGTCAAGAAGCCCGAGGAATCCAAGGGTCCGTGGGACTATTACAAGCTGCTCGCCGAAGTCCCCGCCGACCAGGCGTTCCGTCCGCTGAAGGATGGCGGCTGCCCGCTGGTGAAGTAACTCCCCGCGGCCATCCTTCGAGACGCCCGCCTTTGGCGGGCCCTCAGGATGAGGGCGGAGTATGTGGCAGCCGATTCAACGGACACCGCTGCAACGAAGCCTCATCCTGAGGAGACCGCGAAGCGGTCGTCTCGAAGGACGAGGCGCCCGCTCCGGCACATCAGACCTCTAGCGCCGCCGCAAGTCGGACGGGCTGTGGCCGAACTTTCTGCGAAACACCGTGCTGAAATAGGACGAGCTGCTGAAGCCAAGCTGATAGGCGACTTCGGTGATCGACAGCGACCGCAGCTCCGGGCGCGTCAACACGTCGTAACAGCGCTGCAAACGGCGATCCAGAATCCATTCGGACACCGAGACATCGGTGAGCCGGAAGAGATAATGCAGATGCCTGAGCGACACGCCATTGCTTTTGGCAATCTTCTCCAGCGACAGATCCGCGTCGGTGAGGTGTGCCTCGATCCAGGCCTTGACCGAGCGCAGCCGGGCCTGCGCCGCACTCGCATCCTCCGAAAATTCGTCCCGCTCGCCCATGTCGAGCGCGAGCGCCAGCACGTCCATCAGCTCACCACCGAGCCGGGTCCTTGCGGCCTCGTCCAGCGCAGCGCCTTCCGCGGCAAGCGTCGCGCAGAACTCGGCGGCGATCCGTCCCAGGCCGCGGCTCGTTGCCATGGTCGTGACCACAGGCAGACGCCCCTGGCTGAAGCGCGCCGAAAATTCCGTACGAGGGATTTCGAGATAGAGCGATCGCACCCTGCCGATGCATTCGAGGTCATAGGCCTCGGAGGCCGAAAAGATCGCGCTGACGCCGGGGTTCGACAGCAGGGTCTGGCTAGCCTGGAGCACGTTGACCCGGCCCTGCTGGACGAATTCGACGTAGTAGCAATCCTTGTCGAGCTTTGCGATGTGCCGCTCGCGGCGCGAGATGCGCTGCTCGGACAGGAGAACGTCCGTCATCGTAACCGCGCCGAACCGCGCCTCGCGGATGAAGCCGTGATAGTCGGAGCGCTCTTCGGCATTCACGTCGACATGGACGTAGACATCGCAGATCGCGCCCTGCCATGCGGCGTAGCGCTTGGACGGCTCCAGATCGTCTGTCGAGAATACCAGGTTCATCGCGCGCCCATTCGTTGCACGGCCATGATGAACGTCGTTTGTGCGTCGCACAAGCAGGCCGGGCAACGAGATTCTAGATCGCCGCCGCCTACACGCAAGACCGGTTTGCGCGGAGAAGCAAAAGCTTTGCGCTCCGGAGCAAGCCGCGTTCCGGCGTGTGGCCTATGAAGAACAAAAAACGGTCAATGCGATAGGCGGGAAACGTTCGCTTGCAGCCCATCACCACGCGGTTTACCCGGCCTGTCAAAACCATCGCTGACATCGAGGCGCTGGAGCAGTGCCCTTACGATTCCCTCGTTCCCGCTCGCAATCTCCACGACCTGTTCGAGGTCACCGCGCACCTGCATCCCGATCGGCCTGCGCTGACGGTTCTGACAAAGGGCTCGCGCGTATCAGGCGATGTGACGCTGACGCACCGGCAATTGCTCGCAGAGATCACGCGTGCGGCCAATCTGTTCAGGTCGCACGGGATCGGCGCGAGCGGCGGCACGGTCGCATTTCTCTGCCCGATCCTGCCGCCGCTGTTTGCGGCCTTGCTCGGCGCGCAGGTCGCGGGCGTCGCCAGCTCGATCAATTATCTCCTGAACGAAGATGCCATTGCCGATCTGATCGAGGCGCAGAATGCGACGGTGCTGGTGGTTGCGTCCGAGGCAGCCGATCGCGCGCTCTGGGCCAAGGCGATCAACGTCGTAAAGCGCGTCCCGTCACTCAAGACGATCTTCGTGATCGGAGCAAAGGCTCCTCTGCCTGGAGGATTTCTAAACTTCGACGAGGCGATCGCGGCAACGCGCGATACGCTCGACTTCCAACCTTCGGCGGATCGCGACGCGATTTGCGCCCTCTTCCACACCGGCGGAACGACCGGGCGGCCGAAGCTCGTCCGCCTCACCCATGGCAACCAGATCCATGCGGCCTGGAGCTTTGCCCAGGTTCATGGACTGGATGAGTTGGATGCCGCCGTGAACGGCTTTCCGCTGTTTCACGTCGGCGGCACCATGACTCTCGGTCTGTCGATTCTCGCAGCCGGCGGCCATGTGATCATTCCGTCGCCCTACAGCCTCCGTAGTCCGGATGCGATCCGCGACTATTGGCACACCGTGGAACGCTTCGGTGCGACCATCGTCAGCGGCGTGCCGACATCGATCGCTGCGCTTGCCGAAGTGCCGATCGGCGCTTCCGACGTCAGCAGCGTTCGCATGGCGCTGACCGGCGGAGCCGTGGCGCCAAAAGCCGTCAGCGAGAGGTTTCAGGCACGCACCGGGATCACGCTGTTCGAGACCTACGGCATGACGGAAACCGCAGCCGCAATCGCGTTCAATCCCGGCCGCGGCGAGCCCCTGCAGGGCAGCGTCGGCTTCAGGGCGCCGTTTGCGCAGACAAGGATCGTCGCGCTCGATGATCCCGAGCTCAAAACGGAATGTCCGCCTCTCACCAGTGGCCTGGTTCTCGCCAGGGGACCGCAGGTGTTTCCCGGCTATCTCGATTCCCTCCACAACAAGGGCGTGCTCACCGACGACCATTGGGTCGTCACCGGCGACGTCGGCTATCTCACGGCGGATCAGCGGCTCGTGTTGACCGGGCGCGAGAAGGACCTGATCGTGCGCAGCGGTCACAACATCGACCCCGCCGCCATCGAGGACGTCGCCAATGCCTTCCCCGGCGTGCAGATGAGCTCGGCCGTCGGCATGCCCGACGCCTATGCCGGCGAAGTGCCCATTCTCTTCGTGGTGCTGTCGCCGGGGCAGACCATCGACCTCGCACAGCTCCGCGAGCATCTCGAGCGCAACGTCAACGAGCCGCCCGCGCGGCCGAAGCGCGTCGTTTTGCTCGAAGCGCTCCCGGTCACCGCGGTCGGCAAGATCTTCAAGCCCACGCTCCGCGACCTCGCCGTTCAGGAGAAGGTCAGGAGCGAGATCGACCGCATCTTCGGTCCTGATATTGCGGCGGACATTCGCGTCGACAAGGACGCCAGGCTGAACACGCTTGTCCACATCTCCGTGGACTCCAACGATCAGGATCGCGCGAAGGCTCTTACAGAAAGCTTGACGCCGCTCCCGCAGACCTATCGCATAGAAACCCGACCGTCGTAGCGGCCCGCGAGAGGCCGGCGTCGAAGAAAGGCAAGACTGGGATGAAGCACATTCGGTTCAATCAGCAGGAAATCGTCTTCGCTGTCTTCACTCTGCTGTTCCTCGTGTTTTCGATCTTCCTGCGCGGCTTTCTGACGACCGACAATATGCTGACGCTGCTTCAAAACGTGGCGGTGCTCGGCATCCTCGGCCTTGCCATGGCGATCGTCGTGATCGGCCGCGGCATCGACATCTCGCTGATCGCAGCCCTTGCGGTGCCGCCGGGGCTGGTTTTGCAGATGGTGCAGAACGGTCACGCGCTGCCTGCTTCGCTGCTGACGGCCGTGCTGCTCACGATCGCCTTCGGCCTCGTCAACGGCTGGCTGATCGCCTATGCCGAAGTCCCCTCGCTGTTCGCCACGCTCGCAACCGGCCTTCTTCTCGCCGGCCTCGGACAGGCCGCGCTGTTCCAGCTCGACGTCGTGCAGTGGAGCCCCGGCATGGATGGCTTCGAGAAGCTCGGACAAGGCACGATCCTCGGCATCCCGACGTCGATCGTGATGTTCGCGATCGCCTGCGTCGTGGTCGCCTTCCTGCTGCGCCAGACGCGCTGGGGCGCCTACATCTACGCGATCGGCGACAACCCTTTCGCCGCGCGCGTGACCGGCATCCCCTCCCGTCCGATCATCGTCCTGCAATATGTGATCACCGCTCTGATCGGCTGCTTCGCCGGCCTCGTGCTGGCCGCGTCCGTCAATTCCATGCCGACCCGCATCTTCAACTCGACCCTCATCTATGACGTCATCCTGGTGGTCGTGCTCGGCGGCATCGGCCTGTCGGGCGGACGCGGCGGCGTGCTGAACGTCGTCATCGGCACGCTCGTGATCGGCACGATGCTCAACGGCATGACCATCATGGACATCTCCTATGCCGGCCAGAATCTCATCAAGGGCGTGGTGCTTCTGCTCGCCGTCATCACGGACTCCTTCCTGAATCCGCGCAACGAAGAAACGGCACAGCAAGGCGACATCTGAACGACCAAACAACAACGATAATCACAACCAAGGAGGAAGCTATGAAGCATTTCGGCAGCCCGACAAAGGCAATCGCGGCAGCACTGGGTCTCGCGGCCATGACCGCCCCCGCTCTCGCCCAGCAGGGCCTCGACGAGCCGTTCCAGAAGCCGTTCAAGGACGCGCTGGCCGGCAAGACCGTGGCTTACGTTCCGGTCGCCATGAACTTCGACCTCACCGAAGGCTGGTATGCCGGCCTGAAGAAGGAGCTCGAGCCGTTCGGCGTCAAGTTCGTGATCCGCGATGCCAACTGGAACACCAATGCCGGCGCACAGGCCGTGACGTCGCTGATCTCGGAGAAGCCGGCGGTCATGGTGGTTCATAATCCCGACGTGCAGACCTACGCAAAGCTGCTGCAGCGCGCCGAGAACGAAGGCATCTACGTCATCCAGATCAACATGGGCTCGGCCTATCGCAGCTCCGCCTTCGTCGGCGCCAACTGGGTCGAGATCGGCGAACGCCAGACCGAAGGCGTGGTCAAGGCCTGCGCGGGCAAGTCGAACAAGATCGCGATCATCCAGGGCGCGCTGTCTGCGGCCGCGAGCGCCTATACGCTCAAGGGCGTCGAGAACGTGCTCGCCAAGCATCCGGAGATCAAGGTGGTGTCCAGCCAGGCCGCAGATTGGGACGCCGCCAAGGCCAAGGCGATCACGCAGACGGTGCTGAAGCAGAATCCCGATCTCTGCGGCATCGTCGGCTTCTGGGACGGCATGGACATCGGCACGGCAGCGGCCGTCAAGGAAGCCGGCCTCACCGGCAAGGTGTTCCTGGCGACCTCCGGCGGCGGCGAGCGCAAGGGCGCGTGCGAGCTGGTGAAGTCAGGCGCGTTCGACCTCAACATGAGCTACGACGTGCCGACCCAGGCCGCGCAGATGGCCGGCACCATCAAGTGGCTGCTGTCCTCGGGCGTCAAGCCCGGCTCCGTCAAGGGCTCGGAATACACCACGCTGATTCCGATCACCAAGGAGAACGCCGACAGTCAGATGGCCTGCTGGAATCTCAGCGACCTCAAGAAATAGTCGTCGCGACGCAAGACCCAAGCGTCCCGGGCGATCTCGCGTCCGGGACGCGGTCCTGAAACTTGCAAGGTTCTGGAATGCCGATGCGCGACACCCTGACAAGCCTGCGTTACCGCTACTGGCCCGATCATCTCCTCGGCGAAATCCTGTCCAAGCGGTGGACCGAGACCGCCATCCCGGTCATTCTTCTTCTGATCGTTGGCCTCGCGCTCAGCCGATCCATCGACAACTTCCTGTCCCCGGCGAGCCTCGCCGACACTGCGCGCCAAGCCGGAGAGATCGGCTTCATCGCGCTCGGGCTGGCGCTGGTGGTCATCGTCGGCGGCATCGATCTGTCCGTCGGCTCGATCTTCGCGCTGACCGATTTCTGCGCGCTGTATTGCCTCGACGTGCTGGGCTGGCCGGTGCCGGCGGTGGTGGCGGCCACGCTGCTCTGCGGCGCTCTGCTCGGCGCAGTCAACGGCGTGCTGATCGGATATCTGCGCCTGCGGGCCTTCATCACCACGCTGATCACCCTGATCATCTACCGCTCGGCCTATGATCTCTTGATCCAGCGCCATTCCAACGCGATCGCATCGGCGTTCCCCGAGATTCCGTCATGGGACTTCATCGGCGGCGGCAGCGTGTTCGGCGTTCCGACCGTGGCGCTGGTCTATATCGTCATCGCCATCTTCGGGCACATCTTCCTGACGCGGCTGCGGCCCGGCTGGCACATCACCGCGATCGGCGGCTCGCGCCGCTCGGCGTACAATTCAGGCATCCCCGTCCGCCGCACCATCGCGCTCTGCTATGTCGCGAGCGGCGTGCTCACCAGCATCGGCGCGCTGTTCTTCGCGTCGCGGCTCGGCACCGTCGGCGGCGACATCGGTGTCGGCCTCGAAGTCATCGTGCTGACCGCGACGGTGCTCGGCGGCATCACGCTCGGCGGCGGCAAGGGCTCGGTCGCGAAATCTGCGGTGGGCGTGCTGATCGTGCTGCTGATCACTAATGGCCTGACCACCATGAACGCGCGCGGCGGCGTCAACCGGATGGCGCTCGCCGGCATCCTGCTCGTCGCCGCCATGGTCGATATCCGCTGGCAGAAGAACCGGACCCGCATCATCAGCAAGGTCTATGTCGCGCCCACCTATCATGCGCTGCCGCCGCCTCCACCGACCGAGATCGGCCAAGGCGGCCCGTTCGAGCAGAACGACAAGCTGCGCAACGTCGAGGCGATCGGCCTCGGCCGCATCGAGGCGCCGGAGGACGTCATCCTCGATCGGCACGACAACCTCTACGCAGGCTCGCGCCACGGCGACATCATGCGCTTCCTGGCCCCCGACTATCAAAAGATGGAGGTGTTCGCCCATATCGGCGGCCAGCCGCTCGGCATGGCCTTCGACCGCGAAGACAATCTCTACGTCTGCATCGGCGGCATGGGCCTCTACCGCATCAAGCCCGACGGCACCGTGGAGAAGGCCACCGACGAGACCAACCGCAGCATGCGCTCGGTCAACGACGACAGCCGCCTGCGGCTTGCGGATGATTTGGACATCACCGACGACGGCCTGATCTTCTTCTCGGAAGCCACCGTGCGCTATGAGATGGACGAGTGGCCGATCGACGGCCTCGAAGCGCGCGGCAATGGCCGCATCATCTCCTTCGACACCAAGACAGGCGTGACGCGCACCGAGTTGCGCGGGCTCAAATTCCCGAACGGCATCTGCGTCGCCAGCGACGGCCAGTCGATCCTGTTCGCCGAAACCTTCGGCTGCTCGATCAAGCGCTATTACTTCGCAGGCCCGAAGAAGGGGAACGTCGAGGTCGTCATGGACAATCTGCCGGGCTACCCCGACAACATCAACCTCGCCTCCGACGGCAATTACTGGCTGGCGCTGGTCGGCATGCGCAGCCCCTCGCTGGATCTCGCCTGGAAGATGCCGGGCTTCCGGCGCCGCATGGGCAAGCGCGTGCCGGTCGACGAATGGCTATTCCCCAACATCAACACCGGCTGCGTGGTCAAGTTCAACGAGCAGGGCAAAATCGTCGAATCGTTCTGGGACCTGCGGGGCGAAAATCATCCGATGATCACCTCGATGCGCGAGCACCGCGGCTATCTCTATCTCGGCGGCATCCTCAACAACCGGATCGGCCGCTACAAGCTGGAGAATGCCGATCCGAACTTCGTCCAGTACGACAAGCGGTGGGGGAAGCAGTCGTGATCACCGCCGTCAGGGACTTCGCCAATCGCTTTCTCGGGCGCGGCGACGCCACCATCACCGTGCCGTCCTTCGACGGCGCGCTGAAACCCAACCAGAAGCTGGAATCCGCCGAAACCCTGCTGACCTGCGAGGGGCCCGAAGATCTCGCCACCGATGGGAGCAACCTCTTCATTGCGGACGGCCAGCGCTTGTTACGTCTGGATGACAGCACGGCGGTGGAGGTCCGCAGCTTCGAGCGGCCTATCTCTGCGCTGTGTGCCCTTCCCGGCGGTAGCCTCGCCGTCGCGCTCGGGGGGCGTGAGGTCCATCTTTACGCAAATCCCACGGCCGAGCAGCCGAGCGTGACGTTTGCGGATAGCGCCTTCCACGCGATCAATGCGCTGGCCCTGGCGGGCGACGCCACGCTGATCGCCACAGATGGCTCGACGACATGCGATGTCGACGACTGGGCGCGCGACCTGATGGAGCTGAACCGGACCGGCCGCGTCTTCAGGCTCGATCCCGCCAGCAAGACCGTGACGCCGCTGGCGCAAGGACTCGGCCATGCCTTCGGCGCCTGCGCGCATGGCAATGGCGCGCTGGTTAGCGAGAGCTGGCGTCATCGCCTGGTGATGGTCGCGCCGGGCGCGGCGCCGCGGACCGTGCTCGCTCACCTGCCCGTCTATCCATCGCGGCTGTCGAAGGCGTCTGGCGGCGGCTACTGGCTCACCGCCTTCACGGCGCGCACCCAGCTGATCGAGTTCGTGCTGCGCGAGCCGGCCTATCGCCGCCGCATGATGGCCGAGATCGAGCCGGCCTATTGGGTCGCGCCGCGCTTGCGCTCGGGCCTCTCGTTCAAGGAGCCGATGCAGGGCGCGCACATCAAGACCATGGGCGTGATCAAGCCGTGGGCGCCACCGCGCTCCTACGGTCTCGTCATCCGCCTCAACGGCGACGGCCAGCCGCTTTATTCGCTGCATAGCCGGGTCGACGGAATCAATCACGGCGTCGTCGCGGCCATCGAGGTGGGCGGCGATCTCGTGCTGATCGCGAAGGGACCGGGCCGCGTGCTGCGGCTGCCGCTGGCCGGCCTTGCCGAGGAGTTCAGCTCATGAGCGACATCGCACTCTCGCTGCGCAAGGCGACGAAACTTTACGCCGGCGTGCCCGCCATCGACGGGGTCGACTTCGATCTCCGCCGCGGCGAGATCCACGCGCTGGTCGGCGAGAACGGCGCCGGCAAATCCACCCTGACCAAGGTGATGGCGGGCGTGGTGACCCTGACCTCTGGCACCATGGCGGTCGACGGCGCGGACGTCGCGCCGCGGACGCCGCTGGAGGCGCGCAATCTCGGCATCGCCATGGTGTTCCAGGAGAACAGCCTGGTGCCGACCATGACGGTGGCGCAGAATTTGTTTCTCGGGCAGGAGAAGTTCTACAACCGCCTGCGCGGCATCTACATCGCCGCGCAGCAGTTCCTGCAGTCGCTCAATTTCGATGTCACGCCGACCGCGACCGTCAGCGGCCTCGGCGCGGCCAAGAAGCAGATGGTGGAGATCGCGCGCGCGGTTCTGCACCGCGCCAAGGTCATCATCTTCGACGAGCCGACCGCGTCGCTGACGCCGGAGGAGAAGAAATACTTCTTCGACCTCGTCCGCGACCTCAAGAAGCGCGGCGTCTCCATCGTCTTCATCTCGCACGCGCTGGAAGAGGCACTGCTGCTCGCCGACCGCATCACGGTGCTGCGCGACGGCAAGCACGTCGTGACCGACGATGCCGCCAAATTCGACCGCGCCGCGATCGTGCAGGCCATGGTCGGACGCGACCTCTCCAACACGCTCTACGGCGCGCGCAAGAGCACCGTGCGGCCGGCCGGCGCGCGCGTGCTCACGGTGCAGAATTTGAAGATGGCGCCGATGGTGAAGAACAATTCGCTGTCGGTGTTCGCGGGCCAGATCACCGGCGTGTTCGGCCTCGTCGGTGCGGGCCGCACCGAGACGTTCAAGATCGTCTCCGGGGTGCTCAAGCGCGACTTCTTCCACGGCGGCGAGATTTTGCTGCACGACAAGCCGGTGCGCTACCGGGTGCCGGCGCCGGCGGTGAAGGCCGGCATCGCCTATGTCACCGAGGACCGCAAGGTCGAGGGCTTCTTCGAGACGTCCTCGATCGCGCGCAACATCTATCTCGGCCTGCTGTCGAAATTTCCGCGAGGCCGCATGCTGCTGTCGCGGCGGGAGACCGACACGGTCGGCAAGAGCTGGATCGAGAAGCTCCGGGTGCGCGCCATCGGCGACCACGCCAAGGTGGTCGAACTCTCGGGCGGCAATCAGCAGAAAGTCGTGATCGCGAAATCGCTGGTGCAGGAGCCGGACCTGATCATCTTCGACGAGCCGACCCGCGGCGTCGACGTCGGCGCCATCGTCGAAATCCACGAGCTGATCAACCAGCTCGCCGACGAGGGCAAGGCGGTGGTGGTCATCTCGTCCTATCTGCCCGAGATCATGGCGCTGTCCGACCGCATCCTGGTCTCGCGCCAGGGCAAGGTCGTGGAGGAATTCTCGGCACTCGACGCCACGGAGGAGAGGATCATGTACGCGGCGATCCATTAGGGCGGCGCTGGCCCCATCAAAAACGTCGAAAACAACCCCATGCACAGTAGAGGCGACCGCGTAAGCCTTTGCTTCACTTGCGAAATCCAGATGACCCGCCGGGCAAAAAATGGCCCGACGGCACGATCGCAAGCCGACAGCGTCAGGTCAGCTGATCGCCTCGCGCTACCATCTCGTTCAGCAGCGCCTCGGCCTTGAGCTGGAGTGGCAACGCGCCGCTTGCGGAGGCGATCGCGATGCTGGCGTGGAGCGCTGCGAGAATGGCCGCCTTGCCCTCGGCGTCGGAGGCCGGCGTCACCACGGCTTCTCCATACAGGGCCTCGGCCTCGAGCCCCGAAAACCCCTGCTGGCGGGCGGTGTTGCGCGCCTCACGCAGCATGTTCTGCGCGGCCTGGGCATCGCCGAGCCGGTGAATTGCCAGCGCGAGGTAGATCGAGCTGCGCAGCACCGCCGAGGTATAGCCGACCGCCTTCGCCTCCTCGCGCGCTTCAGTCAGCATGCCGCGCGCCCGGTCGAACAACCCCTGCTCCAGATAGGCGACGCCGAGGTGGCAGGCCAGCACCGGCACGAACAGCCGGATGCCGTGCTTCTGCGCCAGCACGAATCCGTCTTCGAGAATGGCGGCCGCTGCCGCCGGCTCGTTGCGGCCGAGCATCAGCCAGCCGCCGCTATAGGCGGCGCCGGCACGATCATAAGGGCGATTGGTCTCCGCCGCGATCGCGGACGCCTGTTGCTGGAGCTCGTCCGCAATGTCGAGCTCGCCGATGACCGTGTGCGTGAAGCCCTTCATCATGCAGCAGAGCAGCAGCAGATTCCTTGGTGTCGTGCCGATCGGAGCGCTCGCGTCCGGGCCCGCCAGCTGGGCATGCGCCAGCGCCAATGTCTGCACCGCTTCGCGGTAGCGGCCGGCGAGGAAATACGCCTGTCCGAGACCGTATCGCGCGAGATTGAGCCAGCCCTGGTTGTCCCACTCCTCCGCGAGGCGGACCACCTCCTGGGACACCACGACGGCTTCGACCGGCGCCCCATAGAAGTTCTGCGCGCCGGCTCTCACCGTCATGGCGGCGACCTTGCGTCCGATGTCGCCGATCGCGTCGGCCCGCCGTTCGGCCTCCTTGCCGAGATCGAGCCACTCGGCAACCTGACCGGAGGCGATGAACGCCGCGCGTGCCTCCATCCGCAGGTCGATCGCATCGGCCTCCCGCAACGGCGTCATCGCGGTCTTGTCGAGCGCACCCATCGCGATCTCGAAATAGTTGGCCGCGTCCGAAAAAGCCGACCGGCTCAGGCATTTTCGTCCCGCGCTCTTGCCGTGCAGGAACGCCTTGCGCCAGTCCTTGGCGCGTACCGCGTGATAGCACAGCGTGTCGGGCTCATCCGCGCTGGCTCCATCGCTCTCGAGCGTCGCAAGAATGCGCGCATGAATGTCCTCGCGCACCTTGTCGACCATCGAATCGTAGGTCACCTGGCGGACCATCTCGTGTCGAAACTCGAGCGCGTCGTCCAGCTCGCTGTCGATGCGTACCAGCAGCTCGGCACGGTCGAGCACCGCAAGGCAATCCTGGAGGGCATCCTCGGGCAGCTCGACGAGCTTGCGCAGCATGGCGACGCTCGACCGGGGCCCGAGCGCTGCCGCGATCTGCAACACGGAACGCTCCTGCCGCGACACGCGGTCGAGGCGTGCCGCGATCACACCCTGGATGCTCGAGGGAATGCCGAGCTCGTCGATGGGGCGCACGAGCGCGAGATCGCCCCATTGGCCGCGAAGCGTTCCGCTGTCCCTCAAGCCCCGGCAGACCTCCTCGATGAACAGGGGCACATTGGCGGTGTGCGAAATGATCCGGTTCTTCAGGTCGTCGTTCGCCGCGGAAGGGCCAAGCATGTCGGCCAGCATTTCCAGCCCCGAATCGTCATCGAGGGGCCGCATGGCGACAACCTCGGCGCGGCAGCGCGCGATCCAGACCGGCATGCCGTTGGGCCTGGACGTCAGGAGCACGAGAAGACCGGGCACCTGAAGCGACGCAATCGCAGCCATGACCGCGTCGCTGGCCCGGTCGATCCAGTGCAAATCCTCGAGCAGGAGCACCGTTCGCTGACGGCGGGCGATGCCCTCGACGATGGCGCAGCCTGCATCGGAGATCGCACGTCCCCTCGCATGGGGCTCGAGCTGGGCCCATTGCGGATTCGATATCGAGAGATCAAGCACCGCTGAGAGCGCGCATTGCTCGATCTCCCCGAGATCCGCGCGAGGATCCCCCGGGCTGTCGGGGTCCTTTGCGGCCGCCTCCAGCGCCGAGAGCAACAGCCGCTTGAGCGTGCTGAACGAGGCGCCCTGGAGGTTCGGGCTGCACTCGGCATCGATCAGGCGCCAGCCATGGGATCTGAGCCCCTGGACGAACTCGTGCGCGAGCCGCGATTTGCCGATGCCGGCGTCGCCGAGCAGCAGGACCGTCTGCCGGTTCGCCGTCGCGATCTCGACGGCCCGCCCCAGCAGCGCCCGCTCGGTCGTGCGATCAACGAACCGGGAGACGCTGCGCGCCCGTCGCACCCGCCAGCTCGACAGGTCGCTCGCGCCCACGATCCGGTAGACGGGGACGGACTGGTTGAAGCCGCGCAGCGGCTTGCCGCCGAGATACTCGAAACGGACATGCCCTTCGGCGAGCTCCTGGCAGGCTTGCGACACGTAAATCTGATTCGCCTCGGCCGCAGATTCCAGCCGGGCTGCCAGGTGCTGGGCGGCACCACCGATCTCGTAGACCTTGGAAAACTCGCTGGCGACCATGTAGGCAACGACATGGCCGGAATGGAGACCGACCCGAACCTGAAGCCCGGGATCACCGAGGCCGGTGACGCGCCGGACCAGCTCGATCGCCGCGTGGCAGGCCAAAGGGGCATGGTTGTCGTCCGCGATCGGGGCGCCGAACACGGCAGAAAGTCCGTCGCCCAATTCCTTGCTGACGATGCCCCCGAACTGGCGCACCGCGCCTCGCATCGCAGTCAGGGCCGGCTCCAGTCGCGAGACCGCCTCCTCCGGGTCCAGTTCGGCAATGAGCCCGGTCGAATCGACGACGTCGGCGCGCAGGATCGTCACAAACCGGCGTTCGCTGTCCGGCTCCGATCGACGCACGGCCACCCCGCATTTGGAGCACCAGCTATCGCCAGGGCCGATCGTCGACTGACACGCGATACAGTGCATTTCAGTGCCTTCAGAGGTCGCGGCGCCGTCTTTCGCCGACCGGCGCTCGCGAAGAGCCTGGCACAAGATTACCCATCGGAGGATTCGTGGCAATCGAACTTGCAGAGAGGTAGGTTTGCATCACCAAGTGGCGGTTCTCTGGACGAAGCACATTTGCGAGTGATACCGTTTGCGCGCGCGAACATGGGGCCGCGCGTTCGGGGGGCGCCGAGGCTTTCGGCCAACGAGCTTTGCTGGGCTGCAAATTGCCCTGATTGGTTAAATTCATATCAAAGGACAAGGCGATGGGCGGCAGGACTTATAGCGGCAAGGCGTTCAAAGACCTGATGAACAGCAATTACTACCCGCTGGCGAACATGAAGAAGAGCGTGGCCAAGCTCAAGGCATCAGACGACATCGACCTGCCGACCCTGGAATATGGCCAGTACCACCTGATTCTGACGCCGGCCTCGAAGTGGCCGCAGGGCAGCGCCAAGTACTGGCACAAGGAGAAGGGCCGGGCTCGTCTCGACCTCAGCACCCAGCCGAACACGGTCCCGCTGTCCAGGGACGAGCCGGGCGTGATCCCGCTCACGCGATGCGATCTGCTCGATGCCTGCGTGCGGAAATGCTTCAATTCCGAGCCGCCAATCCCGATGAAGACCAACATCATCGTCCACGCGCCGAACGATGCCTATGCCCACCGGCACGAGATCCGGCTGGAGTGGGAGTACAAGAAGGGTTCGGACAAGCCGACGCTGCTGCATCTGACGATGGTCTGCCCGCACAAATCCTGAACGTCCGCCGCCTTCGGCTCGATCAGGAGAATCACTGCCATTGCCTCTCGCGCGCCCCCGGGCATGCGGGAGGCATTTGCTTTTGCGCTGCGCGGTGCGAACGCCGCTGTCAGCCTGGCGTCAGCTGAAGGCTGTCGCGGCAGCCGCAACGCGTCGCGCCTGTCCCACCTGTCGTCACGGGCCTGTCGCACGAAGATGATTCGCTGCTGCTCGATATGCACGCGAGACGCCTTAACGAGGCGACCGTCGCGTTCGTTTGACAGGAGCGACCGTTGCCCGTTGGACTGCTGGAGGTCGAAGGCACCATCGAGGTCAAGCAGTTCTGGCCGGAGGGACGGTCGGACGCCGACACCACCAAGGTGGTGGTGTCCGTCGCGCCCGACGCGATCCGCTTCCGCAAGAACGATGCTTCGCCGTTCCAGCCGACCCACGTCTTCGACAACGCCAAGGTCAAGGGCCGCACCGCGACCGCGCCGATCAAGAACGGCAAGCTCACCATTCGCCTCCAGGGCATCGACGCGCCGGAGCTGCATTACCAGCCCTCGCCGCTCTCGGCCGCGGAGAAGAAGGGCCTGACCGACGCGAAGAAGCAGGCCTATCACGAGGTCACGCATTCCTACCGGCAGTTCCTCGGCGCGACATCGAGCAAGGCGCTGCATGATTTTCTCGGCAGCGCGGGCGGGCCGGCGCTCGCCTGCCGGGTGTTCACCCATGTCGATGCGCCGAACGAGGTGTTCGACACCTATGGCCGGCTGGTCGGCGACATCGAGGTCACGGTCGGCGGCGAGACCGTCGACATCAATCACTGGCTGGTCGCGCAGGGCTTTGCCTATCCGACGTTCTACTCCTCGATGAACGACGACGAGATCAACGCCTTCCTCGCGCTCACCAAGACCGCCCGTGCGAAGAAGCTGCCGGTCTGGAAGCACCTCGCCAAAACGATTGGCACCTTCGACTTCGACCTGCGCGAACCCAAGATCAACGAAACCGCCGTGCTCGCGACCGACAAGGGCCCGGTGATCCTGCCAAAACTCTACCGCCGCTTCACCAACTGGTCGGCGCGCAAGAAGGCCAAGGTGACGAGCCAGAGCTTCCAGAAATTTTTGAGCGAAGGCTCCGGCGGCAAGCCCGACACCTGCTACGAGATCGACGACTTCCTGGCGAACGGCGTGCATTCGGCCACGCCACGGAATTTTGCGGAGTTCGTCGAGGGCGGGAAGACGATCAGGTTTCAGCCGGAAGGGCTGGTGTTCGGGGAAGCGCCGTCGAGCCTGGTGGGGGCGGACGGGAAGGCGATCAGGGAGTTTTGAGCAGACGGCGGCGGCGTCACGTCGTGAAGCATCCGCTCGTGTTCTCAGAGCTGCAAGATCTGCGATTCGACGCGCGCCACGGAGCCTCCGAGCAGACAGCCGACAGGCCTGCTGTCCGCGAAGCCAAGGCGCACCCGGATCTCCGACAATGCACCCATGGTCCGCCCCTGCATGATGGTGATCCGCTCGCTGTTGCGCGCGACAAGGCCGTTCCTGAGCAATCCGAACGCGAGCGCCGCAGCGGCGATGCCGGTGGCAGCGTCCTCCGGGTAACCCGACGATTTCGGGAATTGCCGCGCCTCGAAACGCTGCTCGCCCTGATGATCCACGGCGTAGGGATAAAGGCCGGTCGAGCCGATCCGCTCGCAGCACGCCTCGATCCGCACGGGGGCCGGCACCAATGCGTTGAGCTCTCGCACGCCCTTCATCGGGATCAGCGTCTTCACGCGCGAGGTGACCGCGTTCTGCACGGGCAAATCAAGCAGATCGCGGCGCGACAGCTTGAGCACCGACAGAACATCCTCCTCTTCAGTGCGCGAGAGATCGACGACCTTGCCGACAGGCTGGCTGATCTCGACGGACGGCTCGCCCGAGCTGTCACGGTCGACATAGCCTGTCACAGCGCCACTGCGGGTCTCGATGCGGACCTGCTCGCCGGACAACAGGCCCCTCGTCGCGAGCAGCCAGAGCGCGCCGATCGTCGCGTGACCGCACATCTCCATCTCGTGTCGCGGCACCCAGAACCGGAAAATGTAGTCGGCATCGCCGCTGGATGCCGGCAGGACGAAGCCGGATTCATGCCCGAAGCGCCGGGCCACCGACTGCATTCCCTCAGTGGAAAGGCTCGAAGCATCGACGACGATCGGGCAAGGATTGCCGCCGGCCCCCATGTGGGTGAAGACGTTGACGAGATCGATCTCGGTCATGGGATGTCTCACTTCATCGATGGCGCGACGGCATCGGCGGTGGCGTAGGTATAGCCGGTACGTTGACGTGTCCTCAACTGCGGGGTGAGCGGAGATCGCAATCTCCGCAGCCCACCGGCCGCGTCGGGACGACGGCCTTCACGACCATCGCCCCGCCAGTACGCGCCTCGTCAGCGCAGACCGCCAGTCACGTGAAGTGTCTCGCCCGTGACGTAGGACGCATCGTCCGAAGCGAAGAAAGCCACCGCGGCGGCAATCTCCTCGACCTTGCCGATGCGGCCGAGCGGGGTGGTGGATTCAATCCAGGTGCGCATGTCACCTTCATGCAGGCCGGCGGACACCACGCCTTCGGTGGCGACCATGCCGGGATTGACGGCGTTGACGCGGATCTTGCGCGGCGCCAGCTCCTTCGCCAGCACGGAGGAGATTGCATCCACCGACGCTTTGGTCGCGGTGTAGACGGCGGTGTTCGCCGGCGCGAGGGTCGATACGCCGGAGCTGATGTTGATGATGCTGCCGCCATTGGGGTTGAAGTGCTTTGACGCTTCACCCGAGACCAGCAGCAGGCCGAGCACGTTGAGGTCGAAATGCCGGTGGAAATGCTCCGGCGTGATGTCCTCGAGCGGGGCGAATTCGTAAACGCCCGCATTGTTGACCAGGATGTCGATCGCACCGAACGCCTTCACGGTCTCCGCGACAACGCTTTTCACGTCCTTGGCGTCGGCCAGATTACCGTGGACCGCGACGGCCTTGCCGCCCTTGGCGACGATCGCAGCAACCACGCGATCAGCGGCCTGTTTGCTGGAGCTGTAGTTGACGGCGACCGCGGCACCCTCGGCCGCGAGCCGGGCGGAGATTTCGGCACCGATGCCCTTGGATGCGCCGGTCACGAGCGCAACTTTTCCTTCGAGTCTCTTGGTCATCGCATGTCTCCGTTGGTCGGCACGACGCCGATATTCAATAGTTCAATACTAGTGAACTATTGAACAAGTTCAAGGGAGGTGCTATCTTTTAGTGATGGTGCAGTTCGTTCATCCATCGCGGGACGAAATTACGCTGGCCGGAGTGCTCGCAGCGCTGGCGGATCCCATGCGGCTGCGTATCGTCAAAAGCCTGGTCGCGCAGAACGACTGCATGTCGTGCACCGAGGCGGCGCCTTGCCCCGACATGGCGAAATCGACCCTCTCGAACCATTTCCGCATCCTGCGCGAGGCCGGCCTGATCCGGACCTCAAAGCAAGGCGTCCAGCACCGCAACGTGGTGCGCGAGGACGACATCAATGCGCGGTTTCCGAGATTGTTGAATATGATTTTGAGTTTTCCGGAGTGAGGGGATTCGGGCGATTACAGTGAAAGCACACTCGACTCCGACGGAGCATTGACTGCAATGTCACTATAACTTCGAGCACTGGCAACACCCGATTCTTGCGTTTAGTCGAAAGAAAATTCCCCAAACTAGCGGTAGAGTTTCACAACGGAGGGCCGCTCACCTTGCCAACCCGACCATATTGGTCATGGTCGGACTAACGGCGAGTTCGCGACGGCGCCGACACTTCAGCGAGATACTGACATAAGCTGCCATACCCACTTCACACTTTGATAAGCGCGGTAGCGTAGCCTGCGTTGGAATTCCCACAGCCGATAAAGAATTGCGACAGCTTCGCACAATTCTTCTTGGCACGTGGAGGGCAGATCGGGCTTAGTGAATCCCGCTGTAGCGACCGAGTCTGCGGCCTTTTGAGGTTCCATGTCCCCATCGACCGACCCCGAAATCCGCGCCGCGCTCCACACCAAAGCGCTCCGCGCATTCCATCGCTGCAATGACACACTCGTGATCGACGAGCTGGGTCTTGCGCATGCCAAGGCGCGTATCGATGTCGCCGTCATCAATGGCTGCGTGCATGGGTACGAGATCAAGAGCGCCGCCGATACGTTGATGCGGCTGCCCCAGCAATTGGTGCTCTACGAAGCTTGCCTCGAAAAGCTGACCATCGTCTGCGCCGACAAACATGTTGCGGGCGTGCGCGAGCTGACCCCGCGCTGGTGCGGCATCACCAAGGTCACCAAGGGGCCGCGCGGTGGTATCGTATTCATCACCGTGCGTGAGCCCAAGCGCAATCCGAACGTCCAAGCTTATCGGCTTGCGCATCTTCTCTGGCGACCCGAGGCCGTCGCCATCCTGGCCCAAGCCAATGCGTCGCCGAAGGTGCTGCGTGGGCCGCGCAAGTCGCTTTACAAGTCGCTGGCAGCCAAGTTCTCGGTCGCGGAGATCACCGCGTTCATCAAGGAATCTATGGCTTTACGCCAAGACTGGCGACCTCACCAATCACTTGCATAATGTGGTGGTTGATGCCGACGGTCTTCCACCGCGTCTGATTGCTGGGACCGACCGACTTCTTGGCACACTTGTCGATGTAGTCGTCCCCGGCAGAGAAGGATGGTCCACGGAACAAGCCGGATTTCACGATGTCATCGCTCAGCTTGTGCATCTGCTTCTCGTTACCGCGGAAGGCGCCACCCTTGCGAACGAACCACCTGTCGGTGGTCGCGTAGACGATCTTGCCTGCGGGGTTGACCTTGCGCATGTCCATCTTGGCCGTGAAGCTCGGATTGACCGTCGCGTAATCGCCAAACATCGGCGACCGCATCCCCATCGGCAGCTTGGCAAGGAGCTGCACGTAGAACTTCCAGTCGTGCCGCTCGATAGAGCCGACCGGCGCCGAGACGGTAGCCAGCGAGGTCGGGAACGCGCAACCGACCAGGATGAAATTCCGGTAGGCCGCGAGGTTGGGGATCTTGCCGAGTGCAAACGCTAGCGCCGCCGCAAACGCGGTGTATGGCTCGTAACTGGGCGTGCCGAGATCGATGATCAGGTCGGTCTCTGCTGCCGTTACGTTGAGGCTCTTCAACAGCGTATCGAGATTGGCGCCGAAGCTGGCCTTCATCACGTGCTCGATGCGGGCGCGGACGCCGACGCCCTTCTTGTCGGTGACGATGATCGTCGCGATCTGCGCCACGACCTTTGGCGTGCAGTCCAGCGACGCGACCGGCATCGCGTCCGCTTTGAACTTGCGGATCTCGTCGAAGACGTAGGCGAAGACCGGGCGGCCGTCCGGCATGAGCTGGTTCTGGATGCTTGGGTCGGTATCGATCCAGGCCTTGCGCGTCTTCCACTTGTCTTTGTAGCGCTTTGGAAACGGGCCAACGTGTTCGACGACCGTCTTCTTCGGCGTCCCGTCCTCGAAGTCGAATTCGAGGTCTGGAATCGTGATGAGCGGCACGATCGAGTCTTTGGCCTTGTCGATCAACGCGAGCAAGGCTTGGTACTCGGCCTGCCGCCATCGCAGGCACGGCACATAAAACGCGTCCTTAGTTGCCATCGCGGGCCTCCAGTTGTTTGCGTACGGCATCCTGGCCGACCAACCGGGTCAGCAGCGTGTAATCATTCCGTTCCTTCCGAATGCGGCCGGCGATGATGCTGGCATCGATCTCGAGATTCTCGGCATCCGTCACCACCGCCTCCTCGGTCAGCACAAAACGCGAGAGGCATTGCTCCCAAGCCGCCTCCGGGATCAGGGTGTTCAGCGCAAAGTCATCCGCTTCCTGCTCGATCCGGTCGGTCTTGTCGCCGTCCTCTTCGTCAAAGAAGTCAAACCGCAGTCCCTGCGTCAGGTGCAGGAAGACGTGCGCCAACTCGTGGAAGAGCACGAACCAGAAATTGTCCAGCCGATCATAGCGCAAGGTGAGCGCCACCACCGGCTGACTCGACGCCGAGAGCATCGCCGCCCCGTCGAGATAGGTGCCGGGAAGGTGTCGCTCGATCACCAAGGCGATGCCGTGCTCGGCCAGCAGCTCACGGGCTTGCTGCGGGCCGTCCTTGCGCCGCGTGAGCCGCGTCAACTCCGGAAGCCAGGTGTCGTTGAGCTCAAACGGCTTGATGGCGTCCTGCTCGTGCATCTCCCGCGCGAGATAAAGAACGCGCGCTTGCCAAGCCAAGAGCGCGAACTCGTTCGGCACGTTGCCCGCGCGCACCTTCTTCCGGTGCAGCGCCGTTGCGAATTGCTGCCCCGCCGCGTACACGAAGAAGTTCCGCGCCGCCTCAACCGGGGACTGCCGTGGCTTCACCTCAAGCCACTTCCGCTTCACCATCTCCTTGATCGGCAGACGGCTCCACGACACGTCGCTTGGATCGTTCCATGCGAAGATCGCGCCCGAGGTCTCGTTGTGCATGGCCTCGAAGGACTCCGAGATCTTCACGTCGAGCACGCCCGCCACCTCGATCAGACGAGCCAGACTGGCACTCATATAGCTGGTCGCCTCGTACCGCTGCACCTGCTGCGGCTTCATGTTCAGACGCTCGGCAAGGTCCGTTTGCGAGAGACCTCGGGCGATGCGCGCCTGCACCAACACGCGCGGAAGCTCGGCAAGCGAGCACGTCCCGGCGAAGGCCACCTTGCCGAGCTTGAGCATGTCGTATTCGGCCATCTCGGCGTGGAGATCGGCGATCTGGCTTTGCAGCGCGTCAGACTGCGCCTTGAGCACCCAATCCTCCGCACCCTTCGCCAAAGGCACGGCGGTCAGCGCGCTTTCGAGCTTGGCGAGTTCGGCGCGGGTGACCTGATATTGGCGGTCGCTATAGATCATCATGCCCTCCCAAGCAGCGCTGGATCGGCAGTGAGAACGATCAAAAGAATGCCTTTCGGTTGCCCGGTGAATTTTTCGATCTGAAAAAAAATCAAGGAATGTCTGCGTCGGCGTATTCGGCGCGCTAGACGGGAAGAACTCGCCGCCGAACTTCTTCTTCATCGCCCGGCGCTTGTTGCTGAAGTCGAGAAACACGGGATCGAGCTTCGCGCGATCCATCCCGGCCGGGTCCCAACACGCGTCGTAGTCGCCCGGCACCGGCTTGGCCGTGACATAGCTGCCATCGAGATAGAGCTTGCCGCAGCCCGCCGCGCGCAGCGCGGTAGCGGCCAGCAAGAGTCCCTCGTACAGCGGCCGACGTGTCGCGTTCGTCGCGAACGTCGCCGCGACGTCGGCAAGCGTCGCCGGATGCACGCCCGGCGGCAGGACATCCCAAGGAGCGCCTTTAATGGAGACGAAGGCCGGCATCATAATTACAACAATTATGTTGTAATATATTGCTTGTCAAGTGCACTAAGCCGACTTCCTTGCGCCACGAGGACGACTAATTGTGTTATATTACAAATAGTTGCCGACTTATCGAGCTATGCCGCTTCGAATGTGGTATTGAACGCCAATCCGCGACACAGGCACGAGCCATGGCGGAAGGAATTGCTAACAAAATAGGTCGCGCGCCCGCGCGAACGGCTCTCCGGTTCAGCAGCGTGGGACAGCACCACGTTGAGCGGCAGTTCGCGGGTCCGCGCCGCGGAGAGATCACCTCGTTGATACAGATGATCTTCGATCAACCGAACGCCGTGAGGCTATCCGAGGAGAACTTGCAATGCTCACTCCAGTCGGACCTTTCGTCGATCTCTTGATTACGGTGACAGTGCACGAAATTGATTGCTGCGGGAGGTCGCAACTACTGCGATGTCTCGCTCACTGATCGAGAGACTCGCCGCGCTCCGAGACAGTCGGCAACCAGCCCCCCAAAACAAAAATGGCCCGCATCAAGCGGGCCATTTTTCGTATCGGATCCGGTGAAATCCAAATTTGGTTGCGGGGATAGGATTTGAACCTATGACCTTCAGGTTATGAGCCTGACGAGCTACCGGGCTGCTCCACCCCGCGTTAACACTTGCACACCTTCGCCAAAATGCCGGGGACGGTGGATCAGGGCCGACGCTGCTCGCGTGGCTTGCTTCTCCCGTCCCGAAGGCTTCCTTGGAAGGCAATCCCGGGGCAAAGCCCGTCGGGTGCGAGGGGTATGTACCAACCCGCACTGCCTTTGGAAAGGGCCGCGGGGACGTTTTTTTCGACTTTATGACAGCTTGCGGGCGCGGATTCCGGCCGATTTGCCCTGCACTTGCCAGAAGTTCCGCAAACCGCCAGCTTGCGGCAACAAAACAGAGGCGAAACGCCGATTTGGGGAGGAACGCCTTGACCAACATCCTGGACCGCCCCCCTGCGAGCGCCCCGCTGGCGGCGCTCACGGACGCCTTCCACGCCATGGTCGCGCGGTCGCGGGACGAGCCCGCGCCCGACCTCGCCGGGCGGCTCGACCGGCTGGCGCGGCTGCGTGCCGTGGTCGCCGACAATGAGGAGCGCTTCCGGCGGGCGATCTCGGCCGATTTCGGCCACCGCTCGGCGGTCGAGACCAATATCGCCGAGACCATGCTGGTGTTCTCCGAGATCCGGCATGCCACCAAGCACCTCAAGAGCTGGATGGCGCCGCAGCGCGTCGCCACCGCGCTGCAATTCCTGCCCGCGCGCAACCGGCTGATGCCGCAGCCGCTCGGCGTGGTCGGCATCATCGCGCCCTGGAATTATCCGCTCCAGCTCACGCTTGCACCCGCGATCGGCGCGCTCGCCGCCGGCAACCGCGTCATCGTCAAGCCGAGCGAGCTGTCGCCGCATTTTTCCGCGCTGCTGAAGGAGACGGTGGCCACGCGGTTCGATGCCACGGAGATGCTCGTCACCGGCGTCGAGGAGGAGGTCGCAAAAGCTTTTGCGTCGCTGCCGTTCGATCATCTCGTGTTCACCGGCTCCACCCGGGTCGGCCGGCTGGTCGCCGAGGCCGCGGGACGTAACCTCACACCGGTCACGCTCGAGCTCGGCGGCAAGTCGCCGGCGATCATCGATGCCTCCGCCGATCTCGAGGAAGCAGCCGAGCGCATCGCCTACGCTAAACTGCTCAATGCCGGGCAGACCTGCATCGCGCCTGACTATGTGCTGGTGCCGGAGCGCGCCTTGCAGGCCTTCGCCGAAAAAGTGCGCGCGCAGATGCGCCGCATGTTCGGCACGGATCCCGCGAACAAGGACTACACCTCCGTGATCTCCGACCGGCATTACGCCCGGCTCGAAGGCCTGGTCGCGGATGCGGCGCAGCACGGTGCGAAGATCCTGCAGCCGGCGAAGGCGGACGATCCCAACTGGAAGGCACACCGCAAATTTCCGCCGACGCTGATCGTCGGTGCGACCGAAGCGATGGCCGCGATGCAGGAAGAAATCTTCGGGCCGGTCCTGCCGGTGCTGGGCTATCGCGAACCGGCCGACGCCATCGCCTTCATCAACCGCCGCGACCGGCCACTGGCGCTGTACTGGTTCGGCAAGGACCGCGCCGCCCGCGACGAGGTGCTGTCGCGCACGGTTTCCGGCGGCGTCACCGTCAACGACTGCCTGTTTCATTTCACGCAGATCAACCAGCCGATGGGCGGCGTCGGCGCGTCGGGCAACGGCGCCTATCACGGCGAATGGGGCTTCAAGACGTTCAGCAAGCTGAAGCCGGTGTTTTATCGGTCGAAATTCAACCGCCTCGCCGATCTCTATCCGCCCTATGGCGGCAGAATCGCGCGGCTGGAGAAGTTGATGCGGTTCATGTCGTAGTTGCCACAAAGACCGTCATTACGAGCGAAGCGAAGCAATCCAGATGGTAGACCCTCACCCTGAGGAGCTTGCGAAGCAAGCGTCTCGAAGGGCGAGGCCACCAGCGGGGCCTTCATCCTTCGAGACGCGCGTTCCGCGCTCCTCAGGATGAGGAATGGGAGGCCTGGATTGCTTCGCTACGCTCGCAATGACGAGAAGAAAAGAATGCCAGGGGGAAACATCAGTGACTGACACATTCGATTTCGTCGTCGTGGGCGCGGGCTCGGGCGGCTGCGCGGTGGCGGGGCGGCTGTCGGAAGACGCGGGGACATCCGTGGCACTGCTCGATGCCGGCGGACGCAACGACAATTGGCGGATCACCACTCCGTTCGGGCTCGCTCTGCCGTACAGCGCGGCGAACTGGGCTTTCGATACCGTGCCGCAGAAGGGATTGAACGGCCGCATCGGCTATCAACCGCGCGGCAAGGGGCTCGGCGGTTCTTCGGCGATCAACGCCATGGTCTACATCCGCGGCCACAAATGGGACTACGACCACTGGGCCTCGCTCGGCAATGCCGGCTGGTCCTACGCGGACGTGCTGCCCTATTTCAAGCGCTCGGAGAACAATTCCGATTTCGACGGCGCGTCTCACGGCAAGGGCGGCCCGCTGCACGTCAACAAACTGCGCTCGAACAATCCGATCCATGACGTCTTCCATCAGGCCGCCCGCGAGGCGCAATTCCGCATTCGCGAGGACTTCAATGAAGAGGACCACGAAGGGCTCGGCAGCTATCAGGTGACGCAGCACAAAGGCGAGCGCTGGAGCGCGGCGCGCGCCTATCTGCAGCCCCATATGGACAAGCGCGCGAATTTGCGCGTCGAGACGGGAGCGCAGGCCACGCGCATTCTGTTCGAGGGCAAGCGCGCGGTCGGCGTCGAATATGTGCAGGGGAAGCAGAAGAAGCAGTTGCGCGCCCGGCGCGAGGTGATCCTCGCCTCCGGCGCGTTCCAGTCACCGCAATTGCTGATGCTGTCGGGCGTCGGCGATGGCGATGCGCTTGCCGCGCACGGCATCGGCGTCACGCATCATCTGCCGGGCGTCGGACGCAACCTGCAGGATCATCCGGATTTCGTCTTCGTCTACGCCTCCGACTATCCGCACTTCGTTCACGCCTCGCTTGGCCGGTTGCCGTCCCTGCTCCGCGCCATTCAGCAATACCGCCGCGAGAGACGCGGCCTGATGACCACCAATTTCGCCGAGTGCGGCGGCTTCCTGAAGACCAGCCCCGATCTCGACGTGCCCGACATTCAGCTCCACTTCGTCATCGCGATGCTCGACGACCATGGCCGCAAGAAGCACAAGGAGGCGGGCTTCTCATGCCATGTCTGCCTGCTCAGGCCGAAGAGCCGCGGCAGCGTTTGGCTGAAGAGCGCCGATCCGCTCGCCGCCCCCATGATCGATCCGAACTTTCTGGGCGAGGCGGAGGATCTCGAGGCGATGGTCGCGGGCTTCAAGACCACGCGACGGCTGATGGAGACGCCCGCGTTGCGCGCCTTGCAGAAGAAGGACATGT
This sequence comes from Bradyrhizobium sp. 930_D9_N1_4, assembly GCF_052076015.1. Lineage (NCBI taxonomy): Bacteria > Pseudomonadati > Pseudomonadota > Alphaproteobacteria > Hyphomicrobiales > Nitrobacteraceae > Bradyrhizobium > Bradyrhizobium sp. 930_D9_N1_4. The sequence continues at coordinate 6,780,520 of NZ_CP197236.1, forward strand.
TCACGTCGGACGTGAGAACGGACGACGACATCCGCGCCATCCTGCGCAATCGCGTCGACACCGTCTATCACCCCGTCGGCACCTGCAGGATGGGCACGGATGCAATGGCCGTGGTCGATCCGGCGCTGAAGGTGCACGGCGTGGATGGTTTGCGCGTCGTCGATGCCTCGATCATGCCGACGCTGATCGGCGGCAACACCAATGCGCCGACGATCATGATCGCGGAGAAGGCGGCGGATATGATCCGGGCGGAGATGCGGGCGAGTTAGGCGGCGCCATCACCTCGTTCTCCACTGTCGTCCCCGCGAAGGCGGGGACCCATAACCACAGGGAGCAGTTATGGAGCGAAACGATCACTCCGAGTCTTCGTCAAACCACTCCCTGTGGTTATGGGTCCCGGATCGGCGCTGCGCTTGTCCGGGACGACGGTCGTTCAGTTGAGCAAGAACCCGCCATCCACCGTAATCACACTCCCCGTCATGTACCGCGACGCCTTCGACGCCAGCAGCAGGATCGCGCCGTCGAGATCGGACTCGGCGCCGACGCGGCGCTGCGGGATGCGTTTGGTCAGGCGTTCGCCCGGCGGCGTCGACCAGAAGGCGTGGTTCATCTCGGTGTCGATATAACCGGGCGCGAGCGCGTTGATGCGGATGTTCTGTCCGGCGAGCTCCAGCGCCATCGCTTTCGTCGCCTGGAGGATACCGGCCTTGGAGATCGCGTAGGGCGACACGGCCTTCAAGACGCCGGTGCCGAGCACGGAGGCGATGTTGACGATGTTGCCGTCCTGCTTGCGCGCGATCATCCGCCGCGCGATCTCGGTTGCGAGAAAATAGGCGCCCTTGAGATTGGCGCCGATCACCGCGTCCCAATCGGCCTCGGTCTGCTCGGTCGCGAGCTTCTCGATGGCGATACCGGCGTTGTTGATCAGCACGGTGACGGGACCGAGCGCGGCTTCGGTCGCATCCACCGCCTTCGCGATCGAGGCGGTGTCGGTGACGTCGAGCGCGACCGCGGCGGCGCGACCGCCCTTGCCGCGGATCTCCTCCTCCAGGCTCTTCAGCTTGTCGGTCTGGCGCGCCGCGAGCGCGACTGCCGCACCATGGGCCGCCAGCACCCGGGCAAATTGCCGCCCCAGCCCCTGGCTCGCACCTGTCACCAGGATGGTTTCTTGACTGACGTCGAATAGGTCTGACATGACATTGTCCTTGAACGATTTCCGCGCTTTGGAGCCATCAATACAGACGATTTTAACGATCTGAAACCGGAATGAGCGGTCCGGCGTTCATTCGTTCCATCGAGGCAGGCTCAGGCTCATGAACAGTTTCGATCTCGCGGTCTATGCGGCGTTCGCCATCGCGATCGGCTTCGGCTTCAGGACCGGCCTGCTCGGCAGCGCCATGACCATCCTCGCCTATCTCCTCGCCGCCCCCATCGCGGTCGCGCTGATGCCGCTGATCGTACCGCAAATCGCCGGCAACCCGAACTCACCATTCCTGCAGAACTGGATCTGGTTCTTCGGCATCTTCCTGGTGGTCGGCATGCTGTTCGGATATATCGGCCGACTGATGCTGAGCGATACGATCCGCGAGGCCGGCATCGGCGACCGGCTCGGCGGCGCCGCGCTCGGCGCCATTAGGGTCTGCCTCGTGGCCACCACGCTGGTGCTGGTGTTCGACCAGATCGTACCCGTCAATCGCCAGCCACCCTTCCTCGCCGGCTCGCATCTGCGGCCGTTGTTCTCGGCGGCGGGACGAATGGGCTTCAAGACATTGCCGCCGGAGGCGACATCTGCGATCGACCGCCTCAAGCAGGAGCGCCGTATTTAACCCGCGCATTTGCATCGCCGCCTGACGCGCCATGCATTTTGTCGCGAGCCAGTCCCTTATCAGCGGCGCCAAGGTTGGCTAGAGTGCCGCCCTCTAAAACCTGCCTGACATTACGGGAGTGAAACAGTGGATCTTGGGATCAAAGGTCGCCGCGCCATCGTCTGCGCATCCAGCAAGGGCCTCGGCCGCGCTTGCGCCATCTCGCTGGCCGAAGCCGGCGTTGACGTCACGCTGACCGCGCGCGGCGCCGAGGCCCTGAAGAAGACGGCCGACGACATCCGCAAGGCCTATCCTGATGTGAAGGTCACCGAGATCGTCGGCGACATCACGACGCCTGCGGGCCGCGAGGCCGTGCTGAAGGCCTGCCCAGAGCCGGATATCCTGATCAACAATGCCGGCGGCCCGCCCCCCGGCGATTTCCGCAACTGGACCCGCGACGACTGGATCAAGGCAATCGACGCCAACATGCTGACGCCGATCGAGCTGATCAAGTCGACCGTGGACGGCATGATGGCGCGCAAGTTCGGCCGCATCGTCAACATCACCTCGGCCGCGGTGAAGGCGCCGATCGACATCCTCGGCCTCTCCAACGGCGCGCGCGCCGGCCTCACCGGCTTCATCGCCGGCCTGTCGCGCAAGACCGTGATCAACAACGTCACGATCAACGGCCTGCTGCCGGGCCCGTTCGAGACCGACCGCCTGCGCAGCACCGCCAAGGGCGAATCCGAGAAGCGCGGCATCACGCCCGACCAGGTTCTGGCCGAGCGCGCCAAGCTCAATCCCGCCGGCCGCTTCGGCGATCCCGACGAGTTCGGCTACGCCTGCGCCTTCCTCTGCGGCAGCCGGGCCGGCTTCATCACGGGCCAGAACCTCCTGCTCGACGGCGGTGCCTTCCCCGGCACGCTGTGAGGGCAGTCTGGTACAAACAGACGGGACCGGCGGCGGACGTTCTCACCTATGGTGAGATGGCGACGCCGGTCGCAGGCCCAGGCGAAGTTCGCATTCGCCTGGAAACCTCCGGCGTCAATCCGGCCGATGTCGGACGGCGCGGCGGCAGCTATCGCGCCCTGGAATACGAGCGCGTGATTCCGAACAGCGACGGCGCGGGATTTGTCGACCAGATCGGCGACGGCGTGACGCGCTTCAAGGTCGGCGACCGCGTCTGGCTGTTCAACGGTCAACGCAACGGCCGTGCCTTCGGCACGGCTGCGGAATATATCGCGCTCGCCGAGCAGCTGGTGACACCGCTGCCGGACAATCTCTCTTTCGCGCAAGGCGCAACGCTCGGCATCCCCGCGATGACCGCGTGGTGCGCGCTGTTTGCAGACGGGCCGATCGTCGGCAAGACCGTGCTCGTCACCGGCGGCGCCGGCGCGGTCGGTCATTACGCCGTGCAGCTCGCCAAATGGGGCGGCGCGCAGGTGATCGCGACCGTCAGTTCGGCAATGAAGGCCGAGCAGGCGCGGCAGGCGGGCGCCGATCTCGTGGTCAATTACAGGGACGAAGACGTCGTCGCCAAGGCCCTCGCCTTCACCGGCGGCCGTGGTGTCGATCACGTCGTCGATGTCGATTTCGGTGGCAACATCGCGACCACGCTGAAGTTGATGGCGGTCAATTCGACCATCGCGGTCTACGCCACCAACGGCAATCGCACGCCTGTTATCCCGATGCGCGAGCTGATGGAAAAATGCATCAACCTGCGTGCGCTGGTGCTGTTCGCACTGCCGCCGGCGCTGCTCGCGGCGGCGCAGGCCGACATCTCGAAATGGCTGGCAGCGGGATCGCGGATCCACAACGTCGCCGCGCAGTTCGCACTGTCGGACACGGCGCAGGCCCATCTCGCCGTCGAGAAGGGCGACAAGCTCGGCACCGTGATCGTCGACTGCGCGCGGTGAGTGCTAAGCGACCGGCGTGATCCGCTCGTCGGTCCAGTCGATGCCGAGCTCGTCCATGCCGCCGGCCAGGAGATCGCCCAGCATCGGCTCGCCCAGCAGATACTGCACGGCCTCGCGCCGGGGCGCCTTGTATTCGGCGCGGGCTTCGATGGCGCGGGCGCGCAGATCGTCCCATTCCTCGACCGTGCCGTCGCCGCGACCGATCCACATCAGCGTGACCAGGTCGAGCTGCTCGTCCTCGTTCATCGCCTGGATGAATCCGGTCAGCTCGCTCGCGACCGGATCGGAGCCGTTGTCCTCGAGCACATCGGTTGCGCCGTCGTCGGTGGCGTTGGAGCCCGAATCCGGATCGGTGTCCGCTTCCTTGACGTCGAATTCGCGCGCTTTCTCGATGACGAAAGCGACCTTCTCGGCGGAAATGGCAAGCTCTGGCATTGGGCGCCCTCTTAATCCGTTGCTGGGTTCCTCCGATAACGCAGCATCGGAGCAGATGATCCATTGTGTTCGATGGTGGAAACCCGCATCTTTCGCGAAAGCATGAAAATGGGGGAACGCCCGATGCAGTGGACGGTTGGCCGGGTCAAAATCACCAAAGTCGTGGAGCTGGAGACGGTCGGCTCGACCCGCTTCATCCTGCCACTGGCGAGCAACGACGAAATCCAGAAGCTGCTCTGGCTGATCCCGCATTTCGCGACGGAAGAAGGCCGGCTGAAAATGTCGATCCATTCGCTGGTGGTGGAGACGCCGACGCGCCGCATCGTGGTCGATACCGGCCTCGGCAACGACAAGCAGGGCCGCAACGTCCCGACCTGGAATAACCGCACTACGCCGTTCCTGGAGATGATGACGGAAGCAGGCTTTGCGCCCGACAGCATCGACACCGTGCTGTGCACGCATCTTCATGTCGACCATGTCGGCTGGAATACGAAGCTGGTCGATGGCAAGTGGGTGCCGACCTTTCCCAAAGCGCGTTACGTCTTCGGCCGGACCGAATACGAGCACTGGCGCGACCATTCGCGCGAGCCCGACAAGGCGGCCGTCTTCAACGATTCCGTCAAGCCGATCGTCGATGCCGACAGGGCCGATCTGATCCCGAGCGATCACCGGCTGTCCGACGAGATCAGCATGATCCCGACTCCCGGCCACAGCCCCGGCCATATGAGCATTTTGATCCAGTCGGCCGGCGAGCAGGGCCTGCTCACCGGCGACGTCGCCCATCACCCCTGCCAGATGGCGCATCTCGGCTGGTCCTCGACCGCGGATTCCGACCAGAGCCAATCGGCCATCACGCGCCGCGAGCTATTTGGCCGGTTTGCGGATACGCCGACGCTCGTGATCGGCGGGCACTTTTCGGCCGGACATATCAAGCGGAATGGGGACGCGTTCAAGTTTGTGGCGCTGCAATCGTAGGGTGGGTTAGCCGAAGGCGTAACCCGCGTCTACCTCCTCGGAAGCAGAAGAGGTGGGTTACGCCCGGACTGTGCTTCGCACAGCCCGTGCTAACCCACCCTACAAAGTGAGGGCTGCAATGCGCCTCGTTTTGACCGGTTGAATTTCCCGCCGCCCTGTTCCATGAAGCTATTCAACCGATCGGTCCATCTCCAGGGAGAAACGAAAATGAAGCTTGTTCGTTACGGCGAAAAGGGTGCGGAAAAGCCCGGCCTGATCGACAAATCCGGCCAGTTGCGCGACCTGTCGGCGCATCTGAAGGACCTCACCGGCGAGGCCTATTCGCCGGAGAGCCTGAAGAAGCTGGCGGGCCTTGACCCGGCCTCGCTGCCGGCCGTCTCCGGCAAGCCGCGCTTCGGCGCGCCGGTCACCGGCATTTCGAAATTCGTCGCCATCGGCCTCAATTACAGCGACCACGCCAAGGAAACGGGAGCAGCGATCCCGACCGAGCCGATCATCTTCATGAAGGCGAACACCTCGCTGGCCGGCCCGAACGACGCGGTCGAGAAGCCGCGCGGCTCGACCAAGCTCGACTGGGAAGTCGAGATCGCCGCGATCATCGGCACGCGCGCCAAGTATGTCTCGGAAGCCGACGCGCTAAACCACGTTGCCGGCTATTGCGTCTGCAACGACGTCTCCGAGCGCGCCTTCCAGACCGAGCGCCTGGGTCAATGGACCAAGGGCAAGTCGCACGACACCTTCGGCCCGGTCGGACCGTGGCTCGCCACCAAGGACGAGATCAAGGACGTGCAGAACCTGTCGATGTGGCTCGACGTCAACGGCCAGCGCCGCCAGACCGGCTCGACCCAGACCATGATCTTCTCCATGGCCAAGTGCATCTCATATGTATCGCAGTTCATGACCCTGCTGCCGGGCGACATCATCACCACGGGCACCCCGCCCGGCGTCGGCCTCGGCATGAAGCCGCCGACCTTCCTCAATGTCGGCGACATCGTCACGCTCGGCATCGAAGGCCTCGGCGAGCAGCGCCAGGAGATCGTGGCGGCGTAAGGCCTCCACACTCTCTCCCCGTCATTGCGAGCGAAGCGAAGCAATCCAGAATCCCTCCGCGGCGACACTCTGGATTGCTTCGTCGCTTCGCTCCTCGCAATGACGAAAAAAAATTGCCGGTCACCCGCAGGATATGTCCATGAAACTCTCCTTCTCCCAGGCCTCGCCCTTCGCCCGCAAGGTGCGCATCGCCGCGATCGAGCTCGGGCTGATCGACAAGATCGAATTCACGCCCGCCACCGTCGCGCCGGGCACGGTCAACGAGGATTATTCGCGCATCACGCCGCTGAAGAAGCTGCCGGTGCTGATCACTGATGACGGCGACGTCATTCTGGATTCCTACGTCATCGTCGAATATCTCAACGAGATGGCCGGCGGCAGCCTGATCCCGGATTACGGTCCGCGGCGCTGGAAGGCCAAGACCAATCATTCGCTGATCAACGGCATGCTCGATTCCATGCTGCTGTGCCGCTACGAGAAGATGGTGCGGCCGCAGGGCCTGCAATGGCAGGCGTGGTCGGACGATCACTGGAACCGGGCCTGGACCGGCATGGCGCGCTTCGAGAACATGCCCGACGTGCTGAACGGCCCGTTCGACATCTCGCAGATCGGCCTCGTCTGCGTGCTCGGCTACGCCGACTTCCGCTTCACCGATTGCGGCTGGCGCAAGGCCTATCCCAAGCTCGACGCCTTCCACCAGAAGATGCTGGAGCGGCCCTCCGTGAAGATCTCGGTGCCGCCGGCGGCATAACCCGCAGGAGTTCTCATGAGCCTGAAGTTCTCGGTCGGCGATCTCACCATCCATCGCGTCATCGAGCAGGAGACCTCGTTCGTCCCGGCACTGGAGATGCTGCCGGGACTGACGGCCGAGGTGCTGGCCGAGAACCGGGCGTGGATGCGCGAGGCACGCGCGCTGGACGAGCAGGACGTGCTGCTGCTGTGCTTCCAGTCCTATGTCGTGAAGACGCCGCACCACACCATTCTGGTCGACAGCTGCATCGGCAACGACAAGCCGCGGCCGCGGCCGAAATGGAACATGAAGACCGACGACACCTATCTGCGCGGGCTCAACGCCGCGGGGTTCTCGGTCGACGACATCGACTTCGTGATGTGCACGCATCTGCATGTCGACCACGTCGGCTGGAACACGCGGCTGGAGAATGGCCGCTGGGTGCCGACCTTCCCGAACGCGCGCTACCTCTTCGCCAGGCAGGAATACGACCACTGGTTCGCGCAGAATGCGAAAGCGGAAATCCCGCCTTTTGCCGACAGTGTGCTGCCGGTGGTCGAGGCGAAACGCCACGAGCTGATCGGCAACGACCATCAGATCGGCGATCACGTCCGCATCCTGCCGACGCCCGGCCACACGCCGGGCCATATCGCCATCACGATGGGCCGCGGCAAGGACGACGCGGTGTTCTCGGGCGACCTCATGCATTCGCCATTGCAGACGCTGTATCCGGAACTGTCGATCAAGTTCGACGTCGATCCGGCCGCCGCGGCAGTTACGCGCCGCGGATTCCTGGAGCGCTATTGCGACACCGATACGCTGTGCTGTACCGCGCATTTTCCCTCGCCGTCGGTCGGGAAGATCAAGCGCAAGGGGAATGCGTTCGTGTGCGAGACGGTCTAGCGAGACCTTCCTTTCCGTCATGCCCGGGCTTGTCCCGGGCATCCACGTTCTTACAATCAACGGCAACGAAGAACGTGGATGGCCGGGACAAGCCCGGCCATGACGAGGAAACACCATGGCCGATCTCCCCGCCATCCCCCTCCCCGCCGGAATCCGCTCGCGTCATGTCGACGGCATCAACGGCTTGCGCATGCATGTGCTCGAGGCCGGCTTCGAGACCAAAGGCCGACCCTGCATCCTGCTGCTGCACGGCTTTCCCGAGCTCGCCTTTTCATGGCGCAAGGTGATGCCGGTGCTCGCCACCGCCGGCTATCACGTGATCGCGCCGGACCAGCGCGGCTATGGTCGCACCACGGGATGGACCGCGGACTACGACGGCGATCTCACGCCGTTCTCGCTTCTCAACCTCGTGCGCGATGCGCTCGCGTTGGTCGCGGCGTTCGGCTACAGGCAGGTCGATCTCGCCGGGCATGATTTCGGCAGCCCGGTGGCGGCGTGGTGCGCGCTGATCCGGCCCGACGTGTTTCGGTCGGTGACGTTGATGAGCGCGCCGTTCGGCGGCGCGCCGGTACTGCCGTTCAACATTGTGGATGGTCCGGCAAAGCCCGCGGTCGAGGATCCCGTGCATCGCGAGCTTGCGGCCCTGCCGCGCCCGCGCATTCACTATCAATGGTACTACGCGACGCGGCCCGCCAATGCCGACATGCAGCACGCAGCCCAGGGCGTGCATGATTTCCTGCGCGCCTATTATCATCACAAGAGCGCGGACTGGACCGACAACAAGCCGTATCCGCTGAAAGCGTGGTCGGCAGAAGAGCTCGCAAAGCTGCCGACCTATTACGTGATGGATGCCGGCGAGACCATGGCCGAGACGGTGGCGAAGGAGATGCCTTCGCCCGCTGCGATCGCCGCCAACCGATGGCTGCCGGACGGCGACCTCGCTTTTTACAGCGCCGAATATGGCCGCACCGGATTCCAGGGCGGCTTGCAATGGTATCGCTACGGCACGACGGGCATGCTCAACAGCGAGATGCAACTATTCGCGGGGCGCAGCATCGACGTGCCCTCCTGCTTCATCTCGGGCAAGCAGGATTGGGGCACCTACCAGCGCCCCGGCGTGTTCGAGGCGATGCAGGGGCGCGGCTGCACCAAGATGCTCGGCTGCCATCTCGTCGACGGCGCCGGCCATTGGGTGCAGCAGGAGCAGCCGGAAGAGGTCAGCCGGCTACTTCTCGATTTCCTCGGGAAAGCGCGAACCGCCTGATTTGACCCGGGAACCACGGCGCCCTATAGTTTAGAATAATTCTAAACTATGAAAATAGGGCCACCGTGAAGACGTTTGCCGATCTGACCGAGCGCGAGGTGCTGGCGGTCGCGATCTCCTCCGAGGAGCAGGACAGCCGCATCTACATGACCTTCGCCGAGGACCTCCGGGAGCGTTATCCAGACACGGCAAAAATCTTCGAGGAGATGGCCGAGGAGGAACGCGGCCACCGGCATCGGCTGCTGAAACTCTACGAGGAGCGCTTCGGCCAGCACCTGCCGCCGATCCGCCGCGAGGACGTCAAAGGCTTTCTGCGCCGCCGTCCGATCTGGCTGACCAAGAACCTGCCGCTCGACACCATCCGGAAAGAGGTCGAGACCATGGAGCTCGAGGCCGAGCGTTTCTACGCGCGCGCCGCCGAGCAGGCCGAGGATGTCGGCGTGCGCCGGCTGCTCGGCGATCTCGCCGAGGAAGAAAAGCATCACGAAAACCGCGCCGTCGCACTCACCGACGAGATCCTGAAGCCGGACGTGCGCGCCGAGGAAGACCGCACGCGACGGCGGATGTTCGTGCTGCAATATGTGCAGCCGGGCCTTGCCGGCCTGATGGACGGCTCGGTCTCGACACTGGCGCCGCTGTTCGCGGCAGCGTTTGCCACGCATCAGAACTGGCAGACGTTTCTCGTGGGCCTCGCCGCCTCGATTGGCGCCGGCATCAGCATGGGTTTTGCCGAAGCGCTCTCCGATGACGGCTCGCTGACCGGGCGCGGCTCGCCCTGGCTGCGCGGCATCACCTGCGGCGCGATGACGACGCTCGGCGGACTTGGCCACACGCTGCCCTATCTCGTGCCGGACAGCTGGGCCAACGCTTTCTGGATCGCGACGGGAATCGCCGGTGTCGTCGTGTTCTTCGAACTCTGGGCGATCGCCTTCATCCGCTCGCGCTACATGGACACGCCATTCCTGCAGGCGGTGTTCCAGATCGTGCTCGGCGGCGCCATCGTGCTGGCGGTGGGCATCTTGATCGGAGCGGCGTGATAGCCGCCCTCGAGGTCGCAGCCTAGAACGCGCCGGCCAGCTCCCGCGCGCCGGCATTGTTGCTGTTGCTGTCCATCCGCGTATCCGTGATCGCCAACAGCTTTGCCACCGTATTGTGGCGGATCGCGACCGGATTGCGCTCGTAACCGCCGCGCTGGAAGAAGTTCGAGGTCGGCACCTGCTCGCGCATCGCCTGCGGCATCGTCACCATGTCAAGGCCGGTGCCGTCGCCGGTGAGGTTCATCATCTCGAGCTCGGCCGCGCTGAGCGGACGGCTGTAGCCCTTGGTGCGCGCGAACAGCACCGAGGTCAGCAGCTTGTGGGTTTGCAGCATCGGGCCGATGTCGATGTCGAGCACCATCGCATGCATGGCCCAACCCTGCGCGGTGTTGCCGATCTTCTCGTGCTCCGACCAGGTGTCGGGCACCGACTTCGCATGCGCCACCATTTTCTTCAGCACGCCGAGCTTGTGCTCGAGCGACTGGCGCGCCGGCCCTGAGCTTCGCGCCACCTTGTCGGAAAGTGCGCGGATGAATTCATGACCCTGCTCGGCGAGCAGCTCGACGCTGTTGGTGGTCAGCAACTGGTTGTAGCCCATCGCCGTCGAGATCGCGCGCTTGCCGCCATGCTCGATGCCGGCCTGCACGTCGTAATTGCCGGTGCCGCCGGTCTCGAACGAATAGACCCGCACCGCCTGCTCGCGCGTCAGTCCATTCGCGAGCGCGTAGCGCGCATAGGCGCGCTTGAACTCGACCTCGCTGGAGGGACGCTGCGGCGTGAACTGGTAGAGCTCCTGCGCCGCGCGCAGCAGATCGGAGACCACGGGAATCGGCTTTTTGGTCGGGCGATCCGGCGCTTCCTCCGGCTCCGGATTCACCGGCCGCTTCGGCCCGTTATAGAGCGGCGGATGCTCCAGCACGTAATCGTCCAGCGTCACCTGCTGGCCGCTGCGCCGCTTGGCGTTGCGACCTTTCCGCTTCTCGGAGATCTGGCTCCAATAGGCACCGGCCTCCTCGTCGAAGGCGCCGCGGATCTTCTGATATTCAGCGAGCTTGCGGCGATATTCGAGCACCGCAGGCGACGCCCCACCCTGCGCGAAAAACTGCGACAACAGCTGGGCGTTGGCATTGCGCACGGCAGACGGCAGTGCGTCGGCCTCGCCGCCGCGCGCGGCGGACGCGAGCAGGACGAGCGCAAGTGGAACCAGCCTCACGGCATTTCGAATCGAATGATGCATGCTGCCCTCTTAGCAGGCATCCGGTAACCGTCACGTTAACGTGCCGTTTACCTCCTTTTTTAAGCTCTTGCGCTATTTCCAGGCGAACACCGGCTGTTCCAGGTCGGTGACGCGGGTGTGCCGCCCTGCCAGCACCTCGCGGAACTGGTAGATCAGCGCGGCCGTCGGCGCGTGGATCAGGCTCATCCGGTGATGGAAGCGGATCACGCGGCGGGCGCTTTCGGGGATATCCGTGAAATCGAAGGCGCCGTCATGCTCGATCGTCGCCAGCGCGATGCGATGGACGGAGGCGACCTCGTCCGGGTTCGGCCGGATCGCGGCGCTGTCCGCGGCCCAGACCACGACCGGCGTGATCAGGTAACCGGAGCGCGTCGGATAATCATCGAGCAGGCCGAGCACCGCGTCGGCTGAAAGTTTCAGCGCGAGCTCCTCGTCGAGCTCGCGCAGCGCCGCCTCGACCGGCGTCTCGCCGGCATCGCAGCGTCCGCCCGGCAGCGCCCATTGGCCGCGATGGGAGCGCAAGCTCGATGCGCGCTTGGTAAGCAGGAAGGCGGTGTCGTCGCCGTCATTGGATTCGGTCAGCGCCAGCACCACCGCGGCGCGCTTCAGCGCCGACGGCTCGGCCGCGTCGGGCAGCCGCGCGAAGGACGCGCAGGCCTCTGCGATATTCCGTCTGGTGGCATCGTCGAAATTTCTCATGATGCTTGACTACACCATGACCGCATCTGATGAAACGAGGAGAGACGCTTGCAAGGATGGACGGAGCGATGACCACCAAGGCCGCCGCAAGGCTCAAATCAGACGGCTGGACCATCCTGCAGACCTCAGGCTTTCTGCATTTGATCGGCCCCTTGTGGGAGCGCAAGATCGATGGCCATCACGAATTCGCACTTGCCACCGAGGACAAGCACCACAATCGCCGTGGCATGGTCCAGGGCGGCGTGATGATGACGTTCGCGGACCGGACCTGCGGCATGTCAGCCCGCTACGTCTCCGGCAAGGAGTATCTGGCGACGGTGCAGCTCGACACCCATTTTGTGGAAGCGGGTAAAATAGGCGACATCCTGATCTCCCGCCCCCGCGTGGTGCGGACGACACGCAGCCTGATCTTCATGAGCACGGAAGTGCTGGTGGATGACCGCTGCGTGGTGATGGCGAACGGCGTGTTCAAGATCTTGAAGGGGCCGGAATAGGAAGCCACCCACCGCTGTCATTCCCCGCGAAGGCGGGGAATCCAGTACGCCGCGGCTTCTCGATCAATTGCAGGCGGCTCGGAGTACTGGATCGTCCGCCTTCGCGGACGATGACAGCGGAGCACGCATCTCTGGATTGCTTCGCTGCGCTCGCAATGACGGCTGCGGCTGGCTATGCTGCCCTCTATCGAAATCGAGGACGCCTCCCATGCAATACCGCCAACTCGGCCGCTCCGGCCTCAAAGTGTCGCCGATCTGCCTGGGCACCATGATGTTCGGCGGGCCGACCGATGAAGCCGCTTCAAAGCGGATCATCGACAAGGCGCAGGGCGCCGGCATCAATTTCATCGACACGGCCGACGCCTATTCAAAGGGCGCCTCCGAAGAGGTCGTGGGCCGCGCGATTGGCAACAACCGCCATGCCTGGGTGCTCGCGACAAAGCTCGCCAACCCCATGGGGAATGATCCCAACCGTGTCGGACTGTCGCGCCGCTGGGTGTTGCAGGCCGCCGACGAGAGCCTGAAGCGGCTCGGCACCGACCACATCGACGTCTACTATCTGCACAAGGAAGACCATGCGACGCCGCTGGAAGAGACGGTGCGCGCGATGGGCGATCTGATCCGCGCCGGCAAGGTGCGCTATTTCGGCGTCTCGAACTACCGCGCCTGGCGCGTCGCCGAGATCTGCAACATCTGCGACCGGCTCGGCATTGACCGGCCCGCGGTGAGCCAGCCCTATTACAACGCCATGAACCGCATGCCCGAGGTCGAGCATTTTCCGGCCTGCTCTTACTACGGTCTCGGCATCGTACCCTATAGCCCGCTGGCGCGCGGCGTGCTCACCGGCAAGTACAAGCCCGACGCCGCCCCCGACAAGGACACCCGCGCGGGCCGCAACGACACCCGCATGATGCAGACCGAATGGCGGCCGGAATCGCTCCAGCTCGCGCAGGAGATCAAGAACCACGCGGAGAAGAAGGGCATCACCGCCGGCCAGTTCGCGGTCTCGTGGGTGCTGAACTCCGCGTTCGTGTCCTCGATCGTCGCAGGTCCCCGCACCGAGGAGCAGTGGGAGGGCTATATCAGCACGCTCGACTACCGCTTCACTGCGGACGATGAGGCGCTGATCGACCGGCTGGTCGTGCCGGGCCATCCCTCGACACCGGGCTACAACGACCCGGCCTATCCAATCGAAGGTCGCCGCGCGCGGACGGCGTGAGAGCGGGAGAGGACGATGGCGCATCACGATCGTTACGGTCTTCCAGTCTCCACCGCATCCGACGAAGCGGCATCCGCCTATCGCGAGGGCGTCGATCTTATGCTCGCGGGGTGGACCGGCACCGCCGAGATGCTGGAGCGCGCCATTGCGGCCGATCCGGATTTCGCGCTTCCCCATATCGCCCGCGCCCGCGTGCATGCCTTCTACCAGCAGGGCGATCTTGCGCGGCAGAAGGCGGCGCTCGCGCGCGAGCTGGTCGCAAAGCGCGGCACGGAGCGCGAGCGCTCGCATGTCGAGACGCTGGCGCTGGCGATCGAGGGACGCGGGCCCGATGCGATCGCGGCGATGCGCAAGCACATCGACGCGTGGCCGCGCGATGCCGTCGTGCTGTCGCTGCCGCTCGGCGCGTTCGGCCTGTTCGCCTTCTCCGGCATGGCCGATCACGATCGCGCCCGACATGAGCTGTGCGAGCGCGTCGCGCATCATTACGGCGAGGACTGGTGGTTCCTCACCATGTCGGGCTGGGCCATGACCGAGAACGGCGACGTCGCGCGCGGCCGCGGCGTCACCGAACGCGGCTTCGACTTGCGCCGGCAGAACGCCCATGCCGCACACGCGGTGCTGCATGCGATGTTCGAGGACGGCTCGATCGAGGCCGCCGATCGCCTCGTCGACCAATGGCTGCCCTGTTACGACCGCGCCGGCATTTTGCACGGCCATATTCTCTGGCATCAGGCGCTCGGCGCGCTCGAGCATGGCGATGCCGACCGCGCGCTCGAAATCTATGCCGACGTGCTTCAGCCCACCGCGACGCAGGCTCCCCCGCTCAACGTCATCACCGACAGCGCCTCGCTGCTCTGGCGCCTGTCGGCGTACGGCCACACTGTCCCGAAGGCGCTCTGGGTCGAGGCCGACGCCACCGCACAAAAGCTGTTTCCGAAATCGGGCCTGCCCTTCGCCGACGTCCACATGGCGCTGTTCGCAGCCGCCACGCAGAATCGCGAGGCACTTGCCGCGCGCCTTGCCGTGATCGAGCAGCGGCTCGCGGACGGCAAGCTGCCGTCCGGTCCGGTGGTGCCCGCGATCTGCCGCGCGCTCGTGGCCTTTGCGGATGAAGACCACGCGTCATGCGTGCAGACGCTCGCGCCTGTCCTCGACGAGGTCGTGCGCATCGGCGGCAGCCACGCCCAGCGCGAGCTGATCGAGGACACCTTCATCGTCGCGCTGATGCGCAGCGGCGAGCTGCCGCGTGCCCGTGCACGGCTCGATGCCCGCCTGCACCGCCGCCCCTCGCTCCGCGACACGCGCTGGCAGGCGGCGATGGGATAGCTCCGCCACGAAAAAAACATCGGCCTGGCAGCATGTGCCGGCCAGGACGGGTTGGGCGATGGGGGCGAATCGCCCGGGGGTGGCGCGGTGGTATTCCAGACAGGATTTGCGGCACAAACGGGATCGCAACCAATTTGCGGTTCGATGGTTGTTGGACGGGATTTCACCTTGGTCCCCGGCACGCGAGCCTGACGATGCGCCTTTGCAAACCGCTCCTGGCCGCAGCCCTTATTGCTCTCGCAAGTCCTTGTTTCGCCGAGTCTTCCGCGTCGATCCCCGTCAACAATCCGCCGGCGCTGCAAACGTCGTATATCGACCTCCTGGCGCTGATGTCCGGCCACTGCAAGACGCTGAAGGTCGCGGGCCGCACCTTTGCCTGCAAGACGGTGGCCTACGCCCATGGCGACAAGGGCCGGGTCAATTTCGCGGTCGCGGTCGACGACCCCTCCGACGCGAACCATGTCGTGTCGTTCTCCGGCGAGAACGGCAAGCGCGCCGACGACAATTCCTACGAGCTGCCGATCGACCGCATGCTGCTCAATTCCAAGGACCGGCCCAAGGTCGACGGCCTGCCGGTGCCGGCCGAGCAGGCGTCCACCGGTCTCTGCCGCCAGACCGGTAATTTCGCAGCGAAGAAGGTGAACGACGTCACCTGCTCTGCGACCGACAGCGAAGGCCGCCGTTACGAACTGCTGTTCATCTCCGACGGTACGCCGGTGAGCGTGCGCCGCATCAGGCAGTCGGCGCCGTCGATTCAGGACCCGTTCAAGTAGCGGCCTTTCGTCCTGCTTTGCCTGTCTGCGTGGTATACGCGCACCCGTCCGTTGAAACTCCGGATCAGCCTTGTATGCTCTTGCGTGCATCCTCACCGAGGAGGCCCGATTGCAACCAGAGCGGGGCCGAGAGCGAGCAATGTGTACGATCACCGGGATCGCGCGCGTCCTGATTGTCTGCCTGTTCGCAAGCCTGTCATGCGTGAGCCTGTCGTGTGAAGGCATCGCAGCGGACGGCCCGCGACAACGTTCCATCCTGGTGCTGGAAGAAGCCGATTTCCGTTCGCCCTTCTATTCGGAAATCTTTGCCGGCATCCGCGCCAGCGCGAAGCAGAGCGGCAAGAGCCAGACGGTGATCTACGCCGAAAGCCTCGATCTCAGCCGCTTTCCGGGACCAGATTACGAAGAGAGCCTGGTCGGTCACCTCAAGACCAAATATGCGCTTCGGTCGATCGACGTCATCGTCTCGATCGGCGTGGGATCGGCGAAATTCCTTCAGAAGCGCAAGCAGGACATCTGGCCCGCCGCGCCCGTCGTGTACGGCTTCGTCCCCGACCTGCCCGAGACGCGCGCGCTGTTCCTGCCCAACACCACGGCGGTCTTCGCCAGGGTAAGGCCTGCACATCTGTTGACCGCAGCACGCGCCGTCGTTCCGGATCTGACGCGAGTCGTCCTCGTGGGCGACGCCTGGAAGAATCCGCTGACATACGGACATTGGAGGCAGGAGTTCGCGGCCGCAATGCCCGAGCTCGAAGTCACCGATCTGTCCGACCTGGTGTTGCGCGACGTCCGCCAGCGGGTCGCCGACCTGCCCGCGCGCTCCGCGATCCTGACCTCGGCGATGTACTCCGACGGCGAAGGCACCTATTACTCCCCCGCCTCCGCACTCGCACGCGTCGCCGAGACCGCAAACCGCCCGATCATCATCACGTCCGATACGTTCCTGGGGCGGTCGGGCGTCGGCGGTTTCCTGCTGCTGCCCGAAAGCATCGGTCGCGAAGCCGGCGAAGTCGCGATGCGGATACTCGATGGCGAAGCGCCGTCGAGCATCGCGCCCTTCGGCGGCAACAACGTGAAGCCGATCTTCGACTGGCGGCAGTTGCAACGCTGGAACGTGGACGAAGCCAATCTGCCTGATGGCAGCGAGGTGCGTTTCCGCGAACGAAGCTTCTGGGAACAGTATTACTGGCACTCCACGATCGTCGCGGGCGTGGTTCTGGTCCAGGGGCTGATGATCGCCATTCTGCTGCGCGAGCGCCGCTTGCGTGTCGTGGCCGAGATCGAGGCACGCCAGCGCATGTCGGAGCTCGCCCACATGAACCGCCGCGCGACGGCGGGCGAGATGTCGGCCTCGATCGCGCATGAGCTGAACCAGCCGCTTGCCGCCATCCTGATCAATGCCGAGACGGCCCAGCAGGTGTTGCAGAACGCAGCCCCCGATCTCGGCGAGGTCAGGGACATCTTGGACCACATCCGCCGCGACGATCAGCGCGCAGCCGAAATCATCGACCGGCTGCGCTCGTTTCTGAAGCGAGATCCGACCGAACGGCGCGAGATCAACCTCAATGCCACGGTCGGTGAGGTATTTCGATTCCTCTCCGTGCAGGCCATGGCCCACGATGTCGAACTCGCGGCGGAGCCGTCGTCCTCGGACATCCGCGTGAAGGGCGACAAGGTCCAGCTTCAGCAGGCCATCCTGAATCTCGTCGTGAATGGCATGGACGCAGTGGCTCATCTTCCGGGTCATCGGCGCCGCGTCGTCGGCCGAACCAGTCTCGCCGACGGCAATCTGGCCCTCGTCTCCATCGCCGATACGGGGGACGGCATCCTTGCGGATAAGCTGACCGAGATCTTTAAGCCCTTCTTCACGACCAAGGCGCAAGGCATGGGCATCGGTCTCTCGATCGCGCACACCATCGTCGAGGCCCATGGCGGTCGCATCTGGGCCGAGAACACGCCGTCAGGGGGCGCCGTGTTTCACGTCAGCCTGCCGCTGGCGGGCGGGCCTCGGAGCGCTCCGTGACGCGCGATCGCCTGTTTCTAGTTCGCGCCGTCGAAGGGGCGCTGCGCTGCGTCCGGGGCACGAGAGCTGTCCCGAAAAGAGGGAAGATTGACATTGCGCGCTTTCCGCTTCGCCTCGCATAGTCGGCGCAGCAAGCACGCTTGAAAGCCTCTCACCATGCCCACGCTCCCTGCCCTCATCGTCGTCGACGTCCAGCGCGCGTTCGACGAATGGGAGGCCGCGGGCAAGCGGCGCAACAACCCGGATGCGGTGGCGCGCATCGCCGATCTGCTCCAGGCGTTCAGGATCCGCGGCGCGCCGGTGTTCCATATCCGCCACGAGGGCACCAAGCCGAACTCGACGTTTCTGCCGACGCGCTCCGGCTACGCCGTCAAGGACGAGGCACGCGAGCAGCCGGGCGAACCCGTGATCGTCAAGCGCGTCAACAGCGCCTTCATCGGCACGGATCTCGAGCCGCGCCTGCGCGCCGCCGACCTCACGACGCTCATCATCTGCGGCGCCACCACCAATCATTGTGTGGAGACGACGACGCGCATGGCCGGCAATCTCGGCTTCGACGCACATCTGGTGCGCGACGCAACCTGGACCTTCGACCGCATCGGGCCGGATGGCGATGCACATTCTGCGGAAGAGATTCATGCGATGACGCTGTCGAATCTGAACGGCGAGTTCGCGCGCATCGTCACGACGCAAGACGTGATCGCATCGCTTCGAACGGCGTGACATCGAGGCAATAGCGAGGCGATACGACGTCATGCGACAATCAATCGCGCAACATCGCGATCGTTCATCTTTGTTAATTCGGAACTGATCTGCGTCGTTTCGACGCCCGCGCTTTCCGGAACGCAGAGAGCACCCATCTGTTGTCACACGACTTTCAACTGGAGTGATGAAATGAAGTATCTCTTTGTCGCGATGGCTGTCGGTGCTGCGGCGCTTGCCGGCGCCTCCACGGCCAACGCGGCCGGCAAGGCCAGCGCGAAGCAGAATGCGCCGACCGACATCAGCGCGCAGCACAGGCACCACCATCATGGCCACCGCCATCACTGGCGCCCTCACCACCACCACGGCCACTATCGCCCGCACCATTATCGCAGCTACGGCTACTACCCGCGGCACCACGGCTATTATGGCGGCGGACCGTATGGCTATTACGGCGGTGGCGGTCCCGGCGTGTCGTTCAGCTTCGGCGGCGGCCGCTGGTAACTTAAACTGGTAACGCAAAAGGCCCGCAGAGATGCGGGCCTTTTTTCTACCGCCGCAAGATCATTCCCGCCGTCTCCAATCCGCTCGCCAGCGCCGCCTCGACCGTGCCCATGTCGCGGCCGCGATAGAGCGCCTCCCCGGAGAACAGCACCGCACCGTCGGCACGCGCCAGAATGGCTTGCGCTTCGCGCGTCCGCGGCGTCGCCCAGGAATAGGCGCCGCGCGCGAACGGATCGCGCGCCCAGTTGGTCGCAGCACTCGCCACGAGATCGCGCGCGAGACTGTCCCGCGACACACCGAATATCGTCGCAAGCGAATCGAGCCCGGCATCGATCAGCCCTTGCGGATCGAGCTGCGCCAGCTCGGCCGTTCGAGGGCCGCCGAACCAGCCGGTGAGAATTGGATGCTGATCCGGATAGCGGGTCCACCACACGGGGATGGTCTGGTCCGACAGCAGGAAGGTCATGTCCGTACGATCCGGCTCTCGCTCGTGCCACCATGGCGATGTAAAGCGCAGCAGGATTTTTATGACGCTGCCGAAGCCGATGTCGTCGGCCAGCGCAGCCTTCGCGCGCGCGGTTGCAGGCAGCGCGATGTCACGCAGCAGGGGAAGCGGCACCGTGAGGATCACGCGATCGCAAGCATGCACATCGCCGCCGGCGCAGCGGACGGCCATCGCGCCACCTGCCTCCTCGATCGCCGCGACCGCGCAACCAAGGCGAAACGTCACGCCGTGGCTGCGGCACGCGGCCGCCAGAAAATCGATCATCGCACCATAACCGCCGACAATGCGCGCCTGGGTATGATGCCCGCCGTCCATCCATTCCTCGCGCAGCGCCAGCGTTGAGGCGCGCGCGGGGTCGGCCGCATCGTAGCCCTCGACCATCCGCTCGATCGAATTGCGCATTCCGTCATATTCCGGTCCGGCAAAATGACGGCGCAGGAAATCGGCAACGGTGAGGTCTTCCGTCAAGTCCCGGAGCACCGCATGCAGCTCCGCTTCGTGCGGATCGTGACGGCTTTCGCGCGAAAATGCCGTGCCGTCGAAACTCCACTGCGTGCCCTCGATCTCCTGAAGCGACAGCCCGGCCTCGCGCAGGAGCCCGCGCGTGACCGGCGCCTCGCCATGGACGAATTCAGCGCCGCTGTCGGCGGGATAGCCGAACTCCGAGACGGGCAGCGGACGGATACGCCCGCCGCAGCGCTCGCGCGCCTCCAAAATCGTCACCGTCCTGCCGGCACGCGCCAGCTCGCGCGCGGCCATCAGCCCGGCTGCGCCGGCACCGACGATGATGATGTGCTCTGAACTCCCCGACATGCCGTTGCTTTACGTCGCCACGGCTTGCGGATCGTTCTGAATGAGATAGCGCAGCAGCAGAACGCCGCCGCCGAGATCGCGCGTGCTGTCCAGTGTCATCGCCGTCAGCGGCGCGCGCTTGTCGTCGTCCGCCTCCGTCGAATCGAACACGAAGGGCGCGCCCCTGGCGCCGTCGATCGCGGGGCTGAGGATCAAATTGAACTCGTCGATCAGACCGGCGCGCAGGAAAGCGCCATTGGCGACGCCGCCACCCTCCACCAGCAGGCGCTTCACGCCGAGCTCGCGATTGAGGATCTCGACCGTCAGCGCGAGGTCGATCTCGGACTTGCCGGCAAAGATGTAGGACACGCCCTCGCCGCGCAGCCCGGCCAGATGCGAATCGGAGACAGCCTCGGTCAGCACCACGACGATGGGATCGCCGCCGATGTCGGAGCGGCCCCAGCCGATCTTGCCCTGCGCATCGAGCACGACGCCCCAGGTCTTGGAATCCGAGGTCTTTGCATCCCGCCGCGCGAACCAGTTTTCGCGTGGAAGTTTTTCGCCCGGCGTCTCGGGATAGGGTTTGCCCTTGGCGAATTCCGAACCGGTGACGCGGCCGATGACCCAGGCATCGCCGCCGAGTTCGTCATGGATCTTCTCGAACCAGTCCGTGCCGGCACCTTTCGGACGCCAGCGGCTGGGATGGGTGCGGCCGTCCAGGCTGGAATGCATCAGGCAGATGACAGTGGGCTTCATGTGAAATTCTCCGGACGCCTTGGCCATCTGAATAGCGTCAGCCATTCAGGATCAAGTGTGAACTCACGTCTGATTGACATCGCGACATGACCGGACGACATGCCGCACGGCTCACTTTGCCGGAACGAACAGGCGCTCGTCGGTATCCCGCATCACCTTGACAGGGGAACCGTCCGTCGCAAAATTTGCGGTGTACTTGTTGCCGGCCTCGTCGGTCGCCTCGCATGCGATCGTCGACACCCTGCGCCGCGCGAAATTTCCGATCTGGGTGCAATTGCCTTTCGCAGGCTTGATGGACGGCTCGGATCTTTCACCGCGGCCGTCCCGGCCGAACAGGATGACCCGATCGACGAAGAGCTGGTACGACGTACCCGTGATCTGGGCTGTCGACCCCGAGAACCAGAGCTCGGTCGATAAATCCAATCCGGCCAGCGGCAAACGGAAATAGGAAAATGCCGGCCCTGCTGAGATAGTACGCGGCGAACTTGCAGGAGCGCTCCATCCCGTCGGCCGTCGATGCGCACATTCCCGTCATGAACGCACCGACGTGCAGATCCCCGGTCACCGGCGTCACGAGGCGCGTCGCGTCCTTGAAGACGATCGGGACGACGAAATCGAGACGCTCTTCCGGTATCTCGGGCGGGGCGACGGGGAATGGCTGGCCCCGCTCCATCGTCTCGAGAGCAGCCTTGTCCAGGTCTTCGTCACCCGACGTCTGCTTGATCTCGCTGGCGAGCAGCTTCTCGTCCCGGCTGAGCCTGAAGTGAACAAGGGCTGTCCCGCTGATGGTCAGCGCGGCTGCGGATGCCGGATACTGACGAAATTTCGCGATCTGCTGCACCAGACGCTGGGTGTAGGTGCCTTCCTCCGCCCGGGCGGACGTCGTCACGGCGGCGGCAAGCAGCACCGTGAGGGACAACGCAAGAACACGTCTCCTTCGATCACTCCGCAGCGTGCGCACGATGTCCCCCTTGATCCCCCGATATCACCCCAAGCGCATGCGAAAGCTACACCTCACCCCGCTGGTTTATCGTCCTTGGCCCGATCGTTCACGATCACCGCCAGCGGATTGAGCTTCGGCGGCGCGACCAGCTTCAGCGTGTTGCTGTCGTGATGGTTGAACGGCGCACCGCGCACGAACAACTCGGTCTGGATCAGATAGCTCCAGCTGCCGTCATCGTTGAAGGTGATGTCGCAGCGATAAGAGTCGGTGCGGAAGGCCTGTTCCAGGAAATCGGTCGAGCAGATCCCGTAAGCCGTGTCGCCGCGCTTCGCCGTGACGGACATTGTCCTGTCGTCCGGCCCGGCCTTGCCCGAGGCAAGCAGCACCTGCCCGCGCGGGATCGCCAGCGTCTGCATGACCAACCCGGTTGCGGGCTCCCACAGCCAATAGCCGACCTGGTCGTGGAAGGTGATGTCTTCCTCGGGCGTGTTGATGTGGATGTGATAGCGCAGCCCGTAGAGCAGTTGCGGACCGTTGGCCTGCGGATCGATCGGATCCATCCGGATATGCTCGATGAAGGTGCGCCGCTCCGGTCCCTCGGCCTTCGGGTTGACGTCGATGCCCTTGTCCGCTTGCCAGTGGCCTGCGAGGCGGCGCAGCGGGCCGAGATTGGCAAGGCCGTCGGGCGAGACGTCCTCGGGCTCGGTGAAGATGTCGGCGGGAATGGGGAGCATGGGAGGCCTCGCGTCATTGCGGGAGCAGCAATAGCACAGAGACGCCGTGAATCGACTGCGATGGAACCGGGTTCCCGCTTCGGAGTTATAGGCCGTTGAAGGGCGCAAGGATGCCCGTGTCACGCGTCACGAGGGGGTCCGGTGCTGTCTGAGACGACTGCTCGGCAGTCAACCGAAACGGGTTTCCTCGCGGACGGAGGCGAGCTGGGCGCCCTGATGAGTGCCCGCGACTGGTCGGATTCCCCGCTCGGTCATCCCCGCGACTGGTCCCGGACGCTGAAGACGACGGTCGGCATGATGCTGGCCGCGCAGGCCCAGATCGTCCTGTTCTGGGGGCCCGACTTCGTCGCGCTTTATAACGACGCCTATGCGCCCGGCATCGGCGCCAATCACCCGCGCGCCCTCGGTCGTCCCGCGATCGAGAACTGGGGCGAGCTGTGGGACGATCTCGAACCGCTGCTGTCAGGCGTGCGCCAGACGAGAAAGACATTCGCCGCCAAGGATCGTCCGTTCTACGTCGAGCGTCATGGCTACGGCGAGACGAGCTACTGGGACGTTTCGTACTCGGCCGTGCCCGATGATGACGGCTCGGTCGGCGGCGTGCTTTGCATCGTGTCCGAAACCACCGAACGCGTGCTGGGCGAGACCCGGCTGCGGGCGAGCGAAGCGCGCTACCGGGAGCTGAACACGACGCTGGAGCAGCGCGTCGCCGAACGCACGGCCGAACGGCATTTGCTGGCCACGATCGTGGAGACCACCGACGGGCAGATCCAGGCGCTCGATCTCGATTATCGCTGGCTCGCCATCAACGCGTCCTGCGCTGACGCTTATCAGCGCATTTACGGCAAACGGCCGGCGATCGGCGATTCCCTGCACGAATTTCTCGCCGACCGGCCCGAGCATCTCGCGGCGGCAACCGCGATCTGGGACCGGGCGCTGGCCGGCGAAGCCTTCATCAACATCGAGGAGTTCGGCGACCCCAGCTTCGACCGCCGCGTCTACGAGATGAAATTCGAGACGCTGCGTGCCCCTGACGGCTCGCGGATCGGCGCGTTCCTCACCGGCACCGACGTGACGGATCGCCTGGAGGAGCAGGCCCGGCTCGCGCAGGCCGAGGACGCGCTGCGTCAGGCCCAGAAGATGGAGGCGATGGGCCAGCTCACGGGCGGCGTCGCGCATGATTTCAACAATCTGCTGACACCGATCGTCGGTCTGCTCGACATGTTTCAGCGCAAGGGCATCGGCGGCGAGCGCGAGCGTCGCCTCATTGCCGGTGCCGCGCAGGCGGCCGAGCGCGCCAAGACGCTGGTGCAGCGTCTGCTCGCCTTCGCGCGCCGGCAGCCGCTTCAGGCCGTTCCCGTCAACATCGGTCACCTCGTCGCCGACATGGGCGACCTGATCTCCAGCACAACCGGACCGCAGATCCAGGTGACGGTGGACACGCCGGCGGATCTGCCCGAAGCCATGGCCGATCCCAACCAGGTCGAGATGGCGATCCTGAATCTCAGCGTGAACGCCCGCGACGCCATGCCCAACGGCGGCAGATTGCGCATCTCCGCCAAGGCAAGGACGGTTGCCGACGCGCATAATTTGGAGTTGGCGCCGGGCGGCTATATCTGCATCTCGGTGGCGGATACCGGCACCGGCATGGATGAAACCACGCTGGCGCATGCCGTCGAACCGTTCTTCTCGACCAAGGGCGTCGGACAAGGCACAGGTCTTGGCCTGTCGATGGTCCATGGGCTTGCGTCGCAGCTCGGCGGCGCGCTGAGGATCCGGAGCGTCGTGGGGGCGGGCACCACGATCGAGCTGTGGCTGCCGGTCAGCCACGCCGCCCCGGCTGCGGCCGAAGCCGTCCCGCAACTGAAGTTGCGGCCCTTGCCCGCCGGCACGGCCCTCTTGGTCGACGACGAGCCGCTGGTGCGCATGAGCACCGCGGAAATGCTGAGCGAGCTCGGCTACAGGGTCGTCGAAGCAGGCTCAGCCGAGGATGCGCTCCAGCGCGTCAAAGACGGCCTGCGGCCGAACCTGCTCGTCACCGACCATCTGATGCCCGGCATGAGCGGCACGGATCTCGGCCTCGCGTTGCGTCAGGAGTATCCCGACCTCCAGATCCTCGTCGTCTCAGGCTACGCCAACAACGAAGGCATCACGCCGGATCTGTCACGGCTGACCAAGCCTTTCCGAAGCGATGAGCTGGCGGCGAGTTTGGCGGGTTTGGCGAATGCGGGACGGTAGGGGCAAGCGGAGCCGAACCATCTCGGTTCGGCTCCGTCGTCGTGAAGCTTAGTGGCGGTGGTCGCGGATTTCGGGCTGGGTGCGGTGGTCGCGGACGATGGGTTGAGTACGATGATCGCGCACGATGGGCGGGTCGCGATGGTCACGGACGATGGTTGTCGCGTTCGAGGGTGTCGCCGCGCCTGCCAGCGTGATCGCCGCGAGAGCCACGAGGATGTAATTGCGCATGTCTCTTGTCCTTTACCTGGTGAATCACTGCGAGCCACCTGACAAAAGGCTAGATCGACCAGCCGGAACAATATGTGTCGCCGATCACGCGCGATCATCGATGCGCCAGCAATCACGCGGCATCCCAGCCTCCGTGCAAACCCAGCGACCGCTTCACCGACTTCAGCGCCGGCCCGCCGCGAGTGCCACGCCGCTGCACCACGCCAGGAGCGACCTCACCTGCCACAGATTTAGTCAGGCGCCGCGCCGACCGGGCTCTGGGCCTGTGCATTCAAGGCACAGACGTTCGCCATTCGCGAAAGACATGGCAGCCGCGCAACAGGCGCCACAAGAGTTTGTGTTCGGCGTTCCCGTTTGCGGCCCGATATCGCGATGATAAGACCATTGGCTTGGGGTTTGTGAAATTCGCCATAGGCGACGAAGCGGCTCCCAATATAGCTTTCAAGTGACGTCAGTTATTTTCAAGTGAGTTCTTTGGAATGCAGCAGGCTTCGGTTGAGAAGTTTTCGGACCTCGTCGGCAGTATTTATGATTGCGTGATCGCGCCGGAACGCTGGACCGAAGTTCTGGATCGGATTTGCACCGAGTTCGGCTTTGCCACCGGCGCGCTCTCGGTCGCCAGCCTCTCCAACATGAAGGCCGTCGTCAACGCGGTCTCCGGCAGCAACCTCGCCCAGATGACCCAGAACGCGGTCGGCTATGGGCCTGATATCATCGAGCTCTGGGGCGGCGCCGAGCGCATTCAGCAATACCCGCTCGGAGAACCGATCATTCAATCCCAGGCGGTCCGGCAGGAGATTATTTCCGGCAATCGCTATTATCGCGAATGGGCCTTGCCCAAGGGCCTGTTCGACGCCGTCGCGGTCGGCCTCGTTCGCGACAGCACGATGGTCGGCAATGCGATCTTCAGCCAGCACGAATCGGCAGGCGCGATCGGCGATGCGCAGCTCAGCGGGTTGCGCCTGCTGGCGCCCCACATCCGCCGTGCCGTGACGATCAGCAATCTGTTCGACATGAAGGCGGTGGAAGCCGCGACATTTTCCGCGACCGTGGAGGCCCTGACGGTCGGCGTCGTCCTGGCGGACGAAGATTCGAAAATCGTTCACAGCAACGCCGCTGCCACCGCGATGCTCGCGGCCGGTGATCCGATATTGGAGCGATACGGTCGGATCGCCGTTCAGTCCGCGGCGACGACCACCGCGTTGCAATCGGCCGTCGCACAGGCGGCACGAGACGAGGCGGCCCTCGGCCAGAAAGGCATCGGCATCCCGATCCCTCGCCCCGACGGCAACCCGCTCGTCATCCACATTCTGCCGCTGCGGCGCAGCCACATGCGATCCGGCTTGATCCAGCGCGCCGCCGCCGCCCTGTTCGTGGCGACCGCGTCGGGACCGCCGCAACTGCCTCACGATGCGCTGGTTCAGCTCTATGACCTGACGCCGGCTGAAATCCGCATCTTCGAGCTGATCTGCGATGGACAGACACGGGCGGAGATCGCGGAGTCGCTAGGTGTTTCCCTGAGCACCGTGAAAAGCCACCTCATTCATGTTTTCGAGAAAACCGGGTGCCGGCGCCAGGTCGATCTGGTCCGACTGGCAAAGTCGTTGACGTTTCCGGTGTAGGCGACGGGGTGTGGAATGCAGCAAGCTTCAGTCGAGAGATTCTCGGACCTCATCGGCAAGATCTACGACTGTGTGATCGCGCCTGACCACTGGACCGGCGTTCTGAACGAGATTCGCACGGAGTTCGGCTTCGCAACCGCCGTGCTCTCGGCCTACAGCCTCACGAACGTGAAGATCGGCGTCAATGCGGCGTCCGGAACCGATCCCGTTCCGACGATGACCGGGACCGCGATCGAGTATGTGGGCGATATCGTCCAGCTCTGGGGCGGCATCGAGCGCATCCGGCAATATCCGCTTGGAGAGCCGATCGTTCGATCCCAGGCGGTGCCTCGGGAGATGATCCTCGGCAATCGCTATCACCGGGAATGGGCCATGCCCAAGGGCCTGTTCGACGCCGTCGGCGTCGCCCTCGTTCGCGAGAAGACCATGATCGGAAATGCGACCTTCAGTCAGCATGAGTCCGACGGGGCCATCGTCGATTCACAGATCAGCGGATTGCGGGTTCTCGCACCCCACATCCGCCGCGCCGTGATCATCAGCAATCTGTTCGACATGAAGGCCGTGGAAGCCGCGACTTTCTCCGCCACCGTGGAGGCCCTGACGGCCGGCGTCGTCCTGACGGACGAGGATTCGAAGATCGTTCACAGCAACGCCGCAGCCTCCGCGATGCTGGAAGCGAGCGATCCCATCGTGGCACGGCATGGCCGGATCGCGGTTCAGTCCGCGACGACGACCACCACCTTGCAATCGGCCATCGCGCAGGCCGCGAAGGACGAGGCGGCCCTCGGGCAGAAGGGCATTGGCCTCGCGATCCCCCACCCGAGCGGTGAGCCTCGCGTCATCCACGTTCTTCCGCTGCAGCGCGGCCCGATGCGCGCCGGCCTGGCCCAGCGCGCCGCCGCCGCCCTGTTCGTGGCCTCAGCCTCCGGCCCGCCGCAGATGTCTCACGTCGCGCTCAACCAGCTCTACGACCTGACGCCGGCCGAGATCCGCATCTTCGAACTGATCTGCGATGGACAGACACGGGCGGAGATCGCGGAGTCGCTCGGCATTTCGCTGAGCACCGTCAAGAGCCATCTCATTCATGTCTTCGAGAAGACGGGATGCCGGCGACAGGTCGATCTGGTGAGGCTCGCGAAGTCGCTGACGTTTCCGGTGTGAACCGTAAGCGCCACGGCGCTCCGGTCCGCAGCAGCTCTCGTCAGATCGTTCTGGCAGTGATCAACCGCTCGATGCAACGCACCACGCGCGGCGCACAATCCGCCCGTCTCAGGCACGGTCCCGACGGCGGCCGGACGGAAGCGCGCCGGGCATGTGCGCCAATTTCCAAGTGTACCGTGGCCGAACTGCCATTCCGGCGTTTTTGTTGCAGGCTTCGGTGGCTACAACAAAACGAGCGGGGCACTTCGATCCGGCCGATCGCGCCCAAGCCACCGCTAGCTGAATCTCCCCTTCGGATCCGTGTACTTATACGTGTAGGTGCCGTTGTTCAGGTCCTCATAGGTCTGAACCTCCAGCACCACATAGACGATCTTCCAGGCCCCCGAGCCGGGATCGAGATTGTTCGGCAGCGACACGTTGGGGTTCACCGTCGCAGCGTTCGTATTGCCGTATTTGAGCAGCTCCTGCACCCAGTAGCCCGGGCTCAGGTCGGACGCATCGCCCGGCCGTGGATCGGGCAGCAGGAACAGCACGAAGCGGTAGGACGCGATCACGCTGCTTTCCCAGGCCGGATTGATCGCCGCCTTCGCGCTGTCCGGTAGCGTGCCCCAGTTCGGCGGGCCCCATGGCGGGCTCGTGCCGAACGGCTGCAGCGAGACGCCCCATTGCTGGGTCGTCGTATCGGTCGTCGTGTTCGAATAGCCGCCCGTTCCCCCGATCATGATGGAGCCCGAGGTCTGGATGCCGCCGAGCAGCGGCAACCCTGCCTTGTCGTCCCAGTAGCAACCGGCCGCGAGCGAGGCCTCGACATTCCAGGAGCCGCTGTTCATGGAGCTCTTCAGCGCCGTGAAGCCACCGCCGGTGACCCCGCTGAGCGACCAGGAGAAAGCCAGATATTTCTGCGACGGCCCACCTGAGGCCGCGCCGAAGTCGAACGCGGCCGGCCAGATCACGGTGTCGAAATAGTCGGGGATCGCGTCGCCCGTCAGCGCCGCCATCGTGGCGTTGATGCCGCACGGCGTGCCGTCCGCGCGCGTCCCATCGATCGTGTAGGTCATGAGATCCCCGGGCGTGACCAGGAACGGCACGTACATGACCTGGGCGGACTGACCGACATAGGCGCTGATCGCCGCGAAGATCGGCGCCTGCGGGGCCGCGATCGCGGCGTTCTGCGTGCCGTCGCTGATCATATTGCCGTTCGCGTCGAGGAACTTCAGATTGGTGATCGAGATCGAGGACGGCGCCGCGAACACCGAACCGTACTGGACGATGCCCAGCCCCACCATCGACGTATGATCCACGTTCGCAACGCTGGTCTGCTGCCACGGCAGCGTGAATGTGGCCGAGGTCGAGCTCGACCAATTCCTGGTATAGCCGCCGGACACCGACGCATTCCAGGCGATGCCCGCTTCACCGCCGTCGCCGAGCGATTCGTCTCCGGCCGAAATGCCGATCTTGCCGTTGGCGGTGAAGCTCGCGCCCACGTTCCAGCTCTGCTGGCCCTGAGCGGTGATGCCCTCCGACGTTCCGTAGATGACCGAGCCGAGATCGTTGACGGTGCTCTCGAACTGCCAGTTGATGATGTTCGCGTCCGGGAGCGGAATCGGTCCGTCGATGATCCCGGTCACGGCGACAGCGGGCCCCTGATTTGCCGTGTTCAGCGACATGTTGGCATAGTCCGAGATCACCTCGGCGGTGCCGAACGGCTGCACCTGCGCCACCGTGGTCTCGCCGTAGAACAGCAGTTGCAGCAGCGGATAGGAGGTGGTCGTCATGGTCCCGGTGCCGTCCGAGTTCGGCGCCGGCTGCGACGCCGTTGCGTTATTGGTGTCGACGATGAACATCATGCTCGGCGGCGTGCTCGTATCGGCCGAGGAGGCCGGCAGCATGGTCTGGCCAGCATAGGCAAGCGGTCCGTAGGTCGCGAAGGTTTCGACCAGCAGCGCGTTGCCCTCGTTCTTCACGTTGGTGATGGACGATCCGCAGGCGATGATGCGCCCCGCGGGATCGGGCAAAATCGTCAGCGGGGATTTGGTGGTGGCCGGGCTCGACCATGCGAGCGTGGGCTGCCCCGCGGCCGGTGAGCCGGTGGCGTCGAGCGGACAAGTCACCGCGACCTGAAACTGCTGTTGGTCGGATCCTTTCGAATCGGCCGTGGTGACGGTCATGAACATCACGAGGTCCAGCGCCAGATCGTTGCTGCTGACGCCGGCGCCGCTGACCTGCGGGGTGACCGCAATGCTGATCAGGCTGTCGAGGCTGACGCCCGAACGTCCCGCGACCGGAGGAAGCATCGCACCGACCTGGGCCGGGTTCAGCGCCAACTCGCTGGCCACGCGTGCGGGCCAGATCCCGAACACGCCCTCGCTGGTGGCAAAGGTTTTGCCCGGCTGCTGATCCGCCACGTAGTACAGCGCGACCGTCGCCCAGTCGGTCAGCTTGCCGGGTTGGGTCGGGAGCGATTGCATATACCCCACCAGGAATGCCTCCGATCCCAGCGAGACCGCGGTGACGCATGCCCCCTCCGGCAGGTTGACGTTAAGGCCGTTCTCGTCGCAGAGCAGGAAGGTGGTGAGCCAATTCGCTGTCGGCGCGCTGGAGCTTCCCGCCGGCGGCGGCGTGACGTCGTTGAGCGACGTCACCATGATGCCGCAGCTGGAATCCTTCCACAATTTCGATTGATTCCAGAACAGATACAGCGCCGGGATCGTGCCGGACTGAATTGCAAGCGCACAGCCGCCCGTGGTCTGCGGCGCAAAGCCGTTCTTCAGCGTGAGCGGGCTGTCCGACCATGATTCCTTGTTGCCGAGACCGGAGGCCGTGAAGCCCACTCCGGTGTTATACAGCGACTGCTGCATGTCGGAATTTCCGTCGGCGCCGATGACGAAGATGTTCGCGCCGAACAGCGCGACCGCATTGCCCTGCGGCCGGGCGCCGAGGCCAAGTTGAATTTCCGGATTTTGTGCAGGCGTAGCCATTCACGACCTCCCCGGCAGCAGCCTATCCTGCTACTGAGGAGACTACAGTCTAAGGTTGCGACAATGGGAAGTCGCATTCAGGTGACCGGCGCCGCCGCTGCCATGCTGATCGCGTTTCGCAAGACTTCTGACAGTGAGTCCACGATGCACCGAGTATCTCCGAAGGGCGTTGCGATCGGAAACATCACCGACATCGTCGCAACATATGTCGTGATGTTGCCCCCAATGGTGTACTTCGCGATCTGGTCCGGATTGCCGGTTGCCACAATCTTCAAGGAAAGCACCGCCCTTTATGTCTCGTACGTCATTCTGGGCGGAGCTTGTTCCGTGCTCGGCGGTTACGTTTCAGCGCGCATTGCTGGACATGACGAACTGCTGAACGGGGCGCTCTCGTCGATCCTCTGCATTGGCGGCGGCATCTATGCCGTGATCGGCGGCAGCGCTGCGGAGGATCTATGGATGCATCTCGTGTTCTTGCCGCTGAGCCCGGCGCTGGGGGCCCTCGGCGGCTACCTCCGGTCGCGGCAAACGGCGCGGGCCGGCTGATTGAACTAGGCGCTGAAGGGGGATGGTGCCCAGGGGCGGAATCGAACCACCGACACTGCGATTTTCAGTCGCATGCTCTACCAACTGAGCTACCTGGGCGTGCTCCAAAGAGGGGCCAAAGCCCATCGAGCGGGCGGTTTATAGTGGGCGGGGAGCTGCCTGTCCACCCACGCTTTGCCTTTGGCTTCGCGGGGCGCGGCCCGGCTGTGCACAATCTCCCGCGGGCTTGCCGCGGCTCGCGCGCGGCGCGTCGACCACCACATTAAATAACTGATATCACTTATCTATTCTTCACCGTCGGCCTCGTCGTCTCGGCCGGGGATGACATAGGAGCCCTTCAGCCAGCGGTTCAGATCGACGTCGCGGCAGCGGGAGGAGCAGAACGGACGGGTGGCCTGCGCCTCCGGCTTGCCGCAGATCGGGCAGGTTTTGAGCGGGCCGGCGGGCTTTTTGACGTGGTCGTCCATGATATCGGCAGCCTACGCGGGGTAAGAGGGTCCAAGAGCCTGTCGGCAAGGCGGTTCCTCACGCAGACGCGCAGGCGTCACGGGCCGGGTCCCGCGAGCCCATTCTACTGTGCATGGGGTTGTTTTCGAGATTTTTGTCTGGCTGCTCAGATGGCGGTGGCGTTGAGCCAGCCGAAGCGGATCGGAAAGCCCTCGCCGCCGAGCAGCGTCGTGGTCTCGTAGAGCGGCAGGCCGACGACGTTGCTGTAGGACCCCACCATCTTCACCACGAAGGAGCCGGCGATACCCTGCACGGCATAGCCGCCGGCTTTGCCGCGCCATTCGCCGGAGCCGATATAGGCTTGGATGTCGTCTTCCGAGAGGCGCTTGAAGCGGACGCGGGTCTCGACCAGGCGCTGCCGGAAGGCCTCCCGCGGCGTGACGAGAGTGATCGCGGTGTAGACGCGGTGGTTGCGGCCCGACAGCAGCCGCAGGCACTGCGCGGCCTCGTCGACGAGGTTGGCCTTGGGCAGGATGCGGCGGCCGACCGCCACCACCGTATCGGCGGCGAGAATGAAGGCACC
The DNA here is from genome assembly GCF_052076015.1 of Bradyrhizobium sp. 930_D9_N1_4. NCBI lineage: Bacteria > Pseudomonadati > Pseudomonadota > Alphaproteobacteria > Hyphomicrobiales > Nitrobacteraceae > Bradyrhizobium > Bradyrhizobium sp. 930_D9_N1_4. The sequence continues at coordinate 6,813,148 of NZ_CP197236.1, forward strand.
GCGCAACTCGTCATCGAGCTGGACTGATTTCAGCGCCGCATCGGCCTTGGCCCGCGCAAGGCGATTGGCACAGGCGCGCGGCAGCTCGCCCCGCTTCGGCGTCTCGTCGACGTCGGCCGGCCGGAGCGCGTCCGGGTCGATGCCGGCCTGGTTGAGCAGCGACAGGCGCCGCGGCGAACCGGAGGCAAGTACGAATTTGGGGCGGCCGAGCATCAGGTGATTTGGGGGATGAGGCAGGGGGTGAATTGCGCGCGGAACCTATCGGAAGGGGGCTGATTTCACAACCCGGGAACCCAAGGTTTGGTGATTCGAGGTTTCCGACAAGCGTGTGCCCGCAGTCTGTGACGCGGGTGTTACGCCCGCCACATGCTACCCGCTCGCCGCGCCGACCTTCGCGAACCGCCGGCGGATACGCATCAGGAGCTGGTCGCAGACCTCGCGATAGGCGGCGAGCTTCTGGTCGCGGCTGCCCTCGATGGTGGTGGGATCCTGCGTCGGCCAATATTCGACGTCGGCCGCGAGCGTGCGGGTCAGCTCCAGCGCCTTGTGGTGCGCTTCCGGCGAGAGCGTGATGATGAGGTCGAAATTCAACCCCTCCCAATCCTCCAGCTCCTCGAAGGTCTGCGGCTTGTGGGGGGAGATGTCCTGGCCGAGCTCGGCCATCACGGATACGGCGAAGGGATCGAGCTCGCCGCGCCTGGCGCCAGCCGACTTCACGTAGAGGCCTTGCGGAAACATGTGCCGCAGCAGGCTCTCGGCCATCGGCGAGCGCACGCTGTTCATGGCGCAGGCGAACAGCACCGATTGCGGGTTACTTGCGCGTGGCGGACCCGCCATCGCGCCTAGGCCCTTTTGATAGAGGGCATGGCCTTGTCGGAAAACCGCGGTACACTTTTCCGGGCCATGCCCTAGCCCTTCCAGTGCAGGACAGTGATGAGCGTGAACAGCCGGCGCGAGGTCTCGAAGTCGACCCGCACCTTGCCCTTTAGCCGCTCCTGGAGCGTGCGCGATCCCTCGTCATGGATGCCGCGGCGGCCCATGTCGATGGCCTCGATCTTGTCCGGGGTCGCGGTCCGGATCGCCTGGTAATAGCTGTCGCAGATCATGAAATAGTCCTTCACGATCCGCCGGAACGGCGTCAGCGACAGCAGATGCGCGACCACGGGCGTGCCGTCCTCGCGGCGGATGTCGAACATCAGCCGGCTGCCGGTGATGCCGATATGCAGCGTGAACGGCCCCTTGCCGTCCGCGCCCTCAGGGGCGAACAGATTCTGTTCGATCAGATCGTAGATCGCGATCGCGCGCTCATGCTCGATGTCGGGCCCGGAACGGCCGATCGAGTCCTCGTCGAGCGTGACGCCGACGATACGGTTCTGCGAGTCGTCCTGTTCGGGCAGCTCTGTCATGACAGATTGAGGCGCAATCCAATCGAGCGCGAATGAGCGTCTAACCCTTCCGCTTGTCCGAGCGTCATCGCGGCAGGTCCCAGCGCACGTAGCTGGTCCGGGCCGCATTTCAGGATCGAGGTGCGCTTCATGAAATCGGCGACCCCGAGGCCTGAGGAGAATCTTGCCGAGCGCGCCGTCGGCAGCACGTGGTTGGAGCCGCCGACATAGTCGCCGATGGCTTCCGGCGTATGCGCGCCGAGGAAGACCGCGCCGGCGTTGCGGATTTTTGCGGCCAGCGCATCGGGATCCGTGGTCATGATTTCGAGATGCTCGGCGGCGATCGCGTCGGCCAGTGGAATGGCGTCGGCAAGAGACTTCACCATGATGATGGCACCGAAATCGGCCCAGGACGCACTCGCAATCGCGGTGCGCGGCAGCGTCTTCAGCTGCGCCGCGACCGCCTTCTCGACATCAGCGGCAAGGCGCGCCGAATCCGTAATCAGGATCGACTGCGCACTGGCATCGTGCTCGGCCTGCGCGAGGAGATCAGCGGCGATCCAGTCGGCATTGCCGGTGTCGTCCGCGATGACGAGGACCTCGGAGGGACCGGCGATCATGTCGATGCCGACCTTGCCGAACACCAGCCGCTTCGCGGCGGCGACATAGGCATTGCCGGGGCCGACGATCTTGGCCACCGGCGCGATCGTCGCGGTGCCGTGCGCGAGCGCGGCCACGGCTTGTGCGCCGCCGACGCGGTAGATCTCGCTGACGCCGCCGAGTTGGGCTGCCGCCAGCACCAGCGGATTGAGCTTGCCGTCGGGCGAGGGCACCACCATCACCAGGCGCGACACGCCGGCGACCTTGGCCGGGACTGCATTCATCAGCACCGAGGACGGATAGGCCGCAGTGCCGCCGGGCACGTAGAGGCCGGCGGATTCGATCGCGGTGTAACGCCAGCCGAGCTCGACGCCGAGCGGATCGGTGAAGCGTTCGTCCTTCGGCAGTTGGCGGCGGTGATAGGTCTCGATGCGGTCGCGCGCGAGCTTGAGCGCATCCAGCGTTACCGCGTCGCAAGCCTTCACGGCCGTTTCGATCTCGGCGGCGGTGATGCGCAGGCCGGAGGCATCCAGCGTCAGCCGATCGAACTTGGCGGTGGCCTCGAGCAGGGCGGCGTCGCCACGTTTGGCCACATCGTCGACGATCGCACGCGCGGCCGCCTCGACGTCGGCCGAGACCTCGCGCTTGGCGGCGAGGAAGGCCGCAAATCGTTGGTCAAAATCGGCGCTGCTGCGGTCGAGACGAACGGGCATTTTTGGCTTGGCTTCCGGCTGGTCGTGGGGGCGGATTGGCACACCCGACCCCCTGCTCAATGGCGCGGCGGGGAAGCTGCGTCAACCCTCGCAAAATGCCGTTCCAGCGGAGGCGTGAGCCGGTTCGGCTGGTATACAGGCCACCTCACCCCTCCCCATCGATCCCCAGTCCCGTTCCCAGCTCGTCCGTCCCAAGGTCGGTCAGCTCGCATTCGAGGCACTCGACGTCGAGGCGGATGGCGCCGCCCTGGGCGAACAGCAGGACAGCACTGCCGCCGGGCTCCTCGTCGCGACCGTCCTGGGGGTGAAACTCGATGCCGACGAGGTCCAGAACCTTGTCCGACCCATCGAGGTCGATATTGCGCGACTTGCAGGCGAGCACGCGGTCGAAACGGAGCGCGGCGACCAGCCGGCGCGGCTCGGCGTCACCGTCCAGCGTCTGCTCCCAGTCCAGCCGGCTCATGCCGACCACCAGCCGCTTCTCGCTCTGCCGCCAGATGATGTCGGCGGGCTGGACGCGGGCATCCTGCACATGGGTCGAGATCACGGCAAGGTCGTCGGCGTCGAGCGCGATCATTTTGAGCTGGGGAGACATCATCGATACTTCTCCTCTGGGGCGGATACAGCTCAACGCGCGCGGGCGCCGAAATTTCCTTCCTAACGGCCGAGCCGGTCAGACGCTATTGATATCCTCCATCTCCAGCACCTTTCGCGGATATCCCTCCCGGGCGACGTGGATCATGGCGCGGCCCATCTGCTCGGTCGATGTGACGAGGCTCGGCGATATCCGTCGCAGCACCGGCCAGAGCGGCCAGGTCACGGTGTAGATTGCCTGCACCCACGCGGTCTTCGACCTGACGCCGTGCAGCGGCTGGATCGCGCCCGGCCGGAACATATAGGCCGCCTTGAACGGCAGCTTGAGCAGATCGTTCTCGGTCTTGCCCTTGACCCGTGCCCACATCCGCGAGCCCTGCTCGGTGGAGTCGGTGCGGAGGCCGGTGACGTAGGTGAGGGTCATTTGCGGATTGAGCCTTGCCAGCGTCGTCGCAGCGGCAAGCGTGATGTCGTAGGTGAGATGGCGGTAGCGCTCCTCGCTCAGGCCGATCGAGGAGACACCGAGACAGAAGAAACAGGCATCGTAGCCGGTGAGCTGCGCCTCGATCGCCGAATAGTCCGTGAAATCGCCGTGCGTGATCTCGGTAAGCTTGGCGCTGCGCACGCCCGTCGGGCTGCGCCCTATCGCCAGCACGCTTTCGATACCGGGATCGATCAGGCACTCGCGCAGCACACCCTGCCCGACCATGCCGGTCGCGCCGAAGATGATCACTCGCATCGGAACATCCCCAACAGCGTCGCGGCTCATGCGGCGGCCGCGATCTCGTCGAAGGATACACCGGTCAGCGTGGCCGAGACATCCCACAACATCGCCGCCGCTGCAAAATCCTTCGCCTGCGACATGATCTTCGCCGCCATTGGTGGCCCCTTCAATTCGTAGAACCAGTTCGGGCCGTAATAGCCGCCGGGCTCCGCGGCCGGTGAGGTCGCAGCAAACAGGGTCGGCAGCGCGCCCTCGGCGGCGGAGTGGCTGATGAAGGGCTGGAGCCAGCGGCTCACCCGTGACTGGAACGTGTTGGCGCCCGGGCCGTTCGGAATGAGATCGGTCCGCGCATAGCCGGGATGGGCGCCGAGACTCGTCAGGCCCCAGCCGGCGGCGAGGCTGCGGCGTTGCAGCTCCAGCGAAAACATCAGCATCGCCAGCTTGGACTGGCAGTAGGCCCGCCACGGGCGATAGGAATACTTGCCCTGGAGGTCATCGAAATTGATCGCGCCGGAGCGATGCGCGAGACTGGAGAGGTTGACGACGCGCGCGGCCCTGGCGCGGCGAAGCTGCGGCAGCAGCCGCGCCGTCAGCGCGTAATGGCCGAGATAATTGGTGCCGAGCTGCATCTCGAAGCCGTCCTCGGTCTGCTGCCGCTTCGGCAGCGCCATCACGCCGGCATTGTTGACGAGGAGGTCGAGCTGCTCGTTGCTGGCGGCAAAGCGCCTGGCGAAATCGGCGACGGAGGCAAGGCTGGCGAGATCGAGATGCTCATAGGCGATCAATGCGTTGGGAAACCGCTCGCAAATGCCTTCGATCGCCCGCAGGCCCTTTGCGTCGTTGCGTCCGGTGAGTATGACAATGGCACCGGCGCCCGCCAGCGCCATCGCCGTCTCGTAGCCGAGGCCGCCCGTCGCCCCCGTGACGACGACGGTCTTGCCGCTGAGAGAGGGGATGTCTGCCGTGCTCCACTCGGTCATGCCATATCTCCGTTCGGGGCTGGAAAAGCCCCGCGACGGGTCTAAATGTGCACTGAGTGCAAGTTTGCAAGAGGTGAAATAATTTGAAGGCTTCGAAGCCCACCGCGAAATTGGTCAGGAAAGGCGCCAAGCCATTGCCGACAGGGGCAAAATCCGCCGATGGCCCCGGCCTGCGCGAGCGCAAGCTGCAGGCGACCCGCGAGCGGCTGACCCGCGCGGCGATGGCACTGTTCCTGGAGCGCGGCTTCGAAGCCACCACCATCGACGACATCGCCGCCGCGGCGGACGTGTCGCGCCGCAGTTTCTTTCATTATTTCGCCTCGAAAGAGGACGTGGTCTCGGCCTGGCAGGAAGGCGCCGCCGCCGCCTTGGTCGCCGAGATCGTCGCCCGGCCGGCGAACGAGTCCATGCTGACCGCAGCCGAGAATGCGATCGCGGGAGCGATCAAGCGGATCGATCCGGCGGAAGCCGCGGCCATGTCACGGCTCAAGCGCGACAATCCCGCGCTTCAGGCGCGCGACCAGCTCAAATACGAGAAACTCGAGCGGGCACTGGCTGAAGGGCTTGCGCAACGCGCCAGGACCAAGTCGGACAGGCTCAAGGCCCGGCTCGTCGCGATGATCGCCACCGGCGCGATGCGCGTCGGCGGCGAGAGCTGGATCGGCGAAGGTACGCGGGAGAAGCCGGAAGTCTTCGTGAAGCGCACCTTCGATGCGATCAGGGGGATATTGAAGTGAGCGCGCACCCTCCCCTGGAGGGGGAGGGTAAGAGGCCTCACGCCTTGAAGAACGCCAGCAGGTCCGCGTTGATGGTTTCGGCGTGCGTGGTCGGCATGCCGTGCGGGAAACCCTTGTAGGTCTTCAGCGTGCCGTTCTTGAGCAGCTTGGCCGACAGCGGCGCCGAGTCCGCGTAGGGCACGATCTGATCGTCGTCGCCGTGCATCACCAGCACGGGCACGTTGATCTTCTTGAGGTCCTCGGTGAAGTCGGTCTGCGAGAACGCGACGATGCCGTCGTAATGCGCTTTTGCGCCGCCCATCATGCCCTGGCGCCACCAGTTCTGGATCACCGCTTCCGACGGCTTTGCGCCGGGACGGTTGTAGCCGTAGAACGGGCCGGCCGGGAGGTCGCGATAAAACTGCGTGCGGCTGGCGGCGAGCTGCGCCTGGAGACCGTCGAACACGCTCTTCGGCAGGCCGCCGGGATTGGCCGCGGTCTGCACCATCACCGGCGGCACCGCGGAGAGGATCGCAGCTTTCGCCACGCGGCTCTCGCCGTGGCGCGCGATATAGTGCACGACCTCACCGCCGCCGGTGGAATGGCCGACATGGATCGCGTTCTTGAGATCGAGATGCGCCGTCACCGCCGCGAGATCGTCGGCGTAGTGGTCCATGTCGTGGCCATCGGAGACCTGCGACGAGCGGCCATGGCCGCGGCGGTCATGGGCGATGACGCGATAGCCTTTTCCGACGAAGAACAGCATCTGCGCGTCCCAGTCGTCCGCCGACAGCGGCCAGCCATGGCTGAACACGATCGGCTGGCCCGCGCCCCAATCCTTGAAGAAGATCTCGACGCCGTCCTTGGTGGTGATGGTGGGCATGGGTTGCATCCTTTCGACGAAAATCATGGCGTGGCGCGCGCACGAACGAGCACCGATGTTTCAGATATGGTGATGCGGGATTCCGAATGCGATGCCGCGCATCGATCCGGAATGACGGCGCTCGTGTGGTCAGGCAAACGTCATCGGCTTGTAACGGCGCCAGGCGCCGACGGTCAGCACCACGAAGAATACCAGCACGATGCCCTGCACCACCGCGAAGACGGGGCCTCCCGGCGGCGCCGGCGGCACGGCGGGCGCGAGCGCGGCGAGTGCCGGCACTTTCAGGAACGACTGGATCACCAGCACGAAGCAATTGAAGTAGAGCGAGATCATCGCGGTGACGATGTAGACCGGACGCCAGACGCCTGCGAGCTTCTGGCCATAGAGCGCGAAGCAGGCGATCGCAAGCAGCACCAGCGAGATGATGCCGATGATGTGCGAGGGCAGCAGTTTTTCGGTCAGAAGCGGCGGAATCGGAAAGCCGGTCGCGCTGGTGAGAATCGTGAACAGCAGGAAGATTGCGGTGAGGCCCGGCATCGGCTTCGAGCCGAGCAGGCCAAACATCACGACGAGGCCCGCGACAATGCCGATCAGGCTGATGACAACATGGACCAATACGAAGGTGTGCAGGCTCAATCCAAGGACCATGTCATTTCTCCTACTCTCGGCGCCGGGATCAGTCGATTGATATTACGGTCCTCATCGGATTGCCACATGCTCCCGCGTCACACGTTCGCGTGCAGCCATGCGCTGTCGTGCGAATCGACAAACGCATGGCTGAATTATTTGCACCGATGTCACAAACAACGGCAGTCCTCGACGAAAGTCGAATCGTGGTCACACTTCCTTGGTGTCGAAGATCAGCAGGTCGGCGCCGCCGCTGGCGAATTTCGGCACGTCGCCCGCGGCCGCCTTGCCGGCTTCGCTGCCGAATGCGTTCTGGATGTCGGCCACGCTGTCGAAGGTGAGAACGGCAACGAGATGGATGCCGGAGGGGCCTGCGGGAGAGCCGACCGCCCCGGTGCTGACGGCGTATTTTTTCAGGCCCGGAAGCTTCTTGGCGAGCGGAATGTGGGTCTCGGCATAATGCTTGTCGAAGGCGGCAGCGTCTTTGGGCGTCTTGTAGAGCACGACGAGTTCGGCCATTGAGTCCTCCCTTGTGAATTCTTTGTTCTTCCACGTGCGATTGGCTTCGCGGCGCAGGAATAGTCCGTGGGACACGTCAGGATAGCAAGCCATAATCGGCTTGCTATCTGCTTGTCTTGTCCTTGACTTGAGCCCAGTTCCAATGGATCGGAACGGGCTCTAGCTTTTTGTTTTGACGCGTTTTCTTTACGCGAACCGGTATCCACTTCGCTCTAAAGCGCCGGTTTTGCGGCGTCGCCGAGATAGCCATGCAGGGAGGCCACGACCTGCGCGCCCTCGCCGATGGCGCCGCCGACGCGCTTGACCGAGCCGGAGCGGACATCGCCGACGGCATAGACGCCGGGCACGGAGGTCTCGAGCGGCGCCACCAGCCGGCCCTGGTTCAGCTCGGACTGCGCGCCCGTGACGACGAAGCCGCCGCGATCGAGCGTGACGCCGCAGCCGTCGAGCCAGTTGGTGGCGGGATCGGCGCCGACGAACAGAAACAGATTGCGGATATCGGCGAAATCCCCGTCGTCGGACAGCCGGCTCTTCCAGCGGATCCGCCGCAGCAGCGAGGCTTCGTCGCCTTCGAGCGCGGTGATCTCGGTGTTGAACAGCAATTCGATGTTCGGCGTCGCTTCGATGCGCTCGATGAGATAGCGCGACATGCTGGCGCCCAGGCCGCCGCCGCGGATGATCATCAGCACCTTCTTCGCATGGCCCGACAGGAACACGGCCGCCTGCCCCGCTGAATTGCCGGCGCCGACAAGGGCCACTTCCTCGCCGGCACACAGCTTCGCCTCGACCGGTGAGGCCCAGTACCAGACGCCGCGCCCCTCGAATGTGTCGAGGTTCTCGATCTCAGGGCGGCGATAGCGCGCGCCGCTCGCGACCACGACCGAACGCGAGCGCAGGGGATCGCAGCCGTCGAGCGCGACCGAAAATGCGCCGTCCTTGCGCGCGCAGTCGAGCGATTTCACCGTGACGGGAATCATGATGTCGGCGCCGAATTTCTGCGCCTGGGTGAAGGCGCGCGCGGTCAGCGCCTGGCCGGAGATGCCGGTCGGAAAGCCCAGATAGTTTTCGATGCGCGCGCTGGCGCCGGCCTGGCCGCCGAAGGCGCGGATGTCGAGCACGGCGACCGACAAGCCTTCGGAGGCCGCATAGACCGCGGTGGCAAGTCCCGCCGGTCCGCAGCCGACCACCGCGACATCGTAGATCCGGCCGTCTTTCGGGCCGCCGATCATGCCGATCGCGCGCGCGACCTCGGTCTCGCCGGGATTGCGCAGCACCTCGCCGCTGGCAGCAACGACCAGCGGCCAGTCCTCTGGCTTCGGCGAATAGCGCGCGATCACTTCGGCGGCGTCGCGGTCGTGCTCGGGATCGAGCAGATGATGCGGCTGGCCGTTGCGTGTGAGGAAACCCTGCAAGCGGACGACGCCGACCGAATGCGAGGCACCGATCAGCACCACGCCGCCGACGCCGCCCTGGAGCAGATTGACCCGGCGCAGGATCAGCGCGCGCATGATGCGCTCGCCGAGCTCGGCCTCGGCGACCAGCAGCGCGCGCAGCCGGTGCGGCGGCAACAGCAGCGTCTCGACGTCGCCTTCGGCGCGGCCGTCGACCAATGCCGGCTGTCCCGAAAGCTGACTGAGCTCGGCCAGAAATTGCCCCGGCCCCTGGTCGATCAACGGGGTGACATGACCGAGCCCGTCACGCTGGGTGATGGCGACATGGCCCTTCAGCACCACGAACATGCCCGGCCCCGGCTTGCCGGTTTCGAACAGGAACTCGCCGTCGGCGTAGCTGCGCACCTCGCCGAAATGCCTGACACGCTCGATCTCGGCCGGTGTCAGCGCCGGAAAGGTCTGTTCGGGGCGGGTGAACCGCGACATCTGCGCGTCGCTGTCAGCCCGTTGCGATTCGTCCTGCCCGATTGCCACTGCATGCACTCCAAAAAATTCTAGCTGCCGGATTTGTCGGCGGCCCCCTCATTTAGGGAACCATCCTCGTTCTGCGAGGGCTCATCCATTGCGGCGCGTTCGCGCGCCTGCAGCTTTCGCCGCTTCAGGTTCTCGCGCAGCGCCGATTTCAGGCGGTCATCGCGGGATCCCCTCGCCTGTCTCGCACGCTTGTCGTTCTCGTCGGCCATTACGGGTCCATTACAGCGGTCGGGGATAACATGCCCAGGGAATACGGCAGCTCAAGAGGTCCCGCGCGAACGGATCGTGCGAAACTCGAAATGGACCGAATTCGAGCGCTCCGCCAACTGGCCAGTTGGTGGGGGATATCAGGACCCAAATCCGTAGAAAGTCGGGCGTTTCGCGCCAAATCGGGCATTTTGGGCCTGATATCGCCTCGATTTTCTCATGTTGACCGGCCTTGCAAGCTTGCACAGGAGGGGGGCTTGTGGCAGATATCGGCCCGCTTGGTAGGCCCCTCGTGGCGGCCGATTCTCATCCCAGCACATGCTGCCGTAGCTCAGTGGTAGAGCACTCCATTGGTAATGGAGAGGTCGACAGTTCAATCCTGTCTGGCAGCACCATTCCCTTCAGCAAATCGCCTTCTTCCGTTTTCAGTTCTCGCCGCAGAGCCTTTTGCGGGGCCCCGGTGGGGCAGGACGCGTCATCCGCCCCTCGCCGGTTCTCGCAAGGCTCAAGTCAACTAGAAACCAAAGCCGATGCCGCCGGCCGCCAGATGGTGGGACGTGCCGCCGAAGCTGGCCGTCCACGGGCTGGTCGCAGCATGACCGGGACTCACGGTGGATCCGAAAACCTGATTCACGTCGCCGATATACAGATAGCGGTACTCGCCGAACAAATAAGCGCCGCTGTTGCCGAGGGCGAAGCGCGCACCCGCCTTGGCCTGTGCCGCAAAGGTCCAGGCCGAGGAATCCGGCCGTGCGTTGAAGTGATTGACGCCAGGCTCGACCGGGTCGGTCTGGGTGGACGTCGCGCCGTTGATGGAGACGTTGGCGGCGCCGATGCCGCCGCCGACATAGGGCGTGATACCTTGATAGGGCGTGTTGAAGCCGACAACCATGTTCGCCAGAAGCACCGTGGTGCGCATCGGGAAAGTCGTGTCGAAGGAGTGTTCGGCAAGCCGGTCCGTGGGGTTCACCAGCGTCGCGCGCGGCTGGTTGCCGGCCAGATAGAAACCTTCGATCTCCAGCGCGGGCCGCACATACGCGCCATACGACCATTCATAACCGAGATGCGCGCCACCGAACCCGACACCACCGCTGCTGGTCCGCCCCGAGGCATCGACGGCCAGGGGGCCGCCGGCGGCCTCGATGAAAAAGACGGTGCCGAGCTGGCTGACGTCGGTACCGCCGCGACTGCCGCCGCCACCGAAAACGCCGACATAGGCGCCGCCGTTGCGCGCCGGCACGACCGCGGGGCCCTTGTTGTACATCGCATAGGCCTGCGCGGGCGGGGCTGCCGCCACCGTCTCCCTCGCGGCGTCGCGCCCGGCTGGCGATGCAGCCGCGCGAGCTTCGGTTGGAGTCGCAGTGCGCCGCTCCTGCTTCGCCTGCTTCAATTCGGCGCGCAGCTCCGAAATGGTCTGCTGCTGCGCTTTCAGCATGCGAAACAGTTCGGCGTTGGACGGCACGTCCTCGGCATGCGCAGCGCCCGTAATCATCAAGCCTGCTGCCACGATAAAACATTTGCGCGCTGTCATTTGATACCCGCCCCTCGGTTGCAAATCATCTGCTGACACTATGGAACCTCGCCGGACGCGCGCAAAGACATCGCACCCGCGGATGCGACTGTTTGAGGCACATGAGCTGGAGATTTTGAATGCCGTGTGGATTTTGAGCGACACGCGTCTGCGCGTCTCCATCACCCCTGTCGGCAGCACGATTCTCAAATCACGCACGAAGCGGCATTCTCGCGGCGCAAATCGCCCGAGTTTTGCGAATCACCTTTGCCCGCTTCTTTGAAGAGGGCGCAGGGAAGACCGGGTGCCGGCGGGCACCCGCGGTCCACTGCGCGAATGTGGTGCGCAAGGAAACCGCACAGCAGCATACAGGTGACGCCGAACACTCGGCCTTCCCTGCGCGATGGGTTGACGGCTTATACGCGCTCTCCCCGGAGCCGAGTTCCTTCTGGCCTCCGTCGCCTCGCGAATTGGCGATGTCTCGAAACCCGGTAGAGCCCCGATCCATCTCCGCAAGGCTTGACCGTAGCAACGACGGTCAGGACCACGCGCTTTCGCCGTACGCAGCTTCCGGCTTCGCCAAGAGGCTTCGCCGGACACGCCGGCTTGGACTCAAAGGATTTGCCAGACTTCGGCGCCGTCCGTTCCGCTGAGAGCCGGGGACCTCACGAGGTTCATCTCGCCCTGGTCCCGCATTCCCTGCCCGGCGCTGCCGCGTCCACCGCACCCCGACCCACGTTCGACACGACGTACGATCGCCCCTCTCCGAGAGGTCGGGATGGCGGGGAGAATGCCGCAATTCCGAATTTCGGTAAAGTGGAATATTTTTGCGAACCAGGATTGACGGGGGCTGGGTGTTTTGCCCGACGGGCAAATCAGCGTGCGCGGCGAACACAAGCCTGCCGCCTGACAACCAGATGCCGCGGTTCCTGACTGGTCGGCGGCGCGAGTAAGGTTAATTCTTCCTTTCGATTGTCGGTAAAGTTTTATCTATTATCGTCTTCGTCATTCGTGACGAACAAGAGGCTCCCATCGTGCTTGCGTGTTGCCTGATCGTGGCTGGAACTGCACTGCTTCTCTCCGGCCTGGTTGCCTTCGGCTTTCATAGAAACTCGCTGCACTCGATGGCGCTGCTGTAGCCGTGACGACGAGACGGCCTGTAGGATGGGTAGAGCGCAGCGAAACCCATCGAGAGCTTGTTATGCCGAGACATGATGGGTTTCGCTGCGCTCTACCCATCCTACGCTCGACGCATCGTCAATTGTCGTTACCCGCCTGACGTGCAGCAAACCGATCGTCGGCCCGGCGCAGCCGCCGGCAAAGCTCGCGATTGATGTTTTGCAGGACGATCACGTAGGCGTGGATGTCGGCTTTGTAGCAGGCATAGAGATCCTGTGCGGTCAGCTCGTACAGCACCGTCGGGCTCTCCGCGACCACCGTCGCGGAGCGATTCTGCATTTCGATCAGCGACATTTCACCGAAGAAATCGCCGGGTTCCAGAACGGAGATCGGGATGACGCTCCCCGCATGCGCCCGTTTGCTCACCGCCAGCCGGCCGGATTCGACGATGAACATCGAGCGTCCCGGCTCGCCTTCCGCCACGACGGTCGCGCCGGCATCGAAGCGGCGTTCGCTCAGCATCGACATCAGCAGGTCGAGACTGGTGTCCGGAAGGCCGCCGAAGAACGGCGTCGCGAGCAGGAACGCTTTCAGATCGGGGGCACTGACAACCATTGAGCGAAGATACGCTTCATGGCTATTTGCGGCAAGCAAGGCGGCGAGTTCCGTCATTGCGAGCGGAGCGAAGCAATCCAGAATAGTTCTGCAGCGACAGTCTGGATTGCTTCGTCGCTTTGCGCCTCGCAATGACGCGGTGAGAGGCTCTCACTCTCGTATCCATCGCTCATGGCCGGGCTACGAACTCTCGCCGCGCAGCGCCCTTCGTTTGCGCCACACTTGCAGATCAACCATCACCTTGACGGTTGCCGCGAGCACAAGCGCACACAGCGCCGCCTTCGAGATCGTCTCCATCGTGCCCTCGATCAGCAGACAATGGATCACGCTACCTGCGACGATGACGATCGCCAGCGGAAGATGGATGATGCGCCAGGTTCGCAGCCGCAGCCCCAATCGGCGGCGCAACGCCGCCAGAAGCGCAACGATGAAGATGGCCCACATCGCGGTCACGCCGAAGGGAGAGAACGGCGTCGGCGAGGTGTAGGTCAGCGCATCGATCATATCGGGCGGGCTGGTGATCCAGAGACCGGCGACGTGGATCACGATCGCCAGAGCAAGCGCGGCGCCGATCCAGTGATGGGCGCGCCGGCCGCGATAAGCCGAAAATCCCGGGAGATATCCGCCAATCAGCAGGGGCTGAACGAGCACGAGACCGAGGGCAACGATCCCGGCGAATCCGGCGAGGATGTAGACCGGACCGCGCCATGCGAGTTGTTCGCTCGTTGCGGCGACGGCGATCGGCACGCCAATGGCCAGAGCAAGGGCGGCCCAGATCAGAGTCACCCGGGCCGATTTCCACCCCGTCATTCGCTGGTTCGCTCAGGCCGGCTGAAGCACGAAGTGCGCCTCGAGGCTGGTTTCCTTGGCGCTGCGCATCACCGGCCGCAGGAAGACGGTTTTGAATTCACCGCTGTCATAGGCGAGGTGGCCATGCGGCTGGCCGAAGATCGGAATGATCTGCGGCATTTCGAGACGGAATTTTCCGTCCTTGTCGGTGAGCGTGGCGCCATGGCTCTGCGGCTCGTGCTCCTGGCCTTCGGTCGTATGCGCCCAGATCTGGATGCGCTGGCCAGCGAGCGGAGCCCCGTCACCGGCGCGGCGCACGGTGCCGCTCATCCAGAAGCCGCCCTTGCCGATCCGGTCCACGGTCGCCGCGCCCTTGCGGTAGTTGTTGGCGCCGCCCGACATCGACTCGGTCGGCGCGAGGCCGTTCGCGCGGGCCGGCAGCAGCAGGCCGGATGCTCCGGCTGCCAGAATGGAGCCACCCGCGGCGAGGAGGTTGCGGCGGTTGAAGACGACGGTGGTCATGTCGGTTCCTCCTGGCGACGGAGCAGTGGTTTGGGACAGGGTACAACAACAAGCGCCACACGCCCAGTTGAGACGAAGGGCGCCACCAGTCGCAATAACGGTGTTGTGAAGGGGGCAGGCGGCGCCGTGGAATGGGTCGAGCGAAACGAAACCCATCGAAGTCCCCTTTGGATGGCGAAACATGATGGGTTTCGCGAGTGCTCTACCCATCCTGCGGGTTGACATTACATGTCATTCTCTCAGACCCGCAGAACCCTCCACTCCGGTAGCCATTCATGATCCCCTTTTCCGTGCTCGATCTCGCGCCCATCCGCAGGGGTGGCGACGCATCGCAGGCGTTTCGCAATTCGCTCGATCTGGCGCAGCATGCCGAGGGCTGGGGCTTCAAGCGGTTCTGGCTCGCCGAGCATCACAACATGACGGGGATCGCGAGCGCCGCGACATCCGTGGTGATCGGGCACATCGCGGGCGGAACGAAGACGATCCGCGTCGGATCGGGCGGGATCATGTTGCCGAACCATTCGCCGCTGGTCATCGCCGAGCAGTTCGGCACGCTGGAATCGCTGTATCCGGGGCGGATCGATCTCGGGCTCGGGCGTGCGCCGGGCACCGACCAGTTCACGGCAAAGGCACTGCGACGCGACCTCGCCACCAGCTCCGAAAATTTTCCGCATGACGTGCTGGAGTTGCAGGCCCTCCTCGGCGACGTCCAGCCGAACCAGACCATCCGCGCCGTGCCCGGCATGGGGACGAAGGTGCCGCTCTGGATCCTCGGCTCCAGCACCTTCGGCGCCCAGCTTGCCGCGATGCTCGGACTGCCGTTTGCGTTCGCCTCGCATTTCGCGCCGCAGATGATGATGCCGGCGCTGCGCGAATACCGCGCGCGGTTCGAGCCGTCGGCGCAGCTCGACAAGCCCTATGCGATCGTCGGCGTCAACGTGTTCGCCGCCGACAGCGACGCGGAGGCGCGGCGCATGTTCTCCTCGCTGCAGCAGCAGTTCATCAATCTGCGCCGCGGCACGCCCGGCCCGCTGCCGCCGCCGGTCGACGACATGGATGCGCTGTGGTCGCCGGCCGAGAAGGCCATGGTCGGCCAGTCGCTGTCCTGCTCGGCCGTCGGCTCGCCTGCGGTGATCGAGGAAAGGCTCAAGGCGCTGATCGCCGAGACCGGGGCGGACGAGCTGATGACCACAGGGCAGATCTACGACCACACCGCGCGGCTGCGCTCGTTCGAGATCGCCGCCGGGGTGCGCGACAGGCTGGCGGCGCAGCCGGCCGTGTGATCACTGGCCGAACACATTGCCCTGGCGAACCTGGCAGGAGGTGTTGGTCACCTCGATGCGGATCAGCTCGATCGGCCGACGCGACGTCAGCCCGGGGTAGCGGATCGGCGCGCTGCCTTCCTTGCCGTGAATGACACGGAGCGAGCAGGAGGACGCGTCGTCGCCGAACGAGACGACGATGCGCCTTGCGCCCGAGCCTGCAAACCGCTGGTCGGCAGCGACGCTGCGTCCCTCGAAACGCCAGTTCAGCACCGACTTTCCCTCGCCCGACACGGCTGAATTGACCAGGCGGTTGTTGTTGCCTTTCGCGACCCTGTTGAAGCGGCTGAAGAAGCGGCCCTGATCGCTGATGTAAAGCTGGACCTGGGAGGTCTGGTAGCCGGGCCTCTCCTCGCCGGTGTCCAGGAATTTTTCCGTTCTATTGTCCGTCCATGACAGATCGACGGAGATGCCGCGCAGCGGCGCCGGCGCAGCCGACGTCCCGCTTGAGGCCATCACCGGCAGGACGAGGAGCGCAACAGCCAGCCGCGTGGTCCATCCCTGCATGATTGCCCCCTGCCCACCGCTTATCTGCCCCGGACAGTATCAGACAGCTGGAGCGTGACGCCAGCGCGTCACGCCGCCCGGATCGAGTTCATGAAGCCGGCGACGCCGCGCTTGAGGCGCGTGCTCTCGGTGGCAAGCGATTGCGCGGCCGACTGCACCTGCGCGGACGCACCGCCGGTCTCGGAGGCGCCACGCTGGACGTCGGCGATGCTGGCCTCGACCTGGGAGGTACCTGCGGCAGCGCGCTGCACGTTGCGGGAGATCTCCTGCGTCGCAGAGCCCTGCTGCTCGACCGAGGTCGTGATCGCAGCCGAGATTTCCGAGATGCGGCCGATGGTCGTGCCGATCTCCTTGATCGCAGCGACCGAATCCCGCGTCGCCGACTGGATGTCGTTGATCTGCTGGCTGATCTCGTCGGTCGCCTTCGCGGTCTGCTCGGCGAGCGATTTCACTTCGGACGCCACCACGGCAAAGCCGCGGCCTGCCTCGCCGGCACGCGCGGCCTCGATGGTCGCGTTCAGTGCCAGGAGGTTGGTCTGGCCCGCGATGGTCTGGATGAGATCGACGACGTCGCCGATGCGGCTGGCCGCCTGCGACAGCTCGCTCATGCGCGCGTCGGTCTTTTGCGCCTGGTTGACGGCCTCGCCGGCGATCCGCGCCGAGCTCTCGACCTGGCGGCTGATCTCGCCGATCGAGGAGGCAAGCTCCTCACTCGCGGCGGCCACGGAATGGACGTTCGCGGACGCCTCGCCCGACGCCGTGGAGGCGCGGCCCGAGACCTGCGCGACGGTGTCGGCGGTCTTGGAGAGCGTCGTCGACGATGTCTCGAGCTGGCTCGCGGCAACCGACACCAGCTCGATGATCTCGCCGACCTCGCGCTCGAACTGATCCGCAAGCCGGTTCATGTCGACCTTGCGCGCCTCACCCTGGCGCTGCTCGGTGACCGCCTGCGCCTCGCGCATGCGATTGGTCTCCAGCATGGCGTCGCGGAACACCTGGACGGTGCGCGCCATCTCGCCGATCTCGTCGCGGCGATCGGCATGCGCGACGGGCGCGTCAAGCTGGCCTTCGCTCAGCGAGGCCATGCGCTCCCTCAGCCCCGTCAGCGGCTTCACCACGCTGCGGCCGACGGCCCAAGCAATCATGATCGAGATCAGCATCAGCACGGCAATGACCACGGACGCGGTCTGCACCATCGACCAGAAGGAATTGTCGACCTCCGACATGTATTCGGCCGAGCCGATCATCAGATTCCACGGCGCAAAGCCGCGCGTGAAGGCGACCTTGTCGAGCGGCGTGGCATCGGCACCACTGCGGCGGAAGGAATAGCGCAGCGTGCCCTGGCCCTTCTTCGCGATATCCATCAGCGCGACGGCGAACAGCATGCCGTTGGCGTCCTTGTTCGGACGCATGTCCTTGCCGACGAATTGCGGAATGCCGGGATTGGACACACAGAGGCCGGTCTCGTAATCGTAGATATAGGCGTAGTTGCTGTGGTCTTCGTACCAGACGAAATTATTGGCTTCGAGGAAACGCTTCCTGGCTTCCTCCTCGGTCATCTGCCCGGCCTTGAAGGCCTTGTAATAGCCGTCGGCCAAATTCCAGACGATATCGACCGCGGCATGCGCCTTTTCGATGCGCTCGGTGACGAGCTGGCCCCGGGCGATCCACAGCACGGTCGAGGCGACCAGCGCCATGCAGATCGCGCCGACCAATGTCATGAGGGCGAGCTTGGCGCCGATCGAGCGCAGCAAGAACAGGTTCTTGAGAGCCGGCATTCTGCCTCTTCGGTGTTGCTGGGCGGCGCACACGCGAATCAGGGCGCAGGCCGCCGGGAGGTGGGCATGCGCAAATTAGAGGCAATTCGTTAAGAACGTAGTTACGCCGCGAAATCGCCGTGGAGTGTCGCGGGTGTTACTGAAGGGTTAATGCGGGTCCTATCCGTCATTGCGAGCGAAGCGAAGCAATCCAGGCTGTCTCTGTGGAAATCGTCTGGATTGCTTCGTCGCTTCGCTCCTCGCAACGACGAGGAGAGATTAATCCGGAAACCCGAACAGTTTTGCCGGATTGTGCACCAGGATCTTCTCCAGCTCCGCCTGGTCGGGCGCGAAGCGGAACATCAGCTCGAGCAGATCGGCATCGTTGGGCGGCTGCTTGACGGAAACCGGATGCGGCCAGTCGCTGGCCCAGACGCAGCGGTCGATGGCGGCCTCGATATAGGTGCGCGCGATCGGGATCACGTCGTCGTAGGGCGGGCCGGCTTGCGAAGTCTTCTCACCGAGCGAGAGCATCACCCAGAAATTGCCCTTGGCGAGCAGCTCCAGCATCTTGCGCAAATTCGGATCGTCCTTGCCGCGCGAAGGCTCGGGCCGCGCCATGTGATCGATCAGCACGGGCACGTCGAGATTCTCGTATTTGGCGACGCTGGAGACGATGCCGTCCTTCTCCGGCTGGATCTTCACATACCAGCCGAGCTCGCGGATGCGCGCGATGGCGCGGGCGAAATCGGCATCCGACAGCACCGCGCCGAGCTCCTGACGAAAACTGAAGCGCGCGCCGCGCACGCCGGCGTCATGCAGTTTTGAGAGATAGGAATCGTTCGCCTCCGCGAACACCAGCGCGTTGGCGCAGCCGCGATAGTTCGGGCCCATCGCGGCGAGGCCGTCGAGCACGACGGAATGATCAGCGCCGTAGGTCGTGGTCTGCACGATGATGCCGCGCTCGATGCCGAGCGCCTTGTGCACGCGCAGCGCCGCTTCCCACGTCGCGCTCGGCATCCGATAGGCCGCACCCGGACGCTCCGGATATTTGTCGATCGGCCCCAGCACGTGAAACTGGCTGTCGACGGTCTTCGGCGGTGGCGCCTTGACCGGGCGGCGCGGATTGGGATCGAACGGCAGATAGGTCGGCATGCCCAGGGCTCCTTCAGTCGATCACGGCGGTGAAGTCGCACTGCACCAGCGCGCCGCCGTCCATGGTGTCCATCGGCAGCGCGTGGCGCGCCGGGCACGAATGCTCGTCCGGAAACATCTTGAGCCATTCGACATTGACGGGGCCGCGCTGCGTGCGGTCCTTCAGCCAGACCGTCATCTTGATGATGTCGTCCGTGGTGCCACCGGCGGCCTCTACCGTCGCCTTCATATGCGCGAACATGTTGGCGCATTGCGCGTCGAGGCTCTCCGGCATCACGCCGGCCGCATCGCGGCCGAGGATGACGCCTGATATCACGAGATTGCCGATGCGGCAGGCGTTCGGGATCGGGTTGGCGTGCTTGAAGCCGCCGATATGGATGCTCTTGCGCCGCGTTTGACTTGCCATGGTGCGCTCCCTTTTATTGTTGATTCAGACGAACTGGCACGACACCGAGCCGAACGCGCCGTAATCGGCATGGAAGGTGTCGCCGCGGCGGATGTCGACCGGACGCGTGAACGATCCCGCCAGCACCACCTCGCCAGCCCCAAGATATTCGTCATGCGGCGCGAGGCGGTTGGCGAGCCAGGCGATACCGTTGGCGGGATGGTTGAGCACGCCGGCCGCAAGGCCGGTTTCCTCGACCTCGCCGTTGCGGAACAGCAGCGCGCCGATCCAGCGCAGATCGGCATCCATCGGGCGGAACGGGCGGCCGCCGAGCACCAGCGCGGCGTTCGCGGCGTTGTCCGAGATCGTGTCCATGACCTTTCGCGGCTTGCCCGTCTCGGGATCGACACGATGCATCCGCGTTTCCAGGATCTCGAGCGCGGGCGTGACATAGTCGGTGGCGTTGAGCACGTCGAAGATGGTGCAGTCGGGACCGCGCAGCGGCGCCTTCAGCACGAAGGCGAGCTCGACCTCGATGCGCGGCGCGTGGAAGCGGTCGAACGGGATCGGCGTCGCGTCGGCATAGAACATGTCCGCGAACAGCACGCCGTAATCGGGCTCGGAGATGCCGACCGCGTTCTGCATCGCCTTCGAGGTCAGGCCGATCTTGTGGCCCTTGATGACCCGGCCGCGCCCGAGCTGGAGCGTCGTCCAGGCGCGCTGGACGGCATAGGCATCCTCGATGCTGAAATCGGGATAGTCCTTGGTGAACATCGAAATCAGAGACTTGGTGCGCTCGGCCTCGTCCAGGCGCGCGGCAAGGCGTTCGATCGTGGCGGCATCCAGCATGATTACTGCTCCGCGGCGACGACGTTGCGCAGCACGCCGATGCGGCTGGACTCGACCTCGACGACATCGCCCACCTTGAGCCAGCGCGGAGGATCGAAGCGGACGCCCGCCCCCGTCGGCGTCCCCGTCACGATCATGTCGCCGGGCTTGAGCGTCGCGAAGGTGGAGAGATAGGAGATCAGGAAGTCGAACGGGAACATCAGGCGCTCGGTCGTGTCCTGCTGCCGCACCTCGCCGTTCACGCGCGTGACGATGTCGTGCGGACCTCGCGGATCGAGTTCGTCGGCCGTCACGAGCCAGGGACCGATGCTGCCGGAGCGGTCGAAATTCTTGCCTTGCGTGACGTTGAACTTGCCGTGGCGCAGCCAGTCGCGGATCGTGCCCTCGTTGCACAAGGTCATACCGAAGATGTGCGAAAAAGCCTTCTCGCGCGGGATGTGACGGCCGCCCTGCCCGATCACGATCACGAGCTCGCCTTCGTAGTCGAGCTGCTCGGAGACATCAGGTTTCTCGAGCGGCTGGCCGGAGCCGGTCATCGACGACATGCTGCGCACGAACAGGCTCGGATATTTGGGCAGGTCGGAATTGTCTTTATATTCGGCGTTGCGCTCGGCGTAGTTGACGCCGATGCACCAGAGCTTTTCCGGCGCCAGCACCGGCGGCAGCAGGACGAGCTTGTCCAGCGCGTAGTCGGGCGTCGCGCCGGCCACCGCCTCCTGCGCCTCGGCAAGCGCACCGGCCGCAATCAGCGCCTTGACGTCGGAATAGTCGCGGCCGATGCGCTTGGTCAGATCGACGACACCGCCATCAACGGCAGCGCCATAGCGCGGCTCTCCGTCCACGAGATAGCTCACGAGTCGCATTGTCGTTCTCCAATATCTTCAGGCGCGGCCGGGCCTGCGCGCTCAGTCTTTCGATTTGGGCGTCTGGAACACGGTGTTCAGCGTCACGATCTCGCCGAGCGTGGCGTAACGCGGGCCACCGATGCGCGCGATCGGGTCGAGCGCCTTGGTTTCGACCTTGCCGTCGTTGACGAGACCGTCGCGAATATGAAACATCACGACTTCACCGACGATGAGCCGGCTGCGGGCCTCGCCGAATTCGAGACACTGCCGGAAGCGGCATTCCATCGCGACCGGTGCAACGCCAAGCCTGGGTACCTTGATCCGCTCGCTCGCGATCGTCTCCAGGCCCAGCTCCGCGACCTCGCTGATTTCAGGCGGATGCTCGACGGAGCTGTCGTGCACCGCCTTCATCAGCGGGGTATCGGCGATGTGGATCACATATTCCTCGGTGTCGAGGATGTTGTGCGCGGTGTCCTTGTAGTCGGCGCCCTTGCGGCCGACACTGATGGCCAGCATCGGCGGCTTCTGCGAGACGAAGGTGAAGGCGCTGAAGGGCGCGAGGTTGAGCACGCCGCTTCGCGACAGGCTGGTCACCCAGGCGATCGGGCGCGGCACGACAATGCCGGTCATGAGCCGGTAGATGCGCTCCGCGCCGAGTTCGGTGGGGTCGATCCGCATCGATCAATCAGCCTTGATGTTGGCCTTGCGCACGACCGGAATCCACTTGGCGTCCTCGCGCGCGAGATAGGCCTTGAACTCGTCCGGCGTCATCGGCGTCGACTCGCCGCCAAGCTTCTCGAACTTGTCGACCACGGCGGGGTCTTTCAGGATCGCGACCAGCGTCTCGTGCAGCTTGTCCACCACAGGCGCCGGTGTGCCGGCCGGCGCAAACAGGCCGGTGAAGGTCTGGCCGTCAAAGTCCTTGTAGCCGAGTTCGGCGAAGGTCGGCACGTCGGGCAGCGACTTCAGGCGGTGCGGGCTGGTGACCGCGAGCGCGCGGAACAGACCGGCCTTGATGTGCTGGAGGCTGACCGTGAGCTGGTCGAACGCGAACTGCACCTGGCCGCCGAGCAGATCGTTGATCGCCGGCGCGTTGCCGCGGTAGTGCGCGGTGACCCATTGCAGGTCGAGGCTGGACTGCATCAGCTCGCTGAGCAGATGGTTGGTGGTGCCGGGGCCGGGCGAGGCCATCGTCAGCTTGCCCGGCTCGCGCTTGGCGAGGTCGATGAATTCCTTGAAATTCGTGGCCTGCACGGATGGATGGACTTCGAGCACCAGCGGCGTCATCGAGATCGTCGAAATCGGAAGAAAATCCTTCTTCCAGTTGTAGGCGTCGCGCTTGTTGATCTCGGTCGCGAACAGCACCGGGCCGTTGGCGCCGACGAACAGCGTGTAGCCGTCGGGCGCCGATTTCGCGAAGGCTTCGCCCGCGATCATGCCGCCGGCGCCGGCCTTGTTCTCGATGATGAAGGGCTGGCCGAGCTTTTCCTGGAGCTTGTCGGCGACGATGCGCGCGGCGCTGTCGACATTGCCGCCGGCCGGATAGGGGACGATCAGCTTGACGCTGCGCGCCGGCCATTGCTGGGCTGACGCGGGCACCGCCAGCATCGCAGCGGCGGCGGCTATGGCAATCGCGATTAATCTCATGTTAACCTCCCGGCAGCGCTTCCCATTCCACGTCGAATGCCAATGACGTTGCACTTGGCGCTCGATCGCGCCGCAATCTCCAGATGCGCGCTTTACCTGTCGAGTGAATTGTGGCGTTCTTGTCCATATTATGGACAAGGCGTCTCCAGGGTCCACCCGTGTGACAGAACCGCGACAAGGTGCGCAGGCGATCCGGCGCGCGCTCGCCGTACTGCGCATTCTTGCCGCAGGCCGCGAAGACGGTGTGCCACTGGCCGAGGTCGTGCGGGCAACCGGCCTCACCCGTCCGACCGTGCATCGCATCGTTCACGTGCTGATCGAGGAAGGCATCGTCGAACGGCACGAGCGAACCGGCCGCTATGCGATCGGCAACCAGGTGCCGGAGCTTGCGCTTGCGCGGCCGCGGCCGTCGCGGCTGCTGGTTGCTGCAGGTCCGTCGCTGCGGCGCGCCTCGACCGAGGTCGGCGACACCATGTTTCTGACCGTGCGGACCGGCAACGACACGCTTTGCGTCGACCGCAGGATCGGCGCCTACCCGATCCAGGTGTTGTCGATCGAAGTCGGCGCGCGCCGGCCGCTCGGCGTTTCCAGCGCCGGCGTCGCCATCCTCGCCGCGCTGCCGGCGCAGGACGCGCGAAAAATCGTCGCAGCCAACGAAAAGAGATTTGAGTCTTACCGAACCGACGTTGCGACGGTGCTCGGCGAGGTCACCGCCGCGCGGCGGCTGGGATATGGCAGGAGGGAGATCGGCCTCGTGCAGGGCACGAAATCGATCTCAACCTGGATCAAGACCCCGGATGGCCGCCCCGCCGCGGCGATGACGGTCTCCGCCGTTCGGACGAGGCTCGGCCCGCGCCGCGAGCAGGAAATCGTGGAGATCCTCTTGCGCGAGACAGGGATCATCGAGCAGGCGATCGGGGGCTAGCTTCGCCTCTCCCCGCATGCGGTAAGTCAATCGCATATGAGCTGAGCCTGGGGCGCACAGAAGTTACCACAGCGTCATGGCCGGCTTGTCCCGGCCATCCACGCCCTTGCCGTGCGACACGAAGAACGTGGATGCCCGGGACAAGCCCGGGCATGACGACCTCCCGTGAATAGTCAATGGGCTGACGCCGCGCACCATTTTGTGGCACAACGGCCGCCATCGCCGATCGACCAACGAGGCCACGCATGCCCGCGCCGAAACCGCCTGCCTTCGAGACCCTGAGCCTGCATGCGGGCCAGCATCCGGATCCCACGACCGGCGCCCGCGCGGTGCCGATCTACCAGACCACATCCTACGTGTTCCAGGATTCCGACCACGCCGCGGCGCTGTTCAATCTCGAACGCGCCGGCCACATCTATACGCGCATCTCCAATCCGACCACCGGCGTGATGGAGGAGCGGCTTGCGGCGCTGGAGGGCGGCGTCGGTGCGATCTGCACCGCGAGCGGCATGGCCGCGCTGCATCTGGCCATCGCGACGCTGCTCAATGCCGGCGACCACATCGTCGCGTCGAGCTCGCTCTATGGCGGCACCATCAATCTGCTGGCGCACACGCTGCCGCGCTTCGGCATCACCACAACGTTCGTCAAGCCGCGCGACCACGATGCCTTTCGTGCGGCGATCAAGCCCAACACAAAACTCGTGATCGGCGAGACCATCGGCAATCCCGGTCTCGAAGTCCTCGATATCCCGAAAGTCGCGCAGATCGCGCATGACGCAAAGATCCCGCTGCTGATCGACAACACCTTTGCGACGCCCTATCTCAGCCGCCCGATCGAGCTCGGCGCCGACATTGTCATGCATTCGGCGACCAAATGGATCGGCGGCCACGGCATCGCGATCGGCGGCGCGATTGTCGATGGCGGCCGGTTCGACTGGCGCGCATCGGGCAAATTCGGCGTGCTGACCGAGCCCTATGGTGGCTATCACGGCATCGTCTTCGACGAGCAGTTCGGCACAAGCGCCTTCATCATGCGCGCGCGCACCGAGGGCCTGCGCGATTTCGGCGCCTGCCTGTCGCCGACCAACGCATTCCAGCTGCTCCAGGGTGTGGAGACGCTGGGGGTACGCATGGACCGCCACATCCAGAACACGCATCTGGTGCTGGAGGCGCTGAAGTCGAACAAGGCCGTCGACTGGGTGCTGCATCCCTCGCTGGAGAACCATCCCGACCATCAGCTTGCAAAGCAGTTGCTGCCGCGCGGCGCCGGCTCGATCATTTCCTTCGGCATCAAGGGCGGACGGCCCGCGGGCCGCAAGTTCATCGAACAGCTGCGCATGATCAGCCACCTCGCCAATGTCGGCGACGCCAAGACGCTGGTGATCCACCCCGCCTCGACCACGCATCAGCAGATGGACGCCGAACAGCTCAAGGCCGCCGGCATCGGCGAGGAGCTGGTGCGGCTCTCGGTCGGCATCGAGACCGCCTCCGACATCATCGACGATCTCGCGCAGGCGCTGCGCATCTCGCAGAAGGTCTGACGCCATGAAGCTTTCCGTCAACGGCTCCGAGGTGTTTGTCGCGACCGGCGGCTGCGAATTCGACAAGTCCCTGCCTACGGTCGTCTTCCTCCATGGTGCCGGCTTCGATCGTTCGACCTGGGCATTGCACACGCGCTGGTTCGCCCATCACGGTTTTGGCGTGCTGGCGCCTGATCTCCCCGGCCACGGCCGCTCTCCCGGGCCTTCGCTGGGCAGCATCGCCGAGATGGCGGACTGGACGTCGGCATTGCTCACTGCGGCCGGCGTGGCCAAGGCGCATCTGATCGGCCACTCCATGGGATCGCTGATCTCGCTGGAGACGGCGGCACGGCATCCCGACAAGGTCTCGGCCCTGAGCCTGATCGGCACCGCCGCAACCATGACGGTCGGCCCGGATCTGCTCAAGGCCGCGGAAGCCAACGAGCAGGACGCCAATGACATGGTCTCGATCTGGGGTCTCGGATTCAAGGCCGAACTCGGCGGCAGTCTCGCACCGGGCCTGTGGATGCATGGCAGCGCACAGGCCGTGCTTCAAGCCTGCGAGCCGGGCGTGCTGTTCAGGGATTTGTCCGCCTGCAATGCCTATGCGAATGCGCTTGCCGCGGCCGCGGGCGTGAAGGTGCCTGTCACGCTGATCCTCGGCGAACGGGACATGATGACGCCGCTCAAGGCAGGCAAGGCGCTCGCGGCGGCAATCCCGCATGCGAAGACCGTCGTGGTGCCGGGCGCGGGCCACATGATCATGGCCGAGCGCCCGGATGAGTTGCTGGTCGCGCTGAAAGGCTGAGCTCCTTGGGGAGCGCAGAATCAGCTGGCCATGAGTTGGGAATGCGCGCGCCGGCTCCGCTCGGAATACACAGCGCGGGCGGCACGCTCGGCCTCGCGCGCCGAGCGGAACTGGCGGCCTTCGAGGCTGTCGAACAGACGCTCCGAGGAGAAGAAGCGGAAGCCGCGCGCGTCTCGCGTGACGATGCCGGCGGCGCGATCGTGGATTTCGATGATGTAGGCGTTCGATTGGTCTTGGGACATGACTGCTCGCTCGCCGAAGTCTCGGCGTTCCTGTCTTGAGATTTGCTGTGTGAGAGTTGCTAGGACGCGGTCAGCAACAACAACAGGCGCCGGTAGCCGCCGAGAAACAGCGCCGCGTCATGCACGCTTGCATGTCGTTCTGATTGCGCTGGCGATCGATTCTCATGGTGCGGCTTCAAGCTCGAGGAGCGGTTTCGATGCTGCGAATATCGAGCGATTGACGCGATGGGTCAATGAAATGGCTATCCATATTTGGCGGCGACGCGCCGAGGCGTTTCTCCCGCCGCAAGCACTGACAGTCGGATTCATCTCGCGCGAGCGCAGGTGATCGGCTGCGACCATATCCCGCGCTCTTGCAGGGTGGGCAAAGCGAAGCGTGCCCACGATTTCTATCGCGGTGCTGGACAGGTGGTAGGCACGGTGCAAGCGCGCCTTTGCCCACCCTACGATTCTGGACTCGTGGAAAGAACGGTAAGATCACCACATCGTCGCTGCAGCGCGCTCCGGCCAGATGCGGTCGTATTCCGCGCCGCCGACCTTGTTCTCGCTCATCTCGGCGAGGATCTGGCCGGGTGTCGGCAACGTCTTCGGATCGATCCGCTTGTCGGGATTCCAGAGGTCGGAGCGGACGATGGCGCGGGCGCACTGGAAGTAGATTTCATCCACGTGCATCACCATGACGCTCCGCGGCGCCTTGCCTTCGACCTTGAAGGAGGCCAGCAGCTCCGGATCGATGGAGAGATGTGCACGGCCGTTGGCACGCACGGCGTTGCCGGAACCGGGGATCAGGAACATCAGCGACACCCTGGGATCGCGCACGATGTTGCGCAGGGAATCGACCCGGTTGTTGCCGCGGCGATCCGGCAGCATCAGCGTCCTGGGATCGTGAATGCGGACGAAGCCGGGGAGATCGCCACGCGGCGAGCAGTCGATGCCCTCGGGTCCGATGGTGGCGAGCGCGGCAAACGGCGCTTTTTCGATGAAGATGCGATAGAGCGGCGTGACATGGTCGGCGACTTTCACGGTCGAGGCATCGTTGGTGGCGCCGTAGATGGCCTCTAACTGTTCGACCGTTTCAATCACCGACATTCCACGCTCTCCTGGTTGCGCCGGCTATTCATGCCAGCCTTCATTTTTGATCACGCGCACGAGATGGGCGCTGTGATAATCCGCGCTGCCCGCATTGAGGATGGTGACATCGGCACTCGCCGAAGAGTCGTCGACACTGCGCGACAGCCGCTCCGCAAGATTACCGTCACTGTGCCGAGCGCGCGCGGCGATGCGTTGCGCCAGCACGTCCGGCGGCGCCGTGATCGCGACCACGACGACGTTGGCGTAGGCCTGGCGTAGTGCGCCGATCACGGTGCGCGAGACATTGGCGACGACCGTGCGGCCGGCGCGAATGTCATTGTTGATTTCGATCGGCAACGCGTAGGAATGCCCGTGCGCGTCCCAATGCACGGCAAAATCGCCATACTCGCACGCGCGGCGAAAGTCATCCTGACTGACCGCAATGTTGTCCTCGTCGGCGGAGGATGCGCGCGTCACGATACGGCGCGGGAAGACGACATCCTGGTCGTCAACGCAAGTTGCCTGCGCGAGCCGCAGCAGTGTATCCTTGCCGGCGCCGCTGGGACCGACCACGAGCACGAGCCGCCCGGGTCCGATCCCGCCCGCTGCGCCCTCGGCCATGGTCGCCGTCCCGCTCATGCGACGCGGTGTCCTTCGCGCCAGACGCTGCGGACCACCGGGACGCTGCCGGCCACGTGCACGCGGATCAAATCGGCCCGCTTGCCGGTCGCGACCTCGCCGCGGTCGGACAGGCCGACGGCTTCGGCGGGCGCCTTCGTCACGGTGCGGACCGCCGCCGGAAGGCTGATCGCGGGCACATGCTCGGGCAATTGCAGCGCGGCCATCAGCAGGCTGGACGGAATGTAGTCCGACGACAGGATGTCGAGCAGGCCTTCGCGGGCGAGATCGACCGCGGCGATGTTGCCGGAGTGCGAGCCGCCGCGCACGACGTTCGGCGCGCCCATCAGGATGCCGATGCCGGCCTGATGCAGACCGCGCGCGGCCTCCAGCGTGGTCGGAAATTCCGCCACCGACACGCCGTCGCGCAGGGCGTCCGCGACGTTCTCCTCGGTGGTGTCGTCATGGCTCGCGAGCGGAATCTTGTACTCTTTCGCCAGTGCAACGATCTCGCGCATGTTGGCCGCGGCATAAAGCTTCTGATATTCGAAGCGCTTTGCGAACAGCTCGTCGAGCTCGGCATCGGTCTTGCCGCCGCCCTTGCCGCGATAATAATCGCGCAGCTTGACCTCGTCGCGGAACTGACGCTGCCCGGGCGTGTGGTCCATCAGCGACATCAGCTTGACGTCGGGGCGGTCGATCAGCTCCTTGGCCTCCTCGACCACGCTCGGCATCGGGATTTCGCAGCGCAGATGCAGGAAGTGGTCGGCGCGCAGCAGGCTGGCGTCGCGCGCGGTCGTGATCGCAGCGGCGAGCACGCCGGCGCGGCCGTCGACCTCCTCGGCGCCGTCCTCGCGCCAGACCCGGAGCGAGTCGAACACGGTGGTGATGCCTGACGTGGCGAGCTGGCCGTCATAGGAGATCACGGCAGCGACCGGATTCCAGAATACCTTTGGGCGGGGCACGTAATGCGCTTCGAGATGGTCGGTGTGGAGCTCGATCAGGCCGGGCATGATCAGGTCGCCGCCGGCATCCTCGGCACCCGCAGGCGCCCTGCCTTCGCCGATCTCGGCGATGCGTCCGTCCGCGAGAGCAAGCCAGCCCTGCTCGATCACCCGGTCCGCCAGCACGATCCTGGCGTTGGCGATCACTGTGTCCTTCGGCTTGGCGTTCATGTCCCTTGTCCTTCAGGCGGCGGCGGCAAAACTGGTGACGTCAACGATACGGTCGGCAATCAAATGGCGGATTTCGTCGTCATGGACAATGGCAACCATGGCGACGCCCTGCTTCTTCTTCTCGGCTACCAGCGCGACCACGACGGCGCGGTTGGCGGCATCGAGCGAGGCGGTCGGCTCATCCAGCAGCAGGATCGGCAGCTCCGAGATGAAGCCGCGCGCGATGTTGACGCGCTGCTGCTCGCCGCCGGAGAAGGTCGCGGGCGGAAGCTGCCAGAGCCGCTCGGGGATGTTGAGGCGATGCAGCAGCTCGCCGGCACGGGCTTGTGCGTCGGCGCGCGCCATGCCGTTGACGATCAATGGCTCCGCGACCACGTCGATGGTCGCAACGCGCGGCACTGCGCGGAGGAACTGGCTGACATAGCCGATCGTGGAACGGCGGATGTTGAGGACCTCTCGCGGCTCAGCGGTGGCGAGATCGATGACAGCGCCGCGATGGCGGATGCCGATGCGGCCGGAATCGCAGCGGTAATTGCCGAAGATCATTTTCAGGATCGACGATTTGCCGGCGCCTGACGGCCCCGACAGCACGACGCATTCGCCCGGATTGACGTGGAAGGTCACGCCGCTGACGACAGGCAGCTCGATGCCGCCTTGCAGGTGCATCGTGAAGGTCTTCCTGGCGTCGGCGATGTCGATCATGGCGGTCATCGGAGGGCTCATTTCGGAAAGCTCATGGCGGCAGAATCGAAGAGACGAGGAGTTGCGTATAGGGCTCGCGGGGATCGTCGAGCACCTGGTCGGTGAGACCGGTCTCGATGACGCGGCCGCCCTTCATCACCATCACACGGTGCGACAGGAGGCGCGCAACGGCGAGATCGTGGGTGACGATGATGACGGCGAGGTGCAGCTCGGCGACGAGGCTGCGCACGAGGTCGAGCAGGCGCGCCTGCACGGAGACATCGAGGCCGCCGGTCGGCTCGTCCATGAACACCAGGCGCGGTTCGGTGACGAGATTGCGCGCGATCTGGAGACGCTGGCGCATGCCGCCGGAATAAGTACGCGGTGCATCGTCGATGCGGGCGACATCGATCTCGACGCGGCCAAGCCAGTCCGACGCGGTGTCGCGAATGCGGCCATAGTGATTCCAGCCCACCGCCATCAGCCGCTCGCCGACATTGGCGCCGGCCGAGACCGCCATGCGCAGGCCCTGTGCGGGATCCTGGTGCACATAGCCCCAGTCGGTGCGGTACAGAAAGCGGCGCTCGGCTTCGCCCAGCGTGGTGAGATCGCGGGTGATTCCGTCGCGCATCCGGTAGGATACATGGCCGGCGCTCGGCGTGAGCTGGCCCGACAGCATTTGCAAGAGCGTCGACTTGCCCGAGCCGGATTCACCGACGATCGCCAGCACTTCGCCGGGATAGAGCGCGAAGGAGACGTCGCGGCACGCGGCGATGCGGCCATAGGACTTGCTGAGAGAGTTAGCGACCAGCAAAGGCTGGTCGTTTTCCAGAGCATCAGCCATGTGAGCCCGCCTTTTCCTTGTACGGCGCGGCGCTGAGGCTGCCGTGATGGCCGGCGGCCTGACGGCCTTCGCAATAGTCGGTGTCCGAGCAGACGAACATCCGCCCGCCCTTGTCGTCGGTGACGATCTCGTCGAGATAGGAATTCTCGGCCGCGCACAATGCGCAGGGCGCGTTGAAGCGGTACGGCTCGAACGGATGGTCCTCGAAATCGAGCGACACCACCTGCGTGTAGGGCGGGATCGCATAGATGCGCTTCTCTCGGCCGGCGCCGAACAATTGCAGCGCCGGGCAATTGTCCATCTTGGGATTGTCGAATTTCGGCGTCGGCGACGGGTCCATCACGTAACGCGCATTCACCTTCACCGGATAGGCGTAGGCGGTCGCGATGTGGCCGAAGCGGGCGATGTCCTCGTAGAGCTTCACATGCATCAGGCCGTATTCGGCCAGCGCATGCATGCGCCGCGTCTCGGTCTCGCGAGGCTCGAGGAAACGCAAGGGCTCCGGAATCGGCACCTGATAGACCAGCACCTGGTTCGCGTGCAGCGAGGTCTCCGGAATGCGGTGACGGGTCTGGATCACGGTCGCGTCAATCGTCGCCGTGGTCGTGGCGACGCCGGCGGTCTTGGCGAAGAATTTGCGGATCGAGATCGCGTTGGTGGTGTCGTCCGAGCCCTGGTCGATCACCTTCAGCACGTCCTGCGGGCCGAGGATCGCGGCCGTGACCTGCACGCCGCCGGTGCCCCAGCCATAGGGCATCGGCATTTCGCGGCTGGCGAACGGCACCTGGTAGCCGGGGATCGCGATCGCCTTGAGGATCGCGCGGCGGATCATCCGCTTGGTCTGTTCGTCGAGATAGGCGAAATTGTAGGCGGGCGCGTTCATTCCGCGGCCTCCTTCATGGCATCGGGCGCATTGGCCTCGGCAAATTCCTTGCGCAGCTTGCGGAGCAGACCGAGCTCGGACTGGAAGTCGACATAATGCGGCAGCTTCAGATGCTCGACGAAGCCGGTCGCCTGGACATTGTCCGAATGCGACATCACGAACTCTTCATCTTGCGCGGGGGCCACGGCGTCTTCTCCGAGCTCGCGAGCCCGCAGCGCGCGATCGACCAGCGCCATCGACATGGTCTTGCGCTCGCTCTGGCCGAAGGCGAGGCCATAGCCGCGGGTAAAGCACGGCGCTTCGGTCGCCGAGCCCTTGAACTGGTTGACCATCTGGCACTCGGTCAGCTCGATGGCGCCGAGCGGCACGGCGAAGCCGACGTCCTCCGCGGAGAATTCGACTTCGACCTCGCCGAAGCGGATCTCGCCGACGAAGGGATGATTGCGGCCATAGCCGCGCTGGGTGGAATAGCCCATCGCAAGCAGGAAGCCCTCGTCGCCGCGCGCGAGATTTTGCAGGCGCAGGTCACGGTCCGCCGGAAAATTCAGCGGCTCGCGGGTGAGATCGCCGACGCCGGCGCCGTCTTCGGCCTGCGGCGAGGACTCGATCAGCCCGTCACGACCGAGAATGTCGGTCACACGCGGCGTCGGCGCCGTCGAAGCCTCGGCCGTTGCCGGCACTTCCGGCACGAAGCCTTCGGCCAGCGAGGGATCGAGCAAGCGATGCGTATAGTCGAAGGTCGGCCCGAGGATCTGGCCGCCGGGAATGTCCTTGAAGGTCGCGGACACCCGCCGCTGCACCCGCATCGCACCGGTGTTGACCGGCTCGCTCGCGCCGAAACGCGGCAGGGTGGCGCGGAAGGCGCGGACCAGGAAGATCGCCTCGATCAGATCGCCGCGGGCCTGCTTGATCGCCAGCGCCGCGAGCTCGCGATCATAGAGCGAGCCTTCGCTCATGACGCGGTCGACGGCAAGCCCGAGCTGCTCCGTGATCTGGTCGAGCGAGACCTCCGGAACGCTCTGGTCGCCGCGCCTGGCATTGGCGAGCAGGCGATGGGCGTTCTCGATGGCGCGTTCGCCGCCTTTGACTGCGACATACATGCTTCAGCTTTCCTTGCTCACGACACGCGTGGTGCGGGGGATCGCGACCACGGCGTCATCGGCGACCAGCACCACATCGATGCCGCGCGGAAACAGCGGATCGTTCATGCGCAGGCGCTCGAACAGGTCGAACGGCTTGATCGAGGCCTGAAGCGTCGCGACACCGTCGATGCCGGGGCCGCGCAGCTCGAAGCTGCGGCCGCTGTCGAGGCTCTCGACCTGAAGGATCACCGTGGTCGATCGGTCCGGATATTCGTTGGTGCCGAGCGCGAAGCGTTCGAGCGCCGGAAGCAGGGCGCCGTCGCTGATCAGCGCGAAGCTCGCGATCGAGGAGTCCGGCACGACCGGCGCACCGGTGTGGAACTTCAGCCATTTCACGACCTCGGAGCTGTCCGACATGCGCGCATCGAGCCATAGCGGCGTGTCGTGGTCGAACAGCGTCAGCGCGATCGCGGCGGTGCCGCGCATCATGGGGCCGGCCGTTCCCGCCATCGGCACGATGCGCTGGACCGAGCCCGGTCGCGCCATCGCGTCCATGACGGAACGAAAGGTCGATTGCGCCGACAACACCTTATCGACGAAGCCCGGGGGCAGTTCGGCAATCGTGGTCATGACCTCACCCCTCACCGCGCACCATGGTGTAGAAATCAACCTTCGTCGCGGCGGTCTCGGCCGCCGCCTGCTTGCGCTGAACCGTCAGCTGTTCGCGCAACGGCGCGATAACATCGCGCTCCACCGCATCGCCGAAATCCCGCGACTGCACCAGCGCGTCGCACAGCGCGATCAGACGGGCCTTTTCACCGTCACGCCCGAGCGTGTAGCCGAAACCGACCTCGCCGCTCGCGAGCCGCACCGCCGCGCGCGACACCGTCGCTTCGCCGAGATTGAACGGCGCGCCGTCGCCGCCGACCCGACCGCGCAGCATGACGAGACCGTTTTCCGGCGCGCGCAGATCCTGGTGGACGGGAAGCGCGAAGTTGCGGAGGCGGGCGGCGATCTCGCCCGCCTCCGCATGCGCCAGCACCGCCATTGCGGCCTGGCGCTGGGCTTGCTGATTGTTGTGCTGGGTCACCAAATCCACCGAGCCTTCTGCAGAACTTGCCGAATCCAAGTTGTCTATGATACTAGACAACTTGATACGCAAACGCCATGACTGTTTCGTGACAAAGGTGTGATTTCTGGAGTAGGTTGCCGGCGACATGAGCATGCAGGACACCGCCTCCTCGGGCGTCGCGCTGTGGCGCCTCGTTGCCGACGGCATCGAGCGCGGCATTGCCGACGGCCGCTTTGCGGCCGGCGACAAATTGCCGGGCGAGATGGAGATCGCCGAAACCTATCGGGTGAACCGCCACACCGTGCGGCGCGCGCTGGCCGCGCTTGCCGAGCGCGGCATCGTGCGCGCCGAGCGCGGCAGCGGAACCTATGTCGAAGCGCAGAAGCTCGCCTATCCCTTGCGCTCGCGCACGCGCTTCTCCGAGATCGTCGGTGCCGACGGCCGCGAGCCGCATGGGCGGATGATCGAGGCCTCCGATGACGTCGCGACCCGTGAGCTGGCGCGGGAACTCGGCTTGAAAACCGGCGCGCCGCTGGTACGGATCGAGGCGATCCGCCTCGCCGACCGCACGCCGATCTGCGTTTCCACCACCTGGATGTCGGCCGAACTGTTTCCGGGCGCCGGCGAGGTATTCGCCGCGACGCGCTCAATGACGAAGCTGCTCGAACATTACGGCGTCCGCGACTACCGCCGCGGCGCGACAAGGATCACGGCCGGCATCGTGGATGCGACCGACGCGGCACGGCTGGATCTTCCGCTCGGACGGCCGATCCTGGTGGTCGACGCCACCGACCACGATCTCGCAGGCAAGCCGCTGATGACGAAGCATTCGCGATTCGCGGCGGAGCGGG
This sequence comes from Bradyrhizobium sp. 930_D9_N1_4, assembly GCF_052076015.1. Lineage (NCBI taxonomy): Bacteria > Pseudomonadati > Pseudomonadota > Alphaproteobacteria > Hyphomicrobiales > Nitrobacteraceae > Bradyrhizobium > Bradyrhizobium sp. 930_D9_N1_4. The sequence continues at coordinate 6,847,815 of NZ_CP197236.1, forward strand.
TGGAGTTTTTGGTGGAGTCGTAGGGACTCTCTCCCCGATACCGGAGCCGTAGGGTGGGCAAAGGCGCGACAGCGCCGTGCCCACGATCTTTCTCGATCATTGAAAATGGTGGGCACGCTGCGCTTTGCCCACCCTACGGCACCGGTGCTCAGGCCACAGCCCTTCGCCCGATAATCGCAAACCGCAGCTTGCTCGAAATGAAATCGATCGCGGCGACCGCGACCAGAATCATCAGAATGAGGAACGATACCTTCTGCCATTCCAGCACGCGGATCTGCTCGGCGAGCTGGAGGCCGATGCCGCCGGCTCCGACGATGCCGATGATGGTGGCCGAGCGGGTATTGGATTCGATGAAATAGAGCACCTGGCCGGCAATGACGGGCAGGACCTGCGGCAAGAGGCCGAAGCGGATCTCGTGCAACGGGCTGCCACCGGAAGCGCGGATGCCCTCGACCTGCTTCTGGTCGGCGCCCTCGATCGCCTCCGAGAACAATTTTCCGAAGGCGCCGAAATCGGAGACGGCAATGGCGAGCACGCCGGCGAACGGGCCGAGGCCAACGACGTTGATCCAGACCAGCGCCCAGATCAGCGTATCGACGCCGCGAATCGAATCCAGGAAACGCCGTACGGGGAAGCGCAGAATCTGCGAAGGGATGACGTTGCGCGCGGCCAGCAGGCTGACCGGGAGCGCGAACACCGCGGCCAATGTCGTGCCGAGCAGCGCGATCGAGAGCGTCTCGCCCAGCGCCTTCAGATAGATCGGCAGCGACGAGCCGGGATCCGGCGGAATCATCATCATGCTGATCCAGCCGAGCTGGCTCAGCCCTGCAAAGAACCGCGACGGCGAGAAGTCGAGATCGACGAGGCCGTAGACCAGGATCGCGAACGCCGCGACGATCATCGCCGGCATCGCGAGCCGCGCCGAGGCCGGACGGTCGAACACATCCGGGTAGCGCGCGCGCATCTGCGCGGGATCGACCTCCTGCGGCGTCACGTCCGCGCCTCCTTCCCGAACAGGCGGCCGCGCAGCCAGCCGGTGCTGATGTCGATGATGAAGACCGTGATGATGATGGTAAGCAGGATCGCGCTGACGTCCGAATAATAGAACTTGCGGATGGCGACGACGAGCTCCTGCCCGATGCCGCCGGCACCGACGAAGCCCATCACGGACGCTTCGCGGACGTTGATCTCGAAGCGCAGCAGCGCGTAGCTGGCATAGCCCGCGGTCACCTGCGGCACGATGGCAAAGCGCATGCACGAAAGCCAGCTCGCGCCGGTCGAGCGGATGCCTTCGACCGGCTTCATGTCGGCGTTCTCGACGATTTCCGAGAACAGCTTTCCGAGCGCGCCGGTCGAGTGGATCGCGATCGCGAGCACGCCGGCCATCGGCCCGAGGCCGAAGGCGATCACGAAGATCAGCGCGAAGACGATGCCGGGCACGGTGCGGGCGAATTCGAGCAGGCGCCGCACCACGAAGCGCAGCCAGGGCGAGGGCGAGGTGTTTTCGGCCGCAAAGAAATTCAAGGCAAAGGCCAGGGTCGCGCCGATCAGCGTGCCGACATAGGAGATCAGCAGCGTCTCGCCGAGCATCTTCAGCCATTTGCGCCAGCCCCACAGCCATTCGCCGACATCGGTCCAGACCCGCTGACCGGTGTCGAGCGTGAGGATGCGGTCGAAATAGCTGATGAAATTGCCGAAATGCTTGAAGAGCGTGGGCAAATTCACTTCCGCGCCGACCGCGGCGAGAAGCAGCGCGGCGGCGAACACCGCGGCGCCGAACAGCAGGCGCCATCGCCTGCGCGCGACCGCCTGGCAATATGCGGCGTTGAGCACGGCGAGCTGATGCTCGGGGAGGATCGAAACCGCGACGGTCATCTGGTCAGGGAAAGTGACGGGTCAAAAGGGAAGTCCAAAGAGAAAGAGCCGGGTCCATCGACCCGGCTCAAGTAGCTCGTCCCGAAAGCTCAGGACGCCTTCTTCTTACGCAATGCATCGACGAACTTGATCAGCTCGATCGTGCCATCCCAATCCTTGGTGGCGGCGGAATGAAAGCCCTTCTTCTGGCCATCCTGAAGGCGATCGAAGGCTACCTTGTCCTTGGCCGGCGCATCGAAGAACGCCTTCGTGATCGCCGCCTTGGCGTCGTCCGGCAGGTCGGAGTTATAGGCATAGGGGCCGTTGATGATCGCCGCCGACTTGTGGATGATGCGGAAATCGTCCTTCTTCATCGCCGAGCCGTCGGCATTCTTCAGCATGTTCTTGGTCAGCATCTGCGCCAGCGTGGAATCATCGTCGCTGGTCCACTGATTGGCGGCGACGTCAACCGTGCCCTGCGACAGCGCGAGGATCGCGTTTTCGTGGCTGCCGGTGAAGACGACCTTGCCGAAATAGCTGTCGGCGTCGGCGATGCCCATCTTGTCGAGCTCGAAGCGCGGCACGTTGTTGCCGGAGGTCGAGTTCGGATCGACGAGGCCGAGGTTCTTGCCCTTGAGCTGGTCGATGCTCTTGTAGGCGCTGTTCGCCTTGACGAAGAACACCGAATAGTAGCCGGTCGAGCCGTCGGCATTGATGTCGTTGGCAAAGGCGTCGGTCTTGACGCCGGTCAGGCGGGCGCGGGCGAACGAGGCCGAGCCGTAGCTGGCGATATGGATGTTGCCGGCGCGCTGGCCCTCGATGACCGCCGCATAGTCGTTGGCGATGCGGAGCGTGACCTTCACACCCAATTCCTTGGAGAGATAGCTCATGAACGGCGCCCAGCGCTCGGTGACGCCGGAGGCGTTCTCGGCCGGGACGACCGCGAAGGTCAGCTCGGGATATTTGGCTTTCCAGTCTTCGGCGGACGCGGAAGCGGTGAACGCAAGCGCGGCGGCGCCGGCAAGAATGACTCTGCGAGTGATCATGATACCCTCTTCATCGGTTGGGGTCGGTTGACGCAAAACTGGCAACGAAACAGATGCGGCACGGCTCAGGCGGCCGCGGCTGTTCCAAGCGCCGGAACGCCCTCGGGCGCCGGTGCAGAATGGCCGCCCATGACGTCGGCGGCTTCGAGATCGTAGAGCTCGCGCGCGACATGGTCGGTCAACTCAACCGGCGCGCCGTCGAACACCACGCGCCCCTGCGCCATGCCGATCAGCCGGTCGCAATAGGTGCGCGCGAGATCGAGCGAATGCAGGTTGCACAGCACGGTGATCCCGAAATGCTTGTTGATGCGCAGCAGCGCATCCATGACGATCTTGGTGTTGCGCGGATCGAGCGAGGCGATCGGCTCGTCGGCCAGGATGATGTCGGGCTGCTGCACCAGCGCGCGGGCGATCGCCACGCGCTGCTGCTGGCCGCCGGAAAGCTGGTCGGCACGCTGGGCGGCGAGCGAGGCGATGTCGAACTGCTCGAGCGCCGACATCGCCAGCGCCTTGTCCTGCTCGGGCCAGGTCTGCGTCAGCGAGCGCCAGGCGGGCATCGTCGCGAGGCGTCCCATCAGGACGTTGGTGAGAACGTCGAGCCGGCCGACCAGGTTGAACTGCTGGAAGATCATGGCCGAACGTGCCCGCCACTGCCGCAGCTCCTTGCCGCGCAGCGCGGTGACGTCGAGACCGTCGAACAGGATGCGGCCCTGCGTCGGCGTCGCCAGGCGATTGATCATGCGCAACATGGTCGACTTGCCGGCGCCGGAGCGCCCGATCACACCGACGAAGCCGCCGGGGGAAACTTGAAACGAAGCGTCGTCCACCGCGGCTTTTGCGCCGAAGCGGCACGTCAGACCTTCAACCACCAGCATGCAGGGCTCCAGAGTAGCTGGGACCCACCGCTAGCGCTCGCAGTTGACACTTGTGTGACACGCGCGTTGCGGTGCGGCGATCCAACACACCTCATCCCCTGTCATCGCCGCGTCATGACATTGTCATCGGGCCACTCGAAGAGGTACGCCCGCCCTAATAATACGGACGTAACATGGCCGGAAAGGCGCTCTCGGTTCAACCGACCATCGACACGTCCGCCAAGCTGCATGAGACCAGGCTCGGTGCCTATACCGAAGTCGGCGCGCGCACGATCCTGAACGAAGTCACGATGGGCGATTACTCCTACGTGGTGAACGATGCGCAGATCACCTACACGACCATCGGAAAGTTTTGCTCGATTGCGGCGATGACCCGCATCAACCCGGGCAACCATCCGATGCAACGCGCGACCCAGGCGCACTTCACTTACCGTTCCAGCGCCTACTTCCCCGGCGAGAGCGACGGCGCGGAATTCTTCGACTGGCGGCGCCAGCATCATGTCCATATCGGCCATGATGTCTGGATCGGCCATGGTGCGGTCGTGCTGCCGGGCCGCAACATCGGCACCGGCGCAGTGATCGCAGCCGGCGCCATCGTCACTAAGGACGTGCCGGCCTACACCATCGTCGCCGGCAATCCGGCGCGGATCGTGCGGCGGCGGTTTTCCGAGGAGGTCGCCGACCGGCTGGCTCGGCTTGCCTGGTGGGACTGGGATCACGACAAATTGCGTGAAGCCTTGCCCCATTTCCGCAAGCTCGGGATTGAAGATTTCCTCGCGACATATGAAGCACGGACAAGCTCCACACCCAGCAAGAAAAGCGCGGTCGCGTGACAGACATATTCCTTGAAGGCGGCCGGGCTCTGATCGGCGCCGAGCTGGTCGAGACTTCCCTGTCCGTATCCGGAACAGACGTTGCAGAGATCGATGTCTCTCGCAGCCGTGCGCGGCTGGCGATCGATGCGCGCGGCCTGCTTGTCCTGCCCGGCATCGTCGATCTCCATGGCGACGCCTTCGAGCGACAGATGATGCCGCGCGCCGGCGTCGATTTCCCGATCGACGTCGCGCTCGCCGACAGCGACCGGCAGGCGATCAGCAACGGCATCACCACCGTGTTTCACGCCACGACCTGCTCGTGGGAGCCGGGCCTGCGCAGCGCCGAAAACGCGCGCGGCCTGATGGAAGCAATCGAGCGGCAGCGTCCGCAATTCGCCGCCGACACCCGCTTCCATCTGCGCCACGAGACCTACAATCTCGACGCCGAGGCCGAGATCGGCCAGTGGCTGGCCGAGGGTCGCGTCGATCTGTTCGCCTTCAACGACCACATGGACGGCACCGTCGCCGACATGGCCAAGCCGCGGAAGCGCAACCGCATGGTGGAGCGCACCGGCCTGTCGAGCGAGGCGTTCGACGAACTGGTCGGGCACATCGTGTCGCGGGCTGCCGATGTGCCGGCTTCGGTGTCGCGGCTCGGCGCCGTGGCCCGCGCCGCGGGGGTACGGATGCTCTCGCATGACGATGCCACGCCGGCAATGCGTCAGGCGTTTCGCACCCTAGGTGCTGACATCGCGGAATTTCCGATCAACGAGGAGACGGCGCGCGCTGCCGCAACCGCCGGCGATGCCATCGTCTACGGCGCGCCCAACGTGGTGCGCGGCGGCAGCCACACCGGCTGGACCAAAGCGTCCGACATGATCGCCAAAGGACTCTGCTCGGTTCTGGCATCGGACTATTACTATCCGGCACAGCTCCTCGCGGCCTTCCGCCTCGCCGCCGACGGCGTGCTGCCGCTGCCGAAAGCCTGGGACCTGGTCTCTGCCGGCCCGGCCCGCGCAACCGGCCTCACCGATCGCGGCCTCATCGCGGCAGGACGGCGCGCCGACATCCTGCTGGTCGACGACGCGGTGCCGATGCGGCCGCGGCTCGTCGCCGTGATATCAGGCGGCAAGCTCGTGCATCTCACCGATGCGACCCGGCTGCTGACCGCTATGGCGACGCCGCGCGAGACTGTCGTCGCGGCATAAATTGGCTATGCTGAGGCAATGACAGGTTTTCCACGCTACGCGATCTATTTCGCCGCAGGCGCCGATAGCGCCCTCTCCCGCTTCGGCGCCGCCCTGCTCGGCTACGATGCCTATACCGGTGACGAGCAGCCGTTTCCGCGGGAAGCTTTGGATGTCGCGCCCGACTGGCGCGACATCACCACCGACCCCCGCAAATACGGCTTTCACGGCACGCTGAAGGCGCCGATGACGCTCGCGCCCGACAGGACCGAGATCGAGCTTATGGCCGCCTGCGCGGCATTCGCCGGCAAGGCGCGGACGATCCCGGCGATCCGCCCGGTCGTGGACTCCATCAGCGGGTTCATTGCCGTCATTCCGGCCGAGCCGGTCGATGCGCTTCGAGACCTCGCCGCCGATTGCGTCCGCGATTTCGACACTTTTCGACCCGCCCTGACGGCCGAAGACCGCGCGCGGCGCAAGCCGGAGAAGCTGAGCGAACGACAGCGCGACTATCTCGACCGCTGGGGCTACCCGTACGTGATGGAAGAATTCCGCTTCCACATGACGCTCACGGGGCGGCTCGATGCGGAGCTGCGCGGGCCGATTCTGGAGATGTTGCGGGGAAGGTTTGCGACATTGAAGGTCGATACGCTCGAGATCGATCGCATCGCATTGTTCAGGCAGGATGATGCGAAGGCGAGATTTCGCATTGTCGGCGAGTGGAAGCTGACCGGATAGCCTCCACAAACTCCGTCATTGCGAGCGCAGCGAAGCAATCCAGACTGTCGCCGCGGAAACAGTCTGGATTGCTTCGTCGCTCCGCTCCTCGCAATGACGGCGGAGCTTTTAGGGTGGGCAAAGGCGCGAAGCGCCGTGCCCACCATCTCTATCGGTCGCAAAAAGTGCGTGGGCACGCTCCGCTTTGCCCACCCTACGATAGCCGAGTGTGTCGCCCTACTTCCCCCACCGCAACGCGAGCGCATCGCGCTCCTTGGCCAGCTCAAGCAATCCCGCCCGCGTCGCGGGATGCAGCGGTTGCAACGGATGGCGCACGGCGTCCGATTTGATCACTCCACCGGCCTGCATCATCGCCTTGCAGGCGATCAGGCCGCATTGGCGGTTCTCGTAATTGATCAGCGGCAGCCAGCGCTCATAGGCGGCCTTCGCCTCCTCGCGCTTGCCGGCGAAATAGGGATCGATGATCTGGCGGATACCGTCGGGATAGCCGCCGCCGGTCATGGCGCCGGTAGCGCCGGCATCGAGATCGGCGAGCAGCGTGATCGCTTCCTCGCCGTCCCACGGACCCTCGATATCCTTGCCGCCGGCCTCGATCAGGCTGCGGAGCTTTGAAGCCGCGCCCGGCACCTCGATCTTGAAGTAGCGGATGTTGGCGAACTCGCGCGCCAGCCGCGCGAGCAGCTCGACCGACAGTGGCGTGCCCGCAACCGGAGCGTCCTGGATCATGATGGGGATCGAGATCGCGCCCGAGAGCACCTTGAAAAACTCGACGACGCCTTTCTCCGGCACACGAAAGGTCGCGCCGTGATAGGGCGGCATCACCATGACCATGGCCGCACCGGCCGCTTCGGCCTGCTGGCTGCGCGCGGCGCAGACGGCGGAGCTGAAATGGGTGGTGGTGACGATCACGGGAACCCGGCCCGCGACATGCTCCAGCACCGCATGCATCACGGTTTCGCGCTCGGCATCGGTGAGCACGAACTGCTCGGAGAAATTGGCGAGGATGCAGAGGCCGTGCGAGCCGGCGTCGATCATGAAATCGATGCAGCGGCGCTGGCCCTCGAGATCGAGCTCACCGCGCTCGTCGAAGATGGTGGGCGCGACCGGGAACACGCCGCGATAGGGGCGCTGGGCCTTGTGTGGGGTGACCGGCATCGAACTCTCCATCCCTGATATGTCTTACGTCTGTTGCTGCGATCGCACAGCGGCACAGATGTACTCGCCGCGCGGACCGGCGGCAATGCCCGCGCGACGTCAGGATGGAAGGAGCAAGCGAGGTTACGCGGTCTTCACCGCGCCGAGGAAGCCCTCGACCGCAACGCGAAGACGATCGGCATCGGCGGACATCTTCTTCACGGATTCGGACAGCACCGTCCCGGCATTGCCGGTTTCCTGGTTGAGCTTCGCGACGCTGCCGATGGTGTCGGTGACTTCGCGGGTGCCCTGGGCTGCCTGCTGGAAGTTGCGCGAGATCTCGGTGGTGGCCGCGCGCTGCTGCTCGACGGCAGCCGCAATCGCCGTCATCTTCTCGTCGATGCCGCTGATGGCGCCGCCGATCGCGCGGATCGCGCTCACGGCCTGGCCGGTCGCGCCCTGGATTTCCTCGACCTGGCGCGAGATTTCTTCCGTTGCGGTCGCGGTCTGCGCCGCGAGGCTCTTGACCTCGCCGGCGACCACGGCAAAGCCGCGGCCCGCCTCGCCCGCACGCGCGGCCTCGATGGTGGCGTTCAGCGCCAGCAGGTTGGTTTGGCCGGCGATGGCGTGGATCATTTTCACGACGTCGCTGATTCGGCTTGCGGTCTGGTCGAGGATCTCGACCGTGGCGTTGGTCCGCTCGGCCTGCGAGACGGCCTCACGCGCTTCTTGCGCGCTGGACTGCACCTGCGCGGAGATCTCGCCGACGGATGCGGACAGCTCTTCGGTCGCGGCCGCGATGGTCTCGAGATTGTTGGTGGCCTGCTCCGCCGAGTTGGACACCGCTGCGGTCTGACTGCTCGATTCCGACACCAGCGTTCGCACGTCGGTCGCGGTCGCATCGAGCTCTCTCGCCGACGCAGCGACGCTCTGGATCACCGCCTGCACGGTGTCGTCAAAACTGCGGCAGGCATCGTCCACGGTGCCGGAGCGGGCGAGTTGCAGCGCTTGCTGCGACTCTCGTTCCTGGCCCAGGCGCTCGGCGGTTGCCGCACTCTCGCGCAGACTCTCGAGCGCGGCAGCCATGGTGCCGAACTCGTCGGGATAACGGGATTGCGGCACCGGCGTCGCGTAGTCGCGCGCGCCGATCCGCGCGATGGCGTCGAGAATGGCGCGGACCGGGCGCATCAGGCGATTGCGCACCACGTACACGCCGGCCATGGTCACAGAGAGGGCCAGCAGGAATGCCAGCGACTGCACCACGAGATTGGTAAGCGCCTTGTCCTGAACCGTCTCCGCGCGGGCGATCGACTGGTCCAGCGCCATGTTCGCGACCGCGACGATGGACGCGAACGGCGACTGGCACAGCGTGTTCCACTCCGAGGCGGGCATCGCGGGCTTGCCACTGCCGTCGAAATTCTTGGTGACTTCGCCGATCTGCTTGAGAACGCCATCGGTCTTGGCCTTCGCGTCCGTCGCTGCCGTCACCAGCGCCGCCGTCACTTCGGGCGCGGCCAGCAACTCGGCCATGCCGGCCCAGCCGGAGGTGATGGTGCCGTCCCATTGCGCCACGGAACGCTTCTGGGTGTCGTCGAGCGGCTTGCTGGTGTTGACGTTCGAGCGAAGCGACGAGCAATGGATTCCATAACGGTCGCGCACCTGCCAGGCGAAGCGGCGGACCTGGATCATGCGGGCAATGTAGGGATCGTTCGTCCAGGCGCGGTTCGACACCGCGGTGGAGGCGAGGTTCGCGGTGTCGATGACCTTGGTGACGGCATCGTACCAGGAATTGGTTCGCTCGATCTTGCGCTCGGCGCGCGGGCGCTTGGCTTCGTCGTAGAACAATTGGAATTGCGGCGCCGCGTCGTTCCAGCGCTGCTTCAACGTGCCGGCGAGTTCGTCGCGGCGGGCGAATTCGATGGTGGCAAGCGCAGCGCTGATCCCGTCATAACCGCCCTGCTCGGCCTTCTCCGCCGCTTCGAGCTTGGCGCGCGGATCGTCCTCGCCGAGGATCGCGCTCTGGGCATCGCCGCGATTGTTGCGCAGCGCCAGCACGCCATGGAAGATCGCCTTGTCGGCGGCGGCAAGCCGTGCGGTCTCGAGACTGTCGCTGTAGCGGCCGAATGCGCCGAACATCTGAAACGCGGTCGAGGCCAGCGCACCGACGGCCAGCAGGGCCATCAAGGTCAGGAGGAGCGAGCTTACCGATTTCTTAAACATGGACATGAGCGAGGGAGCCTGCATTGTACTGCCGGCTACCCTGCATCGCGACATGCCAAGGATCGGTTAAGGTTTTAGTCAAATTGCCGGGAGTTCCCGGCCCGACGAAGCTTTCCGCTAGCGAAATCAGGCAAGTTTGGTGAAATCCGCCGGGCGGCGCTCGGCGAACGCCGTGAACGCCTCGCGGGCCTCGGCGGTGCGCAGGCGCTGTCCGAACTGCTCGCCTTCCGCAGTCATCTGCGCGACCAGCGCTTCGCCATTGCGCATCAGTTTCTTGGTGGCAGTGAGTGCGCCGGCCGGCTGGCGGGCAAGACGTTGCGCCAGGGCGAGCGCCTCGGCATCGAGCTTGTCCAGCGCCACCACGCGGTTGGCGAGGCCCCAGTCCAGCGCGGACCTGGCCGGTATGATCTCACCCAGCGCGAACATCTCGTAGGCCCGGGCATGGCCGATGCGCGCCGGCATCAGAAGGCTGGAGGCGGCTTCCGGCACCAATGCGAGGCTGACAAAGGGCGTCGACAATTGCGCATTGTCGGCGAGCACGACGAGGTCGCAGTGAAGAAGCATCGTGGTGCCGACGCCGACGGCGCGACCCTGCACGGCGGCAACCAGCGGCCGGGTGCAGCGGGCCAGCGACTGGATGAAGCGCACGACGTTGCGGCTGCCTTCCGACTTGCCGGCGGCGACGGCCGCGAACTCGCCGACATCGTTGCCGGCGGTGAACATGTCGCCTTCGCCGCGGATCAGGATCACGCGGGCGGACGGATCGAATTCGGCGGATTCGATGGTGTCGGCGAGCTTGCCGTACATCGCATCGGTCAGCGCGTTCTTCTTGTCGGGACGCGCCAGGGTCAGCGTGAGAATTCCGCTATTGTTCTCGATGCGGACATGCTCGGTCATGGGTCTCTCCTTTTAGTCCTCTGAATCTCTCGTTGGGTCTCTTGGAAACTTGTTCTGAATGCTCGTCAGCCAACGCGCGACGACATCGATCTCCGCACTGGTAAATCCGTCCGTCAGCGCCGCATTGATCCCGGCCGCATCGGCCTTCGCCTGCGCCAGCGCAGTGCGCCCCTTCGATGTCAGCCACACGCGCCAGGCGCGCCCGTCCTCGCGATCGGCCCTCCGCTCGACCAGCTTTGCAACCGCCGTGCGATCGACGAGACCGGAAATGCCGGCCGGCCCCATGTCGAGCGCCGCGCCTGCCTCACCCATCAGGACGCCGTCCTGCTTGCCGAGAATGAACAACAGCCCTGCCTGCGCCGGCGTCACTTCGCTCGAGGGCTGCGCGGCCATCCAGCGCTGCAAGCGCCGCTGCGCCACGCTCAACAGGTAAATGAGCCGATGATGCGTCGCTGCGGCGGCTTTATTTCGCATGCGAAGCATTTAGTCGAGACAGGGAAGGTTGTCAAACGGGGCCGCTAGGACGATTTGGCGCGGCAGCCGTCGAGGAACAGCGCGGCGCAGGTCTGCACCCGCCGCTCGATCTGCTTGCGCGACGGCAGCGGCTTGCCGCCATAGATCGCCGCACGCTGCGGCGCCGATGCAACCATGCCGACCAGCATGCCGGCGACCTCATCGGCATCGTCGATGGCGATGCGCTTGCGCTTGACCTGAAGGCGCAGCCAGCCGGCAAGTGCCTTGGCGGTGCGCGCGATGCCGTTGTTGTAGAAATTGGCGGCAAGCTCGGGAAACGTGGCGGATTGCTGGAGCACCATGCGCTGCAACGCCACGACTTCCGGATCGAGCGCGAGATCGGCGCAGGCGATCAGCGCGGCGCGCAGGCCGGTTTCGATATCAACCTCGTCGCTGGCCTGCAGATCGACGGCCGAGAGCAGGCGCTCCAGCCTGTCCGCGCACATCGCCTCGAACAGCGCGGCCTTGCCGGGGAACAAACGATACAAGGTCTTGGTCGAAATACCGGCGCCGCGCGCGAGCTCCTCGGTGCTGGTCGCGGCATAGCCTTCGACCGCGAACGTATGCCGCGCGGCGTCGAGGACGATACGCGTCGTCTCCTCGTCGCTGCGCACCGGCGGCCGCCCGCGGCGGCGGACGTCGCCGTCCAATTTCATCTGAGCCATGCTTTTAAATGACGCCTGTCATTCCATTGACAATTCCAAAGCTAGTCTCATTTTGGAAATTATCAAGTTTCCTAATTCAGGGGAGCCGGCCATGACCGTCCACACCACCCCAGCTGCTGCCGCCCAAACCGCCATTCCCGCGACCGCGCTGGAGGGCGTTTTGCCAACCGCGCCGACCAGCGTCGTCCGGCAAAAATTCAATCTTCGCAAGCTGTTGCTGATGGGAGCCGCAGCAATCGCACTGGCTGGCGCGACCTGGTACGGCTACGATTACTGGACCGTCGGCCAGTACCTCGTCTCCACCGATGACGCCTATGTGAAGGCGGACAACACCACCATCGCGCCGAAGGTCAGCGGCTATCTCGACCGTGTCCTGATCGGCGATAACGAGCATGTGAAAGCCGGCCAGGTCCTCGCCAGGATCGACGACCGCGACTTCCGCGTCGCGCTCGATCAGGCCAGGGCCGATGTTGCCGCCGCGAACGCGACGGTGACGAGCAAGGAAGCGCAGCTCGAGGTGCAGGACGCCGTGATCGCGGCGGCGCGCGCGACCATCGACGTCGACAATGCCGCGAAGCTTTTCGCCAGGCAGGAGAACAAGCGCTACACCGATCTGGCGGCCACGGGCTTCGGCAGCGTGCAGAACGCGCAGCAGGCCCAGGCGCGCGACGCAGGCGCCGACGCGGCGATCCAGCGCGATATCGCCAATCTCACCTCTGCCTTGAAGCAGATCGATCTCCTGAAGGCGGAGATCCTGCAAGCCAGGGCCGCCGCCGCACGCGCGGCCGCACTCCAGCGTCAGGCCGAGCTCAATCTCGGCTACACGACCGTGGTCTCACCAATCGACGGCGTGGTCGGCAACCGCTCCTTGCGCGTCGGCCAGTTCGTGCAGGCGGGCACGCAGTTGATGGCGATCGTGCCGAGCGATGGCGCCTATGTCGTCGCCAATTTCAAGGAGACGCAGCTCACTCAGGTCCGGCCGGGCCAGACCGTCGACATCGAGGTCGACACCTTCCCGGGTCAGGTGGTGCACGGCCGCGTCGATTCCATCGCGCCGGCCAGCGGTCAGGAATTCGCACTGCTGCCGCCTGATAACGCCACCGGCAATTTCACCAAGGTGGTGCAGCGCATCCCCGTCAGGATCGCGCTCGATACCGCGCATGGTCCCGCGATCGCGCTGCGGCCGGGCATGTCGGTGATCCCGACCATTGCAACACGTTCGGCCACGCCGGCCGCGAATGCGGCCGTGACGCCCAAAGCAAAGCTCGTTTCCGGAGGGTCGTGCCATGTCAAACAGCCTCTCACTTTCGACGCAAGCAACATCGGCCGCGACGCCTGATCGCGCCGCCAACGATCCCAATCGCGCGAGTGCCGCGGTCTGGGTCGCCGTGCTCGCCGCCATGATCGGCTCGTTCATGGCGATCCTGAACATCCAGATCACCAACGCCTCGCTCGCCAACATCGAGGGCGGCATCGGCACCGGCGCCGACAACGGCTCCTGGATCTCGACGTCGTATCTGATCGGCGAGATCATCGTCATCCCGCTGACCGATTATCTCAGCCGCGTATTCTCGTTCCGCCGCTACATGATCGCAAGCGCGGCGCTGTTCGCGGCGTTCTCGGTGGCCTGCGCCTTCACCCATGATCTGCCCTCGATGATCGCGATGCGCGGCCTGCAGGGCTTTGCCGGCGGTGTGCTGATCCCGATGGCGTTCACGCTGGTGCTGACCAAGCTGCCGAAGCCGCAGCAGCCGGTCGGCCTCGCGATCTTCGCGCTGTCCGTCACCTTCGCCCCCGCGATTGGTCCGACCATCGGCGGCTATCTCACCGAGAACTACGGCTGGCGCACCATCTTCTTTGTCAACGTGATCCCGACCGCGGTGATGGTGGCCGCACTCTATCTGACGCTTGAGAAGCAGAAGATGCAGCTCGGCTTGCTCAGGGAGGGTGACTGGGCCGGCATCTTTACCATGGCGATCGGGCTGTCGGCACTTCAGGCCGTGCTCGAGGAAGGCAACAAGGACGACTGGTTCTCCTCGCCCTTCATCGTCAAGCTCGCGATCATCGCGGCCGTCAGCCTGGCGCTGTTCGTCACGATCGAACTCAGCATCGAGAAGCCGCTGATCCGGCTGCGCCTGCTGACGCAGCGCAATTTCGGCTTCGGCACCGTCGCGATGACCATGGTCGGCTTCGCGCTGTTCGGCTCGGTCTACATCCTGCCGGCCTATCTCGGCCAGGCGCAGGGCTACAATGCCGAGCAGATCGGCAACGTGCTGGCCTGGACCGGCCTGCCGCAGCTCGTACTGATCCCGCTGATCCCGGTCCTGATGAAGCGCTTCGACACGCGCTACATCGCCATCATTGGTCTGCTGATCTTTGCCTATAGCTGCTTCATGAACACGGCGATGTCACCCGACTATGCCGGCGACCAGCTCTGGATTCCGAACATCGTGCGCGCCGTGGGACAGGCCATGGTGCTGACGCCGCTGACCTCGGTGCTCACGGGCGGCATCGCGCCGCAGGATGCGGCCGCGGCGTCCGGCATCAGCAACATGTTCCGCAATCTCGGTGGCGCGATCGGCACGGCCACGCTCGCCACCATCATCACCAAGCGCGAGCAGTTCCACTCCAACATCATCGGCCAGTCGGTCACCCTCGGACGCGAGGAAGTCCGCACCCGCATCGCGCAGATGACCGATTACTTCATGGCTCACGGCGTGCCCGACCCCAACGCCGCGCGCGAGCAGGCCATCATCGCACTCGGCAAAACAGTGAAGCGCCAGGCGCTGGTGATGGGCTATTCCGACGCGTTTGCCGTGATCGGCGCGGTGCTGGTGATCGCCGCGATCGCGGTGCTGCTGACGCGACGGGTGAAGGCGGCGGGCGGACCGGCGCATTAGAGAGGTCGTCAGGGCCGGGACAAGCCCGGCCATGACGCAGTGGAGACGGTTGGTAGCCTACGGCGCGCAGCTGAAGCTCGCGGCCTCCGTCACCGGGCCACTCTTGTAATGCGGCCAGGACGGCCAGCGACACAGCGGCATCGCGCGCAGCACCGCAAACGACGGTGCCTCGACCTTCTGCTCGCTGACTTCGAGATCGCCGGGCGCCTTGCCCTTCTCGACCCAGTCGACCAGCGCGCTCAGCATGTCGACATTGGCCGGCGCGCCGGAGCCGACATGATCGACGCCGGGCGCGGTGTAGAGCCGCGCGAATTCCGCCGTCTCGGCCTTGCCCATCTTGCGCTCGACGCTCTCGAAATAGCGGATGCCGGCGTAAGGGCTCTGCGCGTAATCGGCCATGTGCTCGAGCATGATCAGCCGGCCGCCGCGGGCGCGGAAGCGGCTCAGATCGGGATCGGTCGAGTCCATCAGGCCGGAGACTTCCAGCAGCCGCGCCTTGTGGTCCTCGACCTTGTAGGTGGTAACGTCGAGCTTGGGATCGCGCGCGAACACATACTGGATGCCGCCGGCGCCGTAGATCCAGGCGATGCCGTTGTTGGGCGCAGGCGGCTGCACCGGCGGCGCGGCGCCGAGCCACCACGCGCCCCAGCCACCGGTCGGGCCGATCGCCGGCGTGTCCTCACCCGACACACCCCAGCCCGGATAATCATCCAGCCCGTTGGCAAGCGCGAACGGGAATTTGTAGGTCCCATGCAGGGTGTTGACGGCCTTGATCTGCGGCTCGGTGAGGCATTGATCGCCGCTCTTGCCGGCCTCGCAACGCAGCGTCTCGACCTTGAACGCCGCCTTGCAGGCGACGGGGTCCTGCACCAGCGCGTCGTCGGAGCCGTCGGCAGTGTCGCAAGCGGCTCGCACGGCCTCACCCACGAGCTTCACCTGCGCCGGATTGATCCAGCCCTCGCCCATGGTCACAAGGCCCGAGCGCGTGCCGGCATGCTGCAAGCCGACCCAGTTGATCACGGGCACACGCGCGAAGATGCCGTCGAAATCGTCGGGGTAGCGCTGCGCCATGGTGAGGCCCTCGCGGCCGCCTTCGGACGAGCCCATGAAATACAGCTTCTCGGGTTTCTTGCCGTAGGCACGCTCCATCAGCGTCACCGCAACATCGCGCACCCTCTTGTAGGCGCGATGGGCGAAATTCTCGAAGGCTTCATCATTGAGCGCGAACACCTGCGGCGGTTCGCCCGGCTTCGATTCATGGCCGGAGTCCGTGCCGTAGGTGACGAAACCGCGTGCGAGCGGCGACGGCTTGTCGAAGGGATAGGCCGGCGGCAGCCCAAGTCCCGTGATCAGCACGCCATTGAAGCCGCCGCCGCCATATTGCACGGAGCGTCCGTTCCATTCGACGGGAAGGTTGACCTGGAATTTGATCGGCGGCGCCTTGGGATCGACCGGGTCGATGTGGCCAAGCACCTTGCAGAAGCCGGGATTGGCCGGCGTGATGCGCCCCGACGGCGTCGGCCCGCGCTCGGCAACAGCAAGCAGCGACCGCGCCAGAAACGTTGCGGAATCGATCTTCACGGCATCGGCCCCGCCGACAAGCCCCTTGCAGACGGTGTCCGCATCTTCCGTCAGCGTCACCGCCGATGCACCGCTCGCGCCCAGCGCCGCGGCCGCGCCCGCAAGCCACACACACAGCTTCGCAATCCTGCGCGCCATCGTTTCCATCCCTGTTGCTTCGTAATCGTTCGGGACATCGATTCAATGCGCCGGATGGCCGGCCGTCAATCGCCGCGACACACGCCGCGATCGTCATCAACGGAAACATCGAACGACCCGCCGGACCGGTTGCCCGACGCTCCCGTAGATATCTGAATTTTATACGAAATCTTTCCCCTGCCAGCGAACTCGGATGACCTCGCAGGCGACCAAATCCACAAGTTGTCATCAATTTGTCATGCGAGCTGGGGTTATCTGCCCGCGTGCTCGGCATGCTATCATGACCGCAGAGAACAAGGAGCGACTGGTGAGCGAAACGATCAATCTCCCGGCCCTGCCGACGGATGCCTCCGCGGTCGCGCGCATCAAGTCCGAGATCGACATTTCGGATCGCTCGCGCCTTGTGACATTCGGCGAGCGCGCGCAGCGCTCCGTGGTCGAATTCGCCGATCGCATTCTCGCCCAGACCCAGAATCGCGAGCTCGGCGCTACCGGCAAGCTCCTCACCGATATCCTCGGCAAGGCACGCGGGCTCGATCCGGCCGATCTCAAGGACAAGGGCTTTCTGACGCGACTGTTCTCGTCGGCGGAGGCGCGGCTGCGCCGCTTCACCGAACAGTTCAACGACGTCGCCTCGCAGATCGACCGGGTCTGCGTCGAGCTCGACCGTAACAAGGAAGTGCTGCGCCGCGACATCGCCCTGCTCGACGATCTCTATGAACAGACGCGCGGCGCGCTCGGCCAGCTCGATACCCATATCGCCGCCGGCAAGGCCTTCACCGAGGAATTTCGCGGCGGCAAGCTCGTCGAGATGGAGCGGAACGCGAAGGCGCAGGCCGCCGGCAGCGACGCTATGCTCGCCGCGCAGACCTATCAGGACGCCGTGCAGGCGCTCGACCGGCTCGAGAAGCGCGTCTTTTATCTCCAGCAGGCCCGCCAGATCGGCATCCAGCAGCTGCCGCAGATTCGCATCGTGCAGTCCGGCGACGAGACGCTGATCGAGAATCTGCAGGCCACGACCGAGCTGACGATCCCGGTGTGGAAGCAGAAGATGATCCTGCTGCTCGGCCTGAACCGGCAGAAGTCGGCGCTTGAACTGCAAAAGACCATCACGGATGCGACCAACGAGATGATGCGCCAGGCCTCCGAAATGATGAAGACCCAGGCGATCGAGATCGAGAAGCAGTCGCAGCGCGGCATCGTCGACATCCAGACCCTGGAGAAAACCAACCGGGATTTGATCGACACCATCGCGGGTGTCCTCTCGGTGCAGGAAGAGGGCCGCAACAAGCGCACCGAGATCGAGCATCGGATGGCGGAGCTGACGGACGAGTTGAAGTCCGCGATCTCCAAGGCCGCGCCTTGATGCGCTTCACGCAACGGTTTCTCGATGAAGCGTCTGCATAAGACCTGCATGAAGGCTCGCGCATGAGAACTTTCGGTTTCCTGCGGCGCCCCCTGGCGTTGCTCGCGGCAGTACCGTTGATTGCAGCGTTGCTGTCGGGCTGCGGCGGGCCAGGGCCGCAATTCACCATCCTCTCGGGTTCGGAGAACGACATCCTCGAACCGCTGGTGCAGGAGTTCTGCAAGTCGCGCAATGCGACCTGCACCATGCGCTATCAGGGCTCGCTCGACATCGCGCTCGCACTGAAGGCCGGCGATCCCGGCGCCGACGCCGTCTGGCCCGCCGCCTCGATCTGGATCGACATGTTCGACACCACCAGGCGCGTGAAGATGGTGAAGTCGATCGTGCAGATGCCAGTCATCCTCGGCGTGCGCCGCTCCAAGGCGGAGGCACTCGGCTGGATCGGCGCCAAGGTGACGGCCAAGGACATCCTCGCGGCGGTCGAGGGCGGCAAGCTGAAATTCCTGATGACGTCGGCGACGCAGTCGAACTCGGGAGCAGCCGCCTATCTTGCAATGCTGGCAGCCGGCATCGGCAAGCCGGACCTGATCGAGGCCGGCGATCTCGACAAGCCCGAGGTGCTGGCGACGGCGCGCGGCCTGCTGAAGGGGGTCGAGCGCAGCGCGGGTTCGAGCGGGTGGCTCGCCGACCTCTATCGCGACGGCGAGCGCAGCGGCGCGCATTATCAGGCGATCTGGAATTACGAGGCGGTCATCAAGGAAACCAACGACAAGCTGATCGCCGACAACCACGAGCCGCTTTACGCGATCTATCCGGCTGACGGCGTGGCAATCGCGGATTCCCCGCTCGGTTTCGTCGATCGCAGCCGCGGCAAGGAGGTCGAAGGCTTCTTCACCGATCTGCAGGCCTTCCTGCTCAACGGCGATGCGCAAGCCAGGATCGCGAAGACCGGCCGGCGCGTCGAGATCGGCCGCGCCACGCCGCTCGCGGCCGACCCGAAAACGAACATCGATCCTTCGCGGCCGGTGACCGTGATCCGTCCACCCGAGCCCGCGGTGATCCAGAAGGCGCTGCTGATCTATCAGGAAGCGCTGCGACGACCATCACTGACCGCGCTCTGCCTCGACGTCTCCGGAAGCATGCAGGGCCCCGGCGAGGCCCAGTTGCTCGACGCCATGCGTTTCCTGCTCACACCGGCGCGCACGCGCGAGGTGCTGGTGCAATGGACCAGATCGGACCAGATTCTGGTCCTGCCCTTCAGCGATCACGTCCTGTGGACGGCGCTCGCCAACGGTGAAGACAACGAGCAGGCCGGACTGCTGGCACGCGCGCTCGAATTGCGCGCCAACGGCGGCACAGACTTCTACACCTGCGGGGCGCTGGCGCTCGCCCTGATGAAGCCGCTGCTCCAGGACGGCCAGCATCTGCCGGCCATCGTCATCATGACGGACGGCAAGAGCCAGGGGGCGATGTCCACATTCGAAAGCGCATGGCGGGCGGACGGACACCGCGTGCCCGTGTTCGGCGTGACATTCGGCTCCGAGGTCGATCGCGCCCAGCTCGACAATCTGGCAAAATTGACCGGAGGCCGCGTTTTCGACGGCAGCAAGAGTCTCACCGACGCATTCCGCGCCGTACGAGGGTACAACTGAATGGCCGCAATGCCGTCCGGGCTTGGCTGGATCGCGGGTGGAGCGGCAGCGGCAGTGCTGCTGCCGTCGCTCGCGATCGGGCTTGGCATGCCGTTCTGGATCGCGCTTGCGATCAGCGCGGCGGCCGGCGGCGGCATCGTGGTGGCCCTGGCGCCGAGGAGCCGTTTCGCCGCGCTGGAGGCCAGCGGTATGGCGCGCGGCCAGATCGAATTCGCCAATGAGCTTTTGACCGAAGCCGAACCGCTGGCCGAGCGGATGGAAGATGCGGCATCGGCGATCCGGACCCGCGCGGTCGGCGACCGCATCCGTCATCTGGTGCAGATCGCGCGTGATATTTTCGCCGCCATCGAGCGCGATCCGCTGCGGCTCGACCGGGTGCGGCGATTCCTGACCTATTACCTGCCGCGCGCAGCCGAGATCGCCGAGGCCTATCGCGCGCTGGAGAGGAGCAGCGTGCCCGACACCGCGCGACTCGCCGCTACCGGCGACATGATCAACCGGCTCGACATGGCTTTCACACGCTATGCCGCCAATCTCCAGGACGCCGATCTCGACAAACTGGACATCGAACTGAAACTGCTCAAAAGCTCGCTCGACGAGGATCTCGGGCCGGCGCAACCGGCTGCTCCGGTCGAGACCAAGAGATGAATGTCCTGATGGCCATCTCGCGCCGCGCCTTCGGCGTCGGTCTTGTCGCCGCAAGCGCGGCGGCGACCGGCGGCTACGTATACCTGCGCGAGCACCCTGAAATCGCGGGCCGCTTCGGCGAGGCCAAGCGCCTGTTCGGCTTCGCCGGCGGCGAGAAGGAAGGTTTTCTGGCCAACGCCCGCGTGAAGAATGTGCTGGAGCGCCGCTTCGGACTGATCCTCGACGGCCGCCGCGCTGGCTCGGTCGAAATGGTGCGCGAGCGCGCGCTGCTCGACCAGAAGCCGCAGTTCCTGTGGCCGTCGTCCTCCGTGCTGGTCGAGGTCGCGCGCTCGTCGGGGATCAAGATCTCGCGCGACCAGGTGATCTTCAACTCGCCGATCGTGCTCTATTCCTGGGATCGCATCGCGGACGGTCTGGTGAAGGGCGGCATCGCCCAATCGGCCGGCGGACCGCGCTACACGGTCGATCTGTCAAAACTGCTCAAGGCGATCATTGCCGGCGAGACATGGTCGTCGATGGGCGTCTCCGACCTGTTCGGCCGCGCCCGCGTGGTATCGACCGATCCGAACAAGTCCAATTCCGGCTTCATGTTCGCAGGGCTCGCCGCGAGCCTGTTGTCGGGCGACGTGGTGATGCCGGAGACGCTGAGCAAGATCGATGGCGATGTCGCAACCGTCTTTCGCCGCATGGGTTTCAAGCCGCCGTCATCAGGGAAACTGTTCGACGATTATGTCGCCGGCGGCGCGGGCGCACAGCCCCTGATCGTCGGCTACGAGAACCAGCTTGTCGAGTGGGTGCTTCAGGACGCCGAACGCTGGAAGCGGCTGGAAGCCAATGCGCCGGCCAAGCCGGTGATCCTTTATCCGCAGCCTACCGTGTTTTCGGGCCATCCACTCATCAGCGTCGAGCGCCAGGCCGACGATCTGATCGAAGCGCTGATGAGCGAGAGCCTGCTCGAAATGGCCTGGGAAGATCACGGTTTCCGCGGACCGCTCGGCACCATCGGCAAGGCGCGCAACGCGCTGCTGCAATCGCGCCTGCTCGAACGCATCGACGCGGTGCTGCCGATGCCCGACGCGCCGGTCATGCTGGCCTTGCTGGACCGGTTGGCGGCGTAGACAATTCGGCTCAGAACGATCCCAGCACCTCGCCCAGAGCGATCACGGCAACCAGCGCCAGCAACGACGACGCGATGCCGACCATGACGATGTCCAAATAGCTGTCGCGATGGGTCAGGCCGCAGATCGCGAGCAGGCTGACCACCGCGCCATTATGCGGCAGGATGTCCAGCGTCCCCGAGCCGATCACCGCGACGCGATGCATCAGCGCAAGGTCGATGCCGGTGCGCGCGGCGAGCTCGACATAGGTCGGGCCGAGGGCGTCGAGCGCGATGGTCAGGCCGCCTGACGCAGACCCGGTCAGAGCGGCCAGGATATTGGTCGCGACCGCGAGAGAGACCAGCGGGCCGCCTTCGATCCCGAGCACCCAGTCGCGCACCACCGCGAACGCCGGCAGCGCGGCGACGACCGCACCGAAGCCGACGAGACTGGCGACACTCAACGCCGGCAGCACCGCGGCATTGGCGCCGGCATCCATGGTCTGCCGTAGCGCCGACAGCCGGGACCAGTTCAGCACGATGGTCGTAAGGATCGCGGCAGCCAATGCGACCGCGACCGACCAGACCCCCGCGACCGCCGCCAGCGACGTGTTGCCGAAGCGTGGCTCCTCGAGATAGCCAACGTCGAGCCGCGGCAGAACCACGAGCGACATCGCGAGATTGACGGCCACGACGACGATCAGCGGCGCGAGCGCATTCACGATGGGTGCCGGCGCCTGACTGCGATGTCCGTGCTGCAGCTCGGCCGGGTCGAATTCCCGCGCCGTCGTCGCGCGCTCGCGCACCAGTTCGTCAGCGGCGGCACGCTCCGTCGCATCCTCTGCATGGTCGTCACCATAGCCTTCGCCTGCGCGGCGAGCTGCCGCTTCAGCACGGTGCAGCCACCACACCCCTGTCACGAGCATGATGAGGGAGGCGATGATGCCGAGCCCCGGCGCGGCAAACGGCGTCGTGCCGAAGAACGGCATCGGGATCGCATTCTGGATCGATGGCGTCCCCGGCAGTGCCGACATGGTGAAGGTGGACGTGCCGAGCACGATCGTAGCCGGAATCAGCCGGCGCGGGATTGAGGCCGCGCGAAACAGCGAGCGGGCCATCGGAACGATGACGAAGAACGCAACGAACAGGCTGACGCCGCCATAGGTCACCAGCGCACCGGCGAGCACCACCGCCAGGATCACACGTCGCTCGCCAAGGCGCTCCGCCATGAAGGCAGCCACCGAGGTGACCGCGCCGCTGTCGTCCATCAGTTTGCCGAAGACGGCGCCGAGCAGGAAGATCGGGAAGAACTGCGCCAGGAAACCGGCCGCATTCGCCATGAACACCTGCGTCAGATTGGCCAGCAACGGCTCGCCGCCGAACAGTGCGGCAACAAGTGCGGCGAACGGTGCAAGCAGCAGAACGCTCCAGCCGCGGAAGGCGAACAGGACGAGCAGGCCGAGTCCGACGAGAATGCCGAGCAGACCCACGCTTCAACACTCCGACAGGAGAACGTCGAGATCGGCGGTCGAGCGGAGGCCGATATCCGCGCCGTGCTCGTCGAGAAAAATCTCGGCGGCCTGACGTCCCTCGGCACGCAGCATCGAGACGAATTCCCATTCGGCATTGAGCTTGGATGATGCGCCGAACTTCGCCAGCATGTCGCTCTTGACGCGGTGGGTCCGCATCTTGGCCCAGCGCGCGCCCTCGCCACTGCCGGGGTCGGCGGCCTGACGCAGCAGCGCGATCATGCGCAGCTCCTTCATCAGCGGCGAATTGAACGAAATCTCGTTGAGCCGGTTGAGAATCTCCGCAGCAGTCCGCGGTGCTTCGAGCGTTTCAGTCGGATTGATCTGAACGAGAATCGTGTCGTGTGCGTCGCTTTCGCGGACCAGCGGCGTGATGGTCGGGTTGCCGGCAAAGCCGCCGTCCCAATACGGCTCGCCGTCGATCTCGATCGCGCGGAACATGGTCGGCAGGCAGGCTGACGCCAGCAGCACGTCCGCCGTGATCTCCGCGTTGCGGAAGATACGGCCGCGCCCGGTCCGCACCCGCGTCGCGGTGATGAACAACTGGATCGGCGAGCGCACGAGGCGTTCGAAATCGATGCTCTCGGCCAGCACGGCGCGCAGCGGATTGTAGCCCGTCGGGTTGAGATCATAGGGCGACAGCACGCGCGACATCATATCTGTGAGGATGTAGAACGGTGACGTGTCGAGGGTCCACCGACCCATCAACCGGTCGAGCGGCGAGCGCTGGAGCGGACTGAAAGCCGCGGCCTTCGAAACGCGGCGCCAGTATTTTTCGAGCGCCTCACGCGCGCCTTCGGCGCCGCCGGCCGTCCAGCCATCCGCCAGCACCGCCGCGTTCATCGCGCCTGCGGACGTGCCGGAAATCGCGGCGATCGTGAGCCACTTTTCCTCCAGCAGGCGATCGAGTACGCCCCAGGTGAAGGCGCCGTGCGAACCACCGCCTTGCAGCGCGAGATCAATCAGTACGGCGTCCCGTTCCATGGCGGACACTCACGCAACTGAAACTCAAATTCGACGCGATTTGTCACACGTCGAGGATGCCCCAGTTTAGAGAGCCGTAGGCGCGCAATGCAACCGGAACGTGACGTCCCGCCGTCTAATGCTCGAATACCAGCCGTGCGCCGACCGTGCCCTCGAGGCTGCGGATCTGCGCCAGCAGCGCGGCCGAATCCTCGCCGCCGAGATCGGCGTCGAGCACGACGTAGCCGAGGTCGCCCGCGGTCTCCAGATATTGCGCGACGATGTTGATATCGCGTTGGAGGAAGACCTCGTTCAGGCGGCGCAGCATGCCCGGCACGTTGCGATGGACATGGCTGAAGCGCGCGCCGGCGGGGCGCAGATGCAGCTGCACCTCCGGAAAATTCACCGCACCCATGGTCGCGCCGGTGATGAAATAATCGACCATCTTGCGCGCGACCTCGCCGCCGATGCGCTCCTGCGCCTCCTCGGTCGAGCCGCCGATATGCGGGGTGAGGATGACGTTCTCGAGGCCCTGCACCGGGCTCTTGAAGCGATCGGAATTCGAGGACGGCTCGACCGGAAACACGTCGATGGCGGCACCGGCGAGATGGCCGTCGCGCAAAGCACCCGCGAGCGCGTCGAGATCGACCACCGTGCCGCGGCTGTTGTTGATTAGGAACGAGCTCGGTTTCATCGCCCGCAACTCCTTCTCGCCGATCATACCAGCTGTTTCCGGCGTCTCCGGCACGTGCAGGCTGACGACGTCGCTCTGCGCCAGCAGCTCTTCCAGTTTCTCGACCGGCTCGGTGTTGCCATGACGGAGCTTGTCGGTGCGGTCGAAATAGATCACGCGCATGCCGATGGCTTCGGCGAGCGTCGAGAGCTGCGAGCCGATATTGCCGTAGCCGACGATGCCGAGGGTGCGGCCGCGCACCTCGCGGCTGCCGGTCGCCGACTTGTCCCAGCCGCCCTCATGCGCCGACACCGAGCGCGGGAAGATGCGCCGCAGCAGCATGACGATCTCGCCGATCACCAGTTCGGCGACGCTGCGCGTGTTGGAGAACGGCGCGTTGAACACGGGAATGCCGCGCTTGCGCGCCGCCAGCAGATCGACCTGGTTGGTTCCGACGCTGAAGCAGCCGACCGCGAGAAGCTGGTCGGCCGCCGCGAGCACGTCATCGGTGATCTGGGTGCGCGAGCGGATGCCGAGCAGCGACACGCCCTTGAGCGCCTGCCGCAGGTCCTCGCCATCAAGCGCCTTGGTCAGCCGCTCGACATTGGTGAAACCCGCCGTCCGGAACAGATCGACAGCGCTGTCATTGACGCCTTCGAGCAGCAGCGCCTTCGCGTTCCGCTCGGGGCTTTGGCCTGGGGCTGGCATGGAATCTCCGTAAATCGCAGCTTTGCCGCAGCACATAGACCGCGGACGATGCGCAGCACAATAGGGCTTGGATACGGGCGGAAGATGGCGGGGTGGGGAGGCTGGTGTGTTGGTGTACCAGACCCGTCATCCTGAGGTGCGAGGCGTGCGGTGCAGAGCGCCGCACGGGGAGCCTCGAAGGATGAACGGCCCCGATGCAGCCGGGCCGTCGCCCTTCGAGGGCCGCTAAGAAGCGGCCACCTCAGGGTGACGGTGATAGTGCGCTGCTTCGGTTGCGAAGCGAGCGCTTCCGTCCGCCGTCAGATCACATAAAACCCGTGGGTACCGTCGAGCTGGAGCTGCTCGACCAAGCCATATTCCCAATCGAGATAGGCCTGCATCGCGCGTTCGGCGACATCGGTGCCTTCGTAGGGCCGGCGGTAGCGGTGTGCCGCATCGGGCTTCGGCAGCACGCGCGGCGGGCCGATTTCGAGCGAGCCGTCATAGCCGCCTTCGCGCACATAGACCTCCCAGCCCATCTGCGCGAGCCAGGACGCCGTCATGTCGGCCCGGACGCCCTTGTCGTCGGACAGGACAATGCGCGCGCCGCGCACCGGCGCGGCCATGTCGGTCTCCTGCACGAGTTGGCCACCGGGATAGTGACGGAAGCCGGGAATATGACCGGCCGTATATTCATCGGCGTCGCGCACGTCGAAGCGATAGAGCGTGCGATCGGTCTGCGCAGCAAGCACAGCCATCTCGTTCGTGCCGATATGGCGAACGCCGGCGCGATAGGCGACGTCGCGCGCGTTGGCCGGACCGCCCGCGAACGACCCGACCGCGCCCCGCCTGTCGGCGCCGTGGTTCAGCGTATGCCGCGCCAGCGTCCAGCCGATGGTGCCGTTGCGCAGCGCCCGCACCTTGTTGGGCACGCCGGCATTGATCAGCGACTGGGTGCCGATGATCGAGCGGGTGCGGCCGGCGCAATTGACGATGATGGTGGTCTCAGGATCCGGCGCGGCCTGCCCTGCCCGCAGCACCAGCTCCGCGCCGGGCACGCTGACCGAGCCCGGAATGTTCATGGTGGCGTATTCGTCGAAGCGGCGAACATCGAGGATGGCGATGTTGGCCTTGTCCGCGATGAGCTTTGCGACCTCGTCGGCGCTGAAAGACGGCGTGTGGCGTCGCGCCTCGACCAGTTCACCGAACGCTTTCGAGTACGAGTTGACGTCCTCGAACAGCTGATAGCCCGCATCGCGCCAGCCTTTCAGCCCGCCATCGAGCGCACTGACGTTGGTGTAGCCGAGGGCCGCTAGCTGCTCGGCCCCCGCGGCGACGAGACCTTCGCCGTCATCGAAAAGCACGATCGCCACGTCCTTGCGCGGCAGCCGCACCTCGGCTTCGATCTCGATCCGGCCCGCAGCCATGTTCGCCGCAAACAGCGGATGACCCGTTGCAAAGCCCGCCTCGTGCCGGAGATCGAGCAGTGCAATCTCCTCGCGCAGCAGCAGCGCGCGGCGGATGTCGGCGGGTGTGACGGTCGGAAGCTTCATGGCGAGGACCTTTAGCAAGGACAGGCCGAGGGCTTTTGAACGATTGCGGCGGCCTTGGCTAGCCTTCGCGTCCGCTCACTCGCCGGGAACGAGCCGCCCGAGCGGCGGCTGCGCCGGGCGCCGCAGCCTGCGGCGCGACAGATAGAGCAAGATACCGGTGACAGAGAATAATGGCATCAACGCTGCGGCGATCATGAAGGCGAGCTTGCCGGGCCAGCCCAGGAACGCGCCGCGATGAATGTCGAGCACATTCGCGATGATCTTCTCGCCGAACGTCTTGTCGGCATAGCGTTCCGCCGAGATCACCTGCCCGGTGATCCCGCCGATGCGGAATTCGTCGCGCGTGGTATCGAGCGTCGTATCCTTTCCCCACGCCCGGATCCTGATCGCGGTCCCCGATCCGTTGGGCAGCGTCATTAACGCCCTGGCGAGGCGGTCACCCTCCTCACGCTGGATCGTCGTCCATACCCGATCAAATCCCACCGTTTGAGCCGGCTCGGCACCGCCGGTCGCGCGCGGCGTCTTGGAAGCCATCTTGGGCTGCATCTTCGCAGCAGTGACGTGCGGGCGCGACAGCAGCCAGACGACACTGTCCTTGTACCAGTCGAACGAGTACCACAGCCCGGTCAGCGTCATCACGAGATAGACGGGCAGCACCCAGGTGCCGATGACGGCATGCAGCGAGCGGTGCAAGCCGCGCCCGCGGAGACCGAGATTGGGTTTCAGCCACATCCTCACGCTGCCGGTGCGGCGCGGCCAGCGCAGCACCAGGCCCGAGACCAGCATGACGATCAGACCGAGCGCGGCGAATCCCGTGATCTGTCGTCCCCACCCTTTGGCATCGCCGGGAATCAGCAGCCAGCGGTGCAGCCTGCGCACGGTTGCGAAGAACTCCTCGCCGCGCGGCGCACCGAGCACGTGCGCATCGTAGGGATCGACATAGAGCGAGGTGCGCCGCGCACCCTGCTCGTCGCGGCCGAAGCGGACATGCACCGCAGCCGACGGATCGCTCGACAGCATGAGGGAGGCGACCTTGCCGACGCCGTTCGCCGCCTCCAGCCGTGCGACCAGTTCGTCCGGCATCAGCGGCGGCACGCTGCGCGGCGCAACCTGCATGATGCCAGCGTTGAGATAGTCGCCGATCTCGTCCTCGAAGCTCATGATCGCGCCGGTCAGCGCGATCAGGGCCAGCAGCAACGCGAGGATGAGGCCTGCGATGGAGTGGACCTGGAGCAGAGCAGCCTTGATGTTGTGGCCTGCCCTACTCATCGAAGCCGACCTTCTTGATGAGTGCGATCGCGGCTTGCTGATGCGCGGCGATCTGATCGATCGGGGTCGCATCGGCGATGAACGAGCCCATCTCGGCAACGATGGGGGCACGCTCTGCCGTGGCAGGCACGGGATATTCCAGCTCTGCGGCGGCGAAGATCCCTTGTGCGGCAGGCGTCACAAGGAATTCGAGGAACTGTCGCGCCAACGCCGGATGCGGCGCGTGTTTCGCGATCGCCGCGCCGGTGAGGTTCACATGCGTGCCGCCACCTTTGAATGACGTCGGCACTGCCTTGACGTCCGTCGCCCAGGCGCGCCAGTCGGCACCTTCCCGCCCGTCGCGCAATTGGGCCAGTGCCACGGTGTTGCCGATGCCGATCTCGCACGTCCCTTGCGCGATCTCGCGGATCACGTCGTTGTCCTTGCCATCAGGCTTGTGCGCGAGATTGGCCTTCAGGCCGGCAAGCCAGGTCTGCGTCGCGGCTTCTCCATGATGGGCGAGATAGGCCGCAATCAGCGCGACATTGTTCTGATGCAGCGGCGAGCGCATGCAGAGCTTGCCGCGCCACCTGGGACCGGCGAGGCCTTCGTAATCGATGGCCGCCAGCGCGCTGTCCGTCCGCGCGAACACGACGCGAGGGCGGACGGCAAGCGCGATCCATTGCGCATCGCCGCCGCGAAGATTTGCCGGAACAGCCTGTTCGAGACGCGACGACGTGAAGGCCTGCGTCAGACCGCGGGTGGAGAGCTGGGTCGTCTTGTCCAGCCCGATCGTCAGCAGTAAATCCGCAGGCGACGCCTCGCCCTCTGACACCAGGCGTTTGACGAGACTGTCCTCGATAAAGACGACATCCACCTTGACGCCACTAGCTTCCGTAAAAGCTGCAACGACAGGCCCGACCAGAGCAGCCTCCCTGGTCGAATAGAGCGTGATCTCCTCGGCGCGACTCGCACCTGTGGTGGCAAGGCAGGCGGCCGCCAGCGCGATCAAAACCGCGATGGCTTTGTGCCGCGCCGCCACCGCTAGAACTTCACCGTTGCCGACAGCGAGACGCGCCGCGCATCACCGATCGCGACGTTCAGGTTATTGACGGCGGAGGGATAGTAGACGGTGTCGAACAGGTTCTTGACGTTGAACTGATAGATCACGGGTGTGTTCTGGTATTTCGTCTCATAGGTCGCGAAGATATCGGCGACAACATAGGACGGCAAGAAGAAGCTGTTGATCGCATCGCCCGGACGATCGCCGACATAGCGCGCACCGCCGCCGAGGCGGAGCTGGCCAGGCAATGCGGTGCCGAAGTCGTAGACCAGATAGAGCGAGGCTGTGTTCAACGCGACGTTCTGCAGCTTCATGCCGTAGAGCGACCGATCTTCAGACGACGTCACCCGCGCGTCGGTATAGCCATAGCTGCCGATCAGGGCCCAACTGTCGGTGAGCCTGCCGGTGACGTCCAGCTCGACGCCGCGCGAATGGGCACGGCCGACGGTGTGGACTTCCACCACGTTTGCGGCGACTGTCTTGAACGTCTGAACGTTCTTCTTGTCGAGGTCGTAGACCGCGAGCGTACCGGAGATGCGCTTGTTCAGATCGAACTTGACGCCCGTCTCATACGACACGCCTTCTTCCGGCGCGACATTGGAGCCAATCACAGTGCCGACCGGCGCAATTGTGGAGTTCGGCTTCAGCGACTCGGTGTAGCTGGCATAGAGCGAGATCTCGTCGGTCAGCTTGAAGATGGCGCCGCCGAGCGGGAGCACCTTGTCCTGGGACACGTTGGTGTTGGTGTAGAACAGCGCCCTTCCACGTCCGGCGATCTGATCGTAGTCCATGTAGCGCACGCCGCCGACCAGCGCGAACCGTTCGGTCAGATGCAGCGTATCCTGGACAAACAGCGACCACTGGCCGAGCTTGTCGGTCTGGGCACTGTCGGGATTGGACACCGTCGTGCCCGGTCCGACCAATCCGTAGACGGGATTATAGACGTTGATGGCGGGGGTTGCCTGCCGGATCAAGGCGTCGCGGTAGATGGTGCGATACTGGCCGTCGCCGCCGAACACCACATCGTTGCGCAGACCGCCGAGCCAGAAGCCGCCGGAAATGTAGGACGTTCCGTAACTGGCATTGCTGAGCGAGCCCTGCGTACCGTCGTTGCTGCGCGTCTCGACGCCCGTCGTGAAGTTGAGGGTGGAGATGCGAAGCTGGTTCGCGCTGGAACTCTCGGTGTTGTAGCTGTAACCGGCGTACAGCTTCCAGTCAGGGTTGAAGCGGTGCTCGACCGAGGCCTGGATCAGGTCGGTCGTACCCCAGGTGTTGTTGAAGGGCTCGTCGAGCCGGCGCGTAGAAGGCACCGCCAGCGGCGCCTTGGTCACCGGATTGAACGCCGTGCCGCGGTCGAACGGATAGATGAACTCACGATGCTCGTAATTGAGCTGCACCGTGGTGTCCTGGCCGTACCAGGCCAGCGACGGCGCCACCAGCATTTCGCGGTGACGGCCGAAATTGCGCCAGTAATCTTCGCTGACGCCGTAGCCGATGAAGCGATAAGCCAGGCCCTGGTCGCCGATCGGACCAGTGACGTCGAGCAGGCCGTCGGCGCCGGTCTTGGACGCACTGAAGGCCGAGCCGAGCAACGTGACCGAGCCGTGCTGATAGAGCTCCGGCCGCTTGCTGATGGTGTTGACGATGCCGCCGGGATCCATGATGCCGTAGAGCAGCGAAGCTGGCCCCTTCAGCACTTCGACGCTCTCGACCGCGGTATTGAAGCTGCGGCCCTGCACCAGCGGCATGCCGTTGCGCATGATCGAGCCGTCGCGATTGTCGCCGAAACCGCGGCGGATCACCGCGTCCTGGCTGCCGGCCAGCGTGTTGGTCTGGGTGATACCGGAGACATTGATGAGCGCGTCGTCGATGTTGCGCGGGAGCTGGTCCTTCAACACCTGCTCGGGCACGACGTTGACCGCCTGCGAGGTGTTGAGCGGCGAAGCGCCGCTGCGCAGCGTGGTCGCGCTTGGGGTCGCACGATAGCCGAGCTTTGCAGCTTGCTGCGCGGCGGCTTCAGCGGCGGCGCGTTCCGATGGTGTCGGAGCTGCCGGCGTGGCGGCATTCCGGCTGCGCTGGCGCGCGGCGGCTTGTGTTCTGCGCTGCGGTGATTCAGATGCGCGCGCAGGCTTCGGCCGCGGCGCCGGTGCGTCCACGGTCACCGGTGGCAGCGCCGACTGCGCTTGCGCGGTCGTCGTGCTGGAGGGGCATTCGGCGAGCAGCACCGCTGCGCCAATGAGAAGACCTGCACGGCTCTTGCCGGCACGATGACGACGGCCGCTGACACGCTGGCCATCCACGGAGGAACGCACTTTCAATCCACTTCAAGTCATGAACGTTGGAGTGTGCGCCTGTAACAGTCGCCGGAAGTGAGGAGAACCGTAAAAGAAGTTGAATCGCTCTAGTGTTGAATCGTTCTAAGTGCAGCAGAGCATTGAACGGCAACCACCGATTGACGTCGTGGAGACCGCGACACGCTGCGCGCGAATTCGCGGCAACGTGTCACGAAATTTTCGCATCTCACGCGATGGCGGGAGTGATCAGCTCGTCGATCTTTCGCTTGAGTGCCGCACCATCAGACGAGGCGCGGAACGGCGGACGCACGCGCAGCCAGCCGGCATCGCCCGTCTGTGCCGCGAGGATCGCCTTCAATGTCGCCAGGAACGACGGCGTGTTCAGCACGATGTCGACTGCGGCCTGCATGCGCGCTTCGACGTCCTTGCCGTCGACCATGCCCTTGACCAGCTCCGGCACGACGTTGGCCATGCCGCAGATGGTGCCGGCGCCGCCGGCCGCAATCGCGCGGGTGATGTCGACTTCGTTACCGACGGTGATGGCGAGGTCGGGCGCAGCGGCCCGGAACGCCTGAAACTGCTTGAAGTCGCCGCTGGAGTCCTTCAGGCCCGCGACCACCTTGCCGTAGCGCTTGCGCAAGTTCGCGGCGACGCCGGTCGGGATCGCGACGCCGGAGACCTGCGGGATGTGATAGAGATAGGCCCGCAGGCGATCGTCGGCGACGCCGTCGAAAATCGCAGCAAATGCATCCTCGATGCCTTCGGGCGTGACGCCGCGGTCGAAGTAAGGCGGCAGGTACAATACATGGCGCAGGCCGAGACCGAGCACCGCGCGCGTCAGCGCAATGCTCTCGGTGATCGCGGGAAAGCCGCCGCCGATGCCGATGCGGTCCGCTGCAATGCCGGCCTTGAGCATGGCCTCGATGGTCGCGACGCGTTCGCTGACATTGAACGAGGTGCCCTCGCCGGTGGTGCCGAACAGCACGACGCCATCCACGCCCTTGCCGAACAGCTGGTTGGCGTGAGCGGCGAGCTTGGCGGAATCCACGCTGCCGTCCGTCGCCAGAGGTGTTACTGATGCCACCCAGAACCCGCGAATTGCCTCGGTCATCACACTGCCCTTCGTTGCGAGCCCGGACCAAGCCTCTGATCTTCAACGATCTTGGGGCGATTCCGAGTCATTGTTTTTGCTTTACTTTCTATCTTGTACCTTACATACAAGATAGACGCAATTCCTTTCCCCCGCCCCGGCGCGCATGACCCGCAGCCGAATTTAGAGGAGGTCTCGCATGAACATGGTGACCCCCGTGAAGCGTCCCGACCAGGTGTTCGGCGCCCTGCGCGACAAGCTTGGCGCGGCCGCCGTGCTTGTCGGCACCGACGTGCCCGCGCGCAATGGCAACGACTGGAGCGCGAGCCTGCCGCAGACGCCGCTCGCGGTGATCCGTCCGGCCGACGCGCAAGGCGTCGCGGACGCGATTCTCACCTGCCGGCAGGCGCATCTGCCGTTCGTGCCGCAGGGCGGATTGACCGGGCTGTGCCGCGGCGCCTCGCCCGAAGCGGGTTGGGTCGCGATCTCGCTCGAGCGCATGACCGGCATCGAGGAGATCGATCCTGCTTCGATGACGATGACGGTGAAAGCCGGCACGCCGCTGGAGACGATCCAGAAGGCCGCCGACGAAGCCGGCTTTTTCTTTCCGCTCGACCTCGGCTCGCGCGGCTCCTGCGCCATCGGCGGCAATCTCTCCACCAATGCCGGCGGCAACCGCGTGATCCGCTACGGCATGACCCGCGAGCTGGTGCTCGGTCTCGAAGTCGTGCTGCCCGACGGCACCATCATCACCAGCCTCAACAAGCTGATGAAGAACAACGCCGGCTATGATCTCAAGCATCTCTTCATCGGCTCCGAAGGCACGCTCGGCATCATCACCCGCGTGGTGCTGAAGCTGTTTCCGAAGCCGCGCTCGACCATGGCCGCGCTCTGCGCGCTCACGGATTATGCGGCGGTGATCGACCTGCTCGGTGCGGCGCGCAGCGGACTCGCCCCCCTGCTGTCGGCTTTCGAGGTGATGTGGCCGGACTATTGGGACGTGATCACCACGCGCGCCGGCGTAAAGCCGCCGGTCGCGGCGGGCCACGGTCTTTATGTGCTGGTGGAAGCACAAGGCACCGACGAGAGTGTCGACGCACCACGTTTCCAGGCCTGGCTCGAAGAGCTGATGGAGCGCGGGCTGCTGGCCGATGCCGCCGTGGCGCAATCGCTGGCGCAGACGCAAAGCTTCTGGCGCGTGCGCGACATCTGCGCCGAGTTCGGCCAAGTCCTGGGGCCGCACATCTCCTACGACATCGGCCTTGCCGTGGCGCGGATGGACGAATTCGTCACGCGCTGCAAGGCGGCCCTGGCTTCCGGCATCAAGGGATGCGAGAGCGTCTATTACGGCCATATCGGTGACGGCAATCTGCATCTCGTCTCCTGGGTCACCGGCCTCACCGTCGAGCAGCAACCGAAGGAGGAGATGGACGCGATCATCTATGGTCTGGTCCGCGAGCTGGGCGGCAGCGTCTCCGCCGAGCACGGCATCGGCACGCTGAAGAAAAAATGGCTGGGCCATGCCCGAAGCGAAGCCGAGATCGCGCTGATGCGGACGCTGAAGGCCGCGCTCGATCCCGATCAGTTGCTCAATCCCGGCAAGGTGATCTGAGAGCCCATATGCGATCGCTCAAGCTCGACACGCCGAAATCGCTGTCGCAGCGAGTGATGCAGCGGCTGCGCCATGGAATCATCGACGGCGAGTTCGCCCTTGGCGCCGCCATCTCCGAGGAGATGGTGGCAAACTCCTTCGGTGTCAGCCGCACCCCGGTGCGCGAAGCAATGGGCCAGTTGCAGGCGCAGGGCCTCGTGGTCATCCGGCCGCAGGTCGGCAGTTTCGTGTTCACGCCGAGCGCGGAGGACATCAACGCGCTCTGCACCTTCCGCATCGCGCTCGAGCCCAAGGCCGCCGAGCTTGCCTTCCGCCACGATCGCGACGGTGCCGTCGCGACGATGAGCGAGGCGATTGCGGCGATGGAGCCGGCGGTCGCGGCCAGGGACAACATCGCCTATGGACGAGCGGACGCCGCCTTTCACGAAGGCCTGTTCGCGCATTGCGGCAACCGCTATTTGATCGAAGCCTACCAGCTCGTTTCGGGGCGCGTCGCAGCGCTCCGCACCAATCTGACCTCGCCGATCGACGTCCGCACCCGCTCGTCGTTCGACGAACATCGCAAGCTGCTCGATTTTTTCGCGCGCGGCGATTTCGCGGCCTTCGAGGCGGCGATGACGACGCACATCACCAATTCGGGCTTGGTCTACGCCAAAGCCTTGAAGGTAGAGGCGTTGAAGGTCGACGGCTAGCGCGCGCCTTTCGATCCCGGCCTGTCCAGGAAATCCAGCGCGGTGTTGATCTGTTCGAGCTGGTGCTCGAGTTTGTCGCGGTCCTCGACCGATGGCGCCTTCTCGAGCTGTTCGACGAGCTTCTGCTTCCGCAACAGCAGGTTCTCTATGACTGTACTCACCGCTCCCCCATCGCCCGAGGCGAATATCGAGGCATTTCAGCTTCGGGGCATGAGCGCGCGGGAACCGGGCTCGCCGTAATCCCCTGATCAGAATGTTCGCAGGCGCGGATGGTTCCTGCGATGATCCACGACGGCCGGCGGAACTAGCGCCGCAGGCTGGCCCAGACGCCCCCAAGGATCAGCAAGCCGCCAAGAAGATGGATCAGCTTCGGCGGTTCGCCGAGAATCGCAAATGACAGCAGTGCGCTTGCGATCGGTCCGATGTAGAGCACGAGCGAGGTCCGCACCGAGCCGAACTTGCCGCCGAGCCA
Source organism: Bradyrhizobium sp. 930_D9_N1_4 (assembly GCF_052076015.1). Taxonomy (NCBI): domain Bacteria; kingdom Pseudomonadati; phylum Pseudomonadota; class Alphaproteobacteria; order Hyphomicrobiales; family Nitrobacteraceae; genus Bradyrhizobium; species Bradyrhizobium sp. 930_D9_N1_4. Next base: position 6,883,016 of record NZ_CP197236.1, read on the forward strand.
GGCAAAGCCTGCATAGGCGAGCAGGCCCGGAACGATCCCGGCAAAGACATAGGCCGAGAGCGCCTTGGTGCTGAAAACCTGCGCCGGCATGGTCCACATCTCCCAGGCCGCAAGCGGCAGCGAGAAGACTGCGCCGGCGGCCGAGAACAGGCTCATGCGCGCGAGCAGCGACGCCTCCGGCGCCGCGCGCGATTGCAGCAGCGTATAGCCGGACCAGCCGAGCATCGCGATCACGACGAGGCCGTCGCCTGACGCGGTCTGCAACTCGAACAGCGTCGCCGGATGACCGCCGGAGATGATGAGCAGCGCGCCCGATAGCGCGAGCGCCGTGCCGAGCCATTGCAGCGGGCCGACATGCTCGATACCGAGCGCCGCAGAGATCATCAGAACGGTGATCGGCGACAGCGCCATGATCAGCGCGATATGGATCGCCGTCGTCGACACGCCTGCGGCGTAGACCGGACCGCCGCACAGAAACATGCCCATGAAGCCGGCGGCGAGGATCGGCCAGATGTTCTTGCCCAGCGGCACGCGGCCGGCCCGGATCTCGGCAAACGCGATCGGCGCGAGGCCGATGGCGACGATGCTCCAGCGAAAGAAGGCGAGCGCGAAGGATGGGACCGAGCCCGCAAGCCCCCGCGCCAGAATCTGATTGGACGCCTGCGCGGTCGCCACCAGGATGAAGCCGATCAGCGCGATCGCGCCGAGCCAGGCGGTGACGGACGATGCTGCGCCGGCGTCATCACCACGGTCAGAAATTTCCTTGCCCATGGAGCAATCGGATATCCGATATCGGCCGCGGTGAGAACCCGGAAGACGGATCGCTGGTGTGCATATGCGGGACGCGCATCGTTCCGGGAGGCGAGGCGATGCTCGCCAAAAGCACCGGCACGACCGGCGTGCGGGTGATCGAGACCGAGAACACCGCCAGCAGCGTGCAGACCATGCAGAGCCTCATCTGCACCGTCCTGCGATCCGAGATCGGCAGAAACAGGAAGAACAACATGGCCAGGATCAGCAGCGCGTCGAGCAGGAAAAACATGGGTATCTCCCTTGAAACTGCGGGAGAGGATGACGCGGCGCTGCCTGCCCGTATGTGGACGGTGTCACACACCTGACGCGCTGACCTCGCACGGGAGGCGTGATACGGTCCGCCAAAACACATGAGGGAGGCCCGCATGCAGAATGTTTGGATCGAGGCGGCATTGAACGGCCCATGGAGCCGCGCGCTGCAGCCTGGCATCCCCGATACGATCGAAGCGATCGTCGCCGAGGGCATCGCCTGCGCGCAGGCCGGGGCTGCGATCATTCACACCCACGCCTATAATGGCGGCGGGCCGCAGACGTTCGACTGGCAGGTCTATGCGCGCATCATCGAAGGCATCCGCGCCAAGGTCGACGTGCCCGTCTATCCCTCCATTCCCGGCCTCGATGCGCGCGGCAATGTTGCCGACCCCCGGGCGCGCTTTGCCCATATCGAGGCCCTGGCCGAACGCGGCCTGCTCGAATTCGCCGTGGTCGATCCCGGCAGCGTCAACTTCACGCTGACCGCAACCAAGGCGGAAGCAAAACCCGCGGAGACCTATCTCAATCCGGAGACCCACATCCGGCACGGACTGAGCGTGGCCGCGCGTCACGGCATCCATCCCGCCTTCGCGATCTACGAGCCGGGCTTCATCCGCGCGGGCGCGGCGCTGGCGCGCGCAAGCGGCGTGAAGACGCCGGTCTACCGCTTCATGTTCTCGCAACAGTTTGCGTTCTGCTTTCCGCCGAAGCCTTACGGCCTGACGGCATTGGTCACGCTGATGGAGGAAGAAGCGGCTGGCGCGCCATGGATGGTCTCCGGCCTCGGCGTCGACATCACGCCGCTGATCCCCGATGCGGTTGCGCGCGGCGGCCATATCCGCGTCGGGCTCGAAGATGCGCTGCTGGGCTCCACAGTGACCAATCTCCACCTGGTCGAGGACGCCGTACGGATGGTGCGGCAGCATGGCGGCGAGCCGGCGACGACCGCCGAGGTCCGGCAGGCGCTGGCAAAGGGTTAACGCGCCCGAACGGCTACGGAACCGCAATTCTTCACGTGCCCGTCGGTTGTATTCGCAGCCCCGGAGTCCTATGCGTATGCGCATGGACACCCAGATCATCGCCGCCGAAAAGCCCCTGATGGCCCAGGCACGCCCGCGCAAGCCGGCGCCGTTCCTTCCCATGAGCCGCGCCGAGATGGACGCGCTCGGGTGGGATGCCTGCGACATCGTGCTGGTGACGGGCGATGCCTATGTCGACCATCCGAGCTTCGGCATGGCGATCATCGGCCGCCTACTCGAAGCGCAAGGTTTCCGGGTCGGCATCATCTCGCAGCCCGACTGGCATTCGGCCGATCCGTTCAAGGTGCTCGGCAAGCCAAAAGTGTTCTTCGGCGTCACCGGCGGCAACATGGATTCCATGGTGAACCGCTACACCGCCGACCGCCGCATCCGCAGCGACGATGCCTACACGGCCGGTGGCGAAGGCGGCAAGCGGCCGGACCGCTGCACCGTCGTCTATGCCCAGCGCTGCCGCGAGGCATTCAAGGATGTGCCGATCGTGCTCGGCGGCATCGAGGCCTCGCTGCGCCGGATCGCGCATTACGATTACTGGTCCGACAAGGTGCGCCGCTCGGTGCTGGCCGACGCCAAGGCCGACCTCCTGCTCTACGGCAATGCCGAGCGCGCCGTGGTCGAAGTGGCCAACCGCCTCGCCGGCGGCGAAGCGCCGCGTGAGCTGAACGACATCCGGGGCGTCGCGCTGTTCCGCCGCGTGCCTGAGGACTATGCCGAGCTGCACGCCGATGATCTCGACTCCGCCGACGAGGGCGCGACGCGCCAGAAGGGCGCGACCGTGATCCGGCTGCCGGCGCTGGAGCAGGTCGAGCAGGACAAGGAAGCCTATGCGCGCGCCTCGCGCGTGCTGCATCGTGAGAGCAATCCCGGCAATGCGCGGCCGCTGGTGCAGCGTCACGGCGACCGCGACCTCTGGCTCAACCCGCCGCCGATCCCGCTGACCAGCGACGAGATGGACGCGGTCTACGATCTGCCTTACGCGCGCGCGCCGCATCCGTCCTATGGCGAGGCCAAGATCCCCGCCTGGGACATGATCAAGTTCTCGGTGACGATCATGCGCGGCTGCTTCGGCGGCTGCACCTTCTGCTCGATCACCGAGCATGAGGGCCGCATCATCCAGAACCGTTCGGAGGGCTCGATCCTGCGCGAGATCGAGAAGATCCGCGACAAGACGCCGGGCTTCACCGGCGTGATCTCCGACATCGGCGGCCCCACCGCCAACATGTACCGGATGGCGTGCAAGGACACGAAGGTCGAAGCGGCGTGCCGGCGGCCGTCCTGCGTCTTCCCGGAGATCTGCCCGAACCTCAACACCTCGCATGATGATCTGATCCGGCTCTATCGCAAGGTGCGCGAGACCAAGGGCATCAAGAAGGTGATGGTCGCCTCGGGCGTGCGCTACGACCTCGCGGTCGAGAGCCCCGAATACATCAAGGAGCTCGTCACCCATCACGTCGGCGGCTACCTCAAGATCGCGCCCGAGCATACGGAGCGCGGGCCCCTCGACAAGATGATGAAGCCCGGCATCGGCGCCTACAACACGTTCAAGCGGATGTTCGATGCCGCGGCCGAACAGGCCGGCAAGAAATACTATCTGATCCCGTATTTCATCGCGGCGCATCCGGGCACGACCGACGAGGACATGATGAACCTCGCGCTCTGGCTCAAGAAGAACCGCTACCGCGCCGATCAGGTGCAGACCTTCCTGCCCTCGCCGATGGCGACGGCAACGGCGATGTACCACACCGGCGTCAATCCGCTGCGCGGCGTGCGGCGCGGCGGCAGCGACAAGGTCGAGGCGATCAAGGGGCTCCGCCAGCGCCGCTTGCACAAGGCGTTTTTGCGTTACCACGATCCCGACAATTGGCCGGTGCTGCGCGAGGCCCTGATCGAGATGGGCCGCCGCGACCTGATCGGCTCGCAGCCGCATCAGCTCGTCCCGTCGCACCAGCCCCCCGGCACTGGCAAGGCCGCCGGCACCAAGCGCCCGCTCCGCCCCGGCGGCAAGACGCAGAAGTTCACGACCAAAAACCTGCGGGTGATGAAGTAGCGGGCGACTACCCGCCTGCTAGAGGTCGAGCACCACCTCACCCGACACGGCATCCGTCAAGCCGCGCCCATTGCCCTGGTCTTCGAGCACGGACCTGAAACTGTCGAGCGTCTTGATCATCGCGGAGCGTGCCGCGACCAGCGCGTCCTGACTGGACCACGTGCCGATCAGGCAGAAGGTCTGCTCGCCGGTCTTGAGAATGATGCCATGTTCGAGGCCCGGCCATTTGGCCTTGCCGTTGCGGTGCGCATCGAGGAAGGCGGCTTCCTCACCCGGCTTCACCTTGAATTTCACGACGTTATAAACCTGCATGATGCGCCTCCTGAAAATGGATTGATGAAAGCGAGCGCAGTTCAGGGCCTCGACGAAATGTCCAATCGACCCTCCGGCCAATTGTTGTCCTCGCGCGCGACGCCGTCACCGTGACAAATCATCATCGCGACCGGGAAACGACGGCAGACACAGCGCGTCCAAAACAAAATGTCGAAAACAACCCCATGCACAGTAGACGGCATGAGCGGAATCAATGGGTTAGACGCTTAGCCCAGAGGTAAGGCGGAGACATTGTTCCGTCGGGCAAGAAGCCGTTGCTCCGTCGGGCAAAACAGGAGCATGATGTCACCGTCGGCCGCGTGCCATAACGCGGACCAAACAGCTATTCCCTATCGATATCCTCGAGCTTCACACCGCGCCCCGCGCGCAGGCTAGTCCGCGCCCGTTCTCGGCTTCGCGGAGATAGTTGGGAGAGATCATCCTTGATCTCGGAGAGCGGCGCTTCTTCCACTCCGGATTTCCGGAACTATCCGATTTGGCCATCATCACAACGCCAAAACTGGTTGACTTCAGCATCATTTGCAACATATGAAGTTACATGAAGCGAGACAGCCGCCTGTCCGGCGTGCTCCACGTGCTGTTGCACATGGCGCAGCAACCGGGCCCGTTCACGTCAGAGACAATGGCGAAGGCCATGGACACCAATCCGGTGGTGATCCGGCGCGTCATGGCGGGGCTGCGGGAGCTCGGCTATGTCCGCTCCGAGAAGGGACACGGCGGCGGCTGGACGCTGGCTTGTGACCTTTCGAAGGTGACGCTGCGCGACATCTACATCGCGCTCGGCAGTCCTTCGCTTCTCGCCATGGGCAACCGGACGGAGGCGCCGGGCTGTCTCGTCGAGCAGACCGTCAATGCCGCACTCGACCGGACTTTTGACGATGCAGAGGCCCTGCTGCTGGCGCGTTTTGGCGAGGTGACGCTGGCGATGCTCGTCGACGATCTGCGCAAGCGCCTCGGCTCCCGAAAGCATCAAGGCATGTGCGCGCATCACACGTGATGACTTCGGCAGGACGACAGATGATCGATTTTCGAAGCGCATTCGCCGATCCGCAAATGGTGGCGACATACACGGACGGACCGCCGCGGTTCGTTCCCGGCTACAATTCCATGCTGTCGATGGCGGCGATCCTGCTGGCCGAACGTGCGCGTGAAGATGCGCGCATCCTCGTCCTCGGCGCCGGCGGCGGCCTGGAATTGAAAGCGTTTGCGACGGCGCAGCCGCGCTGGACTTTTGACGGCGTGGACCCGTCCGCGGCGATGCTCGATCTTGCCAAACAAACCCTGGGACCGGCCGCATCCCACGCGCGTCTTCACCAAGGCTATATCGAGGACGCACCGGAAGGCCCGTTCGATGGCGCGACGTGCCTGCTCACCCTGCACTTCGTCGATGTCGAGGAACGGCGGCGCATGGCGTCCGAAATCCACCGCCGCCTCAAGCCCGGCGCGCCCTTTGTGGCGGCTCATTTCAGCATCCCCGATGGCGACGATGAGCGGCCGCTTTGGCTGTCGCGATATTCCGCCTTTCTCGCCGCATCCGGTGTCGAGCCCGACAAGGCGGCTGCGGCTCGAAAAGCGGTGGACGGGCAGTTGAGCATTCTCGCGCCAGAGCGCGACGAGATGATCTTGCGCGATGCCGGCTTCTCCAAGCCGACGCTGTTCTACACGGGCTTCACGTTCCGTGGCTGGGTGGCTTACGCCTGAGGCGCGCCCTTACCGATCGACCGGCGCCCCCGGCCCGAGGTGATACCGGCTCGAAAAAAACACCAGCGGCGTGGTGTCGCGATAGTCGCAGCTCGAGACTTCGGCGATGATCAGCGTGTGGTCACTGACATCGATTTGGCGCGTCACCTCGCAGGCGAACCAGGCTATGCAGCCCTGGAGGCGCGGCAGGCCGTCCACAATGTCGTAGTCCGGCGCGGCACCATTGTTCGGCTGGCTGGCAAAATGCCGCGACAGGTCGCGGCCGTGATCCGGCAGGACATTGACGCAATAGCGGCCGGTCGCCGAGATCGCGCGGTGCATGCGGCCCGGCATGACCGAGACCAGCACGGTCGGCGGCGACAGGCTGACGGTGACAAAGCTGTTCGCGGTCATGCCGCAGACGCGGCCGTGCTCGTCGAGCGCGGTGAGCACGGCGACGCCGGTCGCGAAGCGCGAGGCAGCTTCGCGGAACGACGCGGGATTTGCGCGCGGCATGTCAGTCTGCGCTCGCATCGATGCTCACGCGATCGCCCTGATGGGCTCTGATGGTGCCGACATGCGTTCAATCCAGGCCTGGATGCGCTGCGGCGTGGAGATGCGGTCCCACTGCCGGTCGGGATAATTGAAATTCTCGGTGAACTCGTTCGCCAGCGCCGGATTCTGGCTCATCGCGCCGATCAGCATGCCCAAGGCTTCCGTCGGCGGTTGCAGCATCACATTGGTCCAGCGTGACGCCGCCAGCACACGGTCCTGCCGCTTCAGATCGATTGTCTCGCACAAGCGCGCATCGAGCGCTTCCGCGTTGACGATCTCCTCGCCGATCACGAAGGCCGCATAGGAGGCGACATTGGCGCCCTGGCCCATCATGGGGTCGACGATCGCATGGACGTCGCCGAGCGCGATGGCGCATTTGCCGTCGTCGAATTCGACCACCGTGTTGCGCACGGTCGGAACCACGCCGCCTTGCAGCAGGTCCTGCGGCTGCGCCAGATCGAAGCGCGCGGTATCGATGCGGTCGTAGGTGGCTGGGTGGTGCTTCTCCAGCTTGCCGAGCAGCACCTTCAGAAAGTGCTTCGGGTTGTCGTCATAGCTGAGCGTCGCTAGTTCCTCCATGTCGCCGCCCGGCACGTTCTCCATCAGCAGTGCGTTGGCGATGCCGCCGAAGGTGATGGTCGGGATCACGATCATTTCGCCGTGGCCTGGAGACACCGAGAGCGTGACGTTCATGGGATCGGGCTGCCGCACGCCGGTGTAGAGGCCGACGCAAAGGCGCCGCTGCGGCTGCTGATAGGGCGAGTGCTCCGGACGGTAGGTGAAGAGCTGTCCGAGCGGGCCCTTGCCGGTCGAGACGACCAGAAGATCGAAGCGCGCGACCAGCGGACGGATGTCGCGCTCCTCGATGCGGCGATATTCGATTCTACCGCCGCGCGTCATGAAGTCCTGCATCAGTGCGGGGAGATAGATCCGGTAGTCGACGGCGCGGCTTGGTTTCGAGAAGTCGCCGCGAAAGCTCAGCGGCTGCGGAAAATTGAAGAAATGGTCGTGGTAGTAATAATGATCCTTCGGATCGGTCCAGTGATTGACGCCGAGATAGTCCTCGCGCGCGATCGTCACGTGATGATGCGCGACGGTGTTGAGCAGCCGGATGTCGCGATACTCCTCAGGCGGACGGTCAGTGATGACAGTGGCGTCCACGCCATGCTTCTGCAGGTAAAGCGCGAGATGCAGGCCGGCGATTCCGGCGCCGACAATTCCGATGTGGCGTGCCAATTTCGTCTCTCCCCTGTTTCCTTGCCCTGTGACTGCTTGTTTTGGGGGAGCTTATCGGCCTGCCGTGTTGCGCACCACGGAATAAATGGGATATAATTTATTCCGAATTGGAATGAATTATGGACCGGATCGATTGCCTGCGCGCTTTCGTTCGCACCCTTGAGGGCGGCAGTTTCTCGGCTGCGGCCAAGGAGCTCGGCATCGGCCAGCCCGCCATCAGCAAGCGCATCGCCATGTTGGAGAGCGAATTCGGCACGCAGCTGTTCTTGCGCACGACACGTACGCTGAAGCCGACCGCCGAGGCGCACCGCATCTACGATCTCGCGCGGCAGATCCTCGACAGCTTTGACATGGCACGGTCGAGCGTCGAACAGACCGCGCCCCGCCCCAGCGGCACGCTGCGGATCGGCGTTCCGTCGTCGTTCGGGCGGCGCTACATGATGCCGGTCATCGCCGAGTACGTTCGGAATTATCCGGAGGTGCGGGTCGACATCCGCTTCAGCGAGCGGTTCGTCAATCTGGTGGAAGAAGGCATCGAACTGGCGCTGCGGATTGGACATCTGGAGGCGAGCACGCTGGTCGCTCGCCGGCTCGGCACCGTGCAGCGCTATCTGGTCGCGACGCCCACCTATCTGCACGGTCGCCCGATGCCGCGAACGCCGGACGATCTCGGCTCACACCAGTGCATCGTCTATTCCAGGATGTCGCCGGCACAGCAATGGGCTTTTGAATCCGAGCACGGCCGTCACGTTGCATCCATCAACGGCCCCATTCACGTCGACGATGCCGATGCGATGCAGGAGGCAACGATGCAGCATCTCGGCATCGCCATCCTGCCCGAATGGAATGCCGCGGACGGTCTCCGCAGCGGCGAGCTCGAGCATGTGCTTCCGGACTACACCATTGCCGCATTGCCCCTGCATGCGGTCTATCCGGAGACGCACTGGATGTCGCTCCGCGCACGGAGCTTTCTGGATCTGCTGATCGAACGGGCCGGGTATTTTGCGCCGGCCCCCTCGCATAGCCCCGCCGCCCGCGCCGGCGGTTGACGCCGGCCCTGCCATCATTAAATGACGCCCATGAAAAAGATCGGATTCCTGTCCTTCGGACACTGGACACCCTCGCCGCAATCGCAGACCCGCTCGGCGGGCGATACGCTCCTGCAATCGATCGAGCTTGCGGTCGCGGCGGAGCAGCTAGGGGCGGACGGCGCCTATTTCCGCGTGCATCATTTTGCGCGCCAGCTCGCCTCGCCCTTCCCGCTGCTCGCCGCCGTCGGCGCCAGGACCAGCACGATCGAGATCGGCACGGCCGTGATCGACATGCGCTACGAGAACCCGCTCTATATGGTCGAGGACGCAGGCTCCGCCGACCTCATCGCCGGCGGCCGGCTTCAGCTCGGCATCAGCCGCGGCTCGCCCGAGCAGGTGATCGATGGCTGGCGCTATTTTGGTTATCACCCGGCCGAGGGCCAGAGCGACGCCGACATGGGTCGCCGCCACGCCGAAGTCTTCCTCGACCTCCTGCGCGGCGAAGGCTTTGCCGAACCCAACCCGCAGCCGATGTTTCCCAACCCGCCCGGGTTGTTGCGCATCGAGCCGCATGCCGCAGGCTTGCGTGACCGGATCTGGTGGGGCGCCGGCTCGAACGCGACGGCGGTATGGGCGGCAAAGATCGGCATGAATTTGCAGAGTTCGACGCTCAAGAACGACGAGACCGGCGAAGCTTTCCATGTGCAGCAGGCCGCGCAAATTCGCGCCTACCGCGCCGCCTGGAAGGAGGCCGGCCACAGCCGCGAGCCCCGCGTCTCCGTCAGCCGCAGCATCTTCGCGCTGATGAACGATCGCGACCGCGCCTATTTCGGCGGCGAGCGCGGCGGCGAAGACCAGATCGGCTTCATCGATCGCCGCACGCGCGCGATCTTCGGGCGGAGCTATGCGGCCGAGCCGGAGGCCCTGATCGCGCAGCTCAAGCAGGACGAGGCAATTGCGGAGGCGGATACGTTGCTGCTGACGATCCCGAACCAGCTGGGCGTGGATTACTGCGTGCATGCGATCGAGGCGATCCTGAAGCATGTGGCGCCGGCGATGGGGTGGCGGTGAGGGCGGGCGATGATACTCACATTTGGCGCCGTGCCGCGAAACTGCACTTGAGAAGAAAACGCCCAATCCAGAACCGTTCATTTGGCGGCGTCAACTTCAGGGCTGGTCCACCGCCTCGATCGCTTGATGGAAAAACGTCTTGTAAGTTGGAGTCTTGCCATAGAATGGTGCCGGTCCCAGCTGCATTTCCTCGCCGCCCGACAATGAAAGCCTGTGACCGTAGCGCGTATCGTTCAATCCGGCATAGAGTGCTCCGAGGAGTTTGCTCGAGTCGTTTCCGACAGATTTCAGAACGCGGTCCAGAAGCCGACGCTCCGCACTTACGCCGTTGCTCCCACGCTTCAGGCCGGCATCTTCCTCCGGAAACAGGAATCGGCGGATCCGGAACGTGATGAACGGGTTGGCATCGAGACGGGGCGGCAAAGCATACACGGCACTATAGGCGGGATCCGATGGATACACGCGCGTGACCTGCTTTCCGGGCGGGAGCACGAACTGTCCATGCTTCCAACGCCCGACATAGTGAATCTGAATCTTCCTGCCCTGTAGTTCTGTCCACGCTTCGTCCCGAGCTTTTCTTTGCGCGGCAGTGCCCTGGTTTCCCGGCATGGGCTCGATGCAGATGACGCCCTTCAGTCGATCGAGTATCTCGGTAACCGCACAGGCTGACCACATGGAGACTCCAGCGTCGCTGTAACAGGACAGCACGAGCTTTCCAACGTTAACCCTGGTTCGCCGATCCTCACCGAACGTGTCACTGCAGCTTTCGAGCAGAGAAATCGCCGAAGAATAGAGCCTTGGGAGTTCTCGGCCAGTCGCCAGGCCGCTACCGACCCCGTAAGTCCGCTGCGGCATCATGAGCAACTGCCTGCGCGATCCCTCTGCCAAAGCTTTACCAAACCCCGCCGAACCGTTGAAATTGTTGAGTTCGAATTCCCCTGTCGTGTCGTCGAGAACGATGGCATCCACGTTGCGCATTTGCTCGGCCTCGGTCATCTCCCGCCCGTTTTTCGCATCGATAGGCGCGGCACGAATGGCCGCATCAATCGAGTCCTCGGGCGCGGGTGACGCCAGATAGTCCGTCAGTATCTCGCCGTCCGTCATCCAGCGGCCCGGCCCCGGCATCAGCTGCAGCTTGAGCGATTTTTTCCCGGACGCCCAGTCAGCGTCGAAGAAATATCGCTCGTTGCCTTGGTAAGGCTGAATCTCCGAATAGTCCGCCGGCGAAAAGAACACGTGCGGCATGACCGTGTCCTCGCGCTGCAGGCTCTTGGGGCAAAGCAGATACCAGATCATCGGCGTCTCGACGATGGATGCCAGGATCCGGAGCGTGACTCTCTTGTCTTGGTAACGATGAAGGGTCTTATAGTAGGCGCTGTTGCTTCGCGCAGCCAGCCAATAGCGCGTGACGTCGAGCATGGTGCAATCGATCAGCACCGTATTCGAGAAACCGTTGTAGGTGATGAGAGGATGCAGACCCGGAATTGGCGCGTGGGCGCTCGGAGCGCCAGGCAAGGCCGAAAGATCTGTCCGCTCCCAAGTTGCGGGTCGGAATTCCGCGGGACCGAGTATCATCATGTTCTGGCGGACATGCAGGCACGGAAATGCCTGCGGTCCGGAACCTGAGCGAACCGGCGTCATCACGAGCACGTCGATCGCAATTGGCCCTGTCACACCCGGCGGAAGCTGCAGCGTGTTGGAGATAGTTCGGCTCGTCAGGAGGGTGGTGGCTTGTCCATTCACGAACCCCGTCACGGTGACTGTGACGTCCTGGAGCAGGAAGTTCCCTTTCAGTTTTGCAGACGAAACAAACGACCAGAGTTCCACATTCAATTTCATTCACGGTTCCAGTCATACGTTCACGACATGCCGACAATACTAAAGCAATGCGAACGCGCCGAACAATTGACACTTCAACGGGCGTACCTGCAGAATGCAACGCATTGTGGAAGGCAAGGAATAAGCGTTGTGGGAATTGGTCGTCTGAAACTGGATTCGTACAAAGGTGTTCTTCCCTATTCCAGCGAGTTGTTCGGCGTCTATCAACCGATGATCGGATGGCGTGCAAGACGACCGCTGCAGTGGCTCGCCGAGCGCAACGAAGACATCACAATCATCGATCGGCTGACCGATTGCTTCGACGACGCATCGCGCGTCACCGTGAGCGATGCGGATTGCAAGGTCCACGCAAACGACCTGCAGATCGCGCCTTTCGCCGGGCCGAAGCTCCAGCCGCAAAAATCGGTCCTCCTGACGTCGCTCGCGCAGATACTGGCAAAGCTCGGCTACGAGACCAAACTGCCGAACGCCGACGTCTGGAAGGACCTGGCCGGCAAGGTCGAAACTGTCCTGCGGACCTCGGTTCTCCAGATCTATGACAAACGATCGACCGACTTCTGCGCCGGCGTCAATTCGAGCGCGCAGGCCAGGCGCGAAGGCTCGGCCGAACATTTGAAGCGCGAGCACGCCCTCGACATCGAGAAGGCCATCGCCTGGGAAGCGCAGGTTGGCGCCGCTGTCGTCAATCTCGTCAAGGTCGGACAATATGAGCTGGTGGAGAAGATCTTTTACACGAGCCCCAAATACGATGGCGAGGTCCTGTTCAAGACCATGCTGGGCCTCCTTGTTTCCCAGGACCCGCTCGAGCGTTTCGATCCCAAGGGAGACTTGCGCAATGTATCCGTCTCTCCCATCGGCGTCACGCATCTCTACCGACAGTTCTTCTTCGAGCTGGATACGTTCCTCGGTTCTCCCGTCGCCCATCTCTACGTTCCGCCGGGATCCACGTCGGAGATCACCGAAGTCAGCACACGGCGGACTCAGGTCGAAAAAACCGTCGAGCAAAGTACGGAGACCGTCCGCAAGGAGGAAAAGAGCGCCACCGACGAAGACGAGATCAGCGAGGCGGTCAAGCAGGAGAACAAGCAGGATATGAAGCTTGGCGTCTCCAGCACGGTCGAGCAGTCCTGGGGGACCGGCAATATCAGCGCAACCGCCAGCATCGATATGGACCGCAGCCAGACTGCGGCGCGCGATACGACCCACAAGCGGATGCGCCAGCAGAGCGCCAAGCTGTCGTCCGAAATCCGCGAAAACTACAAGACCACGTTCAAGATCACGACGGAAGACACCGACACCGTTAGCAAACGATACGTCATCTCGAATCCGAGCACCGAGATGATGAATTACGAGCTGCGCAGAAAGATGCGGCAGGTCGCGGTGCAGGTTCAGGACGTCGGCACTTATCTGTGCTGGGACTCGTTCGTCGACGAACCCGGCATCGACCTCGGCCTTTCGAATCTGGTCCACGTCGCGCGTCCGGCAGACCTGATACCTCGCCCGACGGATCTGACGCTGGCGGACCTGCTCCCGGTCGACATTCCGTTCACTGCGAATGGCGTGTGGGATTACAATACGCGCATGGGCAATCTCGGCGACCAATTCGTCAAGATCGGATCGGTTCCGGTGCCGCCCGGGCCCGACGGCTACGAGTTGTTCATACCCCCGCTGAACAAACCAACGGATCCGCATCTCTGGCTCTCGCAGATATCGGCCTCGGGCGACGGCTTTCACCAGGTCTGGGCCTACGCAGGCAAGTTCAACGGCGCCAATATCGATCTCGGCGTATGGACCAAACCGACCGGGATTGGATGGGACGAACGCGTCGACTTCGTGCTGCAGGGCTCCGTCAGATATCTGCCGAGCGCGGCCAAGAAGGCCGAAATCGAAGCCGCACGAAACGCGCGCACGATGGAACAAAAAGCGGTCGATGACGCGAATGCCCGCCTGACGGAGGAGGCTTTCTTCACCTCGGCGCGCGAGCGCATCGAGCAGGCCCACGCTGTTGCAAGCCGCAAGTACGAGGATTTGCGCGAAGAGGAGCGCATCGTCGTCTACCGTCGCCTGATCAGTTCATTGATGACCAAGGCGCGATATCAGGACGTCGAGCTTGCGGAAGGCGAGGTGGACAGCAGCCGCCATATCCTCTCGACGCTCATCAACACCATCTTCGACATCGACAAGATGCTGTACTTCGTCGCGCCGGAGTGGTGGAAGCCGCGCAATCATGCCCGGTTGGGCATCGGCTACAACGACCTCGCCATGGAGCATCCGGAAGCACTCGTGACCTGGGACGACGGGCGGCAACGCGACAGCAATTATCTCATTACCGACAAGTCGCTGCCTGCCGCCAAGGGGAGTTCGCTCGGCTGGCTGCTGCAGCTCGACGGAGATGATCTGCGCAACGCGTTTCTCAACGCCCCCTGGGTCAAGGCGGTGATCCCGGTTCGTCCGGGCCGGGAGAAGGCGGCGATCAACTGGCTCAAGAGCGTTGGGATCGAAGGAGCGAACGGCTTGGGCGACAGCTATGGCGGGGCTTCTGACGAAAAAACGAAGATCAGGGAAGCGCTTGGCCTGGCTTCCGATCATGACGTGACGGTGCAGGATGCGATCGACTATCTATGCAAGCTCGTCGAGGAGAAGCATGCGGAAGGCAACGAGGTCAAAACCTATCCTGACAGCGAGATCGACGACAGCAACAAGGTGCTGGCGACGCCGATCGAGAGAGTCTACGAGCACGGATTCTATCCGCTGCAAGGAGGCTTCCGCATCGACCCGTCCGAAGCCGGCGCTGATCCGAACAATCAGGACAAGAACTTCCAGATCTTCGACCAGTGGATCGAGATCCTGCCTACAGATCAGATTGTTCCGGTCGCGGTTCGTTACAATCCCATAACCGGCAGAATGATCGCACCGGAGGATCAATCGTGACCCGCGGCCGATAGCGCTGCGGGGTTGCCGGCGCGAGCTCAGGTCGCGGGTTGATAGCGCGCCAGTTGCTCGCGTTCCTCATCCCGCACCACCACCGTCTGCATCCTGATCTGGCTTCCGATCACCAGCCCCGTGAGCGAGAGCATCAGCCCGAGTGCCGGCGGCGCGAACAGGGCTTCTTCCTGGAACAGGCCGTTGAGCAGCACGACCATGACGCCGAAGCCGGCGAGGCCTTGCGTCAAGAATCCCGACGCTGCGTAGAGGCGCCAGGCCCTGAGCGCCATCGCGAAATAGAAGCCGAGCGGCACCAGGGCTGCGATGCCCATCTGGTAGATCAGCACGCCGATCGCGCTTTCGACGGCGCCGTCGATCGTTCCGGCCGCCTGCGCGGCGCTCCAGTCGATCGAGAAATAGGTATCCGACAAATTGCCGCCGATGCCGAGACCGCGGCCGAACGGCTTTTCGAAGAATCCGTTGATGCCGCCCATGAGGCCGATGACGTGATAGTCGCCGATCTGCAATCCGATATGGATCGCGACGACGGCGAAGATCATCAACGCCACGAGGCCGAGCAACAACGTCACCACTGCGCCGAGCAGGCGGGTCGACATCCAGGCCCCGAGCACGAAGATCACCGTGATCAGCGCGCCCTTCACGCTGCAGACGATCAGGAGCGGCAGCGCCATGAGGGCCAGGAACGGGCGGCCCACCGAAAACAGGAAAAGGCTGAAGAACGCGATGCCGTAGCCGAAGCTGATCGCGCTCATGTTCGGCCCGTGGATGCGCAGGATCTTCGACAGGCCGAAGCCTTCGAGCAGCGGCGTGTTGAGGAAGTCGAAGCTGAAGCGATCCTTGAGATCGACCGGGACGTTGCCGGTGGCGCGCATCTCGGCTTCCCAGACGCCCGAATGGGTCGCCTTGAGCTCGTCAAAACCCCAGAACGTGTAGCCGTTTGTGATGGCCAGCCAGAAATCGCGGAAGGCGAACTCGACATAGCCGCAGATGACGAGGATGACCGCCATCGTCACCAGGAACGGTGTGGCGCGGACCTCATAGGTCGCGGCCGTCAGCAGCGAGAGCTGGAACAGGAATAGCGGCAGCACGATGTTGCGCAAATACACCGAGGCCGCCTGTCCGTTCTGGACGAAGCCGATCGCGAAATACAGCGCGACCACGGCGAGGGTCACGACGCCCCAGCGCATGATCTGGTTCACCTCGGCCGACCGGTTCCTCTGGCCGAACACGTAGAGGCCGAAATTCGTCAGCCACATCACGGAGCAGACGAGGAAATTGTAGCCCTTGATGAAATCCAGATCGGCCGGGACGGAGATCAACGGCGACAGGATCGAGACGAACAGGTTCTGGAAGAACAGGACGAAGATCGCAACGGCCGGCGCATAGGTCGGCACCGCGACAACGATGGCGATGGCAACGAGAACGACGACGGTCAGGGACAGGACCGGGCTCGCCACGTGCAGGACCGGAACGAAGCCGATCGTCGCTATGGCGATCAGAAGCGTCGGGATCAGCTCACGCAGAGGCGACGGCTCGGGATTGCCGGCCTGCACGGTCTGATATCGCGGTGAGGACCCGCCGCTCATAAGTCGTCCTTTGGCGCAGCGATCACGATAGCGGCGGGATGGGTAAGGATTCCTTAACGATGGCGAAGCCGATCAGCGCTTGCCCGGCTTGGCCAACAGCGCCCGCATCACATCGGGATCGGGTCTGCCCGTGCTGCTGTCGACGAGGCCGAATCCCTGTTGCAGCTCCCAATGCGCCCAGCCCCAGCAATGCGCCCGCGCGTACGCGGTCACAGCCGCCAGCCAGCGCACCCGGCTATCCCGGGGCGCACCGGCCTTCAACACGCCGAACTCGTTGACGATGATCGGCCGGGCAAACTGCTGCTGCCATGCGACCGCGGGTTCCAGCCAGCGATCGACATCAGGCTTGTCTTTGGCGAGCGCAATCGCGGTGTCGAGCATGGCGAGCGCCTTCGTCGCGCCCCGCATCTGCAAATCCTGGCGAAGCGCCTGAACCTTGGGATCGCTCGCGCTGATCGGGTAAGGCAAATCGGTGATGTCGTGCAGCGGATCCTGCGCATCCCAATGGCCTTGATGGGTGAACACCATGGGGTCATAGAAATGGATGGCGTAGACGACGTTTTGATCCGTCAGCGGGCGGAACCGCGGCAGCGAATCTGCGCGCTGCCAGTTGACCGGACCGACGATGATCGTCGTGGCTGGAAGCAATTGGCGGACGAAGGCAGCGAGCGTTCCGGCCTCCTTCTGCCACCGGTCGGCATCGATGTCGGGCTCGTTGAGCAGCTCGGCGAAAACGCGGTCGGCGGGAAATGATCGCATGATTTGCGCAAGTGCGCTCCAGGCATCCTCCATCTCGCGTAGCGACGCGTCGCCATCGTCCTTGTGCAGGCGATTGAAGCGGTCACCGGGATGAAGATCGACGGAGACGGAGTAGCCGAGCGCCATGAGTTGCTTCAGCGCCTTGTCGAGGGCGCGCAGGGTGTCGTCGCGGTCCGCCTTCGAGGTGAAACGAAGCATCACGCGTTCCGCGGGCACCGGCAACCGCACGTGACTCATGCCCGCCTTGCGGAGCTGTTGGAGCAGCTCACGTGCCGGCGGTGCAGATTTCTCGCCGTTGATCCAGCCGTCGGCATTGAAACCACGCGAGAGTGCGGCGAGCCTGTCCGGGGCGACCGTCTGCGGTACGGGCACACAAGGCTCGGCTGAAGCCGGCAGCGCGGAGATCGAGAACAGGATCGCGGCAAGGAGCAGACGACGGCATGGCGTCGTCATCGTCAAACCGCCTGGCTGAGTGCGCCGCCGTCGGGATGAGGCGCCGCTGAACCCGCGGGCGCGTGATTGACGACGAGACCGGTCGGAAGGGTGTTGTATCGCGACAGCGCCGCGGTCACCCTCCGCATCGCCGCCGAACCGAGCTCGCCGGCGCGCACCACCGGAATGATCAGGTCCGCATGCGCGGCCAGCGCAATGGCGTCGGGCTGAAGCGCGAGATTGCTCGCATGGACGATGATGAGGTCGAACTCCGAGCGAATATCGTCCTCGGGCCGCGCATCGGCGCGTCTGCCGGCGCTCAGCAGCTCGACGATCGACTGAAGTCCGGCCGTGGTCGAGCCGTCCTGCCATTCGGTCACCGGCGGCTGGGCGCCCGCGAATTCCGGCTGGAGCCGGATCAGCACGCTCATCATGCCGCGATGGACGGCCGCACGATTCAGCGAGCGCGCAACGGTGTTACCGCCGGCGCTCTTGCCGACCGACAACACGAGCGCGACCCTGCAGCCGCGCACCGGCGCGCGATCGATCCGTTCGAGCAGCGGACGCAGATAAGCGCCGAGATCGATCTCGGCCGTCGGAACGATCGGCCGTTGCCAGACGGTGTTGGAAGCGGCTACCGACGCCAGTTCGGGAATGCGGGCCCAGACCGGGAGGTTCGGCATCGTCTCGGGCGGGGGCGCGGCAGGCGCCGGAGGCTGGACTTGCCGGCTTGGCGTGACCTCCGCCTTTGCGCGCGCGGGCGCCTTGGCAGGAACCTCAACAGGATCGGACCTGTCGGACACGCTTCCGATCGCCGCAACCGCGGCGGTCGAGGTCAGCAGCGAGCCGATCGCGAGCGCTGCGAGCAGCAAAGCGAGCGGCGGACGGGTCGAGCGCAGCGGCGGAATCGCGGGCGAGACGATCTTGGTCTGCGAGCTCTGTAGCTGACGCTGCTCGCTGGTCGTCTTGAAACGCGACAGAAACTGCTCGTAGATGTTCTTGTTGGCGTCGGCGTCGCGCTGCAGCTCCTGGAGCTTCACCAGCGCCTGGCCGTCGACCAGCATCTGCGTCTCGACAGTTTTGAGCTGCTTTTCCAGCGCGCTCTGCTGCTCGAGCTGGGACTCGTATTCGGACTTCGCGGTGTCGATGTTCTTCTTGCGCTCGACCTCGATCTGCCTGTTGAGATCGGCGAGCTGGCTGTAGGAGATCGCGAGATCAGGATGGCGGTCGCCGTAGACCGCCTTCTTCTGCGCAATCTGGTCGTTCAGGGTCGAGCGCTGCGCGCGCAGCATGCTCAGCAGATCCTGCTTCACCGGGCCTTCGACATTGGCCTTGAGATCGCGCTGCACCTGCTCGTAGCGCGCCTTGGCTTCCTCGGTGCGAAGGCGCGCGGCCGAGACCTGCTGGTTGATGTCGGTCACCCGCAATTGCTGGGTGGTGGAATCCTTGCCGGCATTGAGGATCTTGTGCTCGAGGCGGAAGGCCGCAACGGCGTCCTCAGACGCGCGCAGCCGCTCGTTCAACGCCTTCAACCGGTCCTTGAGCCAGTCGGCCGCCTCGTCGGTGGCGTCGGTGCGGACGCGGCCCTGGCTCGCGACGAACGCCTCGGCGATGGCGTTGGCGTAGTACGCCGACCGCTCCGCACTGTTCGATGTGAAGGAGATGGCGATGACGTAAGTGAGCCCGCGGCGCGAGATGTCGAGACGGCTGCGAAATTTCTCCAGCAGCCGCGTCATGTCAGTGTGACCGCCCGCAATGTCGTCGTCCTCGGCGATCTTGAGCTTTTCAATCAGGGGCCGGAGAAAGCCGTCCGATTTGGCGATCTCGATCTGGCTCTGAAGGGCTGCGGCATCCTGGCCGATGCCCGGCAGCACGTCCTGGTCCGAGGTGACGCGCAATTCGCGCGGATCGACCACGACCAGCGCCGTCGCGGCATAGCGCACGGGGAGAACCATGAGCACGAGAAGGCCGAGGGCGAATAGCGCGAGCGCCAGCGTCAAAATGCGCCGACCGTTTTCGCGCAAGAAAGAAAGTGCACCGGAGACGGTCAGCGATCCCTTGATCAGCGCCGGCGCAGCGCTGTCCGGCTTCGCCGCCACAGCCCGCGGCGCTTCCCACGAAGCCGCAGGCTCCGTCGGGGCGATGCGTCGCGGAGATGCGCGTCTAACGAACGCCATAGGGTTGGACTCGAAATCAACTGACAGGCACCGCTTGGATGCTTGCTACACCGTAAATATCCATGGTTAACCGGCGGTTACGGCTGGAGTACGAGACGCGGTAAACAGTTTGTTAAGGAGACGACGGGTGACGCCGCACGCTCGTGCCGTCGCGCTCTTCAGTCGTGCATCTCTTTCCGGCCTCGGGGTCGAAATCGACTTACTGCACCTCGATATTCGCGTCCTTGACCAGCTTGCGCCAGCGGTCCTCCTCCTGCCCGACATAGCGATCGAGCGCCTCCGGTGAGCCCCCGACCATGATGAGACCTTCGTTGGCCTCGAGTTGCTTGAAACCACCGGACTGAACGGCCTTCGCGACCGCCTGATTGAGGCGGGCAATGACGGGAGCAGGTGTCTTGGCTGGCGCGTACAATCCGTACCAGGACTCGGCGGCGTAGCCGGGCACCCCTGCCTCCGCGACGGTCGGCAATTGCGGGAACGCGGCCGAACGCTCGGCGGATGTGACTGCCAGCGCGCGGAGCTGGCCCGCGGCCACCAGCGAGGCCGCGCTTGCCACGGTGGTGAACATCACGTCGATCTGCCCGCCCAGGAGATCGCTGATCGCAGGCGCCGCGCCCTTGTAGGGCACCGCCGTCATCTTGACCTTTGCCATCGCATTGAACAGCTCGCCCGCGAGATGGGCCGAGGTGCCGGTGCCGAACGTGCCGAAATTGAGCTTGCCCGGATTGGCCTTGGCTTCCGCGATCA
Source organism: Bradyrhizobium sp. 930_D9_N1_4 (assembly GCF_052076015.1). NCBI lineage: Bacteria > Pseudomonadati > Pseudomonadota > Alphaproteobacteria > Hyphomicrobiales > Nitrobacteraceae > Bradyrhizobium > Bradyrhizobium sp. 930_D9_N1_4. Next base: position 6,903,557 of record NZ_CP197236.1, read on the forward strand.
GATCGGCGATCGAGTTGATCTTCGACGCCGGGTTGACGACGACGATATTGAACGACCGCGCGATCAGCGAGACCGCCGCAAAATCCTTGTGCGGATCGAACGGCAGCTTGTTGTACAGGCTCGGGTTGACCGCGTGGGCGAAGGTCGCCATCAGCAGCGAATAGCCGTCGGGATCGCTGGTGGCCACGGTCTGGGTTCCGATGATGGTCCCGGCGCCCGGCTTGTTCTCGATGATGACGGGTTTGCCGAGGTCCCCCTGGATGTCCTGCGCTGTCGTTCGCGCGATGATGTCGGTGCCGCCGCCGGCCGCGAAGGGCACCACGATCTTGACGATCTTTTCCGGATACTCGGCGCGCGCCGGCGCGATTCCCAGCCCTGCGGCGACTGGCGCGAGGGCACAGGCGAGGATGGCAAGGTTCAGCCTGCGCCTCACGGCGAAACCTTTTCCGCGCGCGTTGTTGTGATTGATGATTTCGCCAATGGCCATCTGGAGCTCCATCCGATTTTGTTCAGACATTGAGAACGACCAATCCGTCGACTGCCTTCACGCCCTGGCCCGCCGGCAGTACGAGCACCGGATTGATTTCGGCTTCGACGAGGCGGTCGCCGAGCTGCGCAACCATGCGCGAGAAAGCGACGATCGTTGCTGCGAGCGCCTCGACATCGCATTTCGGCCGGCCCCGAAAACCGTCCAGCAGCGGCCAGGTGACAAGATCGCGCGCCATCGCGCGCGCCTCGGACAGGCCGAGGCCGCCTTCCGGCGGCAGCAGGCGCATCGTGGTGTCCTTGAACAACTCGGCGGAGACGCCGCCCATTCCGAGCAGGATCGCGGTGCCCAGGGGATCGCGATGCATCCCGAGAATGATCTCGACACCGCCTGTGATCATCTCCTGAACCAGGAACTGGTCGGGCCGCCTCCCGGCCCTCTTCTCGACGTCCTCCGCCATCACCGTCAGGCGGCCGCCAATCGTTTCAGTGGTCAGGTTGACGGCGACGCCGCCGACGTCGCTCTTGTGGGCGATCTCGCGCGAGAGAATCTTCAGCACGACCCGGCCGCCGAAGTCGCGCGCGGCCTGCTCGGCTTCAGCTGATGTTGCGACCACCTTCTCCGCCGCGACCGGAACACCGAAACGCGTGAACAGCGCCTTGGCCTGCGCCTCGTCCAGCGATCCCGCCGGAAGATCGCCGATATCGACCGCCGGCTCGATCGCGCCGGATGTCTGCACCTGTTCCTGCTGTCCGGCCTGCAACAGCCCGTCGAGCGCGGCAGCGCAGCTTTCGGCCGACGTATAGGCCGGGACGCCTCGCCGGGTGAGGGCCGAGACCACGTCGGGCGCGTGGGGACTCACATAGGCAATGACGGGCTTGTCGCTCATCGGCAGGCAGTCGTGGATGGCATCGGCCATCAGGGTCGGCGACCCCACGGCCGACGAGCCGACAATGATGGTCAGCGCATCGTAGGAGGGACTTGCGAGCAGGATGCGGATTGCCGCGCGAAGCAGATCCGGCTGCAGGCCGGCCAGGGTCACGTCGATCGGATTGCGATCGAGCGTGGCGTGCGATCCCGACTGAAGGCTGCGCAATTGCGCTGATGTCTCGGCGTCGGGAGCGGGTGTCGCAAAGCCGGCGACGCCGAGACTGTCGGACACGACCGTGCCGGCGCCACCGGTCGAGGTCAGGATCGCCACGCGCTTGCCGGACAACTTCCGCTCCGCCGCGAGAGCTGCGGGAATGTCGAGCAGGTCGTCGAACGTCTTCGCGCGGATCACGCCGAGCTGCCTGAACAAGGCATCGTACATGCGGTCAGAGCCCGCAAGTGCGCCCGTGTGCGAGACGGCCGCCTTGGCGCCTGCCTCCGACCGCCCGATCTTGAAGGCGACGACGGGCTTGCCGGCGCGGCGCGCTTTAAGGACCGCTTCCCGAAAGCGCGCCGGATTGCGGATCGCCTCGATATAGAGCGCGATGACCCTGGTCGCGCTGTCGTCGGCAAGAAAGTCGATGAAGTCGGCGAGCTCGAGATCGGCTTCGTTGCTGGTCGACACCAGCTTGGACAGCCCTATCCCGCGCGCCGCAGCGCGCGACAACAGGGCCCCGAGAATGCCCCCGCTTTGCGAGACCAGCCCGATCGCGCCTGCCGGGAAATGATCCATCGCCAGCGCGCCGGAGGCCGACAGCACGATATTGTCGGTGAGATTGACGAGGCCGATCGTGTTCGGCCCGAGAAGACGCATGGATCCCGCGGCTTCCACGAGCTGCTCCTGGCGCTCGGCGCCTTCGGCCCCGGTTTCGGTGTAGCCGCTGGCAAGAACGATCGCCGCCGCGGCGCCGCGCGCCGACAATTCGCGCACCGCGATATGCGCGCGCTCCGCGCCGAGCAGGACGATGCCGACATCAGGCACATCAGGCAGCGAAGCGACGTCGGGGTAGCAGCGCAGACCGCCGATATCAGCGACCTTCGGATTGACGGGATAGATCGCACCCGCAAAGCCGTGCTTCCTGAGATAGGAGACCGGCCGCCCCGACGTCTTGGTCGGGTCTGCGGACGCGCCGATGATGGCGACGCTGCGCGGCCGGATCAGCCGTTCGATCGCATCCATCGCTCAATCCTTCGACGCGGATTGCGCAAGGAACGCCGTCACGGCGTCCCGATGCTCCGCACTGGTGTAGCAGATGGCCTGCGCCTGGCTGCCGAGACTGAAGATGTCATGCGCGGAATGCTCGAAGGTCTCGTTCAGGATCTTCTTGCCCAGCGCCAGCGCGGTGGGAGACCCCTGCGCCAGCTCGGCCGCCCAGGCTTGGGCTGCCGGCAGCAACTCGGCCGAGGCCACCTTGCGATCGACGATGCCGAGCGCGAGCGCTTCGTCGGCCTCGACCATACGGCCGGTGAAGATCAGCTCCTTGGCCCTGGGAAGCCCGACGCGGCGCGGCAGGAAATACAGGCCGCCGCCGTCGGGGATCAGGCCTCGCTTGATGTAGGACCAGGTGAATTTCGATCGTTCCGTTCCCATGACGAAGTCGCAGGCAAGCGCGGTGTCTGCGCCGAGGCCCGCCGCGGCGCCGTTGACGGCGGCAATGGTCGGTTTCGGCAGGCCCAGCAGGAACGACTGCACATGGTGCACGCCCTGCTGACGGCTCCATCCGTTGAAGGCGACTTCGCCCTGTGGCGATTCCAGCCGGCGCTTCATGCCGCTGATATCGCCGCCGGCACAGAAGGCGTTGCCGCGCCCGGTCAGCACCAGGGCCTTGATCGCCTTGTCGCGAGCCACGGTTTCGAGCGCACTGACGAACTCGGCGCGCATCTCGTCGCTCATGGCGTTGCGCCGTTCCGGCCGGTTGAATGCAATCGTCGCGACGCCGGCGTCGACGGAAAATTCGATGAGCTGATAGGACATGGCAAGCTCCGGACGCTCTCCCGAATGCCGATCTCAGGCCGTGCCGCTCCTCGTCGAGCCGCGCGCGGCCAAGGCATTCTTCTTTCTTGTGCCTATAGCGGCTTGCGCCCTGCGCAACATCCCCCTAATTCCACTAAGTGGAAATGCGTTGGGAGGCAGGCCGTGGCGCAGGCGCGCAGATATGCGGGCGGAGTTGACGGCAACCGGTCGCTCGAACGAGGCATCGAGATCCTCAGGGCCTTCCGGCCCGGCGTCGACACGCTGGGCAACGGCGAGATTGCGGAGCGAACCGGATTGCCGCGATCGACAGTCAGCCGGCTGACGCGAACGCTGGTCAATTCCGGGATGCTCGACGAAGTCCGCGCCGAGAGGGCGTACCGCCTCGCTGCGTCCGTCATCAGTGTTGGCCACGCGATGCGAACAGCATCGCCCGTGCTCAACGCGATCGGAGCGATGATGCGCGCCGAGTCGGCGAAGCGCCGGCTCAATGTAGGGCTTGCGACCGCTGATCGAACCATGATGGTGTACCTCGAATCGATCCGCTACAGCCCGCGCGCGGCGCTGCGCAACGTCGTCGCCGGTCAGCAGGTGCCGATGGAGCTGACGTCGCTCGGTCGCGCATATCTGGCCGGCATTGGCGCGACCGAGCGCGAGCGATTGCTGAGACTCTTTGGACGGCGTAGCGCGGCAGCCACGAAGGCGTTGCTCGCGGACGTCAGGAGATCGATCGGCGCCGTCGAACGCGACGGCTATTGCGCGGTGTCGTGGCAGCCTGGCGTTCTTGCCGTCGCAACGCCCATCGTGCTGGAGGGGGTTCCTGTCTACGCACTGAACATGAGCCTGCAAAATGTCGATCGGTCCGATGCGCTGAGAAGCGAGATGGGCGCGTACCTCAACGCCTTCGCGGCCAAGTGCAAGGAGCTGCTGGCCGGCCGCTAATTCGGATCACTCGTTGGTCGCATCGCGCGCAATCCGCGGCAGCGAACGTTGTGTCATGACCACGCAACCAGACGGCTCCGCCGTGTTCTCGCCGCCATTGTCATTCAGGGAGTTAAGCGGGGCGGCGTTATGGTGGCAAGTTCCCAAAGGTTCCGAGTGACCGTCCGACATCCTCTGCAACGCGATTCCCATCGTTCTCTTTCGCGCCGTGCGCTCCTGGGAGGGCTGGTGTCGGCAGGCAGCGCGCTCGCGCTCGGCGGATGCGCAGGTTTGAGCGCGACCGGCGCACGCTACGACGCGTCGTCCATCTCGGCCGACCCCACATTGCTCGTCGCCACCACACGCAAACCCGTGAAGAGTGGTCGTACGAAACCCTGGTTCGGGCCGGAGCGCGCAACCACGATGACGGTCGCGCGGGCAAGGCTGGTGGCGCCGGACGACAGCCGTCTGTCTCTCGCCTCGGTCGGCATCGGCGATTGGCGCCTCGATCAGGTCGAACCGGTGCAGGCTGACATCGGCGATCTCCTCGCACAGGGTGGCGGCGGAGGAGACGTGCTGATCTATGTGCACGGCTTCAAGCAGACGTTCGAGACGGCCGTGCTCGATGCCGCACATCTCTCCGACGGAATCAAGTTCCGCGGCCGGACCATCGCGTTCTCCTGGCCCTCCAGGGACGGACTGTTCGATTATGCCTATGACCGCGACAGCGCGATGTGGTCGCGCGACGAATTCGAACGCGTGCTCTCTTCTCTGGTGTCGGCTTCAGGCGGCGGCCGCGTCCACATCGTTGCCCACAGCATGGGAACCATGCTGACGCTTGAGAGCCTGCGTCAGCTCTATGCGCGATATGGCGACACCGTGACGGGCAAGATCGGCGCGGTGGTGTTTGCCGCGCCTGATATCGACATGGACGTGTTCTCGTCGGCGGTCCACCGCATCGGTCCGCTGGCCGGCAAGATCACCGTGATTGCCGCGACGAACGATCGCGCCCTGGCGCTGTCGGGGCAACTCGCAGGTGGCATGACCCGGGTCGGCGCGGCCGAGAAGGCGGTCATCCAGCAGCTCGGCGTGCGCGTTGTCGATGCGTCCCAGGAGGGGCTCGGCATCATCAATCACGATCTCTTTCTATCGAACGCGGACGTGCAGCGGACGATCCGCCGCTCGATCGAGGGGACGACCGCGTAAGGCGCGCCCGCGCGGCGCCGTTACAATTTTCCGTAGACGCGCCCGGCGACCGCCTTCAGGCGCTCGACCGAGCCGGACTCCGGATGCGGCTTGACCGGCGCGAACAGGATCGACGCCTGCCTGCCCTTCTTCCAGACATAGATGGTGACGGCGTTGCCGTTGCCCTTGGTGCAGGAATGCTCGCCGAACGCTTCGCTGCCGAACTCGGGGATCGCCACATGTTTGCAGGGACCTGCGCGTTTCATCATGCCGATGACCGTGTCGCGCGACATCGTGATGACAGCGACCATCACGGTGTTGGCCTCGCGATCGAACATCATGCAGCTGCCGGCGCCGGTGCGCTGGACCTCGAGCGTGCTCTTGTCGAGGAAGCCGTCGGCATCGGCGGCCGTGAGCCACTCGCAATTGCCGAACCGCTCGCTGCTCTTGCCCACATTGGCGACGGCAACGCGCGCGGCATCAGCGATCGGCCCGAGCAGCGCGTTGTCGGCACGCCGGCCGGTCGGATAGACGGTGATCTGGAGAATATAATCGCCGGACAGGGTGACGACCGAGGCCTCCTGGCGCTCCGCGCCGGCGGCGCTCGTTCCGCCCTGGCCTTCGTCGCCGACGCCTGCGACTGCGGTCAGCGGCATGCGTTCGCCAAGCGTCTTGACGAAGGTCGCGTACAATTCCCTGGCGCGGTCCTTGTCGGGATTGCGGAACACGGTCAGCATCATCGTGTCGCCGCGCCCGCCCTGGTAGATGCAGCCGCGGCCGTCCTGATTGGAGATCAGCGACCATTTGAGCGCCGGCATCGCACCGGCGAGCTCCCTGGCGCTGATGAACGGGCAGGTTTCAGCCGCGCGCACGGGAAGCACGGGGACGGCTGCAAATGCGAGGATAAGGGCGAGGCAGGAGAACAGGCGGGCGATAGGATGCATGGGATCACATACTACCGAAATGGCGCGCCCGGAACGATTCGAACGTCCGACCCTCAGATTCGTAGTCTGATGCTCTATCCAGCTGAGCTACGGGCGCGTTTTTCGCGAACAGTGCGGGCAGAGCCCGCACGCAGCCTCCGGACAGCGCCGGAGGGGTGCGAAAGAGCGCTCTGACTAACCGCTCTTGCCCCGATTGGCAAGGTCCGCGATGGGGAGATTTTGCAGGGAGATGACGGTTTTCCAAGACGCCGGTGGGTCGGCCTCTGGCCGACTACGCCCTCTGCCGCTCGTTGCGGACGGAGAGGAGTTCCACGGGGCGGTCGGGGATGACGATCCGGAAGGTGGCGCCGAGGGTGCCTTCGACTAGGTGGATCTCGCCGCCATGGGCGCGGACCAGCTCGGCAGCGATGGCAAGACCCAGCCCGCTGCCGCCGGGACGGCCGGAGGTCTGGAACGCCTCGAACAAATGGTCCCGGGTCTTCTGCGGCACGCCGGGGCCGGTGTCGGAGACCTCCAGGATGGCAACGGCGCCTTCGCGTTTTCCCGTGATCCGGATCTGCTGTGCGCCGCCGCCCTCGGCCGAGGCATGGCTTTCCAGCGCCTGGGCAGCGTTACGGACGAGGTTGAGAAGCACGCGGAACAGCTGGTCCGGGTCGGCATCGATCGCCAGCCCGCGCTCGATGGCCGCGACCCAGGCGATAGAGGCGTCGCTGGCGAGGCCCGCGGTTTCGCGCACCTCGAGCACGACCGGCTCGATCATGATCATGCGGCGGTCGGGCGCGGCCTCCTGGGCGCGGCCGTAGGACAACGTCGACTGGCAGAAGGCGATGGCGCGTTCGAGCGAACGCACGAGCTTCGGCGCAAAGCGCTGCACCCGCGGATCCGGCACGCTGGCGAGCTGGTCGGACAAAAGCTGCGCCGAGGCCAGCAGATTGCGCAGATCGTGGTTGATCTTGGACACCGCGAGGCCGAGGGCGGCGAGCCGGCTCTTCTGATGCAGCATCGACATCAGGTCGCGCTGCATGTCCGACAATTCGCGCTCGGCAACGCCGATCTCGTCGCTGCGCTGGCTCGGCACGATGATGCGCGCCGAACTCTCGGGGTTTTCGTGAAAGCCGACCAGGCTCGCCGTCAGCCGCCGCATCGGCCGCACGAAGAGATAATGGAGCGCGAAGTAGACGAGGCCCGCGGTCAGGATGCCGATGATCAGCGCCACCACCACGACGTTGCGGGAGAAGCGGTACATCTGCTGCCGCAGCGGCAGCTCGTCGGTCACGATCTCGACGAACTGGGCATTGCCGACACCGGGGCCGACGATGCGGATCGGCTGGTTGCCGGTCTCCAGCATCATCTGGAACGAGCCGGTGATCGCCTCCCACACCGTCATGTCACGCAGGTCGACGTCATGCTCGATGGCGGCCGGAAGATTGTCGCTGGCGAGCAAACGGCGCTGCTGACCCATCTTGATGGCGACGGCGCGGGCGTTAATGCTTTTCAGGATCTCGCGCGACAGCGAATCCGGAACCATGCCGAGCGGGGCGGCATCGAGCACCAGCGCCGCCGTATTCGCCGCAGCAACGCGGTCATTGAGACGGTTGACCCAGAAGTTGGCGATGGCGGGCACATAGAGCAGGATGGCCGCGATCATCACCAGGGGAACGGTCAGCAGCAGCAGCTTGCCTGACAGCCCAAGCCCGCCGGGGCCACGCGGCCGTATCGCCGGCTGGCCCGGCTGATCCGTATCCTGGATCGGCTGGCGGTCTGTCGCTGCCACGAAATTCGCCCCTGCTGGCTTGTAATAGAGCTTGGCTGATGGAGGATGCGACCCGCCCGGGGGCCGGTCAAATTACGGATCGCTCATCTCCCGACGTGGGATGTAAGCGCTGATACGGCGAGTCGCTACCTCATGGGTTAAAAACCCCGCACAAACAGCGATATTCACCGGAATCGTGCGTTCTTGCGGCGTTGACGAAAACAAGACGCTCCCTTATAAGCCGGCCAAATTGTCCGCGATGACCCGGTGTGACGCCGGGAGCGGCTCTCTTTGGGGCCGAAAAAGGGCCCATTTTGGGCCGCATCTTCCGGGCTTTACCCTTAATTCTACAGGCAAATTGCCCGGTCAGCGGAGAAAAACCCGTGAAGCGGACTTATCAACCCAGCAAACTGGTGCGCAAGCGCCGTCACGGCTTCCGTGCCCGTCTCGCCACTGCCGGCGGTCGCAAGGTTCTCGCCGCACGCCGCGCCCGCGGCCGCAAGCGTCTGAGCGCCTGAGCCGGACCCCCATTTTTGGGATTTCATCATGGATCGGCTGAGGCAGCGAGCGGATTTCCTCGCCGTTGCCAATGGCGCGCGGGCGAATAGTCCCGCGTTCGTCCTGCAAAGCATTGGCCGCGACGACAGCGGCCCGATCCGGATCGGCTTCACCGTTACGAAAAAGAACGGCAACGCCCCCGAGCGCAATCGCATCCGGCGCCGGCTTCGCGAACTGGTGAAGCGGCTCGATCCGGTGTTGATGCAGCCTCATCATGATTATGTGCTGGTCGGCCGAAGGGACGCGCTCTCGCGCGACTTCACGACCATGCTCGACGATCTGCGCATGGCGTTTACGAAGCCCGCGCGGCATACGCACAAGGGACGCGGCCCACGGACTGACCGCACAAGGCCCAGCCCTGCCCTGGCGTCCAGCCGCAAACCGGATTGATGACGAGACAATAGTGATGACCGACAATCGCAATACCATCCTCGCCGTCATTCTCTCCGGCCTGGTCCTGATCGCCTGGCAGTATTTCTACAATGTGCCGGCGATGGAGAAGCAGCGCGCCCAGCAACAGGCGGCCGAGCTCCAGAAAGCCACGCCGCAGCCGGCGGCCTCCGCGACGCCGGGCTCGACCCCGCAAGCCGGCGGCGCCGCGCAGCCGACGACGCCGGGCGCGAGCCAGCAGGCCCAGCCGGTCGTGGCCCGCGACACCGCGATTGCCGCCAGCCCGCGCGTGAAGATCGACACGCCGCGGCTGACGGGCAGCGTTTCGCTGAAGGGCGGCCGCATCGACGACCTCGCATTGGTGCAATACCGCGAGACGGTCGACCCGAAATCGCCGGCGATCGTGCTCTATTCGCCCTCGGGCACCGCGGAGCCCTATTACGCCGAGTTCGGCTGGGTGGCCGCGACGGGCGTGACGTCGAAGATGCCGGATGCCCAGACCGTCTGGCAGCAGGACGGCAGCGGCAACCTGACGCCGACCACGCCTGCGGTGCTGAAGTGGGACAATGGCGAGGGCCTCACCTTCCGCCGCACCATTGCGGTGGACGACCATTATCTCTTCACCATCAAGGACGAGGTGAGCAATGTCGGCAATTCGCCGGTCACGCTCTACCCGTTCGCACTGATCTCGCGCCACGGCACGCCGCAGGTCTCCGGCTATTACATCCTGCATGAAGGCCTGATCGGCTATCTCGATGGCTTGCAGGAATACGCCTACAAGAAGATCGATGAAGCCAAGACGGTGAACTTCAAGGCCACCAATGGCTGGCTCGGCATGACCGACAAGTACTGGGCCTCGGCGCTGCTGCCGGACACCAGTGCCACGCTTCAGGCGCGCTTCTCCTCGAACCCGGTCGGCAACGTCCACACCTACCAGACCGACTATCTGCTCGATCCCATCACCGTCGCGATCGGCGGCAGAGCCACCGCGAATGCGCGGCTGTTCGCCGGCGCCAAGGAAGCCGGCGTGGTCGGCGTGTTCCCGTTCGCCGGCCTCGGCGGCTACAACAAGGAACTCGGCCTCAACCATTTCGATCTGTTGATCGACTGGGGCTGGTTCTACTTCATCACCAAGCCGATGTTCCTCGGCCTCGACTTCTTCTACCGTTTCTTCGGCAATTTCGGCATCTCGATCCTGCTCGTGACCGTGATCGTGAAGCTGCTGTTCTTCCCGCTGGCGAACAAGTCCTACGCCTCGATGGCGAAGATGAAGTCGGTCCAGCCGCAGTTGGCCGCGCTCAAAGAGCGCTACCCCGACGACAAGGTGAAGCAGCAGCAGGAGATGATGGAGATCTACCGCAAGGAGAAGATCAACCCGGTCGCCGGCTGTCTTCCCGTGGTGATCCAGATCCCGGTGTTCTTCTCGCTCTACAAGGTGCTGTTCGTCACCATCGAGATGCGGCACGCGCCGTTCTACGGCTGGATCAAGGATCTCTCCGCGCCGGACCCGACCAACCTGTTCAACCTGTTCGGGCTGATCCCGTTCGATCCGACCACGATCCCGGTGTTCGGCCATTACCTCGCGCTCGGCATCTGGCCGATCATCATGGGCATCACGATGTGGTTCCAGATGAAGCTGAACCCGACGCCGCCGGATCCGACCCAGCAGCTGATCTTCAACTGGATGCCGCTGATCTTCACTTTCATGCTGGCGGGTTTCCCGGCGGGCCTCGTGATCTACTGGGCCTGGAACAACACGCTCTCGGTGCTCCAGCAGAGCTACATCATGCGCCGCAACGGCGTGAAGGTGGAGCTGTTCGACAATCTCAAGGCGACGTTCGCGAAGAAGGCGACGTAGCGGCCGTCATCGCCAGGCAAATTGCCTCCACATCGTCATGCCCGGGCTTGTCCCGGGCATCCACGTTTTGAAGGATGCCCGGCGGACAGACGTGGATGGCCGGGACAAGCCCGGCCACGACGAGAGGATGGACCGCTCGCATGAACGACAAGACCGACGACAAAGATGCGAAGCTGATCGAAGCCGGGCGAAAGCTGTTCGCGCGCGACTGGCAATTCATCTGGGCTTCGCCTTCGATTGCGGCGCTGCCGCCGATGGCGGGGCTGGAGATCGCCTTTGCCGGGCGTTCCAATGTCGGCAAATCCAGCCTGATCAACGCGCTCACCGGCCGTAACGCGCTCGCGCGCACCTCGCATACGCCGGGCCGCACCCAGGAGCTGATCTTCTTCGAGGTCCCCGGCAAGACCGATTTGCGTCTCGTCGACATGCCCGGCTATGGCTACGCCAGGGCGCCGAAGAGCCAGGTCGCGTCCTGGACCGAGCTGATCCACACATTCCTGCTCGGCCGCACCTCGCTCGCGCGCGTCTACGTGCTGATCGACGCGCGGCATGGCCTGAAGGACGTCGATCTCGAAGTGCTGAAGACGCTCGACCGCTCCGCGGTCAGCTACCAGATCGTTCTGACCAAGGCCGACCAGGTGAAGGCCGCCGAGCTTCAATCGCGCGTCGCCGAGACCGAGGCCGCGCTGGCCAAACATCCGGCTGCATTCCCGAACGTGCTCGCAACCTCGTCACGCAGCGCGACCGGCATGGAGAACTTGCGCGCCGCGATGGCGAAGCTGCTGGAAGAGCGGACCAAGTGATGGTGGCGTTCCGCCTGCTGATCGGGCTTGCCGGTTTGATGGGCGCCGCCGGCGTCGCGCTGGCCGCGGCGTCCGCCCACGGCGCGGATGCCGGCAGGCTTGCCTCCGCCAGCGCCATGCTGCTGTTTCATGCAACTGCCATATTGGCGACCACAGCCTTGCTCACGCGCGACCTTCTGCATGGCGGAATTGGACTGGTTGCCGCGTTCGGCTTCGTGATGGGCACCGCACTGTTCGCGGGCGATCTCACGTTGCGGCAATATGCCGGGCATTCGCTGTTTCCGTTTGCCGCACCGACCGGTGGCACCGTGATGATTGCGAGCTGGCTGGTGGTGACGCTCGCGGCGGTGGTGGCACGGAAGTAGCTCTCTCGTGTCCCGGACGCGGTGCGGCACGCAGTGACGCTCCGCGGAGCCGGGACCCAGCAGCGACATGGGCCCCGGCTCTGCAGCGCACCGCTGAAGAAGCGCTGCGCTGCGTCCGGGGCACGAAGACCACTTTGCGCCGCGCCCGCCAATCAGATAGAACGCAGGCCGCGTTTAGTCCCGCCAGCGAGACCGTGACATGACCGACATCTCTCCGCTCGACCAGGCCCGCATCCTGTCCGAGGCGCTGCCGCACATGCAGCAGTATGACGAAGAAACCATCGTCATCAAATATGGCGGCCATGCCATGGGCGACGAGGAAGCCGCGAAGAATTTTGCCCGCGACATCGTGCTGCTGGAGCAGACCGCGATCAATCCGGTCGTCGTGCACGGCGGCGGGCCGCAGATCGCGACCATGCTCAAGCGCCTCGGCATCGTCTCGGAATTCGCCGCCGGCCTGCGCATCACCGACGCCGCGACCATCGAGATCGTCGAGATGGTGCTGGCCGGCTCCGTCAACAAGCAGATCGTCGGCTACATCAACGAAGCCGGCGGCAAGGCCGTGGGGCTGTCGGGCAAGGACGCCAACATGGTGAAGGCGTCCAAGACGACGCGCACCATCGTCGATCCGGATTCGAACATCGAGAAGGCAATCGATCTCGGCTTCGTCGGCGACCCCGAGAAGGTCGACCTCACGCTGCTCAACCAGCTGATCGGCTACGAGCTGATCCCGGTGCTGGCGCCGCTCGCGACGTCGAAGGAAGGCCAGACGCTGAACGTCAACGCCGACACCTTTGCCGGTGCCGTGGCGGGTGCGCTGAAGGCAAAACGCCTGCTGCTGCTCACCGACGTGCCCGGCGTGCTCGACAAGTCGAAGAAGCTGATCCCGCAGCTCTCGGTGAAAGACGCGCGACAATTGATCGCCGACGGCACCATTTCCGGCGGCATGATCCCGAAGGTCGAGACCTGCATCTACGCGCTCGAGCAGGGCGTGGAGGGCGTCGTCATCATCGACGGCAAGATGCAGCACGCGGTGCTGCTCGAGCTCTTCACCAATACGGGCACGGGAACGCTGATCCACAAGTGATGCAGGAGCGGACAAAGAAAGCCGTCATGGCCGGGCCTGTCCCGGCCATCCACGATCTTTCGTTCCGCGCCAAGAACGTGGATGCCAGGGACAAGCCCGGGCATGACGAGGAGAGAGCAAAGCGACCTCGCCGCTCTTCCCTCGCGCGTTTCCTGATGACGCTGCCGGCCGCGGCCGTCTCGTTTGTCTTCTCTTCCGCGCCTGCTTTCGCCGATTTGAAAATCTGCAACCGCATGTCCTATGTCGTCGAGGCCGCGATCGGCATCGACGACAAGGCGGCGACCGCGACGCGCGGCTGGTTCAGGATCGATCCCGCCACCTGCCGCGTCGTGGTGCAGGGCACGCTGAGCGCGGACCGCATTTTGCTCAATGCCCGCGCGCTCGGCGTCTATGGCGCCTCGCCAATCCCGCAGAACGGCAGCGACACGCTGTGCGTGGCGCAGGACAATTTCGTCATCGCGGCGGCACGGCAATGCCGCAGTGGCCAGACCCAGGCTGCGTTCACCCAGATCACGCCGACACAAGGTGCGGACGGCAATCTCGTCGCCTATCTCGCCGAGGATTCCGAATATGACGACGAGCAGGCGCGCCTCGCCGGAATCCAGCGGCTGCTGGTGATCGCCGGCTATGACGCAGCCCCGATCGACGGCGTCGACGGCCCCAAGACGCAAGCCGCACTGGCCGCGTTCCTGAAGAGCCGTGGATTGGCGGCGGACATCATGGCGTCGCCGAATTTCTTCAAGACCATGGTCGATGCGGTGCAGACGCCGTCTGCGACCGGCCTGACCTGGTGCAACGACACGCCCCACAAGGTGATGGCGGCAGTGGCGACCGACGACGGCAAATCCGTAACCAGCCGCGGCTGGTATCGCATCGACCCCAGGACCTGCCTGCATCCCGATGTGACCGGCCAGCCCAAACAGATCTTCAGCTTCGCGGAAGCCATCGACGCCGACAACCGCGTGATCAAGCTGAAGGACAGGCCGCTGAACTGGGGCGGCGACAAGCAGCTCTGCACGCGCGAGACCAAGTTCGAAACCAACGAACAGACCGATTGCGGCGCGCGCGGTTTCGCGGCGACGGGTTTTGGTGCGGTGGATATGAGCAGCGGCGGCAAGACGCTGCGCTTTGCGATGCCGTGATGGGTGAGATGGCACCGTTGATTGGCGCGGCGGCCGCGCCACAAATTCCGCTGTCGTCCCTGCGAAAGCAGGGACCCATAACCACAGGATTTGGTTATGGCGCGAGCTGCCAACCACGCGTCTTCGCCAAATCTCTCCCTGTGGTTATGGGTCCCGGATCTGCGCTTCGCTTGTCCGGGACGACAGCAGAGAGTGCGGTTGCACTTACGTGTAACGAATAGAGAGTTGTGATGAAATCTCCTCGCGCCTTCGGCCACATCGACACCTGGGTGTTCGACCTCGACAACACGCTCTATCCGCATCACGTCAATCTGTGGCAGCAGGTCGATGCGCGGATCGGCGAGTTCGTGTGCAACTGGCTCAACGTCGGTCCGGCGGAAGCGCGCAATATCCAGAAGGACTATTACCGGCGCTTCGGCACCACCATGCGCGGCATGATGACCCTGCACGGCGTGCGCGCCGACGATTATCTGGCCTATGTCCACAAGATCGACCATTCGCCGCTGGAGCCGAACCCGGCGCTCGGCGAAGCCATCACGAAACTGTCGGGGCGGAAGCTGATCCTGACCAACGGCTCGGTCGATCATGTCGACGCGGTGCTGGCGCGGCTCGGCCTCGCCGGCCATTTTGACGGTGTGTTCGACATCATCGCGGCCGGCTTCGAGCCCAAACCGGCAGAGCAGACCTACCGGAAATTCCTGAGCGACCATGCGGTCGACCCGACCCGCGCGGCGATGTTCGAGGACCTCTCCCGCAACCTCACCGTCCCGCACGCGCTCGGCATGACCACCGTGCTGGTGGTGCCTGACGGCACCAAGGAGGTGGTGCGCGAGGATTGGGAACTGGAGGGCCGGGACGCGGCCTATGTCGACCACGTCACGGATGATTTGACGGGGTTTTTGGGCAAGTTGCCCCCCAAATAGCCGCCGTCGTCCCGGGGCGCGAAGCGAGCCCGGGACCCATAACCACAGGGAGTGGTTGTGGCACGAGATCGATGACTCCGAGTTCTCGCCAAACAACGGCCTGTGGCTATGGGTCCCGGGCTCGCGCTTCGCGCGCCCCGGGACGACGACCGAGTATGCCTTGACTCTCCCGGCCCAAATCCCGAAAAAGCGCCCCAATCCATCAAAATTCACGTTCCCAAGAGGAAATCCCGATGTCCCTGTCCGCCCTCGAATCCACCATCAACAGCGCCTTCGACGCGCGTGACGGTATCTCGACCTCGACCAAGGGCGACGTGCGCGAGGCCGTGGACCAGGTGCTGGAGACCCTGGACAAGGGCGAGGCGCGCGTCGCCGAGCGCGGTGCCGACGGCAAGTGGAAGGTCAATCAGTGGCTGAAGAAGGCCGTGCTGCTCTCTTTCCGTCTCAACGACATGGGCGTCATCAACGGTGGCCCCGGCAAGGGGACCTGGTGGGACAAGGTGCCCTCGAAGTTCGAAGGCTGGGGCGAGAACCGTTTTCGCGATGCCGGTTTCCGCGCCGTCCCCGGCTCGATCGTCCGCCGCTCGGCCTTCATCGCCAAGAACGTCGTGCTGATGCCGTCCTTCGTCAATCTCGGCGCCTATGTCGATGAGAGCACCATGGTCGACACCTGGGCCACCGTCGGCTCCTGCGCGCAGATCGGCAAGCGCGTGCACATCTCCGGCGGCGCCGGCATCGGCGGCGTGCTCGAGCCGCTCCAGGCCGAGCCCGTGATCATCGAGGACGATTGCTTCATCGGCGCGCGCAGCGAAGTCGCCGAAGGCGTGATCGTGCGCAAAGGCGCGGTGCTGGCGATGGGCGTGTTCCTGGGCGCCTCCACCAAGATCGTCGACCGCGAGACCGGCGAGATCTTCATCGGCGAGGTGCCGGAATATTCGGTCGTCGTCCCCGGCGCGCTGCCCGGCAGGCCGATGAAGAACGGCCAGATCGGCCCGAGCACCGCCTGCGCCGTCATCGTCAAGCGCGTCGACGAGCGCACGCGGTCGAAGACCAGCATCAACGAGTTGCTGCGGGACTGAGTTCGGTCTGCAAGCTGTAATCCGTCACCCTGAGGTGGCCGCCCCTTCGGCGGCCCTCGAAGGGCGACGGCCCGGCTGCCGCCGCATCGTGGCCGTGCATCCTTCGAGGCTCCCGGCGCGATGCTTTTGCATCGCGCCACTCGCACCTCCAGCGATAACGGCTTCGCCGTTACGCGGGGATGACGGTTAAGCTCCGTATCGAACCCACACTCCCTCCATCGCGACCAATCTTCGGGCGGCCCGCACCGCCCGGAGCTTCTCGCATGGACTGGTCCTGGTACCTCTTCCGCTTCGACGGTCGGATCAATCGCGCTTTGCTGTGGCAGGCGCTGCTGATCGTTGCGGTGCTGGCGGGCCTGCTCGGTGTGATCAGTCAGGTGATCCACCTTCTCAACGCCGACGGATCGCTGAAACTATCCATCAAGCTCGATTTCGACTTCGGCCTCGACGACCTCTTCAAGCTGGTCGATCCCCGGGCCTATCGTTCGCTGGCATCCCTTGATCGCACGGATCTGGTCCTGAAGTCGTTCGGCCTGGCGCTGTTCTCATGGATCTTCCTGGCGACGGCCATCAAGCGGCTGCACGACCGGGACAGGAGCGGCTGGTGGATCGTTCCGTTCTTCCTGGTGCCCGGCCTGTTCGGTCAGTTCTCGGACCTGCTGCCTGACTCCCATTGGATGCTTCCGTTCGGCCTCACCGCGTCGGCCCTGTGGCTGTGGGGCGTCGTCGAGCTGTTCATCGTGCCCGGCACGTCGGGCCACAACCGGTTCGGCCCCGATCCGCTGCTGGGAATCGAGGACAGCTCGGCCGCGCCCCCTGCAAAAGGCTGGGACCAGAGCCACGAGATGGAAATTGTCCCGCCCAGCGCTAGCCCACCCGGCGGCATGCATGTTAAGCGGGGCTCATGACCGATGCTCTCTCGATTGCCCGCGATCTCATCCGCTGCCCCTCGGTAACCCCTGAAGATGCCGGTGCGCTGGGCGTGCTCGAAAAAGCCCTCAACGCCGCCGGCTTCACCTGCGACCGCGTGACATTCAGCGAGAACGGCACCGCCGACGTCGACAATCTCTATGCGCGGATCGGCACCGAAGCGCCGCACATCACCTTTGCCGGCCACACCGACGTGGTACCGCCGGGCGACGAGAGCGCCTGGAGCGTCGGCGCATTCTCCGGCGAGGTCCGGGACGGTTTTCTGCACGGCCGCGGCGCGGTCGACATGAAGGGCGGCATCGCCTGCTCGGTCGCCGCCGTGCTGGAGCATCTCGCCGCCAACGGCGGCAAGCCGCGCGCGGATGGAAAAGGTTCAATCTCGTTCCTGATCACCGGCGACGAGGAAGACGTCTCCATCAACGGCACGATCAAGCTGCTGAAATGGGCGGCCGAGCGCGGCGAAAAATTCGATCATTGCGTGCTGGGCGAGCCCTCCAATGTCGAGACGCTCGGCGATACCATCAAGGTCGGCCGCCGCGGCTCGCAATCCGGCACGCTCTATGTCGACGGCGTGCAGGGCCATGTCGCCTATCCGCACCGCGCGGCCAATCCGGTGCCTGATATTTCGCGATTGATCGTGGCGATCAGCGACGAGCCGCTCGACCATGGCAGCGCGCAATTCCAGGCCTCGAATCTCGAATTCACTTCGGTGGACGTCGGCAACAAGGCCAACAACGTCATCCCCGGCGAGGCCCGCGCCAAATTCAACATCCGCTACAATGACAACCACACCCAGGCGAGCCTGCGCGAGCTGATCGAGACGCGGCTGACCAAGGCCTGCGGCAACCGCATCAAGGCCCGCATCGTCTGGGAGCCCTCGAACTCCAACGTGTTCGTGACCAAACCGGGCCCGTTCACCGATCTCGCGGTCTCCGCGATCGAGGAGGTGACGGGGCGCAAGCCGGAGCTGTCGACCTCAGGCGGCACCTCGGATGCGCGTTTCATTTCCAGCTACTGCCCGGTGATCGAGTTCGGTCTGGTCGGCCAGACCATGCACCAGGTCAACGAGCGCGTGCCGGTGGTGGATTTGGAGAAGCTGACAAAGGTGTATCGCGGGATTTTGACGCGGTATTTCGGGTAGGACTTAGGTCCTCCGCCGTCACCACCTGCTGCGCTGTCATCGTCCGCGAAAGCGGGCGGTCCACACTCCGCTGTCATCGCCCGCGAAGGCGGGCGATCCAGTATTCCGAGACGACAGTGATTCCTCGATAGGCCGCGGCGTACTGGATGCCCCGCCTTCGCGGGGCATGACACCGATGATGAGGCACCGGCGTCGGCTTCTCGTCTAATAATCCACCTTCATCAGATACAGCCCATCCGGCGGGGCAACGATGCCGCACGCCGCACGGTTGCGCGCTGCGAGTGCTGCGGAGAGATCGTCGGCGGTCCAGCGGCCTTCGCCGACCCAGACCAGCGATCCCACCATCGAACGCACCTGGCTGTGCAGGAACGAGCGCGCCGAGGTGACGATGCTGATCTCGCGACCGTCGCGCAGCACGTCGAGCTGGTCGAGCGTTTTCTCCGGCGACTTGGCCTGGCATTCGGTGTTGCGAAAGGTCGTGAAGTCGTGCTTGCCGAGCAGACGCTGGGCCGCCGCGTGCATCGCGTCGGAATCGAGCTTGCGCGGCACACGCCAGGCATGGCCGATGTCGAGCGCGAGGTTGGCGCGCGTATTGACGATTCGATAGCGGTAATGGCGCTTCACGGCCGAGAAGCGCGCCTCGAACGCATCAGGCACGATCTCGGCCTCGAGCACCGCGATCGGATGCGGGCGCAGATGCGCGTTGAGGCCGTCGCGAAAGCGGCCCTGCGGAAACTGCTTGTCGATATCGACATGGGCAACCTGGCCGCGCGCATGCACGCCGGCATCGGTGCGGCCGGCGCCGTGCACGCGCAAATCCGTGCCGGTCATCGCCTTCACGGCCGCTTCCAGCGCGCCCTGCACCGACGGCAGCGTGTCCTGCACCTGCCAGCCGAAGAACGGCGCGCCGTCATATTCGATGGTGAGCTTGTAGCGGGGCATCAGGCCAGCCGCATCGGCGGCTTCACGGGCACACCACGCAAAAAGTCCATGGTCTGCATCCGCGCCTTGCCCTCGCGCTGGAGCTCGAGAATGCGGATCGCGCCCTCGCCGCAGGCGATGGTGAGTTGATCGTCCAGCACCGCGCCGGGCTCGCCAGATCCTTTCGCGAGTTCGCAACGCAGGATTTTCACCCGCGCATTGTCGAGCTCGGCCCACGCGCCCGGGAACGGCGACAGGCCGTGGATGTGACGCAGCACCGCGCGCGCGGGTTTCGACCAATCGATCCGCGCTTCGGCCTTGTCGATCTTGGCGGCATAGGTGACGCCGTCTTCGCTCTGCTTCTTGAGCTGCAAACCGCCGCGCCCTAGCGCGGCCATCGCACGCACCATCAGGTCGGCGCCGAGGCGAGAGAGGCGATCGTGCAGATCGACCGCGGTCATGGTGTCGGTGATCGGAAGCCGCTCGGCCATGGCAACGTCGCCGGTATCGAGGCCGACATCCATCTTCATCACCATCACGCCGCTCTCGGCATCGCCTTCCATGATCGCGCGGTTGATGGGGGCGGCACCGCGCCAGCGCGGCAGCAGCGAACCGTGGAGGTTGTAGCAGCCGAGCTTCGGCGCATCGAGAATCGCCTGCGGCAAGATCATGCCGTAGGCGACGACGACGGCCGCATCTGCGTCGAACGCGCGAAACTCTTCCAGCGCCTCCGGTGTCTTCAGCGTCTTCGGCGTCAGCACGGGCACGCCGAGCCTTCGCGCGGCTTCCTCGACCGGGGTCGGCTGCAATTGCAGGCCGCGCCGCCCGCCGGGCTTCGGCGCGCGGGTGTAGACGGCGACGATCTCGTGGCCGTGCGAGACCAGCTCGAGCAGCGTCGGCACGGAGAAATCGGGCGTGCCCATGAAGATCAGGCGGAGGGGCATCAACGGAGAACCTTACTCCGCGCGCTTGGCGGCTTTCTCGAACTTCTTGATGACGCGGTCGCGCTTGAGCTTCGACAGATAGTCGACGAACAGCACGCCGTTGAGATGATCGATCTCGTGCTGGATGCAGGTGGCGTAGAGGCCTTCGGCGTCCTCCTCGTGCACCTTGCCGTCCAGATCCGTAAACCGCACGCGCACCTTGGCCGGCCGCTCGACCTCCTCGTAATATTCGGGGATCGAGAGACAGCCTTCCTCGTAGACCGACAGGTCCTCGGAGGAGGCGATGATCTCGGGATTGATGAAGACGCGCGGCAGCGGCTTGGTCTCGCCGTCGGGGTCCGGCTTGGCGAGGTCCATGGTGATCAGCCGCAGCGGTTGCGCGATCTGGATTGCGGCCAGCCCAATGCCGGGGGCGTCGTACATGGTCTCGAACATGTCGTCGGCAAGCTTGCGGATCTCCGGCGTGACCTTCTCGATCGGCTTGGAGACCAGACGCAGCTGCTTGTCGGGCAGGATGATGATTTCTCTGAGGGCCATGGCCGCGATTTAAGCTGCATGCCGGATGCGGTCAATGCAGACAGGAACCCCGTTAACCCTTCGCTAACCATAAAACTTCGCCTTTCGTTAACCATAAAAATTAGCGGGCTATTAACCATAAATGTTCGCTATTCGTTCGTGCGGTCGAGCGAATCGGCTTAGAAGTACGGGCATGAACGAGATCATTTTCATGCTGGGCGACTGGCCGGTGCGCACCATCGACGCGCTGATCGGCTTCGGCGCCCTCGTCCTCATCCTGCTGGTGCTGATTGCCGTCGTGATCGCGCGATCCGGGCGGCGCGGCGCGGAACTCGCGATGGCGCATGCGATCCGGGCCGACGAGCTCGAGGAGCGCCTCAGCCAGGTCCTGCATGCCCAAAGCGAATCCTCCGGCCGGGTCGATGCCATGACCCAGGCGCTGGCGGGACGCCAGGCCGAGATGGCGCGGGCGGTCAACGAACGGCTGGATTCGGTGACGCATCGGGTCGGCCAGTCGATGGAACACTCGACCCGCAACACCATGGAGAGCCTGCGCGCGCTGCACGAGCGGCTCGGCATCATCGACAGCGCCCACAAGAACCTCACCGACCTCACCACGCAGGTGACGACCTTGCGCGACGTGCTCGCCAACAAGCAGTCGCGCGGCGCCTTCGGCCAGGCGCGGATGGAGGCGATCGTCCAGGACGGCTTGCCGAAGGGCGCCTACGAATTCCAGTTCACGCTCTCGACCGGAAAACGGCCCGACTGCGTGGTGTTCCTGCCCGACCAGCGACCGCTCTGCATCGACGCGAAATTCCCGCTGGAAGCGATGACCGCGCTGCACGACGCCCGCAGCGACGAGGAGAAGCGCATCGCCACGCAGCGGCTGCGCGGCGACGTGATGAAGCATGTCAGCGACATCGCCGAAAAATATCTCGTCACCGGCGAGACCCAGGAGATGGCGCTGATGTTCGTGCCGTCGGAATCGGTCTACGCCGAGATCCACGACGGTTTCGACGACGTGATCCAGAAGGCTTACCGCGCCCGCGTGGTGCTGGTGTCGCCGTCGCTGCTGATGCTGGCAATCCAGGTGATGCAGCAGATCATGAAGGACGCGCGCATGCGCGACGCCGCCGACCAGATCCAGACCGAAGTGATCAAGCTCGGCGACGATCTCGGCCGCCTGCGCGACCGCGTGGTCAAATTGCAGAAGCACTTCTCCGACGCGAACGAGGACGTCCGCCAGATCCTGATCTCCGCCGACAAGATCGAGAAGCGCGCGGGGCGAATCGAGGAGCTCGATTTCAGCAAGGCGGACGCGCCGGACGGACCGCATCTGGTGGCAACAGGTGCGGCGGAGATGTTTCCGAGGAAGCTCCAGGCGGGGGAGTAGATCCAGGCACGCTGTCATACCCCGCGAAAGCGGGGTATCCAGTACCCTGCGGCGATTGTGATTGAATCGAGACGCTGGTGATTACTGGATCGTCCGCCTTCGCGGACGATGACACCGTTAGGTGTGGTCGCATGGGCGGACGCCACTACTACGTCTACATTACTCGCCAGCAAGATTGGTGGCACGCTGTATATTGGCGTGACGAGTGATCTCATTCGCCGCGTGGCAGAGCATAAGTCGAAGGTCATCGAGAGCTTCACGGAAAAGTACGACGTGGCAAGGCTGGTCTATTTTGAGCAGTTCGACGATCCAGAGAACGCGATCAAGCGGGAAAAGCGTCTCAAAAAGTGGAATAGGGCCTGGAAAGTCCGATTGATCGAGAAGAGCAACCCGAATTGGGATGATCTTTATCCAGGAATTGCCGGCCCACCATGACGGTGTCATGCCCCGCGAAGGCGGGGCATCCAGTACGCCGCGGCGGTTGTGATTGAACCGAGGCGCTGGCGGCTACTGGATCGTCCGCCTTCGCGAACGATGACACCGAGAGGGGCGACGACACCTCCCTAGTCACCCCCAGAATCTGCTAACACCTCCCCATGACCGCACCCGACGCGACCTCGCCTGCCGCTTCCTCCGCCCCTGCGACCTCATGGCGCGACAGCCTGGCTGTTTACCTGCAGCCGCGGGTGCTGATCGTGCTGTTCCTCGGCTTCTCCTCAGGGCTGCCGCTGGCGCTGTCGGGCTCGACGCTGCTGGTGTGGATGCGGGAGGCCGGCGTCGACCTCAAGACCATCGGGCTGTTTGCGCTGGTCGGCACGCCCTACACGCTGAAATTCCTGTGGGCGCCGCTGGTGGATGCGCTGCATGTCCCGCTGTTCACCCGCACGTTCGGGCGGCGTCGCGGCTGGCTGCTGTTCTCGCAATTGCTGCTGATCGTCGCGATCCTGCTGCTGGCGATGACCGACCCGGCACGCTCGCCGTTCTACGTCGCGCTCGGCGCGCTGCTGGTGGCGACGACCTCGTCGACGCAGGACATCGTGGTCGACGCCTTCCGCGTCGAGAGCCTGCCCGAGAGCGAGCAGGCCGCCGGCATGGCGGCTTACGTTGCGGCCTATCGCATCGGCATGCTGGTCTCGACCGCGGGCGCGCTGTTCATCGTCTCCGGCTTCGAGGGCACCGGCATCACGCGCACACAGGCCTGGATGTGGGGCTATGTGGTGATGGCATCGATGGTGCTGATCGGGACCATCACGGCGCTGGCCGCGACCGAGCCGGAACAATCGATGCGGGCTGAAGCTTCGACGCAAACGGAGACGGCGTTCGCGCGCGTGCTGAACGCGGCGATCGGCGCCTTCTCCGAATTCCTGTCGCGCAAGGACGCTCTCGCCGCGCTCGCCTTCGTCGTGCTGTTCAAGTTCACCGACGCGTTCTCAGGCACGATGACGGCGCCGTTCGTGATCGACCTCGGCTTCACCCGCAACGACTATGCGGCGATCGTGAAGGGCGTCGGCCTCGCGGCGACGCTGATCGGCGGCTTTGCCGGCGGCTTCGTCGCGCGGCGTTATCCGCTGGCGATGTCGCTCTGGATCGGCGGCGTGGTGCAGGCGCTGGCCAATCTGACCTTCTCCTGGCTCGCCATCGTCGGCACCAATCAATGGGCGCTGGCGCTCGCCATCTGCGCCGAGAACTTCACCAGCGCGATCGGCACCGTGATCTTCGTCGCCTATCTCTCGGCGCTGTGCCAGAACCCGCTGCACACGGCGACGCAATATGCGCTGCTCACCGCGCTGGCGGCGGTGGGGCGGACCTATCTGTCGTCGGGCGCCGGCTTCGTGGCGGATACGACGGGTTGGGCGCTGTTCTTCGTGATCTGCGTGCTGGTGGCGATCCCGAGCCTGGTGCTGCTGGCCTGGCTGCAGAAGCGCGGGCACTTCGAGGCGCTGGGGCCGGTCAGGGTTTAGGACGACACGCGCCACACCCTCGGTGCCGTAGGGTGGGCAAAGCGAAGCGTGCCCACCATCACGCCATGAATTAGAAACAGATGGTGGGCACGGCGCGTTGCGCCTTTGCCCACCCTACGGCAGCTCGTCTCGCAATGATGGCGGAGCGAGTGGAGCGCGCCGCGCCCCCCTACTGCTTCCTGATCAAGCTCCACTTCGTGATCACGGCTTCGCTCATCTGGCCGGGATCGCTGGCGCAGGCGATCTCGTCGACCTTGACCGAGATTTCCTTGCCGACGAACGATTTCAGCTGCGTGGCCTGCGCGTCGCTGGAGGTGACGAGCTGGAACGTCTCTGGACCCGTCTCGAGATTGCACAATCCGCTCGGCGCCGGCAGGCGGCGCGGCTCGGAGGTGATCTGGTACATCGCAATCCGCTTGCCGGCGTTCTTGACGTCGCGCACCTTCATCGCGTTCAGCTCGCCCGAGAGCACCTCGCCGGCGTTGATCGGCTTGCCGGGCTTCGACGGCGGCGGCGCGCCGTCGTCCTGCTGCGCGGCGATGGCCGGCGTCACCAGCAGCAGCATCGTCGCGGCCAAAGCCAGGCGTGTGGCGAAAAGTTTCGTCATGTCGTCCGTTCCGTAAGTCTGGATGGCTAGAACAAGGTCCGCTGCCGCATCGCGGCCGATAGCGTACCTTCATCGAGATAATCAAGCTCGCCACCGACCGGCACACCGTGCGCGAGCCGGGTTACTTTGACGTTGGCGTCCTGAAGCAGGTCGGTGATGTAATGCGCGGTGGTCTGACCGTCGACCGTCGCGTTCAGCGCCAGGATGACCTCGTGCACCTCGGCCGCGTGGGCGCGCGCCACCAGCGCGTCGATGGTGAGATCCTGCGGACCGACGCCGTCGAGCGGCGACAGGGTCGCGCCCAGCACGTGATAGCGTCCTTGCGTGGCATTGGCGCGCTCCAGCGCCCAGAGATCGGCGACATCGGCGACCACCACGATGATCGCGGGATCGCGCCTGGGATCGATGCAGACCGTGCAGGGATTTTGCGTGTCGATGTTGCCGCAGGTCTTGCAGACCTGGACCTTGTCGAGCGCGACCTGCAAGGCGCTCGTCAGCGGCGTCATCAGCGCTTCGCGCTTCTTGATCAGATGCAGCGCCGCGCGCCGCGCCGAGCGCGGGCCAAGGCCCGGCAACCGCGCGAGAAGCTGGACCAGCCGCTCGATTTCGGGACCTGCAACCGCGCCCATGTTACTGGCCGAACAGCCCCGACATCCCGGGCGGCAGGCCGAGCCCGCCGGTGAGCGACTGCATCTTCTCCTGCACCGCCGTCTCCGCCTTGCGGCGGGCATCACCGAGCGCGGTGACGAGCAGGTCTTCGAGCACCTCGCGCTCCTCGGCCTTCATCAGCGAGGGATCGATCTTGATGCCCTTCACGTCCATCTTGGCGGTCATGCGCACGGCGACGAGGCCGCCGCCGGAGATGCCTTCGACTTCCACATTGCCGAGCTGCTCCTGCATCTCCTGCATCTTGGATTGCAGCTGCGCCGCCTGCTTCATCATGCCGAGAAAATCAGCCATCGGTGCTCGTCCTTGGAAAGATAGGCTCTAGAGATCGTCGTCGCCGTCGGAACCGTCGGGCGGATCGTCGCTGCCGTAGTCGGCGTTAATATTGGCATCCGGCGTCTCGGGGGCAAGCCTGCGGACCTCGACGACCTTCGCACCGGGGAAGCGCGACAGCACCTCCTGCACGCGCGGATCGGCTTCGGCGGAACGCGCATGTTCCTGCTTCGCCGCTTGGTTCACCGAGCGCAGCGTCGGCTGGCCCTGTTCATTCGAGACGATCACGGTCCAGCGCCGGCCGGTCCACTGCTCGAACTTCCGCGCGAGGTCGGAGATCATCGTCTTGGAGGCGTTGGGCTCGAGCGCGACTTCCAGCCGGCCCTCCTCGAAACGGACGAGGCGCATGTCGCCTTCGAGCGCGCCCTTGGTCATGACGTCGCGCTTCTGGCCGGCCAGCGCGACGAGCTGGGTGAAGCTCGTGATGCGCAGCTGGGGCGGGACAGTTTGCGGGGTCGCTGCGGGCGCAGGCGCGGCCATCTGCGGCCGGGCGCCGCCGCCGAACGAAGACGGCGACGAGGTCGGCATGCGAACCGGCGCTGCGGACGCCATCGGTGCTGCCGGCGCGCTGCTGCGCGCGGCACCGCCGCCGCTCACGACCGGCGAGCCGCCGCCGTTCTGCTCCAGCATCCTGATGGCTTCGTCCGGGGTCGGCAGGTCGGCGACATAGGCGATGCGCACCAGCACCATCTCGGCGGCAGCAGCGGGGCGCGTCGCGGCCTGCACCTCGGTGATGCCCTTGAGCAGCATCTGCCACATCCGCGACAGCACGCGCATCGAGATTTTCGAGGCGAAATCCCGCGCGCGCACGCGCTCGGTCTCGCCATAGGCGACGTTGTCGGCGGTCGCCGGCACGATCTTCACGCGGGTGACGAAATTGACGAATTCGGCGAGATCCGACAGCACGACGATCGGATCGGCGCCGACGTCGTACTGGTCGCGGAACTCCTTGAAGGCGGACGCGATGTCGCCGCGCGCCAGCGAATCGAACAGGTCGATGACGCGCGTACGGTCGGCGAGCCCCAGCATCTGCCTGACGGCATCGGCTTTCACGTCGCCTGCGGCATGCGCGATCGCCTGGTCGAGCAGCGACAGCGAATCGCGCACCGAGCCTTCGGCGGCGCGCGCGATGATGCCGAGCGCTTCCGGCTCGATCTCGACGCTTTCCTTGGCGGCAATATTGGCGAGGTGCTTCATCAGCACATCGGCCTCGACCCGGCGCAAATCAAAACGCTGGCAGCGCGACAGGACGGTGACCGGAACCTTGCGGATCTCCGTCGTCGCGAACACGAATTTGGCGTGCTCCGGCGGCTCCTCCAGCGTCTTCAGGAACGCGTTGAACGCCGCCGTCGACAGCATGTGGACTTCGTCGATGATGTAGACCTTGTAGCGGGCGCTGGCCGGCGCATAGCGCACGCTGTCATTGATCTGGCGGACGTCGTCGACGCCGGTGTGCGAGGCCGCGTCCATCTCCAGCACGTCCATGTGCCGGCTTTCCATGATCGCCTGGCAATGCACGCCGAGCGTCGGCATGTGAATGGTCGGGCCCTTCACCGCGCCGTCCGGCATCTCGTAGTTGAGTGCACGGGCCAGAATGCGCGCAGTGGTGGTCTTGCCGACGCCGCGAACGCCGGTGAGGATCCAGGCTTGCGGAATGCGCCCGGTCTCGAACGCATTGGAGACGGTGCGAACCACCGCCTCCTGGCCGATCAGATCGTCGAACGAGGAAGGGCGGTATTTGCGCGCCAGCACCCGGTATGGCGCATGAGCGGCCTTGCCGGCGCTGTCGGGATTGGGAGGGGCGCCAGCGTCGGTCATCGGTCGATCCGCAATGAAATGTCTCTCGGCCGGCTTTGCGGAAAGGGGCGCGCTGGCGGGACATCCGCCGGCGCAATTCACTCGAAAAAAACAGGTAGGAGACTGACGAGCGACCCGATCCGGATCTCGTTAGGGCTGCTTCCTTCCGGACCTGACCCGATTGGCGAGTGGCTCGTCCACCGCCAATCTCCCGGTGCCTATTTGGGGCCAAAAGGGCGGGAAAGCAAGCGGGTATCAGCTCGAACAGCTTGATCTTGCCCAGCATCCGGGCAATCCCTGAGTTGCCCAGCCGATAGGCTGTGCTTTCGCTGCCGGGATCACCTTGCTAAGAACGCTGCCGGAACTCCATCAACCAGAAAAGCGATTGATCCCAATGGTTACACGTCGTGATGTTGCATCAATTGTCGGACTTGGCGCCATCGGCGCGGTCACCGCGAGCGCGCTGGCCTCTCCGGCCGTGGCCCAGGCAGCCGATCCCAACGAATCGACCTTCGCCCGCATCCGCCGCACCAAGAAGATGCGGATCGGCGCGGTCGGCGGCGGCGCGCCCTATTACATGAAGGATCTTTCCAGCGGCCAGTGGAAGGGTTTCTACATCGACATCGCCAAGGGGCTGGCCGACGACATGGAGGCCGAGCTCGAGATCACCGAGACCACCTGGGGCAATTCGGTGCTCGATCTCCAGTCCAACAAGATCGACATCTTCTTCGGCCTCAACCCGACCCCGAAGCGCGCGCTGGTGGTCGATTTCTCAGTGCCGGTGTTCAACAACGCCTTCGGCATCCTCTGCAAGAAGGATTTCAAGCCGAAGAGCTGGGCCGAGCTGAACTCGCCCGACGTCAAGATCGCGGTCGACCAGGGCTCCTCGCATGACCAGGTCGTCAGCCGCCTGACGCCGAAGGCGCAGATCTCGCGGCTGAAGACCGCCGACGACGCCACCGCCGCGCTGCAGACCGGCCGCGTCGACGCACAGTGCCTGATCACCATGCTGTCGCTGACCGTGCTGAAGAAGAACCCCTCGCTCGGCCAGTTCGTGCTGCCGACGCCGATCTTCGCCACCACCTCGAATGCCGGCTTCCGCCGCGAGAACGACAAGACCTTCCGCGACTACGTCAACACCTGGATCGACTTCAACAAGGGCCTCGGCTTCATCCGCAACGCGATCATCACCAACATGGAGCTGGTGGGCGTGACGGAAGCGGACATTCCGCCGGGCGTTTCGTTGTAAGTGATTGAGCGGCAGCGCATCGGCATTCTCGCTGCGCTCCCTCTCCCGCTTGCGGGAGAGGGTTGGGGTGAGGGTGTCTTCTCCAGGGAGACTCCCCAAGAGGAGAGAACCCTCACCCGTCGCTTCGCGCCGACCTCTCCCGCAAGCGGGAGAGGTGCACCGAACACGCGGCTCGAATTTTCCAAATCATCCCGCGACTGAGGTCCGGAAAAAAATATGTATCAGTGGGACTTCGGCATTCTCTGGAGCTATCGCTGGCTCTTTCTCAACGGGCTCGGCGTCACCGTCGGCTTCACCGTGGTCATCGTCGTGCTCGGACTGGTGTTCGGCCTGTTCGGCGCGTTCGGCAGCCTGTCGCGCTTCAAGGCGGTGCGCCTTCTCGCCCTCACCTTCATTGAGGCGTTTCGCTGTACGCCGATCCTGGTGCAGCTGATCTGGTTCTATTACGCGCTGCCGATCCTGGCCGGCATCGACATGACGCCGATCACGGCTTCGGCGCTGGCGCTGTCGCTCTATGGCGGCTCCTTCTATTCCGAGATCATCCGCGGCGGCATCATCTCGATCGACAAGGGCCAGTCGGAAGCCGGTGCTGCGCTCGGCATGACACCGGGCCAGAGCATGCGCCGCATCGTGCTGCCGCAGGCGATCAAGCGCATGATCCCTGCGCTGATGAACCAGTCGATCATCCAGTTCAAGAACACCTCGCTGGTCTCGGTGCTGGCGGTGCCCGACCTCGTCTATCAGAGCCAGGTCGCCGCCCATGACAGCTACCGGCCGCTGGAGACCTACACCGCGGTCGCGGTCGCCTATGCGGCGATCCTGATTCCGCTCACCATCATCGTCCGCCGCGGCGAGAAGCGACTGGCGGTCAGCGAATGAGCGAGACGTCGAAAATCGAGATCCGCAGCCTGCGCAAGAGCTTTGGCAGCAACGAGGTCCTCAAGAGCATCAGTCTCGACGTCGCCAAGGGCGGCGTGGTTGCACTGATCGGGCCATCAGGCTCCGGCAAATCGACGCTGCTTCGTTGCATCAATCTGCTGGTCGTGCCGGACGGCGGCAGCGTCCGCGTCGGCGACACCAGCTTTTCATTCGGCGACGGCGCCAGACTGCCGGACGCGAAGACGCTGGCCAAATTCCGCGCCACCACCGGCATGGTGTTTCAGCACTTCAACCTGTTCCCGCACATGACCACGCTCCAGAACGTGATGGAGGGGCCGGTCACGGTGCGGCGCATGGCCAAGGCCGATGCCGAAAAACTCGCGCGGGCGCAGCTTGCCAAGGTGGGCCTTGCGGAGAAGGCCGACCAATATCCAGCGACCTTGTCCGGAGGCCAGAAGCAGCGCGTCGCGATCGCACGCGCGCTGGCGATGGAGCCGGATGTGATGCTGTTCGATGAGGCGACCTCCGCGCTCGACCCTGAACTCGTCGGCGAGGTGTTGAACGTGATCCAGCAACTGGCGTCGGAGGGCATGACCATGGTGATCGTGACCCACGAGATCGCCTTCGCCCGCGAAGTCGCCGACCGTCTCATCTTCATGCGCGACGGAATCGTCGTCGAGGAAGGTCCCGCGCGGCAGGTCATCGACCATCCGCAGGAAGCCGCCACGCGCGCCTTCCTCAGCCATTTCCACCGCACCGGCGCCTTGCCGCCGGCCAACGCAACACCGTGATGCCTGATATCAACCGTGTCTATCTCGTCACCGGTGCCGCCAGCGGCATCGGCCGCGCCACCGCAAAACTGCTTGCGGCGCCGGGCGTTGCCCTGCTGCTGCACACGCGCTCGAACACAGAAGGCCTCGACGCCACGGCCGCGGAAGCGGAAGCGCAAGGTGCTGCGGTCGCAAAATGTCTCGGCGACCTCGCCGCGGAAGCGGCCGTCACCGATGCCGTCGCCGCCACGCAACGCGCCTTCGGCCGGCTCGACGGATTGATCCTGGTCGGCGGCCATGCCCGCCGCGGCAGCGCGATCGGCACACCGGCGGACGAGTTCCGCAAGGCGATGGATGAGTCTGCGCTGGCGTTCACGCGGCTGGTCGAGGCTGCTCTCCCGCTGCTGCGGACCGGACATGATGCACGGATCGTCGCGGTGTCATCCTTCGTCGCACATGCGATCCGGCCCGAATTCGCGCCCTTCGCGGCGACGGCCGCAAGCCGCTCTGCGCTGGAAGCGCTGGTGCGGCTCACCGCAATCGAACTTGCGAAAGACGGCATCACCGTCAATGCGGTGTCGCCCGGCCTCATCATCAAGGACAGACCGAGCGAAAGCCGACTGTCGCCCGACCAGATCGCCGCGACCGAGGCGCTGATCCCGATGCGCCGCCGCGGCCGGCCGGACGAAGTCGCCGAGATCATCGCCTTTCTGGCGTCACCCAAAGCATCCTACGTCACCGGCCAGGTCTGGCACGTCAATGGAGGCCTGACATGACCGAAGCGACCATCGAACGTCTCCGCCTGTTCCTGATCGAGAGCCCGATCAAGATGGCGCGCCTGCAGGGCGTCGGCAACGTCAAGGGCACGGTGAAACGCGTGCTGATCGAGCTGACGTTGAGCGACGGCATCATCGGCTGGGGCGAAGCGGCGCCGTGGGAGGTCTTTACGGGAACGCCGGAAGCGGCATTCTCCGCGCTCGACATTTACTTGAGGCCAATCGTGCTCGGCAAACCCGTGCGCCGCATCCGCGCGCTGATGGCCGAGCTCGATCGCGCGCTGGTCGGCCATGCCGAAGCCAAGGTCGCCATCGAAATGGCGATGCTCGACATCGTCGGAAAATCATCCGGCTTGTCCGTCGCCGACCTCCTCGGCGGCCGCGTGCGCGACACCATTCCGTTATCGTTCTCCATCGCCGACCCGGATTTTTCCGCCGATCTCGAGCGCATGCGAAAGATGGTTCCTGAAGGTAACGTCATCTACAAGGTCAAGACCGGTGTGAAGCCGCATCGCGAGGACCTCGACCATCTCGAGGCGATCCGGAAAGAGTTCGGCGACAAGGTCGATCTGCGCGTCGACTACAACCAGGCCTTGGCGCCATTCGGTGCCATCAAGATCCTGCGCGATGTCGAGGAATTTTCGCCGACCTTCATCGAGCAACCGGTGCCGCGCAAATATCTCGACGTGATGGCGCAGCTCACCGCGGCGCTGGAAACGCCTGTTCTCGCCGACGAAAGCTGTTTTGACCGCCGCGACATGATGGAGGTGGTGCGGCGCGAGGCGGCCGACGCCGTCTCGATCAAGCTGATGAAAGCCGGCGGCCTGTTCGAGGCGCAGGCGATCATGGCGATCGCCGACATCGCCGGCCTGCCCGGCTATGGCGGCACGCTGTGGGAGGGCGGCATTGGGCTCGCCGCCGGCACCCAGCTGATCGCGGCCACACCGGGCATTTCGCTCGGCTGCGAATTCTACATGCCGCATCACGTGCTGACCGAGGATGTGCTGGAAGAGCGCGTCGCCAACCGCGCCGGTCATGTCGTGGTGCCGGACGGCCCGGGGCTGGGGATACGTGTGAGCGAGGCGTCCATCCGCGCCAACGCACGGGTGCTGGCGGAGGCGTAGGAAGACGCCGGCACTGCTACAAACTCGGTCGTCGTCCCGGCGAAGGCCGGGACCCATAACCCCAGGAAAGGGTTATGACGCGAGCTGATAACCACGAGTCTTCGCCAAATTTCTCCCTGTGGTTATGGGTCCCGGCCTTCGCCGGGACGACAGCAGAGCATGCGGGACCTGCGGAGCCCTAATCTTCCCCTCAGGGAATCCCTATCGTATGGTCCGGCCAAACACGCCCGACCCCATCGGGCATTCCGGAAACGCATATGTCCGATCCCGCCTGGTCGCTGCACTCCCGCCTGAAAGAGGACACCATCGACATCGGCGATTTGCCGCTGTCGAAGGTGCTGGTCATCAAGGACGCTCATTATCCCTGGCTGCTGCTGGTGCCGCGGCGCGCCGATGCCGTCGAGATCATCGATCTCGATGAGGTGCAGCAGGCACAGCTCATGACGGAGATCTCCCGCGTCTCGCGCGCGCTGAAGGAGATCACCCAATGCGACAAGCTCAATGTCGCCGCGCTCGGCAACCTCGTGCCGCAGCTTCACGTCCACATCATCGCGCGCCGCACCGGCGACGCCGCATGGCCGCGCCCGGTCTGGGGCGTGATGCCGCCTCTGCCGCACGACGCCACCGAGGTACAGACTTTCATCAGCGCGCTTCGCCGAAAAATCTGGTTGGGTTGAAAGAACAAGACATGTCAGCATTCGACTCGTTTCCGCTGGGACAGCCGGCCTTCGTCACCGATGTCCTCGATCGCGCCGCGCATCTGCGCCGCGACGACGAAAAGCTGTTTGCGATGGAACAGAAGCCTTCGTCGCGCGCCTATGTGGTCTACCGCGACTCGCTGCTGGTGAAGCGCGAGGGCGACAAGGCGCGCGCGTTGCTCTCGATCGACGAAGCGACCAGGTGCGGCGCCAACCCCGGCACGATCTTCCTTGGCTTGCGCGACGGCGCGGCGGTGTTCGGCATGGGCATGCCGCAGGCGGCAGCCGAAAAGCTGATCGGCCGCGAGGATTATGCCGTCACCGAGTTGCGCGGCATGGCGATGCAAGGCGCGATCCCGCCGCAAGAACTCTCGGCGATCGCAATGGCGAAGTCGATGGTGGGCTGGCATCAGCGCCATGGCTATTGCGCCAATTGCGGCACCCGCAGCGCGATGAAGGAAGGCGGCTGGAAGCGCGAATGCCCGAGCTGCAAGGCCGAGCATTTTCCGCGCACCGACCCTGTCGTGATCATGCATGTCGCCTCCGGCGAAAAGTGCCTGCTCGGCCGCCAGAAGCAGTTTCCGCCGGGCATGTATTCCTGCCTCGCGGGGTTCGTCGAAGCTGCCGAGACCATCGAGGACGCGGTGCGCCGCGAGATCCTCGAGGAATCCGGCATCCGCTGCACCGACGTGCAGTATTACATGACACAGCCCTGGCCCTATCCGTCGTCGCTGATGATCGGCTGTAGCGCGCGGGCCGTGAGCGAGGACATCGTCGTCGATCATTCCGAGCTGGAAGATGCGCGCTGGTTCACGCGCGGAGAGGCGGCTCTGATGCTGACGCGGACGCATCCGGACGGGCTCGCGGGCCCGCATCCGTTTGCGATTGCGCATCATCTGCTCGGCCGCTGGGTGCACGACAAGAGCTGATCGCCGATGGCGCTATCCGGGACCGCGCCGCGTATCCTCTGCATCGGCATTCCCGTGCGCGACCTCACCTTTCGCGTCGAGGCCGTGCCCGCGCGCGGCAGCAAGGCCAACGCCACGCATCTCGCGGAGATCTGCGGCGGCAACGCGCTCAATGCCGCGATTGCCGTCGCGCGGCTCGGCGGCCGCGTCTCTTTCGCGGGGCCGATGGGCGACGCGAGCGAGACGTCGAGCGGCTTCATTCTCGATCGGATGGCCGCGGAAGGCATCGAGACCTCGCATATCGTCCGCATGCCTGACACGACCACGCCCGTTTCTGCGATCATCATCGACGCGACCGGCGAACGGACGCTGACCATCTATCGTGATCCCGCGCTGTGGACGGTGAAGCTGCCCGCCCCCGACGTGCTGCTCGCCGATTGTCGCGCGGTCCTCGTCGAGAGCCGCTGCGGCACCTTCTGCATCGATCTCTGCATTGAAGCACGCCGGCGCGGCATTCCCGTCATCGTCGGCGTCGATCGCGCGATGTCGTTGCAGGATGGTTTGCTTACCGCCGCCTCGCATTTGCTGTTTTCGAGCGAGCAGGTGCAGGAGACCGCCGGCATGCCTGAGGACGGCGAAGCGCTGAGACATCTGGCCACGCTGACGCCTGCCTTTCTCGCCGCCACCCGCGGCCCGCGCGGCACGATCTGGCTGAACGAGACGGGCGGGCTGGAGGAGACGGCGGCCTTCCCGGTCGAGGCGGTCGATACGCTCGGCGCCGGCGACGTTTTCCATGGCGCCTTCACGCTTCGGCTCGCCGAAGGCGGCGGGGTGCCGGAGGCGCTGCAATTCGCCGCGGCCGCCGCAGCCCTGAAATGCACACGCCATGGCGGCGGCCAAGCCGCGCCACAACGCATTGAAGTTGAAGGGTTTTTGCAGAATCGGCTTTAGAGGCATTCTGCACGCACGCCGAGATTATGGACTTGCGATAGAAGATTTTCCTCTATATCAGGGAAATCAGCCCTCATATTGGAACAAAGTTCTTCAAATGACCGATGTCGCTGTCCAACTCCCCGAGACCAGCCGCCGCCTCGATGCCATCGACCGCAAGATCCTGATGGTGCTCCAGGAAGATGCCTCCCTGTCCGTCGCCGAGATCGGCGACCGGGTCGGCCTGTCCTCGACCCCCTGCTGGAAGCGTATCCAGCGCCTGGAGGCCGATGGCGTGATCATCAAGCGGGTCGCGCTGGTCGACCAGAACAAGATCGGTCTCGGCATCTCCGTGTTCGTCTCGGTCGAGAGCGCGGATCATTCCGACGCCTGGCTGAAGAAGTTCGCCGATGCCGTCAGCGCCATGCCCGAGGTGATGGAGTTTTACCGCATGGCCGGCGACGTCGATTACATGCTGCGCGTCGTGGTCGCGGACATGCAGGCCTACGACATCTTCTACAAGAAGCTGATCAGCGCCGTGCCGCTGAAGAACGTCACCTCGCGCTTCGCGATGGAGAAGATCAAGTCGGTCACCGCACTGCCGATCCCGGCGGTGGTCGCGGCGTAGGCCGCCTCGGCTCAACCCGCATGACATGAGGTCGGCGGCAGATCGCCGCTGATCTCCGTGTGCCTCTCGCCCGGTCCGGTAGCTCGGTAAGGAAGCATTTACCAAGAATTAGCTTCGCTCGCCTATCCTCGCGGCATGGAGGGGAGAACAGCGATTCCGTCCCGGCGGTGGCCCGCCTGGGCGAATGCGACGGCATTGCTGGTCGCAGGCTGGATCGCACTGGCAATCCTCACCTTACAGGTTCGTCCGGGCGCGACGATTGTCGCAGTTGTGTTTCCGCCCTGGTGGAGCACGCAGCAGGTGTTTCAGGCTGCGGGATCCGCACAGGCGGCGATCGTCGGGGCAACTGCCCTTCCCACCCTTCTCGTCGTCCGCCCTGATGACCATGACGGACTGACCCGCCTGCATGACGCCGGCGCCTGGTTCGTCATGGACGCGCAAGCGGTGTCAGCATGCTTTGGCAAATAGTTCCGGGGATGACGAAATGACGGTCGAGAACGACGGACTGGAATCGCTACGCCAGACCACCAGCAAGATCCTCGCCGCGGTGCTCTGGCTGCATGTGCCGATCAGCGTGATCGTCGGCCTTGCGCTCGGCAAGCCCTGGCTCGTCCCCGCAATGTTCATGGCGATCTTCGCGCTCGCGGCGACCCTGTCGTGGCGCATGTCGGGCAACGGCCTCTCCACGCGCCTCGTATTCTCGGTCGCGCTGATGAGCGGCGTGTCGATGTTCACCTGGCAGTTCGAGGGAAACCCCTGGCAGATCGACATGCACATGTACTTCTTCGCGGCGCTGGCGTGCATCGTCGCCTATTGCGACTATCGTGCGATCGCCGCAGCGACAATTGCGGTGGCGCTGCATCACATCGCGCTGAACTTCCTGCTGCCCGCGGCGATCTATCCCGGCGGCTCTGATTTCGGGCGCGTCGTGCTCCACGCAGTGATCCTGCTGATCGAGGCCGGCGTGCTGATCGCGCTGGCGCACAAGCTCCAGGAGCTGTTCGAGACCACCGCCGTGAAGACGGTGGAGGCACAGGCCGCGATGGCGGCGGAAGCGCGCGCCAACAGCGAGCGCAGCGAAATCGAACAGCGCGCCAAGCAGGATCGCGAAGCCGCCAAGCAGCGGCTCGCCAGCAATTTCGAGCGCAGCATCGGCGGCATCGTGCAGGCCGTGGCGGTTGCCGCGAGCGAAGTGCAGCAGCTGTCGTCGGCGATGAGCAGCAACAGCGCCGACACCGCGCGCCGGACCGGTGCGGCGGCCGCTGCGTCGAACCAGGCCTCGAACAATGTCGAGACGGTTGCGGCTGCGACCGAGGAGCTCACCGCGTCCGTCAGCAGCATCACGCAACAGGTCGCCCGCTCCGCTCAAATCGCGGCCAGGGCCGCGGACGAAGCCCGCCGCACCAATCAGGTGGTCGAGGGCCTCGCCAGCGGCACGCAGAAGATCGGCGAAGTCGTCACCCTCATTCAGAACATCGCGAGCCAGACCAATCTGCTCGCGCTGAACGCCACCATCGAAGCGGCCCGCGCCGGCGAACATGGCAGGGGATTCGCGGTGGTCGCGAGCGAAGTGAAGGCGCTGGCGAACCAGACCGCGAAAGCCACCGAGGAGATCTCGGCGCAGGTGCAGACCATCCAGAGCGCGACCGGCGATGCCGTCAATGCCATCCAGGCGATTGGAGCTACGATCGCCGAGATCGACGACATCTCCGGGCAGATCTCGACCGCGGTCGATCAGCAGGGCCTCGCCACGCGCGAGATCGCGGGCAGCCTGCAACAGGCCGCCACCGGCACCCGCGAGGTCAACGACAACATCGCGAGCGTCAGCAAGGCGTCCGACGAAGCGGGCACCGTCTCCTCGAAGATGCACCAGGCCGCCGCCGGACTGTCATCGCAGTCGGAACGGCTCAAGGCAGAGGTCAACGGTTTCCTGGGCTCGCTGCGGACGGCGTGAGACGTCGCATAGACGCCTGTCATCGCCCGGCTTGATCGGGCGATCCAGTACGCCGCGGCTTCTCCACATCCCACTCACATCTCTGGAATACTGGATCACCCGCTTTCGCGGGTGATGACAGCTGTGGATACGGCGAGCGCCGTTGCTCAGATCGTCTGATTGTACGCACCAACCTCGGGATGGGTACGCAGCACGCTGTTTACCATCTCGAACATGTCGTGCATGCGCTGCTCGGCGACCGGGCTCTCGACCACGACCACGAGCTCGGGCTTGTTGGAGGAGGCGCGCACCAAGCCCCAGCTGCCGTCCTCGACCGTGACCCGCACGCCGTTGACGGTGACGAGATCGCGGATCGCCTGACCGCCGATCTTGGCGCCCTTCGCCTGCAGATCCTCGAAGTGCTTCACGACCTTGTCGATGACGCCGTATTTCACCTCGTCGGCGCAGTGCGGCGACATGGTCGGCGACGACCAGGTCTTCGGCAGCGCGTCCTTCAAATCGGCCATCGACTTGCCCGGCGCGCGGTCGAGCATGTCGCAGATCGCGATCGCCGAGACGAGGCCGTCGTCATAGCCGCGTCCATACGGCTTGTTGAAGAAGAAGTGGCCGGACTTCTCGAAGCCCGCGAGCGCGCCGGTCTCGTGGGTGCGGCGCTTCATGTAGGAATGGCCGGTCTTCCAGTAGGCAACCTTCGCGCCCTGTTTCTGGAGCACGGGATCGGTGACGAACAGACCTGTCGACTTCACGTCGACGATGAACTGCGCGTCCTTGTGGATCGCCGACATGTCGCGCGCCAGCATCACGCCGACCTTGTCGGCGAAGATCTCCTCGCCGGTGTTGTCGACGACACCGCAGCGATCGCCGTCACCGTCGAAGCCGAGGCCGACATCGGCCTTGTGATGCAGCACGGCATCGCGGATCGCGTGCAGCATCTCCATGTCTTCAGGGTTCGGATTGTATTTCGGAAAGGTGTGGTCGAGCTCGGTGTCGAGCGGGATCACCTCGCAGCCGATCGCTTCCAGCACCTGCGGCGCAAACGCGCCGGCGGTGCCGTTGCCGCAGGCCGCGACGACCTTGAGCTTGCGCTTGAGCTTCGGGCGATTGGTGAGATCGGCGATGTAGCGCGCCGGATAGTTCTCGTGGAACTGGTAGGAGCCGCCGGCCTTGTTCCTGAAATCGGCGTTGAGCACGATCTCCTTCAGCCGCGTCATCTCGTCGGGGCCGAAGGTGAGAGGGCGGTTGGCGCCCATCTTCACGCCGGTCCAGCCATTGTCGTTGTGCGAGGCCGTAACCATGGCGCAGCAGGGCACGTCGAGGTCGAACTGCGCGAAATAAGCCATCGGCGTCACCGCGAGCCCGATGTCGTGCACCTTGCAACCGGCCGCCATCAGGCCGGAGATCAGCGCGTATTTGATCGAGGCCGAATAGCCGCGGAAATCGTGGCCGGTGACGATTTCCTGCTTGACGCCGAGCTCGGCAATCAGCGCGCCCAGCCCCATGCCGAGCGCCTGGATTCCCATCAGGTTGATTTCCTTCTGGAACAACCAGCGCGCGTCGTATTCGCGAAAGCCCGTGGCCTTCACCATCGGCTCGGATTCGAAGGCGTAGGTGTTGGGCAACAATACGGATTTCGGCTTGGGAAACATTGAGACGGTCTCGTGAAATGGCGGGAATTGATGCAGCCTTAGCGAATGCCGGGCCGCAGCGGAAGGCGGGATTGGCGCCTTATGGATGATAATTGCGGCAGTTTGGTAACGGGGCCGGAGCGTTGAGCGGGACCTGCATTTCTGGCCAGATCGGCTATGGGCGTGCCGTCTCATTTTCGACGACTGCCCTGAGAGGTGGGAGGGCCTGTTGTACGGTCTCCCACACAAGATGGGCTGCAACGTCCTCATAATTGTGACGATAGACATTCCCCGCCGCAGCCATCTGCCTCCATGCGATGGCCGGGTGCCTCGCCTTCAGTTCCTCTGGCAGGCGCCGAGATGCTTCTGAAATGATCTCCAGACACCGCGTCACGGCATAGACCGCCCGCAAGTCCGCCGCGAACGACTCGCGATCGAGGCCGCCGGCGAACTCGGTCGCCAAATCGATGTGATGCAAGATGTCTCGCAGAATCCCGTCGATACGATCAGAAGGCATAGACAGCGTCGGCTGTCGCAGCCGGAGCGACATATGATTTCAGACCGTCACGATTGACGACGTCAACCGGCTCATCGAAGAGGCCGGAAATGTATTCCTTGAGCTCGACGTAGTCGAAGACCGTGATCCGGGCATCCGGATCGATCTCGACCATGATATCGACATCGCTGCCGGCGTGATTTTCACCCCTCGCGACCGAGCCGAACAACGCAGCGTGCAAAACGCCCCGCTCGCGAAGGGCAGGCTCGGATTGTCGCAGGATCGCTATCGCATCGGGGCCTGTCATGGGCGGAATATAGCACCCCGTTTGCCTCGACGGGAGGCCCCACAGGTGCGCTAGAGCGAACTTACTGCTCCAGCACCATCTGGCCGTTGGCGTACTCAAAACGCTTGAGGCGGGACAAGAAGGACAGGCCGAGCAGGTTCTCGGACAGCGCCTCGTCCGGCAGCACCATGGCGTCGACGTCGCGCACGACGATGCCGCCGACTTCCAGCATGGCGATGCGGGTGCGCGCGGCCTTGATGGTGCCGTTGGCGGTAGAGACGGTCGCGTTGTAGTCGCTGCGCGAGGGACGCAGGCCGAAACGCGCGGCCGAGGTCTCGTT
The DNA here is from genome assembly GCF_052076015.1 of Bradyrhizobium sp. 930_D9_N1_4. Lineage (NCBI taxonomy): Bacteria > Pseudomonadati > Pseudomonadota > Alphaproteobacteria > Hyphomicrobiales > Nitrobacteraceae > Bradyrhizobium > Bradyrhizobium sp. 930_D9_N1_4. Next base: position 6,943,826 of record NZ_CP197236.1, read on the forward strand.
CAGCGCAACGACGGACGCGCCGGTGTCGATCATGAAGCCGATGCGCTGACCGTCGACGCGGCCTTCGGCCTGGAAGTGCCCGCGGCCATCGCGGGGGATGCTGAGGCTGCGGCCGCCGGCGGGTGCGGTGGCCGCAACCGCGACCGTCGTGCGCGGCACTGACGTGGCGGACGCGGAGCTCATCTTGTCTGCCATCTGCGCCATGAAGGTACCGAGACCGATCATGACGGCCGCGATGATCATAATGTTACGCATCACACCACTTCCGAGCCGGAAAGCCCGATTTCACCACGCGACAGGCCCGGCCGCGAGCTATGCCGCGGTGAGAGCGATGCTATTTTGACGAAAAGGATGAGCGAACGGTTAATGGGGTGGGCTCGCAACTACTCCAAGTCCTCATCCTGAGAGCCTGACCGAAAAAGAGTGAGCGGCTTTGGCGGGCTTGTGATTCCTTCGGATTTGCAAAGATTCGAGGGAGGACACCATGCCGTGGACCAAAGCCGCTCGTAATCAGTATCAGCGCAGTGGACTGCGTTACGCAAGCGATCTGACCGATGCCGAATGGGCGCTGATCGCCCGGAAGATGCCGCGCCGACGCCGATTGGGCCGGCCGCGCGAGGTCGATTTACGCGAGATCGTGCAGGCGATTTTCTATATTGCGTCGAGTGGCTGCCAATGGCGAGCCTTGCCCAAGGAGTTCCCGCCATACTCGACGGTGCAGAGCTATTTTTACGCTTGGCGCGACAGCGGCAGGTGGGACCGGATCGTTAGAATCCTTGTGCGGCAGGCACGGAAGAAGCTCGGCCATAAGCCAACGCCGACGGCTGCCGTCATCGACAGCCAAACGGCTTCGACAACGCAGGCCGGAGGGCCTCGTGGCTTCGATCCCGGCAAACGCCTGCATGGGCGCAAGCGGCACATCGTCACCGATACCAACGGCCTTCTGCTCGCGGCCCATGTCCATCCTGCGAACGTTCAGGATGTCCATGGCGCGGTCCCCTTGCTCAAGCACCTGCGAGACCGCTTCCCGGGGCTTCAGCATGTCTTTGCCGATCGGGTTTACCGCGGCAAACAGCTTACTAACGCGCTGACCCACTGTGGGCCATGGACAATCGAGATTGTCCAGCGACCACCGGGGGTCAAGGGCTTCCAGCTCTTGCCAAAACGCTGGGTGGTCGAACGGACCTTTGCATGGTGCGGTCGTTGCCGACGCCTCACCAGAGACTTCGAAGGCTCAGCCGCGACAGAGCTTGCCTGGCTTCTCGTTGCCCATCTCAGGCTGCTGACAAGGCGCCTCGCCGCGCCTTGAAAAGCTCGCCAACCTTTTTGAGTGAGGCTCTGAGGAGCCGCGAAGCGGCGTCTCGAAGGATGGCCGCACGTGAGCGCCGGGCCTGCATGGTTCGAGACGCGCGTTCCGCGCTCCTCACCATGAGAGTCTATTTTTTACGTCCCGCGCGGCTTGACCCGCCTGGTCGGCAGCGCGCTCGCGGGATCCTCCGGCCAGGGATGGCGCGGGTAACGGCCGCGCAGGTCGGAGCGCACCGCGGCGTAGCTGCCGCGCCAGAAACCGGGAAGATCGCGCGTCACCTGCACCGGGCGCTGTGCCGGCGACAGCAGTTCCAGCACCAACGGCACCCTGCCTGCAGCGACCGAAGGATGGGTGTTGAGGCCGAACAATTCCTGGAGCCGCACCGCGATGGTCGGCCCCTGCTCGGCTTCGTAGTCGATCGCGAGAATGGTGCCGGTCGGCGCCTCGAAATGGGTCGGCGCCTCGCGTTCGAGCCGCGCACGCATCTCCCACGGCAGCAGCGCCATCAGCGCATCGGAGAGATCGCCGGGAGAAATGTCCTTGAGCGCGATCTTGTCGTAGAGCGCAGGCACCAGCCAGTCGTCGCGCCGCGCGATCAATCCGTCATCTGTGAGATCAGGCCAACCGTCGCCTTCGGCCTTGCGCAGGAACATCACACGGTCGCGCCATTGCTTTGCTGCCTTCGACCAGGGCAGCCGGTCGAGGCCCGCCGCGATCAGCCCATCGGCAAAAATGCGCGCGGTCTCCTCCGAGGGCGACACGGCGAGGGTCGCCTCGGACAGCGTGATCGCGTGCAGTGCGCGCTTGCGCCGTGCGCGGAGCGCCATCGCGCCGCGATCAAAGGTGATCTCGTCCACGGTCTCGATATGCCCGGCGAAATGCCGCTCGATGTCGTCCTGCGAAATTTGTGCGGCGAGCAGGATGCGTCCGCTCGCGGCCGTCCCCGTCATTTCGCCGATCGCGATATAGGGCGCGCGGGCAAGCGACGATGTCTGTTCGACCGCAGCGCCGCGGCCATTGGCAAGGACAAAACTGCCATTACCACGATTGCGTGCGACGCGGTCCGGGAAGGCATAAGCGAGCATCAGGCCGGTGGAGAGATCATCCGGCTCGCCCGCTTTCTCCGAGGCCGCGACCTGCGAGGCCCAGCGCCGCGCCAGATCGCGCGCGCTGGCGGCGCGCGGCGAACGGTCGCGGCGGAACTGGTCGCGGCGATGCTCGAGATCGACACTGTCGCCACCGAGCCCGCGCTCGGTGATGATGGCCGCGATCTCGGCGGCGGCTTCGCCTTCGCCGACGCGATGCGAATCCACGATCATGCGCGCCAGCCGCGGCGGCAGCGCCAGCGCGCGCAGGCTCTTGCCTTCCGCGGTGATACGGCCGTCGCCGTCGAGCGCGTTGAGCTCGGAGAGCAGGCTCTTTGCTTCCTTCCACGCCGGCGCAGGCGGTGGATCGAGAAATGACAACGCAGAGGGATCGGCGACGCCCCATTGCGCGAGATCGAGCACCAGCGAGGACAGATCGGCGCTCAGGATTTCCGGCTGGGTGTAGGGCGCGAGCGAAGCCGTCTGCGGCTCGTCCCACAGACGATAGCAGACACCGGGCTCGGTGCGGCCGGCGCGGCCGCGACGCTGGTCCACCGCGGCGCGCGCGGCGCGCACGGTCTCGAGCCGGGTCAGGCCGATATCGGGCTCGTAGCGCGGCACGCGGGCGAGACCGGAATCGACGACAATCCGCACGCCTTCGATGGTGAGCGAGGTCTCGGCGATCGAGGTCGCCAACACCACCTTGCGCATGCCCTTGGGTGCGGGCGAGATGGCGCGATCCTGCACGGCGGCATCGAGCGCACCGAACAGCGGCACGATCTCGATACTGGCGTCCTGCACGCGCTCGCCGAGGAAATTCTGGGTGCGGCGGATTTCGGCGGCACCCGGCAGGAACGCCAGCACCGAACCGCTGTCGGCACGCAGCGCGGACGCGATCGCATCCGCCATCTGCCGCTCGATCGGCGCATCCGCCTTGCGGCCGAGATAACGCGTCTCGACTGGATAGGCGCGGCCCTCGCTCTCGACGACGGGCGCGTCGCCCAGCAGCTTTCCGACGCGCGCACCGTCAAGCGTCGCCGACATCACGAGGATGCGGAGATCCTCACGCAGGCCGGTTTGCGCATCCCGCGCCAGCGCAAGGCCCATGTCGGCATCGAGCGAGCGTTCGTGGAATTCGTCGAACAGGACGGCGGCAACGCCTGACAGTTCGGGATCGTCGAGAATCTGGCGGGTGAAGATACCTTCGGTCACGACCTCGATGCGCGTGGCACGCGAAATCTTCGAGCCGAACCGGACGCGGTAGCCGACGGTCTCGCCGGCGCGCTCGCCAAGCGATTTGGCCATGCGGTCGGCGCTGGCGCGCGCCGCGATCCGGCGCGGCTCCAGCACGATGATCTTCTTGCCTTTGACCCAGGGCGCATCGAGCAGCGCCAGCGGCACGCGCGTCGTCTTGCCGGCGCCTGGCGGGGCGACCAGCACGGCCGCGTTGTGCGCCTCCAGCGTGCGCGAGAGGTCGTCGAGCACGGCATCGATCGGGAGGGGCGTGTCGAAGTTGCGGGGCAAAGTCTCGATCCGTCATCACCGCCCTGTGCGCAATCGCGCACCGGGCAAATGATCCAGTGAACTCAGATCCTCGTTATCACGGGGATCACGGCGTACTGGATACCCCGCCTTCGCGGGGTATGACAATCGTGTGTCGGACGTCAGCCCTGCGCCGACGGGCGGCCGACGCTCTCGTAGGTGAAACCGGCTTCGCGCATGTCTTCGGGGCTGTAGATGTTGCGGAGGTCGACGACGACGGGCTGCGCCATGGTCGCCTTCAGCCGGTCGAGATCGAGGCCGCGGAACTGCACCCATTCGGTGACGACGACCAGCGCGTCGGCGCCTTGCGCGCAGGAATAGGCGTCTTCGCAGTAGGTGATGTTCGGCAGCTCGCTCTTCGCCTGTTCCATGCCGACGGGGTCGAAGGCCTTCACCTTCGCCCCCATGTCGATGAGGCCGGTGACGAGCGGGATCGACGGTGCATCGCGCATGTCGTCGGTGTCGGGCTTGAAGGTCAGGCCCAGCACGGCGATGGTCTTGCCGCGCAAGGAGCCGCCGAGCGCCTGGCTCACTTTACGCGCCATCGCGCGCTTGCGGTTCTCGTTGACCGCCAGCACGGATTCGACGATGCGCAAGGAGACGTCGTAGTCCTGCGCGATCTTGATCAGCGCCTTGGTGTCCTTCGGGAAGCACGAGCCGCCGAAGCCGGGGCCGGCATGCAAAAACTTCGTGCCGATGCGGTTGTCGAGGCCAATGCCGCGCGCGACTTCCTGGACGTTGGCGCCGACCTTTTCGGAGAGGTCCGCGATCTCGTTGATGAAGGTGATCTTGGTCGCGAGGAATGCGTTCGCGGCGTATTTGATCATCTCGGCGGTGCGGCGTTCCGTGAACATCAGCGGCGCCTGGTTCAGCGACAGCGGGCGGTAGATGTCGCCCATCACCTTGCGGCCGCGCTCGTCGGACGTGCCGACCACGACGCGGTCGGGAAACTTGAAGTCGCGGATCGCCGCGCCTTCGCGCAGGAATTCGGGATTGGAGGCGACGACGACGTCGGCCTTGGGATTGGTCTCGCGGATGATGCGCTCGACCTCGTCGCCGGTACCGACCGGGACGGTCGACTTCGTCACCACGACCGTGAAGCCGGACAGCGACTGCGCGATCTCCTTCGCGGCGGCGTAGACATAGGACAGATCGGCGTGACCGTCGCCGCGCCGCGAGGGCGTCCCGACCGCGATGAACACGGCATCGGCATCCGCAACCGGCTTCGAGAGGTCGGTGGTGAACTCCAGCCGCTTGGCTTTCACATTGGCTGCCACCAATTCGTCGAGGCCGGGCTCGTAGATCGGGATCTCGCCGCGATGGAGCGCTGCGATCTTCTTCTCGTCCTTGTCGACGCAGACGACGTCGTGACCGAAATCCGCAAAGCAGGCTCCGGACACCAGTCCCACATAGCCCGTTCCGATCATCGCGATTCGCATGGAAATCCCTGTTTTGGCTTGGTTAACGAAACCCCAATGCGGGGCGGTTTAGCATTTTCCCGACGAGAGGGAACCGTCCGCATGCAAAAACTGGCACACGAATTGTACCGGTAAAGAAATCGTAAACCGCAAGGCTCCACACTGCGCCACGCCCGCACAGAGCCGGGCGGAATGCGCCTCGAAACGAGACACCATGGCACCATCAGGCACAATCGCAGCAGGCGGACTTTCCAGGCCCCCTGCTGCCGCGCGTGTCGACTGGGTCGACTATGCCAAGGGCATCTGCATCGTCATGGTCGTGATGATGCATTCGGTGCTGGGGGTCGAGCTCGCCACCGGCGAGACCGGCTTCATGCATGTTCTGGTGGCCTTCGCAAAGCCGTTCCGGATGCCGGATTTCTTCCTGATTTCGGGCCTGTTCCTGCCGCTGGTGATCGATCGCGATTGGCGAACCTATCTCGACCGCAAGGTGGTGCATTTCGCCTATTTCTATGTCGTCTGGGTGACAATCCAGTTCGGCTTCAAGGCGCCGGCCTTCGCGGCGGAAACGAGCTGGCGCGACGCGGGCCTGTTGTATCTGGAATCCTTCGTCGAGCCGTTCGGCACGCTCTGGTTCATCTATCTTTTGCCGATCTTCTTCGTCGTCACAAAACTGACACGGCGCATGCCGCCGCTTGCGATCTGGCTGATCGCAGCCGCGCTGGAGACGGCACGCATCACGACCGGCTGGACCGCAATCGACGAATTTTGCGCCCGCTTCGTCTATTTCTATTCGGGCTATCTGTTCGCACCTTACGTGTTCGCGCTCTCGGATCGCGCACGCACTCATCCCGCGCTGGCGCTTGTTGCGCTCGCAGCGTGGGCGTTGATCAATGCCGGGCTCGTTTGGCTTGGCGTCAGCGAATGGAAGATCGTGTCACTCGTGCTCGGCTTCGCCGGTGCCTGCGCCATCATCACGATGGGCACGCTGCTCGCGCGCGTGCAGTGGCTGAACGTCTTCCGCTTCTGCGGCGAGCATTCGATCGTGATCTATCTTGCCTTCTTCCTGCCGATGGCGGCGACGCGCACGCTGTTGCTGCACACCGGCATCATTCCCGATATCGGGGCGGTGTCGCTGATCGTCACGGTCGTCGGCGTGATCGGGGCGCTCGCGATCTGGCAGGCGGCGCTGCGGCTCGGCGGCAATTTCCTGTTCGAACGGCCGGATGCGTTCTGGATCGCGCCGAAGAAGGCTGGCGCGGTGTTGCAGGCGGCGGAGTAGCCGCGCTTTCGGTGTCGTCGCCCGGCTCGACCGGGCGACCCAGTACGCCGGGACGTCAGTGATTGGGTCGAGAGGCCGCGGCGTACTGGATTCCCCGCTTTCGCGGGGAATGACAGCGGGGGATAGCGGCAACAGGGCCCTAAAAAGTCGCCGTCTGAGGCTGTCAAAACCCGCAAAAATTCATACATTGCGGCATGCCCAAAACCTCCCCGAAGACCACCGCCGACGCCAAATCCGCCGCGACAGCTGCTGCCAAACCCGTCGCCGCCAAGGCGGCCGGCAAGGGCGACCACATCTTCCTGGTCGACGGTTCCGGCTACATCTTCCGCGCCTATCACGCGCTGCCGCCGCTGAACCGCAAGTCCGACGGTTTGCAGGTCAATGCCGTGCTCGGCTTCTGCAACATGTTGTGGAAGCTGCTCCGCGACATGCCCGCCGACAACCGGCCGACGCATCTCGCCATCGTGTTCGACAAGTCGGAGGTCACGTTCCGCAACAAGATCTATCCCGAATACAAGGCGCACCGGCCGCCGGCGCCTGACGATCTCATTCCGCAATTCGCGCTGATCCGCGAGGCCGTGCGCGCGTTCGACCTGCCCTGCCTCGAGCAAGGCGGGTTTGAGGCCGACGATCTCATTGCGACCTATGCGCGGCAGGCGAGCGACCGCGGCGCCACCACGACCATCGTGTCGTCCGACAAGGACCTGATGCAGCTCGTGAACGACAGGATCATGATGTACGACACCATGAAGGATCGCCGCATCGGCATCCCCGAGGTGATCGAGAAGTTCGGCGTGCCGCCCGAGAAGGTCGTCGAGGTGCAGGCGCTCGCAGGCGATTCCACCGACAACGTGCCCGGCGTGCCCGGCATCGGCATCAAGACCGCCGCGCAGCTGATCGTCGAATATGGCGACCTCGAGCAACTGCTGTTCCGCGCCACCGAGATCAAGCAGCCGAAGCGGCGCGAGGCGCTGATCGAGCATGCCGAGAAGGCGCGGATCTCCCGCCAGCTCGTGCTGCTCGACGACAAGGTCGCGCTGGACGTGCCGCTGGACGATCTCGCCGTCCACGAGCCCGATGCGCGCAAGCTGGTCGCCTTCCTGAAGGCGATGGAATTCACCACGCTGACGCGCCGCGTCGCCGATTATTCGCAGATCGACCCCGCCAATGTCGACGCCGACGCATCGAACAGCAGCGGCGCCAGGGCCGGAGGCGATGCAGCGAAGGCAAGATCGTCCGAGACATCAGGCGATCTGTTCGCCGCCCCCGCAGCTACTGCTACGGGCGGCGACAAGGGTGACAAGTCGGCGAGCCTCAAGGGCGCGCCGATCTCGCTCGCCGCCGCGCGCGAAGAGGCGCTGCGCAAGCTGCCGGTCGATCGCAGCAAGTACCAGGCGATCAAGTCGCTGAAGGAGCTCAATGCCTTCATCGCGCGCATCCATGACACCGGTCATGTCGCGATCGAGATCAAGGCCAACTCCATCGATCCGATGCAGGCCGATCTCTGCGGCATCGCGCTGGCGCTGGCGCCGAACGATGCCTGCTACGTGCCGCTCGCCCACAAGCAGTCCGGCGGCGGCGCCGGGCTGTTCGATGCCGGCCTTGCGCCCGATCAGGTCAAGCACGACGACGCCATCGAGGCGCTGCGGCCTGTACTGGAATCGGCGGGTGTCCTGAAGATCGGCTTCGACGTCAAATTCACCGCCGTGTTGCTGGCGCAGCACAACATCACGCTGCGCAACACCGACGATGCGAAACTGATCTCCTATGTGCTCGACGCGGGCCGCGGCTCGCAGGAGCTGGATTCGCTATCCGAGCGCTGGTTCGGCCACGCCATGCTGAAAGAGAACGAGCTGCTCGGCAGCGGCAAGGGCAAAATCACCTTCGACCAGGTGCCGATCGACAAGGCCGCGCCGCTGTCGGCGGAAGGCGCCGACATGGCGTTGCGCGTCTGGCGCGTGCTGAAGCCGCGCCTCGTCGCCGAGCACATGACGACCGTCTACGAGACGCTGGAGCGGCCACTGGTCCCCGTGCTCGCACGCATGGAGCGGCGCGGCATCTCGATCGACCGCCAGGTGCTGTCGCGGCTGTCCGGCGACTTCGCCCAGACCGCGGCGCGGGTCGAAGCCGAGATCCAGGAGATCGCGGGCGAGCCCGTCAATGTCGGCAGCCCCAAACAAATCGGCGACATCCTGTTCGGCAAGATGGGGCTATCAGGCGGCACCAAGACCAAGACCGGCGCCTGGTCCACGACCGCGCAGGTGCTCGACGAGCTCGCCGAGCAGGGCCACGATCTCCCGAAGAAGATTCTGGAGTGGCGCCAGGTCTCGAAGCTGAAATCGACCTACACCGACGCGCTCCCGACCTATGTTCATCCGCAGACTCATCGCGTCCACACGACCTACGCGCTGGCCGCGACCACCACGGGCCGGCTGTCGTCGAACGAGCCGAATTTGCAGAACATTCCTGTTCGTACCGAGGATGGCCGCAAGATCCGCCGCGCCTTCATTGCAACGCCCGGGCACAAGCTCGTCTCCGCTGACTATTCGCAGATCGAATTGCGGCTGCTGGCGGAGATCGCCGACATCCCCGTGCTGAAGCAGGCATTCAAGGACGGACTCGACATCCACGCCATGACCGCATCGGAAATGTTCGGCGTGCCGATCGAGGGCATGCCGAGCGAAATCCGCCGCCGCGCCAAGGCGATCAATTTCGGCATCATCTACGGCATCTCCGCGTTCGGCCTCGCCAACCAGCTCGGCATCGCGCGCGAGGAAGCCTCCGCCTACATCAAGAAATATTTCGAGCGCTTCCCCGGCATCCGCGCCTACATGGACGAGACGCGCGATTTCTGCCGGAGCCACGGCTATGTCACCACGCTGTTCGGCCGAAAGATGCATTATCCCGACATCAAGGCGTCCAACGCCTCGGTGCGCGCGTTCAACGAACGCGCCGCGATCAACGCGCGACTTCAGGGCACCGCAGCCGACATCATCCGCCGCGCCATGACCCGGGTGGAGGATGCACTGGCCGCGAAAAAGCTCTCGGCGCAGATGCTGCTTCAGGTGCATGACGAATTGATCTTCGAGGTGCCGGACGCGGAGGTCGAGAAGACGCTGCCCGTCGTGCAGCACGTGATGCAGGATGCGCCGTTCCCGGCGGTGCTGCTGTCAGTGCCGCTGCATGTCGATGCGCGCGCGGCGAAGAACTGGGACGAGGCGCATTGATCTTTCCACCAGCACAGTGTCGTCCCTGCGAACGCAGGGACCCATAACCACAGGATCGGGTTGGGCGAAGATCGCCCATGACGAACTCGCCACGAACTTCTCCTTGGGGGTATGGGTCCCCGCGTTCGCGGGGACGACTGCGGTGACATGCGAGCCAAATTGTCCTCCGTGCAATTGCACGATGGCTCCGCCGCGCCGCGCATATTAGAACCACTGCATCTCCCGCACCGGTTCATCCATGCCCCACACATCCGCACTGCTCGGCTTCGCCCTCGTCTGCCTTGGTCTCGTGCTCACGCCGGGGCCGAACATGATCTACCTGATCTCACGCTCGATCACGCAGGGGCCCGCGGCGGGCATCGTCTCGCTCGGCGGCGTGGCGCTGGGCTTCGTGTTCTACATGCTGTGCGCGGCGTTCGGCATCACGGCGCTCTTGCTCGCCGTTCCCTTTGCCTATGACGCGTTGCGCTTTGCCGGCGCCGGCTACATGCTCTGGCTCGCCTGGCAGGCGGTGAAGCCGGGCGGGCGCTCGCCGTTCCAGGTGAAGACGCTTGCGATCGACAGCCCACGCAAATTGTTCGCGATGGGCTTCGTCACCAATCTGCTCAACCCGAAGATCGCGATGCTGTATCTGGCGCTGCTGCCGCAGTTCATCGACCCCACCGCCGGCAGCGTGCTGACGCAGTCGGTGATGTTAGGGGCGATCCAGATCGCGATCAGCGTCAGCGTCAACGCGATGATCGCGCTCGCGGCTGGATCGATCGCGCTGTTTCTGGGGAGCCGGCCAAGCTGGATGCTGGTGCAGCGCTGGCTGATGGGCACTGTGCTGGCCGGGCTCGCGCTGCGGATGGCGGTGGAAGCGAAGAAAGTGTGAGGCACACTGCCATGCCCCGGCTTGACGGGGCATCCAGTACGCCGAGGCCTCTCGGCTTAATCACCGCCGCCTCTGGAATATTGGGTCGCCCGGTCAAGCCGGGCGACGACAGCGTCCAACAATCAATCCAGCTTCGCCTCCATCCCCCGCTTCACGGCCGGGCGCGCCATCAGGGCGTCGTACCAGCGCTTGACGTTGGGGAAATCGGCCAGATCAACCTTGTGGCGAGGATGGCGCCAGGCCCAACCGAGGATGGCAAAATCGGCCACCGAGAGCTCGCCGGCGACGAAGTCATGGTCCGCCAGCCGGCGGTCGAGCACACCGTAGAGCCGGCGGGTCTCGGCCATATAGCGCTTCAGGCCATAGGCGCGGTCCTGCTCGTTCTCGAGCGCGATGAAATGGTGCACCTGGCCGGGCATCGGGCCCAAGCCGCCCATCTGCCACATCAGCCATTCATAGACCGGGACGCGCTCCGAGAGCGATTTCGGCAGGAATTTGCCGGTTTTTTCGCCGAGATAGAGCAGGATCGCGCCGGATTCGAAGATGCCGACCGGCTTGCCATCCGGGCCATCGGGGTCGAGGATCGCGGGAATCTTGTTGTTCGGGGAGAGCTTCAGGAACCCGGGCGCCATCTGCTCGCCCTTGGTGATGTTCACCGGGATCACCTTGTAGGGCAGCCCCATTTCCTCCAGCGCGACCGAGATCTTGCGGCCGTTCGGCGTGTTCCAGGTGTGCAGCTCGATGGTCATTTTGGGCGCTTCCTTCCCCGAGATATCTGGCATCCACCTACCTCAGAAGGTTGCACCCCCACAACCGGCGGACCGGGATGGCCGATCCCTGTTGACGGGAGACGCCCCCTCTGGAATGTCGCGGCCGTCGCGGATAAATTCCGCCACTTCCAAAAACGCTCCCGAGGGACCGCCGTGTCGAAATCTGCCTCCCGCGCCCGCCTGTTCGAAATCATCCGCCGGCGCTCCTTCGGCCGGGGTGACGTCACGCTCGCGTCGGGCCGCAAGAGCGATTTCTATTTCAACCTCAAGCCGACCATGCTCGACCCCGAGGGCGCGACCCTGCTCGCGGAGCTGACCTATGAGGCGCTGAAGGACGACAATCTCGATTTCATCGGCGGGCTCGAAATGGGCGCGGTGCCGCTCGCCGGCGCGCTGGCGCAGATCTCCTGGATCAAGGGCCATCCGATCGCGGCGTTCTTCGTGCGCAAGAAGCCGAAGGAGCATGGCGCCAAGCTCGCGATCGAGGGTCTGCCCAAGGGCGAGACGCTGGAAGGCAAGCGCGTCGTGATCGTCGAGGACGTCACCACGACAGGCGGCTCGGCGATGAAGGCCGTGGAATCCGTGCGCGAGACCGGCGCCGAAGTCGTGCTGGTGCTGACCATGGTCGACCGCGAGGAAGGCGCCACGGATACGTTCGGTGCAGCCGGCCTGCCGTTCCGCTCGCTGTACAAGGCGTCGGAATTCTTGAAGGCGTAACCGCTCTCGTGTCCCGGGCGCGGCGCAGCGCATAGCGGTGCGACGCAGAACCGGGACCCAGTCTCGCTCCCCATCGACATGGGCCCCGGCTCTGCAGCGCACCGCTGAAGAAGCGCTGCGCAGCGTCCGGGGCACGAGAGTCCGCCAGGAACGGCTTCCTCAACTCCTCATTTACCATCCCGCTCTATGGTGAATCATATGCTGAGACCTGACGGTCCCGGCCCGGTTCGATAGCGTCGGGTGGAGTAAGCGTTTGCGTACAGTCATCTCCCATGCGCGCCGGCGGCGTCGCGCGATGCTTGTGGCCGCCACGCTCGCAGCACCGCTGCTGGCAATGCCGGCCCCGGTTTCGGCCGAAGGCCTGTTCGACTTCTTCTTCGGCGGCATGCAGCAGCAACAGCGGCCGCAGCGCGAAGTGCCGCAGCAGGCGAACTCCTACGCCGATCCCTTCACCGGCCAGCAGAATGCAACTCCGCAATACGTGCCGCCGACACGCTCGGCCGCGGCTGGCGGCTCGGGTCCCGCCTTCTGCGTGCGCAGCTGCGACGGCAAATACTTTCCGCTGATGCGCGGCCTCGTCTCGCCCGCACAAATGTGTCAGGCGTTCTGTCCCGCCAGCGCAACCAAGGTCTATTTCGGCTCCTCGATCGACGGTGCCGCCTCGCAGACGGGCGAGCGCTACGCCGACAGCGAGAACGCGTTTGCCTATCGCAAGGCGCTGCGGTCGGACTGCACCTGCAATGGCCGTGAACCGGTCGGCCTTGCCCCGGTCGATCTGGCGCTGGATTCCTCGCTGAAAGCCGGCGACGTCATCGCCACCACCGACGGCCTCGTCGCCTATACCGGCATCCGCCTCGGCACCGACCAGGCCGCCGACTTCACCCCGGTCGCCTCCTATCCCGGCCTCACCGCGCAGGTCCGCGCACGCCTCGGCGAGATGAAGGTGGCGCCGGTGCGAGCCGAGACGGTGTCGGCAGATGCGCCGGCATCGACCGAGATCGTGCGTGAGGCGTTGCCTGACGTGACGGTGCCGAAGACGAGTGCTCAGAGACCGGCGAAGCGGGCGGGGCTGGATTAGGCTCCAACTCTCTCCACGCCGTCATTGCGAGCGCAGCGAAGCAATCCAGAGTCTCTCCGCGGAGAGATTCTGGATTGCTTCGTCGAAGAGCTCCTCGCAATGACGGATGTTGGCGCGACTACCTCCCGATAATCACCCCGATCACATTCGGCGCAGCCAGGTATTTTTCCTCGATCGCCGCGCGCGCGGCGGCGCGGTTTTCGGCCGTGAGCAGGCCGCGCTTCTCGGCCAAAATCATCCAGCAGAAGCCCCACCAGTCGGTCAGCATGCCCGTTTCACCAATGAGGTCGTAACCCTGCTCGGCCGCGAAGATGCGCGCATGCGCTTCGTCCAGCGTATCGAGGAACAGATGGTCCTCGGTCGCGAACAGATCGTCGCTGACGTCGTCGATGGTGTAGCCCCAGATCGACTGGCACACCGCGTTGAACTCGCGGTCGAACTGGTCGTCATCGACCCTCTGTCGCCGCGCCGCCTGATGCAGCCGCGACAGCGAGCGCGCGAAATCGGCGATGCGGGTGAGCGCAAATTGATCGAAGGCAATGGTGGACATGTAGTCCTCGCAAAGTCTGACAGACGCTAGATGTGGTGTCGGCAACGCGCCGAATCACAATGATATATCAAAGACTTGCTAAAGTGTTCTTAATTTGTTCCGGAGCGTTACCGAAAGCTCAAGAACAGCGCGAGGCCGCAATCGCGTGGACGCGGCGGTCGCCGAGCAGATGGGCGACGAAGCCGTTCTTGGGGAAGATTTTTCCGAAAGCCGCGTCACGGATGCTGAGGCCGCCGGCATAGGCGCCGAAGGCAGGCATCACGGCGCGCATCCCGTCGCTGGCGAAACAACGCCGCTCCATCGAGCGTCCGCGCGTGGAGACGCGGGCCTTGGGATGCAGATGGCCGGCGATCTCGCCATGGGCGCCGGTCGGCTCGTGACGGAACGTGATCGGGCCGATCGCGACTTCGTCGGCGACGGTGCCGCCGAGATCGCGCGGCAGCATGGGATCGTGATTGCCGGAGATCCAGATCCAGTCGCGGCCGGTCTGAAGCGCGGCGACGGCCTCGCGATCATCCGGCGACAACCGCTCATGCGCGCTGCGATCATGAAAACTGTCGCCGAGCGCGATGACAATTCGTGGGTTGTGGCGGGAGATGACAGCAGCGAGACGGCTCAGCGTCGCCAGCGTGTCGTAAGGCGGCAGCAGCACGCCACGCATGGCGAAGCTGGAACCCTTTTCCAGATGCAGGTCGGAGACGACGAGCAGGCGCTGCTCGTCCCAGTACAGCGCGCCGGAGAGGTCGGCTGCGAAGGTCACATCGGCAATGGTGACTCTGGAAACGCGCATGTCCTCGATATCCTCTGAAACCTGCGCGCCTGCCGCCACGTCCAAACCTGCTCTTATCCCATCGCCTCTTTGACGAGTTCCTCGGCGGCTTCCGCCAAAAGCTCGTCTCCAGCTTCGCCATAGACTGACTCGCGGCCGATTTCCAGCATCACGGGGACGGCGAGCGGGGAGACGCGGTCGAGTTCCCGATGGGTGATGCGGCCCTGGATGCGCGCAAGCATGTCGCCGAGGCGGCGCAGGTCGAGCAGGCCGGTGGCCGCATCGGCACGCGCGGCGCGCAGCAGGACGTGATCGGCCTGATGTTTTCGCAAAACGTCATAGACGAGATCGGTGGAGAACAGCACCTGGCGGCGGCTTTTCTCCTCGCCGATGTGGCGGCGCGTGATCAGGCCGGAAATGATCGCGCAGCTGCGGAAGGTGCGCTTCATCAAAGCGGATTCGGCAAGCCATGCCTCGAGGTCGTCGCCGAGCATGTCGGGGTCGAACAATGCGTTGAGATCGATCCGGCCATTGCGGATCATGGAAGACATGTCACCCAGCGTCCAGATCGCCACCGCATATTCGTTGGCGACGAAACCGAGAGGTCGCGCGCGGGCCCGCTCCAGCCGGCGCGTCAGCAGCATGCCGAGCGTCTGATGCGCAAGACGTCCTTCGAAGGGGTAGAAGACGATGTAATGCTTGTTGGCGCGCGGAAAGCTCTCGACCAGCAGCTCGCGCACCGCCGGCACGCGCGAGACGTCCTTTTGCAGCGACAGCCAGTCGCGCACCTGCTCCGGCAACGCATTCCACGCCCGCGAATCATCGAGCAGGCGGCGAACCCGCTCGGCGAGATAGGTCGAGAGCGGGAACTTGCCGCCCATATAGGACGGCACTTTCGGATCCTTGTCATGCGCGCGCGAGACATAGACCTGATCCTCGACCAGGGTTTCGTAACGCACCACCTCGCCGCTGAACACGAACGTGTCGCCCGGGCTCAAGCCCTCGATGAAGGCTTCCTCGATCTCGCCGAGCAACCGGCCACCGCGCGCGATCACGCCCGTGGAGCCCGAACCACCGCCGCGCGAGCGCACCAGCCGCACCTTCAGCATGTCGTCCTCGACGATGGTGCCGACATTCATCCGGTAGCTCTGCCGCACCTTGGGATTGGCGACGCGCCAGCGGCCCTCCTTGTCCTGCTTGATGCGGGCGAAGCGCTCATAGGTCTTCAGTGCGTAGCCGCCGGAGGCGACGAAATCGACGACGTCGTCGAAATCCTGCCGCGTCAGATCCGCGTAGGGCGCGGCGGTGCGCACCTCATCGTAAAGCTCGCCGGAGAGAAACGGCTCGCCGCAGGCGCATCCCAGCACGTGCTGGGCCAGCACGTCGAGCGCGCCGGTGCGCAGGGGCGGCGTATCCTGCGCATTCTCGGCGATCGCGTCGATCGCGACACGGCACTCCAGCACCTCGAAGCGATTGGCCGGCACCAGCACCGCGCGCGAGGCCTCGTCGAGACGGTGGTTGGCGCGGCCGATGCGCTGCATCAGGCGCGACGATCCCTTGGGCGCGCCGATGTTGACGACGAGATCGACGTCGCCCCAATCGACGCCGAGGTCGAGCGAGGAGGTGCAGACCACGCCGCGCAGCCTGCCCGCCGACATCGCGTCCTCGACCTTGCGGCGCTGGGCGACGTCGAGCGAGCCGTGATGCAGGGCGATCGCAAGGTTGTCGTCGTTCATGCTCCAGAGATTCTGGAACAGCATCTCGGCCTGGCTGCGGGTGTTGACGAAGACCAGCGTAGTCTTGTTCGCTTTGATCAGCTCGTAGATCTCGGGAAGCGCGTGGCGGGCGCTGTGGCCGGCCCAGGGCAACCGCTCGCGCGTGTCGAGCATCTCGACCTGCGGCGGCGCGGCACCGCCTGCAATGACGATGTCGGCCGATTCGGCCTTGTCCTCGGGTTGCGGTACGAGAAAGCGTGCCAGCGATTCCGGTTCGGCGACCGTCGCCGATAGCCCGATCGCGCGCATCTGCGGCGCCAGCCGCCACAGCCGCGCCAGCCCCAGCGAGAGCAGATCGCCGCGCTTGGACGTCACCAGCGCATGGAGTTCGTCGAGCACGATGCGCTTGAGCGAGGAGAACAGGAACGGCGCGTCGTCGGAGGAGAGCAGCAGCGCGAGCTGCTCCGGCGTCGTCAGCAGGACATCGGGCGGATAGCGCCGCTGCCGCTGCCGCCGCGAGGTTGGCGTGTCGCCGGTGCGGGTCTCGATCTTGATCGGCAGCCCCATCTCCGCGACCGGCCGCTCCAGGTTGCGGGCGATGTCGACGGCGAGCGCTTTTAACGGCGAGATGTAGAGGGTGTGGAGACCGCCAGCGCGCTGCAGGCTGCGGCCGGTGGAGACTACGAATTTCGCCGAAGCGGCCGGCGCGGAACTCAACTCCACCAGCGTCGACAGAAATCCCGCCAGCGTCTTGCCGGCGCCGGTGGGCGCGATCAGCAGTGCAGAGCGATCCTCGCGCGCCTTCTCCAGCAGCGCGAGCTGATGTTCACGCGGCGTCCAGCCGCGGGCCGCAAACCACGCCTGGAAGCGGTCGGGCAGCAGCGCGGGCGTCTCGGCCGGGATTTTGCGGATGCGGGGCGGCACGGCATGACAGGTAAGCCGTGGGGGTGGGTTCGTCGAGGGGTGGGAGGGCGAGATGCATCTCCGCCGTCATGCCCGGGCTTGTCCCGGGCATCCACGTCTTTGTCCCCGCGGCAAGAACGTGGATGGCCGGGACAATCCCGGCCATGACGAGCATGTGGAGGCAGCGTGAGTCCAACTGCCTCCGTCCTCGCGCAGGCTCCCCCTCACCCTAACCCTCTCCCCGCAAGCGGGGAGAGGGGAAGAGAGGAGTGCTCCTACTCCGACATCGGCTTGTCGGAGATGTCCCAGTCCTTGCCGGTGAAGGTGGAGATGAAGAGCGTCTTCATCGGCGTGTAGTCATCGGGCGTGTAGCTGTAATTCACGCCGTCGAGGAAGTAGGGGGAGTGGAAGCCGTTGAGGTTCGACGCCTGCTTCAGCACGTTGGCGCGGGTGAGATCGTCGCCGCAGCGGCGCAAAATCTCGCCCATGGTCACGGCCTGACCGTAGCCGGCGAACGCGATGGTGTTGTCCTGATCGATGGCCGGCGTGTACTTCTTGCGCAGCTCCTCGAACGCCATCACGTCAGGATCCTTCTCCCACTTCGGCAGGCCGACCTCCTTGTTGTAGCGGATGGCGACGATACCGGTGGCATTCTCCAGCCCCGCAGCGTTGAGGATCGAGCGGCCGGTCGAGCCCGCCGACAACAGTTGCAGCGGCTTCCAGCCGAGCTCGACGACCTTGCGGATCGACTGCGACGTCGCCTTGCCGGTGGTGATGTTGTAGAAGACGTCGGCACCCGACTTCGAGAGATTGATCAGCTGGGAATCGACGGTCGGCTCGGTCAGATCATAGGTCTGCTCCATGATCACCTTTGCGGTGCCGCCGGCGTCTTCCAGAACTTTCTTGAACGGAGCGAGGAAGTCGCGGCCGAAATCGTCATTCTGGTAGAGGATGCCGATCTTCGCGTTCGGCTTCACGGCAACGACGTGCCGCGCCAGGATGCGCGCTTCGGTCGGATAGAGCGGCAGCCCCGCCATCGTCCATTTGAACTCTTTCGGATTGTTCCACTTCGACGCGCCGGTGTTGAGCAGCAGTTGCGGCACGCCCTTGGAGTTCAGGTATTTGTGCACGGAGGTCTGCGGCGCGGTGCCGAGCGAGCCGTAGAGCGCGAGCACTTCCTCCTGCTCGACCAGACGCCGCGTTGCCTCGACGCATTTCGGCGCGCTGTAGGCATCGTCCATGGTGAGGAACTTGACCTTGCGGCCGTTGATGCCGCCCTTCTCGTTCAGCATCTGGAAATAAGCTTCCCCGATGCGGCCGAGCACGCCATAGAGCGAGCCGGGGCCGGAGTGCGGGACGGTCTGCCCGATCTTGATCTCGGTGTCGCTGGCGCCCGCATCGTATTTCTTCTCCGCGGCCCAGACATACGGCGCAGGCAGTGTCGATGCAGCGATGGTGGCGAGCGCGCCAGCGCTGAAATCGCGCCGCGATGGATTTTTCGTCATTGTTGTTTTCTCCCTCATGCGTGCATTGTGCTGGCATGGCAGCTTCGCTCGCAAGTGGGAAGTCATCGCCTTGCGACGCAATGACGCCAGAATCGCAGTGGGTTAGCGCCTAGACTCAAGTTTTCTCGGTGACGACGACGAGACCGCGCACCGGCTCGTTGTTCTCGATGCGCGGCGACGCCGCCTGCAAGGTCAGAAGCTTGAATCCAGCCCTGACGATCGCGCTTCGCACATATTCCGCGGCATGGGCATAGCGCAGGCCTTCGCCGAGAATGATGCCATTGCCATCGTGGGTCTCGAGCGTGAACGCGAGCACGCCACCCGACGCAAGCACGCGCCTTGCTTCCGTCAACACCGGCGCGAGATCGGACAGATACACAAACGCATCCGCCGCCACGATCAGGTTCGCGCTTGCGTTGATCTTGCCGCGCAGGCCCTCGATCATGTCCGCGACTTCGAGCTCGGCATAAAGACCCGTTGCGCGCGCCTCCTTGATCATGCCGGGCGATAGATCGATGCCGGTGAAATGGTCGACCTGCTTTGCGAAGGCGGCGGCCGCAAGTCCGGTGCCGCAGCCGAGGTCGACGGCGTGCTTGAACAGAGCGGGCTTGCCGGCGGCAACGCGTGCGGCCACCACCGCCTTGAAGATCAGGGACGGCGCGCGATAGTCAAGATCGTTGACCAGCACATCCTCGAAATGCGGCGCATATTGATCGAACAGGGCCTGCACATAGGCCTTGGGCATCTCGGAGAGTTGCTCGTCGCCCAGACGTATCAGGTGCAGGCTGGCACCGTGCTGATCACCGGGATCGACCTCGCGCGCTTTGCGGAATGCCGCGATGGCCTTGTCGCGCTCGCCCAGCTGCTCGCGGATCTCGCCGAGCGTGAACCAGGCCGAGGTGAAATCCGGCGCGAGCTCGAGCGCCTGCTCGATGAGGTCGGCGGCGGCGGGCAGATCGCCCTTGAGCTGGAGATCGCGCGCGAATTCAAAGCGGCGGTCGGCAATGAGATCGCCGGAGGACAGGAACAGGCGCAGGGGCATGGAGGAACCGGAAAAAGCGAAGTGGGCGAGTGACTCGAAGATGAGGCGGCGCCACCTATATATCAGGCATGCGCCCCCAAGACATCCTGATGCCCCTCGCGAGCGGCCTGTGCTGCAAGCCCGGCGGCTTCCATATCGACCCTGTCCGCCCGGTGGAGCGGGCCGTGATCACCCACGGCCATTCCGATCACGCCCGCGCAGGCCATGGCGCGGTGCTGGCGACGCAGGAGACGCTCGACATGATGCGGCTGCGCTACGGCGAGAATTTTGCCGGCTCGACGCAGGCGATCGGCTATGGCGAGGAAATCCGGCTCGGCGAGGTCCGCGTCAAGTTTCACCCGGCCGGCCATGTGCTGGGCTCGGCGCAGGTCGCGGTAACCTGCAAAAATACCTGCATCGTCGCCTCCGGCGACTACAAGGATGCGCCCGACCCGACCTGCACGCCGTTCGAGCTGGTGCCCTGCGACGTCTTCATCACCGAGGCCACCTTCGGCCTGCCGGTGTTTCGCCACGGCGATGCCGCCGACGAGGTCAGGAAGTTGCTGGCCTCCGTCGCGTTGTTTCCCGAGCGCGCACATCTCGTCGGCGCCTATTCGCTCGGCAAGGCGCAGCGCGTGATCAAGCTGCTGCGCGACGCCGGCTATGACGCACCGATCTACCTGCATGGCGCGATGGAGAAGATCACGCACTACTATCAGAGCCGCGGGATCGATCTCGGCGAGCTCAGGCCGGTGATGGGCGTGAAGAAGGCGGCACTCGCCGGCACCATCACGCTGGCGCCGCCGTCGGCGACATCAGATGTCTGGACGCGACGCTTCCCCGATCCCGTCACCGCGTTCGCCTCGGGCTGGATGCGCGTGCGCGCCCGCGCGCGCCAGCGCGGCATCGAGCTGCCGATGGTGATCTCCGATCACGCCGATTGGGACGGCCTCACCGCGACGATCGCGGCGACCGGCGCCGGCGAGATCTGGGTCACCCATGGCCAGGAAGACGCGCTGGTGCATTGGTGCAAGGCGCGCGGGTTACGGGCGCAGCCGCTCGACCTCGTCGGTTACGGCGACGAGGAAGAGAGCGAGACGCCGCTGACCGGCGAGGCGGACGCATGAACCGCTTCGCCGAGCTGCTGGACCGCCTCGCCTACGAGCCCGGCCGCAACAACAAGCTGCGCTTGCTCACCGGCTATTTTCGCGAGGTCGGCGATCCCGACCGCGGCTATGCGCTGGCGGCGCTGACGGGCGCGCTGAGTTTCAAGCACGCCAAGCCGGCACTGATCCGCAATTTGATCGCGTCGCGCACGGATGAAGTGCTGTTCGGACTGAGCTACGACTACGTCGGCGATCTCTCGGAGACGGTCGCGCTGATGTGGCCGAAGGCCGAGCTGGCCGCCCACAACAATCCACCGCCTCCCACCCTCACCGAAGTCGTCTCGACGCTCCGCACCCTCGGCAAGACCGAGCTGCCGAAGCAGCTTGAACGCTGGCTCGACGAGCTCGACGAAACCGGCCGCTGGGCGCTTTTAAAACTCGTCACCGGCGCGTTGCGTATCGGTATCTCCGCACGGCTCGCCAAGACCGCAGCCGCCGCGCTCGGCGACAAGGACCCGCACGAGGTCGAGCTGATCTGGCCGGGCCTGGCGCCCCCCTATCCCGACCTGTTCGCCTGGCTGGAAGGCCGCGGCGAGAAGCCGGTCAATCTTGATCCCGCGCCGTTCAGGCCGGTGATGCTGGCGCATGCGATCGAGGACACCGATTTCGCAGCGCTCGATCCCGCCGACTACATCGCCGAATGGAAATGGGACGGCATCCGCGTGCAGGCGGTCGCCGGACGCGACGAGCACGGCCAGATCACCGCACGGCTCTATTCGCGCACCGGCGAGGACATCACCGGGAGTTTTCCGGATCTGGTGCCGTCGCTGCGGTGGCCGGGCGCCATCGACGGCGAGCTGCTGATCCTGCGCGAAGGCCGCGTCCAGAGTTTCAACGTCCTGCAGCAGCGGCTCAATCGCAAAATCGTATCGCCGAAGCTGATCAAGGAGTTTCCGATCCACCTTCGCGCCTACGATCTGCTCGGCGACGACGCCAACGATCTGCGCGAGCTGCCGTTCGCCGAGCGACGCAAGCAGCTGGAGACGTTCATCGCCAAGCTCGACGATCCCCGCATCGATCTGTCGCCCACCGTGCCCTTCGCGAGCTGGGACGCGCTCACCGCCGCACGCGCCGATCCGGCGAGCGCCGGTGCGGGCGAGGATGCGGATGCCGTCGAGGGTGTGATGCTGAAGCGGCGCGATGCGCCCTATCTGCCGGGGCGGCCAAAGGGACAGTGGTGGAAGTGGAAGCGCGATCCGCACATCATCGATGCCGTGCTGATGTATGCGCAGCGCGGCCACGGCAAGCGTTCGTCCTATTATTCCGACTACACTTTCGGCGTCTGGACGGACGGCGCGACCGGCGACGAGCTGGTGCCGGTCGGCAAAGCCTATTTCGGCTTCACCGACGAGGAGCTGTTGCAGATCGACCGCTTCGTCCGCCGCAACACCACCGAAAAGTTCGGCCCGGTCCGCCATGTCGTGCATGAGGGCGACAAGGGGCTGGTGCTGGAAGTCACCTTCGAAGGGCTGCAGCGCTCGCCCCGGCACAAATCCGGCGTCGCGATGCGCTTTCCCCGCATCAGCCGCCTACGCTGGGACAAGCCCCCGCGGGAGGCCGACCGACTGGAAACGCTGGAAAAAATGCTGAAAACGGACGAATCCCTACCAACAATTAAGGTTGCGGCGCCGGCCGACAGCCATTGACGGGTGGTTGCGGGTTCCCCATGTGCCCCGCCGTGACCTATAATGGGGTCGAATCCGCTAAGGAGTTTTTTGAGATGGTCCAAGACGTCAGAGATTTGCCGGCCGGCCGCAGCGATGGGCTGAACCGCTTTCTCGGCGGCTCGCCGCTGGCGGTCGCGTTTCGCCTTGTCCTGCTCTCGATCCTGGTCGGCGTCGTGCTGGCGACGATCGGCTTCGATCCCTGGAACATCCTCACCAGCATCCGCCTGCTGTTCCAGCGTCTCTGGGATCTCGGCTTCGACACCGTGAACTGGCTATGGCGCTACTTCCTGCTCGGCGCCGTCATCGTGATCCCGATCTGGTTGCTGATGCGCGTCTTCGGCGCCCCACGCCGCTAAGCCCGGGCATATTCAGGGAGCCCGCAGCCGATGCAACTGCGTTTCGTCGGCTGCGGCGACGCCTTCGGGTCGGGCGGCAGGCTCAACACCTGCTTCCACGTCTCCGGGCGCGCGGCGAACTTCCTGATCGATTGCGGAGCGTCGGCCCTGCCGGCGCTGAAGCGCCTCGAGATCGAGCGCGATGACATCGATCTCATTCTCATCACGCATTTCCACGGCGACCATTTTGCCGGCCTGCCCTTCTTCCTCCTTGATGCGCAATTCTCGCGGCGGACCAAGCCGCTGACGATCGCGGGCCCGCAAGGCGTTGAGACGCGACTGAAGCAGGTGATGGAGGCACTGTTCGAGCACGCCTCGAAGACCAAACAGCGCTTCGAGCTGAACGTCGTCGAGCTCGCGCCCGGACAAAGCCATATCTTCGGCGCGGTGAAGGTGACGCCCTACCCGGTCGTGCACGGCGAATCGGGCGGGCCGTTCCTGGCCTACCGCGTCGAGACCGAGGGCCGAACGCTGGCCTACAGCGCCGATACCGAATGGACGGAGACGCTCATTCCGCTGGCGCATGGCGCGGACCTTTTCATTGCCGAAGCCTATATGTACGAGAAGGTGGTCAAGAACCATCTCAGCCTGAAGACCTTGGAACAGCATTTGCCAGCCATCGGCGCCAAACGCCTCGTCCTCACCCATATGAGCGACGACGTGCTGTCGCGTCTCCACGACATTCCGCATCTCGCCGCCGAAGACGGCATGGTGCTCGTGTTCTGACATGCACGCGCCCGTTCCCCTCACAATCGGCTCCCGCCAGGTGTTCACCATCGCGGGTCCAGCGATGGTCGCGAACCTGACCACGCCGCTGATCGGCGTGGTCTCGACCACCGCGATCGGACGGCTGGACGATGCCGCGTTGCTCGGCGGCGTCGCGATGGCCTCGGTGATCTTCGACTGTCTGTTCTGGCTGTTCGGCTTCCTGCGCATGAGCACGCTGGCCTTCACCGCGCAGGCGCTGGGCGCCGGCGAGACGCGCGAGCAGACCGTGATCCTGGTGCGCGGCTTCATCGTCGCCGGCCTGATCGGTGCAGGGTTGATCGTGCTGCAATTGCCGCTCGCCACCGCGCTGTTCGATCTGATGGGCGGCAGCGAAGGCGTCACGCGCGCCGCGAAGACCTATTTCATGATCCGGATCTGGTCGTCGCCATTCGCCTTCGCGAACTATGTCATCCTCGGCTGGCTGGTGGGGCAGGCCCGCGCCAATCCGGCGCTGCTGCTTCAGGTGATCATCAATCTCATCAACATGGCGGCGACAATCCTGCTGGTGCTGGTCTACGACACCGGCATCGCAGGCGCGGCGGTTGCCGCATTGCTGTCGGAGACGATCGGCTTCGTGCTCGGCGTCATCGTGTGCCGGCGCTATGCCGTCGGCGGCTTCGCCGTCCCTCGCACGACCCTGTTCGACCGCGAAAAACTGCTGCGGCTGCTGGCGGTGAACTCCGACATCATGATCCGCACCGCCGCGCTGATCACCGTGTTTCTGTTCTTCACCGCCAAGGGCGCGCGCTCCGGCGATGTGACGCTGGCGGCGAATTCCGTGCTCAACAATTTCCTGCTGGTCAGCGCCTTCTTCCTCGACGGCCTTGCCAACGCGGCCCAGCAGCTCTGCGGCCGCACTTTTGGCGCGCGCGACGCAAAAGGCTTTGCGGATTCGACCCGGCTGGTGCTGCTGTGGGGCCTCGGCTTTGCGCTGGTCGTCGCCGTGCTGTTCGCCCTGTTCGGGCCTGATATCATCAACTTCATGACCGCGAGCGAGGATGTCCGTCGCGCCGCGCGCGAGTTCCTGCCGTTCATCGTGCTTGCACCGATCCCGGGCGTGTTCGCGTTCGGCTTCGACGGCATCTATGTCGGCGCCACCTGGGCGCGCGAGATGCGCAATCTGATGCTGGTCTCGCTCGCCATCTTCTTCGGCGCCTGGCTGGCGCTGCAATCGCTCGGCAATGCCGGGCTGTGGTGTGCGCTGATCGCGTTCTACGTGGCGCGTGGTGGATTGCAGGGCGCAAGGTATCCGGCGTTGTACCGGGCGACGTTTTCGAAGCCGTAGCTCTCGTGTCCCGGACGCGCTGCGGCGTGAAACGCTGCTGCGCAGAGCCGGGACCCAGAGCGCAGCCACATGGGCCCCGGCTCTGCAGCGCACTACGCCGAAGCCGGCGCGCTGCGCTGCGTCCGGGGCACGAGATTTACATCCCCGGCCAGTCTTCCGCCGTCAGCGTCGCCGCATCCGCACCGACGATCTCGGACAACGAATCCCGCCCTGTCCGCAGCAGCGTCGACGTCAAGTCACGCTTGATCTCGTCGACGAGACCGAGCCCCTTGTAGACCAGCGACGAATAGAGCTGGATCAGGCTCGCACCGGCGCGAATCTTCGTCAGCGCCGCGCCGCCCGAATCCACGCCGCCGACGCCGATCAGCGGGAAGGCACCCTCGACCCGCACATAGGTTTCCGCGACCATGCGCGTGGACAGGCGGAACAGCGGCCGACCGGAGAGACCGCCCTGCTGCTTGGCACGCATCTCCTCGCGCAGCGTGCTCGGCCGCGCGATCGTCGTGTTCGACACGATCATGCCGTCGACCCGGCGCGCGCGCGCGACCTGGACGACGTCGTCGAGCTGGGCGAGGCTCAGATCCGGCGCGATCTTGAGCAGCACCGGCGTATCGCCGGCGCTCTCGCGCACCCGCTCGCGCGCATCGATCACCCTGGCCAAGAGATCGTCGAGCAGAGCACCTTCCTGAAGATTGCGCAGGCCCGGCGTGTTCGGCGAGGAGACGTTGACGGTGAAATAGCTCGCGACCGGCGCGAAGGTCTCGATCAGCTTGACGTAATCGTTGACGCGATCCGGCGAATCCTTGTTGGC
The DNA here is from genome assembly GCF_052076015.1 of Bradyrhizobium sp. 930_D9_N1_4. Lineage (NCBI taxonomy): Bacteria > Pseudomonadati > Pseudomonadota > Alphaproteobacteria > Hyphomicrobiales > Nitrobacteraceae > Bradyrhizobium > Bradyrhizobium sp. 930_D9_N1_4. Next base: position 6,969,683 of record NZ_CP197236.1, read on the forward strand.
ACCGACATTGACGCCGACGATGCCGCCGTGCTGTGCGCGCGCGGCAAGCCGGCGCAGCGCGACTTCCGCGCCGTCATTGTTGAAGCCCATCCGGTTGATGACGGCTTCGTCGCGCTCGAGGCGAAACAGCCGCGGCCGTGGATTGCCGCTTTGCGGCTTCGGCGTCACCGAGCCGATCTCGACGAAGCCGAAGCCGAGCCGCAGTAGCGCGTCGGGCACTTCGGCGCTCTTGTCGAAGCCCGCAGCCATGCCGATCGGATTGGGAAAGTTGAGCCCGAAGGCACGCACCGCGAGCTTGGGATCATCCGTGCGCGGCTTGACCGGCGGCAAGAAGCGCAGGCCCTGAATCGCTAGGCGATGCGCATCCTCCGCATCCAGCCAGCGCAGCAGCGGCAGCGAGAAAGCGTCGAAAGCGCGGATCACGGGGCAAGCTCCGGGGTGTCGTGCCCGCCATCGGAGCGGATGCTGAGATTCATCACCGAAAGCACGGCGCCGAGATCGAGCTCGCCATAGAGATGCGGAAACAGCTCCTCATTGCGCGAGCGCTCCCAGCGGAGTTCGCTGCCGAGCGCGTCGCCGTCGACCTCGACCAGGAATAGCGCGCGCTGCCCGGAATAATGTTTGCGCAGGGTCTCGGGAACCTGGGGAGCGGTCGAGAAATGGATGAAACCGTCGCGCGCATCATCCGCGCTACCCCGGTACACACCCTGCCGTTCCGCCTCGCGCCAGGCCGAGGCCGGACAGATTTTGTAGATCTTGACCACCGCTACCGCAGCCCTGTTTGCCCGTTGAGTCTTTTGGGGTTTTTGGTCTCTTACGGGTCTCAAAACCCGGGCGGGACCGTAAAGGCCGCCCCCTCCGAACTCAAGAGTTAGCGCGTGCCTCTTGCGCGAAAAACGGAAAACCGGTTGATTTGAGGACAGTTTTCCTGAGTTGCGACGGGCTGGACCTTCCATGGTCAGACAAGCCAAAGCACAGAGGATGCTGACCCACGACCGGATCTGGATCGCGCTGGATCGGCTGGCAGCGCGTGCCAGCCTGTCACCATCAGGGCTTGCCAAGCGCGCCGGGCTTGATCCCACCACGTTCAACAAATCCAAGCGCGTCACCGCCGACGGCCGCGAGCGCTGGCCCTCGACAGAGTCGATCGCGAAGGCGCTGGCGGCGGCCGGCTCCTCGATGGATGTCTTTGCCGGACTGATCGACGACGATGCCGGCGACAGCCGCTCCGTGCCGCTGCTCGGGCTCGCACAGGCCGGCGCCAGCGGCGCTTTCGACGAGGCCGGGTTGCCATCCGGCAAAGGCTGGACCGAATTTGCGCTGCCAACCGCCGAAGACAGCCGGACGTTTGCGCTGGAGATATCAGGCGATACGCTCGCACCCGCCTATCGCGCCGGCGACATCATCCTGGTCTCACCCGGTGCGCCGGTCCGCAAAGGCGATCGCGTGGTGGTGAAGACCCGGGCAGGTGAAGTGCTTGTGGCGACGCTGAAGCGCCGCACGGCGAAGATGCTGGAATTGCGGCCGCTCGATGCGACGCAAGCGGAACGCGCGGTTGCAACGGTCGATGTGGCATGGATCGCGCGGATCGTATGGGCGAGCCAGTGAGCTAGGCTCGATGTCATTCCCCGCGAAAGCGGGGAATCCAGTACGCCGCGACGTCTCGATTCATCACGGCCGCCTCTGGAATACTGGATCGTCCGCTCCAGCGCACAATTGCGCGCAAGGCGGACGATGACAGTGAAAATGCCGCTACGCGCTCCGCGCCAGCGCGCCATCGATCATGTTCACCGCGTTCTGCACGCCGTACACCGCGACGAAGGAGCCGAAGCGCGGGCCCTTCTCCTGGCCGAGCAGCACCTGGTAGAGCATGTTGAACCAGTCGAGCGTCACGCCCGGGCGGCCGTCCTTGCCCTTCTTGACCTGGTCGAGGAACGGCTCACGTCGGCCGATCTCGTAGACGACGTTCTGGATGTCTTCAGCGGAGGCTTCCTGCGGAAGCTGCGACAACGCCTCGCGCAAATCCTGGAGTGCTGCGCGCTCGGTCTCGGTGGGCACGCGGAACGTCTTCGTCGGCGCGACGAAGTCGCGATAATAGTTGATGGCGTAGCCGACCATCGCGTCGAGCTTCGGATGCGTCTGCGGGCTCACGCCGGGGCGATAGCGGCCGATGAAACCCCACAGCGTCTCGGCATTCTCCGCGTTCGACGACGACACCAGCGTCAGCAGAAGCTGGAAGGTGACGGGCATCTCGAACTTCGGCGGATTGCCGCTGTGAATGTGCCAGACGGGATTGCCGAGCTGCTGCTTGCCATCCTGCTTCGCAAAGCCGTCGCTGAACTGCTGATAATCGTCGACGTTGCGCGGGATCACGTCGAAGTACAGCCGCTTCGCCGCCTTTGGCTCGCGGTACATGAACAGCGACAGCGATTCCGGCGACGCATAGCGCAGCCATTCGTCGATGGTGAGGCCGTTGCCCTTCGACTTCGAGATCTTCTGGCCCTTGTCGTCGAGGAAGAGCTCGTAATTGAAGCCTTCGGGCGGCGTGCCGCCGAGTGCCCTGGCGATCGCACCCGACAGCTTCACGGAGTCGATCAGATCCTTGCCGGCCATCTCATAGTCGACGCCGAGCGCGACCCAGCGCATTGCCCAGTCGGCCTTCCACTGACACTTGACGTTGCCGCCGGTGACGGGCGTCTCGACTTCCTGATTGGTGTCCGGGTCGACATAGGTCACCGTGCCGGCCGCGACGTCGCGGCGGATCATCGGCACCTGAAGCACGACACCCGTGGTCTTGCTGATCGGAAGGAACGGCGAATAGGTCGCGCGGCGATCGGGGCCGAGCGTCGGCAGGATGATCGCCATCACCTTGTCGTAGGCAGCGAGCATCTTCAGCAGCGTCTCGTCGAAGCGGCCGGACGTGTAATAGTCGGTCGAGCTCGCGAACTCGTAGTCGAAGCCGAAATGATCGAGGAAGGCGCGCAGGCGTGCGTTGTTGTGCGCGCCAAAGCTGTCATGCGTGCCGAACGGATCGGGCACGCGCGTCAGCGGCTTGCCGAGATTGGCTTCCAGGGGTGCCTTGTTCGCCACGTTGTCCGGCACCTTGCGCAGGCCGTCCATGTCGTCGGAGAACGCCAGCAGGCGCGTCTTGACCTTGTCCTCGGTGAGGACGCGGAAGGCATGGCGCACCATCGAGGTGCGCGCGACCTCGCCGAACGTGCCGATATGCGGCAGGCCCGACGGGCCGTATCCGGTCTCGAACAGCACCTCGTCCTTCGGGCTTTTCTTCAGCCGCGCGACAATGGCCTTCGCCTGCTCGAACGGCCAGGCGTTGGATTGTTCGGCGAGCGCACGCAGATCGCTCGGATTCGCGGCAAGATCGATAACGGACATTGAGGGGCCTCCGGGCCGCGGAAAATAGCGATTTCCGGGCAGAATGCAATTTTGTGGGGCGACATCGCCGCCTTCGTCGTCATTGCGAGCGGAGCGAAGCAATCCAGAATCTTTTCCCGGAAACGGTCTGGATTGCTTCGTCGCTACGCTCCTCGCAATGACGACGAGGAGGCAGCGGAATTAAAACGGGCTCACCGAAAAATACCGCAGCCACAGATCGGTGTAGCGGCCTTTTTCCCAGACGCGGAACAGGGCCCAGTTCAGGGCCTGGCGCAACACGTCGTTGCCCTTGCGGACGGCGATGCCGATGCCCTCGCCGAAGAAGCGGCTCTCGACGAAGGGGCCGCCGGAGAAGGCGCAGCAATCACCCGAATCGGTACCGTTGATCCAGAACGCGAGCGAGATGGCATCGCCGAAGATGAAATCGACCTCGCCCTTGCGCAGAGCGCCGCGGAGGGCGTCGTCGTTGGGATAGGGATGCAGCTCGGCGTCGGTGAACATCGCCTTGAGGTAGGCCTCATGCGCGGAGCCGGCGACGACGCCGACCTTCTTGCCTTCGAGATATTCGGGCCGGATCTCCGGCATCACCGCATCCTTGCGCGAGGCGAAGCGCGCCGGCACGCGGTAATAGGGATCGGTGAAATCGACGCGGGCGCGCAGCTGCGGGCTCACCGCCATCGAGGCGATGATGGCATCGCCCCGGTTGGAGGAGAGCGCATCGACCAGGGTCTCGAAGCGGCGCATCTGCACCGTGCAAGTGACCTTGATCTCCTCACACAGTGCACGCGCGAGATCGACGTTGAAGCCGGCTGGATTGCCGTCGGCGCCCGTGTAGTTGAACGGCGGATAGTCGGTCTCGGTCAGGAAGCGGATCACGGTCAGGCGCGACAGGTCCGGCCGCTCCGGCCGCCGCCGCGGATCCCAGAAGCCGGGCACGGCCTGGGGAGCTGCCTGGGCCGCGACCTGCGGCGTGGCTTGAGGCGCGGCGGGGGGTTGCTTGGCGGGGGCCTGTGCATCGGCGCCCGACACACCGGCCAGCAGGCAGACGCCGGCGACCAGTCCCAGCAGGACCCGGCGCACGATTTTGGGCGATTTTACCTGTCGCGACGGGGCCATCGGCGGGAAATGAATGAATTTCATTGGGATCGGAGGGCCTTATAGACCATCCCGCCGGGAACGCGAGCGCGGATTGAGGGCTGGGTAAAGGTCTCTCAGCCGTCATGCCCGGGCTCGTCCCGGGCATCCACGAACTTTCCAGCCCGCCCAAGAACGTGGATGGCCGGGACAAGCCCGGCCATGACGATGTGGAAGCAGCTGCGCCCGGACGAAGCCTTCAAAGATACCGCTTCAAATCGGCCGCGGCCTCTTCCGGGGTCCGCTTCAGGTTGAACGGCGAGACGAACCTGCCGTCGCGGTCCATCAGATAGATCAGCGCGGTGTGGTCCATGGTGTAGTCGCCGTCCTTGGTCGGGACCTTCTTGGCGTAGACCCGGTAGGAGCTGATCACCTTGGCGGTCTCGGCCGGATCGCCGCTGAGGCCTTCGAGATGCGGGTCGAAGCTCGACAGATAGTCCTTCATCGTCGCGACCGTATCGCGCTCGGGGTCGACCGAGATGAAGACGGCATTGACCTTGTCGGCGTCCTTGCCCAGCGCGCGCAGCACCTCCGAGATCTCGAACAGCGAGGTCGGGCAGACGTCGGGACAATGGGTGTAGCCGAAGAAGATCAGGGTCGGCTTGCCCTTGAGGTTCTTGTCGGTGAAGGCCTTGCCGGTCTGGTCAGTGAGCTGGAACGGCCCACCGATCGCGGCCGGCTGCGCCACCTTGCTGACCCCGCCCATGGCCCAGAACACGATCAGGAGCCCGAGGACGAGGCTTGCGGCGAAGGCGGTCGCGATCACCAGCGGACGGGCAGCGGAGCTCATGAGCGGAAAACTTCCTGTCGCGGGTCAGAAGCAGGCGGCAAAGCCGGTCCTGATCATTTCGAAGAACACCTGGCTGCCGTAGTGGAACCAGAGCGCGAGCACGCCGAGCATGACCAGCCCGCCGAACACCGCACCCGCGAACAGCAGCACGGACGGCAGCCGGCCGGCAGTGGGCGAATTGTCCGATACTGGATGGGGCGGGTGCAGCGGTTGAGCCATGACAATGATCGGGGCAAGGGTTCCCCTGCCCTCCAAATAGGCGTTAGCGCAGCACCGGGCAAGCGCGGCGGGGGTGGTGGAGATCACGTGGTGATGAAGCGCTTCGCAATCGCTCCATCCTCGCCATGCCCGGGCTTGCCCCGGGGCATCCATGTACTTTGACCCGACCCAAGAACGTGGATGGCCGGGACAAGCCCGGCCATGACGAAAGATAAGGATCAGCGTCAGAGGCGACCGACGCCAGCAGCCTACCGCGACGACGGCTTGTTGGCCGAGGCCTGCGCGTCCAGGTAGCAGGGCTTGTACATGGCCTGGAGCTGCTTGCCCTTCAGGAAGAGCATGTGCGGCGTGAGGCCGCCGCGCTGACTGATCCAGCGCTTCACCTGCGACGGATACATCGCATAGAGCATCTGGGTCGCCTCGGAGTTGGTGACGGCGCGGCCGTTGCTGCCGAAATCCCAGGCGGCGTGGAAGCCGAGCGTTGCGTGCGAGGTCACACAGATGCGGTCGTGCGGGATGGCGCCGAGGACGATGGTGCAGGCCGAAGCGCACAGGCCGTCGATGATGACGGTATCGCCTGATTGTCGCAGGTCCTGGTATTTGTCGACGTAGGTTCCGATTCGGCCGCCGCGGTCATCCGCGATCCGAACCACTGCGTGAGAAGCCCCCATGCCCGCGATCAGGAGAACCGCCGCAAGCAACCCCGTCAGAAACTTCATTGTCCCCCGCCCCAGTCGAATTCGAATCTGCGTGTCAGGTGGTGATGCATGCGTAGCGTCGGTCCAATCCGCGATTTTGTCTAGGCAGGCCGGCTCGCTCAAAACAAATTCAAATCCAGTGTTGCGTCGGCGCTGCACCCGGACGGACTTCATCCCAAAGTGGAACAAGTTAACGATGTCTTACGCGCCAAACCCTTGATCTCAGCTGCAACCGCTGGCTTCAATCCCGGTCAACTACAGGGGGAACTCATGAGTGAGCAGGCGGACGTCATCGTCGTCGGTGCAGGACTGTCAGGACTGGTGGCGGCGACCGAAATCGCCGACGCCGGCAAGCGCGTGATCGTGGTCGACCAGGAGGGCGAGCAGTCGCTCGGCGGTCAGGCGTTCTGGTCGTTCGGCGGATTGTTCCTGGTGAATTCGCCGGAGCAGCGCCGGCTCGGCATCAAGGATTCCTTCGACCTCGCGATGCAGGACTGGCTCGGCACCGCCGGCTTCGACCGCGACGAGGATTTCTGGCCGCGGCAATGGGCCGAGGCCTATGTGGCGTTTGCGGCGGGCGAAAAACGCGACTGGCTGCGTGCGATGGGCCATCGCATCTTCCCCGTGGTCGGCTGGGCCGAGCGCGGCGGCTATGACGCGATGGGCCACGGCAATTCTGTGCCGCGCTTCCACGTCACCTGGGGAACCGGGCCGGGCATCGTCGAGCCGTTCGAGCGCCGCGCACGCGAAGCCATGAAGAGCGGCCGCCTCACCTTCAAGTTCCGCCATCGCGTCGATGCACTCTCCATCACCAACGGCACCGTGGATGGCATCAGCGGCGCGATCCTGGCGCCTGATCATGTCGAGCGCGGCAAGAGTTCATCGCGCAAACTGGTTGGCGAGTTCGCGCTGAAGGCGCAGGCCGTGATCGTGGCGTCCGGCGGCATCGGCGGCAACCATGATCTGGTGCGGCAGAACTGGCCGGAGCGGCTGGGCACACCGCCGAAATTCATGATCTCCGGCGTCCCCGAGCACGTCGACGGCCGCATGATCGGGATCACCGAGGCATCAGGTGCGCGGCTGATCAACCGCGACCGCATGTGGCATTATGTCGAGGGCATCCAGAACTGGTCACCGATCTGGCCGCGCCACGGCATCCGCATCCTGCCCGGCCCCTCCTCGATGTGGTTCGACGCCACGGGCACGCGCCTGCCGGCGCCGCTCTTCCCCGGCTCAGACACGCTCGGCCAGCTCAAATACATCATGTCCACTGGCTATGATTATTCCTGGTTCGTCCTGACCCAGAGCATCATCAAGAAGGAATTTGCCCTGTCGGGTTCGGAGCAGAATCCTGATCTGACCGGCAAGAGCTGGCGCATGACGATCAAGCGCGCCACCAACAAGGGCGCGCCGGCACCGGTCGAGGCGTTCAAAAGCCATGGTGTCGACTTCATCGTACGGGACAAGATCGAGGATCTCGTCGCAGCCATGAACAAGCTCGCCGGCAGCGACCTCCTCAAGCTCGAGCACGTCAGGATGCAGATCGAGGCGCGCGACCGCGAGATTGCCAACCCTTACGTCAAGGATGCGCAGGTGATGAACATCCACAATGCGCGGCGCTATATCGGCGACAGACTGATCCGCACCGCCGCGCCGCACCGCATTCTCGATCCCGCGCAGGGGCCGCTGATCGCGGTCAAGCTGAACATCCTCACCCGCAAGACTCTGGGCGGCTTCGAGACCGATCTCGACTCCCGCGTGTTCGGCGCCGAGGGCAGCGTCATTCCCGGACTCTATGCGGTCGGCGAAGCCGCCGGCTTCGGCGGCGGCGGCGTGCACGGCTATCGTTCGCTCGAAGGAACCTTCCTCGGCGGCTGCCTGTTCTCGGGACGCAACGCGGGGCGCGCCGCAGCAAAGGCAGTGGGATAGATCATGTGGCGGTGGATGCAGTTCGGGGTGTGTCTTGCGGCATTGGCCGCGACCTCGGCCGCATCCGCCGATACGATCGACGTCGACGGCGCTAAGCGCTCCTACACCGCGCAGCTGCCGGCGAAGCGGCTGGTGCCGCTCGTGGTCGTGCTGCACGGCAAGACCCAGCGCGGCGCCGACATGGTGGCGCGGACGGCATGGCCGCAGGTCGCCAAGCGCGAAGGCTTTGCCGTGGTGTTTCCTGACGGCCTCAACCATGCCTGGGCCGATGCGCGGACCAAGGCGGGACCCGCGTTGCGTGGCCCGCCGCCGGGCACGGACGACGTCGCCTTCATCGCCAAGCTCGTCGAGAAGCTGGTGACGAACGGCACGGCCGACCCCAAGCGCGTCTATGTCGCCGGCATCTCCAATGGCGGCGCCATGGCGATGACGCTGGTTTGCGCCCGCGCCGATCTGTTCGCGGCTGGCGCGAGCGTGATCATGAACCTCACCGATGAAGCGGCCGTCACCTGCCATCCCTCGCGGCCGCTGCCGATGCTGCTCATGAACGGCACCGCCGATGCGCTGGTGCCTTACGAGGGCGGACGCGGATCGAGCTATTTTGCCGCGGACGGATTCTGGTCGACCGGGGAGACGCTGGCCTTCTGGCGTAAGCTCAACGGCTGCGAGGCCGACGACGCCGAAATGACCGAGCTGCCCGACAAGGCGCCCGCAGACCAGTCCACGGTCACGCGCATTTCTTCGCGCTGTCCGAGAGGGCACGACGTCGTGCTCTATCGCATCAACCATGGCGGCCACCGCATGCCGGGATTTTCGCCGGATGCCCGCTTTCCGAAGGTCGCAACCAGCCTGCTCGGACCGCAGAATAACGACATCGACGGCGCCGAGACGATCTGGTCGTTTTTCAGCCAGTTTCCGTAAAGCCCGCATGCATCGCGGGCAACACATGCGTGCGGGCAACGCATGCGTGCCGGGGGTGGCACAGCGCAAAGCGCTGGGCTAGACAGGGCCGCCATTCCAGCAGGAGATCCCCAATGAGCATTCAGCGTTTTGAAACCGGCCCGCGCATGAGCCAGGCCGTCGTGCACGGCAACACCGTCTATCTCGCCGGCGTCGTCGCCAACAACGCGGCCGGCGAAAGCGTGACCAAGCAGACCCAGGACATCCTGAAGACCATCGACAGCCACCTCGCCAAGGCCGGCACCGACAAGTCGAAATTGCTCTCCGCCACGATCTACATCACTGACATGAAAACCTTCAGCGAGATGAACGCCGTGTGGGACGCCTGGGTCTCGCCCGGCAACACCCCCGCGCGTGCCACCGTCGAGGCCAAGCTGGCGGCGGCGCAGTACACCGTCGAGATCATGGTCACCGCGGCGAAGTAAGTCGCGCTGAAATTGTCGAGAGCCTCCGAAGCGCGATGAGATCATCATCGCGCTTCATTTTTTGTTGCGCATGACGTCCGAGGTAATCGATCTGCGCGCGCAATCCTTCGATCATTGGGACAGCCGAACACGGCGCCATCGAAGGAGAGCACCATGACCGACCATGTCACCATCGCCCGCCGCTACATCGAGCTCTGGAACGAGCGCGCGAGCGGCCGCCGCCGCGAGCTGCTCAGCGAGAACTGGACGGCGGATGCGAGCTACGTCGATCCCCTGATGAAGGGCGACGGCCCTGATGGCATCGACGCGCTGATATCAGGCGTGCAGCAGCGATTTCCCGACTTCAAGTTCAAGCTGATCGGCGAGCCCAACGGCTACGGCGACCATGTGCGTTTTTCGTGGGAGCTTGGCCCTGACGGTGTCGACAGCCCGATCAAAGGGACGGATTTCGCGGTGCTGAAGGACGGGCGGATCAGGAGCATCACGGGATTCCTGGACCAGGTGCCCGCGGGCGCGTGAGAGGCGAAGAGTGCCAGCAGCACAAACAAAAAGGGCGGCCTCGCGGCCGCCCTTTCGTATTTCAACCGATCCGAACTTACTCTGCCGCGAGCTTCACGTCCGGCGCGGCGGCACGCACCTCGGCATCGACCTGGGCTTCGAACTTGGCAAAATTCTTCTGGAACATGCCGACCAGCGCACGCGCAGTCTTGTCGAACTCGTCCTTGTCCTTCCAGGTGTTGACCGGGTTGAGGATCTCGGCCGGAACGCCCGGCAGCGCGGTCGGGACCGCGAAGCCAAAGTACTTGTCGGTGCGGAATTCAACGTTGCGAAGCGAGCCGTCGAGCGCGGCAGTCAGCAGCGCGCGCGTCACCTTGATCGGCATGCGCGAGCCCGTGCCGTACTTGCCGCCGGTCCAGCCGGTGTTGACCAGCCAGCAGTCCACATTGTGCTGGGCGATCAGGTCACGCAGCATGTTGCCGTAGACGGAGGGGTCGAGCGGCAGGAAAGGCGAGCCGAAGCAGGTCGAGAATTCCGGCTGCGGCTCGTTGCCGAGACCGCGCTCGGTACCCGCAACCTTGGCGGTGTAGCCGGAGAGGAAGTGATACATCGCCTGCGCCGGTGACAGTTTTGCGATCGGCGGCAGCACGCCGAAGGCGTCGGCGGCGAGCATCACCACGTTCTTCGGCTGCGGCGCGCGGCCGGTGCGCGAAGCGTTCGGGATGAAGTCGAGCGGATAGGCCGACCGCGTGTTCTCGGTCTTGGAGCCGTCGTCGAAATCCACCACGCGGGTGTCTTCGTCGAGCACGCAGTTCTCGAGCACCGCGCCGAAGCGGGTCGAGGCTGCGTAGATCTCGGGCTCGGCTTCCTGCGACAGCTTGATGCACTTGGCGTAGCAGCCGCCTTCGAAATTGAAGACGCCGTTCGGGCCCCAACCGTGCTCGTCGTCACCGATCAGCGTGCGGTTCGGATCGGCCGACAGCGTGGTCTTGCCGGTGCCGGATAGCCCGAAGAAGATCGCGGTGTCGCCGTTCGCGCCGACATTGGCCGAGCAGTGCATCGGCATCACGCCGCGCTCGGGCAGATAGTAGTTCAGCGTGGTGAACACCGACTTCTTCATCTCGCCGGCATAATAGGAGCCGGCAATCAGCACGATCTTGCGGGCGAAGTCGATGGCGACGACGTTCTCGGACTTGCAGCCATGGCGCTTCGGATCGGCGCGGAAGCTCGGCATGTCGATGATGGTGAGCTCGGGCGTGAAGCTCGACAGCTCGACCGCCTCGGGGCGGATCAGCAGCGTGCGGATGAACAGGGAGTGCCAGGCGAGCTCGGTGAAAACGCGGGTCTTGATCCGGTAGGCCGGATCGGCGCCACCATAGAGGTCCTGCGCGAACAGGCTCTTGCCTTCGGCATGCTTGAGGAAGTCCTGGTACAGCGTCTCGAACTGCTCCGCGGTGATCGACTGGTTGCCGGCCCACCACATCTTCTTGTCGGTGGTGGCATCGCGCACCGTGAACTTGTCCTTCGGGCTGCGGCCGGTGAACTCGCCGGTGTCGGCGCAGAGCGAACCGTCAGCCGACAGCACCGCTTCGCCCGCGGAGAGCGAGTATTGATAGAGTTGCGGCGCGCCGAGGTTCCAGTGAACCTGTTTGAGATTCTTTAAGCCGAATTTGTCGGCGCCGAAGGCACCGTTGCGCACGCCCGTCTCTTGCACGAAAAATCCTCCTAGAACCCGCGACACTCAGCGCGACCAAGCTTTGGCGCCATCGCGGTCACCGTGAATTACAGGCCGTCCGGCCTCGGTTGGACGACCTAATAATGGTGAACGCTGGCGTTGCCAAGCCGATCCCGCAGGATTTGGTTTATTCAAGGACCGCGCCAAACGTCGCGCATGTCAGCCTTGAATGGGCGCATCGGAAAAACGCGAATGATCGCGCAACCAAATGCGCGATTCGGCGTTTCCTGGGGTTGTTGCGACGCACAATCCGTGTGGCGGTCTATCGTACCTCTCCCTCGCCGATCAACGCGAACGGTCCCCACATCGCGGGATAGGCGTTGCGCGGCGACGAGGTGTCGTCAACGTAGGTCAACATCGCGCGGCGCAAAGCTTCGGCACGACCGATTTTTGGTTCGTTTTTGAGCAACTCGAAAGTCGTCGTGGTCAAGCGGGTGGCAGCCTCCGAATCCACGGCCCAATGCGAGACCAAAAGCGCGCGGGCACCGGCATAGAAGAACGAGCGCGCCAATCCCGACAACGCCTCCGCGCCGGGCTTGTCGCCTGCGATGGTGTTGCAGGCCGACAGCACGACCCAATCCGCGTTGAGTTTGAGCTGGGCAACTTCGCTGGCCGTGAGCAGGCCGTCATCAAGGTCCGTGGGCTGGTCGGGGATGGAGAGCGCGAGCGATGGCTCGCCCAGTCCCTTGATATCGCCGGCAACGAGGCCGTGCGTGGCAAAGTAGATGATGCTGTATTGAGCAAGCGCTGCGCGCTTCAGCGTCGTTTCACTGGCATCGCGGCCGAGATGGATATCGGCATCGGCGGCGCCGACATCCTTGGCCACCGCGCTCAGCTCGTCGGCCGTATCGGGCAGTTGCGGCAGCGCTTGCGCCAGCCGCGCGCGGTCGACGCCGGCGCCACGCCAGAAGTCGGTATAGGCAATGGTCGCGATGCTGCGCGCCGCCACCTTGCCGCGCGCGGCGCGACGATCGGCCGGTCCTTCCAGCGCGGGATTGAACACGGGGTCGCCAAAGCCGGTCATCGGCTTCACGCCCTGATCCCGGCGCGCAAAGGCGCGCAGCGATTTTAGGCTGACCACCGAGGGCAGCACCGAGACGGCTTGACGCCGCAACAGCCAGGCGGCGCTGCGATAGCCTTCAAGCGTGTCCGGGATCGCAGCTTGCGGCGCCTCCGTGACGAGCAGATGAAACGGCAACGCCGTCAGCGCGGCCGAGGGCACCACCAGCAAATTGCGCTTGTCCTTGGTCAGCGCTTCGACCGGGCCGAGCAGCGCGGCATAGAGCTCGTTGGCGAGGGCGAGATCGAACAATCCCGATTTGCCGGAGGCATCGCGCGCCTTGCCGACATCGAGCCCCTTGCGGAAGGCCGTCACCTTCTGCGCCAGCGCATCCGCACCGAGCGGGATCGCTCTCCAGTCGGCGCCCTCGCGCGTGATCGCGATGACGTAGCTCTGCTTGTCGACGACGGAATAGAGCACCATCGCCTCATCGGCCGACAGCAGCGGCTGGATGTCCCTCACGGCCAGCGGCAGCGGGTTGGAGAGCGAGGCGTAGTCGGGAAATTCGACGGCGAGCGTCTTCTGCAAGCCGGCGCGCTCGCTTGCGATCGCCGTGATCCGCGCGCGGCTGCGCCGTTCGGCCGCGAGATCGCGCTGGGCCGATTGCCTGGACACCGCCGTGATGATCGCCTTGTCGAGCGCCTCGGACTCGGCGGCAAGATCCTGCTCCTTGCGCACGAGTTCGGCGAGCCTGTCGCTGCCGGCGGCGAGCCGCACCGCGAGCTTGTTCACGGCAGAGGCGGCGGAAGATTGCGTACCGCGCTGGATTGCGGCCAATGCTTCGTCGAGCGCCTTGTCGTCCGGCAGGAGATGCTGCTGCCGCGCGGAGAACAGGACCGGTAGCACCACACGCAGCTGCGTGCGGCCGCTGCGAAGCGTTCGCTCGGCAAGCGGCAGCGCATCGGCGGTGCGGCCGGAGACGTAGAGGAAATAGGTGAGATTGCTGGTCGAGGTCACCACGTCGGGGTGATCCGGCCCGAGCGCACTTTCGCGGATCGACAGCGCACGGCGGTAGAGCGGCTCGGCATCGGCATAGCGCTGCTGGTGCTCGTAGAGACCGGCGAGATTGTTCAGCGAGCGCGCAACGTCGGGATGATCCGCTCCAAGCACCTTTTCGCGGATCGCGAGCGAGCGCTTGATCGGCGCCTCGGCGTCCGCATCGCGCTTGAGATCGCGATTGACCTGACCGATGTTGTTCAGGACCGTGGCGACCGCGGGATGCTCCGGCCCGGCGGCCTTTTGATAGATCGCGAGTGCGCGCTGGAACAGCGGCGCGGCCTCGGCCTGCCGTTCCTGCTTGACGTAGAGCGTGGCGAGATTGTTGAGGGCACGGCCGACATCGGGATGCTCGCGCGACAGGCCCTTTTCACTCACGGCCAGTGCACGCTTGAACAGCGGCTCGGCCTCGGTGAAGCGGCCCTGTCTCTGATACAGCGCGGCGAGATTGGTCAGTTCGGCCGAAACCAGCGGCGTGTCGAGACCGAGCGACTTTTCCATCAATGCGATCGAGCGCTTGTAGAGCGGCTCGGCCAGATCGTCGCGGCCTTGGCCGGCATGGACCTGGCCGAGATTGTTCAGCGCGGCGGCGAGTTCGCGACCATTGTCCTTCTCCAGGCTCGCGACCATCGCCTGTGCGAGCGGCAGCGCTTCCGAATATTTGCCGGCGGTCATGAGCGCGTTGATCCGCGCGCTCTCCGCCGCGAGTCCTTTCTGGGCAACACCGGGCGTGGCCCATGATGCCGTGATCGCGAGCGCCAAACCCGCAACCAGTGTCAAACGACGGCGTGTCATGAACCCTCTCGCTGCGCACTTTGAGACCATTACGGTCTTGGGTCGCAGCGATCGGCGGCAGCGTTCAAAGGCTTGCGCCCTGGTCCACCCTGGTGCGCGCTTCGCCAGCGAGGCGGACCAGCATCTTGCGCAGCGCCGTACCGTTGGTGACCCGCTCCGGGAAGTCGAGCCGAAGTGCGGTCTGGCCATCCTGCATATCGAGGCCTTCAGGGTCGCAGCCGGTACAGCGCCAGTCTCCTTCGGCCGCGCCGAGGAGCCTGGTCGCATAGAGGCCCATGGCATCGCGGTGATCGGCATTCATGTGCTCGACCGCCCCCTCCTCCGCCGCCAGCAAATCCTCGGCGCCGCCGAGGTCGGTGAGGAATTGCCCGGGCTCGAGGTCGACGATGCGGCCAAAGCCGGCGACCAGATGGGTTCCCGTGGCCCGGATCCGAAAGAAAGAAAAATCCTTAAACGAAACAAAGGCTTCGGCCGACGGATGGGCATTGAGATACCTCCGCTGGAGGAGATCCTTGTCGGCCTCGGCCTGCTCGGCCCGGCCGGACAGCATGATCCGGGCGCCCTCCAGCGGGTCCCCCGCGGCGCGCTCGTCCAGCATCAGCGAGACCCGGTTATCGGCCAGGATGTTCCTGGTGTGCACGGCCAGACCGGAGATCAGCAGGATCGGCGACCCGTCGGGGTGACTGGCCAGATTGACCAGGGAACAATAGGGATCGCCGGAGCCCACCTTCAGCGTCGCCAGCGCCCCCTGGCGCGAGCGCCGCAGCAGCGATTTGGCAAGCTTTCCGGGGTCGAAATCGGGGGTCGGTTGCATCGGCTTTCTCGGGTCAGGTGGTTGCATGGAGGGTCTTATTTCGGGTAAACGGGGGTCAGGTTATGGGTCGAAACGCGGCGAATCTGCCGTGTTTCGTGGAACTTGGTCACACTTCAGCCCAGCTTGCATTGCTCGGTGACAAGGTTCGAACGCCAACTTCGGCACCCATCTATGCGGCGCATCAGTGGATTGCTCGCCGTTTAACCACGACCCAAACGGACAGCAGAAAGCAGAGGCTCATGCCCACAATCGCTTTGGTCGACGACGACCGCAACATTCTCACATCCGTCTCGATCGCGCTGGAAGCCGAAGGCTACCGCATCATGACCTACACCGACGGCGCCTCCGCGCTTGACGGTTTCCGCACGACCCAGCCCGATCTTGCCATCCTCGACATCAAGATGCCGCGCATGGACGGCATGGAGACGCTGCGCCGCCTCAGGCAGAAATCCGACCTGCCGGTGATCTTCCTGACCTCCAAGGACGAAGAGATCGACGAGCTGTTCGGCCTGAAGATGGGCGCCGACGATTTCATCCGCAAACCGTTCTCGCAGCGCCTGCTGGTCGAACGCGTCAAGGCGGTGCTGCGCCGCTCGGCGCCGAAGGACCCGACCGTCGCGCCGAAGGAAAACGACGCCAAGGCGCTCGACCGCGGCCTGCTGCGCATGGATCCGGAGCGGCATACCTGCACCTGGAAGAACGAGCCGGTGACGCTGACCGTCACTGAATTCCTGATCCTTCAGGCGCTCGCGACCCGGCCCGGCGTGGTGAAGAGCCGCAACGCGCTGATGGACGCCGCCTATGACGACCAGGTCTATGTCGACGACCGCACCATCGACAGCCACATCAAGCGGCTGCGCAAGAAGTTCAAGGTCACCGACAACGAGTTCGAGATGATCGAGACGCTCTACGGCGTCGGCTACCGCTTCAAGGAAGCCTGAGGCGCAAGGCGTCTTCGCCAAAGTCGCCTTCACGAAAGACTGGGAGCATCGCCGGTTCTCGTTCCATCGGGACCGGGATGGCTCTAGGATGCGGGGACCCTTCGCACGAGATGTCCTAACGCGGGCGTAAGCATTGCTTGACCGAACGCAGCCTGACGAGAACCAGAACGCCGGCGACATCGCGTCCGACGGCGTTCCGGAGCACGTTGAAGACAAGCCAGCCAAGCAGGGCTGGCGGCCGCTGTCGTGGCTGACGCGCGCCGGTCAGTATTTCTTTGCGCTGTCCTTCTCGAGCCTGACCCGCCGCATCGTCTCGCTCAACCTCGCGGGCCTCGTCGCGCTGGTCGCGAGCATTCTCTATCTCTCGCAGTTCCGCGCTGGCCTGATCGACGCCCGCGCGCAGAGCCTGCTGGTGCAGGCCGAGATCATCGCCGGTGCGATCGGCGCCTCGGCGACGGTGCAGACCAACGCGATCACGGTCGATCCCGACCGGCTGCTCGATCTGAAGCTGGGCGACAGCTACGGCGAAAACGACGATTATTCGGCGCTGAACTTCCCGATCAGCCCTGAGCGCGTGGCCCCCGTGCTGCGTACCCTGATTTCGCCGACCAAGACCCGCGCGCGGATCTTCGACCCCAACGGGACGGTGCTGCTCGACAGCCGCGACCTCGAGAACGTGCTGATCTTCCCGTTGCCGCCGCCATCGTCGAAGCCCGGCGTGATCGAGCGCGGCTTGACCTCGGTGCGCCTCTGGATCAACCGCGGTGACCTGCCTTTGTATCGCGAGCTCGGTCGCGAGAACGGCAACGGCTATGCGGAAGTCGCCGATGCGCTCCAGGGCCAGAAGCGATCGATGGTGCGGGTCAATTCGCGCGGCGAGGTGATCGTCTCGGTCGCGGTGCCCGTGCTGCGCTCGCGCGCCATCCACGGCGCGCTGATGCTGTCGACACAGGGCGACGACATCGACCAGATGGTCACCGCCGAGCGCCTCGCCATCCTGAAGGTCGGCGGCGTCGCGGCCGCCGTCATGATCATGCTATCACTGCTGCTGGCGAGCACGATCGCGGGTCCCGTGCGCCGGCTCGCCGACAGCGCCGAGCGCATCCGTCGCCGCATCAAGACTCGCGTCGAGATTCCCGACTTCACCCGTCGTCGCGACGAGATCGGTCACCTCTCCGGCGCGCTGCGCGACATGACCAGCGCGCTCTACAGCCGGATCGAGGCGATCGAGATGTTCGCCGCCGACGTCGCGCATGAACTGAAGAACCCGCTGACTTCGCTGCGCTCCGCGGTCGAGACGCTGCCGCTGGCGCGCAACGAAACCAGCCGCGCCCGCCTGCTCGAGGTGATCGAGCACGACGTCAAGCGGCTCGACCGCCTGATCACTGATATCTCCGACGCCAGTCGCCTCGATGCCGAATTGCAGCGCCAGGACGCGATCCCGGTCGATCTGCGCCGCCTGCTGACGACGCTGGTCTCCGTCGCCAACGAAACCAAGCTCGGCCACGACGTCGCGGTCGAGCCCCGCTTCGAGGGCCGCGGCCCGAACGACACATTGTCTGTGACCGGCCACGATTCACGGCTCGGTCAGGTGGTATCCAACCTGCTCTCCAACGCGCAGTCTTTCTCCGAGCCCGGCAGCAAGGTGCGCCTCATTTGCCGCCGCGTCCGCTCCGAAATCGAGATCGTGGTCGACGACGATGGCCCCGGCATCCGCGACGACGCCCTGGAACGCATCTTCGAGCGCTTCTACACCGACCGTCCGCATCAGGGCTTTGGCCAGAACTCCGGCCTCGGCCTGTCGATCTCGAAGCAAATCATCGATGCCCATGGCGGACGAATCTGGGCCGAGAACCGCGCAGGTCCGCCGGACGATGAGGGCGTCCCGACTGTATCGGGCGCGCGCTTCGTGGTGAGGCTGCCGGCGCTATGAGCCAAGGCGGCTTGAACGAAGGCAGCCTGAACGAGGGCAGCTTGAACGAAGGCGGGCCCAGCGTTCACGCCTCAGCGGTCAAGGTGGGAAATCTGGCGGTGCTGATCCGCGGGCCCTCGGGCTCCGGCAAGTCGCGCCTTGCCTTCGATTTGATCATGGCGGGACGCACGGGGGTGGTCGAGAGCGCCGTTCTGGTCGGGGATGACCGTGTCCATCTGGCGACAGTCGGCGATGAAATTCAGGTTCGTCCTGCCCGCATGCTGACCGGCCTGATCGAGATCAGGGGCCTCGGAATCCGCCGCTGCGACTTCGTGGAGCATGCGACCGTCGGCCTCGTGGTCGATCTGGACGCAGCGGACGCGGAACGCCTGCCTGCGACAGAATCGCTGAAAACAAGCATTTCCGGTGTCGAAATACCGAGAATCCCTGTCGGTTGCGGCTATTCGCCCCTCCCATTGGTTGTCGCGGCCTTGACCACTACCAAGAGTTAACCTCCGACTAACCCTTGAGGCAATTGTTTGAAGGGAAATGGTAACCATATGAACCCCACTATCGCGACCGAATAGACCGGCGCAGCTCCCCTTATCCATCCGTCTAGATTCAGGGAGATACGCAACATCCCCCCTTGCGCGGGGGCTCTGGATGGTCAAAGTGGCGCGTTCGTGCGGTGCACCAAAAGCGCCCGCGGGAGTTTTCCGATGATTGGTCTAGTACTTGTGACCCACGGGCGCCTTGCCGACGAATTCAAGGCAGCGCTTGAACATGTCATGGGCCCACAAAAGCAAATCGAAGCGATCACGATCGGCGCCGAAGACGATTCCGATCTCTGCCGAAGCGACATCATCGAGGCGGTTAACCGCGTCGATTCCGGCGATGGCGTTGCGATTCTCACCGACATGTTCGGCGGCACGCCGTCGAACCTTGCGATTTCCTGCATGAGCCGGCCGAAGGTCGAGGTGCTCGCGGGCATCAACCTTCCCATGCTGGTGAAGCTCGCCAAGGTGCGCGAGGAGCGTCCGCTGCCCGACGCGATCGCAATGGCCCAGGAAGCGGGCCGCAAATACGTCACCATCGCCAGCCGCGTGCTCGCCGGCAAATGAGCGACGACGCGCCGCAAGCCGGGTCTGGCGTGCCCGCGGGCGCGATCTCCAAGGATCTCCTCATCATCAACAAGCGCGGCCTGCATGCGCGGGCCTCGGCGAAATTCGTCCAGGCGGTCGAGCGCTTCAATGCGCAGGTCTGGGTGACGCGCGGCGGCGAGACCGTCGGCGGCACCTCGATCATGGGCCTGATGATGCTCGCCGCAGGACCGGGCACGACGATCACCGTCGCCGCTGCCGGCGATGAAGCGCAAGCCGCGCTCGCGGCGATCACCGAACTCGTTGAAAGCAAGTTCAACGAGGAGGGGATTTAGTTTCTCCAGGCGCTGAGTGCCGTAGGGTGGGCAAAGCGAAGCATGCCCACGTCTTTCTCGCGAATAGCGAGAGATGGTGGGCACGGCGCTTCGCACCTTTGCCCACCCTACGAGATCTGCAACTCCGCGATCACTTCGCCGGCGGCGCGATGTAGATGTTCCAGCTCATCGCCGGGCCGGCCTTGCCGTGGATGAAGCGGCGCGTCGTCATGACGATGCGCTCGGCGTTCGGCGCGGTCTCCGACACCCATTTCTCGAACGCCGGCAAACGACCGTCGGTCGGATCGAACACGCCGATGAAGCCGTATTTTTTGGCGTCGTCGCGCGAGGTCAGCCCGGAATCCCAGGCCTCCAACGGCATCAATGCGGCCGGATGATCCGGGCTGTAGAACACCAGCGGCTGGATCGACTCCATGGTGCCGGCGACGACGGCCCAGCGCGAGGCAAAACGCGTGTGCCAGGCCTGAGTCAATTCGTGCGCCAGTTCCGAGCGCGCGCCGTAGGTCGCGGTGTTGCCGGCATTGGCCGCCATCTCGCGCGCGGCGATCCAGGGTGAGGCGGCCAGCGTCGCGGCGCTGAGCACCAGCCAGATCGCGGCGATGTTGAACAGCACCGCGCTCTGCACCCGCAGCGCCGGAATTGCGACCAGCGCGAGCGGCACCAGGAAGAACAGCGAGATGCCCCAATCGGTCTTCATGTAGATGCTGAAGGCCAGCGCGCCGAGCGGCGGGCCGACCGCAACGATGATCTGGATGATCCAGACATTGCGCGCCTGCGAAGCATTGACGCCGGGATTGGGACCACGCGCCCAGTCACGTGTGACGATGCGTAACGGCGCGCGCAGGAGCAGCGTGAACCAGGGCGGCACCAGCGCCATGGCGAGCGCGGCCAGCGCCACCGGCAGCGCCAGCAGTGCAAAATTATGCAAGGCATAGCCTGCGACGAGCTGATGCACGAGGCCGGCGTCCTCGAGGCTGTAGGTGTCGCCGGCATAGGCCAGCGGCACGAAATGCACGCCTGCCAGCCACACGATATGCGGGATCATCGCCACCACCATCGTCACGATCGCCACCCACGGCGCCGGCGACAACAGGAAGCGCAGCCGCTCCGGATGGATCAGCGCGGCAAGACCGATGGCGCCGATCATGGTCAGCACCCAGTATTTGGTCATCAGCGCCAGCGCGCCGGCAAGCCCGAACCAGATCCCGGATTGCCAGCTGCGCTTCTCGAGAGCATTGAGATAGGCGAGCACGAGCAGCGGCAGCGTGACCAATTGGAGCAGGTCCGGGTTGTACTTGAAACCCTTGAAATTGAAGATCGGGTAGAGCGCGATCATCACCACGACCAGGAACGCGCGGCGCGCATCGACGACGCGCAACGCGAGCAGCCAGCAGATCACCATGCCGACGCCGATGGTCGCCATCGCCAGCGCATAGGTCGCCCAGTCCGTCGCCGGGAACGCTGTGAACCAGAGGCCCGCGACCCAGCCCGACAAAGGCGGATGCTTGCCGTAGCCCCACAGGAATTTCTGGCCCCAGCCATAGGCTTCTGCGACGTCCATGTGAACGTCCTGCGCCGCCTTCAGATTGATCAGGATGAAGGTCCAGAGCACGGCGTGCAGGATGGCGAGCTGGATCACCAGCCACAGCCGCGCCTCCGGCCGGGTCGCACTGGCGACCAGCCAGGCCCGGAAGCGGTCAAAGCTCACCCGGGGTTTTACGCGTGTTCGGGCGGAGGGGATCGAGGTGGTGGACATCGGCCTGGACATGGGGCGTTGCGTAGCGCGTTTTGGCCGCTCGTGGAATCAGCTTGGCGTGAACAAAGGCCCTGAAAATACAGCAATAAGGTTGCCGCACGGGGGTGTGAGTGGTATCCCGCGCCCATGACGACCGTCCCCATTTCCAACATCCGCAATTTCTCCATCGTCGCCCATATCGACCATGGCAAATCGACGCTGGCCGACCGTCTGATCCAGATGACCGGCGGCCTCTCCGACCGCGAAATGGCGGGCAAGGAGCAGGTGCTCGATTCCATGGACATCGAGCGCGAGCGCGGCATCACCATCAAGGCGCAGACGGTCCGCCTTGCGTACAAGGCCAAGGACGGCAAGGACTACATCTTCAACCTGATGGACACGCCCGGCCATGTCGACTTCGCCTACGAAGTCTCGCGGTCGCTGGCGGCCTGCGAAGGTTCCCTGCTGGTGGTCGACGCCAGCCAGGGCGTCGAGGCGCAGACGCTCGCCAATGTCTACCAGGCGCTCGACAACAATCACGAGATCGTCCCGGTCCTGAACAAGGTCGACCTTCCCGCGGCCGAGCCCGAGAAGATCAAGCAGCAGATCGAGGACGTCATCGGCATCGACGCCTCCGACGCGGTGATGATCTCGGCCAAGACCGGCCTCGGCGTTCCCGACGTGTTAGAGGCCATCGTCACCCGCCTGCCGCCGCCGAAGGGCGACCGCGATGCCACCTTGAAGGCGCTGCTGGTCGACAGCTGGTACGACGTCTATCTCGGCGTCGTCGTCCTGATCCGCGTCGTCGACGGCGTCATGAAGAAGGGCAGCCGCGTCCGCATGATGGGCACGGGTGCGGCCTACGACGTCGAGCGCGTCGGCTTCTTCACGCCGAAGATGACACAGGTCGACGAGCTCGGCCCCGGCGAGATCGGCTTCATCACCGCCGCGATCAAGGAAGTCGCCGACACCCGCGTCGGCGACACCATCACCGACGACAGGAAGCCTGTCACGGAAATGCTGGCGGGCTTCAAGCCTGCGATCCCCGTGGTGTTCTGCGGCCTGTTCCCGGTCGACGCCGACGACTTCGAAACGCTGCGCGGCGCCATGGGCAAGCTGCGCCTCAACGACGCCAGCTTCTCGTTCGAGATGGAGACCTCGGCCGCACTCGGCTTCGGCTTCCGCTGCGGCTTCCTCGGCCTGCTGCACCTCGAAATCATCCAGGAGCGGCTGTCGCGCGAGTTCGACCTCAATTTGATCGCGACCGCGCCGAGCGTCATCTACAAGATGAAGCTCAACGACGGCTCCGAGATCGAGATCCACAATCCCGTCGACATGCCCGACGTCGTCAAGATCGCCGAGATCCAGGAGCCCTGGATCGAGGCGACGATCATGACGCCCGACGAATATCTCGGCAGCGTGCTGAAGCTGTGCCAGGACCGCCGCGGCTCGCAGAAGGAGCTGACCTATGTCGGCTCGCGCGCGATGGTGAAATACGATTTGCCGCTCAACGAGGTCGTGTTCGACTTCTACGACCGGCTGAAGTCGGTCTCCAAGGGCTACGCCTCGTTCGACTATCATCTCACCGACTACAAGCCGGCGGATCTCGTCAAGATGCAGATCCTGGTCAACGCCGAGCCGGTCGACGCGCTCTCGATGCTGGTTCACCGCACCCGCGCGGAAGGGCGCGGCCGCGCCATGGTCGAGAAGATGAAGGAGCTGATCCCGCCGCACATGTTCCAGATCCCGATCCAGGCGGCGATCGGCGGCAAGGTGATCGCGCGCGAAACCGTACGCGCCCTGCGCAAGGACGTCACCGCGAAGTGCTACGGCGGCGACATCACCCGTAAGCGCAAACTTCTGGAGAAGCAGAAGGAAGGCAAGAAGAAGATGCGGCAGTTCGGCAAGGTCGACATCCCGCAGGAAGCTTTCATTGCCGCGCTGAAGGTGGATAACTGAGGCGAGGCCGGCTTGTTGCCGGCCTGCTTGGAGCGATGCGAGCCCCGCCTCGAACAAAAATTGCGAAAACAACCCCATGCACAGTAGCCACCCCGTTGGCGGCGTGCGATTTTCGTTTTTTACGAATCCGGTTTGACTCGTCGGGCAAAACAGGGGTATGGTGGCATCATCGCAGGGTGCGTGATGCAGGCATCCTCCCACCGTTGACCGATCACAGCTTCTGCTTCGTCTCGACGTAGCGCGCGAAATTGTCGAGGATCGCCTGCCAGCCGCCTTGCTGCTGCTCGACTGAATGCGTGTCTTCGCCATCGAAGACGACGCGGACGACAACGCCCTTCGGACCGGGCACGAATTCGACCTTGGCCTTGCGATCGCCGAACGCATATTCGATGAGCTTGTGTTCAACGATGGTCGTGTAGGTGCCGGCGAAGTCAAAGCCCATGCTGCCGTCCTTGGCTTCCATCCGCGACGAGAATGCACCGCCTTCCCGCAGATCGACCGTGGCCTTGGTCGTATGCCAGTCGTCGGACGCAGCATTCCACTTCACGATGTCGGCAGGATTCGTATAGGCGCGCCAGACCTGATCGATGGGGGCTGCGACGCTGGTTTCGACGGTGATCCTCATGGGCATTGCTCCAGTTCGATTTTGGAAGTCAAGGTGACGACATCGCTTCCTATTGCGGGCCACCCACGGCGCGTTCGGGAAGTCGCCAACCAAGGACGAACGGGATCAGTCCATACCGACATGACAAGCCGTTAAAATTTGGAAAGATTTGCGGTCGGAATAGTTCGCAGGATAGGCCACCATCCCTTCCGCGCGCTGCGCAAGGACGTCACCGCGAACTGCTACGGCGGCGACATCACGCGTAAGCGCAAACTTCTCGAGAAGCAAGAAAAAGGCAAGAAGAAGATGCGGCAGTTCGGCAAGGTCGACATCCCGCAGGAGTCGTCTCATTGAGGAGTGCCGCCGGTAGGGGTAGCGGTCAGTAGAGATTGCGTATTCGCGCCCGACGTAAGAGACGTCGTTGATGTTTGGCTCTTGCATGGTAAGCCGTCACTATGCGGCCCGTCGCGAGGACCAGACGCTTGCCCCGCATCAGCCTCACGCGTGTGAGAAAGGATCTAAGTATCCGCTCTATTTCCTGATAGTCGCGGTCGCGCACCAGATATCCACCCTCCACTTCCGTTCCCCACATCGCAATTAGTTCAGCGTCGCTCAAGGTGACGGCCCGTTGCGCCATACGTAACGCGCCATGGCCAGTCGGCACAATTGCGCTCACCTTATCGCCTCCTTTTTCTTACGCGACGAATTCTCTCTCAGAGTTTCCAAGAATTCCCTCTCTTTTTCTCGGACCCAATCAGCGCGGGCAGAAGAATCATGCGAATCGAAGAGTTGATCCGGCATCTCCTTTAACGACACAACACCTTGGATAATCCTCCTCGCAAGTAGTTCATCACCTCCCACAAAGCGCGCAGCTTCTTCGGCGCACACGACGTAACCAGGAAAATCAATTGAAGAGAAATCTTGAAACTCTATCACTTCGCTAAAGTCATCTGCCAAGCGCTCTAGAAATCTCGCAAAGGGATTTTCAATCCCGTCGTGTCTATAGGAGGCAAAGCCCGGATCCTCTAAAAAATACCCCCACAAATCCTGTTGCTCGATAGATTCTCTTTCCGCTCTGATTTTCTCGTCTAGGTTTCCGGCATCCGATTCGCACATGTGCTCGAGAGATTTCTCGCTAACTCGGACGGCTTGGCGCGCGACCTCCAAGTCCTGGAGGCGTTTTCGACGATCTCTAAGACTTGCCTCGGCGGCCCAACAAAAAAGAAACGGCGCGAACTCTACTACTTGCCAAGGACGAACGTGATAACGCTCATAGATAAGATAGAGCGCGTTCCAAGTAGATGAACTGATTTGCATGGCTGAACGAAAAGTTGTCGGAGCTTGCCGCCTGTTCTCGGGTATCGGCGCATCCCCCGTCAATACAGCTTGCTCAACGCCGAGCGCTCGAGCGATCTGCCGAATGGTGCGCGGGTGAGTGCTATTTTGTTTGCCGCGCTCCAATCTTGAGATTGTCCGCTTATCGATCTTTGGATACCGGTCAAACTTTGTTTCGTTAGCCAACTCGTCTTGTGTCCAACCCTTAGCTTCGCGCAACTGTTTGAGCCTGGCAGGATCAATCTTGAGCATCGACGCCTCCTCTATGGAGGAAACAATGTCGTATGATTTCGTGGGGAGAAATAGACAAGTTGCCTGCATCTACTCCGACTGCCCTATTGAGGAGGGCTGCAGTGAGACATTTTGTGGACAATCGACAGAAATGCCGTGTTGCCGATGGAGGGAATTTCTTGGAAGAAAAAGCGAAAAGGCGCGGCAGAAAAACTTCGTTTCTGCCTACGACAGATCGTCAGAATTCCCGCTCAATTCCGTCCAAGCAGATACAGAAAAATAGCAGCTTAGCAGACAACGCCGCAAAAACCTCGCTTGCGTATCAAGCGTGAATGACCGGACCTTGCTAGTCGCTGGGAGAGCCGTCACCGGGTTTCCGAAAATTCTGCGCATCCGCGGCGATCAACCGCCTCACTTGTTGGCGCGCCAACAAGAAGTTCTCCAAGCAATCGTTTAGCTCAGCAGGCGTAAGCAAGTCGTAGTCTCCCCGCCGCCACACCTCCGCCTCGCGGTCCAGCGTTCCATCGCCAACCTTGGGGAAGAACAATATTTCCGCAGGCGAGTTCTGATAGTCGGTCAACGAAAAGAATGCGTCTTCATACATGGTCATAAGCAGCCGCCGCTGAAGCAACGACAACGACAACGAACTCCAGCCACACATGAAGATCGGCACAAATTTTCCTCGCTCCCGTATTACGGAGACAGGGGAAATTGGGACCACGATTTCTCTAGAAACACGAAAATACTCGACATCGAATCCAATAGGATTCTGAGCAGCAAACCTTCTCTGCTCATCATATTCTAAGAACGCTCGAATGAGAGCCTCATTGTGTGGGCGGCCGAGCGGCGCGCCTCTAGCCACAGCAACTCGAATGGCCGCCTCAGCCGGAATTCCCAGCTCGATTCGGTCTCGTACGGCCTTGTAAGCTTGGAGATAGTTGAAGGGCGGAAGCCCCTTAATGAACGACATTACCGCTTTGGCGGTGCGAATCGGGTCATCGTGGATGAAGCGCGCAAAATTCGGCCCACCTGGCGGGCGATCCAATTTTCGTAACAACCTCATATGCTTGTCGACCATTAGTGCCTCGCAGCCGCTTTATGCCACGCCAAAATCAGGTCATCACTAATACGCATCGATGGTTGTGTAACTGTACCATGATTCCAAATTTGGTCCCACGGTCCTCCCGGAACATGGGACATTGAGACCAACGTACTCGCAGAAAAGCGAACGTAACGCCGAATCATCGGCTCAAGAAACGATTGCTCCAGCTCTGACAGCTCGCAATTGCAGGTCTCCGAATTTCCAGTTTCAACACTTATTCGCTGAGCACGCCCCGAGATCGCTCTTTCGCCGTACTTCTTGAACTCGCGATAGAGCTCACGAAACACAGGCCCATATTCCCAAGCTTCAATCTTGGCGGAAACAAGCGGTTTGCCGAATTCAACAAGGTAGTTGCTGTGTAGAAAGTAAACGATCTTGTTGATGCTTAAGTTTGATACCGGCCGCCCCTCAACGTCGGCAACATCAAGAACGAAATTCGAGATTGAACGGACGTCATAAGCCATCGCGACCTCCGTACGGACCAATTGCAATCCCGGACAAATATTCGCTCTGGCCCCCTGAATCCAGTCAACACTTCTGTGGCAGGCAAGGAACGGTGGAAAAGAGATGAAACGCTGTTCGTGGGATACAACTCACAATTTGCTGCCTTGCACGAAAGAGGACCGCTCATCTTCTTGCCCCCGCTCCGCGGATAGGCCACCATTCCCACGCGCACCACGAACAAGACCAAAAGCGCGAGGAAACGCATGAGCAAGCAGTCCCGCTTCGACTATGGCTGGGTCGTGGTCGCCGCGGGTGCGCTGATGACCTGCGTCGGGTTCGGCACGATGCTGTCGCTGGCGGTGTTTTTGCAACCGATTTCGGAAGCGATGGGATGGTCGCGGGCCGGTGTGTCGGCGGCGGCGACGCTTGATTTCCTCTGCATGGGCGTGGCCGCGTTCCTGTGGGGCACGCTGTCGGACCGGTTCGGCACCCGCATCGTGGTTCTCTCGGGAAGCGTCCTGCTGGGACTTGGCCTCGTGACGGCGAGCCAGGCGCAAAGCCTGTGGCAGTTCCAGCTGTTCTTCGGTGTGCTGATCGGCGTCGCCGCCGGCAGCTTCTACGCGCCGATGATGGCGCTTGCGAGCGCGTGGATCGAGAAGAATCGCAGCCTCGCGGTGGCGCTGGTCTCCGCCGGCATGGGCGTGTCGCCGGTGACGATCGCGCCGACCGCAAGCTGGCTGATCACGGCCTATGACTGGCGTACCGCGATGCTGGTGATCGGCATCGCCGCATGGGCGCTGCTGATCCCCGCCTGCTTCCTGGTGCGGCCGGCGCCGCACGCGACGGGCGCTGCAAATGCGGACGCAGCACCGGACGTCGAGTTGACCGCATCACAGGCGTTGCGCACGCCGCAATTCATCGCGCTCGCAGCAGCGCATTTCGCCTGCTGCGCCGCGCATTCCGGCCCGATCTTCCACATGGTGTCCTATGCAATGGTGTGCGGCATCGCCCCGATCACGGCGGTGACGGTCTACAGCCTCGCCGGCGTGTCCGGTCTCGGTGGACGCCTGGTGCTCGGTACGCTTGCCGATCGCATCGGCGCCAAGCCGGTACTGGTCGGCGGCCTGTTCGTGCAGGCGATGTGCATCGCGACTTATCTGGCGGTGGCCCAGCTCGGCGAGTTCTACGCGCTCTCGGTCGTGTTCGGCCTCGCCTATGGCGGCGTGATGCCGCTCTATGCGGTGCTGGTCCGCGAATATTTCGGCGCGCGCATCATGGGGACGGTGTTCGGCGCGGTGTCGGCCTTTGCCAGCCTCGGCATGGCGCTCGGGCCCTGGGCCGGCGGGCTCGTGTACGACAATTTCCATCAATATACCTGGCTGCATGCCGGCTCCTTCGCGATCGGACTTGCCGCCGTCGCGGTGGCGCTGAGTTTTCCGAACCGGCGCAGGACATCTCTCGCCCTTGGCCGCGCGGCGGCCTGACGAGGTGGCGCATGAACACGCCGCAAGTTTTCGATCAAGGCCCTGACCTCGTCGAACGTGCCCGTGCCGTCGCGCCACTCATCGCGGGCGAGGCTGACGAGATCGAACGCACCCGGCGGCTGACGCCGGCCGTCGTCAACGCGCTGATCGAGAACGGGCTCTACCGCGCGCTGCTGCCGCAAAGCCTCGGCGGTGCTGAAGCCCCGATCGAAACCTTCATGCAGATGCAGGAGGAGATCGCGAAGGCGGATGCCTCGACCGCCTGGTGTCTCGGCCAATGCTCGGTCTGCGCGATGATCGCGGCCTCGCTCGACCACGAAACCGCGCACGAGATCTTCAACACGGCGCCCGGCATTCTCGCCTGGGGTGCGATCGCGCATGAGGCGCGCGCGG
This sequence comes from Bradyrhizobium sp. 930_D9_N1_4, assembly GCF_052076015.1. Taxonomy (NCBI): domain Bacteria; kingdom Pseudomonadati; phylum Pseudomonadota; class Alphaproteobacteria; order Hyphomicrobiales; family Nitrobacteraceae; genus Bradyrhizobium; species Bradyrhizobium sp. 930_D9_N1_4. The sequence continues at coordinate 6,998,704 of NZ_CP197236.1, forward strand.
TCGAGGGCGGCTATCGCGTCACGGCGCGCTGGGATTTTGCTTCGGGCTCACGGCAGGCGAGCTGGCTGGGAGCGCATGTGCGCATCCTCAATGCCGATGGCACGCCGCGCAAAAATGCCGACGGCTCGCCGGAGGTGCGCACCATCCTGTTTCCGGCCGCGAGCGCGACGTTGCACGACGTGTGGCAGGCGATCGGGCTCGCCGGCACCGGTACGGATTCGTATGAGGTGGCCGACCTCTTCATCCCCGAACGGTTCACGGCGTTCCGCGACGTACCGCATGCGCTGATCGAGAAGGCGCCGCTCTACAAGATCGGCACGGGCTCGACCTTCAGCCTCGGCTTCGCCGCGGTCTCGCTCGGTGTCGCGCGCGCGACGCTGGATGCTGCCATCGCACTGGCGCGTGGAAAGCACCAGTCGCTGACGGTGAACGCCATGCGCGACAACCAGGCGGTCCAGGGCCTGATCGGCCGCACCGAGGGCGATTTGCGCGCCGCGCGCGCCTACCTCTATGCGACTGCGAATGCGATGTGGCGCGACCTCGTCGCGACCGGCGAGTTCAGCGCGGCGCATCGCAGCGCCGTCAGGCTCGCCGCGACCTGGACCATCCATCAATCCGCAAAAGTGGTCGACACCGCCTATCACATGGCCGGTGCGACGGCCGTGTTCCGAAAGCATCCGTTCGAGCGGCGGTTTCGCGACATGCACGCCATCGCCCAGCAGATCCAGGCGCGGGATACGCATTACGAGGATGTGGGGAAGGCGATTTTGGCCGGCAAATGAGCGGTGGCCGCGACCGCAGCTGCGCTCCCTCGCCCCGCCCTTCGCGGGGAGAGGGTTGGGGTGAGGGGCTGCCTCCACAATCACGGAAACAGTTGGGTTCGCGGAGAGAGGCCCCTCACCCCCACCCTCTCCCCGTAAGAACGGGGCGAGGGAGTGAGAGAGACGACGTCCCTCACATCGGGATCCGCAAACGGCCAGTCCGCCTCACGCCACCAGCGCCGCTTGCTCGCCGCCGTCGATGCCGCGCTGCGCCGCCAGCAGGCTGATGATCTCGAGATTCGGCCGGGCCTTGCTGAACAGGAAGCCCTGGCCCTCGTCGCAGCCCTCGGCACGGAGGCAGCTCAACTCGGCTTCGGTCTCGACGCCTTCGGCGGTGATGGTGACGCCAAGACCTTTGCCGAGGCTGACGATGGAGCGGATGATGGCCTGGGCCTCGCGGTTGGCGCCGAGATCGCGCACGAAGGACTGGTCGATCTTGATCTTGTCGAACGGGAAGCTGCGGAGATAGCTGAGGCTGGAATAGCCGGTGCCGAAATCGTCCATCGAGATGCGGACGCCGAGCGCGCGCAGCGCATGCAGGGTCGCCAGCACCTGCGCGCTCTTCTCCAGCAGCAGCGTCTCGGTGATCTCGAGCTCGAGCCGGCGCGGCGGCAGGCCTGAATGTTTCAGCGCGTCCGTCACCACCGACAGCAGATTGCCGCTGCGGAATTGAAGTGGCGACAGATTGACGGCGACGCGAACGTCGTCCGGCCAGGTCGCAGCATCCAGGCAGGCCCGGCGCAGCATCAGCCCGCCGAGCGGATTGATCAGGCCGGTTTCCTCGGCAACCGGGATGAACTCGGCCGGCGAGACCATGCCGCGCTCGGCATGCGGCCAGCGCACCAGCGCCTCGAAGCCTGTGATGCGGCCGCTCTGGAGGTCGATCAACGGCTGATAGTAAGGACGCAGCACGTCGTTCTGGATCGCATCGCGCAGCTCGACCTCGATCTTGCGCCGGCTCTGCGCTTTCGCATCGAGCGCGGCCTCGAAAAATGCAAAAGTGCCGCGCGCATCCAGCTTGGCGCGCGACAGCGCCATGTCGGCGTTCTTGAGCAGCTTTTCGGAATCATCGCCGTCGCCGGGCGCCATCGCGATGCCGATGGAAGCACCGATCACCACGGAATGGCCGTCGAGCAGATAGGGATCGGCGATGGCTTCCAGCAGGCGTTTGGCCAGCAGCACGGCGTCCTCGGGACGCATCAGCCCGCTCTGCACGATCGCGAACTCGTCGGAATTGAGCCGCGCCAGCGCGTCGTCCTCGCGCAAGGTCGAGCGCAGCCGCTTGGCGACGCCGCGGAGCAGCTTGTCGCCGATCGCATGTCCCAAGGTGTCGTTGACCGCCTTGAAATTGTCGAGCCCCAGCATCAGCAGCGCGACCTTGTCGGAGCTGCGCCGCATATGCAGCAGCATCTCGTCGACCTGCTGGCGCAGCAGATTGCGGTTGGGAAGGCCGGTCAGCCCGTCATGCTGCGCCATGAAGGCGAGCCGCGCCTCGGCGCGCTTGCGCTCGGTGATGTCCATCAGCGCGAGCAGCACCGCGGGCCGCTCGGCATAGGTCAATTCGCGCGAATAGATCGCAAGATCAATCAGCGCGCCGTCGGCCTTGACGTGCTTCCAGGTCCGCGCGGCCTGCTCCTCGCTGGATCGGTCGGTGGTCCAGGGCGGCTCGCTGTCGAAGGCCTGCAACGAGCGGATCTTCAGCTTCTCGAATTCGGCGCGGCTATAGCCGTAATGCGCGATCGCGGCATCGTTGACGCCGAGGATGCGCTCGTCGTCCAGCGCGCAGACGATCATGGGGACGGGATTGCCGTCGAACAGCAGGCGGAACGAAGCCTCGCGCTGCTTCAGCTCGGTGATATCGACGCGCAGGCCGACGACGCCGCCATCATCGGTGCGGCGCTCCTCGATCAGGATGACGCGGCCGTCCGACAATGTCTGCTCGTGGCGCTTGCCGGGCTCGTGGAGCTTCTTCAGCCGCTGCGCGATCCATTCTTCCTCGTGGCCGGCGGCCTCCGGATAATCGCCGCGGGCGACGCCGATGCGCAGCGTGTCCTCCAGGCGCGCGCCTTCGGCGAACAGATCGGCGGTCTTGCTGTAGATTTCCGAATATTGCTTGTTCCAGAGAACGTAGCGGCCTTCGGGGTCGAGGATCACGATGCCCTGCGGCAGCAGGTCCACGGCCTGGCGCAGCCGCTCATGCGATTTGCGCGCGTCGGCGATGGCGGCTTCGGCTTCCGCGCGGCTCTGCACGAGCTGGTCGCGTTCGACAGGATGAGGCGCGCGCGCGAAGCGCGGCTTGCGCGGCGCTCGGCCGGCCCGCCCGGGCACGCTGTTGTTTCGCTTTCCTGGTTTTCGAGACCCCAAACTCAACTTCACTCGTCCTCGCTGCGCCCAGCGGCTGCGAGTTTTGGGGCAAGTGTCTGAAAAAAAAGTAATCTTGGGCGGGCTCGTCGTCCGGCGCCGCGCCTTGCGACGCCGTGAGCCCGGCCGTTCTGCCTGTTTGAGAGGCGCAGATTGTATCAACCCGCGCGCCAAACCCGTTGCCTCGCCGCAATCGGCGCGAGTGGTGCTGTAAAACGCGCGCTCTCCATGAATCAATTCCGGACGCGCATCCGCTTGCATGCAGGACCGAAGCCAAACCCGCGCCGCGCACGAATTTTGGTCAATGCAGGACACGGTTATCGCGCCGTTAAAAACGCGGCCGATCCCCGGTAAAATCTACGACTTTCGGAGGAGTTGGCTGGAGATGCGAATCGTCGTGTTCCGCGCGGTCCCCAACGTCGCGGCGGCGGCTGTCAAGACGACGTGAGTTTGCCGCCGGCTCACAGCCTAATTCTTAACCCTGATGCGGCGTTGGGTTATAAGGATGCAGCATGAGTCCCCGCCGCATCGCCCCTCTCCTGCTCGTCATGACGCTCGCCGTCATAAAAATCCTGGCCGCCGGCGACGCGCTGGCTCAGGACAAGGGCAGCGTGAACGCAAAACCGCTGCCGCCGCTGGCCAATCCCAACGATCCCACGATCGGCGCCAGGGAGCTGTTCGCGCGAAAACTGCTGCCCTCGAAGGGATCGGCCCATGTCATCGGCTCCTACACCAGGGGCTGCATCGGCGGCGCGGATCAGATGCCGCTCAACGGCGACAATTGGCAGGTGATGCGGCTGTCGCGCAATCGCAGCTACGGCCACCCCGACATGATCGCGCTGATCAAGCGCCTTGCGGCCAGGGCGCGCAAGGACGCGGGATGGCCGGGCATTCTGGTTGGCGACATCGCCCAGCCGCGCGGCGGGCCGGCGCTGTCGGGCCATGCCAGCCACCAGATCGGTCTCGACGCCGACATCTGGCTGACGCCGATGCCGGACCGACGTCTGTCGCGCGAGGAGCGCGAGGAGATGTCGGCGGTGATGATGGTGCGGCAGGACCGTCTCGACATCGATCCCAAGGTGTTCACGCCCGCCCATGTGCTGGTGCTGCGCGATGCGGCACAGGAGCCGGCGGTGCAGCGCATCTTCGTCAACGCCGCGATCAAGAAGGCGCTGTGCCGCGAGGCCAAAGGCGACCGTTCCTGGCTGTCGAAGATCAGGCCGTGGTGGGGCCACGATTATCACTTCCATATCCGCATGCGCTGCCCGGCGGGCGCGGGCGAATGCGAGGGCCAGCCGTCGCAATCCGAGGACGAGGGCTGCAAGCCCGCCGATCTCGCCTACTGGTTCTCCGACGGCGTGCTGCACCCCAAACCGCCGCCGGAGCCGCCCAAGCCGAAACCGCCGATGACGCTGGCCCAGATGCCCGCCGCCTGCAAAGCGGTGCTGCACGCGGGCGATGCGAAGCCGTAAGGCGTGCTGCAGCCTATTAACGTACGGTGCCGCCTCACCCACCGCTGTCGTCCCGGGGCGCGAAGCGAGCCCGGGACCCATAGCCACAGGGAGTGGTTGTGGCGCGAAGCAGGTCACTCCGGGTCTTCGCCAAATTTCTCTCTGTGGTTATGGATCCCGGGCTCGCGCTACGCGCGCCCCGGGATGACGAACTAGTTGTTTGGTTCGCACCACCCAAATGCGCTAGGATTGCCTTGCCGCCAGGCCGTAAGCCCGCGGCGTCCCGGGACGCGCATCCCGTCGTTCAAAAAAGCCCAACCGCAAGCCCCGCGTCTTCCGCGTGGCCAACGATGAGATTTGACATGCGCGTCCTCACCTTCCTCGCTGTGCTCTCGCTCGGCGCGACCTCCGCTCTCGCCGCCGAGGAGCCGAGCGGCTGCGATAAGTTCAAATGGCCGATCGAGCGCGAGCGCGCCGCGCTCACGGCGCCGGATCGCGCGAAGCTTGCATCCGGGAGCGAACAGGCAGCCCTGCCCTCGTCCGCCATCACGCTGGGTCTGGTCGCACCCGCGGACGCAAAGCTGCCGACGCCGCCGGAACGGGCCCCGAAGGACGGCACCTTTGCCGGCTTCACCGGCATCAAGGCGCCGAAGGCGGGCCTCTACACGATCAGCCTGTCCAGCGGGGCCTGGGTGGACGTGGTCCAGGACGGGCATGTCCTCAAGCCGGTGGCCTTCAGCGGCGCCACCGATTGCGACGGCATCCGCAAGACCATGAAATACGAGCTGTCGGACAAAGCGTTCGTGGTTCAGGTCAGCGGGGCCAGGGACAATTCGCTCTCGATCGCGATCCTGCCGGCGCAATAGGCCGATCTGGCGGGGCAAACGGCCGCCTTTGACCTGAGGCGCCGGCCTGCTATCTTCGCAATTGCGATATCCCTGCCGGCCGTAAGCCGTCGCAGGGACCCGTGGAACAGCGCGTCCGCCCGTCGCGACCTGACTTAACCCAACGCCAGATTTGCGTGTGCATTTGTACGCGCGAGCTCGCACGGAGCGCTATCTCATGATTCGTATTGCCGGACTTTTCACCGCCTTCGTGATCCTCGCGGGCGCGAGCCTTTCGCCCGCCGCCGCCGAGGACAAGACCATCACCGTGTTCGCTGCGGCGTCGATGAAGAACGCACTCGACGAGGTCGACGCCGCCTACACCGCCAAGACCGGAATCAAGTTCAGCGTCAGCTATGCCGCGAGCTCGGTCTTGGCAAAACAGATCGAGCAGGGCGCGCCGGCCGACGTGTTCGTCTCCGCCGACACCGACTGGATGGACTACGCGGCGAGCAAGAAGACCATCAACGAGCCTTCCAGAGTCAATCTGCTCGGCAACAGCATCGTGCTGATCGCCCCGAAGGATTCCAAGATCGACAGCGTCACCATCGCGCAGGGCTTCGACCTCGCAAAACTCGCCGGCGACGGCAGGATTGCGACCGGCGACGTCAAGTCGGTTCCCGTTGGCAAGTATGCCAAGGCGGCACTGGAGAAGCTCGGCGCCTGGCAGGCGGCCGAGCCGAAATTCGCGATGGCCGAGAGCGTGCGCGCCGCTCTGACGCTGGTCGCGCGTGGCGAGGCCAATCTCGGCATCGTCTATTCGACCGACGCCAAGGTCGAGCCGGGCGTGAAGATCGTCGGCACGTTCCCGGCGGAATCGCATCCCGCGATCATCTACCCCGTCGCGGCGACCACGACCGCGAAGCCCGAGACCAACGACTATCTCACCTTCCTGCGCTCGACCGCAGCCAAGACCATTCTGGAAAAATACGGCTTCAAGTTCCTGGTGAGCCCCACGACTTAATTTTTGCAACCTGAATTTTCGTGTTCGACATCTCTCCCGCCGAATGGACGGCGATCCTGCTCTCGCTCAGGGTCGCTGTCATTGCAACCCTGGTCGCAACGCCGTTCGGCATTGCGCTGGCGTGGCTGCTCGCCCGCAAGAATTTCTGGGGCAAGTCGGTGCTCGACGCCGTCGTGCATCTGCCGCTGGTGCTGCCGCCCGTCGTCACCGGCTATCTCCTGCTGCTCACCTTCGGCCGTCGCGGCCTCGTCGGCGGCTTCCTCGCTGACACTCTCGGCATTGTCTTCGCGTTCCGCTGGACCGGTGCAGCACTCGCCTGCGGCATCATGTCGTTTCCGCTGCTGGTGCGTCCGATGCGGCTGTCGATCGAGGCGATCGACCGCCGGCTCGAGCAGGCCGCCGAGACGCTCGGCGCCGCTCCCTGGAAAGTGTTCTTCACGGTGACCTTGCCGCTGGCGCTGCCCGGCGTCCTCGCCGGCATGGTGCTCGGCTTTGCCAAGGCGATCGGCGAGTTCGGCGCCACCATCACCTTCGTCTCCAACATCCCCGGCGAGACCCAGACGATTTCGTCGGCGATCTATTCGCTGATCCAGACGCCTGATGGCGACAGGGCTGCAGGGCGGCTCGTGATCGTCTCGGTCGTGCTCGCGATCGGCGCGTTGATATCAGCCGAATGGTTCGCCCGCCGCGCCACGCAACGCCTGCACGGGAACTGACCATGCTGCGCGTCGACATCGAGAAACAGCTCGGCGAGTTTTCGCTGTCTGCCTCCTTCACCAGCGAGGGACGCGTCATCGGCCTGTTCGGTGCATCCGGTGCGGGCAAGAGCTCGCTGGTCAACATGATCGCCGGCCTGCTGCGGCCCGATCGCGGCACCATCGTGATCGACGGCGAGACGGTCGACGACACCGCGGCCGGCATTCACGTTCCGACCTTTCGCCGCCGCATCGGCTATGTGTTCCAGGACGCGCGGCTGTTTCCGCATCTCAACGTCGCGCAGAACCTCGACTACGGCCGCCGCATGAACGGCCTCGCGACCGATCCTGCCCAGCACAAGCGCGTCATCGATTTGCTCGACATCGGCGCACTGCTGGACCGCCGCCCCGGAAAACTCTCCGGCGGCGAACGCCAGCGCGTCGCGCTTGGCCGCGCGCTGCTGTCGAAGCCGCGCCTGCTGCTGCTCGACGAGCCGCTCGGCGCGCTCGACGAGGGCCGCAAGCTGGAGATTTTGCCGTACCTGGTGCGGCTGCGCGACGAGGCCAATGTCCCCATGGTCTATGTCAGCCACGACGTCGCCGAGCTGCGCCAGCTCGCGACGCAGATCGTGATGCTGAAGCAGGGGCGGGTGACGTCGTTCGGCGGGGTGAAGGTGCTGACGTGAGGGGTCTGTAGCCCACCACCGCTGTCATGCCCCGCGAAGGCGGGGCATCCAGTACGCCGCACCGTCTCGACTCTAACATGACTGCCTCTGGAATACTGGATCGCCCGCCTCCGCGGGCGATGACACCGAGATTGTGGCGGCGGCTCGCAAACGAGCCTCTCTCAAACCCCCGCCACCGACGTCCACACCTCGGCAAGCTTCTTCCGCAGCGCCTGGCGGCGCGTCAGCGGGGCCGGCGTCTCGTCGTCTTCCGGCAGGCGGAGGCCGACGACGCTGACGCGGCCGCCGGAGATGTTGCGCGCGACCAAAACGATCTCGTCCAGCGGCAGCTCGGCACCCTCTTTGGGCGCGCGGTCGAGATGGACGTCGAACCAATCCGCCAACGTCAATACACTCTCGTCCTCGCTCACCTTCACGCCGTAGATCCCGGCGAGTTCGGCAAGCGTGTGCTCGGCGGAGACCATGAAGTCGCCGAGCAGATGCGGATCCGGCGCCGAGCTCGGCTGCATATCGACGAAGAAGCGATCCAGCGCCTCGGCCTTTTCCGGCGGTGCCAGCAGATAGATGTAGTCGCCCGGCGCGATCGGATCGGCCTCGGTGGGCGTCAAGATGTTCTCGTTGCGGATCACCAGCGTCGGCTTGGACCAGGACGGGATCAGGCCACGGCGGAAGTACAGGCTCTTCGGCCGCACCGGATAGCCGACGAGCTGCTGCTCGAGCTGGCCGGGCAGATCCAATTCGACACGCCGCGGGCCGCGCTCGGCGCGCGGCAATGCGACGTGCAGCTTGCGCGCGGCCGGCGCCAGCGTCCAGCCTTGCAGCAGCAGCGAGATGATGACGACGACGAAGGCGACGTCGAAATAGAGATAGGCCTTCGACAGGCCGACCAGCATCGGAATCGAGGCCAGGAAGATCGCAACGGCACCGCGCAGGCCCGTCCAGGCGATGAAGATCTTCTCGCGCCAGTTGAAGCGGAACGGCGCCAGGCACACGAACACCGCGATCGGCCGCGCGACCAGCATCAGCACGAATGAGACCCCGACCGCCGGCAGAATGCTGGCGCCGAGCCGGCTCGGCGAGACCAGCAGGCCAAGCAGCACGAACATCACGATCTGCGCCAGCCAGGTCGCTGCATCGAGGAAGGCCACCACCGAATTATGCGCGCGCGTCGGCCGGTTGCCGATGATGATGCCGGCGAGATAGACCGCGAGGAATCCCGACGCGTGCATGATCTGCGAGCCGCCGAAGATCACGAGCGCGGCCGTGGTCACAAACGGCGCGTGCAGGCCTTGCGGCAGCGCGACCTGGTTGAGGGCGATGACGACGAGGCGCCCGCCGAGGAAGCCGACGGCGGCGCCCAGCACCGCCTCCTGGATGAACTCCATCGCCACGTGGCCGGCCGAGCTCGATCCCAGCGAGATGTATTCGACCAGCATCAGGGTGAGGAAGATCGCGAAGGGATCGTTGGTGCCGGATTCGGCCTCCAGCGTCGCACCGACGCGCGGGCGCAGGCGCAAGCCCTGGGTATGCACCAGCAGGAACACTGCGGCGGCATCGGTCGAGGCGATGACGGCGCCGACCAGCAGCGATTCCGTCCAGTTGAGGTCGAGCGCGTATTTGGCGAACGGCGCCGTGATCAGCGCGGTCAGCAGCACGCCGACGGTCGCGAGCACCACGGAGGGGGCGAGCACGGTGCGGATGCTGGCAAAGCGCGTCTTCAGGCCGCCGTCGAACAGGATCAGGGCCAATGCCACCGAGCCGACCAGATAGGTGGTGCGGACGTCGTCGAACTGGAGCTGCCCGGGACCGGAATCGCCCGCGAGCATGCCGATCGCAAGGAAGACCAGCAGCAGGGGTGCGCCGAAGCGCAGCGCGAGCAGGCTCGACAGGATACCGGCCATGACGAGGACGGCGCCGAGCAATATGGCGAGGCTGACAGAGTCGAGGGAAGCCATCCACCTTCCGGGTCAAATTTGCTGGATAAGCATCCTTATCGTCGGCAGACTCCCGCGCCAACCCATTTTCTCCAGTTCGCGGCAATCTGCCCGTATTTTGCGGCCTTAACGCGCTTCACTTCGCGGTGTATCGGTGGCCCGGCCGCGGCCTTTGTGGGATTCTGCGGCTCCCTCGAATCAATTCCTCCCGCCCGCTTCCCCGACGAGACCGACAGACATGGACCTCAAAGACTTCATGGAGTTCGTGCAGACCACCGCACGCAGCGTCGGGGCGGAAATCTCCTCACCCTGGTTCTACCTGCAATTCGGCCTGATCCTGGCCGCGGCCGGCATCGCCTATGCCGCCGAGACCGCCGTTCGCAACCGCATCGACATGAGTTCGCTGGCGATGCGCTGGCCGCTGCCGCTTCGGCACTTCGCCCGGGTGATGGTGACCAGCGCCTCCACGGCGGTGTTCACGCTGCTCGTGATCGTCTCCCGCGTGGTGATGTACCATGCGACCTGGCCGAGCCGCTCCTACCTGCTGATGGTTGCCGCCAAACTGGGACTGGCCTGGCTCGCGATCCGGCTCGTGACCTCGGTGCTGCGCAATGCCTCCATCGTCAAGCTGGTGTCGATCACGGCGTGGTTCGTCGCCGCGCTGTCCATCCTCGGCCAGCTCGATGCGACGGTGGATCTGCTCGATTCCTTCGCCATCGTGCTCGGCGGATTGCGGCTGACGCCGCTGCTGGTGATCAAGGCCGGCGTGCTGCTGCTCATCGCGCTCTGGGCCACCAACATCGCCAGCAATTTCGCCGAGAGCCGGATCAATTCGACCACCGACCTGACGCCGTCGGTGCAGGTGCTGCTGGTCAAGATCATCCGTATCGGGCTGCTGGCCATCGCAATCGTCATTGCGCTGGGCGCGGTCGGCATCGACCTCTCCGCGCTCGCCGTGTTCTCCGGCGCGGTCGGCGTCGGCATCGGCATCGGCCTGCAGAAGATCGTCGCCAATTTCATCTCGGGGATCATCCTGCTCGCCGACAAATCGGTGAAGCCCGGCGATCTCGTCACCATCGGTGACAACACCGGCCGCATCAGCGCGATGAAGACGCGCTATATTTCCGTCGCCGCCGGCGACGGCCGCGAATTCCTGGTGCCGAACGAGGATCTGGTGACGCAGAAGGTCGTCAACTGGACCTACACCGACAAGAACACGCTGGTGAAGATCTCCTTCGGCACCAATTACGACGCCGACCCCAGGCTCGTCTGCAAGCTCGCGGCCGAGACCGCGGCCGCCCATCCGCGTGCACAAAAGGGCAAGCCGCCGAACAGCATCCTGACCGAGTTCGCGGAAGCCGGAATGAAGTTCTCGCTGACCTTCTGGATCGCGGATCCCGACGGCATGGACGGCGTCAAGAGCGACGTCATGCTGGCGCTGTGGGACGCCTTCAAGCGCGAGGGCATCCGGGTTCCCTACCCCGTCCGCGAGATCCGCGTCCGTGGCGGCGCCCTGCCGGTGGAAACCACCGTGGAAGTCCCGAATTAGGCCCGCTTTCGGGCCCAACGGGCTCGCTCCGGGCACGCTTTGCTTGCATGACAGCCCGCGATCATTAGATTAGGGCCTCAAATCAAGCCTTTTCCGCCGACATCGAGCCCGCAAAGACCTGACACGCATGAGCTACGTCGAAGCCTCCGATACCTCCCTGCGCAAGACCGGACAGATCAAGCTGCATGGGCCGAGCGCCTTTGCCGGCATGCGCAAGGCCGGCGCGCTGGTGGCGAAGTGCCTTGACGAGCTCACCGACATCGTCGGGCCCGGCGTGCCGACCGATCGCATCGACGAGTTCGTCCGCGACTTCGCCTTCAGCCACGGCGCCTATCCGGCGACGCTGATGTATCGCGGCTATCGCTATTCGACCTGCACCTCGCTCAACCACGTGGTCTGCCACGGCATGCCCGGCGACCGCCCGCTGAAGGACGGCGACATCGTCAATATCGACGTCACCTTCATCGTCGACGGCTGGTACGGCGATTCCAGCCGGATGTATGCGGTCGGCCCGATCGCGCGCAAGGCGGAGCGGCTGATCGAGGTGACGTATGAGGCGATGATGCGTGGCATCGCCGCCGTCAAGCCCGGCGCCACCACCGGCGACATCGGCCACGCCATCCAGAGTTTTGTCGAGCCGCAGGCCATGAGCGTGGTGCGCGATTTCTGCGGCCATGGTTTGGGCCGCATGTTCCACGACGAGCCGAACATCATCCATATCGGCCGGCCTGGCGAGGGCGTTCAGCTCAAGCCCGGCATGTTCTTCACCATCGAGCCGATGATCAATCTCGGCAAGCCGCATGTGAAGATCCTCTCCGACGGCTGGACCGCGGTGACCCGTGACCGCTCGCTGTCGGCGCAGTTCGAGCACTCGGTCGGCGTGACCGCGACGGGCGTCGAGATCTTCACGCTGTCGGAACGGCACGGCGAGAAACAGATCGGGTGATCATTACCACCTGATCTAAATTGGATTTGCCGCCGCAATTGACGGTTGCAAAAGCAGGGTTCCCCGGCAATGCTGGCGGCCGATGCCCGCCAAGCCCGACCACGACAAGAACAAGCCTGACGACGCGCCGCATTATCTCGGCCATCGCGAACGGCTGCGCGAGCGCTTCTACAGCGCCGGCGCCGATGCGCTCAGCGATTACGAACTGCTCGAGATGGCGCTGTTTCCGGCGCTGCCGCGGCGCGATACCAAGCCGCTGGCGAAGATGCTGATCAAGATTTTTGGTTCATTCGCCGAAGTGGTGCACGCGCCGGTGGCGCGCCTGCGCGAGATCGACGGCGTCGGCGAAGCCACGATCAACCAGCTCAAGCTGATCGCAGCCGCTGCAAGCCGGGTGACAAAGGGCGAGGTCAACAGCCGCAACGCGCTGTCGTCCTGGAACGAGGTGATCGACTATTGCCGCTCCAGCATGGCCTTTGCTGAGAAGGAGCAATTCCGCCTGCTCTTCCTCGACAAGCGCAACCAGCTGATCGCCGACGAGGTGCAGCAGACCGGCACCGTCGACCACACCCCGGTCTATCCGCGCGAGGTGATCAAGCGCGCGCTGGAATTATCCGCGACCGCGCTGATCCTGGTGCACAACCACCCCTCCGGCGATCCCTCGCCCTCGCAGGCCGACATCCAGATGACGAAGGCGATCATCGACATCGCCAAGCCGCTGGGCATCGCCGTGCATGATCACATTATTGTGGGCAAGAGCGGGCATGCGAGTTTGCGCGGAATGCGGCTGATCTAAAGCGCGATCAGATTCGGACGAATCGTCATCGCGCTTTAGGTTGTTGTTTGAGCATGATCTTTTCGAAAAACCGCTTCGCACTTTTCCGGATCATGCTTTTGCGACTGGCCGCGCAATCTGCCTAACGCGCGGTCTGGCCATCCCGCTTGATGGGATCGCTGCAAATCCATGCAGCCCCCTGCATCGCGCGATCGATCGCATCACCGGATGCGAACATGCATTGATCAAACGCCCGTCAAGGCGGCGCGCTGCTTCGCGCGGAAGGGATCGTAATTCCACCGGAATGTTGGTGCATCCTGGCGATGCATGTTTCGTCATGTTCGCTTCACGACCGTGACGCAATTGTCGAAACGGCAACTCTCATTGTGCAAATCTCAGGAAGTTGATCAATGTCCGGCGGCATACCTCTGCGTTTTGGTGAACGTGTATTCAACGTGAAGGATTTTGGAGCGATCGGCGATGGACTGGCGCATCCATTGAGTGCGTTTTTTGCCAATCTTGCTGCGGCTCAAGCCGTGTATCCGCGGGCGACAGCCCTCACGGAATCGATCGAGTGGCATGCTCATCAATTGGCCATCGATACGGCGACGACCGCCGGCGGCGGCATCATCTATTCACCGGCCGGCACCTACATCATGTCGGCTGCGACGGCCACAGCTCCGGGTTCACTCAAGTTTCCTCTTCGCATCGACAATGCCACGACTGCTCCGGGCGTAAACAATGCGCAGGTCCACTGGATGGGTGACGGCGATATCATCACTCAACTTCAATGGACCTTGGACATGGGCTCATCGCCCGGGACTGCGTATGCCGTCATGTGCGGGCAGCAAGCCGGAAGTCCGAGCAACACGACCGACTCACGCTACTTGGCGACCAACTTCGCAACCAGCGCTGCCTGGTTTCGCGACCTGTGCCTGATCGGACCGGCCGTCAGCATAAATACGATTGGCGCGACCGGGTGCAATGTGAGCGGAATCTGCTGGGCGGCCCATCGCATGCTGACCAATGTTCGAATTTCGGGGTTCTATGCCGGCCTCGATATCGTCGGCGATCACACCGCATTCAGGCATGTGCAGGTCGATCGCTGTTACTATGGCTGGTACATCAATCAGAATTCGCCGTACCTCTATGGAGACCTTGCTGTCGACGGCAAATGTTCGATCGGCAACTGTCGAATGGCATGCATCGGTTTTGCGTATGGCGGCGCCATGGGCACCTGGCAAATATCCGGCCGCATGTTCATGGGCACGTCCCCGTTCGGCTTTTTCAAGGAAGCGACGCCGGCTTCCCCCCCCCATGACGCCCGCCGGGACGTTCCTTTCAGGAATTGCGTTCGATGCGTTGTTCGTCGAGGCCTTGGGCAATGCCTTCATCTGGGACGACAACCAGCGGGCCAATGGCAATACCAACGCCACGACTCTGGATCGATGCGTCTTCCGCAATTTGACCCTGCCGGGCTGGAATGACGCGCTCCGTCTGCCAGGTTACGACCGGTGCCATATTCTGATCGGCAACATGAATGGCTGCCGGTTCGAGAACGTCACCAAACTGGATGCGAACGGATGCACCCGCCCTCTCATCGATGTTCAGGGATCGATGTATGGTGAGAGCGTTCTCACGGGAGACATTGAGGCGATTATCACCAGTTGCGGTGCCGTCGGCGGCCAGGGTATCTATTCCGCCGTTACGGTCGCAACCGGAGGCTCGAATTATGCCGTTGGCGACCTCATCGTGCTGGCTGGCGGCACTCTGGTCGGCAGCGCAAATGCCGCGATCCTGCGTGTCGCCACCGTCACGGGGACCGCGATCGCATCAGTCACAATTTGGGGTACCGGCCTTTATTCGACACTGCCGACGACCGCGACGCAGGCGTCAACAAGTGGTTCGGGTTCGGGCGCAACCTTCACGATCGGAGGAACCGCCGGGTCTACGCCCCTCTTGTTCAGGGCGGTCGACATTGCCTGCAAGCGTATGGCGGTCGAGCATACGCATGGAGATGGCGCACTCGGTTGTTACAAGGGACATGTGTGGGCAGTTTACAACGGCCACGCGGTCACAGCGCAGCAGGCCGTCTGCAACCTGTTTTACGGCGTTCAACCGGCGACAGATACGGCTGTGGGGGCGTTCATCGGATTGGCGCGAACAAGCTGCTCATTTTCGGGAGGCAATGTGATCGTGGCCGAGGAAGGCGACGACATTCCCTATCTTGCGACGGGCACGAATACGGGCCAGACCCTCAAGAAGCTGACCTCGACCGCCGGCGCGGTGACAGATGCGACCGGCATTTCCGACGGACGCGTCGTCGGGTTCGCCAATTTTTCCAGCAAGATGCAGCTCTTCAAGAGACGAAACTAGGCTGAACCCGCTCCGCGGAAGGACGGATTACCGGGGGGCATTTCGCGTGCGCCGCATCGTCGTCGGCGAGATCGGCGATGCGGCTGATCTCGCCACCCCAAATCACGTAGCAAGAGCGGCATGTGAGCGACTGGCTGCACAATCTGCCGGTGCCTGTGATGGCGCTGGCGATCTTCGGATTCACCTATCTCCTCGCCGCGGCGATCTTCGCGGGCACCGAGCCCGTGGCCCCGTCAGTTCAACGCGAGACAGTGACGTCCGGGAGCATGATGCCCCGCGAACCCGGCAACGCCTACTGACGCAGCATGATCAGGGGATCGGCGGTGTCGGGGACGCGCCGCCATTGCGCGTTGTCGTCGGCCTCGAACTGCCAGACGTCGCCTGATTTCGACATCAGGATGATCTGGCCGCGCTCGAGGCGCCATTGCGTCGGGTTGAACTGCGCGATGGTCGCGTCGCATTTCGGCTTGAGGAAGACCTGGAAATTGTCGGGCCCGGCCTCGGTGTTGGTCAGCGTCAGCCCGCACACCGGCTGGCCGTTGCCGCGCACCATCGACCAGTCGCCGATCATCTGGTCCATCGACTTGGCCATCGAGCGGGCCGCGGCGAGATCCTGGAGGATGTAGACGCCTTCGCCCTGCCGCAGGCCTTCGAAGATGCCGGCCTCGACCTCGGTGAAGTCGATCACCGATTCACCGGTCGCATCCTGCAAACGGACGATGTCGAGCCCCCTGACGCTCCAGGCCACGATGTCCTTGGTGAAGGGCAGCGCGGTCTTGCAGGCCGGCTCCAGCTCCAGCTTGAAGGCCTGGCCCGCGGCGTCGCCTTTCATCGTGACGACGCAGGTCTTGCTGCGCTCGGTGGTCGAGAGCTCCCACTGCCCGAGCATCTCCTTCTTCAGGGTCGTCGCATCCTGTGCATGCGCGATGCCGATCGCGGCCACGCAGGCCGCGATCGCGAATGCGACGCCCCGAAGAAGGTTCATCAGCGCCCCTTGAACGGCGTTTCGGCAACCGGCGTCAGCGGCGCCTTGCCTGAGAACCAGGACTTGAGGTTGTCGACCACGAGCTGATCCATCGCGTTGCGCGTGACGACCGACGCCGAGCCGATATGCGGCAACAGCACGACGTTCTGCATGGTCTTGAGCTCGTCCGGCACGTTCGGCTCGGCCGCGAACACGTCGAGGCCGGCGGCCAGGATGGTGCCGGACTTGAGCGCCTGCACCAGCGCCGCCTCGTCAACGACGGAGCCGCGCGCCACGTTGACCAGCACGCCGCGCGGGCCGAGCGCCTTGAACACCTCCGCATTGATCATCTTGTTGGTCGAGGCTCCGCCGGGGACGATCACCATCAGCGTGTCCACCGCCTTCGCCATCTCGATCAGGTCGGGATAGTGCTTGTAGGAGACGTCCTTCGAGGGATTGCGGGAGTGGTAGACCACCGGCACCAGCGAGGCATCGAGCCGGCGCGCAATGGCCTGGCCGATCCGGCCCATGCCGACGATGCCGACCTTGCGGTCGCGCAGCGAGCCGACGCTGAGCGGGTAGTTCTGGGTCTGCCACAGGCCGGAGCGCACATAGCGATCGGCCTTGATGAACTCACGCACGGTGGAGATCAGGAGGCCCATCGCGACGTCGGCGACCTCCTCGGTCAGCACGTCGGGCGTGTTGGTGACGATGATGTTGTGCTCGGCCGCGTATTTGGCGTCGACGTGGTCGTAGCCGACGCCGAAGCTCGCCACCATCTCGATCTTGGGCAGCTGCGACAGCGATTCCTTGTTGGCGTGGACCGTGTGATAGGTCACCGCCACGCCGCGGATCTTGTCGCGGACCGCCGGCGTCAGCCGCTCGAGGTCGCCGCGCGTCTCGGCCTTGTGCACGACGAAATGATCGGAAAACCCGTTCTCGAGGATCGGCCGCACCGGACCATAAATCAGAAGGTCGATCTTTTCGGACGAAATCGAACCGGTAGACATCAGTTTTCCTTTCCAAGCGCGCTTTCGTGCCAGCGCCGTAAAACGAGGTGGGAAACTAACGCCAGCACCCCATAGATGACAATCCCGGCCAGCGACAACAAAAGCAGCGCTGCGAACATGCGGGGTATGTTCAATCGATAGCCGGATTCGGCGATCCGGTAGGCAAGCCCGGAGCCCGCACCGGCCGTTCCCGCCGCGATTTCGGCCACGACCGCGCCGATCAAGGACAGGCCGCCTGCAATGCGCAGGCCCCCGAGAATATAGGGCAACGCCGCCGGCAGCTTCAGAAAGCGCAGCGTCTGCGGCGGCGAGGCGCCATAGAGCTGGAACAGGCCCGCAAGGTTGCGATCGACCGAATTGAGCCCGAGCGTGGTGTTCGACAGCACCGGGAAAAAGGCGACGATGAAGGCGCAGACGACGACTGCGGTCTGCTGCTCCAGATAGATCAGCAGGAGCGGCGCAATCGCGATCACCGGCGTCACCTGGAGCACGATTGCATAGGGGAAGAGCGAATATTCGACCCATTTCGACTGGTTGAACAGCAGCGCCAGCGCGATGCCGCCGATGCTGGCGGCGACGAAGCCTTCCAGTGTCGTCAGAAGCGTGGCCGCGAGCGATTGTGACAGCACCGCCCAGTCCTTGATCAGTGTCAGGACGATGACCGAGGGCGCCGGCAGCACGTAAGGCGGGATGTCCTTGATGCGGACCAGCAGTTCCCAGGCGAGCAGTCCCGCCGCGAACACGATGACGGGCAGCACGAAGGGCATCGCGCGCTGCACGCCTGACGGCCTTGCGGTGACGGCGGCTTGCGGGTTCATAGCGTCGACTGCTCCGAATAGGCCGGCGCCAGCGCGGCCGACACGCGCCGGCAATAATCGGAATAGGCGGCCGAGGTGCGAAACGCCTCGCCGCGCGGCTCGACCGTCTCGATGCGGATGTCGGCCTGGATGCGGCCGGGCCGCGCCGTCATGACCACGACGCGCTGCGACAGATAAACGGACTCGAACACCGAATGGGTGACGAAGATGACGGTCTTGCCAAGGCTGCGCCACAGCGCCAGCAGATCGTTGTTGAGACGGAAGCGCGTGATCTCGTCGAGCGCGGCGAACGGCTCATCCATCAGGAGGATATCGGGATCGGTGACGAGCGCGCGCGCCAGCGATACCCGCATCTTCATGCCGCCGGAGAGCTCGCGCGGGTAGGCATCGGCGAAATCGGCAAGGCCCACGCTGGCCAGCACCCGATCGGCCCGCGCACGCGCGTCCGCCTTCGGCACGCCGGCGAGCTTCAGCGGCAGCCGCACGTTCTCGCGCACGCTGGTCCAGGGCATCAGGGTCGGCTCCTGAAACACGAAGCCGATGCCGTGCCCCGGTTGCGGCGCGCCCTCGTGGCGCGCCACCCGCACGATGCCTGACGACGGCGCACTGAGCTCTGCAATGATGCGCAGCGCCGTCGACTTGCCGCAACCGGACGGGCCCAAAAGCGAAATAAACTCGCCTTTGCGCACGGCAAGATCGAACGGACCGAGCGCCGTGACGCCATTGTCATACGCCTTCGTCACGCCACGCAGGCTGACGGCCACGGCCGTCAGGCCGGTCTCGACACCGGAGGTTTTGGCTGACGACATCGACCTTGCGCTACGGCTTGCTCGGGCGCAGCTCGACGCCGACGCCCTTGTTGACGAAGCGCAGCGTGTAGGACTTGCGGAAGTCGAGATCAGGCTTCACGACGCCGGCCTTCACCATCTTGTTGAAGAAGGAGGTGTAGCGATCGTCGCTCATCGCGCCGATGCCGTTCCTCAAGGACTCGCCGGAATCGACGATGCCGTATTCCTTCATCTTGGCGACGGAGTATTTCAGCAGCTCGTCGGTCATCTCCGGATTGAGCTTCTTGATCAGGGCATTGCCGGCGGAATTGTCGCGGTAGATGTAATTGTACCAGCCGATCATGGAGGCATCGACGAAGCGCTGCACCAGGTCCGGCTTCTTCTCGACGACATCGCGCCGGGTCTCGATCAGGGTCGAATAGGTGTTGAAGCCGGAATCGGCGAGCAGCAGCACGTTGGGCTTGAAGCCGGCGGCCTTCTCGACCGCGAAAGGCTCCGACGTCACGTAGCCCTGCATCGCGCTCTTCGGGTTGGCAATGAAGGGCTGCGGATTGAAATTGTAGGGGCGGACGTTCTTCTCGTTGAAGCCGTATTCCGACTTCAGCCACTGGAAATAGCTGGTCATGCCCTCCTTGGACACGAACAGCGTCAGCGGCTTGAGATCCTCGATCTTCGCGACCTTCGCGTCCGGCTGCGTCAGCATCACCTGCGGATCCTTCTGGAACACCGCGGCGATGGTCACGACGGGAACGTTGTTGGCGACCGCGTCGAACGACATCAGCGTGTTCGCGGCCATGAAGAAATCGATCTTGCCGGCAATCAGCAGCATCCGGTTGTTCTCGTTCGGACCGCCGGGAACGATGGTGACGTCGAGGCCGTATTTCTTGTAGGTGCCGTCGGCGACTGCCTGGAAGAACCCGCCATGCTCGGCCTCGGCGACCCAGTTGGTGCCGAAGGTGACCTTGTCCAGCGTCTCGGCGCGCGCCGCTACAACCGAGACCAGAGCGGCCATCAGGCCCGCCGCAAGTGCTCGCCGCAGATGAGAGGGGGTCATAATGGCACTCCGTCGATCGCTTCCAGCCCAATCGCGTCTGGCTCACGTGAGCGCAACGCGATAGAACCGCATGAAGTTCGGGGACGCGAGCCGGCCTGGCCCGCGTCCCCTCATACACCCAAAATACGTGACAAATTCGGGCAAAGAAACCTCGATGATGCCTTCCCGCGACTGGTCCGATATCCGCTGGGCCGAGACCGCCCTTTCGGATGCGTCGCGCTGGATCGCGGTGCTGCCTCTTGCGGCGACCGAGCAGCATGGCCCGCATCTGCCACTGACCACCGACGTGCTGATCGCGGACGCGTATCTTGCGCGTGTGCGCGAGCTCTTGCCCGATACCATTCCGGCGACGTTCCTGCCGGTCGAACCGATCGGGATTTCCACCGAGCATATCGACTATCCGGGCACGCAGACGCTGCCGACCGACATCGCGCTGAAGCGATGGACTGCAATCGGCGAGGACGTCGCGCGGCGCGGCGTGAAGAAGCTCGTCATCATCACCAGCCATGGCGGCAACAGCGCGGCCATGATGCTGATTGCGCAGGATCTGCGCGCCCATCGAAAAATGTTCGTGGTGACGACGTCGTGGTCGCGGCTGTCGGGTGCGGACAGGCTGTTCGCGGCGGATGAAGTGCGGCACGGCATTCATGGCGGCGCGGTCGAGACGTCGATCATGCTGGCACGCTATCCCGATCAGGTGCGCAGGGAGGCGATCGCGGATTTTCCCGCGAGCAGCATCGCGCTGGAAAAACAATATCGCTGGCTGTCGACGCAGCGTCCCGCGCCGTTCGCCTGGCAGGCGCAGGATCTCAACGCCTCCGGCGCAGTCGGCAATGCGACGCTCGGCGTGGCTGCGAAGGGCGAGCAGTTGCTCGACCAGGGAGCGACGGCCTTCTGCGAGCTTTTGGCCGAGGTCGATAACTTCGACGTGAACAGGCTCGCCAAAGGCCCTCTCGGCTAGCACCCATCATCCTGGAATTATTCAGGAAAAGGCCGAACTTCACGGCCGCTTTTCGCGCATTCGAACCCGACGCGAGGAGCCTCCGTCCAACTGAGCACGCGGGCCACAACGGACCGCCTCAACCCGGATGGAGTTTCACATGTCGATCAAGACCAAGATTGCCGCCGTCGCTCTCGCGACCCTCGCCGTCACCGGCAGCATCGTGTCCACCACCTCTTCGGCCGAAGCCAAGCAGCCCGGCTGGGTCTGGGGTGTGGGTGCCGGCATCGCCACCGCCGCCGTCATCGGCTCCGCGGTCGCCGCCAGCAACGACCCCTATTACAACGGCTATCACCGCTGCGGCTGGGTCGCCCAGTACAACGCCTTCGGCCAGTACGTCGGCCGCGTTCGCAGCTGCTACTGATTTGAGTACCTGAGGCCGATCTCACGTGGATCCTGCGTCCGACACGGGCGCCTCATCCACCCCGTGTCGTGCCCCGACCCCGCCCGGCTGTCCCCCCGGGCGGGGTCATCTATTTTGGGCCCTGCGAATTTGTTGCAGCTCCGTCACACAAGGGTGCCAACCATCATCAGCGGTCACCCGGATTAGTTGCTATTGCGAATTAATCGCAATAAACTTTGGAACAAGCAGAGGGGCTTGGGAAGAAATCTCGTCGAATCGGCATCGTCTGGGTCTGGCCGGTCAGCACCCAAGACCTGATGACAGGGGCGCCGCGAATCAGCAGGGATATCGCGGCGGGTGACATTTCGCGTTTGGGGGCGTGCGTTTTGAAGTTGAGCGGTCATCGACACCGGTACATGCGGACGGCCGCGGCGATCGCCTCGGGCGTGCTGGCCCTGCCAGGCGCGAGCCTTGCGGCAGATCTCCCGCTCAAGGCGCGGACGGCAAAAACCCTCTACAACTGGACCGGCTTCTATGCCGGCGGCCATTTCGGCTACGGCGATTCAAGCTTCGGACCCGGCACCCATTCGCTGCCGCTGCAAGGCGTGATCCTGCCGCCCAGCGCCACCGGCTTCAACGGCGGCTATCAACTCGGCTACAATCGCCAACTCGCGAACCGTATCGTGCTCGGCATCGAGGCGGACGCCACGTTCACCGGTGCGCGCGATATCGTCGCGCATGAGCGGTCGCCAACTCCGTTCAACACCACGCTTGATTACGTCGGCACCGTGCGTGGCCGCATCGGTTATGCCTTCGACCGCTTCTTGCCCTTCGTCACCGGAGGGTTTGCCTGGGGCCATACGCACATCAACGTCAACGATGCCGATGGAGTCTCCGAGCTGTTTCCGGTCGGAAAGTACCAGGCCGGCTGGACGGCGGGACTCGGCCTCGAATTCGCGGTCAGCGGCAACTGGACCGCAAAGGCCGAGTACGATTACGTCGCGCTGTCGCGCCGAACCTATGATCTCAGCGGGTTTGGCCTCGCCAATGTCGATGTCGAGCCGCGCGTTCACCTGTTCAAGCTCGGCCTCAACTACCAGTTTGGCGATACGCCCTGGATGCCTGTTATCAACGGCAAGACCAAGCTGCCAGAATCCGCTGACTGGAACGTTCACGCCCAGACGACCGTGCTGCCGCAGGGCTATGGGCCGATCCGCTCGCCCTATGCGAGCCCGCAAAGCCTGCCCGGCAGCGGCCAGTTTCAGGCGACATGGACCACGACCGCGTTCCTCGGCGCGCGGCTATGGGACGGCGGCGAGTTCTATTTCAATCCTGAGCTGGCGCAGGGCTTCGGCATCAACGGCACGCTCGGACTTGCCGGCTTCTCCAACGGCGAGGCGCAGAAAGCCGGCGCCCCGTTCCCGAAAATCCGCGCGCAGCGCTACTATTTCAAGCAGACGTTCGGCCTCGGCGGCGAGCAGGAAGAGGTGCCCGACGCGCCGAACCAGCTTGCCGGCAAGCGTGATATCGACCGGGTCACGCTGATCGTCGGCCGTTTTGCCGTCGGCGATTTCTTCGACGGCAACTCCTACGCCAAGGATCCGCGCGCAGACTTCATGAACTGGGCGATGTGGTCGTCGGGGGCGTACGATTTCCCCGCCGATCTGCCCGGCTACACGCGCGGCGCCGTGGTCGAGCTCAATCGCAAGGATTGGGCCGTGCGCGGCGGCCTGTTCCAGGTGCCCGATGCGCCCAACAGCGATACGCTGGTCTACAAGAAGGGCGGCGCGGTCCTGGAATTCGAGGAGCGCCATGCGATCTTCGAGCAGCCCGGCAAGCTGCGCGTCGGCGTCTTCGCCAATGAGGGCAACACCGCGAACTACAACGAAGTTGTTGCGCAGGCCGCCGCGAACCCCGCACTCGACATCAACGACATCGCGGTCGCGAACCGGCGTACCCGCTCCAAATACGGCTTCTACGTCAATCTCGAGCAGCAGCTCGTCACCGATGTCGGTCTGTTCGCGCGCGCGAGCTGGAACGACGGCCAGAACCAGATCCTGTCCTTCACCGACATCGACCGCAGCGTTTCAGCCGGCCTGTCGATCAAGGGCAGCCGCTGGGGCCGGCCGGACGACACGATCGGCATCGGCGGCGCCATCAACGGCCTGTCGGCCGCGCATCGCGACTTCCTCGCAGCCGGCGGCGTCGGCCTCCTGATCGGCGACGGCCGTCTCAACTACAGCAACGAGCGGATCCTCGAAGCGTATTACGCCTACTCGGTGATCAAGGGCGTCACTCTCACCGCCGATTATCAACTCATCACCAATCCGGCCTACAATGCCGATCGCGGGCCGGTCTCGATCTTCTCGGGACGTCTGCACGCCGAGTTCTGACCGGCATAACCGGGGTTCCGCTGCGACAATTTGGGGCGGAACCGGGCATATCGCGCATGGAGTTCATATATAAAGGCCTCGGCCCGGCGTCCGCCGGGCTCGATATCCCTCTCCATTGCGCAAAATGTTGTCCGTCGAAATCATCATCGTCGTCGTCCTGATCGTCATCAACGGCCTTCTCTCCATGTCCGAGCTGGCCGTGGTCTCGTCCCGCCCGGGCCGGCTGTCGCTGCTTGCGGCCAAGGGCGTCCGCGGCGCCGAGCGGGCGCTGACGCTCGCGGCCGATCCCGGCAAATTCCTCTCGACGGTGCAGATCGGCATCACGCTGGTCGGCGTGCTCTCGGGCGCCTTCTCCGGCGCGACGCTCGGGCAGCGGCTGACGCAATGGCTGGTCGAGGTCGGCCTGTCCTCGGGCGTCGCCGACATCGTCGGCGTCGGACTCGTCGTCACGATGATCACCTATGCGACGCTGATCGTCGGCGAGCTGGTGCCGAAGCAGGTGGCGCTGCGCGACCCCGAAAGCATCGCGGTGAAGGTTGCGCCGGCGATGCACTTGCTGGCGAAGGTCTCGCTGCCGCTGGTCTTCCTGCTCGATCTCTCCGGCAAGCTGATCCTCACTTTGCTCGGCCAGGGCGGCAAGTCCGAAGAGAAGGTATCGGAAGACGAGATTCATCATCTCGTCACCGAGGCCGAGAACGCGGGCGTGCTGGAGTCGGGCGAAAAGGAGATGATCGCCGGAGTGATGCGGCTCGGCGACCGTCCGGTCGGCGCGATCATGACGCCGCGCACGGAGGTCAACGAGATCGACCTGCGAGATACGCCGGAAGCCATTCACGAGACCATCGTCAAGAGCCCGCATTCGCGCTTTCCCGTCTCGGACGGCGATCGCGACAAGCCGATCGGCGTGCTCCAGGCCAAGGATCTGCTGATCGCCTATATGAGCGAACGCACGCCGGATCTGCGCGCGCTGGTGCGCGAAGCGCCCGGCATCCCGGCCTCGGCGGACGCCCGCGATGTGCTCGCCATCCTGAAAGCCGCGCCGGTTCACATCGGTCTCGTCTACGACGAATACGGTGCCTTCGAAGGCATGGTGACGACGGCCGACATCCTCGAATCGATCGTCGGCGCCTTCCATTCCGAGGAAGGACCGCCGGAGCCGGCCTATGTCAGGCGCGACGACGATTCGCTGCTGATCTCCGGCTGGATGCCGGTCGACGAGTTCGGCGAGCTGCTCGGCATCGCGCTGCCGCCGCACCGCTACAACACGGTGGCGGGCCTCGTGCTGCAACAATTCAACATGCTGCCCAATGTCGGCGATGCCTTCGACTTCGCCGGCTGGCACATCGAGGTGATCGATCTCGACGGGCGGCGAATCGACAAGATTCTGGCCAGCCGGCTGAGCGAGGTGGAGACGGGTTAGTTCGAGCGATAGAGCGAGCCTCAATTACCGCTGTCGTCCCGGACAAGCGTAGCGCAGCGGAGCGCTGATCCGGGACCCATAACCACAGGATTGAATTTGGTGAAGACTCGGAGTTGCCAGCTTGCGCGGCAACTCCTCCCTGGGGTTATGGGTCCCGCATCTGCGCTTCGCTTGTCCGGGACGACAGTGGCGTTTGTTGCGTGAGTTTGCGCAACACTAAGACCTCACCCGAACCTCACCCCGATCCGCTTCTCCTTGCGCCAGACCACGGTGCAGGCGAGATGCGTTCCATCGGCCTGGATGAACAAGGTGAAGTGCTCGGGAATTCCGACCGGACTGGTAACGTCGAGGGCAGCGCCGGTGTCGGAGAAATTGCGGACGGTGCAGGAGATCGCGCCGCCGCCGAACTCGATCGTTCCGGCTTTCAGCACGCGATGCCTGGCTTTGTCACGCCGCTCGTCCATCGGGTCAATTTACACCCGAAGCTGACGCAGACGTTAAAACACAACCTGGTCCAAGCTGAATTTTTGCCGCCGCGAAAAAGCGGCGGTATCATGCGGTGGAATAGCCCTTACAGCGCCGGCTGGAACGTCGCCGCCTGCGCCATCCGCCAGGCATCGCGGAAGCGCGGGTCCTCGGTGCCTTCGAGCAGCTCGCCGGGGCGCAGCGCCGGATAGAGCTGCGCAAAGGTCTGCACCTGGGTCGTCGACGTCCGCTGGCTGAAGTGGATCGGGCGCAGCTGCTGCGGATGTTCGAGGCCGGCGGCGGCGATCAGCTCGGTCAGCGAGTGCAGCGTCGCGTGATGATAATTGTGCACGCGGTCGATCTTGAGCGGCACATAGAGCGCGCGCGCCCGCGTCGGGTCCTGCGTGGCGACGCCGGTCGGGCAGCGGTCGGTGTGGCAGCTCAGCGACTGGATGCAGCCGAGCGAGAACATGAAGCCCCGCGCCGCATTGCAATAGTCGGCGCCGATCGCCATCGCCCGCGCCATGTCGAAGGCGGTCGCGATCTTGCCGGACGCGCCGATCCTGATGCGGTCGCGGGCGTTGATGCCGATCAGGGCGTTGTGCACGAAATTGACGCCCTCGCGCATCGGCATGCCCAGATGGTCCATGAACTCCAGCGGCGCGGCGCCGGTGCCGCCTTCATTGCCGTCGACGACGATGAAATCGGGATAGATGCCGGTCTCCAGCATCGCCTTGCAGATCGCCAGAAACTCCCAGGGATGACCGATGCAGAGCTTGAAGCCGGCCGGCTTGCCGCCGGAGAGCTTTCGCATCTCGGCGATGAAC
Organism: Bradyrhizobium sp. 930_D9_N1_4; assembly: GCF_052076015.1. Lineage (NCBI taxonomy): Bacteria > Pseudomonadati > Pseudomonadota > Alphaproteobacteria > Hyphomicrobiales > Nitrobacteraceae > Bradyrhizobium > Bradyrhizobium sp. 930_D9_N1_4. The sequence goes on from NZ_CP197236.1 coordinate 7,025,228, forward strand.
TGCATCATGCCTGTTGGCGTGGAGAAGGCGCGATGCGAGGCCGGCGAGATGCAATCCTCGCCCATGGCAACGCCGCGGATTTTCGAGATTTCCTCCGAGACCTTCGCCGCCGGCAGCACGCCGCCATGTCCGGGCTTGGCGCCCTGGCTGATCTTGAGCTCGACCATCTTGATCTGATCCTGGCCTGCGACGCGTGCGAATGCCTCTGGATCGAACGTGCCGTCGAGATGGCGGCAACCGAAATAGCCGGAGCCGATTTCCCAGATGATGTCGCCGCCCATCTCGCGGTGATAGGGGCTGAAACCGCCCTCGCCGGTGTCGTGCGCGAAGCCGCCCTTCTTCGCGCCGGCATTGAGCGCACGCACGGCGTTCGGGCTCAGCGCGCCGAAGCTCATCGCCGAAATGTTGAACACCGAGGCGGAATAGGGCTGCTTGCAATCGGGGCCGCCGATGGCGATGCGGAATTTGTCCTCCGCATGCGACTTGGGCGAGACCGAATGATGCATCCACTCATAGCCCTCGCGATAGACGTCCTCCTGGGTGCCGAACGGGCGCTTGTCGAGCTCCATCTTGGCGCGCTGATAGACCAGCGAACGGGTGTCGCGCGAGAACGGCATGCCGTCCTTCTCGCTCTCGAAGAAATACTGCCGCATCTCGGGGCGGATCTCTTCGAGCAGGAAGCGGATATGCGCGGAGATCGGGTAGTTGCGCAGCACCGCGTGGCTCTTCTGCAGAAGGTCGCGCACGCCGAGCAAAGTGAGCGCGCCAAAGATCAGGATCGGGATCAGCAGGATGTCGAAAATCTTGCCATCGGCGAAGCCGATGCCGGTCAGGAGCGCGGTGACCACCGCGCAGATCGTCAGCACGATGAAGCGCGGCGAGAACGGCAGGAGCAGCGTCTCCATCAGCCCTTCGGGCGAAGCTTGCGTCTTGTTATCGTTGGCCACGACCACATCCCTCTCGTCAGAATGACGGGGTAAGATACGCCCGCGCCACGTCCATGGATATGACGAGGAGCTGGCTTGAGGCTACCGAATCCGGATGCCGCAAATCAATCCGTTCGGAGGCGTGCTTTTGCAGTGCAATAGATTCAAATGAGGTGACAAATCAGTGACCATGAGGCTGCGCCTCGTGCGGAATCACGCCGTGCTGCTCGAGGCCGCCTTGCGCCAGCCAGGCGTCGGTGCTGGCGACCGCGCGCTCGATATGGTCGTCGGTGCGCGAGAAATCATAGGGCGAGCCGACCAGCGGACAGAGCGGCGGCACCACGACATATTCGATGTCCGAGGAGAGCCCTTCGAGCTCGGCCACCAGTTGCCGCGCGATCAGCAGCGTCAGCGCATGCAGCGCATTTGCGACCGCGCCGACCGGCGGATCCTTTACCGCGCAGGCATGCCCGGTCGGCAGCACCACCAGCCGCTTGGCGCCTTTCTGGATCGCGACCCGGACCGGCGTGTTCGAGGAGAGCGCGCCATCGGCGAGGAACCGATTGCGGTAATGGACCGGCGTGAACGCGCCGGGAATCGCAGTGGACGCCAGGATCGCTTCCACCGTCGACCCCTCCGACAGCACCACGCTCTCGCCGGAGACGAAATCGGTGGTGACGATGTGCACGGGCAGCGCAGCATCCTCGAGCTTGCGATAGGGGATGTGGTCCTCGACCAGCTTGCGGATGCCGTCATGGGGAATCAGGAAATCGCGCCGCCACATGAATCCGGCAAGGCTCTTCCAGGTGACCGGGAAGACATCATGACGCTTCAGGCCGCGCCAGACCGCCTCAAGCCCGAGCACGCCCTTGAGCGAGGGATCGCCGGCATAATAGGCACCGTTGATCGCGCCCACGCTGGAGCCGACCACGAGATCGGCGACGACCCCGTGCCGCGCCAGCGAATGCATCATCCCGACCTGGATCGCCCCGAAACTGCCGCCGCCCGCCAGCACGAAGGCGGTCGGTTTCGGCGGGCCATGATCAATCACGGACAAGATGTGCGCAGCTCCCCCCGTTCTCGCGTTGCAACATCAAGGCGAGATTTTGGCGGGAGCATATAGCAGCGTTCAGTGACGCCGCGCCAATAACAAAGTCGGGGGAGGATGGTGAGAGGACGCGTGGTGTGAGGCGAGATGCCGGTCACACCACCAGTGTCGTCCCCGCGTAAGCGGGGACCCATAACCACAGGGAGATATTATTGCGCGAGCTGGTAACCACGCGTCTTCCCCAAACCACTTCCTGTGGTTATGGGTCCCGGATCGGCGCTCCGCTTCGCTGCGCTTGTCCGGGACGACACCTGTGGTGTGGTAAAGGCCGAGCGGCGCTTACCTCTCGACGAACGCCTTCTCGATCACGAAGTGGCCGGGCTTGTTGCCGCTTCCTTCGATGAAATCGCGGCCCTCGAACATCACCTTCAGCTCTTCGAGCATCGCGGGGCTGCCGCACATCATGACGCGGTCGGTCTCGATGTTGAGGGGGCCCTGGCCGATGTCGTTGAAGATCTGCTCGGAGTTGATGAGGTCGGTGATGCGGCCGCGGTTCTTGAACGGCTCGCGGGTCACGGTCGGATAATAGATCAGCTTGTCCGCGAGCAGCTCGCCGAACAGCTCGTCCTCGCGCAAACTGGCGACGAGCTTCTCGCCATAGGCGAGCTCGGAGACCTGGCGGCAACCGTGCACCAGCACGATGCTGTCGAACTGGTCATAGACCTCGGGGTCCTTGATCAGGCTGGCGAAGGGGGCAAGGCCGGTGCCGGTCGAGAGCAGCATCAGCCGCTTGCCGGGGATGAGGTTGTCGGTGATCAGCGTGCCGGTCGCCTTGCGGCCGACCAGGATGGTGTCGCCTTCCTTGATCTTCTGGAGGCGCGAGGTCAGCGGGCCGTCCTGAACCTTGATCGAGAAGAACTCGAGCTCTTCCTCGTGGTTGGCGCTCGCCATGCTGTAGGCGCGCAGCAAGGGACGGCCGTCGATCTCGAGGCCGATCATGGCGAACTGGCCGTTCTGGAAGCGGAAGCCGGTGTCGCGCGTGGCGCGGAAGCTGAACAGCGTGTCGGTCCAGTGCTGGACGGACAGAACCTTCTCTCGGTAAAACGCGCTCATGATTTTCGATATTCCGAATAATTGCGGTTTTAGGGCAAAAGCGTTGCCCGGCCCTGAAAACGGGCGGACACCATTGCCATGGCGGAGGATTTCGCGTGTGTGATCTACGCCATTGAGACCAATAATCAACCTCGTTCCGGGTGCAATTGATGCCGGGCTATCAGGCATTTGCCCCCGAACTGGCCGCATCATTAACGGATGTGCTGTCCCGACAGCCTCAAGGGCAATTTCTTTTCCCATTCGGGGTCGAATGCAGCACTTAATTTCCGTGGTGCTCGCGATAATTTCATTAAGAATAGCTCTGATTTTCACTTCGGCTTGGCGCCGATTCCCGCATTTTTGCGGCTTTTGACGCCAGGAACGATCGAGACCCCATGGCAAGCAGTGAACGGACATTCGTGCAGGCCATCAGGCGCTATGGCGCACGCCATGGCATCGACGTCGATGTCCGCGCCGGTGGATGGCTGATCGCGATGCGGCGAGGGAATGAGCACCGCTTCGCGTTCGGCTACGATATCGGCCTCAACAGCGCCATCGCGCACCGCCTCGCCAACGACAAATCGGCCACCGCCGAAGCGCTGACGCTGGCGGGCGTGCCCTGCATTGCTCATCACCTCTTCCTCAATCCGAAGCTGGGCGCGCATGTCGTCGGCTCCATTTGGCGAGAGGACATGCTCGCGCTGCTTGCCGATCATCCGCAAGGTGTCGTGGTGAAGCCGAACGAGGGCACATCGGGTCGATCTGTCTTCAAGGTGACGACGGAGGCGCAACTCGACCACGCGGTTGTCGAGGTCTTTTCGATGAGCGCCGGGCTCGTGATCTCGCCCTACGTCGCGATCGAGGACGAGGTCCGTGTGATCCTGCTCGATGACGTGCCTCTCGTCGTCTACAGCAAGCAACGCGGCACAGATTGGCGACACAATCTCGATGCCGGCGCAAAACCGGTGTTGCTGGAGAACGGCGAGGTCCGCGCGGCTTGCGTGAAGCTCGCGATCGACGCTGCGCGCGCGATCGGCATCGCCTTCGCGTCGATTGACCTGGTGCGCGTCGACGGTCAGTGGCGCGTGCTCGAGATCAATTCCGGCGTGATGATGGAAGCGCTGGCGAAGCTGCATCCGGAGCTGGTGCAGGCGACCTATGACGCCGCGCTGGATCGGGTGTTCGGGGAAACGCACTGAGCGCCCCGATCTATCGCCGTCACCCTGAGGTGCCGAAGCGCAGCGGAGGACTCGAAGGGCGACGGCCCGGCTGCACCAGCGGGGCCGCTCATCCTTCGAGGCTCGCCCAACGGTGCTATGCACCGCCGGGCTCGCACCTCAGGATGACGGAACAGCGGCCTAATTATTCGCGCTGGCGGAATCGTCCATCGCCTTGAAAGCTTCTTCCAGTTGCAGCGAGATCGGCACGTTCAGGCGTTCGCCGGTCGGAAGCCGCGCGGTGAACCATTTGTTGTAGAGCGGGACCAGATCGCGATTGGAGCCGAGCTTGCGGAAGGCGCGCTCGACCACGGCCGCGAGTTGCGGCTCGCCCTTCCTGAACATGATGCCGTAGGGATCGTAGGACAAATAATCGCCGGTGACGCGATACTTGTCCTGCGCCTTGTGGCGCGCGATCAGGCCCGACAAGAGGATGTCGTCGGTGGCAAAGGCATCGGCCTTGCCGTCGACGAGCATCTGGTAGGACTGCTCGTGGTCGGCACCGACGGCGATGTTCAGCGCGAGCGACAACTTCTTGTCGGCGGTCTGGATCGCCTGCTCGTTGGTGGTGCCTTTGGTCACCACGACGGTCTTACCCTTCAGATCGGCGAGCTGTTGGACGGGGGAGGCCTTCGGCACCATCAGCTTGGTGCCGGCGACGAACATCAGCGGCGAGAACGCGACGCGCTTGCCGCGCTCGGCATTGGCCGTGGTCGAGCCGCACTCCAGGTCGATCTTGTTCTGGACCACCGCGTCGATGCGGTCGTCGGAGGTGACCTTGACGTAGTCGATCTTCAGACTGACATCGTCGACCTCGATGCCGATCTCCTCGACGATGGCCTCGCAGAGCTCGAGGCTGTAGCCGATCGGGCGATTGGACTGATCGAGGAAGGAGAACGGCGGCGAGCTCTCGCGATAGCCGAGCCGCACGGTGTGCGCTTTCTTGATGGCCGACAGCGTCGGGCTGAGCCCTTCGCTGCTGGTCTGGGCGAACGCCGCGGTCGCGAGCAACGATGCCGCGAGCCACACGCAACCGCGGCTCAATGACCTCGCCAACGACTTGTCCATGGTGCGCTCCTAACCATGGCCGGCCATCGCGGGCACTTCGCCGGGCACCATATCGCCCGGCACAGCGTCGTCGGGGCCGAGCTCATGCTCGGGCCCCAGCTCGCCTTCCCACTTCGCCACGACCGAGGTCGCAAGCGTGTTGCCGATCACGTTGGTGGCGCTGCGGCCCATGTCGAGGAAGGTGTCGATGCCCATGATCATCAACAAGCCCGCCTCGGGGATGCCGAACTGCGACAGCGTCGAGGCGATCACCACGAGGGAGGCACGGGGCACGCCGGCGACGCCCTTCGAGGTGATCATCAGGGTTGCCAGCATCGCGAGCTGGGTGCCGAGCGGCATGTCGATGTGATAGCTCTGCGCGATGAAGACGGCTGCGAAGGTGCAGTACATCATCGTGCCGTCGAGGTTGAAGGAATAGCCGAGCGGCAGCACGAAGCTCGAAATCCGCGACGAGGCGCCGAACTTGTTCAGCGCCTCCAGCGTCTTCGGATAGGCCGCTTCCGAGCTCGCGGTCGAGAAGGCGATCATCAAGGGCTCGCGCACCAGCTTCAACAGATGGCCATAGCGCGGGCCGATCACGATGAAGCCGACGACCACCAGGATGCCCCACAGAATCGCGAGCGAGAGGTAGAAGCCGCCCATGAAGACGATGAGCTTCCAGAGCACCAGCAGGCCGTTCTTCGCGACCGTCGCGGTGATGGCAGCCCACACCGCGATCGGCGCAAACAGCATCACATAGCCCGTGACTTTGAGCATGATGTGACCGATGTCGTCGATCAGCGCCAGGATCGGCTTGGAGCGCTCGGGCATCGATCCCATCGCCACCGAAAAGAACACGGCGAAGATAACGATCTGCAAAATCTCATTTTGCGCCATCGCGTCCGCGATCGAGGTCGGGATCAAATGGGTCAGGAATTTTTCGATCGAGAAGGCCGAGACCGGCAGACCGGTCGATTGTCCCGCCTGCGGCAGCGTACCGGGGAAGTTGGCGCCGGGCTGCAGCAGATTGACCATGATCAGGCCGAGCAGCAGCGACACGAAGGAGGCGCTGATGAACCAGCCCATGGTCTTGGCGAAGATACGGCCGAGCTTGGAGCCCGAGCCCATGTGCGCGATGCCGCCGACCAGGGTCGCGAACACCAGCGGCGCGATGATCATCTTGATCAGGCGCAGGAACATCATGGCGATCAGGTTGATGGATGAGGCCCAGTCTCCGCGCGTCTCGGGCAGGAAGTTGTAGATCGCGGAGCCCATGACGATGCCCAGCACCATCGCGGCCAGAATGTATTGCGTAAACCTGTTCGACATTGAAAGGACCCCCACGCTACCGGCCGCTTCATGATGTCGCAGATATGACAGCGACGCAACACGCTTTGCGTGCATTCGTGTTGCGAGATGTTCCCGTTGCGAAACCAACGCGCGCGCTCTAGCCTTCACGCAGCGCACAACGAATGCGGCTTGCACGTTTTGTTTGCGGCACCTGCATCAATAATCGTCAAAACACACGAAGAGGAAACGTCATGAGCGGCAGCGTCAATCGCCAGATTCTTCTGGTGGAAAAGCCCAGCGGCAAGCTCGGCGCCGAGCACTTCAAGATGGTCGATGGTGCAATGCCGGAGGCGAAGGACGGCGAGGCGTTGCTGCGAGTGCGTTACATCTCGCTCGACGCCGCCAACCGGGCCTGGATGCACGGCGCGACGTATCGTTCGGCCGTCGAAGCCAACAGCGTGATGGCCGGCGGCGGCATCGCCGAAATCGTCAGCTCGAAGGCCGAGGGGCTTGCGCCGGGCGACATCGTGTTCGGCGATACGGGCTGGCAGGAATATGCGGCGGTGCCCGCAAAGCATTTGACGAAAATGCCGAAGCTCGAACCGATGACGCATCTGCTCAGCGTGTTCGGCATCGCCGGTCTCACCGCCTATTTCGGCCTGCTCGAGGTTGGCAAGCCCAGGGAGGGCGAGACGGTCGTGGTGTCGGCGGCCGCAGGTTCGGTCGGCTCGATCGTCGGGCAGATCGCCAAAATCAAGGGATGCCGCGTGGTCGGCATCGCCGGCGGCGCCGACAAGTGCAACTGGCTGACCTCCGAGCTCGGCTTCGATGCCGCCGTCGACTACAAGGACGGCGCGGTGTTCAAGGCTTTGCGCGCTGCGGCGCCCAAAGGCATCGACGTCTATTTCGACAATGTCGGCGGCGACATACTGGAAGCCTGCATTCCCCAGATGAACAATTACGGCCGGATCGCCTGTTGCGGCGCGATCTCGCAATATGACGGCGCGCCCTCCGCGCACGGACCGCGCGGCGTGCCCGGACTGATCGTGGTGAAGCGGCTCGTCATGCAGGGCTTCATCGTGATGGACTACATGAAGGACAGCCAGCGCGCGCTCGCCGAGCTTCAGGCCTGGGTGAAATCCGGCAAGCTGAAGGTGCAGGAAGACATCATCGACGGATTGCAGAACACGCCGCAAGCTTTGATTGGATTGCTTGCGGGCGAGAACCGCGGCAAGCGCATGATCAAACTTTGACGACGTAGTTACGTCGCAATTGCCGAGGTAATATCTACTTGCGGTAGTGGCCAAAGCGGCCAATGATGCCGCACGCGGCATCACCCGCGGCGATTGCTTGCATCACATTCAATTTAAAAAATCGTCGGCGTTATCGACAGGGCAGGAATTCACTCAAATGTTCAACACGTTGAAACATGCTTCAACGCGTAGCGCGTTGCTTGCCGCAACTCTCTTCGCAACTGCAACAGGCGCATTGGCGCAAGCACCGACCGAGGCGCAGAAGAGCGCCATCCGTTCCGCCTGCCGCTCGGACTTCATGGCGCACTGCGCGAGCGTGACGCCCGGCGGCGTAGAAGCGTATCAATGCCTCCAGAAGAACATGTCCAGCCTGTCGTCGGGATGCCAGACCGCAGTTCGCGCCGTCGAGCCCGCTGCGGCGCCGAAGACTGAAGCTGCTCCTGCCAAATCTGAGCCAGCAAAAACGGAAGCCGCGCCGGCCGCCGAGGCGAAGCCGGCTGCTGCAGCTGCTCCGAAAGCGGCCGCCGCAAAGCAGCCGAGCAGCGCGCAGGTCGCTGCGGTCAAGAGCGCGTGCCGTGCCGATTATCCCAAAGTGTGCGCCAGCGTGCCGCCGGGCGGTGCCCCCGCGCTGCAATGCCTGGAGAAGAACAAGGCCAAGGTTTCGCCGGCCTGTGAGAAGGCCGTGACCGCTGCGGTTGGCGGCGGCGGCGCAGCAGCGACGGCAGCGCCCGCGGGCGCTGCTCCTGCCGCGGCAGCACCGGCGGCGGCGCCGACCGTGATCGTTCTGCGTCCCTTACGGCCGCGCGAAGAACTGTTCATCGTGCGCTCGGCATGCGGTGCCGACGTCCGCACGCTCTGCGCTGGCGTCCCGCCCGGCGGCGGCCGCATCATTCAGTGCATCAGCAGCAACGCTGCATCGCTGTCGCCCGCCTGCAAGGACGTGCTGGCGCCCTTCGCGGCGCGATAGCCGGGGCGCACCTGGACGACGATGAATTGCGGCGTGCGCGAATGAATTTTCGCACGCCTGCCGCGACAAACGATTTGCCGACATCCGATTTCAATCACGACAAGACCTCACGACAAAGACCCCATTCAAGATCTGGAGAAAGCCATGCGTTCATTGCTGCTCATCGCTTCCGCGCTCCTCGCTTTCGGGGCGACCATGACCTTTGAGGCCACCGACGCCAACGCGGTGGTCTGCGCCCGCGGCGTCTATCGCGCCGGTTGCGCCGGACCGAATGCCGCCGTCGTGGTCCGCAAGCCGGTTCCGGTGGTCCGCTGCACGCGGGTACTGGTGAACGGGGTCTACGTGAAGCGTTGCGTCTGACGCGCGAATAGCCAAGCCGCCGCGGTTTGGCTATGCTTCGCAACGTCACTGCTTCGGACACGTATCAAACATGTGTCCGGGGATGGGTTTCGGTGGGCCTCGCGCTGTGCCGATAATTCCGCTGGCGCGGGAAGCCGGAGCCCATTAGTCTACCCCTAGATAGTAAGTATACTGTCAATTAGGGAGGCAGACGTTGCGGATCGCCGTGATTGGCGGGGGGCCCGGTGGGCTCTACTTCGCCTATCTCTGGAAGAAGCGTCACCCCGAGGATCAAGTCGACCTGTTCGAACAGAACCCGGCCGACGCGACCTGGGGCTTTGGCGTCGTGTTTTCCGACCAGGCCCTGGAATTTCTGCGCGCCGACGACCCCGAGACGGTCGACGCAATCGCGCCGCACATGGAGAGCTGGGAGAACATCACGCTGAACCTCGGCGGCGACAGCGTCGCCATCGACGGCGTCGGCTTCTCCTCGATCGGCCGGCTGGAGCTGTTGCAATTTCTTCAGCAGCGCGCGCTCGACGTCGGCGTCACGCCGCGCTTCGACACCCAGATCCACGCGATCGACCAGCTCAACGGCCACGATCTGATCGTCGCCGCCGACGGGTTGAACTCGCTGGTGCGCCGCGCCTTCGAGGGCGATTTCGGCACGTCGCTGTCCTACTCCTCCAACAAATTCGTCTGGTACGGCACCTCGAAGCGCTTCGACACGCTGTCGCAGACCTTCGTGAAGACCGATCGCGGCGCCTTCAACGCCCACCACTATCGCTACTCGCCGACCATGAGCACCTTCCTGGTCGAATGCGATCACGCGACGTGGCAGGCCTATGGCTTCGCCTACAAGGACTCCGAACAATCCAAGGGCGTCTGCGAGGAAGTGTTCTCGGACACGCTCGGCGGCCGCTCGCTGGTCTCGAACAAATCGGTCTGGCGCAATTTTCCCTGGGTCTGGAACGAGCACTGGTCGTTCAAGAACATGGTGCTGATCGGCGACGCCTTGCACTCGGCACATTTCTCGATCGGCTCGGGCACGCGGCTCGCGATCGAGGACGCCATCGCACTGGTGAAGGCGCTGGAATCGGACGCGCATCTGTCGACCGCGCTGCATCGCTACCAGGCCGCGCGCAAGCCCGTGGTGCAGAAGCTCGTCAATGCCGCACGCACCTCGGCCTTCTGGTACGAGCATTTTGCCCAGCACATGCATCTCGACCTCATGGATTTCGCCTACAGCTACATCACCCGCTCGGGCCGCATCGACGATGCACGCCTGCGCCACATGTCGCCGGCCTTCATGGCGCGCTACGAGGCCGCCAAGACCAGTGGAGACAGCGGCGGAGACGCGGCATGAGCAACGAGATTCGCGACCAGGTGCCCGCCGACGGCGTGGGGGCACGGGAGATCGGCTTTGCGATTCCCGATATCTACAACGCCAGCCGCGTGCTGTTCGACAATCTCGGCAAGGGGCGTGGCGACAGGCTCGCACTGATCGGCCCGGCCGGCACACGAACCTATGCCGAGCTCTGTGCGGAGGCCTGCCGCTGGGGCAACGGTTTCGCGTCGCTCGGCCTCAACCGCGGCGACCGCGTGCTGCTGTTCCTGGACGATACGCCGGCCTATCCGGCCGCCTTCTTCGGCGCGGTGCGCGCCGGCTTCGTGCCGCTGCTGATCAACACGCTGACGCCGCCGGATCTGCTGCAATTCTATCTCGCCGATTCCGGCGCGCGTGTTGCGGTGGCGGATGCCGAGTTTGGCGCGCGCTTCAACGCCGAAGCCTGCAAGGACACGCGCCTGCATACGCTGATCGTCGTGAACGGGACGGCAGGCGAGCACGCCGCACCGAATGCCGTGGCCGCCACAAGCTGGCTGACGCAATTCCCGGCCGAGCTCCCGGAAACCCCGACGCATCGCAACGAGATGGCGTTCTGGATGTACTCGTCCGGCTCGACCGGCCGGCCCAAGGGCATCGTGCATCTCCAGCACGACATGGCCTATAGCGAGGCCGCCTTTGCGCAAAATGTCTTGAAGCTGACGCCTGATGACATCTGCTTCTCAGTGCCGAAGATCTTCTTCGCCTATGGTTTTGGGAATTCCGTCACCTTCCCGTTCTCGGCCGGTGCGGCGGCGCTGCTGCTGCCGGGCCAGCCGAAGCCCGCGTCGATCTTCGCTGCCATCGGGCAGTACAAGCCGACGCTCTTCTTCGGCCTGCCGACGCTCTACACATCGCTGACCAAGGCCGAGGGCGCGGGCAAAACGAACTTTTCGTCGCTGCGCCTGGCGCTCTCCGCGGCCGAGGTGCTCTCGGCCGAGGTCTTCAACGGCTGGAAGACGCTCACGGGCCTGGACATCGTCGAAGGCCTCGGCTCGACCGAGGTGTTGCACATCTATCTCTCGAACCGCCCCGGGCAGACAAAGCTCGGCGCGGCGGGCCTGCGCGTGCCCGGCTACGAAGTCGCGCTGCGCGACAAGGACGGACGCGAGGTCGGCGACAACGAGGAAGGCATTTTGTGGGTGCGCGGCGATTCCAATACGCCGCTTTACTGGAACAGGCCGGATAAATCCGCCGAGACGATCCGCGAGGGCGGCTGGATCTACACCGGCGACCGTTTCGTCAGGGATGCCGACGGCTTCCACTTCTTCCGCGGCCGTGCCGACGATCTCATCAAGATCTCGGGCCAGTGGGTGTACCCGCTCGAGGTCGAGCTGTGTCTCGCCGATCACCCCGACATCCGCGAATGCGCGGTGTTCGCCGCCGAGCTGCCGGACCGGCGCATGACGCTGAAGGCGGTGGTGGTGATGAACAGCCACACCGCCGACCAGCACGAGGCGACGCGGCGGCTGCAGGATTACGTCAAGGGCAAGCTGCTGCCCTACAAATATCCGCGCGAGGTGATTTTCATCGACGAGCTGCCGAAGACGGGCACGGGGAAGATCGACCGGCAGGCGTTGTTGCGGATGTGAGTGGCCGCTGCCGCCATACCCTCGCTGTCGTCCCGGCGAAGGCCGGGACCCATACGCCGCAGCAATCGTTGTTGCGCGAGATGGTCATTGCCTGTCTTCGCCAAACTATTGCTGCGGCGTATGGGTCCCGGATCTGCGCTTCGCTTGTCCGGGACGACGGCGGTGTATGACGCCCCGCCCTCACCCGCCCTTCCCCAGATGCTCCAGCGCATCCTCTGCCCGCAGCGGCACGCGTGACGCCTCGTTGTTGAGGTCGACCAGCTGTGCCATCAGCCCCATCAGCGCCCTGCGGTCCGCGGGCTTCAGCGGCTCCAGCATCCGCGCCTGGGCGCGTTCGACGGCGGGGATGATCTCGCGCAGGATGGCCGCACCGGATTTGGTCAGATAGAGCAGCTTGATCCGCTTGTCCTCGGGCGCCGGCTTGCGCTCGACGAACTCCTTGGCCTGGAGCCGCTCGATCACGCTGCCGAGCGTGGAGCGGTCGAAAGCGATCACCGCCGACAGCCGCGTCGCGTCGATGCCAGGATGGGTGTGGATCGCGATCAGCGCCGCATATTGCACCGGCGTGAGGTCGAACGCCTTGCACTCCTCCATGAAGATCGAGACCGCGATCTGCTGCATGCGCCGGAACAGATAGCCCGGCGCGGCATAGACCGCGTCGATCGTAATCGGAGCAGGCTTACTCGGCATCGGGCTGCTTCTCCGGGGCGGCGCCAGCGAAGGCCGGCAGCGCTTTCGCCGCAGCTTCCGCCTTGAGCAGGCGCGGATAGGCCGAGACATCGACGCCGAAGCGTCGCGCGTTCGCAAGCTGCGGCACGAGACAGAGATCGGCGAGCGTCGGCGTATCACCGAAGCAAAATGGCCCGGGCTCATTCCTGATCAGGGTCTCGCAGGCCGACAGCCCCTCGCGGTTGACCCACGCGGCCCAGTCCTGGACCTTTTCTTCGGCAAGGCCGAGCTCGCGCAGCCGCGCCAGCACTTTCAGATTCTGAACCGGATGGGTGTCGCAGGCGATCGCCAGCGCGAACGCCCTCACCTTGGCGCGTTGCAACACATCCTTCGGCAGCAGCGGCGGGTTGGGATGCGTCTCGTCGAGCCATTCGATGATCGCGACCGATTGGGTCAGCACCGTGCCGCCGTCGTTCTCCAGCGCCGGCACCAGGCCCTGCGGGTTGATGGCGAGATAGGCGGGCGCGCATTGCTCGCCCTTGCGAAGATGATGCGGCAGGTGCTCGGCACCGAGGCCCTTGAGGTTGAGCGCGATCCGCACGCGATAGGCGGCACTGGAACGGAAATAGCCGTGCAGCTTCATCGGAACCCTCCCATTGTTTTCTGTCATTCCGGGGCTCGCGAAGCGAGAGCCCGGAATCCATACTCCCGATCGTGGTTATGGATTCTCAGGTGCGCAATTGCGCACCATAGCTCGACGCTGGCGCGTCGCCCCGGAATGACGACGACCTTGTATGCTGTTCGTCACGTTGACGCTACCTAGATCGTCAGTATACTGTCAATCAACAAAATGACGGGAGCAGCGACCATGGAAGCCGTGACCAAGACGCCGGAACGCGAGGCCTTCTACAAGAAGATCGACGGCGAAAATCTCACCGCGCTGTGGACGGTGATGAGCGATCTGATCACGCCGGAGCCGAAGAGCGCCTGCCGCCCGCACCTCTGGAAATTCGATGTCATCCGCGACTACATGACCGAGGCGGGCAAGCTGATCACCGCCAAGGAAGCCGAGCGGCGCGTGCTGGTGCTGGAGAATCCGGGCCTGCGCGGACAATCCAAGATCACGACCTCGCTCTATGCCGGCGTGCAGATGGTGGTGCCCGGCGACGTCGCGCCCGCACACCGGCACAGCCAGTCGGCGCTGCGCTTCGTGCTCGAAGGCAAGGGCGCCCATACCGCCGTCGACGGCGAGCGCACCGCGATGGCGCCTGGTGACTTCATCATCACGCCGTCGATGACCTGGCACGATCATTCCAACGAAACCGATGAGCCGATGTTCTGGCTCGACGGGCTCGACATCCCGCTGGTGCAGTTCTTCGACTGCTCCTTCGCGGAGGGCTCGAAGGAAGACCAGCAGAAGATCACGAGGCCCGCCGGCGACAGCTTTGCACGCTACGGCCACAATCTCTTGCCGGTCGACGTCAAGCGGTCGTCGAAGACCTCGCCGATCTTCAGCTATCCCTATGCCTATACCCGCGAGGCACTGGAGAAGGCGCGCACGAGCCAGGAGTGGGATGCCTGCCACGGGCTGAAGCTGAAGTTCAGCAACCCTGAAACCGGCGACTTCGCGATGCCGACCATCGGCACCTTCATCCAGTTGCTGCCGAAGGGGTTCAAGACCGCGCGTTATCGGTCAACCGATGCAACGGTGTTCTGCCCGATCGAGGGCCGCGGCCGCAGCCGCATCGGGGACGCCGTTTTCGAATGGGGCCCGCGCGATCTGTTCGTGGTGCCGAGCTGGCAATGGGTGACGCACGAGGCGGATGACGACGCCGTGCTGTTCAGCTTCTCGGATCGGCCGGTGCAGCAGAAGCTGGATTTGTTTCGCGAGGACAGGGGCAACGCGTGATGGCCTCGTAGGGTGGATTAGCCGAAGGCGTAATCCACCTCTTTCATCTCCGCGGCGACAGAAGTGGTGGATTACGCCCGCGGATCGCGCTTCGCGCGACCGCGAGCTAATCCACCCTACGGCAGCGGTGATTGCGGCTAGCGCCAGTGCAACAGCCGAACCTCGAGCCAACCGATCACCTTGCCGACCACCAGCCCGAACACCGATAGGATCACCACGCCCGCGAGCAGCTGATCCGTCTGCATCAGATTGCCCGCTTGCAGCACGAACGCGCCGATGCCGTATTGCGCGCCGATCATCTCGGCGCTGACGACGAGCAGCAGCGCAACCGACGCCGTGATGCGGAAGCCGGCGAGGATCGCGGGCAGCGCACCCGGCCAGATCACCTTGCGCACGATGGTGGCGAAGGGAACGTTGAAGCTTTGCGCCATGCGGATGAGGTTGCGCGGCACCGCATCGACGCCGCTATAGACCGAGATCGCGGTCGAGAAGAACACGCCCAGCGCGATGGTCGCGATCTTCGGCTCTTCGCCGATGCCGAGCCAGAGGATCAAGAGCGGCAACAGCGCGATCTTCGGAATCGGAAACAGCGCCGAGATGAAGGTGATGCCGACGCTGCGCGCAAGCCGTGACAGGCCGATGGCAAAGCCAACGGCGATTCCGGCCGCGGTCCCAAGCAGCCAGCCGACGCCGATGCGCAGCAGCGACGCCGACAAATGCTGCCACAGCGCGCCCGACACCGCGAGCTGATAGATCGCGCGCGCGATCGCCAACGGCGGCGGCAGAAACAGCGGATTGACGAGGCCCGCACTGCCGGCCGCCTGCCAGATCGCAATGACGAGCGCGAGCGCAATCCAGCCGCCGAAGCGACTACTCGCAGGCACGAAGCCCGCGCCGCGGAAGCGAACGCGCCGCGTCGCCTCGTCCTTTACAGACCCACCCGCGCGGTCAAGCATGCTGAACCTCGCGCTCGGCATCGATCGCCTCGTTGCGGATCAGCGACCAGATCTGATTCTGAAGCGCGAGCAGCTTCTCACGCGCAGCCGGTTCGCCGCGCGCGGCCCGCGTCATCGGCACGCTCACGACTTCGCGAATACGGCCCGGCCGCCGCGACAGCACCACGATGCGGTCGGCAAGGCGCGCAGCTTCTTCGAGATTATGGGTGACATAGACCGCGCCCATGCCGCCGTCGGCGAGCAGGCGAACGAAATCCTCCATCAGCAGTTCGCGGGTCTGCGAATCCAGTGCCGACAGCGGCTCGTCCATCAGGAGAATGGCGGGCTTGACCGCAAGCGCGCGCGAAATGCCAACGCGCTGGCGCATGCCGCCGGAAAGTTGCTTTGGATAAGTTTTGCGGAAGTCGGTCAGGCCGGTGCGGCGCAGGGCATCGTCGACCAGCGCGCGGCGCTGCGCCGCCGAGAGTTGCGCGTGCAGCAGCGGAAATTCGACATTCTCCTCGACCGTCGCCCAGGGCAGCAGCGCGAAATCCTGGAACACGAAGGTCAGCGGATTGAGGCTGTCCGCCGGCGGCGCACCACGCAGCTCGGGCGCGCCCGAATTCGGCTGCAACAGCCCGCCGAGGATCGACAGCAGCGTGCTCTTGCCGCAGCCGGAAGGACCGACGATCGCCACCACCTCGCCGGCGCTGACGGTGAACGAGACATCGTCGAGCACCGCGAGATCGCCGAAGCGATGTGAGATGTGGTTGGCGATCAGGTCCATCTCACATCCTAAACCGTGATCCGTCACCCTGAGGTGCCGGAGCCTTGCGGCGCAATTGCGCCGCTGGGCGGAGGCCTCGAAGGGCGACGGCCCCGCTACATCCGGGCCGTGCATCCTTCGAGGCTCGCTTCGCGAGCACCTCAGGATGACGGGGTGAGAGGGGTGCTCGCATCAATCAATCCGCCTTCACATAGTCCTTGGCGACGATCGTATTCACGTCAAAGCCCTTGTCCGCGAAGCCCTGCTCCTGAAGCCACTTGATCTGGTTGTCGACATTCTTGACGTCGAGCTTGCCGTCGGGATCGATATAGGCGCAGTTGCCGACCACCTGCTCGACCGGCAGGTTGGTGTACTTGGCGATGATCTCCAGCAGCGATTTTGTCTGCTCGTTGATCGGGGCGACGCCGTCCTTCATCGCGGCGAGGATGGTGTCGTGATATTCGCGGTCGGCCTTGGCAAGCGCGCCGAGCAGCTTTGTCACCAACGCCTTGTTGGTCAGCGTCTTCGGCGAGGCGAACACCGCACCCAACTGCCACGGCGTCTCGTCGCCGACCCAGCCGAGAAACTTTGCGCCGCCCTCGTCCACCAGCTTGCGCGCCGTCGAGATCGGCAACAGCGCCGCATCCACGGTCTCACCCTTCAGCGCGGCGGCCGCATTCGACAGCGATTGCAGCGGCACGATCTTCACGTCCGCGAGCTTGAAGCCGTATTTGTCGGCGAGCAGGCCGAGCGAATAGTGAAAGCTCGATCCGACCTGCGTCATCGCCACGCGCTTGCCCGCGAGGTCCTTTGGCGTCTTCAGCCCGGCCGAATAGGCGTTGTTGCTGGCGAAATAGCCGATCAGGGGATAGCCGGCCTTCTCCCGGCTCATGCCGCCGATCACCTTCAGCGTGCCCTTGCCGGCAAGATTGTAGAGACCGGCGGTAAAGGCCGTGACGCCGAAGTCGACGTCACCCGATGTGGTCGCGACCGCGATCGGCTGCGCCGCGTCGAAGAATTTCAGCTCGACGTCAAGACCGGCCTCGCGAAAGTAGCCCTTGTCCTGCGCGATGAAGACGGGCGCGGACGACGACAGCCGGAGCACGCCGATTTTCGCCTTGAGCGCATCCTCGGCCTGCGCCGTGCCCATCGCCATGACCGCCATCAGGCCCGCAAGCGTGAACCGCACCATCCCGATCATCCCGTTTCCTCCGCCGTCATTGCCTTGGTCGTTCTTGCAGTCCGTTACAGGCCCTCGGGCACCGCCTGGTCCCGCCCGATGAACGCGCCCTGTTGTTTCAACGTTTCCTGCAATTTATCAACCGGGATTTCGCGTGGAATCCGGTTACCCGACAGCGCCAGCGCGGCAGCGGAACCCGCGGCCTCCCCCATCACGAAACAGGCACCGGACACCCGCGCCGCCGACTGGCCCTCATGGGTCATCGAGGCGCAGCGGCCGGCGACCAGCAGATTGTCGACGCCTTCGGGCACCAGCATCCGGTAGGGCAGCTCGTTATAGCCGCGCGATTCCGGGATTGGCGGGAAGGTGAAGACGACATCGCCAGCAACATGGGCCTCGATCGGCCAGCCATTGACGCCGATGGCGTCCTCGAACGAGGCGCAGCCGAGCACGTCCTCGCCGCTGAGCTGATAGCCGCCCGTGATGCGGCGGGTCTCGCGGATGCCGAGTTGCGGCGGCAAATCGACAATGTAGGACTTTTCGAAGCCCGGCACGGTGCCGCGCAGGAACTCGTAAGCCGCCAGCGCCTGCTTGCGGCCTTCGATCTCGCCGCGGGTGAGATCGTCGGGCTCGATGCCGTTGATGGCATGGCCGTCCTCGCGCGCGACCTGCGTGAAATTCACCCGCCATTCGATGCCGGATTTTTGCGGCCGCACGATCGCGCTTTTCCGCGGAAATTGGTGCGTGCCGGCGGCGGTGGCCTTCTCCATCAATTGCGGAATGGTCCGCCAGGCGTCGCCGGCCTTCTCGGGATCGATGCCATTCAGACGCAGCATCATCGAGGGATACATGGGATGGCCGTGCGCGTCGCCGATCTCGAACGGCGCGCCGGCCCAGACCGCGAGATCGCCGTCGCCCGAGCAGTCGATGAAGATCTCCGACCGCACCGCCTGCCGGCCGGCCTTGGTCTCGACCATCAACGCGTCGATGCGGTTGTTGTCGCCCATCACCACGCCGGCGCCGAGCGCATGGAAGAGCAAGTGCACCTTGTGGCTGGCGAGCAGCTCGTCGGCCGCGATCTTGTAAGCCGCGGTGTCATAGGCCTGGGCAAACACCTTGCCGAGGATCAGATGCGGCGCGTTGAGACCGTTCAAGCGATCGATCCGCGCCAGCAGCTCGGACGCCATGCCCTGCACCAGCCGGTGGGCTTGCCCATACACATTGCCATGAAGGCCGCAGAAATTGGTGACGCCGGCAGCGGTGCCCATGCCGCCGAGGAAGCCGTAACGTTCGATCAGCAGGGTTTTCCGCCCGGCGCGCGCGCTTGATGCCGCAGCGACGATGCCGGCTGGTCCGCCGCCGAGCACCACGACTTCATATTCGCCATAGAGCGGCACCTGGCGTGCCGGTTCTTCGATCATCGTGGCCCGCATGACGCGTCCTGCTCCCAAAATCTCTTGCTTGGATCCGACTATGAATTAGCGCACCTCAGGGTACAATCTATCAAAATGAGCGATCATCTTTCGCGAATCGAGAAAGGTCGGACATGGACATCCTCGTGAACCTCCAGGCTTTTCTCGCCACCGCGGATGCCGCCGGTTTCTCCGCCGCGGCACGAAAGCTTGGCGTTTCCACCTCGGTGGTCGCCAAGCGCGTCACGCAGCTGGAGGCGCGGATCGGCACGGCGCTGTTTCACCGTTCGACCCGGCAATTGCGGCTGACCGAAGCCGGACAGCGTTACGTTCATCGCGCGCGCGGCGTCGTGACTGACGCGACCGATCTGCTGTCACGCATGGGCGAGAAGGGCCACGACCTCGTCGATCACCTCCGCATCAAGGCGCCGACCTCGCTGACGGTGGCGCATCTCGCCGACGCCTTCAGCGCGTTCCAGACCGAGAACCCGCGGCTCAAGCTCGAGATCGTGCTGATCGACCGCCCGGTCGATCCCGTCGCCGAAGGGTTCGACATCGCCATCGGCGCCTTCCCGCATTCGTTCGGCGGCGTGGTCGATGAGCCCTTGTGTCCGCTGAAGCGTTTGCTCTGCGCCTCGCCGGCCTATTTGAGGAAGCACGGCACGCCGAAGCATCCGCGCGACCTCGTCGAGCATCGCTGCCTCAGTTTCTTGCCGACCGGTCCAGAATGGATCTTCGACGGGCCGCGCGGCCGCATCAGCATCCAGGTCAGCCCGCTGCTCTCGTCCAACGAAGGACACGTGTTGGCCCGCAGCGCCATCGCCGGCAACGGCATCGCGCTGATCTCGCATTATCTCGTGGCGGATGCCTTGCGCGACGGCACGCTCAAGCCGGTGCTGCGCGACTTTCCGATTCCGGAATTGTGGGTGAAGGCCGCGATCCCCGAACGGCGGCGCAACGCCGCCGCGGTGCAGGCGCTGCTGACTTTGCTGAAAACGTCACTCGCGCCGTCGCTGTAAGCCGTGTCGCGCGCCTGTCACAACATCGCGGTTGCTCTCGCGTAAGGGACCTGAGAGAAGAGCCGCCACCTCCGCTGTCATCGCCCGCGAAAGCGGGCGATCCAGTATTCCAGAGACGTCGACGTATACGGAGAAGCCGCGGCGTACTGGGTCGCCCGGTCAAGCCGGGCGACGACAGCAACTTGGTTCAGCGATATGGATTCGATGCTTTTGAAATTCGCCCTGCCCGCCCTGACCGCGCTCGCGATCTCCACCACGCCCGTCGCAGCCCTGGAGCAAAATTGCCGCTTCATCCAGGCCAAGGCTGATCGCGAGGCCTGCTACAAGCGGCAGGAGGATGAGCTGGCGGCCAAGCGCAAGCCGCCCGCGCCAGCCGGCGCGAGCGACAATCTCCAGTCGCTGCGCCAGATGCGGCAAGACGACGACGCCGTCTATCGCAGCATCAATAATATCTGCCGGGGCTGCTGAGCGACTAGCGCTCAGCTTTTCCCGCCGCCCCAATTGCCCGCCCGCTTCTCCGCGAACGACGCCAGCCCCTCCGCAGCCTCCGCGCTCTGGCGCTTGAGCGAATGCAGCTGCACGAGCCGCTTGTAGGCGGCATCGTCCACGGCCATCCCGCCGAACGAGCTTTCCAGCGCCAGCCGCTTGGTCTCGGCCATCGCGTCGGGTCCATTGGCGAGCAGCTGCTCGACCACTTTGGCGCCGGCGGTTTCGAGATCGGCGAGCGGCACCACCTCGTGGACGAGACCGATGCGGCGGGCGTCCTCGGCGCCGAAGCGTTCGCCGGTCAGCGCGTAGCGGCGGACCTGCCGCACGCCGATGGCATCGCAGAGCTGCGGAATGATGATGGCGGCGGTCAGGCCCCAGCGCACCTCCGTGATCGAGAACAGCGCGTTGTCCGCCGCGATCACGACGTCGCAGGCCGCAATCACGCCGGTGCCGCCGCCGAAGCAGCCGCCCTGCACCAGCGCGACGGTCGGAACGGCCAACGTGTTGAGGCGCTGCACGGCCTCGAAGGTCGCCTGCGAGGCTGCTTCGTTCGCATCAGGCGATTGCGGCCGCACGCCGTTGATCCATTTGAGGTCGGCGCCGGCCTGAAAATGCTTGCCGTTGCCCTTGAGGACGACGACGCGCAAATTCGGCTTCTTGCCCAGCTCGTCCATCGCCGCGAGCACGCCCGCGATCAGCGCACCGTCATAGGCATTGTTCACCTCCGGCCGGTTCAACGTGACGGTCGCAACCCCACGCGCGTCGAGGGTCCACAGCACGGGGTTGGCGGTCATCGGAGATCCCTAGGTCGTTTGTTTGGCGCGCACTATGGCCGAGGCAACGCGTCTCGATCCATATCTTTCCAGCGTGGGGCGGCCGCGTCCACCGCATGGCGGCTTGTGTCATGCTGCTGCCGGGCGGCATCCAGGGACCAGGGACGGGACATTACATGCGCATCTGCATTTTCGGCGCGGGCGCCGTCGGCAGCCATCTTGCGGTACGGCTGGCGCGCGCCGGCCACGAGGTCAGTTGCGTGATGCGCGGCGCGCATCTGGAGGCCGTCCGGGCCAATGGCCTGAAGCTGCGCGTCGGCGATTCCGAGGTCTCCGCCAAGGTCAACGCCTCGGGCGATCCGGCCCAGCTGGGGCCGCAGGACGTGGTGATCTCGACGCTGAAGGCCACTGCATTGACCGGGCTGGTTGCCAGCCTCAAGCCGCTGCTCCAGGACGACACCGCGATCGTGTTCGCGCAGAACGGCATTCCCTGGTGGTACGGCATCGGCCTGCCGCCGCGGCATCCGACGCCGCCGGACATCTCCTTCCTCGATCCCGGCGGGCGCCTGCGCGCCTGCATCCCGAAAGAGCGGATCATCGGCGGCGTCATCTTCTCCTCCAACGAAGTCACTGCGCCCGGTGTGGTGCAGAACCTGACACCCGACCGCAACCGCCTCCTGATCGGCGAATGCGACGACCGCAATTGCGAACGGATCACGAAATTGCGCGGCGTCTTCAACGATGCGCGGCTGGAATCGCCGCCGGTGGCCGAGATCCGCGAGGCGATCTGGTCAAAGCTGCTGACCAACATGTCGCTGTCGGTGCTGTGCCTGCTCACCGGCCAGACCGCGCGCGGCGTGCGCGACGACCCCGCCTTCGCCGAACTCATTCCGCGCATGCTGAACGAGGCCAACGACATCGCGCAGCACTTCATTCCCGAGGTGAAGCGCGTGACCCGCAGCGGCCCCGCCCCCAATCACAAGCCGTCGCTGCTGCAGGATTACGAGCTCGGCCGCGCCATGGAGATCGACGTGCTGGTGAGAGCGCCCGCCGCTTTCGCGCGCACCGCCGGGCTGTCGACGCCGACCCTCGATCTGATTGCGGCGCTCGCGATCCAGAAGGCGCGCGACAAAGGGCTTTATTCAGCCTGAGCCTCAGGCGAGCTTGTCGATCCAGGCGGCCAGCGTGTCGAGCACCTCGGCGAGTGCCTCGTCGTTGCTGCGGCCGGACTTCTTCAACACCGCGAAGGAATGATCGCCGCCTTCGATCTCATGCAGCGTCGCCTTCGCCCCGAGCGCCGCGATGACGGGCTTGAGCAGGCCGAGATCGGCAAGCCCATCGCGCGTGCCTTGCAGGAACAGCATGGGGATCGCGATGCCGGCGAGGTGTTCGGCGCGCTCGGTCGACGGCTTTTTGTCCGCATGCAGGGGAAAACCGAGGAAGGCGAGCCCCTTCACGCCAGATAGTGGCGCCTTCGATTGCGCCTGCGAGGTCATGCGCCCGCCGAACGACTTTCCGCCGGCGACAAGCTTGAGCCCGGGGCACAGCCGCGCTGCCTCCTCGATTGCCGCGCGAATGGCGGCGTGCGCGACCGCCGGCTGGTCGGGACGGCCCTGCTTGTTCTCCATGTAGGGAAAATTGAAGCGGAACGTCGCGATGCCTCGCTCGCTGAGGCCCTCGGCAATCTTGTCCATCGACGCATGCCGCATGTCGGTACCCGCGCCGTGCGCCAGCACATAGCAGGCGCGCGCCTTGTCTGGCTGCGTCAGGATCGCCGAGACCGCGCCGATGCGCTCGATGTCGAGCTTGAGTTCTTTGGTTTTGACGGCTTGGGTTTTGACAGCCACAATCAGGCATCCTTACAGACGCGACTACGGCCGTCTTGGTAGCGGCACCGGCGCAGCCTGAAAACACAATAATTGCAGCGCCCGCCCGGCCTACCAAGCCGGAAAGCTGAATCAATCGAGGTACTCATGTCCTACCGCTCCTCCTGGATGACCGAAGAGCTCGACGTCTTCCGCGACCAGTTCCGGAAATATCTCGCCAAGGATCTGGCGCCGCATGCCGAGAAATGGCGCGAGCAGAAGATGGTCGACCGCTTCGCCTGGCGCGGGCTCGGCGAAATGGGCGCGTTGCTGGCGAGCGTGCCAGAGGAATATGGCGGCCTGGGCGCAAACTTTGCCTATGACGCGGCGGTGCTGGATGATCTCGAAAGCACGGTGCCGGAGCTGACCACCGGCGTCTCCGTGCACAGCGCCATCGTCGCGCACTACATCCTCAATTACGGCTCGGAGGAGCAGAAGAAGCGCTGGCTGCCGAAAATGGCCTCGGGCGAGATGGTCGGCGCCATCGCCATGACCGAGCCCGGCACCGGCTCGGACTTGCAGGCGGTGAAGACCACGGCCAAGAAACAGGGCAATTCCTACGTCATCAACGGTCAGAAGACGTTCATCACCAACGGCCAGGCCGCCGATCTCGTCGTCGTGGTCGCGCGCACGGGCGAGGCCGGCGCGAAAGGCATTTCGCTGCTCGTGGTCGAGACCGCAGGCGCTGATGGCTACAAGCGCGGGCGTAACCTCGACAAGATCGGCCTGCATGCCTCCGACACGTCGGAACTATTCTTCGACAATGTCACGGTGCCGCCGGAGAATCTGCTCGGCAAGGAAGAGGGCCAGGGCTTCGTCCAACTGATGCAGCAGCTGCCGCAGGAGCGCCTCGCGCTCGCGGTCGGCGCCGTCGCGGCGATGGAGCGCGCCGTCAAGCTCACCGTCGACTACACCAAGGAGCGGAAGGCCTTCGGCAAGCCGCTGATGGAGTTCCAGAACACCGCCTTCACGCTCGCCGAGCGCAAGACCGAAGCGATGATCGCACGCGTCTTCGTCGACTGGTGCATCGAGCAATTGGTCGCAGGCGACCTCGACACCGTCACCGCGTCGATGGCGAAATACTGGTGCTCGGACAAGCAGGTCCAGACCGCCGACGAATGCCTCCAGCTGTTCGGCGGCTATGGCTACATGCAGGAATACCCGATCTCGCGTATCTTCATCGATTCCCGCATCCAGAAGATCTATGGCGGGACGAACGAGATCATGAAGCTGCTGATTGCCAGATCCTTGTAATCAGGTCGTTGTAGAACCCCAGCGACGGGCGGGTGTCATGGGAAATCGACGCACGGCCAAGATGCCTTCCCCGGGCGAATCACCGTCCGGCAGGACGTCCTCGGAAACGGCTTTTGTCTTCATTCCAAAGCTCGTCTGCCCCGGCGACATCCTGCTCACCAGAGTGCCGTTGAATCTGCTTGATCCTTCGACGCTCACAAGCACCGCGATCCGGGTGGGGAGCCGGACGCCCTTCAGTCACGCGGCTCTCTGTATCGAGCCGGGCTTGATGATCGAAGCGGTTGGCACCGGGGTCTGCAGATTTGCGCTCGCTCCAACCGGAGTACGTTCAAGGAGCAATTTGAAGCTCCTCAGGCTCAATCTCGACGTCGTGGATGGGCCTTGGCGCGCACAATTGGCTGCAGATCGGGGGCACCAATATCTGTCGCGCGGCTATTCACTGTCCGGGGCAATCGGCGCGCGGATCGCCGCCTTCCGCAAGAAGGGCCGCGGAGACCTGTTTTGTTCGGAGCTCGTTGCGCAGGCCTATGTGGAGGCCAAATGCCCGCTATTGACCGGCAAGACGCCGGGTGAGATCGCGCCCGGGGATCTGTTGAAATCCGACATTCTGCGGGACGTCACCGACCTCGCGCTGAGAGCCATCAGGATCGACAGTCCATTGATGTATTATCTGGATGATGGTTCGCATTTTGAACGAACAGCGCATTGGGAAGTGCGCACGAAACTCAAGATATTGCAGAGCGAGCCGGTCCAGCGTGAACTGGCCGCCCTCGGCGTTAGCGCTCAGAGCTTTTTCGACCTCGAGAAGGTGCTGAGGAACGGTACGTCTCCCGATCTCGATCGGGCCGTCCATGACGAGCTGGTTCGGCACGACTTCTGCGGGGAGTACATGCGCCGGAGGCTTGCATCGATCGACATCGCGGACGCGAGCGAGATCGCGGAAGCGGCATTCGTCGCGCGTTTCGAGCCGAATGAGGACCAACTCGCGCGCCTGGACACGGATTCCCTGAATTTCCTCAAGCAGGATAGCGAGTCCTCAATCATCTCGTTTCAAAACGACGTCATGTCACGAAAAGCGGACATCCAGACATGGGCACGGTATCGGGGCCGCGGGAATTCGCTGACCTTCGACTATCTCACGGCCCTGCAGCAGCCTTTGCTTGATGTCAGCGAGCAATTGCTCGGCCTCTTCCGCAAGGATAACGACTGTCTCGCGGCCGAGCAACGCAAAAGGGCCGCGCAATAGCAGGCAGACAACGCTGCGGCTTGCCAACCCGCAGCACCTGAAATCCCGGCCGGCGCCGCTTCGTTCGGATGCCGCCAACGGCCGCCGATGACGACGCCCTCGGATGCGATCCAGTCGATCGCCGACTATCTCGCCGAAAATAATCTGAAGGACGATGCCTCAACTACATGGTGCCGCGGCACTTTATCGGGCTGTTCGATGCCATCGCGGCCGAACGTGGCGACAGCTCTGTGGTGCTGCCCTTCCCGATCTGGCGCGAAGCGGGACGCGACTGAACGATGTAACCTGACTATCTCATCCGCCTGTCGGCGGCGACGAAGTCGATGAAGGTTCGCACCTTCGCGGAGAGGTATTTGCGGCTCGGATAGACCGCGAACAGCCGCCCCTCGAAGACGATGTCGTCGGGCAGGACGTGCACGAGACGCCCAGCGGCGATGTCCTCGGTGACCAGCCATTTCGGCAGGAAAGCGAAGCCCATGCCTTCCAGCGCGGCCATGTGCAGCAGCGTCTCGTTGCCGCTGCGCAGGACCGGGGTGAGCTTGACGGTTTCGACCGTGCCGTTCCTGTTCAAGGAGAAACTTTCGCCCGGATAGAGTGCGTAGTGCAGCAGCGCCTGGCCGGCGAGGTCGGCCGGCCTGGTCGGGCGCCCGGCGCGATCCAGAAAGGCGGGCGCAGCGACCAGGTGGAATGCGACCCTGGTGATGGGCCGCGCGATCAGCGCCTCGTCGGGCGCGCCGGTCGCGCGCAGGGCGAGGTCAAAACCCTCCTCGACCAGATTGACCAGCCGACCGCTGAGATCGACATCGAGGCAAACTTCCGGATAGCGGGCCTGGTAGTCCGCGAGCACGCCAGCGAAGATCGTGTTCGCCATCCAGACCGGCGCGGTCAGCCGCAGCGTGCCGCGCGGAACGACGGTCGCGTTGCTGACGGCGGCCTCGACCTCGTCGAGCGAATCGAGCATCTGCCGCGCCTGCTCGAAATAGAGCGCACCGCTCTCGCTCAGGCTGACGCGCCGGCTGGTCCGGTTGAGCAGCCGCGTGCCCAGCCGCTTCTCGAGCTGCATCACATGCTTGCTTGCCATCGCGGGTGAGAGGCGCAGGCGCTCCGCCGCCGCCGCAAAGCTCTTCAGCTCCGCGACCAGGCAAAACACCCGCATGCTGACCAGGGAATCCATGAGATCATCAATATCCAGGAAAGGAATTCATCCCGGAACACATAATGATCAAATACGGCGAAACCATCAAATGGTGGCAACCCTCACCTTCTGGAGAACCACCATGTCCACCACGACCTTCGAGACCGCCACCCCCGGCCGCGCCCTTCGCATCGGCCTCTGGGTCGCGCAGGGCCTGATCGCCTTCGTTTTCATCTCGGCCGGGTTCGTCAAGCTGACCACGCCTATCCCCCAATTGGCCGCGATGATGCCCTGGGCGGGGCAGTATTCCGAAACCTTCGTCCGCGCCATCGCGCTGGTCGATCTCGCCGGCGGGATCGGCATCCTGCTGCCGGCGCTGACGCGGATCCTGCCGCGGCTGACGGTGCTGGCCGCGCTCGGCTGTTCAGTGCTGCAGGTGTTCGCGCTCGTCTTCCACGTCTCGCGCGGCGAGGCTCCGGTCACGCCGCTCAACCTCGTCCTGCTCGCGCTCAGCCTGTTCGTGCTGTGGGGACGCGGCCGCAAGGCTCCGATTGCCGCCCGGCAATTTTGAGCAGCGGGACAGCGCGGCCATGATCTCAGCCAATGGATGGTCCCGGAGGGGCCGGCTTGCGGGCACCGCGATCCTCACGGCCGGCGGCACCGCCGTGACCAAGGAGGATCGTCTCGCCGACGGCGTCGTGATCCTGATCGACAGCAACGAGCCCTACGTCATGGGCCACGCGATCAGCTATTCGGCCAACCTCTCCAAGCATTTTGCCGACAGGGGGGCGAGATTGCTGATCGAGGTCGTCGCCAACGGCAAGGGCATCGACGTGTTTCGCGCCGACAAGACGCCGCTGATCGAGCCGCTCGCGACGCTGCGGCAGTCGCTGCCCAACCTCACCTACAGCATGTGCGCCTCGTCCAAGGCGATCGCGGAGGCCAAAGAGCAGATTTCGATTCCGCTGGTCGCAGGCGCGAGCCTCGTTCCCTTCGGAATCGGACGCGTGGTCGACCTGCAACTCAAGGGTTTTGCCTATATCCATGCGTGAGGCGCGCGAAAGCGGTCCGGTGCTGTCGCGGCGATCGATCCTGATGGCTGCGCCGGCGCTTCTTGGTTCCTTGCACGCTGCCTGCGCGCAGGAAGGCTGGCCGCCGGTGTTCGAGGCCGGCCGCAGTCAGTTCACGGTGGTGCGGCCGCGCACGTTGATGCCACAGCTAAGGCTTCAAGACATTGGCGGCAGGGACATCGTGGTGACCGCGAAACCAGGCCGCATCACCCTCGTCAATTTCTGGGCGACCTGGTGTGCGGCCTGCCGGCTCGATCTACCGACGCTGGCAAGCCTGGTGGGATCACGGCCCGACCGGCTCGACATCGTCGCGATCTGCACGGACACCAAAGACCTGCGCAAGATCCGCAGCTTCCTCGGCGGCCTCGCCGTGCCAAACCTCGCCTGCTATGTCGATGCCTATGGCGCGGCGGCCGAAGCGTCCAGCGCGATGTTCAGCCTCGTCGGCATGCCCATCACCTATCTGGTCGGAGCGAGCGGTCGCGTCGAGGGCTACATCGCAGGAGCGCCCGACTGGCTTTCGCCGGCAGGCGCGCGCCTGCTGCAATTCTATCGCGAGCAGGGCTAGCGCGGCGACCGGCCGTCGCGAAACCGGCCTCCGGCGACGCTCGCGCGACGGCAACGAATTCAGATGTTCGAGACAACCCGTCATTGCAAGGTGCGGCGTGAAACCATACGCTGCGCCCAAACGGGCAATCGCCATCCGGTTTCGTTTGGGTCCGGTCGGGAGGATAGCGAATGGTTCACGTCTCGCGACGGAAATTGCTTCAGCTTGCGGCTGTTGCGCCATCGGCACTTCCCATGGCCTGGACGTCGGTTGCGTCTGCCGCGACCGGAAAGAAGATCCTGACTGCGGTGATGCAATCGGACCTTCGCGTCACCGATCCCGGCTTCACGACGGCCATCATCACCCGCGACCATGGCTACATGGTCTACGATACGCTGGTCGGCATCGATTCCAGCTTCAAGGTGCGGCCGCAGATGGCCGACTGGGCGGTGTCCGCGGACAAGCTGACCTACATCTTCACCTTGCGCGACGGCCTGAAGTGGCATGACGGCGCGCCGGTGACGGCGGAGGACTGCGTCGCCTCGCTGAAGCGTTGGGGATCGAGCGTCGACGGCATGGCGCGCAAGCTGATGGACTTCACTTCGGGCATCGAAGCGGCGGACGCCAAAACCATCGTCTTCAAGCTGAAGGAGCCCTATGGCCTGGTGCTGGAGACGATCGCCAAGCCGTCGGCCGTTGTCGCCTTCATGATGCCGAAGCGGTTGGCCGAGACCCCGATCACCAAGCAGATTCCGGAGCAGATCGGCTCCGGCCCGTTCAAATTCGTGGCGGGCGAATTCCAGCCCGGCGTGAAAGCCATCTACGAAAAGAACACCGATTATGTGCCGCGCAAGGAGCCGGCCGAATGGACATCGGGCGGCAAGGTGGTCAAGGTCGATCGTGTCGAGTGGATCACGATGCCGGACGCGCAGACCGCCCTCAACGCGCTGCAATCCGGTGACGTCGATTTCGTTGAAACGCCACCGTTCGACATGCTGCCCGCGCTCGAGTCCAATCCGGACGTCACTGTTTCCATCCTGAACAAGTTCGGCTTCCAATCGTTCGGCCGGATGAATTTCCTGCATCCGCCGTTCGACAATGTGAAAATCCGCCGCGCCGCGCTCCTCGCGATCAACCAGAAGGACGTGCTCGACGCACAGATCGGCAATCCCAAATACTACAAGTTCTGCGGTGCATTCTTCATCTGCGATACGCCGCTGGCCAGCGACGTCGGCGGCGAGACCCTGATCAAGGGCAACGGCATGGCGGACGCCAAGAAGGCGTTGGCCGAGTCCGGCTATGACGGCACGCCCGTGGTGATCCTGGCGCCAGGCGACCAGATCCTGCTGAAAGCGCAGCCGATCGTGGTCGCACAGCTGCTGCGCGAGGCCGGATTCAAGGTCGACCTTCAGGCGATGGACTGGCAGACCGTGGTCACCCGCCGCGCCAATCAGAAGTCGCCGAAGGAAGGCGGCTGGAACATGTTCTTCACCTACCAGGGCGCCGCCGACTCCTTGAACCCGCTGGTCAACGTCCCGATGGGCGGCAAGGGCACAAGTGGCGGCTGGTACGGCTGGTCCGAGGACCCCAAGATCGAGGAGCTGCGCGACGCCTTTGCCCGCGCCACCTCACCGGAAGAGCAAAAGAAGATCGCCTTCGACGTGCAGAAGGAGGCCTACGACCAGGTGATCTACATTCCGCTCGGCCAGTTCCAGGCGCCGAGCGCATGGCGCAAATCGCTCACCGGCGTGATCGACGGCCCCGCGACGCCGATGTTCTGGAATGTCGACAAGAACGAGTAGGCTTACGGCCTCTCCCAGGCGGGGAGAGGCGAAGCTCTAGTTCGGATGCCACCAGCGGCCGCCGATGACGACGCCCTCGGATGCGATCTTGCGATCGCCGATCAGGTGCTCGCCGACGACGTCCTCGTAGTCGAACTGGCCTTGCTTGACCGTCACAAGTGTGGCGTCGCCAACGCAGCCGGGCTTGAGGCTGCCGAGCTCCGGACGGCGCAGCGCCATCGCCGCGTTCACCGTCGAGGCGGCGACGACGTCGGACAGCTCCATGCCCATGCACAGGAATTTCGACATGGTCGTCACCTGGTCGAAGGCCGGGCCGTCGATGCAGAGCTGGTGAATGTCGGAGGAAATCGTGTCCGGATAAAAGCCGTTGGCGAGCATGGCGCGCGCGGTCTTGAACGCGAACGAGCCCTTGCCGTGTCCGATGTCGAACAGCACGCCGCGCTCGCGCGCGTCCAGCACGGCCTTCTTCACCGTGCCCTGCGCGGTCGCCGGCGTGTTCGGGAACGGGCGGAACGCATGGGTCAGCACGTCGCCGGGGCGCAGGCGCGCCAGCACGTCCTCATAGCTCGGCGGCGGGTGGTCGATATGCGCCATCAAGGGCATGCCGACCTCGTTGGCGACCTCCAGCGCGATGTCGAGCGGCACGGCCCCCGAGGTGCCCGAGGAATGCAGCCCGACGCGGACCTTGATGCCGACGATGAGGTCGCGGTTGGCATCCGCCACCTTGGCCGCCTCGATCGGATTCATCAGCCGCAATTCCTCGCTCTCGCCGACCATGATCCGGTGCGAGAAGCCGAAGATGCCGGCATGCGAGACATGCAGATAAGCGAGGATGCGGACCTGGCTCGGCTCGATCACATGCTTGCGGAAGCCGGCGAAATTGCCGGGCCCGGCGCTGCCGGTGTCTACCGCCGTGGTGACGCCGGAGAGCCGGCAGAATTCTTCGGCATCGATACCGAGCGAGGTGCCGCCCCAATAGACGTGGGTGTGAAGGTCGATCAGCCCAGGCGTCACGATATAGCGGGAGACATCGCGCACGTCGGTGCCCGGATCGGCCTTGAGCCCGGTGCCGATCGCGGCGACCTTGCCGTTTGCAAAGGCGACATCGGTCACGGCATCGAGCTTCTGCGAGGGGTCAACTACGCGGCCACCGCGCAGGATCAGGTCGAAAGGCATCATGGTCTCCGACAACGAGGCACTCAACTGGTGGACGTCAGTCGGGCCGAGGGATCATTGCCTATATCAGCGCGTCCCCCGGAGAGGCAAACAGCTCGCGCGATCACGTTTTTTCAGGGGCAACCGTGCTGACGCTGGGCAGGGGCGACCGGCCAAGACGCGCGATCCCCGGGTCGTCGCCCTGACGGTTGCGTTCCGGGCGTTGAGCAATCATAGTGACACTTGTTTCGCCCATTGCTGATTTTTCGCACGACCTGTGCCGCATTTCGCCGGAATCGGCATCGCCGCCAAATCACTGCTCTGAACAACTTGCTGGTCTGAATTGGGGTGCCTGTGGCCATGACCAAGATTTCGAATATCCTCTCGTTGCCCTTGTTTTCGATTGCACTGATCTCGCTTGCTTCGACCGGCACGTCGCGGGCCGACGACTATTCCTGCGGTGCCGTCGCCGGGCTGCTGACCACGACCACCGCCGAGCAGGAACTGTTTTACTTGGATTCTGACAAAGCATGGAAGGCGGTCCCGGCCACCGGCCTCGACCTGACGACATCCGAAGCCAGGCTGATCTATGTTGCACGGGAGCTGTTCGCGAACGATCAGAGATCGGGCGCGATCGTCGTCAAGACGGGCCGGACCATTGCGAGCGGCGCGATCGATCCCCCACCCATCCGCAAGCGGATCAGCCTCAATCGCCTGAGGCAGGAGGAGTTCGAAACCTGCCAAAGGTCACGCGACTTGACGTCGTTCCAGGGCTCGGTCTCGGCGCTCGAGTACGACTGGCATCATGATTACGGCTATGACGCGAGCAACAACAATGACGGTTACCGCCTGACCCAATTCCACACCGGATATGCCGGCCGGCGTGACCGGTGCAAGGAGACCGACAACACCACGTTCGACGCGCCCCTGCGCTGGGACTGGCGCAGCAACAGGTCCCAGTTCTCGTTCGATCAGGGCGTCGTCAGGGGCGGCTTCAACAGCCAGATCATGGCCGGGCTGAACGTCAGGGGAGCCGCAGCCGTGGGATCGGTGGGGCTTGCCGATCAGCGGGTCGAAATCATCAAATACCGCACCAATGCCCAGAATGTGGCCTGCATTCCCGTCAGGGTAAAGCTCACCGGCGCCAATTTCTTCGTTCGAATCAATGACTTGGAAGGAGCCCCGGCGGGCAGCCGGCTGATCCGCGCGGACGAACTTTCGCGACAGTTGAGGCGTTAATTCGTCCTTAGCCATGCCTGCTTAGAATTCTTGCCGGCGTGGTGTACGGTGTGGCCGAGGATCGCGATGATGGCAAACGGACTGGCAATGACATCGGCGAGCCATCGCGGCCCCGAGGGAAGCCACGAGACGCGTGGCCTTCCGTCACCGGTTTCCGCGATCTTCAACATCGGATTGTTGCTCGCAAGCTGCGTCGCCTTCGTCCTCGCCAAGTCCATCACCACGCACGGCCGGGTGCACATCGACGACGTCGAGTATCTGCTCGTCGGCATCCTGCCGCCCGTGCTGCTTTATGGGCTGTCCGTCGTGGCCGAGCGGCTCATGCCAGACGCCGGCCGGGATTCCGTTGCGCGAAGGCTCCTCACGGCATGGCTGCTTGCGCTCGCCGTGTTCTGCCTCGGCAAAGAGCTTCATGTCTATGAAGCCCTGAGGAGCGTGGTCGAAGCGGCCGTCGGGATCGGACGCGACGGGGCCGAGTTCGCCATGGCGTTCCTGCTCGCCAGCCTCGCCTCGATGGCGACGCTGACCGGTTTCGTAGTGAGGGCGCCTGAGAAGCGTAGTGCCATCGCCGTCAGCCTGGCGGCGCTCGTCGCGATCAGCGTGATGATGCACCTGCTGCTTTTGCTGCGCTGAGCTTCAAATAGTTCTGCCAGATCTTGTCCTGGGTCGGGAAGCCATTGGCGCCCGCGAGCTTCAGTTCCTTGATCATCAGCGCAGCACTGCGGAAACCGAGATCACGATAGGCCTCGAACTGCGTCGGATCGAAAAACTGATCCAGCGTGGTCTGATGCGGGAAATCCGGATTGCCGGCGCGGTATCCCGAGGTCGTGAAATCGAGATCCCGGATCAACGTCGCCTTCAGATAGACGACGGTGCTCGGCGGCGACCCATCCTCGTACTCGACGCGTCCCACGACGTAGGGTGCCTGCGCGAAATGCGCGCCGGCCGGGTAGCCGACGGCCTTGTCGACCGGCACGAGACGGTCGACGCCCAGGCCTGCGGGGAACGTCAAGGTCGCCTTGAAATCCTCCTTGATGCGGACCGCAGCCGACACCAGCGCCGGCAGCGCGATGGTCGCATCCGCTTCGCCGTCGATCAGGATGATGACGCCGAGCTTGCGCCGCACCAGTTCATAGAGCCCGAGATTCTCGAAGTTCCCGCCGTCCGAGACCTCTATGAAAGCGCTCGTCCGCGCGTGACCATAGCCGAGCAGACCGGCCGTCAGCGTCGGGCTCCAGTAGAGCGGCGTGCGACGCCGCTTGCCCTCGCGCCCGGGATTTCCGACCCAGACGCCGAGCCGCATATTGAGGATGGTCATCACCGCGGAGACGAGGCGATCGCGCGTCAATCCGGTGCCGATATATCCGGCGTTCGAATTGACCGCGGCGCCGGATGCAGCCATGGCCGTCGCAAGCGTGAGTGGACCGTAGCGCTTGGAATAGGATTCGGCGTCCTCCCAACCCGTCGAGCGCGAACCGACATAGAAGGGAGACATGATGAAGTTTTCGCCGCCCCTGTTGACGATTTTCGGGTCCTTGTCCCGGACGATGCGTCCGAACGTGTTGATGATCGGATAGGGGACCGGTCCCACCGTATGGGTCGCCGGGGAAAAAGAAGACCTGAGATCGAAGACATTGAGACTGTCGGCCACGGGCGAATAGGTGGACCAGCCTTTGGACACCGCGAGCGGTGACGGCATGAAGGCCTCCATCAGCCGGTCGCGATAGAAGCGATGCAGTCCAACCTGGTTGACGTTGGCAAGACAGCAGAGAACAAGCGCAATGAGCAGCGAAAGCACCGTGCCGTAACCGACCGCGGCCTTGGATATCTCGACGAGTGGTTCGTGGCTTCCCAGGACATCGAACACGAAGACTGCGGCCATGTAGGTGACCGTCAGTGTGCCGTAGAGAAAGATGCCCGCCCCGATCGGCGGAAAGACACGCCCCGCCACTCCTTCATCAACTTTCTTCGCAATAGAGAAATATCCGTAAAGAGCCGAGGCCGCGCCGCTGAGGATCGAGAACAGCGCGGCGAATGCGACCAAGGGTCCACCGGCCGCACCGGCAGCAAGGCTTGCCGCCTTTGCATCTGAAGGTCCGGCGGACTGCGCGCAACTGTCCCCCGCCTTCGCAGAACAACTTGCGGCCTGCGACGCTTTGGCAGCCGCCGCGGCCAGCGTGGCGCTTTGCTCCGCCTTATGCACGGCCCAATACGGCAGCACGGGCAGCGAGCCAATGATGAGGAGGACGACGCCGATCTTGAAGGTGAGTCCAAACCATTCCTCGAGTGTCCGCCGCCACCAATAGCTGCCGCTCATCCGTCGCACCCTAGCGAACAGGTCGAAGCAGAATTTCATCACGAGAAACAAGCCGATCAGCGCCGACAAGACGACAACGGGAGCTGTCGTGATGCTGATGATCTTCCAGAACATCGCGGGCGGCCCTATCACCATGGCAAGGCCGAGCAAAGCGGGGGCAACACTCTTGAGGCTCAGCTTGTTGGTCGAGCGGGTCTCACTTGGAACCCTGGTGAGAAGGGCAAAAACCAGAGACGCCACCACGAAGCACGCGAGGATCAGGACGTAGAGTGCAAGCGCCGTCGCATAGATCGGCGGCAGCGCGAATTTGCACGACATTATCTTATCGTCGCACGTCCCCCGGAAATATTGGCGGTACCCAGGGTTCAGGTCGGACAGCCAGGAGTGCAATGTCTCGAACGAACCGGACGACAGCGTCTGCACTATCCACAAGACCGCTTCATTCACGCCGTAGATGATCAGAAACAGTCCGAGCAGCAGCGGCAGCCAGACGATCAGGCTGATCAGCAACGTCCGGAGGACGACATAGATGCCGGACAAGGCCGTTATTCCGTCGCCGGGCGTCAGATAATTGCCGTGGTTTCGGAGAAAGGCGAGGTTGCGCTTCTGGACCTCGCTGTCCTGAATTTTGGGATCGGAGAGGTGACTGCAACCATAGGGAAAACTGTCGGCATCGGCGCCGTAGGTTTCTGGCGGCGCAGTCGATTTGCCCGCGGGCTGCGCCTCGGCGGCTTCATCCAAGCGGGCCTTGCTCCACCACCATTGCAACGATGAGCCGATATAGCCGCCGCCCGATACGGAGGACATATAGTCGATCTTGGTCAGCAGCCGGTGCGCCACCAGCGCCTGCAACGCGCCGAGACTGAAGGTCGCGGAGCGAATACCGCCGCCTGACAGGCCCATGCCCTTCCAGTCGCGATTCTCGTCGTCCTCCGACCTCTGGTCGTGAGCCCAGGTAAGATTTTCCCGCTCGCGCGTCAGGACGTCCGTTTCATGCTGCTCTTCGGGCGTGGCCGCTTTTTTCACGATGAGCGCGGGTAACAAACCGCTGCTGGACGACGCGGACATGGGCAAATCGGCCATCGGGATTCTCGAAATGCAGACGGGAAAAACAATGCGTCACGCTAACAGCGGCCAAATGTGATTGCAACTTAGGCAGGAAGACAATCCACGCACCACTTGGTGGTACGACCGCAGTGCCCGAACGGGACGCGGCGATCATGGAGCACCGCACTCACAAGGCGGCGACTTGCCCGGGGGCGATGTCTTGGGTCTTTGCGAAAATGGCGATCCCGGGATGACTCGAACATCCGACCTACGGTTTAGGAAACCGCCGCTCTATCCGGCTGAGCTACGGGACCGCATTGAAGTTATTGGCGAATTTTCGAAGCACCGGTTTCGTGCCTCGAGTTCGCGCGGCTTCACGATCCATTCTCTAAAGAAAGAGGGGCCGCACATCAAGCGAACGCGTTCGGCAAAGGGGGCTGGGAACGGCAGCGGACGCCATCCTGCTGGCGCAGGCGGCCGCGACCTGCCGCCTTCTCGTCATTGCGCAACTGAACTTGACACATCCTCGATTGCGTCAAAAATCCAGCCGTGACATTGGCCGCTGTTGTTGTCCGTCCCGACCGCGCGCAGCCGACGCTGCGTGCCTGGGCGGGGTTGCAGAATGGCGACGGTGCCGAGAGCTGAAAAAAAGGCGCCGTCCCGTACCTGGGACGGCAGTTCCGGGAGGATCATGAAAATGGACGTCTCCGGCAGATCCATCGTGCGTTGCGCGTAGACACGACTTCCGGGACTGCCGTCCGCGCCGAGCGCGGTTACCGTCAGAAAGTCGCCGCGCAACTCGACAAGGATGATCTCTTCATGAGTCTTGCTTGTCGGAACGTGCGGAGCCTCGCAGGTCGAGAATTGAAGTCTGTTCGTCATGCGGATCGAAAAGTCGGCCATTCCATTGCCCCGGCTGATTGGCTGGAACTGAGAGATTGCAGGGGCTGGCGGATAGACCGGCCGGGACAATGCCCGGGCACCAAAATGTCTTGCTTGGGGTCGCGCATTGTTTCCTCCCGGTGCGCTGCTCATTGTATCGACGGGAGTACGATGCACGCGTGAGGGGAGCGTGAAGGGCCTCCAGGCGGCCATGAAAGACCATTTCACGCTGGGTTAACGGGAGATATCCTTAGACTTGGACGAGTAGATGCGAGGACGCCATGGCATCACATGGGACGATTTCTCCTACGCGATTTCGCAAGGCCGCAAATTTCATCTCGCCCTCGACGGACGAACATCGCTTCACGCCTGGCGGCATCCGGTTCGCCGCATCGGGCCCCGATCAATGCTGTTTCCGGCAGACGATCACGCATGCACCTCGCGCTGCCTGACGACACTTCGGCAATTTCTCGACGATCGACGACGCCTTAACCCATCACGGCAATCACATACCATGAAGGAGAAGAGCGATGACCTACTATCCGAGAATCAACGTCAGAAACACCGACGGTAATCACGAGAGGTGGGGGAAACTGGTCAAGACCTGGGCCACCGGCAAGAACTATGTTCGGCATGTCATTACGGAGGATCGTCCGTATCCCACGGAAGTCGAGCTCACCCCCGAGTTTCCCAAGCCGACGACTTTCCGCATTTTCGTGGACCAGGCCCGGCTTGCCGGCGTTGCGCTGTTCTTCGACGACGGCGTCAAAAATCCCGATGTCACGGGCGACGAAGACCTGCTGTTCGCGATGTACGACGTTCCGCCCGGCACGGCATACGTGAAGCTTCCGCAGAACGAGAAGATCCTGGAGTCCGAAGACCGGCTGCGGAGTTCTTCATTGCCCTATCCCTTCCTGGCGGATTTCTACGAACGCATCCATGGGACGGCGGCACTCCCTTCAAAAACGAGCAGCCAGAGCCAGAAGGCGATACTCCACGCCGAGCGGGTCGGCGAGTACACGATCAACACCTGCGGCTGAAGCGGGATCGGCCTTCACAAGAGGCCGAACTCGATCCCCTCGACAGGAGCGCCGGCTGCGGCAAGACCGCTGGCCAGGCGCTCCCAATCCGTCCGGATCGCGATCGGAAAGACGTGCAACAGCCAACGCGTGATATTCTCACGCGTCGGTGCCTGCTGGCCGTGCCAGTCTTCTGCGGCGATCCTCTCCACCGCCCTGTCGAAGTCCGCCTTCGCCTCGCCGAGGCGACCGAGATGTGCCTTGGCCGCGCAGTCCCATATGAAGAAGGCCGGAGACATTCCGAGATCCTCGCGGGCGGCCTCGCAACATCCCGCATAGTCCGAGCACAGGAACTTGATTGCGCCGGAATAGGCGATCTGCGGTGCCGTGGGGACCGGCGTGATCCGCAGCGATGTGGCCGAGAGGCTGGCTGCACGCTCGTATTCGCCGCAATAGGCACAGATCTGGCCCGATGCCATCAAGGTCCAGGGATCGTTTTCGTTCAGATCGACCGCAAGCACCGCATGCAACGACGATTCATCGATGCGACCCAGCAACTGGTAGGTCCACGCGAGCGCCAGCTGCGCGCGCGAATCGAGGGGATCGAGCTGGATCGCACGCTGCGCGATCCGCAGTGTCTCCGGATGCTTGGATGCATCCCGAAACCGGCCGGGAAGCGCGATATGCGCGATGTTGCGGTGTTGAACCAGGCCGCTCAACGCAGGAGAAAAATCGGGCGCGTCGGCGAGCAGGCTCTCGATCAACGAGGAGGCCGCCGGCCAGTCCCTGGAGGCCATGTGCAGCAGCAGCGACTGCCCGCGCAACCATCGATCGTGGATCTCGAGGTTGATCTCGCCTCCGGCCGCGAGACGGCGCAGCCGCTCGGCCGAGACGTGGATGTTCAACGCCATGGCGATCTGGCGGACGATGCGCTCCTGCGTCTCGAACCACGCGGTCAGCGTGATCGAATGGCGCGCGCTCCAGATGCAGACGGAGTTGGCCGCATCGCGCAGCGTGATGACGAGCCGAACCGTGCCGTTCAACTCGTAGGTACTGCCCTCGACGATATATTCCGGCGGCGAAGACCAGGTTCTGGGCTCGGATTCCCAAATGGGTGGCAAGGTCCGCACCGACCATTCGCGAAAGCGCGCAAGGCAGGCGACGAATTCGTGACGAAATCCATCAACGAGGTGGCGCATGCCTTCCGGCACGCCGCTCGCCTGGAACGTGCAGACGGAGATGAGCAGTCGCTTCGGAGCCGGGGCCAGCATTTGCGATACTCCGTGCAGGGTCTGTGCAATCGCCGGAGACGGCTGCTGCTCGATTGGACCCGACATCTGCTTGATGCGAACGATCAGCTCCTGGGTCTCCTTGGATGGCTCGATGTCGTAGTCGGCATCCAGGAGGTCCCAGAGGGATTTGTAGATCTTCAACGCTCCGCCGACATCGCCCCGTGCCGCGCGCACCCGAATGAGGTGCTGGCAGGCGATTTCGTGCGTTGGATCGAGATTGAGCAGAGCTTGAGCGGCATCGCTTGCTTCGTGAGTGTCTCCGCCAGGAGGCAACAGGCGCTCGAGCGCGAGAGTCAATCGGTCGTGGAACAGCTGACGCTTGGTCAGCAGCCAGACCTGGAAGGCCGGATCGAGGTTGTCGAGACCGGAGAGCAGGGTCTCGGTGATCCGCTGCGTATCGAGCAATCGCGGGTGCACCTTCCCTTGCGCGACGGCGGCGAGCACCTCGTCGACGTCACAGCAGCGCCGGTCGCGGGAGAGTGCCAGGGTTTGCTTGTCGGCCCGAAATCCGCCGAAGCCTACGCCGTCGAAGGCAAGCCTGAGATCATGCACGACCTGCCGCAATGAAGCCCGCGCATGGTCTTCATCGCTCTCGCTCCACAAAAGTCCGACCAGACGTTCGCGCGTGTCCTGCGTGTTGTCCGACAGAGCGAGATAGGCTGTGAGTGCCTTGGCTTTGCGCGTCGCAAGCGAAATCTCGCGCTCGTCGAGTTTCGCTGTGAAATCGCCGAGAAGGCGGAGGGCCAGTTGCCCGCTCGCCAGCGCTTCCTGAATGCCCGTTGCCACCTCTGACGCTCCACCAATTGCCGGAGTCATGGTCAACCACGCTTACCCAAGTCTACGAAACACAACCGAAGAGCGTCCAGCGATATCTTCGCTCCTAGAGCAGTGGGATATCCTGCCCGGCAAAATCCCGGCTCTCGCCATGACTGCGCGCCTGAGAAAAGCGCCTTGTCGAAACAGCCGCTGAAAAAGGTTGCAGGTCGGGCGAAACAGCCCTTGCGACGGCGACCCCGATGTCGGGCCGCGTGTGGTCAACCAGAAAGAGCCGAATACCGCGGCTCTGCAAATGGCCCGTCAATCCTTTCAGTCCGGAGATCGGCAGGCCCGGCGCGATTGAGGAAACAGCCCCCGGCTGAAGCAGCGCGCAATCGGCGGCCGCGAAGCCCGCGCGAAGCAGATGGCGACGATCTGCCGCGTTGAGCGCGGCATCGCCACGCTCGGCGCGCTTGGCCTCTGCGACGGGAGCGGCCATTTCCATCTGGCACATCTCCAGGACAGCGGCCCTTGCCGCATCGCTCGCGGTGAGGCGCGACGACAGCCCGCACGCCATGCCCCGGCCGTCCCGCCCCAGCGACACCGCCGCGACAGCCGGAACGTCACACTCGGTCGTAATGTCGAACAACATGGTCTGTCGCGCCGTCTCTCCCTGCCGCAACTGCGCGATCAGTTCAGCTCCGGCCCGGGTCACGGGATGCTCCGTCGCGAAGCGCTTCGGGTGACGGCCGCCCAGCCACCACATCGCGGCTGCGTCACGCTCACAGAGCTCCAGAACCGCACGAAGCGCGGCGGCTTCGAAGCTCGGTCCCGCAGCTGCCCCCGAAGACAATGCGCTGACCGGCTCGATCGCGCCTCGCTGTTGCGGCCGCCGCAGGCAGAGATCGGCCGGCAACAGTGCGATTTCTCCAGTCGTCGCATCAATCGCGTTGACGCAGTCGATGGCTCGGTCCGCACCCGACACAGCCTGGCCAACCCAGCCTTCGGAGACGAAGCCCGTTCGATCGCTCGCCGCGACCGTCGCTGCAACGTCGCCCGGCCGTTCGAATTGGGAGAGATATTCAGCCGCCTCCCCCAGACATGAGACCAGCGCCGTCGCCTGGGTCTCGCCATTTCCTGTGACGCTTAACCGCGTCACCTCGGCAGTCGCCGCGGCCGAACCGGCCGGGATGCCCACCTCGCCGCCAATGCAGTGAAGGCCCGGAGCAAAGGGAGATGCGATCGAGAACACGCGGCCCAGACGCCCTGCGAGCGCCATGAGCTCGGCCGATGCGCGGCCGGCGATGCTGTCCAGCAGTTGCTGGCCAGCGTGGGAATGCAGATCAAGGGCGACGAGATTCATTGTCGATCCCTGCCAATTTTCAGCAATTCGCAATCGTCATACTAGCTTAAGCCGCGAGCAAGCCAAACCGCTTGCTCGTCCGCGCGTGTTCTCTCGCACGGTGAAGCCCGGCGCTCAGAACGTCTGTCCGCGCGCGGCCATTCGTTCGGATCGCCAGCCACTGCATCATGACCATGCAATTATGGCGACAAATGCTGCCTCCGATCGAGGAGTCTCGGCCGAAGACTGAATCCGGCTCGTCAACCCTGCGCGAAAAGCCGGGCTGGCTCGCGGATTCGTACATGTCTTTCAATGTCGATGTGACGATACCATTGTCGGACAGCGAAAGAGCAGGAAGCAGCTGGACGGATTCCAGCAGCTTCCTCTCTTGAAACGCGTCCTTGTCGCGTTCGGCAGTCGGCCTACGGCTCCGTCACGCCCTGATATTGTTGTCCTTCACCACCTTGCCCCAATAGGCGACCTGCTTGTCGAAGAAGGTCTTGAAGGCGGGGCCCTCCTGGAGCAGCAGCGTCATCTGCTGGGTCTCCTTGAGCTGGGCGGCGGTCGCGGGCTCGCTCAGGATCTCCTTCGACGCCGCCGCGAGACCCGCGACGATGTCCGGCGGCGTGCCCGTGGGCGCGAAGATGCCCCACCAGGCCAGCGTCTCGAAATCCGGAAAGCCCGCCTCGATCGCGGTCGGCGTATCCGGCAGGCCGGGCAGCC
This sequence comes from Bradyrhizobium sp. 930_D9_N1_4, assembly GCF_052076015.1. Taxonomy (NCBI): domain Bacteria; kingdom Pseudomonadati; phylum Pseudomonadota; class Alphaproteobacteria; order Hyphomicrobiales; family Nitrobacteraceae; genus Bradyrhizobium; species Bradyrhizobium sp. 930_D9_N1_4. The sequence goes on from NZ_CP197236.1 coordinate 7,067,226, forward strand.
GCTCGCGGCCGAGTTGCAGGATCGGTCGCAGCATGTTGGTGCCGAGCTGCGCTGCGACCAGCGCCGCCGATCCCGCGATGAGATCGACATGGCCGCCGAGCACGTCGTTCATGGCCGGGCCGCCGCCGCGATAGGGCACGTGCATGATCTCGACGCCGGCCTTGTTGCCGAGCACGGTCATGGCGAGATGGCCGAGCGTGCCGATGCCGACGGAGGCATATTTCACCGCGCCCGGCGTCGCCTTGCAGGCGGCGACCACGTCGGCAAAGCTCTTGTAGGGACGGCCGGCGCCGGCCGCGATCACGTAAGGCGCAGTACCGACCAGCAATACCGGCATCAGCTCGCGTTCGACGTCGAGCGGCGGCTTGTCGAGGATCGACGGGATCACCGCGTGAGAATCGAAGGTGACCAGGAATGTGGAGCCGTCCGCCGGGCTCTTGGCGACCTGCGCCGCGCCGAGCGCGCCGGCGGCGCCCGATTTGTTCTCGACCACGACGATGCGGTTGAGCTTGGTTTGCAAATTCGCCTGCAGCAGCCGCGCCATCGCATCGGTCGAGCCGCCCGGTGGAAACGGCACGACCAACGTGATCTTCGAGGCCTGGGCACTTGCCGGTGCCATCGCGAGGATGGCGGGCGCGGCCAGCAGCGCCCGTCTTGTGATCGTCATCGTTTTCTCCCTTTTGCTTTTGCGCCTGGCTTTTGCTCTTTGGCGCTTAAGTCGTTCCGAAACCCGACCCGGCTTTTTTATATTCTGGCCGTGGCGGACTGAAGATGTCCAGCACGCGGGCGCCATCCGGGCCGGCGCGCATGGTGTGCGGCACGTGGCCCGGCGTGCGCCAGAAATCACCCTTCTTCACGGGTATCTCCTCATCGCCCTGGACGCGGATGGCGGAGCCGTCGAGCAGCACGCCCCATTGCTCCTCGGGATGATGGTGCAGCGTGCCCTGCGCATGCGGCGCCAGCGTCACCACCGACAGCATCGCCTGCTCGCCGGAGAAGATGCGCGTGGTCACCCCCGCCGCGAGCTCACGAAACAGCCCATCGTCGGGATTATCGATATTGTGAAATTCGTCTTTCTGGCTCACGCCATTCTCCCCTTCGTTCTTGCTTGATCAGGATTTGCCGTAGGAGCCCTGGTAGCGGCCCTCGCGGATCGCCTTCATGGTCTCCTCCTCGCGTGCGACCTGGGCGCGCACGGCTTCCAGCAGCGCCGCTGCGCCTGCGGCCGGAAACGACACCACGCCGTCCTCGTCGCCGACCACGATGTCGCCGGGCGAGATCACGCTGCCGCCGATCGACACGGGTACGTTGATCTCGCCGGGACCGTTCTTGTAGGGGCCGCGATGGATCACCGCGCGGGCGTAGCAGGGAAAGTCGTCGGCCGCGAACGATGCCACATCGCGGATCGCGCCGTCGATCACATAGCCTTCGGCTTTGCGCCATTGCGCGATGTTCTTCATGATCTCGCCGACCAGCGCGCGCGTCTCGTCGCCGCCGCCGTCGACCACGATGACGTCACCCGGACCGACCAGCTCGAGCGCGCGGTGAATGGCGAGATTGTCGCCGGGACGGGTGCGCACCGTGAAGGCCGTCCCGACCAGCTTAGCCCCGCGATGATAGGGCTTCAGCCCCACCGCGCCCGGCAGCCGGGCGAGATTGTCCGAGATGACCGAGGTCGGCGCCCCGCGAAAGCCCTCGATGATCTCGCGGGACGGTTTGGGCACGCTGTTTGCTGCGATGGTGATCGTCATGTCAGAAAGTCCTTTCGTGAATTTTCTTATTCGGCGTGCGCCCGCGTCTTCGCCGGCATGATCCGGAAGGCGCGCCCTTCCTTCATCCACGACGCACGTTCGTCGCGCAACAGTGTTCTGCGAACCTTGCCTGAATCATCACGCGGCGGAGCGCTGACCATCTCAAAGCTCTCGGGATGCTTGTAGCGGCTGAGCCTGTCCTTCAGGAAGTCTGCCATGCCGTCCGCGATCGCCTGGCCGTCCGCATCCGGCTCCGGCTCGATGATCGCGTGCACGCGCTGGCCCAATTCCGGATCCGGCAATCCCACGACCACGCAGGAGCGCACGCCGGGGGCCTCCGAGACCGCCGCCTCGATCTCGGCCGGATAGATGTTGGCGCCGCCGCGCAGCACCATATCGGCGAGGCGGTCGCCGAGATAGAGATAGCCTTCCGCATCGAGCCGGCCGATGTCGCCGAGCGATTCCCAGCCGTCCGTGCGGCGCTTCGGCTCGGCGCCGAGATAATGATAGGTGGCGTCCTTGCCGTCATTGTTGAGGAAGTAAATCTCGCCGGTCTCGCCCGGCGCGACGTCGTTGCCGTCCTCGCCGACGACACGCAGCTTCGCCATCTCGCCGATCTTGCCGACCGAGCCCTTGTGCGTCAGCCACTCCGTGCCGGAGATGATGCAGGAGCCCTGGCGCTCGGTGCCGCCATAGAGCTCCCAGACGCGCTCAGGTCCGAGCCAGGCGATCCAGTTTTCCTTCAGCCAGGGCGGCATGGGCGCGGCCATGTGGAAGACGGTCTGCAGGCTCGACAAATCGTAGGCGTTGCGCACCTTCTCGGGCAGCGCCCAGATCCGGTGCATCATGGTCGGCACGAAGTTGATCCACTGCACGCGTTCTTGCGCGATCTGGCGCAACGTCTCCTCGGCGTCGAACTTGACGAGCCCCGTGAGCTGGCCGCCGGTGAACAGCGCGTAATGCGACACGATGAACGGCGCATTGTGGTAGAGCGGACCGGGATTGAGCAGCGAGACGCCGAAGGGAATATTGAGCGGCGGCGCGGCGACGGTGTCGAACACCGCCGGCTGATGATCGAGGATCACCTTCGGGCGGCCGGTCGAGCCGCCTGAGGTCATGGCCTTCCAGTAACGGGCCACCGGCGGATCGAGCGGCTCGTCCGAAAAGCCTTCCGGCGCGAAATCAGCAGGCAGACGGTTCGGGGCATTCCAGTCAGCCTCGCCGCCAACCACCAGCGCCGGCTTCAAAATGTCGAGCACCGCCGCGGCCTCGCCGCGCGGCAGCCGCCACGACAGCGAAGTCGGCGTCGCTCCGCACTTCCAGACCGCAAACGAGGTCTCGAAGAACGCATTGCCGTTGGGGAGACCGATTGCGACAAAATCGCCGGGCTTCACGCCCTTGGCCATGAACGCTCGCGCGCGCCGGTTGGCGCCGCGCTCGAGTTCGTCCCATGTCAGCGTGTCCTGCCCGTGACGGACGGCGATCGTGCCTTGCGGTTTGCGTTGAGCGTACCAGCGCGGCACGTCGGACAGGGGCAGCAGCATCAGGCGTTTCCACTTCGTCTTCTTGGCGCCGCCTCAGGATGAGGCCCATCGCAGAGTGAAGTGTAACAGCCGGAGCCGATGCTTCAAGGCATCAGCGCTCGGCCTCACAGCCCGGAATATCGAACAGCGCCGCGAGCCCGCATTTCGAGGTCAGCATCTTGTCGCCGTCGTGGCCGACGCCGGCGACGTCCCACACGCGGTGATTGGGCGTGCCGCGGTCGCGCTTGGCCATTGCGTCCGCATAGGCATGGCCGCGGGCGTAGCGAAAAGGGCCTTGCGCCTCGGCCATGCAGCTCTTGTCCAGCGCGGAATGCTTGGGATTGGTGTCGAGCGTGCCGAGCAGATAGATCACCTCGCGCTCGACATAGCGCTGCTCCAGCGCCGCCGGCGTGACGTTCGCAAGATAGGGCGGTCGCCCGTCCATGCCGTATTTCCAATTGTTGAAGCCCGGACAGGACGCGGCGATCTTGGGCACGGGCCGCTGGTCGCCGAAATAGGCGTAGGAGGAGGGATTGGCGACGACGTAGCGGATGTCGATGTGCTGGCGCGACAGCGCCGCCTCGCCTTTGCCGGCAATGGCGTAGCGCTGCACCACCTGGCCGCCGCCGGAATGGCCGGCGACGACGACCTGCTTCAGGTTCGGGAAGACGCGCCGGTCCGCGAGCTTTGCCAGGATCGCATCGAGCGCCTCGAACGACGACACCGGATTGGGCGCCAGCGCCGCGTCGCCGCCCTCCCATCCCTCCAGCGACCAGCGCAGCGTGTCCGCCGGCAGCTTGTACGCGTCGATGTCGACCTCCGCCAGGAACTGCGGCACGATCATCAACGCACTCTTGCCGAAGTCGCCCGCGGCACCCTGCGCGGTATGAGCCGACATGTAATACTCGTCGGCATTGCGCAGGCGTCCGTGCAGCACGATGATCGCCCGTGAGACCCCCGGCAGCGGCATCGACCAGTCGCTGGAGAGATAGAGCGGGAGCATGCCCTGACCGCCGACCGACAGCCGCGCATCGGCAATCGCCCTCACCGGCTTGCGATTGGGCGCATTCTCGTCGGCGGCGAACGCGTGGCTGGAAAGGAGCGCCACCGCGATTGCGGCGAGACGGGCCAACGCTCTCATGACGGATAGTCCCCTTCGAATTCAAATCGACAAGAGTCTAAGCGCATCGCGGGCCGCGCGGCTGTGACTCCGGGGCCACGTCAAGCAAAAAATGTCAGCATTGCAGCCATGGAATTCCCGGGTTCCACGGGTGACAAGCCGGCGATAAAGGGGCAAAAATCCGGCTCGACTCAGTTCGGGTTGAGTTTTCTAGGGAATGCTCTCGTAAAATGTCGTCCGTGGTTGCATCGCGTCGTGCGGCGCTTCTCGTTGCCGCAGCAGGATTTTTTCTGCTGACGCCGTCGCATGCCCAGGCACAATGGTGGAAGCGCGCGCCCGTCGACTTCGAGGAATGCGCGGATGCCGCCGAAAAGGCCGCAACCAAGACCGAGAAGACATCCGCGCTTGCCAGCTGCAATTCCAAGTTCGCCGGCCGCCGCAAGACCGGCGGCGGCTACTCCTATTACGATTTCCTCCAGGACCGCACCTTCGACATCGCCGGCCCCAATCCGACGCCGGAGGAGCAGAAGAAGATCGACGAGTCCTACACCGCCTATCTCGCCAGTCAGCGCCGCAGCAATGAAGTGGCCCAGGCCGCGATGCGTCAGCAGCGCGAGCAGCAGGAACAGCAAGCGCAGCAGCTTCAGCAGGTCGCACTCCGCACCGAGGTCGTCGCACGCGTCCCCGTCCCGGTGGAGCGGCCGAAGGTGCTGCAGACCGTAGGTCAGCGGCCGAAGGGTGCGTCCTGCGCCAAGGGCTCATTCTCCTGCGAATGGCCCCGGCTGTCGGAAAGCCTGAACGACCTGAAAAAGCTGTTCAACCCGACGCCGAGCAAGCCGGCGAAGAAGGGCTAGCCACAGCCACAGTCTTGTAGGGTGGGCAAAGGCGCGTTAGCGCCGTGCCCACGTGATCGATGTGGTGGGCACGCTTCGCTTTGCCCACCCTACGACAGCCAAGGGTGTGGCTTCAATTCGGCTGCTTCTTCTTGCTGCGCTTCGATTTGGCCACCGGCACACTCTCCGGCGCCGTTGTCGCCGGCGGCCCGCCCAACGCCTTTCGGCTCTCCTGCAATCGCGCGTCATAGCCGGGAGAGTTCATCACCGTCGGCGGCCGGGCGTGAGCGAGCGTCGATGCGACGCAGAGCGCGGCCAGCGCGAGAGCGGTCGTCCAACAACGCCTCATCGCATCCTCCATCGCACTCAAGCGACCCCGCGGATCTGCTGCGGTGTCAGCCCCGGCGGGCCCTTGCCCGCGACTTCTGCCTCCTTGATCAGCGCAACAATGCGGCGCATCAGCGGCACGGCGACATTGTTCTGCTCGGCAAGCGCAATGACCGCGCCTTGCAGATAGTCGATCTCGGTCTTGCGGCCCTGCTTCAGATCCTGCCACATCGAGGAGCGCGCCTCGGGATCGATCTTCATCGCGCGTCCCAGGATCGCCTTGAAGATTGCATCGGGCAGCCTCAGCATTGTCGGCGTCCAATTCGCCGGGATCGGCGTTGACGAGACCGGCGCAATGCCGGCGGCCTTCAGCGCTGCCAGCCCCTCGGCCATCTGGTCCGCGAACAATCTTCGCCAGTCGCGGTTTGCCAGTTGGGCTGCGAGCGGCATGTCGGAAAGCGCGCTGAGCGCGTTGTTCAGATTGATGATCAGCTTGCCCCATTGCACGCCGGTGATGTCCCGGCTTGCGCGCATGGCGAGGCCGGACACCGACAGCGCCGCGGCCGTATTTTCCGCGTCTTCGCCAATATGAATGTCGCCGGAGGTCGAGCGATGAAAACGTCCCTCGCCCATCGCGATCACGTTGAACGGCACCATGCCGGCGAGCACGCGGCGGCCGTCGAGGCGCTCGCGCAAGACGGCGACATTGCCGACGCCGTTCTGAAGCGAAACGATCACGGCATCCTCAGGCGCATGCTGGGCGATCTGGTCCGCGACATCGGCGGTGTCGGCGCTCTTCACCGTCACCAGCACGATTCCCGCGCTGTGGAAGATCGCGGGGTCCTCCGACAGCGCGAGCTGGCCTGGGTCGAGCTTGTTCTCGGAGCCGTCGAAATCGGTCAGCCGCAGGCCGAACCGCTCGATCTCGGTCTTCACCCGCGGCCGCACCAAGAGCGCGACGCGGCGGCCTGAGGCCGCCAGCCGGCCTCCGACGAAACAGCCGATGGCGCCCGCACCGGCCACCACGATCGATCGATCCGTAACCACGAGACCTCGCTCCCCTTAACGACCCGCCTTCGATAGCAGAGGCAACGCCGGCTGCCCATGGAACGGTTGCGGCGCAATCGCCTTGTAACCGTCATGAGAGCCCCATATGTTTTCGCCCTGGGGGCAGTCAGCGGCGAGCGATCGCCGACGAGCACGCCAAAGGAGAGCACCATGGGTCTACTCGACGTCCTCAACGGCATGCAGAACGGCCCGCGCGGCCAGAGCACGCCCAGCTCCGAGCAATCCTCCGGCGGCATGTCGCCGATGACGATGGCGATCATCGCCCTGCTCGGGTGGAAGGCATTCAAGCATTTGACCGCGGGCCAGTCCGGCGCAGCGCCGCAGCAATCCCCGACGCCGACGCACCTGCCCCCGCCGGTGAATGCGGGTGCGGGCGGCGGTCTCGGAGGCGCGCTCGCTGGCGGCGGCGGCCTCGGTGACCTCCTCAAGGGCGGCCTCGGCGGCCTGCTCGCCGGCGGTGCGGCCGGCAGCGTGCTCAGCGGCGGACTCGGCGACCTCCTCAACCAGCTCCAGCAGGGTGGCCACGGCGATGCCGCGAAGACCTGGGTCGGCAAAGGTGAGAACAAGGCGATTGCGCCCGGCGATCTCGCGAGCGCCCTCGGCGCCGACCAGATCGAGAGCCTGACCGCCCAGAGCGGCCTGTCGCGCGAGGACCTGCTTTCCGGCCTCAGCCAATACCTGCCGCAGGTGGTCGACCATCTGACGCCGGACGGGCGGCTGCCGACCGAGAACGAGCTCTCGGGTCGAATCTGATTTTAGTCAAAGCGAGGGGAGCATCGTCATGAGCATGGGCGGCCTGTTGTGGATCATCGTCGTCGGTTTCGTCGCCGGCCTCATCGCGCGCTGGCTGGCGCCGGGACCGAACAACCCGAGCGGCTTCATCCTCACCACCATCCTCGGTATTGCGGGTGCGTTTCTGGCGACGTTCGTCGGGCAGGCGATCGGACACTACAGTGCCGATCAAGGCGCCGGCTTCATCATGGCCACGATCGGCGCAGTGGTGGTGCTGTTCATCTGGCACCGCCTGGTCGCGAGTGGCGTGATCAAGGGGTGATACAAACTCGCTATCGTCCCGGGGCGCGCGTAGCGCGAACCCGGGACCCATAACCACAGGGAGAAGTTTGGTGAAGACTCGGAGTGACCAGTCTGCCGTCAAACTTCTCCCTGTGGCTATGGGTCCCCGCCTGCGCGGGGACGACATCTCGTGTGACGCGCGGAGCGCGCCATCACTCACGTAATCAAATGCATCCCCGCGTCCATGCGCACGACCTCGCCGGTCATGTTGCTGGAGGCTGGCATCGCCAGGAAGCAGACCAGCTGTGCGATGTCCTCGGCGGATGAGGCGACCTTCAGCGGCACCTTCGCCACCACGCTGTCGCGGACCTGCTTGGCGCCGGCCTCGCCACGGCCCTTGGTGAACCAGGGCGTGTCGATATAGCCGGGGCACACCGTGTTGACGCGGATCAGCGGCGCCAGCGCGCGCGACAGCGACAACGTCATGGTGTTGAGCGCGCCCTTGCTCGCGGCATAGGCGATCGACGAGCCGACGCCGCTGATGCCGGCGACCGAGGACACGTTGACCACCGCGGACGGCCGCTCCGAGGCCTTCGCACCGGCTTCGAGCAGGCTGCGCGCCGCGCGCACCATCTGGAACGGGCCGATGGTATTGACGCCGTAGAGGCGCTGGAAATCTTCCGCCGACAATCCGTCGAGATCGGCATGGGCAACATGCTTGGTAGTGCCGGCATTGTTGACGAGGATGTCGAGCCGGCCCCAGCCGCTGGCGGCCGCAACGATTCTGCGGCAATCCTCATCCTTCGACACGTCGCCCTGCGCGACCAGCACTTCGGCGGCACCGGCCTTGCGGCAGAGTTCTGCCGTGGCCTCGGCTTCGGTCTTGCTCGACGAATAGTTGATGACGAGCCGCGCCCCGCTCGCTGCGAGAATTTCAGCGGTCGCCGCACCAAGTCCGGATGCGGACCCCGTCACGATTGCGCACAAACTGTCCTTGGCCATCCGGATTTCCTTCCCCTTGATTGACTGCGAGCTTCTAGAGCTGGCCCTGTTTAGCGAGTTTGCCGCGCCCTGCAAATCGAGCAAACTCCGCTAAGCGGAATTAGTCCAGACCGCTCCTCGCCCCAGGGTTCTTGCCCATGCCGGAGCCGCAGATGGGCCTGCGATCAACGCTTGTCAGGGCCATGGCTTTTTCGGATCATCGGGCGCAAGAAGAGACCGCGCGCCACCGACCGGGCAGGACGCGCCAATGGCAAAACACGGGGAACGCTGTGGCGGAGAGTGACAATATCGTCGTCGAGACCGCGGAGAAGATCTTCGCCGATCTCGCCGATCCGCAAACCGTCAACAACGACAAGAAGGATTCGTGGCGAGCGCCGCTGTGGCAGGCGCTGAGCGAAGCCGGCTTGCCGCTCGCCTGGGTGCCCGATGATCTCGGCGGCTCCGGCGCGAGCCTCGCCGACGGCTTTGCGCTGCTCAACGCCGCCGGGCGTTTCGCCGTCGCGGTTCCCCTGGCCGAGACCATGCTGGCAGGCTGGCTGCTGGCGCAGGCGAAAATCGCTTCACCCGAAGGTGAGATGACGGTGCTACCGGCGAGCCCGAGGGACCGCATCACGCTCGATGCCGACGGCGCCCTTTCCGGCCGCGCGCGCGGCGTGCCCTTTGCGAAAGCGGCCAAGCACTTTGCGGTGCTCGCGCATGGCAAGAACGGCGTTTCCATCGCGCTGGTCGATGCCGCGAAAGGCCGGATCGAATCCGGCCTCAATGTCGGCTACGACCACAGCGATATCGTGACGCTCGACAAGGTCCAGCCCGTCACCATCAAAGGCGCGCCTGATGGCTTTGACCAGACCACGATGATGTTGATGGGCGGCGTCGCGCGCAGCCTTCAGATCGCGGGCGCGCTGGAAGCGATGCTCGACATCTCCGTGCGCTATTCCAACGAGCGCGTCGCCTTCGAGAAGAAGATCTCGAAATTCCAGGCGGTGCAGCACAATCTCGCCCGCCTCGCCGGCGAATCCGCCGCGGCGCTTGCGGCGGCGACATCCGCCGCCGATGCCATCGCGAATGCAACATCGTTCGACGACGAAGTCTATCTCGAAGCCGCCTCGGCAAAGATCCGCTGCGCCGAAGCCGCGGAGAAAGGCGGCGCGATCGCGCATCAGGTGCATGGTGCGATCGGATTCACCAACGAGCACATCCTGCATCGCTACTCGCTGCGCGCATTGGCGTGGCGCGACGATTTCGGATCGGAAAGCCACTGGGCCGTCGAGCTCGGCAAGTTGGTCGCCAACCGCGGCGCCGACGAATTGTGGCCGCTCGTGGCTTCGCGCTGACCGGGAGACGAAACACATGACCGCTGCCCTCCGTTTCGATCCGATCCGCCTGCCCGAGAAGTGCGAACAATTGCGCAAGGAAGTGCGCGCGTTCCTCGCCGAAGAGATCGCCGCCGGCACCTTCGATCCGCACAAGCCCAACCGCGAAGACACCGACGCGCCGGAATTCTCCCGCCGGGTCGGTGCCAAGGGCTGGCTCGGCATGACTTGGCCGAAGAAATATGGCGGCCAGGAACGCTCCTTCCTCGAGCGCTACGTCGTGACCGAAGAGATGCGCGTCGCCAATGCGCCGACGCGGCGCTTCTTCGTCGCCGACCGCCAGAGCGGGCCGGTGCTGATCAAATACGCGCCCGAGCATATCAAGATGGACATCCTGCCGCGGATCTGCCGTGGCGAGATCTGCTTCGCGATCGGCATGAGCGAGCCGAATTCGGGCTCAGACCTCTTCGCGGCCAAGACGCGCGCGACCAAGACCGACGGCGGCTATCTCATCAACGGCACAAAAATCTGGACGTCGTCAGCGCATATCGCCGACTACATGATCGCGATCTTCCGGACCTCGCAGCCGACCAAGGAAAACCGCCGGCACGGCCTGACGCAGTTTCTGGTCAAGATGAAGCAGCCGGGCATCCAGGTGAATCCGATCGGCCAGATCACCGGCCAGTACGAGTTCAACGAGGTCGTCTTCACCGACTTCTTCGTCCCCGAGGATCACGTGCTCGGCGAAGTCGACGGCGCGTGGAAGCAGGCCACATCCGAGCTCGCCTATGAGCGCTCCGGCCCCGAGCGCTTCCTCGAAACCTATTACGTGCTGACCGAGCTGGTCCGCGCGGTCGGTCCGAACCCGGACACGCGCAGTGCCGAAGGCATCGGCCGGCTGGTTGCGCAGCTCCACACCATGCGGCGCATGTCGGTCTCGGTTGCCGGCATGCTGCAGGCCGGCAAGGAGCCCGTGGTGGAGGCGTCCATCGTCAAGGACATCGGCACGGTCTGGGAGCAGCAGCTTCCGCACCGCGTGCGCGATCTCGCCGCCTTCGTCGAGGAGACCGCGACCAACCGCGAGACGCTGGAGCGGCAGCTCGACTTCGCCATCAAGACCGCACCGAAACTCACCATCCAGGGCGGCACCACCGAGGTGCTGCGCGGCATCATCGCGCGCGGACTTGGTTTGCGCTAGTCGCGCGGACCGGCCTCCATTAACATTTCGAGGACATCATGAGCACCTACACAGACATCGGCGTCGAGAAAGTCGGACACGTCGGCACCATCGAGATCCGCCGCCCGCCGCTGAACTTCTTCGACATCTCGCTGATCAACCAGATCGCGGATGCGCTCGACGAGTTCGACCGCGATATCGAAATCCGCGCCTCCGTTCTCTCGGCGCAGGGCAAGGCGTTCTGCGCGGGCGCGAACTTTGGCGATCCGGCGCGGCAGGCGCAGGAAGCGCGCGAAGCCGAGAAGAAGGGTGACCCCGCCGACAGCCTCGGCGCGATCAACCATCTCTACATCCAGGCCGTGCGCATCTTCCGCGCCAAGAAGCCGATCGTCGCCGCCGTGCAGGGCGCGGCCATCGGCGGCGGCCTGGGCCTCGCGGTATCCGCCGATTTCCGCGTCACCTGCCCCGAAGCGCGCTTCGCCGCCAACTTCACCAAGCTCGGCTTCCATCCCGGCTTCGGCCTGACCGTGACGCTGCCCGAGCTGATCGGCAAGAACAACGCCGAGCTGATGTTCTACACCAGCCGCCGCGTCACCGGCGAAGAAGCGGTGAAGTGGGGCCTCGCCAATGTGCTGGTGCCGCAGGACCAGGTGAAGGCGGGCGCGATGAAGCTCGCCGCCGAGATCGCTGAATGCTCTCCGCTCGGCCTGCTCTCCACCCGCGCGACGATGCGCGCCGGATTGGCCGATCGCGTGATGGCCCAGACCAACCACGAGCTCGCCGAGCAGACCCGGCTGCGTGCGACGGAAGATTTCAAGGAAGGCGTGAAGGCGACGGAAGAGCGGCGCGCGGCGAATTTCAAGGGAAGGTGATTGCAGCGGCGTTTCGCCGTATCACTGTAGCGCTTTCACAAACTCCCCTGTCGTCCCCGCGAAAGCGGGGACCCATAACCACAGGGAGTAGTCGTAGCGCGAGCGGACAACTCCGAGTCTTCGCCAAATTACTCCCTGTGGTTATGGGTCCCGGATCTGCGCTGCGCTTGTCCGGGACGACAGCCGGTGTGTTGGTAATCGCTCAAGCCACAAGCCGGAACGTCACGCCGCTCAGCAGGAACTCGTTCCCCGCGACCGCGAGCCCCTTCGCCTTGGCGGCATGCAGCACGCTCGCGACATCAGCCACCCGAAACTCCAGCGCGCTCATGATCTCGCTGGCGCCCTTCACGAAGCGAAAGGTCGCGTTCGGCAGCTTCAATTCGGCATCGCCACTCGGCGCAATCCCGATGATCTTGCCCCAATGCTCCGCCAGCCCCTGCGGATCCGGGCTCTGCATCTCCACCGCCGTCAGCGCCTGCGTCACGTCCTTGCGGATGGACTTTTGCCAATCCGGCCCGGCTGGCGGATATTCACCCAGAATGTCGTCGCTGCCTTCGGTGTGGTTGAACTCGATGAAGGCGGCACGGCAGTCGCGCGGGTGAAGCTGCACGCCATGATAGGGCGCGTGGTCGATGACGTTCGCCGTGCGCACGCCCATCGCATTGGCGTTGCGGCCGCGCTCGTCCGGATCGTCGCAGCAGAAGATCGCCATGTAGCCGCCGCGGCCGCCGGTCTTCTCGATGAAGCGGCCGGCCGTAGTGCCGTCCTGGAACGGCGCGACGACCTCCAGCATGATCGTATCGACCGGGAGCAGCGCGTTCTCCAGTCCGTATTTTGCGACATTGCCGTCCTGGTAGCAGACGGAAAGCCCCATGATCCCGGCGATATCGGAGATGGCAGGCGCCAACTGCGGCGCGACGAGACAGATCTGCCGCAGCCGCATGTAGGGCGCCATGGTCATGCCCCCTTGAAGGCGGGCTTGCGCTTCTCGACGAAGGCCTTCGCGGCCTCCTTGTGGTCCTCGGTATCGCTGCAGCGGGTGTGATGGATCGCCTCGCCGTCGAAGCAATCCTCCAGCGGCAGATGCTCGGCATTGTTGATGTTGCGTTTGATGAAGCCCAGCGCGATCGACGGGCCTTGCGCCAGCGACAGCGCGAGCTCGTGAGCTGCGGTTTCGATCTCGGCATCGGCAACCACCTTCGTCACCATGCCGATCGCATGCGCTTCCTTGGCCGTCAGCACCGGCGACATCAGATAGAGCTCGCGCGCCCGCGCGCTGCCGAGCAGCTGGGTCAGGAAATAGGTGCCGCCGTAATCGCCGGAGAAACCGACCTTGGCGAAGGCCGTCGTGATCTTGCAGGATTCGCTGGCCACGCGCAGATCGCACGACAGCGCCATCGAGAGGCCGGCCCCGGCCGCCGCGCCATCGAGCTGCGCCACCACGGGTTTCGGCATCTGGTGCAGGATGCGCGAGACCTCCATGCCGCGACGCAGGTTCGCCATCTTCACTTCGAACGGCAGCGGCGCACGGCCTGCCGCCATCGACTTGACGTCACCGCCGACGCAGAACGATCCGCCGGCGCCCTTGAGCAGCACGGCACGCACCTCGGGATCGTCGGCCGCGCGGCGCGCCGCCTCGACCAGGCCTGCGACCATCTCCGGGTTGAGCGCGTTCTTCCGCTCGGGACGGTTCATCGTGATGGTGAGCAGCCCGCCTTCGAGCTTTTGCAGGACCATGTCGTTGCTCATGGGACGTTTCCCTTGTTGTTGTTTGGCTCGTTCAATCGCCACACCCGTCATTGCGAGGAGCCCGCGACAAATTGCGAAGCAATTTTGCGCTGGCGACGAAGCAATCCAGAGATGTTTCTGTGGAGACAGTCTGGATTGCTTCGCTTCCGCCGTCGCTCTTCGAGCTATGGCGGACAAGTCGCTCGCAATGACGAGACCTATTTCTTCACCAGCGGGCAGCGCGACTGCTCGAGCGGCTGGAACGCTTCGCTGCCGGCCACGGTGGCGAGCAGCTTGTAATCGTCCCAGCGGCCCTTGGATTCCGACGGCTTCTTCACCTCGAACAGGTACATGTCGTGGATCATGCGCCCGTCCTCGCGGATCTTGCCGTTCTTGGCAAAGAAGTCATTGATCGGCGTCTCCTTCATCACCTTGATGACAGTGGCCGCGTCGGTCGTGCCGGCCGCCTTCACCGCCTTCAGATAGTGCGTGATGGAGGAATAGACGCCGGCCTGCGCCGAGGTCGGCACGCGCTTCATGCGCTCCATGAAGCGCTTCGAGAACGCGCGCGTGTCGTCGTTGAGGTCCCAGTAGAAGGCTTCGGCGAGCAGCAGGCCCTGCGCCGTCTCCAGCCCGATCGAATCGATGTCGGAGACGAAGGCGAGCAGCGGCGAGACCTTCTGGCCGCCCTTGGTGATGCCGAACTCGGCCGCCTGCTTGATGGCGTTGACAGTGTCGCCGCCGGCATTGGCGAGCCCGATCACCTTGGCCTTGGAGGCCTGGGCCTGAAGCAGGAACGACGAGAAATCCGAGGTGTTGAGCGGATGGCGCACGCTGCCGAGCACCTTGCCGCCGGTCTTGGCGACGACGGCGCTGGTGTCCTTTTCCAGATCCTGGCCGAAGGCGTAGTCGGCCGTGAGGAAGTACCAGCTGTCGAGACCCGATTTCACGGCCGCAAGGCCGGTCACGTTGGCCTGGCCGTAGGTGTCGAACACGTAGTGGATGGTGTAGGGACCGCAGGCCTCGTTGGTGAGACGGATCGAGCCCGGCCCGTTGAACATGATGATCTTGTTACGCGCTTTCGCGATCTCGCCGGCGGCAAGTGCGGTTGCCGAGGCCGCGACGTCGTAGATCATCTCGACGCCCTGATTGTCGAGCATGTCGCGGGCGATGTTGGCGGAGAGGTCGGCCTTGTTCTGATGGTCGGCCGCCAGCACCTGGATCTTGCGTCCGAGCACCTCACCACCAAAATCCTCGACGGCCATCTTGGCCGCCATTTCGCTGCCGGGGCCGGTGATGTCGGCATACAGGCTCGACATGTCGAGGATGCCGCCGATCTTCAGTGGCGGTTTGTCCTGGGCCTGCGCGGCGGCGCTCGCAGTCAGGGCAAACGCAGCGGCAAAAATGCCCGACAAAATATGCTTCATTGGAAAAGACCTCCCTTTATCGCCTGTCTCTGATGGCGGCTTGGTTATTGCTCTTGGCAATCGCTGTTGCCGCAATCATGCCGCATGAGCAAGTGCGCAGCAAGCGCGAGCGGCGTTGCAGGCATGCGATTGCCGCCATGTTTTCCGCAAAGCGGAATGGCGGCGTGCGACGAAATGTTTCCGCGTCGTCATTGCGAGCGCAGCGAAGCAATCCAGAGTCCCTCCGTGGAAAGATTCTGGATTGCTTCGCTGCGTTCGCAATGACGGAATGTGAGGAAGCCTCTTCGCGACCCGCCACGCTTGAGTTAAGACTGACGTGAACCGCAACCTCTCCGGGCAACGTGACGCGACTGCTTCATCTCATCGTCGCATTTCTGCTCATCGCGGGTCACA
Source organism: Bradyrhizobium sp. 930_D9_N1_4 (assembly GCF_052076015.1). NCBI lineage: Bacteria > Pseudomonadati > Pseudomonadota > Alphaproteobacteria > Hyphomicrobiales > Nitrobacteraceae > Bradyrhizobium > Bradyrhizobium sp. 930_D9_N1_4. The sequence goes on from NZ_CP197236.1 coordinate 7,082,774, forward strand.
GCGCGTTCGCCACACCGTGCCAATTCGAAACGCAAGGCGATGGCCGCGTCGCAGGAATCGTCGATGCACGCAGCGTCCGCCTCGATGACGGCCGCGAGATCCGACTGACTGGAATCGAGTCCACGGCGACGACGAAGCAGGCGCTGATATCGTTGCTCGTCGGCCGCGACGTGTTGCTGCGCGGCACTGACGACACGCCGGACCGTTACGGCCGCCAGGGCGCATTCATCTTCATCGGCGAGAACGACACCTCGGTACAGGCCGCCCTCCTGGCCCAGGGCGACGCCATTGCCTCCGCCGAAATCACGGACAAGACCTGCGCGGCGGCGCTGATGGCGTCGGAGGCCGAGGCGCGGCGCCAAAAAAAGGGCAACTGGGCTGACCCGTCGGCCATAAAAAACGCGGAAAGTCCGGACGATATTTTGGCCGGGATAGGGCGCTTTATGGTGGTCGAGGGCAAAGTCCTGTCGGTCCGGCAAGCTGGGGCAATGACCTACCTCAACTTCGGACGGAACTGGACACGCGGCTTTGCCGTGACTATTTCAAAGCGCGTAGGTGCGACCTTCGAGGGCGCCGGGATCGCACTTAAGTCTCTGGAAAATCGACGGATTCGAGTCCGGGGCTGGGTCGAGGGGAATGCGGGGCCGCGGATCGAATTGCGCCTCTTGGGACAGATTGAATTGCTGGGCGCAAGCGAGCCTACTGGGGTACGGCCTTAACGGCCAGGCACGGGTTAAGCGACGTGAATGGGGTGCTAGAACGGCACGGACGAGGTGATTGCCGCCGCCTGCGAGCTGCGCCGGCCGTGCTTTGCCTTGTGCTGGGCACAGCCCTCGCCGGCTGCGGTGACATGAACCGGTTCCAGACCGCAGCCGCCCCGCCGACCGTGGCGATGCCGAAACCCAAGCCGGCCGTCGCCCAGACCCCCGCCACCGAGAAGGAGCACGAGCGCATCCTGGCGAGCTATGGCGGCACCTATGACGACCCCCGGCTCGAATCGCTCGTCAGCAAGACCGTCGACCGGCTGGTCGCGGCCTCCGACCGGCCCGACCAGGGCTACAGGGTCACCATCCTCAATTCCGGCGCGGTGAACGCGTTCGCGCTGCCGAACGGCCAGCTCTACGTCACGCGCGGATTGCTTGCGCTGGCGAGCGACACGTCGGAATTGTCCTCCGTGCTCAGCCACGAGATGGCGCATGTGCTGTCCAAGCACGCGGCCATGCGTGAGGACCAGGCCCGCCAGGCCGCGATCGTCACCCGTGTCGTCACCGACATGAGCAATGATCCCGATCTCACCGCGCTCGCACTCGCCAAGACCAAGCTCACCATGGCGAGCTTCTCGCGCAATCAGGAGTTCGAGGCCGACGGCATCGGCGTCGGCATTTCCGCCAAGGCGCATTTCGACCCCTATGGTGCGGCCCGCTTCCTCTCCGCGATGGAGCGCAATGCCGAGCTGAAGGCCGGCAAGACCTCGCTCGATCCGCGCGCGCAGGATTTCACCTCGTCGCATCCGGCAACGCCTGAGCGCGTGCAGAACGCGCAGACCATCGCACGGCAATATGCGGCGCCCGAAGGCGCGGAGCGCGATCGCGAGACCTACCTCGCCGCGATCGACAACCTCGTCTATGGCGAGGACCCCAGCGAAGGTTTCGTCCGCGGCCGGCGCTTCCTGCATCCGAAGCTCGGCTTCACCTTCCAGGCGCCGGACAATTTCACGCTCGACAACACGGCGCAGGCGGTGATCGGCGTACGCGACGGCGGCTCGCAGGCGATGCGCTTCGACGTCGTGCGCGTGCCGGCCGAGCAGTCGCTCGGCGATTACCTGAATTCCGGCTGGATGGAGGGCGTCGAGAAGGCATCGACCGAGGACATCTCGATCAACGGTTTCCCGGCCGCGTCCGCCACCGCCAAGGGCGACCAATGGTCGTTCAAGGTCTATGCGCTTCGCTTCGGCAGCGACGTCTATCGCTTCATCTTCGCGGCACGGCAGAAATCGACCGAGAGCGAGCGCAACGCCCGCGAGACCGTCAATTCATTCCGCCGCCTGACACTTGAAGAGATCCAGGCCGCGCGCCCGCTGCGCATCAAGGTGATCACCGTGCAGCCCGGCGACACCGTGGAATCGCTCTCGCACCGCATGGCCGGCGTCGATCATCCCGCCGAGCGCTTTCGCGTGTTGAACGGCCTCGATCGCAACGCGCAGGTGAAGGTGCGAGATCGCGTGAAGGTGGTGGCTGATTGAGGCGCATTATTGAGCCACAAACTCCGCTGTCGTCCCGGACAAGCGAAGCGCAGATCCTGGACTCATAACCACAGGACAGAGCTTGGCGAAGACTCGTGGTTGCCAGCTCGGCCCACAACCTCTCCCTGGGGTTATGGGTCCCGGCGTTCGCCGGGACGACACCCGTCGTGTGGCAGCTACTCGTGCTTAAGTGCCGGAGCCCGCGTCCATATCGCCGGCCTCGCGCTGGCCGCTGAGCCAGAGTGCGAGCAGGGTCCAGAACGCGCCTGACAGCAAATAGGCACCGGAGGCGATGACGCCGAGATTGGTGGCGAGCAGCAGCGCCACCAGCGGCGCGAAGCCGGCGCCGAACAGCCAGGCCATGTCCGAGGTCAGCGCCGAGGCCGTGTAGCGGTAAGCCTGCTTGAAGTTCGAGGCGATCGCGCCCGAGGACTGGCCGAACGACAGACCGAGCAGGATGAAGCCGATCACCATGTAGATGGTTTCGCCGAACGCGCCCGCATCGAGCAGCTGCGGCGCGAAGCCGCTGTAGATCGCGATCGCGATCGCCGATCCCATCAGCAGCGACTTGCGGCCGACGCGGTCGGCGATGACGCCGGACAGCACGATCGCGCCGACGCCGAACACGGCCGCGACGATCTCGATGATCAAAAAGCGCACGGGGCTTTCGCGGGTGAAAAGGAACACCCAGGACAGCGGAAACACCGTAACCATGTGGAACAGCGCAAAGCTCGCCAGCGGTGCGAAGGCGCCGAGCATGATGTTCTGGCCTTCGCGCGCAACGGTCTCCGAGATGCGCGAGGGCTGCAATTCACGGGTCTCGAACAGCGAGGCATATTCTTCCGTCGTCACCATGCGCAGGCGCGCGAACAGCGCGACCACGTTGATGGCGAAGGCGACGAAGAACGGGTAGCGCCAGCCCCAGTCGAAGAAGTCGTCGGCCGAGAGGTTGCCGGCGAAATAGGCGAACAGCGCGCTCGCCACGATCAGCCCGAGCGGAGCGCCGAGCTGCGGCACCATCGCGTACCAGCCGCGCTTGGAGGGCGGCGCATTCAGCGCCAGCAGCGAGGCCATGCCGTCCCAGGCACCGCCCCAGGCCAGACCCTGCGCGATACGCGCCAGCGCCAGCAGCCAGATCGCGGCGACGCCGATGTCGTGATAGCCGGGCAGGAACGCGAGCGCCACGGTGGCGGTGCCGAGCAGGAACAGCGCCGAGACCAGCTTGGCCGTCTTGCCGTATTCCCGGTCGACCGTCATGAAAATGACGGTGCCGATCGGCCGGGCCACGAAGGCCAGCGCGAAGATCATGAAGGAATAGAGGGTGCCGGTCAGTTCGCTCGTGAACGGGAACACCAGGCGCGGAAACACGATCACCGAGGCGATCGCGTAGACGAAGAAGTCGAAGAATTCCGAAGTGCGGCCGATGATGACGCCGATGGCGATCTCGCCGGGGCTGGCTTGGTCGTGGCCGTGCTCGCCCGAGTGGATATCCGCCATTGCGGGGGTCTGTGCCGTCGCCATGCGTGCGCCCTTAACGTCCTGAAAACCAAAGCCGACCGCCCGGCGGGGCGCCAAGCAGTCTGGACTTGTCTGGCGCAACATTCCGCACTGCAACATTGGACAAATTGTCCAATGTCCGGATTGCTGCGCCGCAGCTACCCCTTGGCCCCGCAAAGGAAACTCATTCTCATAAGGCTCGGCCCGTGTCCCGTTTCAAGATCCTGGCGCTGCTACCCCTGGCAGTTGCGCTCAGCGGCTGCAACTACGTCGTGCTGGCGCCCGCCGGTGATATCGCAGCGCAGCAGCGCGACCTCGTCATCATCTCCACCGTCCTGATGCTCCTGATCGTCCTCCCCGTGATGGCGCTGACGGTGCTGTTCGCCTGGCGCTACCGCCAGTCCAACACCTCGGCCCGCTACGAACCGGAATGGGATCACTCGACCAGCCTCGAACTGGTGATCTGGTCGGCACCGCTGCTGATCATCATCTGCCTGGGCGCGCTGACCTGGATGGGCACGCATCTGCTCGACCCCTATCGCACGCTCGGCCGCATCCATGCCGACCGCGCCGTGGACCAGTCCAAGGCTCCGCTCGAGGTCGACGTCGTCGCGCTCGACTGGAAGTGGCTCTTCATCTATCCGGACTACGGCATCGCCACCGTCAATGACCTCGCCGCGCCGGTCGATCGTCCGATCAATTTCCGCATCACCGCGTCCTCGGTGATGAACTCGTTCTACATTCCCGCGCTCGCCGGCCAGATCTATGCGATGCCGGGCATGGAGACGAAGCTCCACGCGGTGGTGAATCACGCCGGCACCTACAAGGGGTTCTCGGCGAATTACAGCGGCGCCGGCTTCTCCGGCATGCACTTCAACTTCCAGGGCCTCGACGACAAGGGCTTTGACGCCTGGATCGCGCAGGCCAAATCGGCCGGCGGCTCGCTCGGCCGCGCCGAATATCTCCAGCTCGAAAAGCCCAGCCAGAACGAGCCGGTGCGCCGCTACGGCACCATCGATTCCGATCTCTACCGCCTGATCCTCAACATGTGCGTCGAGACCGGCAAGATGTGTCAGAGCGAGATGATGGCGATCGACGCCAAGGGCGGTGCCGGCCATCAGGGCCTGAACAACACGCTGCCGCTGGCCTACGACAAATACGCCCGCCGCGGCACCGCGCTCGGGCCGGAGCCGACCTTCGTCGCCGGCACCTGCACGCCCGATGCGCCGCAGGGCAAGACCACGGCGTCCATCACGGCACCCCTCGACACCTCGCCATTGCTCGGCGCGGGCCTGAAGCGGCCGATCTTCACGCCGCTGAAGTCCTCGTCCTTCTTCCTCGGACAGCGTCCGAAGTCAGACTCCTAAAGAGATCCCGCATGTCTCCTGATTTTCTCAAGCTCATCTTCGGCCGGCTCACCATCGAATCGTTGCCATTGCACGAGCCGATCGTCGTCGGCACCTTCGCGGTGGTGGCAACCGGTGGCCTCGTCATGCTCGCCGGCCTGACCTATCTCCGCCTCTGGGGCTATCTCTGGCGCGAATGGTTCACCAGCGTCGACCACAAGCGCATCGGCATCATGTACATGATCCTCGGCATCGTGATGCTGCTGCGCGGCTTCGCCGACGCGCTCATGATGCGGTTGCAGCAGGCACTCGCCTTTGGCGGCTCCGAGGGCTACCTCAACGCCCATCACTACGATCAGGTCTTCACCGCCCACGGCGTGATCATGATCTTCTTCGTGGCGATGCCACTGGTCACCGGCCTGATGAACTATGTCGTGCCGCTCCAGATCGGCGCGCGCGACGTGTCGTTCCCGTTCCTGAACAATTTCAGCTTCTGGATGACGGTCGGCGGCGCGGTGCTGGTGATGGCTTCGCTGTTCATCGGCGAGTTCGCCCGCACCGGCTGGCTGGCTTATCCGCCGCTGTCGAACATCGGCTACAGTCCCGATGTCGGCGTCGACTATTACATATGGGGATTGCAGGTCGCCGGCGTCGGCACGACGCTCTCCGGCATCAACCTGATCTGCACCATCGTCAAGCTACGGTGCCCCGGCATGGGCATGATGAAGATGCCGGTGTTCACCTGGACCGCGCTCTGCACCAACGTTCTGATCGTGGCATCCTTCCCCGTCCTGACCGTCGTGCTCGCGCTGCTCTCGCTCGACCGCTACGTCGGCACCAACTTCTTCACGAATGATTTCGGCGGCAGCCCGATGATGTACGTGAACCTGATCTGGATCTGGGGCCATCCCGAGGTCTACATCCTGGTTCTCCCCGCCTTCGGCATCTTCTCGGAAGTGACCTCGACCTTCTCCGGCAAGCGCCTGTTCGGCTACACCTCGATGGTCTACGCCACGGTGGTCATCACCATCCTGTCGTACCTGGTCTGGCTGCACCACTTCTTCACGATGGGCTCGGGCGCCAGCGTCAACTCGTTCTTCGGCATCACCACGATGATCATCTCGATCCCGACGGGCGCGAAGATGTTCAACTGGCTGTTCACGATGTATCGCGGCCGTATCCGCTACGAGCTGCCGATGATGTGGACGATCGCCTTCATGCTGACCTTTGTGCTCGGCGGCATGACCGGCGTGCTGCTCGCGGTGCCGCCGGCCGACTTCGTCCTGCACAACAGCCTGTTCCTGATCGCGCATTTCCACAACGTGATCATCGGCGGCGTGGTGTTCGGCGCGTTCGCCGGCATCACCTACTGGTTCCCGAAGGCGTTCGGCTTCAAGCTCGATCCGTTCTGGGGCAAGCTGTCGTTCTGGTTCTGGGTCACGGGCTTCTACCTCGCCTTCATGCCGCTCTACGTGCTCGGCCTGATGGGCGTGACCCGCCGCCTGCGCGTGTTCGACGATCCGTCCCTGCAGATCTGGTTCATCATCGCGGGCATTGGCGCCTTCCTGGTGTTCCTCGGCATCTTGTCGATGCTGGTGCAGTTCGCGGTCTCCTTCCTCAGGCGCGAGCAGCTCAAGGACGTCAGCGGCGATCCCTGGGATGCGCGCACGCTGGAATGGGCGACCTCCTCGCCCCCGCCGGACTACAACTTCGCCTTCACCCCCGTCGTTCACGACAATGACGCGTGGTGGGACATGAAGAAGCGCGGCTATCAGCGTCCGCTCGCCGGGTTCAAGCCGATCCACATGCCCAGCAGCACCGGCACCGGCGTGATCCTCGCCGGCCTCGCCACCGCGATGGGTTTCGGACTGATCTGGTACATCTGGTGGCTCGCCGCCGTGAGCTTCATCGCGATGCTCGTCGTCGGAATCGGTCACACCTTCAACTATCACCGCGACTTCGACATTCCGGCCGACGACGTCGTCCGGGCCGAGGACGCGCGCACCAAACTGCTCGCCGGAGCCAAGTAAATGACTGTCGCCGTCAATCCCTCCCAGACCGGCGAGCCGGTCTTCTACCTCGCCGACGAGCATCCGCATCCGGAAGGCTACAGCACGTCGCTGGGCTTCTGGATCTACCTGATGAGCGACTGTCTCATCTTCGCGATCCTGTTCGCCACCTTCGGCGTGCTCGGCGGCAACTACGCCGCCGGTCCCGCGCCGAAGGATTTGTTCGAGCTGCCGCTGGTCGCGGTCAACACCTCGATGCTGCTGCTATCGTCGATCACCTACGGTTTCGCGATGCTGACGATGCAGCAGAACAAAATCGCGCAGACGCAGATGTGGCTGGCGATCACCGGCCTGTTCGGCCTTGCCTTCATCGGCATCGAGCTCTCCGAGTTCGCCCACATGATCCATGAGGGCGCGACGCCCCAGCGCAGCGCCTTCCTGTCCGCCTTCTTCACCCTGGTCGGCACCCACGGCCTGCACGTCTCCTGCGGCCTGATCTGGCTGGTGACGCTGATGGTGCAGGTCCAGAAGTTCGGCCTGATCGAAGCCAACCGCCGCCGCCTGATGTGCCTGTCGATGTTCTGGCACTTCCTCGACGTGGTCTGGATCGGCGTCTTCACCTTCGTCTATCTCCTGGGAGTTCTGCGATGAACACCGATACCCACACAGCTGGCGCGGGCGGCCATCACCACGACACCGGCCACGCCCACAGCACGTTCTCCGGCTACATGCTCGGATTCGTGCTCTCGGTCCTGCTGACCGCGATCCCGTTCTGGCTGGTGATGAGCGGCGTGCTGCCGAGCAAGCAGATCACCGCGCTGGTCATCATGGCCTTCGCGGTCGTGCAGATCGTCGTGCACATGATCTACTTCCTGCACATGAGCCCCAAATCGGAGAACGGCTGGACCATGATGGCGCTGATCTTCACGGTCGTCATGGTGGTGATCGCGCTGTCCGGTTCGCTGTGGGTGATGAACCACCTCAACAGCAACATGATGCCGATGCATCAGATGAGCGGCATGAAGTGAGCGACACCGGGACCGTGACGAGCATAGCGAAGGACGCGCGCCGCAAGGCCGTGCGTCCGCGCCTGTGGCTCACGGTCCTCTCGCTCGCGGCCTTCGTCGTTCTCATTGCACTCGGCGTCTGGCAGATCGAACGCCGCGCCTGGAAGCTGGCGCTGATCGACCGCGTCGAACAGCGCGTTCATGCCCCGGCACAACCGATCCCCTCCCCCGCGTCGTGGCCCGCGGTGTCCACTGCGAACGACGAATATCGGCATGTCAGCGTCACCGGCCGTTTCTTGCATGACCGCGAGACGCTGGTTCAGGCCGTCACCGAGGAAGGCCCGGGCTATTGGGTGTTGACGCCGCTTCAGCGCAGCGACGGCACACAGGTCCTGGTCAACCGTGGCTTCGTGCCCTCCGACAGGCGCGACGCATCGACGCGCCGGGACGGCAATCCGGACGGCCCGGTCGACATCACCGGCCTCCTGCGCATCACGGAGCCCAAAGGCGGCTTCCTCCGGAAAAACGTGCCCCAGCACAACCGCTGGTACTCGCGGGATGTCACCGCGATCGCGGCGGCGCGCGACCTCGACCACGTCGCCCCGTTCTTCGTCGACGCTGACGCCGGATCACAAACCGCGGGCGGGCCCATCGGCGGATTGACCGTGGTCCGCTTTCCCAATAACCACCTGATCTACGCGCTGACGTGGTTTGCCCTGGCTTTCATGCTGGCCGGCAGGCTTTTCGTCACATTCGGCGGCGGGCTGTTCCGCCGTAAACGCATCGTCCGCGAACCGGATGGCGATGTCGCCCGCAGGACGGGATCAGATGCTGGAACGATCGTCGAGCAGACCTGACGACGGAAAGAGCGAGCTGGCCGTCACGCTGCAATCGCAGGCGGACGCGCGCAGCGAGCTGATCGGCGCGGCGCCCACCGACGACGAGACCAATCGCAAGAACATGGCGCTGCTGATCCAGCTGCGCTGGACCGCGGTGGTCGGCCAGATCGTGACCATTGGCGGCGTGCATTTCGGGCTCGGCATTCCCCTGCCCCTGGAGCGGATGGGCGCTGTAATCGGCGCACTGATGCTGCTCAACGTCTCCAGCCTGATCTGGGTGCGCCACCGCGCCGCCGTCTCCAGCAACGAGCTGCTGGTCGCGCTGATGCTCGACGTTGCCGCGCTGACCGCGCAGCTCTACCTCAGCGGCGGCGCCACCAATCCCTTCACCTCGCTGTTCCTGCTCCAGGTGACGCTGGCCGCCGTGCTGCTCGATGCGCGCTCGACCTGGTCGCTGGTGGCGTTGACCTGCGCGTGCTTCGTCTGGCTGACACTGGCCTACCGGCCGCTCGAGCTGCCGCCGAACCCGCTCAGCGAGACCTACACGCTCACCGTTACCGGCATGCTCTTGGGCTTTGCGCTCAATGCCGTGCTGCTGGTGGTGTTCGTCACCCGCATCAACAGGAACTTGAGGGACCGCGACGCGCATCTGGCGGCGCTGCGTCAGCATGCGGCCGAGCAGGACCACATCGTCCGCATGGGCCTGCTCGCCTCCGGCGCGGCGCATGAGCTCGGCACGCCACTCGCCTCGTTGTCGGTGATCCTCAGCGACTGGCGCCGCATGCCGGATCTTGCCGCCGATCAGGAGCTCGCCGAGGACCTCTCGGAGATGGAAACCTCGCTGCAACGCTGCAAGACCATCGTCACCGGCATCCTGGTGTCGGCCGGCGAAGCGCGCGGTGAAGGCTCCTCGCCGACGACGGTGGCGGCCTTCGTCACCGCGCTGGTGGACGAATGGCGCGACGCCCGCTCGGCGCGGACGCTCTACTTCACCAACATTTTCGGCGAGGACGTCGCGATCGTCTCGGATATCGCGCTGAAGCAGGTGATCTTCAACGTGCTCGACAACGCCTACGAGGTCTCGCGCGGCTGGGTCGAGCTCGTGGCCGAGCGCGAGGGCGACAATCTGGTGCTGTCGATCAGCGACCGCGGGCCCGGCTTTGCGCCGGAGATGCTGACACAACTCGGCAAGCCCTATCAGTCGAGCAAGGGCCGCGCCGGCGGCGGGCTCGGCCTGTTCCTGGTGGTGAACGTGGTGCGCAAGTTAGGGGGCAGCGTGACCGCCGAGAACCACAGGAAGCGCGGCGCCACGGTGCGCCTGACGCTGCCGCTCGCCACGCTCGCGATCGGAGGCAATTTTGACGCCTGACCGTTCGCTCATCGTCGTCGAGGACGATGCCGGCTTTGCGCGCACGCTGAAGCGCTCGTTCGAGCGCCGCGGCTATGATGTCGTGCTGGCTGCATCAATCGAGGACGTGCGAAAAGTGCTGGAGGAGCGTTCCTTCAGCCACGCCGTGGTCGACCTCAAGCTTGGCGGCGCCTCTGGCCTTGCCTGCGTCGAGCTGCTGCACACGCACGACCCGGACATGCTGATCGTGGTGCTGACGGGCTTTGCCAGCATCTCGACCGCCGTGGAAGCCATCAAGCTCGGTGCCTGCCATTATCTGGCAAAACCGTCGAACACCGACGACATCGAGGCCGCCTTCAACAAGGCCGAAGGCAATGCCGAAGTCACGCTCGACGCCCGCCCGACATCGATCAAGACGCTGGAATGGGAGCGTATTCACCAGACCTTGATCGAGACGGATTTCAACATCTCGGAAGCCGCGCGGCGGCTGGGGATGCATCGGCGGACACTGGCAAGGAAGCTCGAGAAGCGGCCGGTGAAGTGAGCCGTCGCGCCGCCTACGCCGCGCCCCAATATTCCCTCGCCGTCTGCACCACCAGCGCCAGCTTGGCGCGCTGGTCGGATTCGGTGATCAGATTGCCCTCGACCACGCTGGCGAAGCCGCATTGCGGGCTGAGTGCGAGGAACGACGGATCGATCAGCTTGGCGGCCTCGTCGAGCCGGCGCTTCAGTGCATCCTTGTCCTCGAGCTGCGCATGCTTGGTCGTGACTAGGCCGAGCACCACCTGCTTTCCCTTCGGCATGAAACGCAGCGGTGCGAACGAGCCGCTGCGTTCGTCATCGTATTCGAGCAGGAAGCGGTCGACGTTGAGCAGCGCGAAGCAGGTATCGGCGAGACCTTCGTAGGTGCCCTCCGCCAGCCAGGTGCTGCGCGCGTTGCCGCGGCAGATATGGATGCCGATCGTCGTCGACGGCGACCGCTCCGAGATGCAGTCGTTGATCAGCCGGATGTAGCGCCGCAGCCGGGCATCAGGGTCGTCGCCGTCGGCGATGATCTCGGCGCGCAAATTGGGATCGAGGAAGTAGCTGAGCAAGGGATCATCGATCTGGATATAGCGACAGCCGGCCGCTTCCAGCGCGGCGATCTCGCGGCGGTAGACCGCGGCGACGTCGGCGAAGAAGGCCTCGATATCGGGATAGACTTCGGCCGAGACCGACTTCCGTCCGCCATGAAAGTGCAGCCGCGTCGGCGACGGCACCGCGATCTTGGCGATCGCCCTGGCGCTCTTCTGGACGAAGCGGAAGTCATCGACCAGGATGGGCCCGGCCGCGCCGACCTGCCCCGACACCCGCACCGATTTCGGCACGTAACGCGGCGCCTCATTGGTCGCAAAGGCCTGCCCTGCCCCCGCGGTGATCTCGACGCCTTCGAGCTTGCGGACGAAATCGATCCACCAGTTCTCGCGCCGGAACTCCCCGTCGGTGACGACGGGAAGCCCGAGCCCTTCCTGATACGAAATGACGTCGGCGATCGCGCGGTCCTCGATCGCGTGCAGCGCGGCTGCATCGATCTCGCCAAGCTCAAGGCGACGGCGTGCGGCGTGGAGGACGTCCGGGCGGAGCAGGCTGCCGACGGTGTCAGCGCGGATTGGAGCGTTGAAGGGGGCGTTCGTCATGTCACCTTGGCCGATCATTTCGCTTCCGACGCCCCGTGCGCCGGGTCCTTCACATTCGGAAAGGTCTCGAACTCCATGTTGTAGAGTTCGCCGTCGTGGCGCTCGACCTTCCGCATGTAGATGTTCTGGACGATGTCGCGCGTCGCGGGATCGATCGAGATCGGGCCGCGCGGGCTGTTCCAGCTCTGCCCCTTCATCGCCGCGATGAGCGCATCGCCGTTGGTGTCGCCCTTGGTCGCCTCCACGGCACGATAGATCAGCTCGAGCGCATCCCACGCACCGACAGCGACGACATTCGGGCGCATGCCGGGATTGGTCGCCTTGAACTGCGCAACGAAGGCCTTGTTTTCGGGCGAGTCGTGACTTGCGGAGTAGGGACCGCCGGTGACGGCACCGAGCGCCGCATCGCCCATGTTGTTGAGGAGATCGTCGTCGGTGAGGTCGGACATCGCGACCAGCTTCATTCCGGCCTTGTCGAGGCCACGCTCGACGAACTGCTTCATGAAATTGCCGCCAGCACCGGTCGGAACGAACACGAACAAGGCGTCCGGCTTGGCATCGGCCGCGCGCTGAAGGAACGGCGCGAAGTCAGGATTGGCAAGCGGGACCTTGAGCTTCTCGACGACGCGGCCGCCATGGGCCTCGACGGTCTTGGCGAACCATTCCTCGGCGTCCAGGCCCGGACCGTATTCGGAGACGATGCTCACAAAGGTCTTCGGGCCTGATTTCGGCGCCCACTGACCGATGACGCTGGCGATCTGCGGGATCGATTGCGAGGTCCGCACGATGTAGGGCGACTTCTCGACGATCGACGATGTCGCGGCGACCATGATCACCTGCGGCACCTTCGCCTTGGCGGCAAATGCCGCGGCCGAAAGTGCCGCCGGCGTGTTGCCGAACCCGGTCAGGATCGAGACGCGATCCTGCGCGAGCAATTCCTGGGCGAATCTGTTGGCGTTGTCGGGCGCGCCGCGATCGTCGCGAAGGATGAACTCGATCTTGCGGCCGGCGACCGTGTCACCCTTCGCCTGGGTGTAGGCCTTGATCGCAGCCTCGATCTGCCTGCCGTTCGACTGGAACGGTCCTGTCATCGGGATGATCACGCCGATCTTGACCGGATCCGCGGCATGCGCCGCTGCGACCGTTCCGAGAGCTGCGATCGTGACGATAGCCCAGATCTTCAATTGCTTCCTCATTCATTCCTCCCCTGCGTTGTCGTTTTTTGTCACCAGAGCTCGATGGCGTCGCGCTCAGCGCGCTTCCTTCGCTGACAGGCGATGCATGATGCGGCGCGCCATCAGGCCCGGCTTGTCGGGGGCAAAGCTCAGGTCGAACTGCGCTTCGCCATCGGTCCGCACCACCTCATTGATCCATTCCAGCGCCTCGACGTCCTCGTGATAGGCCTGGGAATGCGCCTCGAACATGAACCTGTCGATCTCCAGGTCGCCGGGGCGATAATCCCGCGAGTTGAACCACCAGTAATGGATGGAATTGTTGGTCTCCGGCGTGAAGACGTGGGTGATGTTGTAGCGGTAGAGCGCGGGCTGTCCCGGATCGGGCGCGCCGTCGCGCACGCTGGCAAAGGCGGTGTGAAGCGCCGGTGAGACGAAGCGCGCCTCGGAGGCGCGGTCGACGCGCTTATGCATGATGTTGGCCGGCTTGCCGTAGACGCCGGGCGGCGGCGCATCCTTCAGCTCGCGGCGGATCACGACCTGGTTGTTCTCCGTGGAGACGCTGAGTTTCGAGCGCGCGTATTCCGGCGTGCCCACCGTGCCCGGATGCAGGAACGGAAAGTGGGTCTGGTCGATGAGATTTTCGTGCATCGACACATAGTCGGACTTGATGTGGAAACTGCCTGTGACCGTGCCCCAGGCGGGATCGCCGAGCCATGAGGTGTCGGGGATCAGCGCCTCGTCGGCGAGATCGGGTGCACCCATCCAGATCCAGGTGAGCGGGCCGCGGTCGACGATCGGGTAGGTCTGGACGGTTGCGGTCGCAGGCGCCTGCGTCAGCGCCGGCATATGCGCACAGACACCATCAGGTCCGAACTCCATGCCATGATAGCCGCAGACCAGACGATCGCCGACCAGCTTGCCGCGGGCGAGCGGAAACGACCGGTGCGGGCAGCGATTGCGCATCGCGACGGGCCCGCCGGCCTCGGTCCGGAACAACGCGACGTCGACACCGAGCAGCTTTCGCGCCAGCGGCGTGCGGCCGATCTCGCTTCCACGCGCGCAGGCGTACCAGCAATTGCGGATCAGCGGCGTGGCATGGTTGGCGAAATCGCCAGGCTCCCGCGGCTCCATCGCAGCGAAGACGGCCTCGTCGGTCGGTCGGGGCAGGTCGATCGTATTCATCCGCTTTCAACCTTCCCTGGGATCGCTAGACGTTGAGCGCAATCGCGCGGCCGGTGATCCGCGAGCAGCAGATCGCGATCTGCCCGTTGGCGCGGTGTTCCTCGTCGCTGAAATAGCGGTCGCGATGATCGAGCTCGCCATCGCACCCCGCGACGTCGGTGATGCAGAGACCGCATTCGCCGCGACGGCAGCTCGACAACGTATCGACGCCGGCAAGCTCAAGCGCATCGAGGATCGTCGTTCCCGCCCCGACCCTGACGCGGCGACCGCTCGACAGCCGTACCTCGAAGTCCCCGTCATCGGGCCTGTGCGCGGCGTTGAACACTTCGAAGCGGACGCGCTCCTTCCGCCAGCCAAGCGCGGTAGCGGCATCTCGCAACGCTTCGATCATGGCTCCGGGGCCGCAGACATAGACCAATGTCTCGGCAGGTTGGCCGGACAGCAGGCTGACGAGATCGGGAATGCCGTCGCGGTCGCCCTCGTGGAGGGTCAGGCGATCACCGCACAGGCCTTCCAGCTCGTCGACATACGCCATCACGCAGCGCTTCTGCCCCGCATAGAGCATCGTGAAATCCACGTTTCGCATTCGCAGCGAACGCGCCATCGCAAGCATGGGCGTGACGCCGATGCCGCCGGCGACCAGCAGCGTGTTCGCCCGATGCCGCGACAGCCGGAAGGCATTGATCGGGCGCGAGACGGTCAAGGCCGTGCCGGGACGCAGATTGTCGTGAATGAATGCCGAGCCGCGCGCGCGGTCCTCGCGCTGCACGGCGATACGCCAGAACGGTTCGGGATCGTCGCGAAGCGTGAGGGGACCGACGATGGAATAGTGCCGGACGAAACGGTGCTCACCGCCACCGACATGCAGCTCGATATGGCTGCCGGATTCGGCCATCGGCAACGGGCGTCCGTCCGCGCGACCGATGCAGAATTCGGCGATGCGCCCGGTGAGGGCACGGCGCGCGAGCACGACAGCATCGATACCCTTGCCGGACATGGGGCCTCCCGGGCAACGCCGACAGTTCGGCGTCACGGTGATTATGGTCCCTAGCTAGCAGGATCATGCATCGGTCGATTATGCAGGTTTTGAAATAGACCTTGCAGAAACTGAATATTACAATCCCAGCCAGCATGCAGAGAACACCCGTCCTCACGATCAAGCAGGTGCGCGTCATCAGCGCGGTGGCGAGCTGCGCCAGCCTTGCTCGTGCGAGCGAGCAGCTCAACGCGAGCCAGAGCAGCCTGTCGCGGTCGATCGCCGAGGTCGAAGGCCGACTGCACCAGCAGCTGTTTGCGCGCGGCTGGACCGGCATGGAGCCGACCTCGCAGGGCGAGATCGTCATCGCGCGCTGCCGCCACATGATGTCGAGCATCCAGACCGCACAGGAGGCGCTCAAGGCGGCCGGCGCTCGTATTGCCGACCTCGGCCATCACCTCGCCTGGGACTTGCTCAGCGCTGTCAGCGCGATCAGGAAAACCGGCAGCGTGTCCACGGCCGCCCAGTATCTGGAGCGGTCGCAGCCCGACATCAGCCGTGCGCTCGCCAGGATCGCCGCGGCAACAGGCCGGCCACCGTTCGAGCGCACGCGTTCGGGCATGAAGGCGACCGCCGACGCTGCCATCCTTGCCGATCTCCACACAAAACTTCTGATGGACGTGATGACGCTGCCGGGGCAGCTTGAAGCGCTATCCGGCAAGGTCACGGGCCGCGTCGCCGTCGGACTGCTGCCGTTCTCGGAACAGGACATCGTCGTCAAGGTGTTCGGCGAGATGCTGAGCCGGCACCGGCATGTCCGCCTCCAGGCCGTTACCGGCAGCTACGCCGCCTTGATCGACGGATTGCGCCAGGGCGAGCTGGACTTCGTCATCGGTCCGCTGCGCGCGCCGCCGCCTTACGACGTCCTCGAGGAGCGACACCTCTACGACGAGTTCTTCGCCGTGATTGCTCGCGCTGATCACCGGCTGGCGAAGGGCCGCCGCAAGCTGAAAGACCTCGTCGGCGAGAACTGGGTGGTCGCGCCGCACGGCACGCCGACGCGGCGCTATTTCGAGGAGCTGCTGATCGGACAGGGTCTGGTGCCGCCGGCGCAGACCTGCGAGATCGTCACCTTCGCGCTTGCCGAGCAGATGGTCATGAACAGCGACGTCATCGCTCTGCTGACCTATTCGCCCGCAAAGCTGAAGACCATTGCGAAGGGGTTGAAGGCGCTTGCGGTCGAACTTCCTTCCAACTCACGCGCGATCGGGCTGACCTATCGCAGGGACCAGCCGCTGACTGCGGCGCAACAGACATTCCTGGACATCCTCGGCCAGAGAGCGGCGAAGCTTGCGCGCGCGAGGTGAAGCCCAGGAGGCGCACGGCTCGGGCACCGATTGGGCCACTGGTCGCGGAGCCTTCGATCTTGACCGCCCATTGGTGCTGATCAATGATCCCGGCGGCAAGCAGCGATGGATCGATACATCCTGAACGTGAATTGCACTGTGCTGCCGTGATTGCATGTCTGTGCGCATACGCACAGACGCCGGTTGTTTTTACCTGTCATTTTTTCGGAGGGTCAGATGTTACTGGCGCACGCACGATGGTGTCTGCTTCTTCTCACCGCAAGCCTGTCTCCCGCACTGGCGCAGAGCGCTGCGCCGCAGTTGCGCGGCAAGTCTGTGACGGCGGGATGGACCGAGGAGCGGCTTCAGCGCCTGGGCGGCATGGGCGAATTTGCGCCAAAGAGTTTTGCGCACACGCTCAGCGCTTACGTTTCGACGGAGGGCCGCGTGTTCGCGCGGCGGACGGTTTTTGGAGGCGGCAACAAGGGCAGGCCGAAAGCGGGCCAGGCCAGCAGTGTCGGATCGGACGGGCCGGGAGGCCAGCAGGCCCGGGTGAGCGGCCGGTCCCTGATCGTGACGACGCAGTTCGCCGGCGGCGTGCGGCTGGTGCGGATCGAGTTCAACGCGGATTTCTCCGGCTGCACTACCAATGTGGTTCTCGGCCGCGAGAACGGCACCGCGATCGCGCGGGGGCGGTCGCTGATCAATGGCGCGGCTCTCGAGATCAAGGAAGCCCATGTGAGCAACACCAGCTGCTCGATTCAGGCCGGCAATGCGTTCGAGCGCTAGGGCAAGATACCGGAACTGCATCCTGCGATTCCCGATCATAATGAGCACCGATCCATGACGACGTCGTACAATCTCACCATCGCGCTGGCCGCACTCGCGGTGCTTGCAGCCACTGCGTCGGGCCAGGCCGAACCGGCCGCACCCAATTGCGTCTATGCGAGCAGGAGCTACAGCGACGGTGCGTTCCTGTGCGTACAGAAATCGGTCGCACTGATCTGCCGCTCGGACGGAGGACGCTTCACCTGGACGACCGTCACCGACAAGGATCTGGCCGATCGCTGCACGGCTCCGGCTGCCGCACCCGCCGCCCGCCCGCGTCACGCACGAGTCCGGACGGCCTATCGCGTGCATTACCGCAATCCCGCGATCGGCGCCGCCAAGTGTTTCGACTTCAACGGAAAGCGATATTGCGAGTGAAGTCGCCCGCGGGTTGACCCGCGCTCGGCCGGACTGCCGCCAGGCCAAGCCCTGATCACCCCGCAAGAAAAAAGCCCGGCCAAACGGCCGGGCTCTTGATGGGTTGCAATCGACGCGACGAGAAGCTTACGCGGCCTCGTCGGCGACGGTGGTGTCGTCGCCATCGGTCTCGTCAGTATCGCCCTCGGCATCCGTCTCACCTTCGGCGGCTTCGGACTTGGCGCCGGTGCGACGCGGGCTCTTGGCGAGCTGGGCCTCGATCTCCTTGACCGCTTCGGTCTCGGTCGAGTGCTGCACCACCGCGATCTCGCGCGACAGACGGTCGAGCGCCGCTTCATAAAGCTGGCGTTCGCTGTACGACTGCTCCGGCTGCGACTCCGAGCGATAGAGATCGCGCACGACTTCCGCGATCGCGACGATATCGCCCGAGTTGATCTTCGCTTCGTATTCCTGGGCGCGACGCGACCACATGGTACGCTTGACGCGGGCACGGCCCTTGAGCGTCTCGAGCGCCTTCTTGACGAGGGCGGGCTCGGACAGCTTGCGCATGCCGACGTTGGCGACCTTGGCGGTCGGAACGCGCAACGTCATCTTGTCCTTGATGAAGTTGATGACGAACAGCTCGAGCTTCGCGCCGGCGATCTCCTGCTCCTCGATGGCCAGGATCTGGCCAACGCCGTGAGCGGGATAGACGACGAATTCGTTGGCCTTGAAGCCCTGACGCTGGGTCACGACCTTCTTTTCCTCGACCTTCGGCGCAGGCGCAGCAGCCTTCACGACCGGCTTGGCGGCAGCGACGGGAGCCTTGGCAGGAGCAGCAGCAACAACAGGAGCCTTCGGCGCGACGGGCTTGGCAGCGGGAGCTTTGGCGGCAGCAGGCTTGGCAACGGTCGCTTTCGCGGCCGGTTTGGCAGTCTTGTGAGGCATTGCGCTTCTTTTGTTCTTCGAGGACTTTGCAGCCGGCGGCGCCTTCGCAGCGGTCCGACCCTTGGATGCGCTACGGCTGGCCGTGGCGACTTTTTTGGCCTCCTTATGGGAAGCCCTCGCTGAAGTACTCTTTTTACGCGTTTTCTGTGACACAGCCTGCGCGCGGAAACTGCCACGCCCCTGTTCGACATTTGGTTTCACGGGAACCCAACGGGGCCAACTGGGCTGACCGGGGGTTCAGCTTAATGTGCCCAATATAGCACATTTCCCGCAAAAATCAATGGTTTAGGGGTCTTCAGGGCTGGTTTTCGGCGCTACGGACGGTATTAGGGTTAAGTTTGGGCGGGATTTAGTCCCCGGAGCCCGGGTTCGGAGAAAAATATTTCTCGAACTTCCCTTCCTGACCGTCGAATTCCTTCGCGTCGGGGGGTGATTCTTTCTTCTGGGTGATGTTCGGCCAGGTCTTGGCGTAGTCGGCGTTGAGCTGGAGCCACTTTTCGAGGCCCGGTTCCGTGTCCGGCTTGATGGCGTCGGCTGGGCATTCCGGCTCGCACACGCCGCAGTCGATGCACTCGTCCGGGTGGATGATGAGCATGTTGTCGCCCTCGTAGAAACAGTCGACCGGGCAGACCTCGACGCAGTCGGTGTACTTGCACTTGATGCAGTTTTCAGTGACGACGTAAGTCATCCAACGCTCCGAAAAGCTTATTCAAAAGTCGCGGCTTGCGTAGCGCGGATGGCCCGGCGCTGCAAGGTCGGGAAGCCTCGATCATGACGGCTTTATGTGATTGATCGACCAAGAAATGAATTCAAAGCGCAATTAATTGCGCAGAGACGTTTGATTGCCTTCACCGAGCTCCTCGTAGAGCACGCGCGCCGAGGCCGCATCGCCGCGGCGCTCGTTGAAGCCTGTGACTTTCAACACGCGCACGGTGCGATCGAGCGCGACGGTGATGACGTCACCGATCTTGATCGCATGGCCCGGCGATCTCTCGCGCTCACCGTTGACACGGACGTGGCCGGACCCGACGAGTTCGGCCGCGGAGGTGCGCGCCTTCACGACGCGCGCGTGCCACAGCCATTTGTCGATGCGCTGCCGCTCGGTCGTCGTGGGATTACTCCTTGCGCCCCGAGAGCTGCTCCTTCAGCGCGGCGAGCTTTGCGAAGGGCGAGTTCGGATCGGCGGGACGATCGCGCTCGCGCGGGTTCGCGCTCGATGCGTAAGGACGCAGCGACGGTCCGCCCTGACGATCACGGCCACCCTTGTCACGGTCGCGACCACGATTGTCGCGGCCCTTGTCACGATCGCCGCCGAACTTCTTGTTGTCGCGATTGCGATCCTTGTCGCGGTCCTTGCCCTGGAAGCTGCGATTGCGGTCGTCGCGACCCTCGGGGCGAGGTGCGCCTTCAGCACCACCTTCGCGCGGCTTGCGGAAGTCCTTGGCCCCATCGCGGCGATGACCGCCGCCGTGACGATGACGCTCATTGCGCTTCTCACCGTCGGCGGATTGCGCAGCTCCGCCCTCGGCGGGCGCGGCGCCTGCTTCGGCACTGGCCTGCGGACGCTGGTTGTTGTTGTGACGCTGGTGGCGATGGCGCTCGTGACGCGGCTTGCGGTCCTCATGACGACCGCCCGGACGCCAGACCTCGACGAGTTCGGGCTCGGCGGGCGCAGCGGCGGCCTCGACAGGCGCGGCGGCATCGGGCGATGCGGCGGCTTCTGTTGCGGCGGTCTCGGCCGGAGCGGTTTCAGCGGCAGCCTCTTCAACAGCAGCCTCGGCGGGCGCAGCAGCTTCTTCCGCCGGCGGCGCGATGCCGGGGGCGTCTTCGGGCGTCACGGGCGTTTCAACTGACGCTTCGAGCGCCGGCTCTTCCCTTGCGGGCTCGTCGTGCTGCTCCATGCCGGGTGCGTCTTCGACGGTCACAGGCTCGGCGGCGGCCTCGATCGCGGTTTCGGCGGGTGCGGCAGCGTCTTCGGTCGCAGTCTCTGCATTCGCTTCAGCAACCGGCGTCTCGGCAGCGGGCGCAGCCACCGGCTTCACCGGCAGCGGCGGACGCTTCTCCATGCGATAGCCGAGCGCACGCAGCACCGAGGCAAAATCCTCGCCGGCAGAGCCGGTGAGCGAGGTCATCGCCTGCGTCACGACAAAGCTGCGGCCGTCGAACGCACCGGCGGGCTTTTCGCCGGGCGAGTTGTCGCGCCAGGCCAGCGCCGGGCGGATCAGATCGGCAAGGCGCTCCAGGATGTCGACGCGGACGGCGCGCTCGCCGGCCTGCTTGTAGCCGAGCACGCGATAGGCATCGCGCGGCAGCTGCTTGTCGACCGGGAACGAGGTGCGGCCTGACGAGGCCAGATGCTGCGCGCCCGAGAGCGAGGACAGATCGACATTGTCCTGCTTCAGCGCCCAGAGCAGTGCGGCCAGCGCACGCCCGGCGGGTTTGAGCAGGCCCGGGAAATAGATGTGATAGGCGCCGAAGCGGACGCCGTATTTGCGCAGCACGGCGCGCGAGGGCTGGTCGAGATCCTTCAGCTCGTTGGCGATCTTCGGACGTTCGAGCACGCCGAGCGCCTCGACGAGCTGGTAGGCGATGCCGCGGGCAATGCCGGTGACGTCCTCGGCCTTGGACAGCTCGAACATCGGCCCGAGCAGCTTTTCGATATGCGTCTTGAGCCAGAGCTCGAGGCGGGCCTGCACCTTCTCACGCGGCGCACCCGTGAGGCGCTCGTCGGAGATGATGCGGACGCGCGGATGCAGCGCCTCCTCTGCGGCGGACAGCCGCGCCACGGCATCACCGGTCCAGCGGATGATGCCTTCCGAGGTCAGCACGAACTGGTCGTCCGGCGCGTTGCCTAGCTTTTCGGCGCGCGCGTTGATCTCGCCGGCGAGCACCGCTTGCGCTGCAGCCTGCAAGGCTTTCGCATCCGAGCCTGCTTCCGCAGCGTCCGGTGCAAAGGTGAAGCCATCGAGGCGGCCGATGACATGGCCTTCGACGATGACTTCGCCGGTCTTGCCGATTTCAGTATTCAAGCTCGTGTTCTCCCGCAGGCGGCGCATCAATACACTGGTCCGGCGATCAACGAAACGCTCAGTCAAGCGTTCATGGAGCGCATCCGATAATTTATTTTCGACCTCGCGGGCGATCCCCTGCCAGCGTTCGGGGTCTCGCAGCCAGTCCGGGCGGTTGGCGACGAAGGTCCAGGTGCGAATCTGCGCGATCCGGGCCGACAGCGTGTCGATATCGCCGTCCGTGCGGTCGGCCTGGTCGATCTGGGCCGCGAACCAGGAATCGGGGATGCAGCCCTTCTGCATCAGGAAGCCGTACAGCGTCGTCACCAGCTCGGCATGGGCCGCCGGCGACAGTTTTCGGTAGTCCGGGACCTGGCAGGCCTCCCAGAGGCGTTCCACGGCGTCCTTGCCATGTGCGACATCGCGCACCTCGGCGTCGCGGGCGGCGTGGTCGAGCACGCGCATGTCTTCCGCGATCGGCGCGCGGGTCAGCGCCTCATGGCCGGGGCCGAGGTTCAGGGACACCTGGAGCGCGCCGAGCGAGGAGAAATCCAGCTTCGAATTGCGCCATTGCAGCATCTTGACGTTGTCGAAGGTGTGGTTCTGCAGCGCGTTGACGAGCTCGGGCTCGAACGGGGCGCAGCGGCCGGTGGTGCCGAAGGTGCCGTTGCGGGTGGCGCGGCCGGCACGGCCGGCAATCTGCGCGAATTCGGCCGGCGTCAGGCGGCGGAACTGGTAGCCGTCGAACTTGCGGTCGGAGGCGAAGGCGACGTGGTCGACGTCGAGATTGAGCCCCATGCCGACGGCGTCGGTGGCAACGAGATAATCGACCTCGCCGTTCTGGAACATCTCGACCTGCGCATTGCGGGTGCGGGGCGAGAGCGAGCCGAGCACCACCGCAGCGCCGCCATGCTGGCGCTTGATCAGCTCGGCAATGGCGTAGACCTCGTCGGCCGAGAACGCGACGATCGCGGTGCGGCGCGGCTGGCGCGTGATCTTGCGGTCGCCGGCGAATTCCAGCTGCGACAGGCGCGGCCGCGTGATCATGGACACGCCTGGCAGCAGCCGCTCGATGATCGGGCGCATGGTGGCCGCGCCCAGCAGCAGCGTCTCGTCGCGGCCGCGGCGGTTGAGCATGCGGTCGGTGAAGACGTGGCCGCGTTCGAGATCCGAGGCGATCTGGACCTCGTCGACGGCGAGGAAGGAGACGTCGAGATCCCTGGGCATCGCCTCGACGGTGGACACCCAATAGCGCGGGTTTCTCGGCTTGATCTTCTCCTCGCCGGTCACCAGCGCGACGGCCTCGCTGCCGACCCGGGCTGCAATCTTGTTGTAGACCTCGCGCGCGAGCAGGCGCAGCGGCAGGCCGATCATCCCCGAGGGATGCGCCAGCATCCGCTCGATGGCGAGATGGGTCTTGCCGGTGTTGGTCGGCCCGAGCACCGCAGTGACGCCAGCGCCGGGGAGCCGCTCGGAAGCGAAGGGGGAGGAGGAAAAGGGCATCTGGGGGATTAGGTAGTGCCGATTTGGGCGAATGTCAGTGCCGGATGGGGCGGGGTGGAGGCTCTCTGTCAGTCATGTCCCCGAACGCGGCAGTGGAGCCCCTTGCTCCGCTGTCATGCCCCGGCTTGACCGGGGCATCCAGTACGCCGCGGTCCGTCCGCTCAACCACAACTGCCCCGGCGTACTGGATCGCCCGGTCAAGCCGGGCGATGACGCCGTGGGAGTAGGAGCGGCTTCCAAAAATCCCGCGCAACTGTCTCACTTTGCGACGCTTTTCCCTGTGACCTTAAGCTTCGGAACGAGTCTAGAACGAATCGCGGCCGAATCGCTGACTCCCCGTTGAGTCCCGTTCCGTTCACGCAACATGTCGCGGGAGTCTCATTTGCTCCGCACTAGATGGAGTTTCGCCCTGCCGTACAAGCGACGATTTGATGACGGAAAGCGTTAAGTTGGGGACGGCGCGGAGTCGAATCAGAATCGGGGAGGAGTCAAATGGATTCCCGGTTTGGGGCTGCCTCTAACTCAATTGTGCGAAAACAACCCCATGCACAGTAGAGAAGTCATTGATTTTGTTGCATTCCATTCGCAGCGTGAGAGGCAACCCGTTGATCCGTCATCCTGAGGTGCGAGCGGAGCGAGCCTCGAAGGATGCGCGGCCTGGATCGGGCGGCTGGCGCGATTATTCCCTGGCGGCATAAGCCGGGCTGTCGCCCTTCGAGGCTCGCCGAAGAGGCGAGCACCTCAGGGTGACGGTCTGATAGGGGACTACGCGGCGAAAGACTTACTGCGTCTTCGCGACCTTGGGCGGCTGGGCTGAGGTCAGGAAGCTCGTCGCTTCCAGCATCGCCGGCCCCAAGGGCGTCGGGACCTTGAGCCAGAACGGCACCAGGATGCGCGTGCCGGCGACCGGCGCGAAGGCGATCTCGATGTTGCGCTGGGCGGCGAGGTATTTGATCACGGGCCGGTCGGGGATGTAGCCGGCGACCGGCACGAAATACAGCGAGCAGACCACGACCGGGCCCTTGTAGCCCTTCTCGGCCTTCACGGTCTCCATGCGCTTGAAATCGAGCTTGAGCTCGTAGCGCATGCGGCCGTCGAACACGGCGGCGCTGCCGTGGCAGGCGTCCGGCGACACGGGGTCGCCGGTGCCGGGCGCGCGCACCAGCGAGGCCGTCATCGGATCCCAGACGCCGCGGCGATGCGCGTCGGTGACGACGATACGGTCGGCATCGACGGGCGGCTCCGGCACGATGCCGAACTCCTTCACATTGCCCTTCTCGAGGGTGATGTGGATCTCTTCGGTCTTCTTCGAGGTGGTGGTGGAGGCCTGGTAGCCGGTCGCGACCAGCGCGCCGTTGACGACGCGGCCCTGCGAGGCGCCGGTGCCGGACCCGCCCGCGAACGATTTCAGCAGCCCCGAGGTGCCGCCGGAGGCCGCGGCCGCGAACACGTCGTCGCCGATATCGATATTCCAGGCGCCCTTGCCGACCGGAATGCCCGCCAGCGTCGCCTCATATTGCGCCTCGAGCTTGCCTTGCGCCGCCACGGGATCGGCCCCCCACGCCACCGCGAGCCCGCACAGGGCCGCGAAAGCCAGCCGGCCGGCACGGGGACTGACAAAGCCCCTGGGCAGTTGGAGGGTGGATGCGAGCACGAAACAGTCCAATCGGGGCGCGAACGGTTGTTACTTAAGCCAAAAACCGGGGCAGACAATGTGTCCGGGCGTATCAGGCGCGGAACTCCACCGGACTTTTCAGGGGCGATTGCGCCCTTTATGTGATGGTAAGGCGCGCTAATCATTGCCGTTTTGGTGATCGGGCGCCGCGGGGCAGGACCGCGCACTCTCTCCACGCCCTCCACTGTCATGCCCCGGCTCGACCGGGGCTTCCAGTACGCCGCGGCCCCTCGACTCGAGCTCCGCTGGTGGAATACTGGATCGCCCGGTCAGGCCGGGCGATGACATTTGTCGCAGGGCATGACGCGAGCATGAAAACCGCCCCAAAACCTTGACGTCCCGCCGCATCCCCCCTATACGTCCGCCGCTCCCTGCAAGGACGAAAGAATTAGCCCCCGTGGCGCCCCGAATGGCGGCCGCACTCAATGGGGGTTCGAACCTGAGGATTTCTACCATGTCTCGCCGCTGCGAACTGACGGCCAAGGGCCCCCTCGTCGGCCACAAGGTCAGCCACTCCAACATCAAGACCAAGCGCCGCTTCCTGCCGAACCTGGTCAACGTGACCTTCATCAGCGAAGCCCTGGAGCGCAACGTGCGCCTGCGCGTCTCCACCAACGCGGTGAAGAGCGTCGACCACAATGGCGGCCTCGACGCCTTCCTGCTCAAGGCCAAGGCCGACGTCCTGTCGCCGCGCGCCCTTGATCTGAAGCGCGCCATCCAGAAGAAGGTCGGCCCGACGACCGCGCCGGCGAAGAAGGCCAGCTGAGACAAGTTTTCGAATTAGGGCGGGGCTTGCGTCGGGTGGCGTAGGCTTGGCCGAGTAGAGTTTTGTGAAGCGGCCGGATCGGAAGATCCGGTCGTTTTTGTTTGTGCGAGCGGCGGCATTATACCTCTGCCTACCTTGCCCTGAATTCATTGCCCGCTATGATCGTAAAAAACGATAATTCAACTAGGGGGGCAATTGGTTGGGGCTCAACGTTGATGAATTGCGGGCTATCGCGCAGCAACGCGACCGATATCAAACGCAGCTGTCTCGCCTGAAGGCGACAGGCAAGCAAACGTCCTGCATTGAAGCGGCCGTTACCAGCGCCTGTGAGACCCTGGGCAGTAAGACGACATCATTCGTAATCTACGGCGAGCCACAGAGCGGCAAAACCGAGATGATGATTTGTCTCACAGCGAAGCTCTTGGATGACGGGCATCGAGTTGTGGTGCACCTCCTGAACGACAGCGTGCAGCTTCTCCAGCAAAACCTAGATCGCTTCCAGCGATCGAAGCTTTCACCTGCAGCTCGCAACTTCTCGGAAATTATCGACCCAGACTACTCACTATCGACAGGGTATCACGTCATTTTTTGCAAGAAGAACGCAAGCGACCTTACAAAACTGAACCAAAAGCTGGAGAAAATTGGCAGCAAGGTCATTGTGGACGATGAGGCTGACTTCGCAACGCCGAACGCTCTGATCAACAAGAGTGACGTAACGCGCATAAATGCCTTGATCAAAAAACTGATCAGCCACGATGGAATATACATCGGGGTCACAGCAACGCCAGCGCGGTTAGATTTGAACAATACGTTCGACAACGACAACGAGAAATGGGTCAATTTCCCGCCTCACGACGCCTACACAGGCCAGGACATTTTCTTCCCACTAGAGGCGGACGTGCAATTCTCGCTCCATGCGCTGCCCGACACCGATGACAGCCCAAAGTATTTACGTGAAGCGATCTTTCGATTTCTTGTGCGGGTCGCTGCTCTAAACTTGGCAGCCAAGTCCGACGAGAACTTCTCAATGCTCATCCACACGAGCGGGAAGAAACTCGATCATAAGTCCGATAAGAAACCCATCGACGACGCGATGAATGCACTGACGGATGTCCACTCTAAAAAATTCGAGAACTACACGCACGAGATAGACAAGATCGCAACCAAGCTGTACGGCCCAGAACAAGCCAGCAGCATTGTCGCTTATATCGTGAAGAACTGCGACCAAACCAGCACTGTCATTATGAATAGCGAGAGGGACAAGAACGTCGACTTCAAGTCGGCGACATCGCCAGCTGCAATGTTCACATTCGTAATTGGCGGCAACATCGTCTCCCGAGGGGTCACGTTCGACAATTTGCTTTCAATGTTTTTCACAAGGGACTCAAAGCACAAGATCCAGCAAGACACCTACATTCAGCGCGCTCGAATGTTCGGATCGAGAAAGAAGCATCTCCCCTACTTTGAACTCACCATTCCTCAGCAACTTTATCTCGATTGGCAACGCTGCTTCGCTTTTCACAAACTAGCCCTCGAGGCGATCAAGACCAAGAAGGGCTCCCCCGTCTGGCTGGCCGATCAAAGGATCGCCGCCGTCGCATCGAACAGCATTGATAAGGCTAACGTGCTCCTTGATAAGGGAGAGATGACGTTCCCAATCTTTGATTACTCTCCCGACGTTGAACAAATTATTGCGGGCACTAATGACCCCATCAGCAGCCTAAAGAGACTGCAAGAAAAAATCGGCAGCGACGCATTGCCCGACTATCTCATTAGCTACGTGCAGAGAATTCTTCCTAAGGGACCCGCTTCCATAGCGCTTCACAGTTCGAGCAAAATTGAAGGAATGAAAGACGCGGATCACGAGAAAATTGAGCGAAAGAAGGGTCTATTTGGTCAGGTCAAACGTGAGTTTCCCGAAGCCGTTCACCACTTCAAGATATTTCGGAACGAGAAGAACAAGGCGCGAGTGATTTATAAATTCGACGGCAACATCAGCTTTTTGAAGAATGTAAAAAATGTTGGATGAATACGAATTCTATCAAGGCGTCGTTTTGCGGCAACTTGCTGTGGGAAACGATTACTCTATGTCAGTCTCGTTCCGGCCATTTGTTCGAGAAGGGCGCGTAAATGCATTCGTTATGAACGGGCGCGTTGGCGTTTACATGAAGCATTCATCCAAACGAATGTCACCATGGCGCTTTACTTTCAATATCGACCAAGCCGCCGACCTTCTTGATCTGGAACACAAGTTTCCTGACTCATTTGTGGTTTTCGTTTGCGGAACGGATGGTCTCGTGACGCTCTCGTTCGCTGATTTGCACAGCATCGTCAGCTTCCAAGAGAGCGAGAACGCATGGGTCAGCATATCAAGGCCCCCGCGAACACAGTACGAACTGGCCGGAAATCGTGGTGAGCTGAAATACAAGGTTGCCCGAGGAATAGGTCTAATTCCCGAGACCCTGAGGGCGCGGGTGCGTGAGCGCTACGCCGCCAGCTAGGGCTGATCGCCCGATTTGCCCGCCTAACGTCAAAAAGCTAGCCATCTCGCCCCTCGCAAGAATCGCATTTATGAGCAACGCTTACACAAAGACTATTCAGCAAGCGCTTGGGCGCAATCCTGTCCATCCATTTCCGGCACGCATGGCCCCCGGCATCGCCCTAGATATTTTATCTAGCGAGCCAGGACGAATTAGAGTGCTGGATCCAATGATGGGCTCTGGCACCGTGCTCGCAATGGCTCGCGCAAGTGGCCATTCAGCGATCGGGATAGATATCGACCCTCTAGCTGTTCTGCTTTCGCGCGTTTGGACTACGGCGGTAGATCCTCGCGAAGTACGGCGCATAGCGGCGGCCGTATTGACGCGAGCGACGAAGCTATCTGACGCACTCCCGGTTCGGGACTGCTACCCCCGAACAGCCGACCTCGAAACCCGGAGGTTTATTCGATATTGGTTCGACCCGTTGGCACGGCGTCAACTGACAGCCTTGGCCTTCTCAATTCATGGAGTCAGGGACAATAAAGTAAGGGACGCTTTGTGGTGTGCATTCTCGCGCCTTATCATTACAAAGCAGGCAGGCGCCTCGCTAGCTATGGACTTGTCTCACAGCAGACCGCACCGAGCGTTCGAGACCGCCCCGATCAGGGCTTTCGACAAATTTCTCTCTGCCGTCGAGCTCGTTCTAAAGAGCTCCATTTCGCAAAACCAGAAGGAGCGCGGCCCCGCTACGATTACATCACAGGGAGACGCCCGGAAGCTCCCGATCTCTAGTAGGACCATCGACCTTGTCCTGACCTCACCTCCCTACCTCAATGCAATTGACTACATGCGCTGCAGTAAATTTTCCTTGGTCTGGATGGGACACACAATCGGAGAGCTAGGGGATATTCGGACCGACAGCGTTGGCACCGAGTGCGGCGACCGCAATGCCGTCGGCGACAAGGAAATTGGAAAAATCATTTCTGACCTGCGCTTAACACCTAAATTGGCGCCCCGACATCAAGCAATACTCGCCCGTTACGTGGATGACATGATGGGAGCTGTACGCGAAGCCGCCCGGGTTCTGTCGCCGGGAGGGAGGGCCGTCTACGTTGTAGGAGAGAATACAATTCGCGGGACGTTCATCCCCAACGCCAAGATCGTCGCTGCGGTGGCCGAGCGATCGGGTTTGCAGACCGAACGACGCCATGCCCGCACGCTTCCTGCGAATAGACGATACCTCCCTCCTCCGGCGCCAAAACATCCAACCGATTCGATGGATGGCCGAATGCGCCGGGAGGTAATTCTTTCGTTCATTAAGCCATAGCCGCCCAAATGGACGCATTCGAACAAGTCGTTGCAGAAATCCTCTGGCTGCAGGGTGGGCGTTGGGGGTCCAATTGCTCTTTGTGAATAACAGCGACGATTGAACGACAGGTTATTCTTCGGTGACACTCCATTTTCCGCTATGGCAGCATCACCCGGAGGCACACCTCATGGACCACCCGTTCTGACCCGAGCCGAAACACCTCGTCTTCTGCTGTGATGCACCGGCAATGAGATTCGAAGAATATCTCCAACGTCCGAAGCTCTATCGCTGCCTGCGCAAGACTGACAAGTCTCGCTTCCCCGCCTCCCCTACCCCCGAAAATCAATGCTCCGCAGCACGATCCCCGGCGGGGTGCCCTCGAACTCCGTGGCCTGATACTTCCGGCCCGTGCAGGCTTCGATGCGCTCGCGCAGGCGGATGAACTGCTCTTCGCGCTCGCTCGGCCGCGCGCGCGGGCCGCGTTCGAGGTCGTCCATCGCGGAGGTCGAGATCGCGCAGGCGACCTCCCGCTCGCCGTCCTGCATCGAGAACTGGACGATGCCGCGGTCCTGGTCGTGGCCGATGAAGCGGCTGGTCGTGAGTGTCATGGGGTTACTCCTGGACTGCGCGCGCCGGCCCGGCCTGGTGCGCAATTGCGCACGGGGAGCTGGGACCCATTCCCCGGTCGGTTTGATTCAAGCACGCCGTGGCACGTGCAACTGCAACAACTCAATTCCGTGGCGATGGGTCCCGGATCTGCGCTTCGCTTGTCCGGGACGACACCGGTGCGGCGGCCGTCAGTCGTCCTGGTGCTCCCCCGAGAGCCGGACGAAATCGTCGAGCAGCGCCGCCACCAGCGCGCGGTGGCGGGTGTCCTCAGTGGGCAGGCTCGCGGCATAGAGGTTGAGCAGATGGCGCGCCTTCACCGCGGCCTCCGGCCACGACAGCGCGGGCACCGTCAGCATGCGATTTTCGAGCTCGGCCTCGCGCTCGCGCAACTCCCTGACCTGGGACTCGACGTCGGCCAGCGCGCGGCGCAGATCGGTCGCCTTCTGGGCGGCCATGCCGCGATGCTTGTCGAGCTCGACCGGGATGTCGGTCATTGGCGGTGCTCGCGGTCGGCGGTCTGCGCAGCGGCGAGGTCGACGGAGCCGATCGCGAGCCGCTCGGTGGCGCCGCGCACAGTTTCTGCCGGCACGGTGATCAAGGTGGCGACGCGGCGCCAGACCGGGAAGGACAGTCCCTCGATCGTCTCCTCGTCGGTGACGACCTCATAGCGGCCCGCGGGCAATTCGCGCCCGATGCCGCGGATGTGGAAGGGATGCATGAAGGTGACGGTTTCGTGCCGCGAACGGATGGACATGCGCGCCTGCCTTTTGTCGCAAGTGGCCCCCAACCGACGCCGACTGCCGCGACCATGCGCCCATTGCCCGGCAATAGCCAACGCTTTCTTCTGCCGCACCTGCGCATCGCCTGCTTTAGCGCTCGCTATTGCCCCGCCGTGGGCGCACGATGCGTGAAGGGATGCTGCCAGCGGACGAACCGAGCGAACTCGAACCCCGGAGGAGACCGACATCATGGCCAAGGGACAGCAACGCAGCAATCGCGAAACCAAGAAGCCGAAGAAGGACAAGGTCAAGACGAACGCCGCGGCACCGAGCCGCAAGGAGGCGGCGTGGCAGCCGGAGATCGGCTCGGGGAAGAAGAAGTAGGGGCTGCGTTTCCTTCTCCCCTTGCGGGAGAAGGTGCCTTGCCGAAGGCAAGGCGGATGAGGGGTTGTTTCCCGGAATTCCGACGCGCTGGATTCACCCGCGCAGAGAGACCCCTCACCCGTCTCAATCGCGCTGCGCGCGATTGATCCACCCTCTCCCCGGTCTGAACACCCGCAAGGGGAGAGGGAAAGGGGCCCGTCGTCTCTTCCCCGTCGCGCTTTTTTGCTATACTCGCCCCGGTAGCATCACCGGGAGGGGCTGACCTGTGGAGCACGACGACCCGCATCGACCTAAATCCGAGCCGAAGAACCTCGTCATCTGCTGTGACGGCACCGGCAACGAGATCTCCGAGAACATCTCCAACGTCCTGAAGCTCTATCGCTGCCTGCGCAAGACCGACAAGACGCAGCCGCGGCAGATGGTGTTTTACGATCCGGGCGTCGGCACGGTGACGGAGCCTTCGACGTGGCACCAGATCAAGGCCGACGTCAATCTGGTGCTGGGGCTCGCCACCGGCTACGGGCTCGACGACAACGTGCTGTCGGCCTATTGCTTCCTGGTCGAGCATTATGCGCCCGGCGACAGGATCTACCTGTTCGGCTTTTCGCGCGGCGCCTACACGGTGCGCGTGCTGGCGGGGCTGATCCACAAGATCGGCCTGATCTCGCCGGAGCAGGCGAACCTCGCAGGCTCCGGCCTCGTCGCCTACAAGCAATATTCCGGCACCGGGCGCGGCAACGACGTCGAGGACCTCAAAGACGTCGATTTCGACGAGCAGGGGCCGCTGCCGAAGGACGAATTCGACCTCGCCGCGCAATTCGCGCGCATCACCTCGACGCGCTGGGCGACTATCCATTTCATCGGCGTCTGGGACACGGTGGCGAGCGTGATCGTGCCGCGGCGCGACAATTTCTTCTTCGTGTTCAGCCTGGAGGAGCTCGCCTTCACGCTGCGCAATCCGAGCGTCAGGACCTTCCGGCAGGCGATCGCGATCGACGAGCAGCGCTGCATGTTCCGCCTGAAACAATACGAGGAGCCGCAGGATTATTGGAGCAACCGCTACGTGCCCGACGAGAAGAAAGTGCCGCAGGACATCCTGCAGGTGTGGTTCGCCGGCGTGCACAGCGACGTCGGCGGCGGCTATCCCGAGGCCGAGAGCGGCGAGTCCAAATATCCGCTGATCTGGATGATCGCCGAGGCGGAAAAGGCCGGGCTCAACTTCAACAAGCGCACCGTGAACCAGCTCGCCTGGGGCATCCAGCGCAAGAACTCGCCGTTCAAATACGTTCCGCCCGAATACACCGGGAAGGTGGGCCAGCTGCACGATTCGATGACGCCGGGCTGGCGCGTGCTGGAGTGCATTCCGAAGAGCGCGAAGTACAAGGAATGGCCGGAGCGGAAGGTGGTGCTGGGCTTCTACATCCCCTGCTGCGAGCCGCGCGTCATCCCCGAGGGCGCTCATGTGCATGAGAGCGTGGTGAAGCGGATGGCGGTGGAGCCGGGGTATCGGCCGGTGAATCTGCCGGCGCGGTATGAGACGGTGCCGATGCCGGTGCCGCCGGGGGTGGAGGGGGTGGAAGCCTCGTAGAGCGTACGCTCATCATGCGCGACAACATGTCTCGCCGCCGATCCGCCTGTTCGCGCAGAGATTGTGAACTGCTTCATGCGCATCGACGCACCGCGTTTCCTATCCTCCCGCTGCCCCCATCCGAGGGACATCACGCAGGGAGAGGTTCTCATGACGAAGTTCGCAGTTCCCATCGCACTCGGCATTGCCGCCGCGCTGCTGTGCACCGTCACGGCGGAGGCCGCCGGCAACAAGCATTACGGCGTGGTCTGCCTGAAGAACGACACCAGGGCCAACATCGCCTATTCGTTCAAGCTCGGAGACAGCGGCTGGACAAGTCGGTTCCTGGCGCCCGGCGACCGCTGGAAGTTCTCACATCGCTACGACATTTCGAACGAGAACTCATCGCCCTCGATCCATGTCCGCTACGACGCAGACGCCTCGGGCCGCAAATTCTCGCAATCCAAGAAGCTCGAGCGGCGCGCCGCCGTCGGAGACACCTGCCAGGAAGCGAACGTCTACGCCTTCCAGTACGAGGCCGCCAACCGCAGCTTCATCACACTGGAGCGGACGCCTTAGTGGGACGATCGCGTCCGCCACGTCAGGCAGGGCCGAGGTTGCGGCGGGCTACCCGGCTACCGCCGCATTCTCCATTCGCGGCAGCTTTTCATTAAAATTCTCTGCCTCGCCTTAGCCGGATCGCATCATCTGCATTCCATCATCGGGACCAACCAGCCGCCGCGAGACCTGCGGAAATTGGAGGAGAGTGCCAATGCATCCGCGCCGACATGCCCGCGTCAAACCCGCAGGCCTGGTGTCCCGCCAGGCCAAGATCATCACCGACCCGCGCGCGCCGGTGATTGTCTGCACGCTGATCGACTATTCGCCCGGCGGGGCCTGCGTCGATCTCGGCGGACAGGTGAAGATCCCCGATCGCTTCGAGCTGCTGCACGTCAACACGAAAAAGCGCTGCCGCATCGCGTGGAAGCGCGGGACGCGCGTGGGCGTGGTGTTCTGAGGGAAAGCGCCGCCCTATTTCCGCATTCTGGCCTTCGCACCCGCGACGATCTGCATGGCTACGCCGGCGACCCAGCCGAACAGCACGAGCCAGGCGAAGCCGGTGTCCGGCTCCAGCCGCAGCACGATGACGCCGACGGAGGCAAGTGCTGCGAGCGCGGCGCAGAGGGTGCCGGCGGAGCTCAGTAACTCCGCGGCGTCGATGGCGCTGTGTTCCTCGTCGAACGGAAGCTGCGGCGTGTCGATGCCGAGATAGAAGCCGATGGCGCCCAGCGCCATCATGAGCAGCAGAAAGCCCTGCGTCGTCAGGTGCGAGATCGCCGAGCCCACATAGGCGCCGACGAACAATCCGCACGCCGCCCCCGCCATCGCGAGGCCCACGCGCTCGAGCACATGGGCAGTCTTGCGAACGCGAAACCGCATGATCGGCCTCCGTGAAGCCCCGGATGCGCGGAGGTTAGGCCAGTTTTGCGGTGCGTGGAAGGTGTGGAGAGTTACGGATGCGTGAGGGGGCGCGACCTGGACGTGTGGCACACGCCTGCCTCCCCATCGTCATTGCGAGCGCAGCGAAGCAATCCAGAGTGTTTCCGCGGAGAAAATCTGGATTGCTTCGTCGCAAGGGCTCCTCGCAATGACGCGTGTGTGGCCATACCGTCGCGCCACACGCGCGCTCACCGCGCTCCGAACGTGGTCTTGCCGAACAGCGCCTTTTGCGTCGAGGGCTGCGAGCGCCAGAATTGCGGAGGCGCGTCGACCTCGCCGCCGAGCTCGGCGCCGGCGTGCCAGCCCCAGCGCGGGTCGTAGAGCATGCCGCGGGCGAGCGCGACCATGTCGGCCTTGCCGCTCGCGACGATCTCCTCGGCGTGCTTGCCTTCGGTGATCAGGCCGACGGCCATGGTGGGCAGGCCGGTCTCGCGCTTGATGGCTTCCGCGAACTGGACCTGGTAGCCGGGGCCGAGCGGAATCTTCTGCAGCGGCGAGACGCCGCCGGAGGAGGCATCGATCCAGTCGACGCCGCGCGCCTTCAGCGCCTTGGCGAATGCGATCGTCTGCGCCAGATCCCAGCCGCCCTCGACCCAGTCGGTCGACGACACCCGCATGCCGACCGGCCTGTCGGACGGGAACACGGCGCGCACCGCGTCGTAGACCTCCAGCGGAAAGCGCATGCGGTTCTCAAGCGAGCCGCCATATTCGTCGGTGCGTTTGTTGGAGATCGGCGACAGGAACTGATGCATGAGATAGCCGTGCGCGCCATGCAGCTCGATCGCGTCGATGCCGAGCCGCGCCGCGCGCTTCGCGCTGTCGACGAAGGCGTCGCGGATGCGCTTGAGGCCGGCTGCATCCAGCGCCAGCGGCGCGGCTTCGCCCTCCTTGTGCGGCAGCGCCGACGGCGCGACCGTCTGCCAGCCGCCTTCGCTGAGCGGAATCAGCTGGCCGCCGTCCCAGGGCCGCGCGCTGGAGGCTTTGCGGCCCGCATGCGCGAGCTGCATCGCGATCGCCGTGGTCGAATGCTTGCGCACGGAGGTGAGGATCTGCTTCAGCGCCGCTTCGGCGGCATCGCTGTAGAGCCCGAGGCAGCCCGGCGTGATGCGGCCGATCGCCTCGACATGGGTCGCCTCGATGCAGAACATCGACGCGCCCGACAGCGCCAGATTGTTGATGTGGGTGAAGTGCCAGTCGGTGGGAACGCCGTCGTCGGCCGAATACTGGCACATCGGCGACACGATGATGCGGTTCTTCAACGTCAGGCCGCGCAGCTTGATCGGGGAAAACAGGGCGCTCATGCGGGGAGTTCCGGAGGATGAGAGGAATGGAAGCAATTGCATGAAGTGTAGTCGCCCGACGGCGAATTGCCAGTTGCGTGGTCGGCATGGCCGCCCGAAGCGCCATGCATTGCGGTGAGGGTCTGGCGGGCCCTACTCCACCAGCGTGAACTGCAGCAGCAGCGTGCGCTGGAGCATCGAGAAATTGTCGTCGGAGACCAGCGTCAGCACGGTCTCGCCCTCCGCCGTCACATGGGCGTCGATGCCTTCCATGTTGTCGACCTCGTGGCCGAGATCGGCGGCGAACAGCGCGGGGCCGTCGACCAGCGCGTTCGGCGCGATCGACTTCAGCGGGATCGCGCGGATGCGGATGTTGATGCCGGTGAACCAGGAGAACTTGCGTTCGAGGATGAGAAGATCGCCGGAGGGCAGCAGCGTGGCGTCCGAGATGTCGAACTTGTCGGTGCGGCGCACGCTGAACTGGCCGGGCGACGGGCCGCCGATCAGGAAGGCTGTCAGATTGCCGTCGGCATCGAGCCCGCGCTCGGAGAACGCGATCAGCGTGCCCGCGAGCGGCTGGCCTTTGGGGACTGCGACCATCGCCTCGAGCCCCTTGTTGGTGGGCAGCTTGCGCAACGCCGGCGGCGTCGGCAGCAGCTCACCGCGGGCGCTGGTGCCGCCTTTGGCGAAGTCGTAGCGCATGATCTGGTTGACGCGCTCGAGCCCGACATAGACGAGGTTGCCGTCGCGCGCGAGCGACTCGGTATCGTACCAGAGCCGCTTTTCCGTGATCGGCCGCCCCTCGGCGTTGAGCATCGGCGCGGCCTCGACGTCGTCGAGCGCGACCATCTTGCCGCCGGCATAACGAATGCTGCCGGTGAACCAGCCGCCCTGGTCGGAGATCGCGAGGAAGCGCTCGCCCTTCGCATCGAGCCGGATGCCGGACAGGCCGCCGAAGCCGCGATAGGGCGAGGTTAAAACGAGACCGCTGCGATATTGCAACGAGCCGAAGCGCACCCGCGAGCGATCACGCGGTTCGAAACTGGGAATCTGGCGTGCGTTGACCTCGACGCCGGTCCGCTCGGCGACGCCGTGCTCCACCTGCAAGACGCGCGGCGGCGGCTCGGTCGTGGGCTGCGCCTGCGCGACGCGGGACAATGCGAAAGTGGAAAATCCCGCCGCCGCGTGGGCAATGAAGCTGCGGCGGGATCGATGGTTGCTCACGAATGCAGTTTGCGTCGCGGGCGACCGGCCGGCTGCGTGGGCGCGGTGTTGGTCTCGCTGAAGAGTTCAGCGAGCTTTTCGGTGATGGCGCCACCGAGCTCTTCGGCGTCCACGATCGTCACCGCGCGGCGGTAGTAGCGCGTCACGTCGTGGCCGATGCCGATCGCGATCAGCTCGACCGGCGAGCGGGTCTCGATTTCCTCGATGATGTGGCGCAGGTGCCGCTCGAGATAGTTGCCGGGATTGACCGACAGCGTGGAATCGTCGACCGGCGCACCGTCCGAGATCATCATCAGGATCTTGCGCTGCTCGGGCCGGCCGAGCAGACGCTTGTGCGCCCAGTCGAGCGCCTCACCGTCGATATTCTCTTTCAGCAGACCCTCGCGCATCATCAGGCCGAGGTTCTTTCGCGCACGGCGCCAGGGAGCGTCGGCGGATTTGTAGATGATGTGCCTGAGATCGTTGAGACGGCCGGGACTGGCCGGCTTGCCGGCGGCAAGCCACGCCTCACGCGATTGCCCGCCCTTCCAGGCGCGCGTGGTGAAGCCGAGAATCTCGACCTTGACGCCGCAACGCTCCAGTGTGCGCGCGAGAATGTCGGCGCAGGTCGCGGCGACCGTGATCGGGCGTCCGCGCATCGAGCCGGAATTGTCGAGCAGCAGCGTCACCACGGTGTCGCGGAACGTCGCCTCCTTCTCGTGCATGAAGGACAGCGGGTGATAGGGATCGGTCACCACGCGCGACAGGCGCGCGGGGTCGAGGATGCCCTCTTCGAGATCGAAATCCCAGGCGCGGTTCTGCTGCGCCATCAGGCGCCGCTGCAGCCGGTTGGCGAGGCGGGCGACGATGCCCTGCAGATGCGCGAGCTGCTTGTCGAGATAGGCGCGCAGGCGCTCCAGCTCGTCATGGTCGCAGAGATCCTCGGCGGCGATGACCTCGTCGAATTTCGGCGCGAAAGCGTGATATTCCGGCCCGCGCGGCTCGTTCTTGCCGTGCGAGTTCGGACGCGTCGCCTCGCCCGGCGTCTCGTCGTCACCGAGCTCGCCGTCGTCGAACGTGTCCGAGGTCGAGGCCTGCGCGCTTTCCATCGCGCTGTCACTCATCTCTTCCGAGGACGCCTGTGCCTGGTCGGCGCTCATCTCCTGCGCGGCATCGGAATCGGGGGACCCTTCCGCGCCGGACTGATCGTTGTCGCCGTCCTGGTTCTCGTCGTTATCGTCATTGTCTTCGCTGTCAGCGCCACGCTCGTCGCCGAGCTCGAGCGCGGTCAGCAGATCATGCACGGCGTCGCCGAACCTGGTCTGGTCCTCGACGAGGTTATCGAGCCGGTCGAGCCGCTTGCCGATCTTGTCTTCGAGAATCGGCCGCCAGAGATCGACCATCTTCTTCGCGGCCGCCGGCGGCGCCATGCCGGTCAGGCGCTCGCGCACCAGCATCGCCAGCGCGTCGGCCAGCGGCGCATCGGCGCGGTCGGTGATCTCGTCGAACTTGCCGCGATGGAAATGATCGTCGAGCATCGCGGTGAGGTTCTTGGCAACGCCCGCCATGCGGCGCGCGCCGATCGCCTCGACGCGGGCCTGCTCCACCGCCTCGAACACGCCGCGCGCCTGCGGATTGCCCGGCATCAGCTTGCGATGCAGCTTGGCGTCGTGACAGGCGATCTTGAGCGCGATGGAATCGGCATGGCCGCGCACGATCGCGGCGTCGCGCTTGGTCATCTTGCGCGCCGGCTCGGGCAGCCGCGCCTTGCCGGGCGCCAGGCCCGGGCGCTCGGCAGCAAAGCTGACGTCGAGCTCGGGCGCTTTCGCGATCGCCTTCAGGCAGGAGGCGACCGAGCGCTTGAACGGCTCGGTCGGCGCTTCCTTGGTGTTACGGAATTTGGAATTTGATGATGATGTGCTCATAGCGACTTCGTAAACGAGTGGCGCGTCACGCCGCCGGGATAGCCCTTGAGGGTGCCGAATTCCGCGTACCCTTGGGTACGATAGAAGCCCGGCGCCTGGAAACTCATCGTGTCGACATGGGCCTGGACCGCGCCCTGTCGTCTTGCCTCGTCCTCGATCGCCGCGATCAGCTTCGTGCCTAAACCCTTGCCGCGCTGTTTCTGGTCGATCCAGAAATACTGGATGAACAGAACCGTGGCCCAGAGATGCCCGACGATGCCGCCGACGATCTTGCGGCCGTCCTTCAAGGAGACCGCGATGCTTTTGACCCTCTGCTTGCCAAAGTGCTCGTCGTTATAGGCGCCGAGCCCGGCGAGCACAGCCTTCTTGGTGGTCCCAATGGTGCGCTCGACGGTGATGGTTGGCATGGTCTAGCTGAGCGCCACGTTGACTGCCGATTCCGGCAGCTCCGCATTGAAGCAGCGCTGATAGAACTCGGCGACCAGGGGACGCTCGAGCTCGTCGCACTTGTTGAGAAAGGTGACGCGGAACGCGAAGCCGATATCGCCGAAGATGTCGGCGTTTTCCGCCCAGGTGATCACCGTGCGCGGGCTCATCACCGTCGACAGATCGCCATTGGCGAAGGCGTTACGGGTGAGATCGGCAAGGCGAACCATCTTGTTGACGATGTCGCGGCCTTCCGGGGTGCGATAATGCTTGGCCTTGGCCAGCACGATCTCCACTTCCTCGTCATGGGCGAGATAGTTCAGCGTGGTGACGATCGACCAGCGGTCCATCTGACCCTGGTTGATCTGCTGGGTGCCGTGATAGAGGCCCGAGGTGTCGCCGAGACCGACCGTGTTGGCGGTCGAGAACATGCGAAACGCCGGGTGCGGCTTGATCACCTTGTTCTGGTCGAGCAGCGTCAGGCGACCGGAGACTTCCAGCACGCGCTGGATCACGAACATCACGTCCGGGCGGCCGGCGTCGTATTCGTCGAACACCAGCGCGATGTTGTGCTGGAGCGCCCAGGGCAGAATGCCATCACGGAATTCGGTGACCTGCTTGCCGTCGCGGACCACGATGGAGTCCTTGCCGACGAGATCGATACGGCTGATGTGGCTGTCGAGGTTGACGCGCACGCAGGGCCAGTTCAGGCGGGCGGCGACCTGCTCGATATGGGTGGATTTGCCGGTGCCGTGATAGCCGGTGACCATCACGCGGCGATTGCGGGCAAAGCCGGCGAGAATGGCGAGCGTGGTGGCGCGGTCGAAGCGGTAGTCGGAATCGACTTCGGGCACATGAGGATCGACGGCGGAATAAGCCGGCACTTCAAGATCACTGTCGATCCCGAACACCTGGCGCACCGACACCTTCATGTCGGGCAGACCGGAAACTTCCTCAACTTTGGACATGGCGGCGGTCGTCATCAATCCTCCGAGGTCCCGGGCGGTCCCGAGACCAGTTATTTGCACGTTGGCTGCGGCTGGGTGCGCCTGCGAACCTATCAGAGACAACGTGCGGGCAGAAGCCCGCGCCCCAATCAAAGTTCCGCTGTCTTTTCATTTAGATAGGCAAGGAACGCAGTTTTTGAAAGGCTGCTCTGCGAATCACGCGCGAATTTCGGGCAGGGTCACGGGCCTGCCCATGCGAATGGCACATTCACCGCCTCTCCTTATTTATGTAGGGTCTAAACCCCTTCAGGGCCTCCCTTTCAGGCCCGAACCCCTGACACCGCGCCGATACGAAAGACGTCGTGACATCCTTCCTTGATCCCCTCATCTCCTTCGTTTCGGCCCATGCGTGGCTGGCCTACCTGACCCTGTTCCTGGCAGCGCTTCTCGAAGCCGTTCCGGTAGTGGGATCGGTGATCCCCGGCTCGACCATCATCCTGGCCCTGAGCGCACTGGTTCCGGGCGGGGACCTGAAACTGC
Organism: Bradyrhizobium sp. 930_D9_N1_4; assembly: GCF_052076015.1. Classification (NCBI taxonomy): domain Bacteria; kingdom Pseudomonadati; phylum Pseudomonadota; class Alphaproteobacteria; order Hyphomicrobiales; family Nitrobacteraceae; genus Bradyrhizobium; species Bradyrhizobium sp. 930_D9_N1_4. The sequence continues at coordinate 7,123,391 of NZ_CP197236.1, forward strand.
AATGGGTGCTGCTGGCCGCCGCGTTCGGCGCCGTGCTGGGTGACGGCTCGGCCTACTGGATCGGGCACCGGCGCCAGCGCGAGATCCTGAACACCTGGCCACTGACCAATTATCCGCGCGTGGTCGAGCAGAGCGAACGCTTCTTCCATCGCTTCGGCACCTGGGCCGTGTTCTTCGCCCGCTTCGTGCCGCCGATCCGCGCGTTCGTGCCTGTTACTGCCGGCGCGCTCGGCATGGCGCCGGCCAGGTTTTATGCGGTCAACATTCCGGCGATCCTGTTCTGGGCGCCGGCGCATGTGCTGCCGGGCGTGCTGGCCGTGTCGGCCCTGCATGAATATGCCGGGCCGCATCACGGGCATCCGTTCAAGCACATGTGGATTTTGACCGTGGCCGGCGTCGCGATCGTCGTGGGCGTAGCGGTCTGGATCTATCACCGGCGGAATGGCGGTACTGTCGCCGGTGCGAAGCCGCCAGCCTAGACCTGCTGCGTCCGAGCACTTCGACCTCAACCTCGCCGCCGCTAGCGTGGGAGGGCGGCTTCCGGCGGCACGACGACTGAACCAAGCGGCACATCCAGGGAATAGATGAATCCGGCCGGTTCGTAGGCGAGTTGCACCCGACCGCTCAGTTGCTGGCCGAGAGACTCCATCATGCGGGTGCCGAAGCTCCGCCGCGTTGGAGGCACGACCGCCGGCCCCCCTCTTTCCGTCCACACAAGGCGGAGCCGTTGCTTCGGCTCATCCATCGTCCATGCAATTTCGACCCGCCCGGTGGCGACCGACAAGGCCCCAAACTTGGTGGTGTTGGTGCACAGTTCGTTGAAGGTCATGGCAAGCGCGATGACCGCCGGGGAGGTAATCCTGATGTCGGGTCCGTTGAAATGAAAACGCCTGTCGCCCTGACCGTCATAGGGCTCCGTCGCGCTGCTCAGCGTGTGAGTCAGGCTGGCATCTGCCCAACTGACCCGCATCAGCAGATCGTGCGCTCGTCCCAATGCAATCAGCCTTCCCTCCATTGCCTTCTGTCCGTGCTCAATGCTGGGGGCTGCGCGGAAGCTCTGGGACGCGATAGCGCTGACCATCGACAGAGTATTCTTGACGCGATGGTGAAGTTCCCCGAGGATCAGTTTCTGCAATTTGTCTGCGGCTTCTCGCTGCTCGGCATCGATCCCGGCCTGGACAAGGAGGGTCTGCGCGTCAATCCCGGCCTGTTCAAGCAGCAGGCGAAGACTGTCGTTCTCCGCGGAAAGGACGGACTCCTGCGCGGAGCGGGCCGCGGAATCAGCCGTCGCCTCGGCGTGAAGCGCCTGATCCGCCGGCCAGTCCGTTGGTCGGGGAACAATCTTGAGCGCCCCCGCACCCACCATCTTCTGCAACTCGGCAATCATCTGCTCGACGCCAAGCGGTTTGCCGAAGAAGCGGCTGTTCTGCGGCCTTTCCGCATCAGATGGTTTCACTTGACCTGAAACCAGTATGATCTTGATCGAGGGCCAGCGGTCGTGCACCGCATGCGCGAGTTTCAAGCCGTCAATGCTTCCGGGCATCTGGATGTCCGTGAATAGCAGCGAGATGTCCGAGCGGGACTCAAGAATCGATATCGCCTCGTCGGCGTTGACGGCCTCGACTGGATGAAAGCCGGCATCCTCCACGATGTCCACTGCGCGCATGCGCAGGACCATTTCGTCCTCGACGATAAGCACGTTCGGCACCGAATCTGTATCTGCTGACATGGATGGCCTCACGCTTTTTCAAAGGAGCTGGATCGATCAGGAAAATTATTCGCGAACGGCGAAAGGACTTGCCCAGTTACTCAGCGGCTCGACGCGGTCCGTGATGAATGCGTTTGTCGCACGAGACGACAGGCATTCGCGGCTTCCTTCAGCGCGTCATCTCCGATGAACGGATGAGGGGAATCCGCCTTATCGGCGGGTGCTCACAAGACGAGCTTCCACGATTTTTCCGCCCAAGCCCATGTCTTGCAAACAAGCGGCGGAGAAATCGGGCCAGGTCTGTGTGGAGCAATTCGAAACTGCGGCCCGGACTTCAAGTCGGTCACCTTTGGTCATCGTGACGACCTCACTCGATTGCACCTGGGGGGTGAAACCCGGGAGGGCGATAACCAACGCCACGAGGAGCGAGAACATCGCCGCCGCCGAGAGTAATCTAACCATTTTGGGCTGCTGACTTTTTGATCTTCGGTCCCGCCGCTCTCGGGGACCATGTTGGCAACAACCTGATCGACAGCCGGTTCCACGAAAACAACTTGTATTTGTCCCGGCTTGCAACAGTGCCTGTACAATTAGCAGCCGGCCCAATTTCTATCCGCAAGCGCTAACTGGCCCAATTCGCTCTGGCGAATGAACTGGCACGGAGCTCCTTAGCTCTTGAGTGCGGTAACCGTCCCTCTTCGCCCCGGCGCCGGTCCCACATAACGCGCCCGCGGACGGATCAGCTTGCCGAACTGCAATTGCTCGCTAGCATGCGCGATCCAGCCGACGCTACGGGCCATCGCGAACAATGCGAGCTCGCTGCCGGCAGGCAGGCGCAGCGCGTGCACGAGGACCGCGAGCGCATAGTCGATGTTGACCAGCTCGCCGGTGGCCTCAATGATCCGCTCAGGCACTTCGCGCGTGAATTTTCGCGGCGCGCCGGCGCGGGTGAGCGCGTTGAGCAACGATTGCGCGCGGGGATCGCCGCGCTTGTAGACGCCGTGGCCGAAGCCGGCAAAGCGCTCGCCGAGCGCAACGCGCTCGCGCACCATCGGCGCGACATCGCGGTCAATCAGCGTCTTGACGAGCTGCGAGGCCAGCACGCCGGCGCCACCGTGTTTCGGACCTTTCAGCGCGGCGAGGCCGGCGATGACGGAGTCGTAGAGATTGAGACCGGTCGAGGCCGCACAGCGCGCAGTGAAGGTCGAGGCGTTCAATTCGTGATCCGCCAACAGCACCAGCGCGCGGCGGATCAGATCGGGGGCGTGCTTGTTGTCGGGCGCCCAGGCTTTTGCGATCTGCTGATGCAGCGGCTCGGATGAGGGCTCGGCGTTGAGCATGGTCGCGACCAGCAGCCGGACGATGCGGCCGCCAACCATGGCGCGGCCATCGGGCGCGCGGGTGAAGGCACGCGCGTCCGCGCTTGAAGCGAGCGCGAGCACCGCGATGGCGCGGTCGATCGGCGCGGCGCGGCGCGCGGCGTCCGCGATCGCGCGCATCTCCTCGGAGATCTCTGGCTGATTGTCCTGTGCGAACGGATCGACGTCGGAGACATCCCAGAGCAGCGTCGCCGTGTGCTCCAGCGTGTCGTTCTCGGCGAGGTCGACGCAGTTCACGCCGCGGTAGATCGCGCCCTCCTCGGTAATGGTCGAGATCTCGGTATCCATCACCGGCAGATCGGCATCGAAGCTGCGCAAGCCCCGCGGCTCCGGCGACGGCACCCGGCGCTCCTTCAGGGCGCGGACGTCCTCGGCGCGGTAGCGGTTTTTCCGCGAGTCGGGCGTCGGCTCTGAGCGGATCAGGCCGCGGCTGACATAGGCGTAGAGCGTGGCCGGCGAGATCGCGAGCTCGGCGGCGGCTTCCCGGGCGGAGAGGTAGAGGCCCTCGGAATTTTTCATATTGAATTATGTAATCAAGATTGATCAATCTGTCGAGAGGCCCGATTTTTCCCTGGTGCAGTTGCAAAGGAGATTGGGCCATGAACATCCACCTCACCAAAAGCCAGATCGGGCTGGACGGCATTCCCGCGGCCGAAACCGTGCTGAGCCATGTCGACGGCGAGCGCGGCGAGCTGATCATCGCCGGCGAGCATGTCGGCCGCCTCGCCGCTATCTCGAGCTTCGAGGGCGTCACCGCCCGGCTCTGGAACGGCGCCAGCAAGACCAGCTTGAGCGAAGCCAATGTGCGGGCGAGTCTCGGCGCTGCCCGTGAGCGAGCTTTCGCGCGACTGCCGGAGCTTTTGCCCGCGACCGGCGGCATGGGCATCGTCGACGGGTTCCGCGCCGCGGTCGCAGGACTTCGCGCCGAGCACGGCCTCGAACACCAGGCGACCATCGTCGGCGCGTTTCCGGTCATCGCGGGCGCACTGGTCCGGCGCGCCAAAGGGCTTGATCCGGTCGCGCCCGATCCGGACGCCAGCCATGCCGCCGATACGCTGCGCATGCTGCTTGGGCGTGTGCCTGAAACGCGGGAAGTCGCCGCGCTCGATGCCTATCTCGTCACCGCCAGCGACCACGGCATGAACGCCTCGACCTTCACCGCGCGCGTGGTGGCCTCGACGCAGGCCGATCTGTTCGCGGCCGTCACCGCGGGCTATTGCGCGCTGACAGGGCCGTTGCACGGCGGCGCGCCGGAGCCGGTGCTGGAGATGCTCGATGCGATCGGCTCGCGCGAGCGCATTCAGCCCTGGGTGGACGCGGCGCTGGCGCGCGGCGAGCGGATGATGGGTTTTGGCCATCGCGTCTATCGCGTGCGCGATCCGCGCGCCGACGTGCTCAAGACCGCGGTCGAAGCACTGGCGTCCAACGGCACCGATTTGCCGTTCGCCGGCGAGGTGGAGGCCTATATCCGCAGCGCGCTCCGCAAGAAGAATCCGGAGCGGCCGCTGGAGACCAATGTGGAATTCTTCACCGCGATCCTGCTCGACGCGCTGGCGATTCCACGGCAGGCGTTCACGCCGATCTTCGCGGTGGCGCGCAGCGCGGGGTGGACCGCGCATGCGCGCGAGCAGCAGCGGACGGGGCGGCTGATAAGGCCGAGCTCGTCGTATGTCGGGGCGATGCCGGAGTGAGGAAGTAGCGCGGATGGAGCGCAATCCGGGCTACGGAGCCGTGCTCCGCATTCAGGAATCGTAGGGTGGGCAAAGGCGCACTTGCGCCGTGCCCACCATCGATCCGAAATTGCAAAGAAAGTCGTGGGCACGCTTCCGCCGTCGCTCTGCGAGCTATGGCGGACAAGTCGCTTTGCCCACCTTACGGCACTTGCGCGAGGGGAGAGCCCTAGGCCTCCCGCACCACCGTCTTCAGATAATTATACGCCTTGATGATCTCGATCAGGCGGTCCTCGGTCGAGCGGTCGCCGCCATTGGCGTCGGGGTGGTGCTGCTTGACCAGCGCCTTGTACTTGGACTTGACGTCGGCGAGCGTGGCATCGGGGCCGAGGCCCATGACCTGGAGCGCCTTGCGCTCGGCGTTCATCACCTTGCGCGTCTCGGCCTTGGGCGGGGCCTGCGGGCCGCTGCGCGAGTTGGTGCGGCCATTGATCTCGGCGAACATGTTGAGCGGATCGAACGCGCCCTCGATCTCGACTTCCGCACCCTTCTTGCCGCCGTTGGCACCCATCTTCCAGGTCGGACGGTGACCGGTCAGCGCATCCTTCTGGTAGCGCGCGACGGCGTCGGCATTCATGCCGGAGAAGAAATTGTAGTTCTGGTTATATTCGCGCACGTGATTCAGGCAGAAGTGCCAGTACTCACGCTGGTTGTCGCGGCCCTTGGGCGCGCGATGGGCGCCCTTGTTCTGACACCCGGCCCATTCGCAATTGACCACGGCGTCGCGCGGCTTCACCTCCGGCTGCTTGCCTTTCGGCTTCACGCGGATGGAGTCGAAGAACTTTGATGAATCGATCGGCATGGCTGACTTTGACTACGCAATGCAAAAACCTTCAAGTCTTGACATTGCAATTAGGACAAAACCCCGTAGCACTTCGGCATTTTCAGGATGGCTGCCGGTGGGCGGCCTATGCAATTGACGGGGCCCTTGCGCACGCTTTAATGGCACTCATGGCCATGAAAGATACTATCAGCAACAAGTTGCAGGAAGCTTTCACGCCGGAAAGCCTGCAGGTCGTCGACGAGTCACATTTGCATGAGGGCCATGCCGGCCATCGGCCGAGCGGCGAGACGCACTTCCGCGTTTATATCGTGTCTGCCGCCTTCAAAGGGAAGAGCCGGGTCGACCGCCATCGCATGATAAATGCGGCGCTGGCCGCGGAACTCGCGGGCAGCGTCCACGCGCTGGCGATCCACGCGCAGGCGCCGGGGGAAGGCGGGACGTGACCAAGTCGGCGCTCCGACTGCGCTTTCTCACCTCATCCTGAGGAGCGCGCCCTTGCGCGCGTCTCGAAGGATAGAGGCCCCCGCTGCGGCATCTCGGCCTGCATGGTTCGAGACGGCGCTTGCGCGCCTCCTCGCCATGAGGGTTTAAAACGACGTTCCCGCCCGCCTCGGCTTCGTCTCTTCCACCTCCGCGTCGCGCGGCACCGGTGAAATACGGAGCGCGGTGATGCGGTTGCGTTCGCGGCGCAGGACGCGGAAGCGGAAGCCGTGGAAGGTAAAACTCTGGCCGCGGTCGGGGATCGAGCGCGCTTCGTGAATGACGAGGCCGGCCACCGTCGTGGCCTCTTCATCGGGCAGGTGCCAATCCATGGCGCGGTTGAGATCGCGGATCGGCACCGAGCCGTCGACCACGACCGAGCCGTCCGGCTGGGCGCGCACGCCGGCGACCACGACGTCGTGCTCGTCGGAGATGTCGCCGACGATTTCTTCCAGAATGTCTTCCAGCGTCACCAGACCTTCGACTTCGCCATACTCGTCGACGACGAGCGCGAAATGGGTTTTTCGGCGCCGGAACGCCTTCAACTGCTCGGACACGGGCCGCATCTCCGGCACGAACCAGGGCGGCAGCGCGATGGTGGAGACGTCGATGCGGGAGGTGTCGCCATCGGCGACACGGATCGCGCGCAACAAATCCTTGGCGTGGAGCACGCCAATGATGTTTTCCGGCTTCTCGCGCCACAGCGGAATGCGGGTGTATTCGGTCGCCAGCACCTCGCGCACCAGCTCTTCCGGCGGCAGATCGGCGTTGATCATCATCATCTCGGTGCGATGGATCATGACGTCGGAGACCTGGAGCTCGCGCAGGTCGAGCAAGCCACCGAGCATGTCGCGATCCTGCTTCTCGACCTTGCCCTCGTGATGCAAAAGGTCGACCGCGCCGCGCAGGCGTTCGGTCGGCGACAGGATCGCCTGGTGCTCGCCGGCAAGACCGAACAGGCGCAGCAACATGCGGACGATGACTTCGACGATCCCCAGCAGCGGCCCCAGCACATACATCGTGATCCGCATCGGGCGCGCGACCGCCAGCGCCATGCGGTCGGGCGCGTTGATGGCGATGGTCTTGGGCAGCACTTCGGCGAAGATCACCACCAGCACGGTCATCACGCCGGTCGCATAGAGCACGCCGACATCGCCGAACCAGGACGTGAAGATGCTGGTGGCGAGCGCGGATGCACTGATATTGGCGATGTTGTTGCCGAGCAGCAGCGCGCCGATCAGCCGCTCGCGCATGTCGAGCAGTTGCGAGACCACGTCGGCGTCGCGGTTGCCCTGCTTGGAGAGCCGCAACATGCTGGCGCGCGAGGCACCGATCAGCGCGGTCTCACTCGCGGCAAAGAAGCCCGAGACGAGAAGGCAGAGGACGACGATGGTGAAGCCGAGCCAGTCCATGCACCACTCGAGAAAAAAGTTCAGCCGCGCATCACGCCTTCTGCGCGAGCTTGTGTTGCAGGAAATCGCGCACCGGGGCCGGCTCGACGTCCTTGGCGATCACGGCGCGTCCCACGGCCTCCAGCAGGATGAAGGTGAGCTTGCCGCGCTTGACCTTCTTGTCCTGCGCCATCAGGGCCATCAGCGCGTCGGCGTCAGCGAGGCCTTCCTGGGCGAAACCCGCGATGTCCTGCAAGCGGGTCGGCAGGCCCGCTTCGATGAGATGCCGCTCGACGCGGGCCGCATCGCCCTCGCCGATCATGCCGAGTTTTGCGGAGAACTGCGCCGCCAGCGTCATGCCGATCGACACGCCCTCGCCGTGGAACAGGCGGTCGGAGAAGCCGGTCGCTGCTTCCAGCGCATGACCGAAGGTGTGGCCGAGATTGAGCAGCGCGCGCTCGCCGGTCTCGCGCTCGTCGCGCGAGACGACACCCGCCTTGGCGCGGCAGGAGGTCGCGATCGCATGCTCGCGGGCGGAGCCGCCCGTGAAGATGTCGGCGTGGTTCTTCTCGAGCCAGGCGAAGAAGGCTTCGTCGCCGAGCACGCCGTATTTGGCGACCTCGGCATAGCCGGCGCGGAACTGCCGCGGCGACAGCGTGTCGAGCACGGCGGTGTCGGCAATCACCAGCACCGGCTGGTGAAAGGCGCCGAGCAGGTTCTTGCCCTGCGGCGAGTTGATGCCGGTCTTGCCGCCGACGGAGGAATCGACCTGCGCCAGCAGCGAGGTCGGGACCTGCACGAAGTCGACGCCGCGGCGCAGGATCGCGGCTGCGAAGCCGGCGAGATCGCCGACCACGCCGCCACCGAGCGCGATGACGAGATCGTTGCGCTCGATCCTGGCGGCGATCAGGGCCTCGCTGACCTTTTCGAGGCCCGCATAGGTTTTGGAGATCTCGCCTTCCTCGACGACGATGCGCGAGGTCGGAATGCCGCTCGCCGCGAGCGATGCTTCGGTGGGCTCGAGCCAGTGCTTTGCCACCGTGCGATCCGTCACGATCGCGGTGCGCACGCCGGGGCGCAAGCGCGCGACCCGTTCGCCGAGCGAGGCCAGCACGCCGCGGCCGATGACGATGTCATAGGCGCGGTCGCCCAGCGCGACGTCGACATTGACTGGGGCGGAATGTTTCAGGGGCGCAGTCATCGTACGGCACTCGCGACGTCGGCAGGTGGTGGGGCGGCCTGTTCGCCGCAGAGATGGGCGCGCAGGGTCTCGATGGTCTCATCGACGATCCTGTCGTGCGGCACGTCGCGCGAAGCGATGGTGAGATCGGCATGGCCGTAGACGGGCTCGCGCTCGATGAGCAGGCGCGTCACGGTGCCTTCGGGATCGGCGGTCTGGAGCAGCGGGCGGTCCGCACGCCGGCGGACGCGGCGCATGATCACGTCAGGGTCGGCCTTGAGCCAGATCGAGATCGCCCTCGCCGCGATGCGGCCCCGCGTCTCCTCGCGCATGAAGGCACCGCCGCCGGTCGCCAGCACGACGGGTCCGCCGTCGAGCAGGCGCGCGATCACCCGGGCCTCGCCGTCGCGGAAATGCGGCTCGCCGTGGCGCTCGAAAATCTCGGGTATGGTCATGCCGGCCGCCGCCTCGATCTCGGTGTCGGCGTCGACGAAGGGCAGCTTGAGCCGGGTCGCCATGCGCCGGCCGATGGTGGATTTGCCCACCCCCATCATGCCGACGAGCACGATCGAGCGCGCCCCGAGCGCCGACAGGATGTCGGCCTCAGGCGAAGCTGGTATCGGCAACGCGGCGTCAGACATGGATCTCGCTCTGGATCTCGCTCTGGACCTTGCTCTGGGTCTCGCTCAGCCTGCCGCCAAAGACGGCATCCTTTGGCCACCTATACGACCCCAAAGGGGGGCTCGCCAGTGGACTCTTGCCACGAAACGGCGAACATGTTGGATGATTTCATTGGTTAATTTGCCACGCCTCGAGACCTCACCCGATGCCCAGCCTGTTCCGCTTCCTGACGGTCGTCGCCGTGCTCGCCGGCATCGTCTATGGCGTGGTGTTCGCGCTGGCGAATTTCGTGAGCCCGAAGTCGCGGGAAATGACGGTGACGATCCCGCCGGATAAGTTTCTCAAGAAATAGGAGCTAGCCTCCTGGGCATGCGTGCAAAGCCCTCTGACACCAAGCTCACCGGCCTGTTCCTCGACATGCTCGCGGCGGAACAGGGCGCCGGCCCCAATACGCTCGATGCCTATCGCCGCGACCTCACCGATTTCTCCGAGTTTCTCGGCCGCGTCGGCCATACATTCGCGGACGCCGGGACGCAGACACTGCGTGACTACCTCGCCGACCTCGACACCCGCGGCTTCAAATCCACCAGCGTCGCGCGACGACTGTCGGCGATGCGGCATCTCTATCGCTTCCTGCTGAACGAGCGGATTCGAGCTGAGGATCCCGCAGCGATCCTGTCCGGCCCCAAGCGCGGCCGGGGCCTGCCAAAAGTGCTGTCGATTGCGGATGTCGACCGCATGCTCCGTCGCGCGAAGGAATTGAGCGAGGCGGAGGATGCTTCGGCCGCGAAGCGGCTGCGCGCCTTGCGGCTCTATTGCCTGCTCGAGGTGCTCTACGCCACGGGCCTGCGTGTCTCCGAGCTGGTGGCGCTGCCGCGCACGGCAGCCAAGCGCGACGCGCGCATGATCGTGGTGCGCGGCAAGGGCAACAAGGAACGGCTGGTGCCGCTCAACGAGGCCTCGCGGCAGGCGATGGCGGATTATCTCGGCGCAACGGAAGCCGCGAAGACGGAGAAAAAGAAAGACAGTCTCGCCGCCTCGAAATGGCTGTTCCCTTCCTTCGGCGAGAGCGGACATCTGACGCGGCAGCATTTTGCCCGCGACCTCAAGGAGCTCGCGGTCGCCTCGGGGCTTCAAGCCCGGCTGGTCTCGCCGCATGTGCTGCGGCATGCGTTTGCCAGCCACCTGCTGCATAACGGTGCCGATCTGCGCATCGTGCAGACCCTGCTCGGCCACACCGATATCTCGACGACGCAGATCTACACCCATGTGGTGGAGGAGCGGCTGAAGAGCCTGGTGCGCGACCTGCACCCGCTGGCGGAGAAGTAGACCGGTCTCGTGCCCCCATGAAACCGCCTTGACTTCGGCCACATCTCCGCAGAAAGAGCCGGGGCTCACGATCGATTTGGCCGCTCCCGGGAGCGCACAGGCCAACTCATTGAAGAAGCTACACTTCTTTCCGCGACACCGAATCCGCTTCGACGCCTCGCCCCGTCCTCCCTATATTGAGTTGATGCCAGATCAGATGCGCAGCTATCTCGACTTCGAAAAGCCCGTCGCCGAGCTCGACTCCAAGGTCGACGAGCTCAGGACGCTGGCCGCCTCCGGCACCGACATCGCCGAGGAGATCGGGAAGATCGAGGACAAGGCGGCGCAGGCGCTGGCCGACCTCTATCTGAACCTGACGCCGTGGCAGAAGACGCTGGTCGCGCGGCATCCGCAGCGGCCGCATTTCAACGATTTCATCAAGGGCCTGATCACCGAATTCACCCCGCTCGCCGGCGACCGCAAGTTCGGCGAGGACGAGGCGCTGGTCGCCGGCTTCGGCCGTTTCCGCGGCGAAGCCATTTGCGTGATGGGCCAGGAAAAGGGCGATTCCACCGAGAGCCGCATCAAGCACAATTTCGGCATGGCCCGGCCCGAGGGCTATCGCAAATGCGTGCGGCTGATGGAGATGGCCGAGCGGTTCGGCCTTCCCGTGCTGTCGCTCGCCGACTCCGCCGGCGCCTATCCCGGCATCGGCGCCGAGGAGCGGGGACAGGCCGAGGCGATCGCGCGCTCGACCGATGCCTGCATGGCGCTGACCGTGCCGAACGTCGCCATCATCACCGGCGAGGGCATGTCGGGCGGCGCCATCGCCATCACCACCGCCAACAGGGTGCTGATGCTGGAGCACGCGATCTACAGCGTGATCTCCCCGGAGGCGGCGTCCTCGATCCTCTGGCGCGACGGCTCCAAGGCGCAGGAAGCCGCCAACAACATGAAGATCACCGCCCAGGACATGCTCCGCTTCGGGGTGATCGACAGCATCCTGAAAGAGCCGGTCGGCGGCGCCCACCGCGACCCCGCCGCCATGATCGCGACCACGGGCGACGCCATCGCCAAGGCCTTTGATGAGATGCGCGGCCTGGACGGCGACGCCATCCGCAAGCAGCGCCGGCAGAAATTCCTCGATATCGGCCGGAAACTGGGCTGATTCGGACGGTTTTGGTGCCGTAGGGTGGGTTAGCCGAAGGCGTAACCCACCACTGTTCGCGTCCGCAGGGACAAAAGAGGTGGGTTACGCTGCGCTAACTTTGGTCTCTCAGGAGGTTGTCCATCTGGTCTGAACCGAGGAAGCTGAGGTTGCGAAGCTTCAGTATTCCAAGGAAAGACCAGATGAACGTCCACAAGAATGCGCCTTTGACGCCCAAAGGTCGAGAGGCGATGGTGCGCAGCGTCGTCGAGGGCGGGCTGAGCCCAGCCGACGCGGCCCACCAGTTCAACACGACAGCGAAGACCGTTGCCAAATGGGTCAAGCGGTTCCGCGCGGAGGGTGTCGAAGGGTTGCGGGATCGCTCCTCGAGGCCTCTTTCATCGCCAAGCCAAACCCCGCCAGCCACGCGCGCCGCCGTCGAGACGTTGCGCCGGCAGCGCCACACCGGCAAGCAGATCGCAGCCGAGGTTAAGGTGTCGCCGGCCACTGTCAGCCGCATCCTTCGTCACTTGGGATTAAGCCGGATACGCGATCTGGAGCCCGCCGAACCGGTGCGCAGGTACGAACGCGAGCAGCCCGGCGAACTCATCCATATCGACATCAAGAAGCTCGGCAGGTTCGTCAGACCAGGCCACCGCATCACACACGATCGCCAGATGGGCGAAAGCCGTGGCGCCGGCCACGAGTTCGTCCACGTTGCCATCGACGATGCATCGCGCCTGGCCTTCTCCCAGATCCGGCAAGATCAAAAAAAGGAGAGCGCCATCGCCTTCCTCAAGGAGGCCGTCACCTACTACCGCAGCCTCGGCATGAAGGTCACCGGCATCATGACCGACAACGGCTCCTGCTACCGCGCCAAGGCCTTTGCCAGAGCGTGCAGCAAGCTCGGCCTCAAGCACATCTTCACCAGGCCCTACAGACCGCAAACAAACGGCAAGGCCGAGCGCTTCATCCAGACAGTGCTCCGTGAGTGGGCTTATGCTCGGGCCTACGACACCTCAGATCAGCGCGCCAAAAACCTGCCAATCTGGCTTCATCACTACAACTGGCATCGCCCGCACGGCAGTCTGCAAGCCAAACCACCCATCAGCCGCCTCGGCCTACCGATGGACGACCTCCTGAGATTCCACAGCTAACCCACCCTACAAGTCCGGTCGGCTACCCCCGGTAACCCCGCGTTAACCCTTTTTTTGCCCAAATCAGCGATCTGAGTCCCAATCGGGCCGGAAGGCCCAAGTAAGGCCCAAAGTCGCGTCCATTTAGTCTTCGTTGACCATGCCACTGGGCCAACGGGCTCGTGATCCCCGCTCGGGTTGCGACCACATGACCCAGAGGTTAGAATTTTAATCAATGGCTTCAGGGCATAAGCGCTGGAGCATGGTTGCGAAAAGCCCGTCACGGCGGGTCCGGATCTCCGGTCCGATCATGCTTCGAATTTGGGGTTTGCGCTCCTTGCCCGGCACGGTGTGGGGTCCATCTTGATTTCTCGTTCGCTTGCTCGCGCGCTTTTGGCTTCGGTTGCGCTGATGACGGCCAGTGTTCTGCTGGCCGGCTGCGACACCGACCAGGTTTCGCTCGCGACCAATGCCAAGGCCAATCAGCCGGTGCCGCCAAAGCTTCTCGCCGCGATGGTCGAGAAGAACATGGATCTGCAATCGCCGATCTTGGTCCGCCTGTTCAAGCAGGAGGCCGAGCTCGAGGTCTGGAAGCAGGCCCGCAACGGCCAGTTCGCGCTGCTCAAGACTTATCCGATCTGCCGTTGGTCGGGCGATCTCGGACCGAAGGTGCGCGAAGGCGACCGCCAGGCGCCGGAGGGGTTCTACTCGATCAATCCGAGCCAGATGAATCCGCAATCGGCCTACTACCTGTCGTTCAACACGGGCTATCCGAACGCGTTCGACAAGGCGCTGGGCCGTACCGGCTCGCAGCTGATGGTCCATGGCGACTGCTCGTCGCGCGGCTGCTACGCGATGACGGACGAGCAGATCGCGGAGATCTATTCGCTCGGCCGCGAGTCGTTCTTCGGCGGCCAGAAGGCGTTCCAGCTGCAGGCCTATCCGTTCAAGATGAATCCGGTGAACATGGCCAAGCACCGGAACAACCCGAACATGCCGTTCTGGAAGATGATCAAGGAAGGCTATGATCATTTCGAGGTGACGCGGCAGGAGCCGAAGGTCGATTTCTGCGAGCGCAAATACGTGTTCGACGCCGCAAAGCCGGCGGACGCCAAGCGCGATCCGGTGTTCGACGCGTCGGCCAAGTGCCCCGTCTATGTGATCCCCGAGGACATCGCCAGCGCCGTGCGCGAGAAGGACCAGCGCGACCAGGCCGAGACCAACAAGCTGGTGTCGCGCGGCACGCCGATGGCGCGCATGAACACCGGCATCGACGGCGGCATGAACAAGATCTTCGCCTCCAAGATTCCGGAAGGCTCGACCGGCCTGTCCGAGCGCGCCGAAGGCTCGACGCTGGAAATGCTGGCGATGTCGAAGGCACCGGGCACCATCCCCGGCCACGTCAATCCGCCCAAGCCCAATCTCGACGCGATCGCAGCCGCGCCGCAGGAAGAGCCGGTCGTCGCGGTCACCGCGCCCACCGCCAACACGCGCGTCGCCACAGCCGCACCGGCCGAAAAGTCCGGAGGCTTCTTCTCGAACCTAGGCCGCAAGATGGGCATGGGCGCCGCAGACACCACCGCGACCACGCCTCCGCCGCAGGCGACTGCATCCGTGGCCCCTGCCGCGACGACCACGACGCCGCCAACCGCAGCGTCGAGGCTGAAGGCCGCCGTGACCCGCATCATTCCCGGCCATGACAAGTCGAAGGACGCGCCGAAGCCGGCTGTCGCCGCCGCCAAGCCCGCCGAGCCGACGAAGCCCGATACCCGGCTTGCCGCAACGCGTCCCGCACTGAAGCCGTCGGTGGATGGTGGTGCGGGTGAAGCAGCGCAGATGATGGGATCGGCGCCGGTGGTGTCCTCGAACTCGTTCGAGAGCCGCTTTGGGGCGGTAAAGTAAGGGGCTCGCCCCGTCCGTAGTCTCTCAGGTCCATCCCAGCCTGCCGCCGTCATTCCCCGCGAAAGCGGGGAATCCAGTATTCCAGAGGCACCAGTTGTCGATCGAGAAGCCGCGGCGTACTGAATGCCCCGCCTTCGCGGGGCATGACAGTTGAGATGGGGTGAGAGCGCTGGACCTCATTTACAGAGGGTAGCGGGTCCTACGGCGCCAGATACCGCAACAACTCCGGATTGCCCTTCACATCCCCCGCCGCGCCTTGCAGCGCGACCCGTCCGCGGTCCAGCACGTAGGCATAGTCGGCGACGCGCAGCGCCAGATCGAGATGCTGCTCGACGATGATCACGGCGATGCTCTTGGCGAGCTCGATCAGGCGTTCGGTGATCTCCTCGATCACGCCGATCCAGACGCCTTCGGTCGGCTCGTCCAGCAGCAGCAGTTTTGGATCGCCGAGCATGGCGCGGCCGATGGCGAGCATCTTGCGTTCGCCGCCGGAGAGCGTGCCCGCGGGCTGGTCGAGGCGCTGGCCGAGTTTTGGGAAGATCGCAAGCACGTGGTCGACGGCGTCGGCCTTCTTGCTCGCGAGCGAGCCCACCGCGAGATTGTCGCGCACCGACAGGCGCGCGAACACCGAATGCTCCTGCGGGACGTAGCCGATGCCGGCGCGCACGCGCTCCTGCGTGGCGCGGCGGCTGATGTCGCGGCCGTCGAAGGCGACCTCGCCCTTCCACGCCGGCAGCTCGCCGACGATGGTCTTCATCAGCGTGGTCTTGCCGGCACCGTTGCGGCCGAGCACGGCGACACCGCCGCGCCAGGGGATGCCGAGGGTGACGTCGAACAGGACCTGGCTGCGGCCATAGCCGGCGTCGAGATGCTTGATGTCCAAAAATTCAGGCACGGCGCAGATAAATCTCCTGGACGGATTTGTTGGCCTGGATCTCGGACACGGTGCCTGACGCCAGCACCTTGCCCTGGTCGAGCACGGTGAGGCGATCGCAGATGTCGCGGATGAAATCGAGGTCGTGCTCGACGATGACGAGCGAGCAATGCTTCTTGATCGGCTGCAGCAATTCGCCGGTGACGCGGCGCTCCTCCAGGCTCATGCCGCCGGTGGGCTCGTCGAGCAAGAGAAGTTTGGGCTTGCCCGCGAGCGCCATCGCGATCTCCAGCCATTGCTGCTGACCGTGCGAGAGCGCCGCCGCCGCATCGAAGGCACGGTCGGCGAGGCGAAACTGCGTCAGCATGGTCATGACTTGGTCGTGCAGCGCGCCGCGCGTGCGCGAGAACACCAGGTCGAACAGCGAGGACTGCGCCTGCAGCGCGAGCAGGATGTTGTCGTACAGCGTCAGCGACGGCAACACGGAGGTGATCTGGAACTTCAGGCTCATGCCGGCGCGTGCCCGCTCGGTCGGCGTGAACGCGGTGATGTCGGTGTTGACGAAGGAGACTTTGCCTTGCGTCGGCACTTCGGCGCCCGCGATGCACTTCATCAGCGTGCTCTTGCCGGAGCCGTTCGGGCCAATCAGGCCGTGAAACTCGTTCTCGCCGACGCTGAGCGCAGCGCCGTCGAGCGCGGTGAGCTTGCCGAAGACTTTTTTGATGCCGGCGGCTTCAAGGAGCATTGCGCTTCTCCTTTTCGATCGCCTTGACGTTCTCTTTGGGCCTGGCACCAAAGCTGCCGACCCGCTCGCGCTCGCCCAGCACGAAGCTGATCAGGCCGAGCGGCCGGAACAGGATCACGAGCAGCAGCAGCAATCCCAGAATGATCGGCCAGATATCGCGGTAATTGTCCGACAGCCAGAAGCTGACGCCCTCGACGATGACGGCGCCGATGACCGCACCGATCAGCGTACCGGAGCCGCCGAACAGCACATAGAGCACCACTTGCGTCGAGACGACGACGCCGACCATGTTGGGCCAGACAAAACCTTCGTGGAAGGCGTAGAGGCTGCCAGCGAGGCCCGCGATGGCGCCGCCGATCGCGAAGATGATCGCTTTCAGATGCTGCGCCTTATAGCCGAAGAAGGCGATGCGCTGCTCGTTCTCGCGCAGGCCTGCGAGCGCAAGGCCGAATTGCGAGCGCACCAGGAAGCGGCAGAGCAGGTAAACGACGACGAGGATGCCGAGCACGAGATAGTAGAAGGGCGGGCCTTCCGAGAATTCGTAACCACCGAGCGACATCGGCGCGATCGAGGGAATGCCGTTCTGGCCGCCGAGATAGTACCAGCCGCGCGCAAGACGGTCCGCGGCGTAGGAGCCGGTCAACGTGCCCAGCGACACGAAGATCACGCTCGAGGGATGCCGCCCGAGCAGCAGGAAGCCGCCGAGCAGCAGCGCGAAGGTGAGGCCGATCAGCGTGCCCGCCGGCAGCACCAGGAAGATGTTGGTGATGTCCAGGTCGCGCGCCAGCAGCGCGACGCCATAGCCGGCCGAGCCGAAGAACAGGGCCTGGCCGAAGCTCATGATGCCGGCATAGCCCCAGACCAGGTCGAACGAGAGCGCGAACAGCGCGAGGATGATCACGCGCGTCGCGAACACCGTGAGGTAGTCCTGGAGCACCATTGGCGCGAGCAGCGCCGCGACGAGCACGATGCCTTCCACGATCGGCAGGACTTTTCGCCCCGAAGCAGTTTGCTTCGCTGGTCCGTGCTCAGCCATTGCGGCATCCGTCTCCCCGCCGATCCCGGCGGGGACTGCCTGCTTCATTGCGCCCATCGACTTCGGCATTCCGCTTTAGCACTCTTTGGGATCGACGAGACCGTTGCTGCGTTCAACGATCTCGTAATTCCCGGCCTTGGCGACCGCCGTGTACATCTTCATCTTGCAGTGCCGCTTGCCCGGCACCATTTCGGCGGGTCCGCCCGGACCTTCCGCGATCTTGGCATGATCGAGCGCCGCGGCAACCGAGTCGCGGTCGACCTTGCCGGCTTCCTTGACGGCGGCTTCCCACAGCTTGAGGCCGCGATAGGTACCGGTGGCGGCGCTGCCGGCCGCGAACAGGAAGTTGCCCGGAAAGTCCTTCTCGTAGGCCGCCTGGATCTTCGCGTCGAACGGGTTCTCCTTGGTCAGCACCTTGAAGTAATCGAGACAGCTCGCGAGCCCTTCGATCTCGGCCGCCTGATTGATGTTGAGCGTATTCTCGTCATAGTAGACGCAGGCCAGACGCCCACCGTTCTTGAGGAAGCCGGCTTCATAGAGCTGCTTGAAGAACGGGCCGACGCCCGGCGGGATGACGGTGTTGAAGACGACGTCGACCTTGTTGGAAATGATGCGGTTGACGGTCGCGGAGAAGTCGACCTGGTCGAGCGGATAATATTCCTCGAACACGACCTCGCCGCCGTTGGCCTCGATCACCTTGCGGGCGTAGACGTTGAGCGTGTGCGGCCAGACATAATTGGCGCTGGGCAGTGCGAACTTCTTGCCCCCGTTCTTGATCAGCCAGGGGATAAACTCGTCGCACTGCTGTGCCGGCGTCGGCCCGGTGCAGAACAGATAGGGCGTGCACTCCTTGCCTTCGTAGAGCTGGGGATAGATGTAGAGCGTTTTGCCGCGCGCCACGATCGGGTCCTTGATCGCATTGCGCATCGACGAGGTGATGCCGCCCAGCACCATGTCGACCTTGTCGCGCTGGATCAGCTTTCGCACGTTGCCCACCGCGACCGACTCGTTCGAGGCGGTGTCTTCGATGTAGAGCTCGAGCGGACGGCCGAGCAGGCCGCCGGCGGTGTTGATCTCCTTGATCACCATCTTGGCGACATTGGCGTCCGCGTTGCCCGCGTATGCAATCGGCCCGGTGAGGTCGGTGGCGATCCCGACCTTGATCGGGCCTTCCGCGGCATTGGCCCAGGGCGCGGGAATCACCCAGCTGCCGACACCGGTCGCGACCGCGCCGGTGGCAAAGGCAAAATTGGAAAGAAAGCGGCGGCGCGAAAGCTGAGTACGATCGAACATGACTAAACCCCTTTTCCAGCGATGAGGCCCTGCGGCCGGAATTTGATGAAGACAATGGCGAGAACGAAGACGAGGACGTCGGCGACGACGGGCGCCATCACCCATGGCAGCGCGGCACTGAGCGTGCCGATGACACCGGCGCCCGCGACCGGCCCGATGAAGGAGCCGACGCCGCCGACCATGACGGCGACAAAACCCTGGATCAGGAAGCGCAGGCCGAGATCGGCGTAGAGGCTGAACACCGGCACGATCAGCGCACCGGCGAGACCGGCGAGCGCGGAGCCGAACGCAAACGTGGCGCCGTACATCAGGGGCGTGGAGATGCCCGAGGCGCGCGCCAGCGAAGGATTCTCCAGCGTGGCGCGCATGCGCAGGCCGAAGCTCGTGCGCGACAGCAGGAGATAGCAGCCCGCCATCACCAGGAGTGTGATGACGATGATGGTGAAGCGCCAGGCCGAGATGTGCATGGCGCCGATGTCGATGGAGCCGCCGATCGGCTCCGGCACGGTGAGATAAAAGCCGCCGATCAGGCCGCGCACGGATTCGCGAATGATCAGCCCGAGCGCGTAGGTGCCGAGCATGGCGACGATGGGCGCTGCGTAGAAGCGGCGGATGATCAGCGCCTCCAGCACGAAGCCGAGCGCACCGACCACGAAGGGCGCGGCGACCATGCCGGCCCAGATCGGCAAGCCCTTTGCGTAGGCGAGATAGGTGATGTAGGCCCCGAGCAGGACGAACTCGCCCTGCGCGAAGTTGAAGATGCCCATCATGCTGGCGATGATCCCGAGCCCCAGCACGATCAGGACGATGATCGCGCCGAAACTCAGGATCTCGAACGCCGCGACGAACGCGTTAGCCATATGATGCTGTTCCGTCCGCCCGTATCAATGACCAGCTCACATCTTCTTCCAGTCGCCGATCTGCTCGAACGCATGGGCAGCGCGGTAGATGGTGGATTCCTCGAACATCCGTCCGACCAGCATCAGGCCGACCGGCAGGCCGTCGACCATGCCGCAGGGCAGCGACATCGCGGGATGATGGGTGATGTCGAATGGCGCGGTATTCGAGATCATCTCCAGCGCGCGGGCGACGTAGTCTTCGCGGCTGGCGGTCGGCTCCGGCAGCTTGGTTGCCTTCATCGGCGTGGTCGGCAGCAGCAGCAGATCGTAGTCCTTGAACGCCTTGTCGTAGGCCGCGGTCAGGCGCCGCGAGATGTTGAGCGCCTTGCCGTAATAGCGCGGACCGAAATTGTTGTTGATGTAGGTCCCGAGCAGCAGAAACAGCTTCGTCGTCTCGGACAGCGAGTCCGCCTGACGGCGCCAGCCGCGGTGGAAATCCATCAGCGTGGTCGAATAGAGGTCGGACCGGCTCAGGCCGTAGCCGTCGCCATACATCATGGTCTGGGTCATGCCCTCGGTGCCGATCGGCGTCCAGATCGCGGGACCGACGAGATGCATCGGGATCGAGACGATCTCGACGGTCGCGCCCAGATCCTTGAAGCGCTTTGCGGCTTCGCGAACGCTTTCGTTGACCGCGGCTTCCGCCGTCGCCTGCTCAAAACCTTCCTTCAAGATGCCGATCTTCATGCCCTTGACGCCCTGGCCGAGCGCCTTGGTGTACTCCTCGACCTTCGGGGCCTTGATGCGGGGATCGTAGCCGTCATCGCCGGCGAGCACTTCGAGCAGCAGCGCGTTGTCGGCGACGGTCGCGGTCATCGGGCCGGTGTGATCGACAAACACCTCGATCGGCATGATGCCGGTGTAGGGCACGAGGCCCCAGGTCGGCTTCATGCCGTAGGTGCCGCAGAACGAGGACGGCATGCGGATCGAGCCGCCCTGGTCGCCGCCGATGGCCATGTCGACCTCGCCGAGGGCTACGACGACGCCTGAGCCCGAAGACGAGCCGCCGGCCGAATAGCCCATCTTGTGCGGATTGTGCACGGCACCGACTGCGTTGGTGTGGCTGCCGCCGGACATGCAGAAAGATTCGCAATGCACTTTTCCGGCGATCTCGGCGCCGGCATCGAGCATACGCGTGACGATGGTGGCGTCGAAATCAGGGACGTAGCCTTCGAGCGTCGCCGAGCCGTTCATCATGGGAACGCCGGCAAGCATGATGTTGTCTTTCAGCGCGACAGTCTTGCCCTTGAGCTTGCCGCTAGCCGCACCCTTCACGGTCGATTTGCGGTACCAGGCGTTGCGCGGATTCTCTTCCGGCGAGGGCCGATAACCCGGCGTGCGCGGATATTTCACCTCGGGCACCTCGTCCGGCATCGCGCCGACGAGATTATAGGCTTCGATCGAGCCCTGCATCAGGCCGCGGAACGAGGTGACGTCATCATCGGTCAGTGAAAGGCCGCACTGGTCGGCGACATCGAGAAGTTGGGCGGGCGTTGGAAGAACAACAGTCACGGCACTCTCCTGAGGCTTCTTGATCCCTGGCGTTAACGGAAGCCGCTCAGCCTGCGCCTGCACGGCGCGGGCCAACCGGCTTCGCCTCGATATTACAGACGGAAATATTTTCCTTTTCAAGTATTATTTCGCAAATCGACTGCGACGGATGAACAGCCTGATATCAGAGCGTCTTGACCAGCCTGAAGTCGAGACCATCGGCTTCAGCGAGATACATCGGCATCTCGGCGCGACCATCGCGGATGGTGACGGGACCGCGGCCGGCCGAATAGACGGTGTTGCGCGCGGCTTTCAGCAGCGGACGAAAGGCGAGCGAGCCGGCGCGGTTGGCCACGGACTCCAGGAAGCGCAGCCCCTCATAGTTCGACTGACCGACCGAGCCGACCGGGGGAGCATGCGGGCCGAACATGGAATAATAGGCGCCGAGGAATTCGTCATTGGCGCGCGAGACCATGCCGTTGAAATAGCCGGAGGCGCAGAACAGATTCTCTGTGTTGTCGGCGCCGATGCCGAGCAGCACGGTCTCGTCCATCGCGCCCGCCAGCCGCAGCGTCGAGGTGGCAAGGCCGGCTTCCGCGAAGGCGCGGTTGAAGGTGATGCTGTCGGTGCCGATCAGCGAGATCAGCACCACGTCGGGCTTGGCGGCATGGATGCGCGCCAGATGCGCCTCGTGATTGTCTTCGCCGACGGGGACGAACTCCTCGCCGACGACCTGGCCGCCGGCCTCCTTGATGTAGCGTTTGACCGAACGATGCGACTGCCACGGCCAGACGTAATCGCTGCCGATCAGATACCAGCGCGCCGCCTTCTTGACGTCGGCCAGCCATTGGATCGCCGGCCGGCTCTGCCAGCGCGGCGTCTCGCCGATCGCCATCACGCCCGGCGTGCGCTCGCCGCCTTCATAGACCGGCGTGTAGATGTAGGGGATGCGGTTGCCGGTGACCTTGCGCAGCGCAACGCGGACCGCGCTGATATGCGAGCCCATGATGAGATCGACCTCGTCGAAGGCGATCGCCTGCTCGGCGCGGCGCACGACATCGTCGATCGGGCCGCCGGAATCATAGATCGAGAGCTCGAGCTCGCGGCCGAGAATGCCGCCGCGCTTGTTGATCTCGGCGACCGCGAGCATCGCGCTGTTGGTGGAGGTCGGCCCCCAGATTCCGGGCGAGCCGGTGAAGGTGAGGAAGTTGCCGATGCGGAGCTTGTTGCGCGCGCCGCGGCGCTTCATGAAATGGGAATCGAGCGGAGACAGGTCGAAATCAGCCGCCGAGGACGACAGATTCCTGAACAGCAAAGACGGCGGCAACGCCGGACCGCCTTGAGCCGGGAAGTTTACCGTCGCGCGCACGCCAACTCCTGTCCGGTATCAGACCTGAAAGCACATTGAGCAGGCGGCCGCGGCTTCCGCCCTTTTGTTAGGCAAACATCCTATTTTGAAAATATTGAATATTCAACAATTGAAGTGCATATAGAAGCAGCATCGATTGCAAGACATTCACTCATTTGGGTCAAGACGAAGTCTTAGCCGTGGCAAAACCGAACACTCCCATCACCGAACACCTCGCTTATCTGCTTGCGCAAGCTAACCGGGAGATCAACCGGCAGCTCGAACTCAGGTTGAGCAAAGAGGGCGTTCCCGTCGAGCAGTGGCGCATCCTGAAAGTGTTGTCGGACGGCGACGGCCATTCGATGGGCGAGCTCGCGGACGCCGTGCTGCTCAATCATCCGACGCTGACCAAGATGATCGACCGCATGGTCTCGGACACGCTAGTCTATCGCGTGCAGGATCCAAACGACCGCCGCAAGGTGCTGATGTTCATCTCCGACCGCGGCAAGGTGCTGTGCAAGAAGCTCAACTCACTCGCGGTCGACCAGGAGGAGCACATCCTGGAGAGCTACGGCGACAAGTCGACGAGCGAGCTCAAGCGGCTGCTGGAGAGCTTGATCGACAGCTCGAATTGACGCTGGGGTGAGACTTGGCTTTCACCACGCGCGCAACTGTCATCGCCCGATTTAATCGGGCGATCCAGTATTCCAGAGACAACTGTGATTGAACCGAGAGGCCGCGGCGTACTGGGTCGCCCGGTTAAACCGGGCGACGACAGCGGAGGATGAGGCGGGAGCGTCGCGCCTCACCCATCCATGTCAACGGCTAGCCGTACCGCCCGTGGCAGTGCTTGTACTTCTTGCCTGAGCCGCACGGGCAATCCTCGTTGCGGCCGATCTTGCCCCAGCTGGCCGGGTTCTTCGGATCGCGCAGCGCCGCGTCGGTGGCCTGTGCTCCCAGCGAGACGTTGGCGATGGCCATTTCGTCTTCGCCGGTGTTGGGGTCGAATTTGTGCGCTTCCATCGGCGGCAGCACGGGCGCTTCCTGCTCCGGCGGGACGATCTCGACACGCATCAGCTGCGCCGTGACGGCCTCGCGCAGATGCGCGCTCATCTCCTGGAAGAGATTGAAGGCTTCGGTCTTGTACTCCTGCAACGGATCGCGCTGGCCGTAGCCGCGCAGGCCGATGACCTGGCGCAGATGGTCGAGCATGATCAGATGCTCGCGCCAGAGATGGTCGAGCGTCTGCAGGAGAATGGTCTTTTCGACGTAACGCATCACGTCGGGACCCCACTGCCCGACCTTCGCCGCCATGTGCTCGTCGGCCTTGGTCTCGATGCGGGTGAGCAGCTCCTCGTCGGCGATGCCCTCTTCCTTGGCCCACTCCTCGACCGGCAGGTCGAGATCGAGCACGCGCTTGAGCTCTTCCTTCAGGCCGGCGACGTCCCACTGCTCGGCATAGGCATGCTCGGGCACGTGCTTGGCGACGAGGTCGTCGATGAAGGCGTGGCGCATGTCCGAGACGGTCTCGGCGACGCTCTCGTCCTTCATCAGATCGACGCGCTGGTCGAAGATCACCTTGCGCTGGTCGTTCTGGACGTTGTCGAACTTGAGCAGGTTCTTGCGGATGTCGAAGTTGCGGGCCTCGACCTTCTGCTGCGCCTTCTCCAGCGCCTTGTTGATCCAGGGATGGATGATCGCCTCGCCTTCCTTGAGGCCGAGACGCTGCAGCATGCTGTCGAGACGGTCCGAGCCGAAGATGCGCATCAGATCGTCTTCCAGCGACAGGAAGAACTTCGAGCGGCCGGGGTCGCCCTGACGGCCGGAACGGCCGCGCAGCTGGTTGTCGATGCGGCGGGATTCATGGCGCTCGGAGCCCATGATGTAGAGGCCGCCGGGCTTCTTCACGGTCTTGGCGGGCTTCGAACCCTTCGCCGGCTCGATCTCGACCTCTTCCTCGGCCTTCAGCACGATGTCGCGGAAGTGCTCGATGTCGGCCTTGATCTGCTCGATCTTCTTCGCCTTCTCGGCCTCGTCGGTGATGTCAGCAGTCTCCTGCTGGATGCGCATCTCGAGCGAGCCGCCGAGCTTGATGTCGGTACCGCGGCCGGCCATGTTGGTCGCGATCGTGATCGCGCCGGGCACGCCGGCTTCGGCGACGATATAGGCTTCCTGCTCGTGGAAGCGCGCGTTCAGCACCGCGAACAGTTTGGCAGGCTTGCCGGCGCGGGCGGCGGCGTACAGCTTCTGCATCGAATTTTCGTTGCCGAAATCGATCTGCCGGTAGCCGTGCTTCTTCAGATATTCGGCGATCACTTCCGATTTTTCGATCGAGGCGGTGCCGACCAGCACCGGCTGCAGCCGCGCATTGGCGCGCTCGATCTCGGCGAGGATCGCGGCGTATTTCTCGTTCTGGGTGCGATAGACCTCGTCGTCCTCGTCGAGGCGCCCCACCGGCACGTTGGTCGGGATCTCCACGACCTCGAGCTTGTAGATGTCGAACAGTTCGTCGGCTTCGGTCAACGCCGTACCGGTCATGCCGGCGAGCTTTTCGTACATCCGGAAGTAGTTCTGGAAGGTGATCGAGGCCAGCGTCTGGTTTTCGGGCTGAACCTGGACGTGCTCCTTGGCTTCCAGCGCCTGGTGCAGGCCTTCCGAATAACGCCGGCCCGCCATCATGCGTCCGGTGAATTCGTCGATGATCACGACCTCGTCGTCGCGGACGATGTAATCCTTGTCGCGCGTGAACAGCGTGTGGGCGCGCAGCGCCTGGTTGATGTGGTGCACGACGGAGACGTTCTCGACGTCGTAGAGCGACTCGCCCTTGAGCTGGCCGGCATCGCGCAGCAGCCCCTCGATCTTCTCCATGCCGCCTTCGGTGAGCGTCACCGTGCGCTGCTTCTCGTCGACGTCGTAGTCGGACTTGTCGAGCCTGGGCAGGAACGAGTCGATGGTGTTGTAGAAATCGGAGCGGTCGTCGAGCGGGCCGGAAATGATCAGCGGCGTGCGCGCTTCGTCGATCAGGATGGAGTCGACTTCATCGACGATGGCGTAGAAGTGCGGCCGCTGGACCATGTCCTCGAGCCGGTACTTCATGTTGTCGCGCAGATAGTCGAAGCCGTATTCGTTGTTGGTGCCGTAGGTGATGTCGCAGGCATAGGCTGCCTTGCGCTCGGCATCGTCGAGACCGTGAACGATGACGCCGGTGGTCAGGCCGAGGAAGCCGTAGATCTGGCCCATCCAGCCGGAGTCGCGGCGGGCGAGGTAGTCGTTGACGGTGACGACGTGGATGCCCTTGCCGGCGAGCGCGTTGAGGTAGACCGCGAGCGTTGCGACCAGCGTCTTGCCTTCGCCGGTCTTCATCTCGGCGATGTCGCCCTCGTGCAGCACAATGCCGCCGATCAGCTGGACGTCGAAATGGCGCTGGCCGAGCGTGCGCTTGGCGGCCTCGCGCACGGTGGCGAAAGCGGGAACCAGGAGGTCGTCGAGCGTCTTGCCCTCGGCAAGCTGCTGCCTGAACTCGGCGGTGCGGGCCTTGAGCGCCTCGTCGGAGAGTTTCGAGACCTCTCCCTCCAGCGCGTTGATCGCGTTGACGCGGGACTGATATCCCTTCACCCGCCGGTCGTTGGCGGAGCCGAAAAACTTGCGGGCGAGCGCGCCGATCATGCCTAGTTCCTGTGTTCGCGATTTAACCGCGTTGCAGCCAAGAAGTTGTCACCCGCCTGCCTATCAACTCACCGTGACGCCTGCTGGCGTCAGAGCCCGGACTGCGGGGGGTCATCCGCCATATGGGTGGGAGTTGGGCTAGTCTGGGTTCAACGGCCAAAAACGCAGCAAAATAAACGCCATCGCCATGGTCGCGACCGGGCAGAGATATGGCCCGGTCAGGGCCTTGTCAACGGCGGGTGCATTGCGGCTAATTCATCATTTTGACAGACTTTTCGCGTTGCCAAGCCCCCCTGAATTGGGCGAGTGTCCGCCCGCTTCGAGCAGCCCCCCTGCTTCAACAAAAGGATTTTCCATGACCACCTCGTTCCCGGTAACCAAAACCGGCCTGCGCTTCGGCCTCGCCACCGCCCTCGTGGGCTGCCTTGCGCTGGCGCTGATCGCGGGTCCCGGCCGGGCCGCCGACGATCCGGTGCTGGCGAAGGTCAATGGCGCTGAAATCAAGAAGAGCGACGTCGCCATGGCCGAAGAGGAACTCGGACCGAGCCTCGCCCAGATGGACCCGGCGACCAAGGACGAGAACGTCCTGTCCTTCCTGATTGACATGAAGATCGTCGGCAAGGCCGCCGAGGACAAGAAGGTCGCGGACGGCGAGGAGTTCAAGAAGCGCCTGGCGTTCGCCCGCAATCGCCTCCTGATGGACAGCCTGCTCGCCAACGAGGGCAAGGCCGCCACCACCCCGGACGCCATGAAGAAGGTCTACGAGGAGGCCTCCAAGCAGATCACCGGCGAGCAGGAAGTGCGCGCCCGCCACATCCTGGTCGAGACCGAGGACGAGGCCAAGGCGGTGAAGGCCGAACTCGACAAGGGGGCCGATTTCGCCGAGCTGGCCAAGAAGAAGTCCAAGGATCCGGGCTCGGCCGATGGCGGCGATCTCGGCTTCTTCACCAAGGAGCAGATGGTGCCGGAATTCTCGACGGTCGCCTTCGCACTCGAGCCGGGCAAGATCTCCGACCCCGTGAAGTCGCAATTCGGCTGGCACATCATCAAGGTCGAGGAAAAGCGCAGCCGCAAGGCGCCGGACTTCGAGCAGGTCAAGGCCCAGATCGAGCAGTACGTCACCCGCAAGGCCCAGGCCGACTACGTCGCCAAGCTGCGCGCGGAAGCCAAGGTCGAGCGGCTGGACCAGCCGGCGGCGGATGCCAAATCGGACGCGAAGCCGGCCGATGCGGCGAAGCCCTCCGACAGCAAGATGGCGCCGCCTGCGAAGAAGTAAGAATTCGCTGTCACTTCGATGACGTGAAGAGTATCTAAGCCTTTGTGATGCCCGGCCCCCGCGCCGGGCATCTGCATATCCAGATCCCACCAAGGCGCCCCAAGATGTCCTCAGCCGTCTCTCCCCTCGCCCCGACAAGCGTTCCCGACATGCCCACCATTGCGGGCGTCCGTCTTGCGACCGCCGAGGCCGGCATCCGCTACAAGAACCGTACCGACGTGCTGCTGGCGGTGATGGACAAGGGCACCGCGGTCGCCGGCGTCTTCACCAAGTCGAAGTGCCCCTCCGCACCGGTGGAATGGTGCCGCGCCAAGCTGAAGGGCGGCAAGGCCCGCGCACTGGTGGTCAATTCGGGCAACGCCAATGCTTTCACCGGCAAGACCGGCCGCAGTTCCACCGCGCTGACCGCGAAGATCGCGGCCAAGGCGGTCGGATGCAGCGAGGGCGAAATCTTCCTGGCCTCGACCGGCGTGATCGGCGAGCCGCTGGACGCAACCAAGTTCGATGGCGTGCTGGGCACGCTCGCCGAAACCGCCGAGGCTGGTGACTACCTCGCTGCTGCCAAGGCGATCATGACCACCGACACCTTCCCGAAGGTCGCGACCGCGACCGTCAAGCTCGGCAAGGCCAAGGTCACCATCAACGGCATGGCCAAGGGCGCCGGCATGATCGCGCCCGATATGGCGACGATGCTGTCCTTCATCTTCACCGACGCGCCGATCGCACCGGCCGCGTTGCAGGCGCTGCTCAAGGCCGGCGTCGAGGACACCTTCAATGCGGTGACGATCGACGGCGACACCTCGACCTCGGACACGCTGCTGGCCTTCGCCACCGGCGCTGCCGCCGAGCATGGCGCACCGAAGATCAGCCGCGCCAGCGATCCGCGCCTCAAGGCCTTCGTCAAGGCGTTCAACAAGGTGCTCGCCAATCTGTCCGAACAAGTCGCCCGCGACGGCGAAGGCGCGCGAAAACTGGTCGAGATCACCGTCGAGGGCGCCAAGACCAAGGCTTCCGCACGCAAGATCGCGATGTCGATCGCGAACTCGCCGCTGGTCAAGACCGCGATCGCCGGCGAGGACGCCAATTGGGGCCGCGTGGTGATGGCGGTCGGCAAGGCCGGCGAGCCGGCCGATCGCGACAAGCTCTCGATCTCCTTCAACGGCATCCGCGTCGCCAAGAGCGGCGCGCGCGATCCGTCCTATGACGAAGCGCAGGTGTCGGAAGCGATGAAGGCGCCGGAGATCGCGATCAAGGTCTCGCTCGGCCTCGGCAAGGGCCGTGATCGCGTGCTGACCTGCGACCTCACCAAGGAATATGTGGCGATCAACGGGGATTACAGGTCGTAAGCGGACGCCGATGGCCGATCTCAAACTGACACTGGTGGTGGCCTGCGCGCTCGTCGACGCCGACAAGCGCGTGCTGATCGCGCAGCGCCCCGAGGGCAAGACGCTCGCCGGCCTCTGGGAATTTCCCGGCGGCAAATGTGAGCCCGGCGAGCGGCCGGAGCAGAGCCTGATCCGCGAGCTCCACGAAGAGCTCGGCATCACCGTCGCCGAGCCCTGCCTGGCCCCGCTGACCTTCGCGAGCTACGGCTACGAGACGTTTCATTTGTTGATGCCGCTCTACATCTGCCGGCGTTGGGAGGGACAGGTCGCGCCGCGTGAAGGCCAGACTCTGGCCTGGGTCCGTGCCAACAAGCTGCGCGACTATCCGATGCCCCCCGCAGACATTCCGCTGATTCCGCATTTGATTGATTTGCTGATGTGAGCGCAGACCTCATCCTGAGAGCCTGACTCAAAATAAGTCATTGAGATATCAAGCTCTGGCCAGTCGACGAGAGAGCAGACGGATGCTTGCGATGAGGACCCATGCCTCCGCGCTGGCGATGGTTGCCTCGAAGTCCTTGGCAAGCCGTCGATTGCGACCGAACCAGGCGAACGTACGCTCAACGACCCATCGTCGGGGTTCGGCTTTGAACGTTCCAACGCTTTGCGAGCGGGTGACGATTTCAATGGTCCATTTGCCCAGGTCAGCGATGGCATCGAGCAGCTTTGGACCACGATAGACGCGATCGGCGAAGATGTGGCGCAGGCCGGGGAACAGGCGGCCGATGATTCGCAGCAGCGGAACTGCGCCGTGATTGTCTTGAAGATTGGCGGGATGCACCTGCACAGCTAGCAAGGAGCCCTCGGTATCGGTGACGATATGACGCTTGCGTCCTTTGACGCGCTTGGCCATGTCAAACCCGCTTGGACCGCCACTTTCCGTGGTCTTCACACTCTGGCTGTCGATAATCCCAGCCGTTGGCGTAGGTTCGCGTCCTTGCCGTTGCCGAACGCGTTGGACCAGCGTGTCATTGATCGTGCGCCACAAGCCAGACCCGCGCCACTTGTAAAAATAATACTGAACCGTCGAGCACGCCGGGAAGTCCTTGGGCAGTGCTCGCCACTGGCAGCCGCTAGCGCCAATGTAGAGAATTGCATTCATGATCACGCGGAGACTGATCTTTCGCGGACGGCCGAGCCGACAGCAGACAGGCATCAACGGCTCAAGCAAACTCCACTCCGCATCCGTCATGTCACTTGCGTAACGAAGTCCATCGCGCCGATATTGTTCGCGGGTGATTTCGGTCCAACACATGTTGTGCTCCCTCGAGTCTTCGCAAACACGAGAGAATCACAACGGGCTGAAATCACTCAATTTTCTTTTCCGGTCAGGCTCTGAGGAGCGCGGAACGCGCGTCTCGAAGGATGGCCGCACGGCAAGAGCGGGGCCTGCATGGTTCGAGACGGCGCTGGCGCGCCTCCTCACCATGAGGATTACTCCTTCCCCGCCTTCTTCACCGCCTCTGCCAGGCTCGCTTTCGCTGATCCCGGCTTGAGCGGCTGCTGCTGGCTCGCATGCGGGGCCCAGCCGGACAGCCAGATGATGTCGAACGTCGCCCGGATGCGGCCGTCGGAATCGGCAAAGCGTTCAGCGTAGATTTCGGCCATCCGCAGCAGCGTCGCGCGCCGGCTCGGTGTACGGCGCCGCTCGATCAGGACATTGGCCGCGCCCATCCTTCTAAGATCCTGCATCAGCGCGAAGGCATTGGCATAGCGCACCACGACACGGTCGACATCGGTGACCGGCAGCGCGAAACCGGCCCGCTGCAACAGCGCGCCGATGTCTCTGAGATCGGCGAACGGCGCCACGCGCGGCGACACGCCGCCCTCGCATTCGGCTTCCGCCGCAGCAAAGGCCTGTCGCAACTCGGTCAGGCTGTCGCCGCCGATCATCGCGGCGAGCAGCAGGCCGTCCGGCTTCAGCGCGCGGCGGATTTGCGCGAGCACCCCCGGCAGGTCGTTGACGAATTGCAGCGCCAGCGCTGAGACGACGAGGTCGAGACTCTCCGGCGCGAAGGGCAGTTTTTCCGCGCCCGCTTCGTCGAGCGCGATGTGCGCGATGGACGGAAACCCCGTGAGCCCCGCACCGGGCGTCCAGAGATCGGCCGCAGCACGAAACTCCCGCATCACGGCGGCCAGCCGGTCGGTCATGTCCTCTGCAACACGATCGAGCAGGAATGTCGCCTCGCCCTGCGCATGCGCACGCCGCTGCCGCGCATGCAGAAGAGCGCGATCGAACAATGCGGGCGGGGTTTGCGGGGGCTGGGCCATGCCGCTGGTTACGCTGATCCAAGTCGTTCTGGCAATCGCTCTCGTGTCCCGGGCGCGGTGCGGCACGCCCCGGCGACGCGAAGCGTCGTCCGGCGTGACGCTCCGCAGAACCGGGACCCATGCTTCTGCGCGCGCGGCTTTCTGGGCCCCGGCTCAGCAGTGCAGCGCTCCGCGCCGCACTGCGTCCGGGGCACGAGAGTGTTGCTTGAGCAGACAAGCGCAGAACGCTAGCCTGCCCGCATGGAAGCCGACGCTGCCACCTCCCGCTCCATCACCGCCCCTCTGCGTGCCGCGTGGACGGCCGGCCGCCACGTGCTGTCACGCGCCGCGCGGCTTGCGCTCGACGTTGCGCTGCCGACGCTGTGCGTGTCCTGCCGCGAGCCGGTCGATGGCGAGGGTGTTTGCGCGGCCTGCTGGGCAAAACTGTCGTTCATCGAGCGACCCTATTGCCCGCGGCTCGGCATCCCCTTTGTCTATGATCCCGGCCCCGACATGCTGTCGATGGAGGCCATCGCGAGCCCGCCGGCTTACCAGCGGGCGCGCGCGGCGGTGCGCTATGACGACGTCGCGCGCACGCTGGTGCATGCGCTGAAATACCAGGACCGGACCGATCTGGCGCCGGCCATGGGGCGCTGGATGGCGCGCGCCGGCGGCGAGCTGCTGGCGGGCGCCGACATGCTGGTGCCGGTGCCCCTGCATTGGCGGCGGGCTTGGCGACGCCGCTACAATCAGTCCGGGGCGCTGGCGCGGGTCATCGCGCGGCAGAGCGAGGTGGTGGTCCGGGGCGAGGTGCTGCGCCGGGTGCGCGCCACCGAGCAGCAGATCGGCCTGTCGCGAGCCCAGCGGGCCACCAATGTGCAGGGCGCATTCCAGGTATCTCCCGACCGTCAAACTGAGGTCCAGGGCCGCCGAATCCTCCTGATCGACGATGTCCTGACCACGGGCGCGACGCTGGACGCCTGCGCGCGGGCCCTGCTCCGCGCCAAGGCGGCCCAGGTGGACGTGCTGGTCTTCGCCCGGGTTGTCGAAAGCCGGTGAAGTCCCATATAATTCAATGAATTCATGACATGAGAGCGCCAGGCGACATGACCGCTGCTGTCGAGATCTACACCAGGCCGGGCTGCGGCTATTGTTCCGCCGCCAGATCGCTGCTGACCCGCAAGAAGGCGACTTTCACGGAGTTCGACGTCGCCAAGAACCCGTCCTGGCGCGACGAAATGTACGATCGCGCCGGCGAAGGCTCGACCTTCCCGCAGATCTGGATCGGCGGAACCCATATTGGCGGCTGCGACGACCTCTACGCGCTCGACCGCGAGGGCAAGCTCGACGGCATGCTCGAAGGCGTAAAGGCTGTGTCATGAGCGAGAACAGGACCTTCACCGCCGCGATGATTCAGATGCGCACCGGCCTGCTGCCCGAGCCGAGCCTCGCGCAGGCCACCAAGCTGATCCGGCAGGCTGCGGCCAATGGTGCCGACTATGTGCAGACGCCCGAAGTCAGCAACATGATGCAGCTGAACCGCACGGCGCTGTTCGAGCATCTCCAGAGCGAAGAGGACGATTCCTCGCTGAAGGCCTATCGGGCGCTCGCGGCGGAATTGAAGATCCATATCCATGTCGGCTCGCTGGCCCTGCGCTTCTCGGAAGAGAAGGCTGTCAACCGGTCCTTCCTGATCGGGCCCGAGGGCAATGTGCTCGCGAGCTACGACAAGATCCACATGTTCGACATCGTGCTGCCGGACGGCGAGACCTATCGCGAATCCGCCAACTACCAGCCGGGCGAAACCGCCGTGATCTCCGACCTGCCCTGGGGCCGCGTGGGTTTGACGATCTGCTACGACGTGCGCTTCCCCGCGCTCTACCGCGCGCTGGCCGAGAGCGGTGCGTCCTTCCTCACGGTGCCGTCGGCGTTCACCCGCAAGACCG
Organism: Bradyrhizobium sp. 930_D9_N1_4; assembly: GCF_052076015.1. Classification (NCBI taxonomy): domain Bacteria; kingdom Pseudomonadati; phylum Pseudomonadota; class Alphaproteobacteria; order Hyphomicrobiales; family Nitrobacteraceae; genus Bradyrhizobium; species Bradyrhizobium sp. 930_D9_N1_4. Next base: position 7,156,366 of record NZ_CP197236.1, read on the forward strand.
GCGAGGCGCATTGGCACATCCTGCTGCGGTCGCGCGCGATCGAGACCGGCTGCTTCATCTTCGCCGCGGCCCAGGCAGGCACCCACGAGAACAAGCGCGAGACCTACGGCCATTCGCTGATCATCGACCCCTGGGGCGAGATCCTCGCCGAGGGCGATGTCGAGCCCGGCATCATCATGGCGAAGATCGATCCGGCCAAGGTCGAGACCGCGCGCCGCGCGATTCCCTCGCTCCAGCACGGCCGCCGATTCGGCGTCGCCGATCCCAAGGCCGGGCCGGACCATCTGCATCTCGTGCGGGGATCGGCATGATCCGCTACGCGCTTCACTGCGACCGACACCACGAATTCGAAAGCTGGTTCCAGAGTTCGTCGGCTTACGATTCGCAGGTGAAGCGCAAGCTGGTGACCTGTCCGATCTGCGGATCGGCCAAGGTCGACAAAGCGATCATGGCTCCGCGCATCGTCGGCAAGAAGGGCCGCGGCCCTGCAACGCCGCCGCCGGAGCCCGCCGCTACGCCTGTGCCCGAGGCTGTGCAGTCCGGACCGACCTCGCTGCTGATGGCGCAGGAGCGCGAGCTTCGCACCAAACTGAAAGAGCTGCGCGATCACATCGTCAAGAACGCCGACAATGTCGGCGAGAAGTTTGCGAACGAAGCCCGCGCCATGCATTACGGCGACAAGGAGCATCGCCCGATCTATGGCGAGGCCTCGCCGGACGAGGCGAAGTCGCTGATCGACGAAGGCATCGAGGTGTCGCCGCTGCCGACGTTGCCGGAAGATCGGAACTGACGCTCTCGCTTCTCGTCATGCCCGGGCTTGTCCCGGGCATCCACGTTCTTCGTGCCGTGGCATAGAAAGACGTGGATGGCCGGGTCAAGCCCGGCCATGACGGCGGATAGAGGTCAGACGCCCACCAGCAGCGCCACGCCGGCCACGATCAGCACGATGCCAAAAATCTCGCGCGGCGCGATCGGCTGCTTGAACGAGTAATAGGCCACGGCTTGAGCGAACAGCACCTCGATCAGCGCGAGCGTGCGGACATTGGCGGCGGCCGTCAGCGCAAAGGCCAGAAACCAGAACTGCGAGGCGAAGGCGCCCATGAAGCCGGCGAGCAGCGACGGCTTCCACAAGCCGAGGATCGCCTGAAGCACCTTCGGGGCGCGCCAGAGCAGGTAGATCGTCAGGATCAACGTCTGCACGAACAGGCCGAACACCAGCGTAAATGATGCCGACGTGACGAACGACACGCCGGGCACATTGATGATGGCGCCACGAAAACCGACCGCGGACAATGCGAAGGCCGCGGCCGCGACGAGGCCGGTGATGGTCGGCTTCAGCTCGGCAAAACTCTTCTCGCCGCCTGGCCGCAGCGCCGTAATGACGACGCCGATCGTCGCGATCATGATGGCCAGCACCTTCAGCCAGGTCAGGTGATCGCCGAGGAAGACGAAGCCGAAGATCGCGGTCTGGATCGCCTCGGTCTTCAGGTACGCCGTCGTCACCACGAAGGAGCGGTCGTTCATCGCGAGCAGCATCAAGCCGGTCGCCACGATCTGGCTGAGCGCCCCCAGCAGCAGCCATGGCCAGAATACGGTCGGCGGCATGCCGAGATGATCGCCGGTCGCAACCAGCACCACGCCCAGGAACAGCAGCGAAAACGGGAATCCGAACAGGAAGCGGATATTGGTCGCGCCCCAGGTCCCCAACGGCTTGGTCAGCGACCGCTGCATCGCATTGCGCGCGACCTGGCCGAGCGCCGCGACGACGGTGAAGGGAATCCAGAGGCTGGTGATGGTGAGCATGGGTGGGGATGATGGGAGGAAAAAGGCGCGGCCAACCTGCAAGCTGCCGCCTGCGCGGTCAACCATTTGGACGTCATGGGTGCGATGCCCGCGCTGACGATGGTTGGGTTGTCGCGACGCCTCCTTGCGCCCCCACCCGCACTACCTGCCATGCGCCCGCGTTCATGGACAAATAACCGCTGTCCCCGATAGTTTGCGCGCCTCCAGAGTTGAAACGGAACTGCAATGGTCGACGTTCTCGCCGCACCGCAACAAGGCAAGGCGGACAGCGCGCTACGCACCCTGACCGGGATCTCGATCGCGCATTGGGTCAGCCATTTCCATCTGCTGGTCCTGCCGATGCTGTTTCCGTTCCTGAAGAGCCAGCTCGGTGTCGGCTATGTCGAGCTTGGCTTCGCACTGACCGTATCTGCCGTCGTCTCCGGGCTGACGCAGGCACCGACCGGCTACCTCGTCGATCATTTTGGCGCGCGCAGGATCCTGCTGGCCGGGCTGGCGCTCGGCGGCTTCGCGCTGATCCTGCTCGGCCTGCATCTCAGCTACACCTCGCTGATCGCCTGCGCTGTGCTGCTCGGGCTCGCCAACAGCGTCTACCATCCCGCGGACTACGCGATCCTCGCCGAGCATATGGACGAAGCGCGGATGGGCCGCGCGTTCTCGATCCATACCTTTGCCGGTTATCTCGGCGGCGCAGTCGCGCCGGCCATCGTCGCCGCGCTCGTCACGGTGTCCGGCGGCACGGGTGCACTGATCGCATCGGGCACCATCGCCGTGCTGGTGGTGCTGCTGCTCGTCGTGATGAACATTCCCGATGCCGGCGCGCACAAGACGAAGCCGGGTGCGGCGAATGCACCGAAGCAGGCCGTGATCACGCCGGCGCTTGTCACCCTGACCGCGCTGTTCATGCTGCTCAGCCTGTCGGTCGCCGGCATCAACAATTTCGGCGTGGTCGCCTTGATGAGCGGCTATGGCACATCCTACTCCGCCGCCAATATCGCACTGACCGCATTCCTTGGCTCCAGTGCCGTGGGCGTGCTCGCAGGCGGCTTCCTCGCCGACCACACCGAACGCCACGGCTATGTCGCCGCCGCTTGCTTCGGCGCGAATGCGCTGATCGTGCTGTTGATCGCGCTCGTGACGCTGCCGGGCTGGGCTTTGACCGTGACGATGGCGAGTGCGGGCTTCCTCTCCGGCGTGATCGCGCCGTCGCGGGACATGCTGGTGCGCAATGCCGCCCCTCCCGGCGCCGCCGGCCGCGCTTTTGGCATCGTCTCGACCGGCTTCAATCTCGGCGGCATCGTCTCACCGCTGCTGTTCGGCTGGATCATGGACCAGAGCGCGCCGCACTGGGTGTTCGGGGCATCCGTGATCTTCATGCTGGCGACGGTGGTGCTGTCACCGTTCACGGAGCGGAAGCCGGTGAAGGCAAATTGAGCCGTCAGTATCGCCACAAATTCAACTGTCGTCCCCGCGAAAGCGGGGACCCATAGCCACAGGGAGGAGTCGTCGCGCGAAGCTGGACATTCCGAGTCTTCGCAAAACTGCTCCCTGTGGCTATGGGTCCCGGATCTTCGCTTCGCTCGTCCGGGACGACGGCCGAGAGAAATTCGCACAAGAACAAATCAAAACGGGAAGAGACACCATGAGCACCCCTGATCTCGTGATCCGCGGCGGCACCGTCGCGGATGGAAGCGGCGGCGAGCTGTTCGAGGCCGACGTCGCCATCACTAGCGGAAAGATCAGCGAAGTCGGGAAGATCTCTGCGAAAGGCAACGAAGAGATCGATGCACGCGGCAAGCTGGTCACGCCGGGCTTCGTCGACGTTCACACGCATTACGACGGGCAGGTCACCTGGAGCCAGGACATCACGCCGTCCTCGCAGAACGGCGTCACCACCGCCATCATGGGCAATTGCGGCGTCGGATTCGCACCTTGCAAGCCGGCCGATCACGTCCGCCTGATCCAGTTGATGGAAGGCGTCGAGGACATTCCCGAGCCTGTCCTGAGCGCCGGCATTCCCTGGGCATGGGAGAGCTTTCCGGATTACATGAACTGGCTAAGCAAGCGCGATTTCGACATCGACGTCGGCGCGCAGCTGCCGCATGCCGCGCTGCGTGTCTATGTCATGGGCGAGCGCGGCGCGCGCCGCGACCCTTCGACGGAGGAAGACAATGCGGCGATGGCCAAGCTTGCGGGCGAAGCGGTGCGCTCGGGCGCGCTCGGCTTCTCGACCTCGCGCACGCTCAACCATCGTACCTCCACCGGTGATTTCACGCCGACGCTGAAGGCGGGCGAGGACGAGCTCACCGCGATTGCCGGCGCGATGCACAGCCAGGGCCGCAGCGTGCTGCAATTCGTGCTGGATCTGTCGACCCTCCACGAAGATCTGCCGATGATGCTGCGGGTCGCCGAGGCCACCAAATGCCCGATCTCGTTCTCGATCACGCAGAACGACAAGGCGCCGAACCGCTGGCGGCAGACGCTGGACGAGATCAATGCGGCGGCCAGGCGCGGCCTTTCCATCACCGCACAGATCGCGGCACGCCCCGTTGGGCTCTTGCTCGGGTTAGAGCTTTCACGCAACCCGTTCCAAACCCATCCTAGCTACAAGGCGATCGCGCATCTGCCGCTGAAGGAGCGGCTGGCGGCGCTGCATCAGAGCGAGGTGCGCAAAGCAATCCTGAGCGAGACGGCGACCGCCACCGACGATCCGCTGTTCTTCCGGCCGAACTACGACAAGATGTTTCTGCTCGGCGATCCCCCTGATTACGAGCAGCCGCCGGAGAACGCGCTGGGGCCGCAGGCGCGCAGGCGGGGCCGGCAGCCGGAAGAGCTCGCCTACGAGGCGATGCTGTCGGACGAGGGCCGCGGCATGCTCTACGTGCCGTTCCTCAACTATGCCGACGGCAATCTCGATGCGACGCGCGAGATGCTGATCGATCCGCAATCGGTGCCCGGCCTCTCCGACGGCGGCGCGCATTGCGGCATCATCTGCGACGCCAGCTTCCCGACCTATCTGCTGACGCACTGGACCCGCGACCGCACGCGCGGCGAGAAGCTGACGATCCCGTTCGTGGTCGCGGCACAATCGCGCAAGACTGCGCTGTCGGTCGGCCTCACCGATCGCGGGCTGATTGCTCCCGGCTATAAGGCCGACGTCAATGTGATCGACTACGACCGCCTGCATCTGCATCCGCCGAAGGTGCATTACGATCCGCCGGTCGGCGGGCGGCGGCTGTTGCAGGATGTCGACGGCTACGAGGCGACGATCGTCTCGGGCGTGGTGACGCGGCGGCAGGGCGAGGCCACGGGACGCCGGCCGGGGAAGCTGGTTCGGGGTGCACAGGGATTGGCGAACTAGCGCTGTGAGATGCCATGAGGCGCGAAGGCCGCGCCTCACTCTCGCTGTCGTCCCCGCGAAGGCGCGGACCCATACGCCGCAGCAATCGTTTTGCGAAGGCTCGGAGTTACCTACTCACCCCAAACCACTCCCTGTGGTTATGGGTCCCGGATCTGCGCTTCGCTTGTCCGGGACGACAGTGTGCTTGGAGCAATAGCTCGCGCTTATGTCGGCGACACCGCGCCCTTCAGCGGCGCAGCCTGCGCCGCCGCGCCACGGGTCAGCCTGGCCTTTTCCGTGTTCGGCCAGAGCAGCAGCAGGCCGATGACACCGGAGCCGACCATCACCACAGCGTTGATGGTGAAGCCGGTCATGTAGCCTTCAAGCATGTTGCCGGCGCGCTGGATCACGGTACCCATCACGCTCGGCGCGATGATGCCGGAGAGCGTGTAGAGCGCACCGTAGATGGCGAGGACCGCACCGCGCTGCGACGCCGGGGTGAACTCACCGAGCATCGGCGGGCAGACGACATAGATCGCGCCGCACAGACCGGAGCCGACCACGAGCAGCGCGATCTGGAGACCAGCGCCCGTCGCATGCGGCATCGTCGCCAGGATCAGGCCGCCGAGGATCAGCGGCACCGAGCCGAGCACGCCGCGCGAGATGCGCGTGGTGTAGCCGCGCGCCATCATCACCTGGGAGATCCAGCCGGTGAGAATGACGATTGTCGCGCCGAACACCCAGGGCAGGATCGAGACGAAGCCGGCCTGGCTCTGCGAGAAGCCGAGGCCCTTGACGATGAACGGCGTGAACCAGGTGAGGCCGAGCGACAGCGCCCAATAGGCGCCGAAGGTCGCGATTACGCAGCCGAGGAAGGTGCGCGAGGTCAGAAGCTGCACATAGGGAATTTTCGGCTCATTGGCCGCGAGAGTCTGCGTATCCTCGAGCGGGCCTTCCTTGCCGAACGTCAGCCACGCACAGACCCACATCAGGCCGACGACACCGAGCGCGCCGAAGGCGTAGTGCCAAGAGTGATTGACGATGACCCAGTTCAGCGCGGGCACCGCGAGGATGACGCCGAAAGCCGAGCCTTGCGACAGGATCGCGGTCGGCAGCGTGCGCTTCTCGTCGGGGAACCATTTGTAGATCGCGTGCGCGGCGACCGAGAAGGCCGGGCCTTCACCCGCGCCGAGCACGATGCGGCAAATCAAGAGCGTGGTGAACGAGACGGTGCCGACCATCGGGAACTGCGCCAGCGCCCAGATCACCGCCAGCACCAGCAGCACCCAGCGCGTCGGCACCTTGTTGACGATGAAGCCGACCACGATGGCGGAGATCGAGAACAGGAAGAAGAACGAGGAGCCGAGCAGGCCGAATTGCTCGGCGTCGAGCTTCAGGTCGGTCATGATCGGCACGCCGGCGAGACCGACGACGATCTTGTCCGCGAAGTTCACGACCATGAAGAGAAAGAGGAGAAAAGTGACGGTCCAGGCGCCCTTCGGCGTTGGCTTTGCCGAATCCCCGGATACCCCTGCCGTCCTGCCCGCCGCACTGGGCGTTCCCTGAGCGCTCATCGTTCTCCCCGTATGTCTTCTTGTCGGCACTTTTTTTGATTTGGCCGTCTTGCGAGCTAACAACGGCTTGGAAGCCAACGCAACCCGGCATTTCCACGGCAAGTGTGCTACGCAACATTTCCATTAATTCCGTCCGGCGCACCGATCTTGCTGACCATCCGAAACCTCTCAAAGACCTTCGCCTCGGCCGGTGGGCCGGTCCATGTGTTGCGCGGTGTCGACCTCGATCTCAGGGCCGGCGAACGCGTCGCGCTGACGGGCGAGTCCGGCAGCGGCAAGAGCACGCTGCTGCACTTGATTGCCGGGCTCGATGCCGCCGATGGCGGCTCGATCCGGCTGGCGGAGACCGAGGTCACAGCGCTCTCCGATGCGGGGCGCGCTGGGCTTCGGCGCGACCGCATCGGCCTCGTGTTTCAGCAGTACAACCTGATCCCGAGCCTGTCGGTCGCGGACAATCTCGCCTTCCAGGCGCGGATCGCGGGCCGGCATGATGCGGCGTGGTCCAAGGAGCTGATCGAACGGCTCGGACTCGGCGATCTCCTGAAGCGTTATCCAGAACAATTATCAGGCGGCCAGCAGCAACGGGTCGCGGTCGGGAGGGCGCTGGCAGTAAAGCCCTCGCTGCTGCTCGCGGACGAGCCGACCGGCAATCTGGACGAAGACACTGCCGACGACGTGCTGGCGCTGACGCGCGATCTCGTCACGCGCACCGGCTGCGGCTTCCTGATGGTAACGCACAGCCTGCATCTGGCCGGCACGCTCGACCGCCACGTTACCTTGCATGCAGGACGGATCGCATGAGGCGCGCGCTGTGGGTCCTCGCCGTGCTCCTGAGCCATTGGCGGCGGCACAAGATGCAGTTCGCCACGCTCCTGATCGGACTGATCGCGGCAACGGCGCTGTGGAGCGGCGTGCAGGCCATCAACCAGCAGGCCCGCAACGCCTATGACCGCGCGGCGGCGACCTTCGGCGGCGTGCGCACGGCGATGCTGGTCGCGCCTACGGCGACGTTTTCGCAGGAGCTGTTCGTCAAGCTCCGGCGCGCGGGCTGGCCGGTCTCGCCGGTGCTGGAGGGCCGCGTCCAGATCAACGGCCGCTCGGTGCGGCTGCTCGGCATCGAGCCGGTGACGATGCCGGCCGATGTCGGCAATGCTCCTCGCCTCGGCGCCTCGGATCTCAGCAGCTTTGTCGCCGCTCCCGGCCAGACGCTGGTCGCGCGCGAGACGTTGGCTGACTTGCACGAACAGGAGGGCGCAGCGCCGCCGATCAGCAGCGGCGCAAAGCTGCCGCCGCTGCGCGTGCTGTCTCAGCTGGTGCCCGAAGTGCTGGTTGTCGATATCGGCGTGGCGCAGCTTCTGCTGAACAAGCCGGAGCAGGTGTCTCGGCTGCTGATCGGCAAGCCCAAGGGCAAGCCGGCGCCGTTGGCGAGTGTCGTCGGCGAACAGTTGCAGCGGGTCGAGCCGAATGCGGAGACGGAGCTGGAGCGCCTCACCGACAGCTTCCATCTCAACCTCACGGCGTTCGGGCTGCTGTCGTTCTTCGTCGGCCTGTTCATCGTCAACTCCGCCGTCGGCCTCGCCTTCGAGCAGCGGCTGCCGATGCTGCGGACATTACGGGCCTGCGGTGCCTCTGCACGGTTGGTGAATACAGTGCTGGTGATCGAGCTGGTGGCGCTGGCACTGGTCGCAGGCCTGATCGGGCTCGTCTGCGGCTATTTCATCGCAGCGGCGCTATTGCCCGATGTCGCGGCCTCGCTGCGCGGGCTTTATGGTGCGCAGATTCCGGGGCAGCTGACGCTGCGATCCGAATGGTGGCTGGCCGGAATCGGCATCAGCATTGCCGGTGCATTGGTGGCCGCCGCAACCAGCCTGATCAAGGCGATCAGGATGCCGGTGCTGGCGACCGCGCAGCCGTATGCCTGGCAGCAGCGGCAGCGCCGCTGGCTGATCCTGCAAAGCCTGGCGGCCTGCGCCGTGTTCGCAGTCGCGCTGCTGTTGCTTCACTACGGACAATCGCTGATCGCAGGCTTTGGTGTGCTGGCGGCACTGATGCTCGGCGCGGCGCTGATCCTGCCGGCCTTCCTGGAGATCATCCTGCTGGCAGGACAGCGTTTCGCGCGAAAGCCGCTCGCGCTGTGGTTCTGGGCGGACAGCCGGCAACAGCTCTCGGGACTGTCGCTCGCGCTGATGGCGCTGCTGCTCGCGCTCGCCGTCAATGTCGGGGTATCCACCATGGTGGAAACGTTCAGCCGCACCTTCATCGGCTGGCTCAACGGACGGCTCGCGGCCGACGTCTACATCAGCGCTTCCGACAATGCGCAAGGCACGGCGATCCGCAACTGGCTGAAGGAGCGCAGCGACGTTCAGGCGATCCTCTCGGGCGGGCGTGCCGAGTCGCAGGTTCAGGGCCAGCCGGTGGAGTTGCTCGGCCTGCCCGATCACGCGCTCTATCGCGAGCGGTGGCCGCTGCTGGAGACCGCGCCGCGCGGCTGGAGTCAGCTCGTGCCCGGCAATGCCGCCTTCATCAGCGAGCAGTTGAGCCGCCGGCTGAACGTCCGCGTCGGCGACGTCATCGAGGTGCCGACATCAGGCGGGAGCTGGGAGCTCGACATCGCCGGCATCTATGCGGACTATGGCAACCCGAAGGGACAACTGACCGTGAACGTCGCGGCACTGATCCGGCACTTTCCGCAGACGCCGCAGACACGGATCGGTCTCATTGTTGCGAAGGAGAACATCCCCGGGCTGATCGCGGCTTTACAGAAGCAGTTTTCGCTCGACGACCGCAGTGTGGCCGATCAGGCGACGGTGAAGGCGGAATCGATCCGCATTTTCAACCGCACCTTTGCGGTGACGTCAGCGCTCAATGCGTTCACGCTCGGTGTCGCCGGCATCGCGCTGCTGACGAGCCTGCTGACGCTGGCGAACTCGCGCCTGCCGCAACTGGCGCCGCTGTGGGCGATCGGAATCACGCGGCCGCGCCTCGCCGCGATCGAATTGACCAAGACGCTGTCGGTCGCGCTGTTCACGTCGCTGCTGGCCGTGCCGCTCGGGCTGCTGGTGGCGTGGTGCCTGATCGCGATCGTGAATGTGAAGGCGTTCGGCTGGCGGCTGCCGTTCCAAATGTTTCCGCTGCAATTGGTCGAGCTGGTCACGGTCGCGCTGATCGCTTCGCTGTTGGCCGCATTGCTGCCGATGATCCGGCTGGCGCGGATGCAGCCGGCGAGCCTCGTCAAGGTGTTTGCCAATGAGCGCTGAGAGGATATCGCGGCGCGCTTTTGCCGGCGGCATCGCCGCGCTCGCGCTCGCACGCCGCGCAAGCGCGCAAGGCTATGCCGGCCTCGGCGAGACCGCAGACGGCTTTGCGAAGGTGACGCCGGGAAAGACCTTTGCCTTTCCGGCCGATCACGGGCCGCATCCGGAGTTTCGTATCGAATGGTGGTATCTCACGGCGAACCTCACGGATAGCAGCGGCGCGGCATGCGGCCTGCAATGGACACTGTTCCGGCAGGCGGCGCAGCCGGGACCGCAGGGCGAAGGCTGGGCCAATCAGCAGATCTGGATGGCGCATGCCGCAGTGACGCGCGCCGATACCCACCGCTTCAACGAGGTGTTTTCGCGCGGGGGCGTGGGGCAGGCCAACGTCACGGCCGAGCCGTTTGCGGCCTGGATCGACGATTGGGAGATGAAAGGATCCGAGCGCACCGACGATCGCACTCTCGCCCCGCTGGCGCTCAAGGCCTCCGGCACCGACTTCAGCTACGCGCTGACGCTGGAGGCCGATCGTCCGGTCGTGCTTCAGGGCGATCGCGGCTACAGCCGCAAGTCGGAGCGCGGGCAAGCGTCGTATTATTACAGCCAACCATTCTACCGCGCGCGGGGCACGCTCGTCATCGACGACAAGCCTGTCGATGTGTCCGGCCAGGCCTGGATGGACCGCGAATGGAGCAGCCAGCCGCTCGACGCCGACCAGACCGGCTGGGACTGGCTGTCGCTGCATCTCGCATCCGGCGACAAGCTGATGCTGTACCGATTGCGCCAGAAGGATGGAAAGGACTACCCGTTCGGCAACTGGATCAGCGCCGCGGGCGATACGCAGATGATTGCGGGCAACGATATCCAGATGACACCGAAGGCGACGACGGAAGTTGCCGGACGCAAGCTGCCGGTGGAGTGGCAGATCGCGATTCCGTCGCGCTCGCTATCGATCTCCTGCAAGCCGCTCAACCCAAAAGCCTGGATGGGGACTGGCTTCTCCTATTGGGAGGGGCCGATCAGCTTTGCCGGCACACATGACGGCGTTGGCTATCTCGAGCTGACGGGCTATTGAACCCCGATCTGTCCGAGTTCTGGTTTGGACGCGTTTTCTTGACGCGAACCAGTATCCACTTCGCTCGAAAACGCTTTAGGGAAACCCGCGATGTATCATCTCACCGCCCTCGTCACGCTGTTGGCGATTGCATTTTATCTCTTCGTCACGATCAACGTCTCGCGGGCGCGGTCGAGGACCGGCGTCAAGGTGCCGGCGGCGTCAGGACATCCCGATTTCGAACGTGCCTTCCGGATCCAGGCGAACACGCTGGAATGGATGCCGATTGTCCTGCCGGCGCTGTGGCTGTTCGCGGTCTATATCGGCGACGCCATCGCAGCCGCGATCGGCGCGGTCTGGATCATCGGCCGCATCGTTTATTTCATCGGCTATTCGCAGGCGGCGGCGAAGCGCGGCCCGGGTTTTCTGATCCAGGCGCTCGCAGCGCTTGCGCTGTGGGCGGGGGCACTGGGCGCGGTGGTGTTGCGGCTGGTGTGAGGTGGGCCCGCCTCAATCTCAGTCGTCGTCCCGGACAAGCGAAGCGCTGATCCGGGACCCCATACCCACAGGGAGTGGTTTGACGACGACTCGGAGTGGGCATCTCGCCCCACACATCTCCCTGTGGTTATGGGTCCCCGCGTGCGCGGGGACGACACCGAGGGTGTGGTGCGAGCGCTGTGCTCCCTCCCGCTACTTCGTCAGCGGGCAGCCGCTGTCCTTGGCCGCGAAGAACGCCTTGTCGCCGGGGACGGTGGCGATCAGCTTGTAATAGTCCCAGGGCTTCTTCGATTCAGACGGCTTCTTGACCTCGAACAGATACATGTCGTGGACCATGCGGCCGTTCTCCAGCACCTTGCCGCCCTGCGCGAAGTCGTCGTCGACCGGGAGCTCCTTCAGCTTCTTGGCAACCGCGTCCGGATCCTTGCTGCCGGCAGCCTTGACCGCCTTGAGATAGCTCAGCGTCGCCGAATAGGTGCCGGCCTGGATCATGTTCGGCATCCGGCTGGTACGCTTGAAGAAGCGTTCGCCGAAATTGCGGGTGCGGTCGTTGAGATCCCAGTAATAGCCTTCGGTCAGCACCAGGCCTTGCGCAGCCTGCAAGCCGAGGCCGTTCACTTCCGCAAGGGTCATCAAGAGGCCCGCGAGCTTCTGGCCACCGGAGACGATGCCGAACTCGGCCGCCTGCTTGATCGAATTGGTGGTGTCGAGGCCGGCATTGGCCAGGCCGACGATCTTCGCCTTCGAGCTCTGCGCCTGCAGCAGGAAGGAGGAGAAGTCCGACGAGTTGAGCGGCACGCGCACCGAGCCGACCACCTTGCCACCATTGGCCGTAACGATCTCGCTGGTGTCTTTTTCCAGTGCGTAGCCGAAGGCATAATCCGCGGTGAGGAAGAACCAGCTGTCGCCGCCGGCTTTGGTCAGCGAGCCGCCGGTGCCGACGCCGAGCGCGCGGGTGTCATAGGCCCAGTGAAAGCCGTAGGGCTGGCAGGCATCGCCCGTGAGGCGCGAGGTCGCGGCGCCGACGACGATGTCGATCTTTTTCTTTTCCTTGGAGAGCTCGTGGATCGCGAGCGCGACCGAGGAGGTCGTCAGCTCGGTGATCATGTCGACATTCTCGACGTCATACCAGCGCCGTGCGATCGAGGCGGCGAGATCCGGCTTGTTCTGGTGGTCGGCGGTGACCATCTCGATCTTCTGACCCAGCACCTCGCCGCCGAAATCCTCGATCGCCATCTTGGCGGCTTCGACCGAGTATTTTCCGCCGTAATCGGCATAGACGCCGGACTGGTCGTTGAGGATGCCGATCTTGACGCCCTGAGCGGAGGCCGGCGCCGCCAGCAAAAGGGCAGAGGTGGCGACAGCGGCCAAAAGTGCTGATTTCATACGTTGGCTCCCAGCAGTTTTCTGTTTTGAAATCGCGCGGATACTAGTCAAGAACCCCGGGCCTGCCCATCCATTTCGGCGTAGGCCGTTAGTATGGAGGGCGCGTCACAAAATTGGTGTCGTCCCGGGGCGCGCGCAGCGCGAACCCGGGACCCATAACCACAGGGAGAGGTTTGACGAAGACTCGGAGTGACACTTCGCCCCAAACTTCTGCCTGGGGTTATGGGTCCCCGCCTGCGCGGGGACGACAGCGGAGGTGTGGATAGGCCTGTGGCCATCACCAACACTTAAGAAGCCACCACCTCCGGCTTTTTCCCCTCGTTCCGCCCCTCGGCCAGGTTCCGCACCACCACATAGAAGATCGGCGTGAACAGCAGGCCGAACAGGGTGACGCCGATCATGCCGAAGAACACGGCGACACCGACGGCCTGCCGCATCTCGGAGCCGGAGCCGGACGAAATCACCAACGGCAGCACGCCAAGGATAAAGGCGAAGGACGTCATCAGAATCGGCCGGAGCCGCAATCGGCAGGCATCGATCACGGCTTCGAGCCGTGGCTTGCCCTCCTTCTCGATGTCGCGCGCGAACTCGACGATCAGGATCGCGTTCTTCGCCGCCAGTCCCACCAGCACGACGAAGCCGATCTGGGTCAGGATGTTGACGTCCTGCCCCATGATGCGCACGCCGAGGGTGGCAGCGAGCAGGCACATCGGCACGATCAGAATCACTGCGAATGGCAACGTCCAGCTGCCATATTGCGCGGCGAGCACGAGATAGACGAACAGCACGCAGATCGGAAACACGTAGAGGCCCGCATTGCCGCCCGTGATCTGCTGATAGGACAGATCGGTCCATTCGAAAGTGAAGCCGCTCGGCAAGGTATCGTCGGCGAGCTTCTTGACGGTGTTGAGCGCGGTGGTCGAACTCACGCCCGGCGCCGGCTCACCCTGGAGCTCGGATGCTGCATAGAGGTTATAGCGCGCGACGCGGTCGGGGCCGGAAACATCCTTGAACTCGACCACGCTGCCGAGCATCACCATGTCGCCGTTGGCGTTGCGCGTGCGCAGGCGCGAGAGATCGCTCGGTTCCTTGCGGAACGGGAAATCCGCCTGCGCCGTGACGTGGTAGGTGCGGCCGAACAGATTGAAGTCGTTGACATAGGTCGATCCGAAATAGGTCTGGATCGTGTCGTTGATGTTGGCGATGGGCACGCCGAGCTTCTGCGCCTTGGTGCGGTCGATGTCGACAAAGAGCTGCGGCGTGTTGGCCGAGAACGGCGAGAACACCGTCGGAGCGAGCAGCAACGGCGATTTGCGCGCCGCGCCGACAAGTTCGTCAGTGGCCGCAGCGAGCAGCTCGGGCCCGCGGCCCTGGCGGTCCTGGATGCGGATGGTGAAGCCGCCGCCGGTGCCGATGCCGGGCACGGCCGGCGGCGGAATCACGATGATGAATGCACCCTGGATCGCGGAGAGCCGCTTGCGCAGCTCCGCCGTGATGGCGTTCGCGGACAACCCCTTCTTCATCCGCGCCTCCGGCTCGTCGAACACCGGAAACAGCGCGGCCGCATTGCCGGCCTGCGTGCGCGTGGCGCCGGAGAAGCCGGCGAACGCGGCGACGCGGATGATGCCCGGCGTATCCAGCGAGATGCGTTCGATCTCGCGTACGACCTCTGTGGTGCGCGCCAGCGAGGCCGCACCCGGCAATTGCACGGAGATGATGACGTAGCCGCGATCCTGCGCCGGAATGAAGCCCTGTGGCGTGGTCGCAATCAGCCAGCCGGCGCTGCCGATCAGCGCGACATAGATCAGGATCATCACCACCGAGTGCCGGATCACGAAATTGGCGAGGCCGGCATAGCCATGCGCGAGACGATCGAACACGCGGTTGAAGACGCCGGTGAAGGCATTCCAACCCCGCGCGACGAGATTCCAGGCGGCCGGCGGCCTTTTCTCCTCATGTGGGGTGAGGATCATCGAGGCCAGCGCCGGCGACAGCGTCAACGAGCAGAAGCAGGAGATCGCAGTCGCGACCGCGATGGTAACGGCGAATTGCTGGAAGAACTGCCCTGAAATGCCGCCAATGAACGCGGTCGGCACGAACACGGCGCAGAGCACCAGCGCAATCGAGACCAGCGCACCGCCGACCTCCTCCATGGTCTTGAGCGCGGCATCGCGTCGACTGAGGCCATGCTCGAGATGGCGCTCCACATTCTCGACCACGACGATCGCGTCGTCGACCACGATGCCGACGGCGAGCACGAGGCCGAACAAGGTGAGATTGTTGATGGAGAAACCGAGTGCCGCCATCACCGCGAAAGTGCCGACCAGCGAGACCGGGATCGCGATGATCGGAATGATCGCGGGACGCCAGCCCTGCAAGAACACCAGCACCACGATCACCACGAGCAGCATGGCCTCGTAGATGGTCTTGATGAGTTCGTGGACGGACTGCGCGATGAACTCGGTCGGGTTGTAACCGATGTTGTAGTCGAGACCTTTCGGGAAGCTCTCCTTGAGCTTCGTCATCGTGTCCGAGATGTTCTTTGCCGTCGCGAGCGCGTTCGATCCCGGCCGCTGGGTCACCAGCATGGCGACCGCCGATTTTCGCAGCAGGAAACTGTTGGTGGAGTAGGCGAGAGCACCGAGCTCGATGCGGGCGACGTCGCGCAGGCGCACGGTACGGCCGTCGGAGCTGGCCTTGATCAGGATATCCTCGAACTGCTTCTGGTCCTTCAGACGGCCCGTGAAGGTGAGGTTCGGCTGGAAGGCACGGTCCGAGATCGGCGGCTCCGCGATCTGGCCGCCCGCGATCTGCACGTTCTGCGCCCGGATCGCCGCCAGCACCTCGGTTGAGGTCAGACCGAGATTGGCGATGCGATCAGGATCGAGCCACAGCCGCATCGAATAATCGCGCGCGCCGAAGATCTGGATGTCGCCGACGCCGTCGATGCGCAGCAGTTGGTCGCGGACCTGGAGCAGCGCGTAATTGGAGATGTAGAGCTGGTCGAACGTATCGTCGGGCGACAGCATGAACACGACCATCAGGATGTCGGGCGAGTTCTTGCGCGTGGTGACGCCGTTGCGCTGGACCTCTTCAGGCAAGCGTGGCTGCGCGATCGCGACGCGGTTCTGCACCAGCACCTGGGCCTTGTCGAGATCGGTACCGAGCTTGAAGGTGACGGTGATGGTGAGCTGGCCGTTCGAGGTCGCCTGGCTGTAGAGATACAGCATGTCCTCTACGCCATTGATCTCCTGCTCTATGGGAGCTGCGACCGTGTCGGACAAGGTTTGCGCGGAGGCGCCGGGATATTGCGTGGTGACCACCACAGTCGGCGGCACCACTTGCGGATATTCGGACACCGGCAGCGTGGTGTAGGCAAGCGCGCCGACGATCAGCAGCACGATCGACAGCACCATCGCGAGGATGGGCTGGTTGATGGAGAGACGGCCGAGATTCATGATTTGCCACCGGCCGGCGCTGGAGCAGTCTGCGGGGCGACCTTGGCGCCGACGCGGGCGCGCTGGATGCCGTTGACGATGACGCGGTCGTCAGCCTTCAGCCCTTCGCGGATCACGCGCAGGCCGTCATCGAGCGGACCGAGCACCACGGGACGCGCCTCGACGGTGTCATCGGGCTTCACGACGAATACGATCTTGCGGGACTGGTCGGTCGCAACCGCGACGTCGGGAATCAGCAGCGCCTCATACGGCGCACTGCCGATCAGGCGGACGCGGCCGAACTGGCCCGGCAGGATCGAGAGATCGGTGTTCTTGACCACGGCGCGGCTGCGCAGCGTGCCAGTGGAAACATCGAGCCGGTTGTCGAGGAAGTTGATGGTGCCCTCATGCGAGGGCTTGGCCTCGCCGGCAAGCGTCACTTGCACCGGGTTCGCGGTGTCGCGCGAGCTCGGGCGCCGACCTTCGAACCACAGCTTGCTGTATTTGATGAAGGTCGCCTCATCCATGTCGAAATAGACGTAGATCGGGTCGAGCGCGACGATCGAGGTGAGCAATGTCGAGGTGCCGGTGTCGCTGCCCTGCACGAGATTGCCGGGGCTGACGAGATGGCGGCTGACGCGGCCGGTGAGCGGCGCGGTCACATGCGTGAACTCGATATTGAGCCGGGCGGCCTTCAGCGCACCCGCGGCCTGCGTCTCCGCGGCGTGCGCGGCCTGCAAGGCCTGGCGGCGCTGGTCGACGGCCTGCTCGGACACCGCGCTGCTCTGGACCAGGCTCAGGCCGCGGTCGAGCTCGCGCTTGGCCAGCTCCACTTTCGCGCGCGCGTCGGCCAATTGGCCGTCGGCCTGCTCGGCGACCGCCTCGAACGGGCGCGGGTCGATGACATAGAGCAGTTCGCCCTGACGCACGATCGCGCCGTCCTGGAATTCGACGGAGTTGACGAAGCCGCCGACACGGGGACGCACCTGCACCTCCTCGACCGCCTCGAAGCGGCCCGTGAACTCGTCCCAATCGGTGACGGTGCGCTTGACCGGCTGGGCGACGGTCACCGGTGCGGGTGGTGGGGCAGACGCTTGCGAAGCCGGCTTGTCGCAACCGGCGAGAGCGAATGCCACCACAAGAAGGCCGGCAACTGCGTAAGGCATTGCTTGGGCCTTGGACTGAACGAAATCGTGCGTTTTGACAAATGACTCGCGTCCGTCCGGTCCAGCCATCCCAGGTCCTCGCATAAAAACCGCGGAAAACACAGGTTACTCGCCTGCACGCGGGCGGCACAAGATGGGTGGCAATGATGAACTCTTCAAGACCAAAGCAAGTGCAATGCTTCGAAGCACGCCCTGGCCGGATGGCGGGTTGACAGGGAGAGAGGTGAGTGCGCGCGGCGACCTTCCTTCGCCTCTCCCCGCTTGCGGGGCGAGGGGGAAGAAGGGCCCAGCGCCTTCGCACATGACGGACGCGGCGGGCTCGGCTAGACTTCCCCCACAAAAACAAGACGAATTGTCTGGGGAGGACAGGCGTGCACCAGGGACGTGTCGTTTACGGCGCGATCGAGGAGGTCGTGTTCGGCCATCCGGCCGCTGAAGCCATCGTCGCGCAGATGGACCGGCTGGGAACGCGCCGCGCCTTCCTGATGGTCTCAGGCACCCTGAACCGTCAGACCGACGAAATCGAGAAGATCAAGCAGGCGCTCGGCGCACGCTGCGCGGGCCTGTTCGACGCCATGCCGGCACACACGCCGCGCGAGGCGGTGATCGCGGCCGCCAATGCGGCCCGCGAGGTGGGCGCCGACCTGATCGTCACCGTAGGCGGCGGCTCGATCACCGACGGCGCCAAAGCCGTGCAGCTCTGCCTTGCCAATGGCATCGACGATATCGAGGGCATCGAGCGTATCCGCGTGCACAAGGGCGTCGCACCCGAGATGACCGCGCCGACGGTGCGCCAGATCAGCGTTCCCACCACGATCGCCGGCGGCGAATTCAGTTCGATCGCGGGCGTCACCGACCGCAGCACCCATGTGAAGCAGATGCTACGGCATCCGCTGGCCGTGCCGCGTGCGACCATCCTCGACCCCGGCATCACCGTGCACACGCCGGAATGGCTGTTTCTGTCCACCGGCATCCGCGCCGTCGACCATTGCGTCGAGGCGATCTGCTCGCGCGAGACGCATCCTTATGCCGACGCGCAATCGGTCAAGGGCCTCGCCATGCTCGCCGACGCGCTGCCGCGGGTGAAGGCGCACCCCGCCGACCTCGATGCGCGGATGGACGCGCAGATCGGCACCTGGCTGTCGATGGGTGCGCTCGCGGCCGGCGTCCCCATGGGGGCGAGCCACGGCATCGGCTATGTGCTGGGAGCGGCCTTCGACGTGCCGCACGGCTACACCTCCTGCATCATGCTGCCCGCGGTGATGCGATGGAATGCGAGCGCCAATGCCGAGCAGCAGATGATCGTCGCGGCCGCGATGGGTTATCCCGGCCACGATGCCGCCGACGTGCTGGATGCCTTCATCCGCTCGCTCGGCATGCCGCGCAGCCTCTCGGACGTGCGCGTGTCGCCGGAGAATTTCGATGCCATCGCCGAACAGGCGATGCGCACGAACTGGATCCCGCGCAATCCGCGCAAGATCGACGGCCCGGCGCAGGTTCGCGAAATCCTGCTTCTCGCCGCATAGTTTTACAGCCGGAGGATTGATGTACCCAGGTCAGCATGCCCGCCTGCGCCCGCTCCAACCCGCCTTCATCATGGCGGGGACCGGCGAGGCCGTCACCTATCGCGAGCTCGATGCGCGCAGCAACCGGCTGGCACATCTGTTCCGCCAGCACGGATTGAGACGACTCGATCACTATTCGATCTTCATGGAGAACAATTCGCGCTACCTTGAAGCCTGCGGCGCGGGCGAGCGCTCCGGGCTCTATTACACCTGCATCAACTCGTTCCTGACGCCGGGCGAGCTCGCCTATCTTCTCGTCAATAGCCAGTCGAAAATCCTGATCACATCCGTTGCAAAACTCGACATCGCGCGCGAGGCGATCAACGCCTGCCCCGACATCAAGCTTTGCATCGTTGCCGACGGACCAGGCGAGAGCGACCGCATCGTCGGCCTTGCCGAGGTGACAGCCGGCCTGCCGGCGACACCCATCGCGGATGAGTGGCTCGGCACCGCCATGCTGTATTCATCGGGCACGACGGGCCGGCCGAAAGGAATTCTGCGGCCCCTGCCGGAGGAGCCGCCGAAACACAATCTGCCGCTGTTCGATTTCCTGACCAAGCTTTGGCACTATCGCGAGGGCATGGTCTATCTGTCGCCGGCGCCGCTCTATCACTCGGCGCCGCAAGCGGCCGTGAACCTCACGATCCGCATGGGCGGCACCGTGATCATCATGGAGACGTTCGATCCCGAGCGTTATCTCCAGCTTGTCGGGCAATGGGGCATCACCCACACCCAGCTGGTGCCGACGATGTTCTCGCGCATGCTGAAGCTGCCGGAAGAGGTGCGCAGCCGCTACGATTTGTCGTCGCTGGAGATCGCGATCCACGCCGCCGCGCCCTGCCCGGCGCTGGTGAAGGACGACATCATCAAATGGTGGGGCCCTATCATCCACGAATATTACGGCGCGACCGAGGGCCTCGGCTTCACCGCCTGCAACAGCGCGGAATGGCTTAGCCACCGCGGCACTGTCGGCAAGGTGCTGCTCGGCGACCTCCATATTCTCGACGAGAACCTGCAGCCGTGCCCGACCGGCACGCCGGGCCAGGTATGGTTCAAGACGGGATCGCCGTTCGAATATTTCAACGATCCGGAGAAGACGAAGGAGGCACGCTCGGCCGACGGCAGCATGAGCACGGTCGGCGACGTCGGCTATGTCGACGAGGATCGCTTCCTGTACCTGACCGACCGCGCGACCTTCATGATCATCTCCGGCGGCGTGAACATCTATCCGCAGGAATGCGAGAATCTGCTGATCACCCATCCGAAGGTCGCGGATGCCGCAGTGTTCGGCGTGCCCAATCCGGATCTCGGCGAAGAGGTGAAGGCGGTGGTGCAGCCGATGCCGGGCGTGATGCCGGGAGAGGCCCTTGCCGAGGAACTGATCGCCTTCTGCGGCGCCTCGCTGTCGCGGCAGAAGGTGCCGCGCTCGGTCGATTTCGAGAAGGAACTGCCGAGGTTGCCGACCGGGAAGCTTTACAAGCGGCTGCTGCGGGACCGGTATTGGGGAAACAAGACGTCGCGGATCGTGTGAGCCCCCGCTGTCGTCCCGGGGCGCGACGAAGTCGCGAACCCGGGACCCATAATCCCAGGGAGGAGTCGTCGCGCAAGACCGCAACTCCAAGTCTTCGCGAAACTACTCCCTGTGGCTATGGGTCCCTGTGTCTTGGAAGTCTGTCAGGATGGGGTTGGGCGGGAAGCCGTTGGGTCCTAGGCGCTTGACGCCGTGAGCCGGCTCGGTCTCCCGCCCGTTCCATTACCAACCTGAACAGTTGCACGAGGCTGCGCCAACAGACCTCGCATCACAGGGACAGGCACCATGATCATAACCCTTCGTTGCGTCGGAATCGACGTCTCCAAACAATATCTCGACATCTTCGATGAGGCCCTGGGCGTACCGGAGCGCATCGCCAACGCGACGCAGGCCATCATGCAGATCGCGGCGCGTTGGCGATGCGATGTGCTAGTCGTCTTCGAGGCGACGGGTGTCTATGACCTCGAGCTTCGCGAGGCACTGAGTCAGGCCGGCATCCGCTTCGCCCGGATCAATCCGGCCCGAGCCCGCGACTTCGCACGCGCCAGCGGTCAGCTCGCCAAGACCGATCCGATCGATGCGCGGATGCTGGCAGCCTTTGCCCGGGCCTTGCAGCCGGCAACCGAGCAGGCCGCCAATCCCGCTCGCAACGCTTTGGCGCGGCTTGCAAAACGGCGGGATCAGCTGGTTCTCATGCGCGCGCAGGAGAAGAACAGGCGTAGCGAGGCTGACGACCGTGCCATGGCCGAACGCATCAGCCGCCTTATCGAGGTTCTCGACAGCGAGATCGCCGAGATCGAGACCGATATCAAGGGACTGATCAAGGTCGAGCCAGAGATCGCGGAGGATGCGCGGTTGATGCGCTCACTACCTGGTGTGGGTCCCGTGGCTTGCATGCAGCTCATCGCGAAGATGCCGGAACTGGGAAGTGTTGGAGCTAAGCAGATCGCGGCGCTCGCAGGCCTCGCCCCCTTCAACGTCGACAGCGGAGCCTTCCGCGGCAAACGCAAGATCGCCGGCGGCCGAAAGCGCGTTCGCGACGCCCTCTACATGGCTGCGCTCAACGCGGTCCGCCGGGCCGATCCCTTCAAGGCCTTCTACGCACGGCTTCGGCAGGCCGGCAAACCGGCCAAGCTCGCCCTCATTGCCGTCGCCAGGAAGCTCCTGACCGTCCTCAACGCAATGATGCGCGACAGGAAACCCTACTTGAAGGCCTGCCCGACATAACACCCGACATAACAGTTGCCGGATCGGCGCTCCGCTCGTCCGGGACGACAACGGAGCTTGTTGAGACGATAGCGCGCTACAGCTGCACAGGACCTGCTCTTCGCACCCGCACTCTCACATTATGAGAGAATGAGGCCTGCGGCCTTCCGTCATCCGAAGTGTCGAGAGGATGAGCAGCCTTGCGGGTTGCCTCACTGCGCCAGCGTCGCTATCGTCCGACAAACAGGCCGGAAAGGCCGTTGTCCAGGGAGGATGAGCATGCGGAGCGTGTGGGCGCTCGCCGCGATGGCGGCGCTATCTGTGCTGACGGCCTCGACCGCCACGCTCGCCAGCGAGCCCAAGCAGGGCGGGATCCTGCGGATGTATCACCGCGACAGCCCCGGCAACGCCTCGATCCATGAAGGCGCGACCTACTCGCTCAATGTTCCCTTCATGCCCGTGTTCAACAACCTCGTCATCTACAAGCAGGACGAGGCCCAGAACAAAATGGAGAACATCGTGCCCGAGCTCGCCGAAAGCTGGGCCTGGGTGAACGACAACAAGACACTGACCTTCAAGCTGCGCCAGGGCGTGAAATGGCACGACGGCAAACCGTTCACGTCCGCCGACGTGAAATGCACCTTCGACATGCTGATGGGCAAGGCGCAGCAGAAGTTCCGGCAGAACCCACGCAAGACCTGGTACGAACAGGTCAACGACGTCTCCACCAACGGCGACCTCGAAGTCTCCTTCAACCTGAAGCGGCCGCAGCCTTCGCTGCTGGCCCTGCTCGCCTCCGGCTACACGCCGGTCTATCCCTGTCACGTTTCGCCCGGCGACATGCGCACGCACCCGGTCGGGACCGGCCCGTTCAAGTTCGTCGAGTTCAAGGCCAATGAATCCATCAAGCTGACGCGGAACACCGACTATTGGCGCAAGGGCCGGCCCTATCTCGACGGCATCGAGTTCACCATCATCCCGAACCGCTCGACCGCCATCCTCGCCTTCGTCGCCGGCAAGTTCGACATGGCCTTCCCCACCGAAGTGAGCATTCCGCTCCTCAAGGACGTCAAGTCGCAGGCGCCCAACGCGGTCTGCGTGGTCGAGCCCAACAATGTCGCGACCAACATCATCGTCAATTCGTCGGCACCGCCGTTCGACAATATCGACATTCGCCGCGCCATGGCGATGTCGCTCGACCGCAAGGCCTTCATCAGCATCATGTTCGAGGGGCAGGGCGACATCGGCGGCACCATGGAACCGGCTCCGGCTGGTCTCTGGGCAATGCCGAAGGAGATGCTCGAGAGCATTCCAGGCTACGGCCCCGACGTGAAGGCCAACCGCGAGGAAGCCAAGAAGCTGATGCAGAAGGCCGGCTACGGCCCGGACAAGCATCTCGCCGTCAAGGTCTCGACCCGCAACATCCCGGTCTACCGCGATCCCGCGGTGATCCTGATCGACCAGCTCAAGAGCATCTATATCGACGGCGAGCTCGACGTGGTCGAGACCGCGAACTGGTTCCCGAAGGTCGCGCGCAAGGATTACATGCTCGGGCTCAATTTGACCGGCAACGCGGTCGACGATCCCGACCAGTCGTTCTACGAGAACTATTCCTGCGGCTCCGAGCGCAACTACACCAATTACTGCAACAAGGAGATCGAAAAGCTGTTCGACGTGCAGTCGCAGGAGACCGACGTCGCCAAGCGCAAGAAGTTGGTGTGGGACATCGACAAGAAATTGCAGGAGGACGTCGCCCGCCCGATCATCTTCCACGCACGCACCGGGTCCTGCTGGCAGCCTTACGTCAAGGGCGTGACCGTGATGTCGAACAGCTCCTATAACGGCTACCGCTACGAGGATGTCTGGATGAACAAGTAGCGCGCTGACGGATCGACGGGAGGGCGCGAGATGTTTGCCTATCTGGTACGGCGCCTGTTCCTGATGCTCGTGACCCTGTTCGGGATCTCGGTCGTCATCTTCTTCCTGCTGCGCATCGTGCCCGGCAACATCGTCGATATCCTGTTTGCGGCGGCCGGCTATGTCGACCCCGCCGACAAGGCCAATCTGGAGAAGGAGCTCGGCATCGACCAGCCGCTGATCGTGCAGTACTGGCACTGGATCAGCGGTTTCCTGCGCGGCGACTTTGGTTACTCCTATGTCTCGGAGAAGCCGGCGCTCCAGGAGATCCTGCCACGGATTCCGATCACCGCGCGGCTCGCCGGCCTGGCGCTGTTGTTCTCTGCCTCGATCGGCATTCCCTTGGGCGTCATCAGCGCGGTGAAGCAGGGCACACGGCTCGACTACGCGCTCCGTGTCGTCAGCCTCAGCGGCTTGTCGCTGCCCTCGTTCTGGCTGGGGCTGCTCATCCTCACCGCGTCGGTAGCGATGTTCAACCAGATGCCGATCTTCAATCCCAATCCGGCGACCTGGCTCGAAGCGTTCGCAACCTATGCCGTGCCCGCCGCCGCCGTCGGCTTCCGCAGCGCCGCGCTGACCATGCGCATCACGCGCTCCTCGATGCTGGAGGTGCTGCGCCAGGACTATATCCGCACCGCCCGCGCCAAGGGCGCGTCGGATGCCGCGGTGAACTACCATCACGCACTGAAGAACGCGATCCTGCCGGTCATCACCGTGATCGGCATCGAGGCGGCGTTCCTGATCGGCGGCCTCATCGTCACCGAGACCGTGTTCAACATTCCCGGCGTCGCACGCTTCCTGGTCGAGGCGATCCGCTGGCGCGACTATCCGATCGTGCAGAACCTCGTGATGCTGATTGCGGTGGTGGTGGTGAGCGCGAACTTCATCGTCGACATGCTGTATGCGGTGTTCGATCCGCGCATCCGGTATACGGATTAGGAGATCAGCTTGGCCACGATTGACTATGATCTCGAATTGCGGCGCGCCGGGGCGCATGCGACCGGCGGTTGGCGGCGCGTGCTGTTTCTGATGCAGCGGCACGTGCTGGGCGCGGCCGGGCTCGTCATCATGACGCTGTTCGTGTTAACCGCGATCTTTGCCGACTTCATCGCGCGCTACGATCCCCTGACGATCGACGCGGCCCGTGCGTTGGCGCGCCCGAGCGCGGCGCACTGGATGGGCACGGATTCCTTCGGCCGCGACGTGTTCAGCCGTATCATCCACGGCGCGCGTATCTCGCTCGCCGTCGGCATCGGCTCGACCGCGCTCGGCGGCACGATCGGCGTGATCGTCGGACTGACGTCGGGATACCTCTCCGGCTGGGTCGATCTCGTATTCCAGCGCGTCTCCGACGTCCTGCAGGCGCTGCCGCTCCTGGTGCTCGCCCTGATCATGACGGCCGCGCTCGGACCATCACTGCCGAACGTCATCATCGCCATCGCCATCCCGCTGATCCCGACAGTGTCGCGGGTGATCCGCGCCAACACGCTGGCGCTGCGCGAGTTGCCGTTCATCGAGGCGGCCAAGTCGATCGGCATGAGCGAGGTGCGCATCGCAGTCCGCCATGTGCTGCCGAACACGATGGCGCCGCTGATCGTGCTCGCGACCGCCCAGCTCGGCTCGACGATTCTCACTGAGGCTTCCCTCTCCTTCCTCGGCCTCGGCATTCCCGAGCCTTATCCGTCCTGGGGCCGCATGCTGTCGGAATCCGCCGCCGAATATGTCCGCACGGCGCCGTGGCTGGTGATCTTCCCGGGCATCGCGATCAGCCTCGCCGTGTTCGGCGCCAATTTGTTCGGCGACGCCCTGCGCGACATCCTCGATCCCCGGCAGCGCGGCTGATGACGGAAAAATCCGATCTCGTGCTCGAGGTGAAGAACCTGAAGACGGTGTTCTTCACCAACTCCGGCCTGTTCAAGGCGGTTGACGACGTCTCCTTCACTGTGAAGCGGGGCGAGACGCTGGCGATCGTTGGCGAATCCGGTTGCGGCAAGAGCGTCACCGCGCTGTCGCTGATGCGGCTGGTGCCCGATCCTCCGGGCCGCATCGTCGGAGGCTCGATCTCACTCGAAGGCACCGATCTGTTGGCGCTTGATGAAGCGCAGATGCGCGCGGTCAGGGGAAATCGCATCTCCATGATCTTTCAGGAGCCGATGACCTCGCTCAACCCGGTGATGCGGATCGGCGACCAGATCGCCGAGGCGGTGCGGCTGCATCGGCGTCTATCGAATAGAGAGGCCCAGGACGTCGCGGTCGAGATGCTGCGGCTGGTGCGGATTCCCGAGCCGGTACGGCGTGCGAGGGAGTATCCGCATCAGCTCTCCGGCGGCATGCGCCAGCGCGCCATGATCGCGATGGCGCTGGCGTGCCGGCCGGCGCTGCTGATCGCGGACGAGCCGACCACCGCGCTCGACGTCACCATCCAGGCGCAGATCCTGGCGCTGATCCTCGACCTTCAGAAGGAGCTTGGCACGGGCCTCGTCCTGATCACGCATGATCTCGGCGTCGTCGCACAGACCGCGCAGCGCGTCATCGTGATGTATGCGGGGCGGAAGGTCGAGGAGGCCAGCGTCGAGGCGCTGTTTGCTGCACCAAAACATCCCTATACGCGCGGGCTGATGGCCTCGATCCCGGCGGTACCGGCATCCGGCGCCGCGGCGCAAGAGCGACTGAACGAAATTCCCGGCACCGTGCCGTCACTGGTCAGGTTACCGAAGGGCTGCGCATTCGCGCCGCGATGCACGCTCGCAGTGAAGCGCTGCGAAGCAGAATATCCGCCGCTCGCGGATTGGGGCGGCGGCCATCTCGCGGCCTGCTGGCGCGCAGCGGAAGTGGCGGAGGTGGCATGACCAAGGCTCTGCTCGAAGTCTCCGATCTCAGGAAGTATTACCCGGTGCGGGCCGGCGTGCTGCGCCGGCAGGTCGGCACCGTGCACTCGGTCGACGGCGTCTCGTTCTCGGTTCATGCCGGCGAGACGCTTGGTCTCGTCGGCGAATCCGGCTGCGGCAAGTCGACCGTGGCGCGCAGCGTGTTGCGGCTGGTCGAGCCGACCTCGGGCCAGATCCGCCTCGACGGCGAGGACATCACGTATCTGTCCAAGACCGCGCTGCGCCCGTACCGGCGCTCGATGCAGATCGTGTTCCAGGATCCGTTCGCCTCGCTCAATCCGCGCATGACCGCGGGCGACATCGTCGGCGAGCCGCTGGCCGTGCATGGCCTTGCCACCGGCAAAGAACTGGAGGCGCGCGTCGCAAAACTGTTCGAGCAGGTTGGATTGCGGCCCGACCAGATGC
Organism: Bradyrhizobium sp. 930_D9_N1_4; assembly: GCF_052076015.1. Taxonomy (NCBI): domain Bacteria; kingdom Pseudomonadati; phylum Pseudomonadota; class Alphaproteobacteria; order Hyphomicrobiales; family Nitrobacteraceae; genus Bradyrhizobium; species Bradyrhizobium sp. 930_D9_N1_4. Next base: position 7,183,390 of record NZ_CP197236.1, read on the forward strand.
GCAATTTCCCGCATCAATTTTCGGGCGGCCAGCGGCAGCGCATCTGCATCGCGCGGGCACTGGCGCTGGGGCCCCGCCTGATCGTCTGCGACGAGCCGGTCTCCGCGCTCGACGTCTCGATCCAGGCGCAGGTGATCAATCTCCTGATCGACCTACAGAAGCAGCACGGCTTCTCCTATCTCTTCATCGCGCACGACCTCGCCGTGGTCGCCCATATCAGCCACCGCGTGGCCGTGATGTATCTCGGGCGGATCGTCGAGATCGCCGGCAAGGACGAGCTGTTCCGCAATCCCAGGCATCCTTACACGCAGGCCCTGCTCGCCTCCGTGCCGATCGCCAATCCGCTCGCGAAGCGGCTGACGCCGCTGGTAGACGGCGACGTACCGAGCCCGGTCAATCCGCCGCCCGGCTGCGCGTTTCACACCCGCTGCCGGTTCGCGATGGAGGGATGCAAGGTCGACCGGCCGGCGCTGATCGATGCGGGCGACGGCCATCAGGTGGCGTGTCTGCTCAATGACGGCACGGGGCGGGGACAGTAGATCCGCTCACGACTACGGCAATCAGAGCGAGAGTCGACAACTAGACGCGACCTGAGATACCTGTCTGGTCGCTCGTCGGTGCTCCATCCATGATTCGTCTCATTTCAGCTGTGGCGATCCTTCTCGTCGGAGGCGCGTTGGCCTCCGCTGTCTGGCTCGCGCCACGATACGCCGCATCCCGGTTCTCCTCCTTTCCTGGCGGCATCGAGCGCGCAAGGCTGCGCACTACGACCATGGCGTTCGTTCTCATGAGCGTTTTTGTCGTCTCCGGAGGTTTGGCTTTGGCCGGCGTTGAGCCGTGGATTGCCGTGATCATCCCTTTTTTCTCGCCGATCGGTCTCGTCGCCCTGTTCGCCGGAGTGTTCATCGAGGCGCACATTTGGGACGAGCGGCTTCGGGCCGCGGCGCGATCGCCCGATGCCTTGGCCAGGCTTGCGGCCGAACGAGAGGCAAGCCAGACGAGGCAGTGGCAAACGCAGATCGAGCGACTCAAGCTGGAGTTCACTATTATTCCAGGCGAAGGCATTGAAAAGCGTTTCGACGCACTCCAGCGCGAAGGCTACGCTGCGGGATTTTCTCCTCTGATTCTTTCCCCGGCCGCCTGGTTGCTACCCCAGGTGACACGCCGGGAATGGATCGGCGCCGCTCGCCAGACATTGAAGATGCGGCGTCCGGTCGAGGATTTCTTTGAGGACGCGTATCGCAATCTTGACGGGGAAAAGAGGGAGGCCCTGGACGAGCTATCGTCCCTGACTCCCGGCTCCGAACATAAATTGTCGCAGCCGGTCGTCGAGCAGATCGGGGCGATGTGGACGATCTTCGACCTCTCGAAGCAGCCGATCGAGCCGTTCAGGGAGGTGGCGGCCTTGCGCATTCCAACCACCAGGAGCTGGAGAATTCCGGTGTTTCTGCTCTACGGCGGCTGGAACGATGCCCCCTCGCCCGATGACATGATGGTCGTCGCACAACATTGGCACATGAGGTTTGGTGCCGACATCTGCGCGATCGGCAGCGGATCGCTCGAATTCAGGGTGAGCCGCCCGCCCGCCAGCTTCCAGGACGCGTTGGGTCTTCTGCGCGAACAATTGTTGTTCTGCCAGGAGACGCTTGAGAACTATCAGTTTTCGCGCGAGGCGATCGAGTCCGATGTGATTGCGCTGACAACGAGCAGGCATTGGGTGTTCTGGTGGGATTGACCGGCGAGCCCGTAGCGCGGGTCAGCGCTACGGGCTCCGCGAAACATCAGCAGCGCTCGTCCACCCTGCGGTCGCGTAACGCCCAGATCACGGGCAACGCCGCAAGCGCAGCCGAGAGATGCTTGAGGGTGTGGCCCGAGACAAGGTGGCCCGTCGCTTCGAAGATGGTCACGTCACCCAGCTCGAAAAGCTTGGCCAGCACATAAAAGACGATGACGCCACCCAGCGGCATGCCGAGCGCACCTGGCCTTGGCCGTGTCAGCGCCAGTCCCACGGCGAGCGCCATTCCGCCGAACTGCACGACCACCCACGGCGTGAGATTCTCGCGTGCCACCCAGGCCGCGAGCAGGCCCGCAATCATCATCAGCACCAGCACAGCCTCGCCGGCGCGCACGCTGACGCGCTCGCTCGCCGCGATGCCCAGAAAGCCCGCGAACGCCACCGCCATGCCGAGACGATCGGCCACGAGCCGTTGCGGCATGTCCGGGTCCAGATGATAGAAGCCCGAGCCCAGGCAGGTGAGGATCAATCCCACGAAGAACCAGCTTGCGCCCACGGGCGCGTCATGGCGGCGGCGCAGCCGCTCTGTGCCCCAGACGCCCAGCGCGAGGAAGGCGAGGTTGCTCAGGACATCGCCGGCGTTGGGCACGCCCAGCCAGGAGCGCATGTCGACGAAGTGCGGAATGTGCCAGCCGGCGGCCGGCAGCGCGGGCGCGAAGAGCGCCGCCAGTGCGAGCACAAGGAACGCGCCGATCAGGTATTTCTCGCGGAGTTGAAGTGCAGGGAATGGGTATCGGCGGGACACCGACGGGAGCAGGGCATTGGTCGCTTGGACTCGGCTATCGGCGCGCAGCATGCTTGGCCTCCACATAATATGAACATTGTTCAATGTTTGTAGCCTGAAATTGAACTATGCTCAATAGAAATGTCGTGGAAACGCATCCCTGTAAGATCGCATTGAAATCATTAGAGATTCAGACGATTCCTCTCCGTCCGTCATTGCGAGCGCAACGAAGCAATCCAGGCTGTCTCCAAGGATGCAGTCTGGATTGCTTCGTCGCTTCGCTTCTCGCAATGACGGCAGAGACGCTACCCGGCCCCGATCTCGGCAACGATCCTGCCGGTCGTCACCTGCTCGCCTTCGGCAACATCGATCCCGGCGACCACACCGTCGATGCCGGCCTTGTGGACGTGCTCCATCTTCATCGCCTCCAGCGTCAGCACCGGCTGGCCGGCGATGACGCGGTCGCCCGGCTTGACCAGCACAGCGACGACGCGGCCGTTCAGGGCGGCGCGGACTTTTCCATCGCCACCGTTGGCCGCCGCGGCCTTCGGCGCGGAGAGCGTGAGATCGGTGACCGCAAGCGGGATGCCGCGGTGCTGGACGTAGAGCCGGTCGCCGTCGCGCAGGAATTTTGCGCTGTCCATCACGCCGTCGTGGCGGAAGCGGATGGCGTCGGAATCGAGTTGGTCGATCTCAAACTTGTCTTGCCGGTCGTCGGTGGCGACGGTGTAGCTGCCGTCGCGCTCCCGCGTCACTTCGAGCTCGTGCGTATGGCCGGAGATATCGAATTTTGCAGGAAGCGGGAACGTTGCCGACAGGCTCCGGCCAACACGCCATGACGGCGCGCGCGGATTGGTGACATAGAGCAGCAGGCCCGCCAGCGCCGTATCGAAGGCGGCGTCCGCCCGGGGAGCCAACAGCTCGTCGCGATGCATGCCGATGAAGGCCGTCGTCGCCTCGCCTCTGGCAAAGCCGGGATGACGCAGGCAGGACATCAGGAACGCCTGATTGGTGGTCACGCCGAGCGCAGTGAGGTGCTCCAGCCCGACGATCAGCCGGCCCCTCGCCTCCTCGCGGCTCGCGCCGTGGCTGATCATTTTCGCGATCATGGAATCGTAGAACGGCGGAATCTCCGAGCCCGATTGCAAGGCGTGCTCGACACGGATGCCATCAGGCACCTGCCAGCGCGCCATGCGGCCGGACTGCGGCATGAAATCCTGCGCAGCATCTTCAGAGCACAGCCGGACCTCGATCGCATGGCCTGAGAACTTGATGTCCTGCTGCTTCACCGGCAACGGCTCGCCGCGCGCGACGCGCAATTGCAGCTCGACGAGATCGAGCCCGGTGATCGCCTCGGTGACCGGATGCTCGACCTGAAGACGCGTGTTCATCTCCATGAAGTAGAATGCGCCGCTGGCATCGAGCAGGAATTCCAGCGTGCCGGCGCCTTCGTAACGCAGCGCCTTCACTGCGGCGACCGCGACCTCGCCCATTTTCCCACGCAACTCCGGCGTGACCGCGGGCGACGGCGCCTCCTCGATCAGCTTCTGGTGCCGCCGCTGCACCGAACAGTCGCGCTCACCAAGATGGACGGCGTTGCCGTGGCTGTCGCCGAACACCTGGATCTCGATGTGGCGCGGGTTCTGGATGGCGCGTTCGAGGATCACGGTCGGATCGCCAAAGGCGGCTTTGGCTTCGGAGCGCGCGCTACGCAAAGCATCTGCGAAAGACACGGCATCCGTGACGAGCCGCATGCCGCGTCCGCCGCCGCCCGCGACCGCCTTGATCATGACGGGGAAGCCGATTTTTCTGGCCTCCGCGAGCATGACCTCGTCGCTTTGGTCGGCGCCCTGATAGCCGGGCACGCAGGGAACGCCGGCCTTCTTCATGATCTCCTTGGCGCCGGCCTTGTTGCCCATCGCCTCGATCGCCTGCGGCGACGGGCCGATGAAGACGAGACCCGCATCCTTGCAGGCTTGCGCAAAACCTTCGTTTTCGGCGAGGAAGCCGTAGCCGGGATGCACGGCATCGGCGCCGCTGGCTTTTGCGGCGGCGATGATCGCGGGAATGTTGAGATAGGATTGCGCCGGCAAGACTTCGCCGATGCGCACGGCCTGATCGGCCTCTCTCACGTGGAGCGCATCGCGATCGGCATCCGAATAGACCGCGACGACGCCGAGGCCGAGCTGCCGCGCGCTGCGCATCACGCGCAATGCGATCTCGCCGCGGTTGGCGACCAGAACCCTGAAGAACGGCCGGTGCTGCACTGATCCGTTCCTCATGGCCGAGCCACCGAGAATTGCATGCGCTGGGGTGTGTGCGAATCGCCCTCGCGACAGATTGCGAGCACTTCGGACAGGACCGCGCGCGTATCGCGCGGATCGATCACGCCGTCGTCGAGCACGCGCGCGCTGGTCGAGAACACGTCCATCTGGCCGTCGAACACGCCGATGATTTGCGCCTTCATGGCATCGAGCTTGTCTTTCTCGACCGGCTTGCCGCGGCGGGCGGCGGCGGCTTCCGTCACGATCGCCATGGTTTCGGCGGCCTGCTCGCCGCCCATCACGGCGGTCCTGGCGTTCGGCCAGGAGAAGCAGAAGCGCGGATGGAAGCCGCGGCCGCACATGCCGTAATTGCCGGCGCCGAACGAGGCACCGCAATAGATGGTGATCTGCGGCACCGTCGCCGAGGTTACGGCCTGGATCATCTTCGAGCCGTGCTTGATCATTCCGGCCTCTTCGTAGGCCTTGCCGACCATGTAGCCGGTGGTGTTGTTGAGATAGAGGATCGGCGTGCGGGTCTGGCAGCAAGCCTGGATGAAATGCGTCGCCTTGTTGGCGCCGGCGGGATCGAGCGGACCGTTATTGGTGATGATGCCGATCGCCTGGCCCTCGATGCGGGCATGGCCGCAGACGGTGGCCGGGCCGTAGTTCGGCGCCATCTCGGTGAAGTCGGAATCGTCGACGATCCGCGCGATCACCTGCTTCATGTCGACCGGGCGCTTGTGGTCCATCGGCATGATGCCGAGCAGCTCCTCCTGGTCGTAGCGCGGCAGCTTGAACTCCGACGCTGTCCTGCCCGGCCGCTGCCATTCCAGCGCCGCCATGATCTCGCGCGCAATGCGCAGCGCGTCGCGATCGTCCTCGGCGAGATAGTCGCCGAGGCCGGAGATTTGCGTGTGCATCTCGGCGCCGCCGAGCTCCTCTTCCGTGGCAATCTCGCCGGTAGCGGCCTTCAGCAGCGGCGGCCCGGCAAGGAAGGCGCGGGTGCGGCCGCGGACCATGACGATGTAGTCGGACAGGCCGGTCTGGTAGGCGCCGCCCGCCGTGGAGGAGCCGTGCGTGACGGTGACGACCGGCAGGCCCGCCGCCGAGAGCCGCGCGAGGTTGCGAAAGATGTTTCCCCCGCGGACAAAATCCTCAACGCGATAGCGCAGCAGATTGGCACCGGCGCTTTCGACGAGCTGGACGTAAGGCAGCTTGTTCTCCAGCGCCAGCTCCTGCACGCGGATCGTCTTGTCGAGGCCGTAGGGCTGGAGCGCGCCGGCATCGATGCCGGAATCGTTGGCGCTGACCATGCAGCGGATGCCCGAGACGAAGCCGATGCCAGCGATGACGCCGCCGCCCGGCACGCTCTTGGCCGCGTCCGGCACGTCGAACATGTAGCCGGCGAGTGTCGACAGTTCGATGAAGGGCGCACCGGGATCGAGCACCAGCGCCACGCGCTCACGCGGCAACAGCTGACCGCGTTTGTGGAAGCGATCCTTAGCCGCGGCCGACGCCGCCCGCGTACGCTCTTCCAGCGCGCGCATGCGGTCGATGACACCGAGCATGCCGTCGCGGTTGGCGTGGTAGGCGGCACTGCCGGGGGAGATAGTGTTTTCGAGAATGGACATGACTCTATCCTACCCGTCATTGCGAGGAGCGAAGCGACGAAGCAATCCAGTCTGTTTCCGCGGACGCACTCTGGATTGCTTCGCTTCGCTCGCAATGACGGCTGGGGCTGCGTTCAGCGATTGGTCCCAAAGATCTTCCGCGCCTCGGCGGGGCTTGCGATCTCGCGGCCGGCGCGACGGGCGCAGGCGGCGATGGCCTCGATCAGCTGGCCGTTCGACGTCACCTTCTTGCCGTCGGCGAGATAGAAGGCGTCCTCGAGACCGGTGCGGAGATGACCGCCGAGCTCGGCGCAACGCTGGTGCAACGGCCAGATCTCTTCGCGACCGATGGCGGTGACCTGGAAATGTGCCTCTGGGCGCTTCAGCTTGATCAGGATCGGCAACAGTTCGGGATCCGACGGCATGCCGGACGCTACGCCCATCACAAAATTATACTCAAGGGGGCCCTTGTACATGCCAACCTGGGTGTACATGCCGACGCAGCGGACGATGCCGACGTCGAAACATTCGAACTCGGGGATGGTGCCGACCGCGTTCATGACGTCGAGATAGTCCTTCACCTTCTCGACAGCATTGTCGAACATCATCGGCGGCCAGGCCCAGCTATTGTCGGCTTTCACCTTCAGGTAATTCAGCGAGCCGGCGTTGCAGGCCGCGATCTCCGGCCTGGTCTCGCGGATGCAATCCAGCGCGCCGCTGTAATTCGGGCCCGAGACCCCCGAGGTGTGATTGATGAGGACGCCGGGGCAGGCTTCGCGGATCGCCTGCTGGATCTCCTTGCTGACGCTCACCTCCCAGGACGGCAGGTGCCCCTTGCCGGGGGCCTGCTGGCGCAGATGGATGTGCATGACGGACGCGCCCGCATCGAACGCAGCCTTGGCTTCGCGCGCCATCTGCTCGGGCGTCACAGGCACGTTGTGCTGCTTGGGGTCGGTGAGCACGCCGTTCAGCGCGCAGGTGATGACGGCCTTGTCGCTCATGCCAACAATATCTCGCACGTTGGGAATTCAACGTTTGCGATCATGTGATGCGCGGCATGCGGCTTCTTGCGCGGAGAAGCTAGCTAAACACGAGCTCTCGTAGGGTGGGCAAAGCGAAGCGTGCCCACCATCTTTGCCAGTTGCCGAGAAGTGGTGGGCACGGCGCAAGGGCGCCTTTGCCCACCCTACGGGAGCGGCGACTAACTCGCCTCCGCCAGCCTGACCGTCTCGCTGCTGCGATAGATCGCGAGATCGCGCGAGCCGACGAAGATCGCGCGCGGCTTCAATCCGTAGAAGCGACGGATCGAATGGCTGAAATGGGTGCTATCGGGATAGCCGATGTCCTGCGCGAGATGGGCGAGGTTGAGGTCCTGGTTGGCGAAGTGCAGCAGATGCCGCGCGCGCTTCCAGGCACGGAAGGAGCGGAACGAGATGCCGGTCTCCTCCTTGAACAGGTGCAGGAAGCGCGAGGCCGAGAGACCCGCCTCGGCTGCACATGTATCCGCCGTCACCGGTTCACCGGAAAAGCGCTCGATACGCGCGACCGCACGCGTGACGCGCGGATCGAGCACACGGCGGGGCAGCGACTCGCCAAAGCACATCTCGTCGAATTCAGCGGTGGTGATGTCGTTATAGCGGCGCTGGCGCAGCAGCGTGTAGGCCGCAACAATCTTGCGAGCGTAGACGGCCCTGTCAGGTCCCATCAACCGCGCGGCCAGGTCCTCGATCACACCATCCGGCATGCTTTCCGGCTCCAGCGTCACGCTGATTGCAGTGCGATAGTCGCTGGCGATGGAATGAAGCTGGTTCGGCAGGGTGACGAACAGCTCGCCGGTCGCTAGAGCGTCGTCGATGGTGAGATGCAGGCTGCCCTTCACCGCAACGTAGACGTGGCAGCAGCCGGGGGTCCGCTTGCGGGGGCGTCCGAGCAGGCCGGCATAGAATACCCGCTCCGGCGTGATCAGCATGAGATGGTCGGATTCGCGACCGTTATCTTCCATTGGGTATCCTCCTCGCGCGGCTCTATGGCCGCTGCGGACGGAGGTCACCTTAGCGGAAATTAGGGCGCTGTCACGACGCGATAGCGCTGTCATTGCGCGCAAAACATCGCCAGCCCCGGACGGCCATTCACCGTCCGGAACCGTTGTGAGACAATAATCCCGGCCTTCGTCGACTTACGCCCTCACGCGCGGCGCAACATTCTGCTCGGCTCCGGCCTTTTGCTCCGCAGCAACCGCGCGCTTGAAACCATCGCGCTGTTGCAAACGCGCCCAATAGGCTGCGACATTTGGCCCAAAATCCTTGGCGAGTCCGATATTGTCGGCGAGGCGCAGCGCGTAGCCGATGACAATGTCAGCGGCGGTAAAGCGGCCCGCGCACAATGTTTCGGCACTGGCCGTCGCTGCCTCGACCGCGCGCAGGCGTCCCAGAAACCATTTGGCATAATCGCCGGCGACCTGCGGATTGCGGCGCTCTTCCGGCTCGAGCTGGGTGTATCGGAGCACCAGCGTTTGCGGGAAGGTTAACGTGGCGTCGCTGAAATACATCCAGTTCAGGAACGCGCCATAGGCGGGATCCGCGACGTCCACCATCAACGGCGTCGGGGCGTATTTGGAGCCGAGGTAATGGCAGATGCCGGAGGACTCCGTCATCTTGGCTTCGCCGTCGACCATGAAGGGAATCGTGCCGAGCGGATTGATCGCGAGATACTCTTTCGCGAAGACCCGCGGCGGGAACGGCAGCATCTTCAATTCGTACGGCAGCCCCATCTCCTCCAGCATCCAGAGCGGACGGAACGAGCGCGCGGCGTCGCAATGATAGAGCGTGATCATCAGGCGTTCCCTTTACTACCCGGCAGCGTACCCATCATCTTGCACAGGACCATCAGCATGACCTCGTCGGCGCCGCCGCCGATCGAGGTCAGACGGCTGTCGCGATAGGCGCGGCTGACCGGCGTCTCGTTGGTAAAGCCCATTCCGCCCCAATATTGCAAGCAGGCATCGGTGAGCTCGCGGCCGAGCCGGCCGGCTTTCAGTTTGGCCATGGTCGCAAGTTTCGTGACGTCCTCGCCGGCGACCAGCTGCTCGGCGGCGCGATAAATCAGCGCGCGCAGCAGTTCGACCTCGGTCTGCATCTCCGCGAGCTTGAAGTGCACCACCTGATTGTCGAGGATCGACTTCCCGAACGCCTTGCGGTTGCGCGTGTATTCAATGGTCTGATCGATGATGTATTCATGCGACTTAAGGCAGGCGGCCGCGCCCCAGAGCCGTTCCTCCTGGAACTGGATCATCTGATAGGTAAAACCCTTGCCCTCCTCGCCGATCCGGTTGCGCTTGGGCACGCGGACATCGTCGAAGAAGATCTGCGCGGTGTCCGACGAGCGCATGCCCATTTTGTCGAGCTTTCGCGCGACATTGACGCCCTTGCTCTTCATGGGCACGCATATCAGCGACTTGTTGCGATGGACGGGACCATCGCCGGTGTTGGCGAGCAGGCAGATCCAGTCGGCCTGGGTGCCGTTGGTGATCCACATCTTGCCGCCGTTGATGACGTAATCGTCGCCGTCCGAGCGCGCACTGGTCTTGATCGAGGCGACGTCGGAGCCTGCACCCGGCTCGGAGACGCCGATGCAGGCGACGTAATCGCCTGATATCGAGGGCGCCAGAAATTCGCGCCGCAACTCGTCAGAGCCGAACCGCGCCAGCGCAGGCGTCGCCATGTCGGTCTGCACCCCGATCGCCATCGGCACGCCGCCGCAGGTGATCGCACCCAGTTCCTCCGCCATCATCAGCGCATAGGAATAATCGAGCCCCGAGCCGCCGAACTCGACCGGCTTGTTCAGTCCGAGGAAGCCGAGGCTGCCCATTGTCTTGAACAGCTCGTGCGCCGGGAAGATGTCGGCCTTCTCCCACTCATCGACATGAGGATTGATCTCGTTGACGATGAATTTTTGCAGGGAACGGCGGATGTCGTCGTGGTCGGCGGTGAATAGCATTTTGTCAGCTCAACTCTCGGTCTCTCTCATGTGCTCGTCATGGCCGGGGACGCTCACAGCCCCATCTGCCTTGACGCCAGATCCTTCATGATCTCCTCGGTGCCGCCGCCGATGGCGTTGACCTTGACCTCGCGGTAGATGCGCTCGGCCTTGATGCCGCGCATGAAGCCGGCGCCACCAAAGATCTGCACGGCTTCCGAGGCGCAGAACGCCATGGTCTGCGTCGCCTGGTTCTTCATCATGCAGATTTCGGCCACCGGGCTCTCGCCCTGCTCCAACCGCCACGCCAGCAGCTCCAGCATCGATTGCGACGCCGCGACCTTTTGCGCCATGTCGACGATCTTGTGCCTGATGACCTGATGCTGGGCGAGCGGCTTTCCGAAAGTCTTGCGCTCCTTGGCGTAGGCAATCGCTTCGTCGAGGCAGACGCGCGCGAAGGCAGTGCAGCCTGCGGCCATGCCCATGCGCTCACTGTTGAAATTCCGCATGATGATCTTGAAGCCCTGGCCCTCCTCGCCGATCAGGTTTTCGGCCGGCACGCGGCATTCGTCAAAATGCAGCGTCGCCGTATCGGAGGCCCACCAGCCCATCTTCTTCAGTTTTGTCCTGGACAGGCCGGGCGTATCGCCCTCGATCAGGAGCAGGCTGACGCCGCCGGCGCCTTCGCCGCCGGTGCGCACCGCAACGGTCAGATAATCGGCGCGCACGCCCGAGGTGATGAAGGTCTTCTCGCCGCTCACGACGTAGTGATCGCCGTCGCGCCGCGCCTTGGTGCGGAGGTTGGCGACATCAGAGCCGCCACCCGGTTCGGTGATTGCCAGCGCGGAAATCTTCTCACCTGCCAGCACCTGCGGCAGCACGCGCGCCTTCACCTCCGGCCGGGCCGCCCGCGCGATCGGCGGGGAGCCGATGGTGTGGCTCATGAGGCTGGCGCTGACGCCGCCGGCACCTGCCCGCGCCAATTCCTGGCTCGCCACGATCTTCATGAACTGGTCGGCGGCGATCCCGCCATATTCCTCGGGGAATCCGAGCCCCAACAGGCCGATCTCGGCCGCCTTGCGATAGAGCGCGCGCGGGAATTCACCGGCCTCGTCCCATTCATGGGCGAACGGGGCAATCTCCTTGTCGACGAAGCGGCGCATCACATCGCGGAAAGCGTCATGCTCGGCGGTATAGAACGGGCTCTTCATCGCACTCTCGCTCGGAGACGGATTCGTCGCGTCAACCATGGCCGGAACCTCGGCGGCTCACTTGCGCGGAGTGGCTGATCCACGAGAGCCGCTCCAGACTGGCCCGGGCCTAGCAACTCAACGCAAGACGATTTTCGCCGCGCGCAGGCCAACTCCCGGGCAAAAAAGACGTGCTGCACAAACTCCGGCTGGCCCCAGGGCCACGCCGGGATTGGTGCGCGGCAACAGGGACGTGAGGCGGCAAAGACCGCCGAGGGAGGAACTTTTGGCCGTTCGTTACTACGACTGGATCGCCCATCATGGCCGCCGCACGCCCGGCAAGGTCGCGGTCATCGACCTCGCAAGCGAGCGCCGCTTTACCTATGCGCAGCTCGACGCGCGCATCTCCCGTCTGGCGGGATTCCTCCGTGACACGCACAAGATATCTCGCGGCGACCGCGTCGCCGTGCTGGCCCTGAACACGACCGACACGCTGGAAGTGCAATTCGCATGCGGTCGGTTAGGCGCGATCTTCGTACCGTTGAATACCCGCCTCACCGTTCCCGAGCTTCAGTTCATCACCGGCGACTGCGCGCCTGAGGTGATGATCCACGACACCGATCTCGCCGAGACTGCGCTGAGCGTCGCAAAGCTCTGCAACATCCCAACCAGCCTGCTGCTCGGACCCGGCGGCACCTATGAGGCCGGCATCGCGGCCGCAAAGCCGCTCGCCCGGCCCGAGGAGGTCACGCTCGATGATGTCTCGACCATCATGTACACGTCGGGCACCACGGGTCATCCGAAGGGCGCGACCATCACCCATGGCATGACCTTCTGGAACTGCGTCAATCTCGGTGGACCCGCCTGCATCGGACCGTCCTCGGTGCTGCTCACCGTGCTGCCGCTGTTCCACACCGGTGGACTGAATTGCTACACCAATCCCGTGCTGCATGCCGGCGGCACCGTGATGATCATGCGCGCCTTCGATCCCGGCACCGCGCTCGGCCTGATCAACGATCCCGCGCAGGGCATCAACGTGTTCTTCGGCGTGCCCGCGATCTACCAGTTCATGGCGCAGCATCCGGCCTTCGCGACCACCGAGCTCGGCCGGCTGATCGTCGGCGGCGTCGGCGGCGCACCGATGCCGGTGCCGCTGCTCAAGGTCTGGGAGGCGCGCGGCGTTGCGCTTCAGCAGGGCTACGGCATGACCGAGACTTCGCCGGCCGTGCTGGTGCTCGACCGCGAAGATGCCGCACGCAAGGCCGGCTCCGCCGGCAAACCGGTGCTTCATACCGAGGTGCGCATCGTGCGACCCGACGGCAGCGACGCCGATGTCGGAGAGCTCGGCGAGCTCTGGGTGAAGGGGCCGAACATCACGCCCGGCTACTGGAACAGGCCGGAGGCGAACAGGAATTCCTTCACCGACGGCTGGCTGCACACCGGCGATGCCACGCGCGTGGACGAAGAAGGCTTCTACTACATCGTCGACCGCTGGAAAGACATGTACATCTCCGGCGGCGAGAACGTCTATCCGGCGGAGGTCGAGAACGTCCTGCACCAGCTCACCGCAATCGCCGAAGCCGCCGTGATCGGCATTTCGGATCCGCAATGGGGCGAGGTAGGCCTTGCCATTGTTGCGGTCAAACCGGGACAAAGGCTGTCCGAGGCGGATGTCTTCGCCCACTGCGCCGCCAATCTGGCGCGCTTCAAATGCCCGCGGCAGGTGCGGTTCGTCGATGCGCTGCCCCGCAACGCCACCGGCAAGATCCACAAGCCGACCTTGCGGAAAGAATTCTCGGTGGCTTCCGAAGTCGACAAGAAAGTCGCCAACGCCTGATCAAAGCGCCCCTCTCGCGGGCGCTTCTTCTTTTGTGACGTGCCTGCTCGAACCAGAAGAAACCGAACCCAGAAGAAACCCCAAGGAATTTTCATGAACAAGAAACTCTCTTTGCTTGCCGCAGCAGCAGCGATGACGCTGCTTGCGACCCAGTCGGCCCATGCGCAGAAGGCGTACGACACCGGCGTCACCGACACCGAGATCAAGATCGGCAATGTCGAGGCCTATTCGGGTCCCGCGTCCGCCTACGGCGTCATCGGCAAGACCGAGGAAGCCTATTTCAAGATGATCAACGATCAGGGCGGCATCAACGGCCGCAAGATCAACTGGATTTCGTATGACGACGGTTATTCGCCGCCGAAGACCGTGGAGCAGATCCGCAAGCTGATCGAGAGCGACGAGGTGTTCCTGGTGTTCAACGCGCTGGGCACGCCGACCCAGACCGCCGTGCAGAAATATCACAATTCCAAGAAGGTACCGCAGCTCTTCCTCGCCACCGGCGCAAGCAAGTGGAACGACCCGAAGAACTTCCCCTGGACCATGGGCTTCCAGCCCAGCTATCGGGTCGAGGCGCAGATTTTCGCGAAATACATCCTGAAGGAGAAGCCGGACGCCAAGGTCGCGATCTTCTATGCCAACGACGATTTCGGCAAAGACTACCTCGCCGGCATCAAGGACGTGTTCGGTGACAAGGCCTCGAAGATGATCGTGGCCGAAGAGAGCTACGAGACGTCCGAGCCGTCGATCGATGCCCATATCGTCAAGCTCAAGGGCACCGGTGCCGATGTCTTCGTCAACATCGCGACCCCGAAATTCGCAGCTCAGGCCATCAAGAAGATCGCGGAGTTGGAGTGGAAGCCGATGCACCTGATGACTGATGTCTCGGTGTCGATCGGCGCAGTGATGAAGCCCGCCGGCCTCGAGGCATCCGAAGGCGTGCTGTCGGCCGGCTATCTGAAGGATGCGTCGGACCCGCAGTGGAAGGATGACGAGGGCATGAAGAAGTTCATGGTCTTCATCGACAAGTACATGCCCGGCGCGAACATCTCGGACGCCAATCTGGTTTACGCCTATGCCGCGGCGCAGACCATGGTGCAGGTGCTGAAGCAGTCGGGCGACAATCTGACCCGTGAGAACGTGATGAAGCAGGCCGCCAGCCTGAAGGATTTCGCCCCCGACACGCTGATCCCCGGCATCAAGATCAATACCTCGTCCACGGACTTCGCGCCGATCGAGCAGCTCAAGATGTGGCGGTTCAAGAAGGGCCAGTGGGAGCTGTTCGGCGACATCATCAGTGCCGAAACGGGCGGCTAGCTGACTGAAAGCATCAGCCTGCAAACACCGAATGGCGGCCGAAAGGCCGCTATTTTTTTTCGGCGCGGGCGACTTCGATGGCCGCAATAGATAGGCCAAGACGGCGCGAGTCGCCGACACCCCGCAACACGGGGCATACCCACGCAAGGGTGGCAATGCCCGACGGCGGCAGGTCAACCCGCAGTGTAAAGCTGTCGCGACCGACGACGATCGCGGTGGAATCGACGAGTGTGCCGTCGAGATAGAAGTACACCCCGATCTGATCGAGCGACGCACGAAGAGCCGGACCCAGGATGCGTACGATGTTGCGCCCCGAAGCTCCTGCGATGCGGACGGCAGCCTCCGGCTCACTCCAGCAAAACGCGCTGCCGGCTGACGATTCCATGCAGTGGAAGCCGATTTGAGCAAGAACACAATCGCCGAACAGTCTTCTCGGTGGGCCCGCGCGCGAGCAGATGCGGCGGATACAATCGAGCCTCTGAAACCGGATCAGCGATGCGATATACCGCTTCATCCATCTCCCGGTGGCCGCGCTTGCTCCGACCGCGCTCAACACGGTCAGGCTCGTGCGCGCATGCAGGACGGCGATCCGCGCGGCCAGGCGGGCGCGAACCTCGTTGAGCAGCGCAGGAGCGGCCCAGCGCCGGAAAGCCTGCAGCATTTCGTCGGGCCGCTTCCAGCCACGGCCCGCAAGGCTGTAGCGCACGAGCGCGTTCAGCGCATGGCGAGCGATCGCGAAGTCGAACTTGTCCCGTTCGCTCCATTCGATTGGAATTTCGATCAGCTCGCCGCCAGGATCGCGACGGGCCTCGCTGAGATAGCGAATCTCGCCCTGCACGAAATCGAGGGTAAATATTTCGAGCTCGTCGAGCTTGCCGACATAGTAGTGATGAACCCGGGCCTCATCCAGATATCCGACCATGTGTCCGCGCGCGTAGTAGCTGGCCGCAAGCACCCATTCCGCAAAATGGCCGAGATCCGTACGCAGGCCACCACATTCCTCATAGACGTCACGTCGCGTCACGAAACACTGGTCGAGCACCTTGAGCCAAGGATGCAGCTTCATGCCGAATTCGATGTCGGACTGATACATCGCAGCTTCAGCACGCGACAGAACGTTGTGGCAAATCGGGACCGACTTGCAGGAGAATCCCGACCAATCGGGATGGTCTTCGATGGCGCGGATGCACAGCGCGAGCACATCGGGCTCGGGACGACAATGCGATTCCGTGAAGAACAGGTAGCGGCCACGGGCCCTTGCCGCGCCGAGCGCGCTCAACTCGACGTCGTGAACAGACTCGCTGTATTCGAGGCGTGCCTCGGTCCCGGTCAGCGCCTCAATATCCGCACGAAGCAGCAGGTCAGGCGGTACGATCAGGATGATTTCGTACAGGCGTCGGTCGACATTTTGCGATGTCCAGCCGAGCCAGGATTGCCGCCACTGCCCGCGGTGGTCATCCAGCGGGATGATGATCGAGAACAGCGGAGATTCGCCGCCGTCGCGTGCGGGCGCGTCCTGCATGCCCTCTTATAGACGCAGGCGGCGCCGTTCCGGGCACTTTCTTGTGGACTATACCGACAGAAACAGCGCGAACGACTCTTCTACCGTACGGCGCAGATGCCGTTGATACACTTCATAGTTGGCATCGCCGGGCGCGACCCGTCCCAGCGAAGGCTTCGGGAAATTCCGGAGCGGGACATAGGCGATGGGCGCTGCAATCGGCGTCAGTTGCGAGCCGGGGCCGGCGCGGAGCGTCGAGATGATGCCGTACATCGCGCCGTCAACCGTCGGCCGCGACACCGTGATCACGCGGTGCTGACCGTGCTTGATGATGACGAGATAGATGAAGCCGGACTGATGCGGCACCGCGACCTCACCGGTGTGCTCATAGGCGGCATCTGTCCGTTCGCCCTCGCGGAAGACCAGCGCGGACACCTTCGGCTCCCAGACGATCTCGGTGCGGTAGGCGAAGATCGCATCCTTGTCGCCGAACGACGGCCGCAGCGTGACGTAGACGTCCTCGAGCCAGGTCACCGCGCGATGCGAATAGGAGCCGAGACTGTCAGGCGCGACATCGTTGGCGGCCACAGGCGTCGCCACGACGGCACTCTTGCGCAAGGAGACGCCGAGCGCCTGCTCCAGCCGCACGGTCGTCGCCAGCGTGAACGGCCGGCGACCGCCGAGCACCTTCTCCAATGTCGACAGGCTGAGCTTGGCCTGCTCGGCCAGCGCCTGCCGGGAGATCCGGCGCCGCGCAAGCTCCTCGCGAATGGTTTCCGCGATCTCGCGGCTCTGCTCGTCCGAAAGCTGCTTGTCGTCCTGCGTTTGCATCATCAGCCCTGCCTTGGGGCGCCAGTCTAGCAGGGCGGACAAGTCAGCACAAAACCGCACATGACCGCCTCGACGGCGGCCCGTCCGGGCCGGCCGGGGCGGAACATTGCCGATCGTTCTGCTCGCGAAGCCTGCCTTCCCGGCAGAAGCTGACAGCCAGCGAATATCCCTCGGGAGCAGGCGAAAATGGATACCTACGACGAAGCCGACAGTAACGAACACCCCATGCTGGGCCGGCTGATCCAGGTCGGATTGTTTCTGCTCGTGCAGGGCATCGCGGTGATGATCGTCGCGTTCGTCGCCCTGCTGGTGAGTTTTGAGCCCGGATGGTCGGCGACAACGGAGCCGACGCAGCAGGCGAGCCTGCTCCAACCCGGTGACGCCAGATCCGGCTCGCTGCTGCTGAAGGAAGATGGCGCCTATACCGAAGCGATCCGCCTCGGCATCGACGTCGACATCACGGTATCAGGCCCGACGCTGCGTGCCCGCGTCACCCAGATCTTCCGCAACCCGACCAAGGACTGGGTCGAGGCGACCTATGTCTATCCGGTGCCCAGCGGCGGCGCGGTCGATACGCTGAAGATGGTGGTCGGCGACCGCGTCATTATCGGCGACGTCAAGGAGCGGCAACAGGCGCGTGTGATCTACGAGCAGGCACGCCGCGACGGCCGCAAGGCCGCGCTCACCGAGCAGGAGCGGCCGAACATTTTCACCAATTCGGTCGCCAATATCGGCCCCGGCGAAACCGTGCTGGTGCAGATCGAATATCAGGAGCCGGTTCACCAGAGCGGCAACGAATATTCGCTGCGCCTGCCGATGGTGGTCGGGCCCCGCTACAATCCGGCGCCGATCGTGCAAAGCGTCGACTTCCGCAACGACGGCTCGGGCTGGGGGGCGACGAATTCGGACCCGGTGCCGGACCGGGACCGCATCTCGCCGCAGGTGGTGGATCCCGCCAGGAATGCGCCGGTCAATCCGACCAGCATTACGGTGCGCCTCAAGGCCGGCTTTGCGCTCGGCGAGGTCAAGAGTCCGCACCATAACGTCAAGATCGAGAGCCCTGATAACACGACGCGCGTGGTCACGCTCGCCGATGGCGCCGTGCCTGCCGACCGCGACTTCGAGCTGACCTGGAAACCGGCTGCCGAGAAGGCGCCGTCGGTCGGTCTGTTCCGTGAGCGTGTCGGCGATGCCGATTATCTGCTCGCCTTCGTCACCCCGCCCGGTGCCGAGCAGGCGACGCAAAAGCCGCTGCCGCGTGAGGTCGTGTTCGTCATCGACAATTCCGGCTCGATGGGCGGCACCTCGATCGTCCAGGCCAAGGCGAGCCTGACTTACGCCCTCTCCCGCCTCCAGCCGACCGACCGCTTCAACGTGATCCGTTTCGACGACACCATGGATGTGCTGTTCCCGACCTCCGTGCAGGCCGACGCCACGCATGTCAGGGACGCAACGTCGTTCGTCGAGGCGTTGCAGGCACGCGGCGGTACCGAGATGGTGCCGGCGATGCGGGCCGCGCTGACCGACAAGCTCGCTGACACGGGCATGGTACGCCAGGTGGTGTTCCTGACCGACGGCGCGATCGGCAACGAGCAGCAATTGTTCGAAACGATCACCGCGATGCGCGGCCGCTCGCGCGTGTTCATGGTCGGTATCGGATCCGCGCCCAACACCTATCTGATGACGCGCGCCTCCGAACTCGGCCGCGGCGCCTTCACCCATATCGGCTCCGTCGAGCAGGTCGAGGAGCGCATGCGCGGGCTGTTCGCCAAGCTGGAAAATCCGGCCGTGACCGGTCTCAGCGCAAAATTCTCCGACGCGAAAGCCGACGTGACGCCGGCGATCATTCCCGACGTCTATCGCGACGAACCGCTGGTGCTGGCGGCCAAGCTCGACAAGCTCGCGGGTTCGCTCGAGATCAAGGGCCGCGTCGGCGACCGCCCGTGGTCGGTGACGCTGCCGCTGCAAAACGCCGCCGAGGGCAAGGGCCTGTCGAAGCTTTGGGCCAAGCGCAAGATCGGTGACGCCGAAGTGGCGCGCACCTTGCGCGAGATGACGCCCGAGGACTCCGACAAGGCGATCCTGGCGCTGGCGCTCGACCATCAGATCGTCACGCGGCTCACGAGCCTCGTCGCTGTCGACAAGACGCCGAGCCGCCCCGAGGGCGAGCCGCTCAAGCTCAGCGAATTGCCGATCAATCTGCCGGCCGGCTGGGATTTCGCGAAGGTCTTTGGCGAACGGCAGCCGCTGCCGGCACAGCTCCGCGAGCGCCATGCCGACGCGCGCAACCAGCCGGCGACGCGACGGCCGACGCCCGCAGCGCCCGACGCGATCCGCCTGCCCAAGACTGCAACCTCGGCGGAGCTGAAGATGATCGGAGGCTTCATCCTGATCGTGCTCGCCCTGATCTTGTTCGTGTTCAACCGGCGTCAGACCTTGCTCACTGACGCTGCTTGAGAGAGGAGCCCCCCGAACTCCTCTGTTAGCGCGCGCGGTCGCCCGTCCCACACCAACGACCGCGCGCGCCTTTTTCCGGGATCGTCATTGCGAGGAGCGAAGCGACGAAGCAATCCAGGCTGCCGCCATGGAGACAGTCTGGATTGCTTCGCTTCGCTCGCAATGACGGGGAGAGACCTATTATGCCCCGCTTCTTCCCCGTAGCGCTTACACTCATCGGCACCCTCCTGTTCGGCGACGGCGCCTACATCCATGCCAAGGCCTGGCTCGCGCAGGTGCTGCTGGAGCGCGCGTTCGACAGGAGCATTACGACCGGCGCGGCGGTGAAACCCTGGTCATGGGCCGACACCTGGCCGGTCGCGCGGATCGAGGTGAAGCGGATCGGCGCCAGCGTCATCGTGCTGGAAGGCACCAGCGGCCAAGCCTTGGCTTTCGGACCCGGCCATGTCCACCAAACGGTTGATGCCGGCGAGCGCGGCATCGCGGTATATGCTGCACACCGCGATACACATTTCCGCTTCTTGCGGAATGTTGCCATGGGTGACGTGATCGATGTCACACGCAGTGACGGCAAACGCTTTCAATATCGCGCGGACTCCTCCGCGGTCGTTCGTTTCGATGAGTCAGGCATCGATGCCGCAACGCAAAATGCCGAGCTCGTGCTTGCGACCTGCTGGCCGTTCGACGCCCTCGCGTCCGGCCCGGAGCGATACATCCTGCATGCCACCTTGATCGAAACCGGTGAATAGCGGTTCGCAAGCGATGGAACCCCTGAACTGGCGCCTTCGGCCGCAGACCTATAAGAATGGCCAATTGTTTTGCCTCATTCTGCAATGAGCAGAAAGACGTAGTCGATGGACGACGAGCTCAAGCGGCGTCTCGAGCAGATTGAAAACCGCGTCGCGCTCCTGGAGAGAAATCAGGAGCTCATTGCCGCCGGGCAAAGACGCTCCTCGCTTCGCAGCCTGTGGCGGCGCCCGCCGATCTGGACCTTCGAGCAGTACCCGCCGCGTCTGCTCAATCTGAATGCCTTCAAAGCGACGCCTGCGGTTTCCGCCAATGCACCGCGAATTGCGATGGTCACGCCGAGCTACAATCACGCGCAATATCTGGGCGCCACGATCGAAAGCATCGTCAGCCAAAACTATCCGAACCTGACTTATCACGTGCAGGACGGCGCCTCGATCGACGGCACGATCGATCTGCTGAAGAGCCTCGGCGAGCGCGTCAGTTGGACGAGCGCACCGGACAAGGGGCAGTCGAACGCCATCAATCTCGGCTTCGCCGGCGCCGACTGCGAGATCATGGCCTATCTCAACAGCGACGACATGTTGCTGCCCGGAACGCTGGCCTATATCGCGAACTACTTCATGTCGCATCCCGATGTCGACGTCGTCTACGGTCATCGCGTCTTCGTCGACCGCGAGGGGCTCGAGGTCGGACGCGCCGTGTTGCCGCCGCATGACCGCAAGGCGCTGCAATATGCCGACTATATCCCGCAGGAGACGATGTTCTGGCGCAAGCGCGTGTGGGACAGGATCGGGCCCATCGACGAAAGCTTCCATTACGCGATGGACTGGGACTTCATCATGCGGGCGCAGGACGCGGGATTCAAATTCGTGCGCCTGCCGCGATTTCTCGCCTGCTTCCGAATCCACGATGCACAGAAGACGGCATCGACCTATGCCGTCGGCGTCCGGGAGATGGGTATCCTGCGGCGCCGCGTTCTCGGCTTCGATCCGACCCAGATGCAGATCCGGCGCGCCATCGCGCCCTATCTCGCGAAGCAACTGGCCTATCACTACGCCTACAAGCTGAGACTGATGCGCTACTGACCAGGCGACGATCAGCGGCGCTGTGAGGCGCGGACGGCGTGATCGAGCCAGATCCGTTCGAGGCCGATGCCGAGCGGACGCACATCGGTGCTCAACGCCAGATCAGCGGGAGAGCGCGGATCGGAGAGTGCGAGGCTGATGGTCAACGTCCCGTCGGCGGCAATCGCGGCTGGATCGAGCTTCAACCTGCGCAGCCCCGCGAAGGCATCCGTCGAGAACGTCAATTGCTGGAGTGCTCCATTGCCGACACGGCAGACGGCGCGCAGCTGCGGATTTCTTTCGGAGACAAAGGCCCGGCACGCCAGCACGATATCGACCGGTCGGGACGGAACGGAGCGAACCTCGAAGCGGAGCACGCAATTCCTCGCGACCGACCAGGTGCCCCATTCCTCCGGCTCACCCCATCCTGCGATCAGCGCGGCGACACCGGTCCCGTCGCGCACGAATTCAAGCTCGTCTCTGCCCAGGACCGGCTCGGACGCGGACACCTCCAGCGCGGCCGGATCGAACGACGTCTGCTCCGGGACGAACTGCGAGATCACACGCACCGCATCCGCAATCGAGGAGAGCCCGAGCGCAGAACCGTCCAGCTCGTAAACCACGTGGTTCGGTCCGGCGGCGCGGACGCCCCGGCCGGGCGGCGGACGATCCTCGAGGCGTGCCGGAATGACGATATCGGTCGCGTCGAAACCATGGGTGCGGGCGAGATCGCCGATCGTCTGCGCGGTCCGATCGTACAGCAGCGGCCGGTTGTTGATGTCGGTCGCAAGCGCCTGGGCCAACGCCTTGAAGTCGACCCGGACATCATCGTCATCCGCCAGCAGCAGGCGCTTGAGGGCGAGCATGTCCTTGGCGATGAAGAGCTGCAGCGCGTTG
Source organism: Bradyrhizobium sp. 930_D9_N1_4 (assembly GCF_052076015.1). NCBI lineage: Bacteria > Pseudomonadati > Pseudomonadota > Alphaproteobacteria > Hyphomicrobiales > Nitrobacteraceae > Bradyrhizobium > Bradyrhizobium sp. 930_D9_N1_4. The sequence continues at coordinate 7,205,599 of NZ_CP197236.1, forward strand.
AGATCGGGAAGTCCTGGATCACCGTCAATGGCCCCGAAATCGCGGGCACCGCGCGGCGTCTCGAGCAGATCTGTCGTTTCAAAAAACAGCGCATGGCCGGTGCTGTGCCGCGAAAATCCGGCCATGCTCAAGGGGCGCGACAGGCGAACGAAACTGTCGGTCAGCGCGGCATTGGCGATGCCCGAGGCGACGTCCGGCGAGAGACCGATGAAATAGCGGCCAGCGGTCGCACGCATCCGATCGATGACGCTGCGACGGACGAACGAATTGTAGATCATCGGCAGATGCGCATAATGCGCTTGAAAACCGAAGATGCGCGCCAGCTCCCTCCGCGACGAGACTCTCCGCACGGACGACGTCAGGTCGATCTCCGCGAGCAGCCGATTGCGGAAAGCCGGATGGTAATAGGTGGGCCAGTAATAGCTGTAAGCACGCCAGCTCAACAGATCGATTGACCGGCGCGAGAGAATGCCCGCTGCGGTTGAGCAGGCATAGGGCATCAGGCCGTCGTCGTCGCCGATGAAGGTGACGTATTCGCCCGAGGCATGGCCGAGCGCGGCCTCCCAATTATCGGTCATGGTCAAAACGATGTCGCAGGCGAAATGCTTGAAGCGCTTGTCGCGAAGGCTTGCGACCATCTCCGCAATCTCGGGATTACCGCCATTGTTCTGGACGATGAACTCGCAATCGGCATTCGCAGCTTGGCACGCCATGGTCACGAGCGCGTGACGGAGCGTGTCGGGACGATCGAGCGTGGGCACGACGACAGACAGAAGCGGCATGATCACCATTGAGACAATGAGCGTCACGACGTCGTAGCACTTCGCCTCGCCGTTCGCACTTTCGCCAAAAGTCTGGTGATGCTAGCCTTTGTCGCGAAGCACCACCATTCCGCCACGCGGCATGGCGTGCGCTACAATCGGTCCCGCCGGAAGCCGGTGCGTGGCAGCGCGCTGCAACAAGAACAATAAATGAGGAAGCACCATGGAAGCTCAGGTATCTCCCGTTTCTCCGAGCCCGTGGTCTCCGTCGCCCGACGCGAGCGATGTCGTCAAGGGCATCCACGCCATGCTGCACCCGCACAACATCGTGCTGGTCGGCGCGACCGACAAGCCCGGCAACTATGCCGAGCGCATCTGGAACAATTTGGTCAAGTACGGCTATGAGGGCGGGCTCTATCCTGTCAACGCCAAGCGCGAGACCATCTGGGGCGTCCCCTGCTTCAAGGATTTTGCGAGCCTCCCCGAGAAGCCGGACCATGTGCTGGTGCTGGTGCCGGCGCGGTTTGCCGTGCAAGTGATCCGCGACGCCGCTGCCGCCGGCGCGCGGTCGGCCACCATCGTCACCTCCGGCTTCAGCGAGTTACAGGACGACGAGAGCCAGAAGCTCGCCGCCGAATTGCAGGCCGCGATCCGCGAGACGGGGCTGGCCGTCACCGGCCCGAACTGCCTCGGCAATCTAAGCGCCGGCGAAAAGCTCTTCACCAATATCGACGACCGCATCGTCACCATGGAACAGGGCGCCGTGGCGATCGCGGGGCAATCCGGCGCCATCGTGATGGCGATCCGGCAGGCGCTGGAAGATCGCGGCGTCGGGGTCGGCTATATGGTGACGACGGGCAACGAGGCCGGGCTCGAAACGCCGGACCTGATGCGCTACTTCGCCGAAGATCCGAGCATCAAGGTGATCGTGGTCTATCTCGAGGGCGTGCGCAACACCAAGGCGTTCCGCGACGCCTGCAAGGCGGCGCGAGCGGCGAGCAAGCCGGTGATCGCACTCAAGCTCGGCGCATCCGAAGGCGGCCGCGCGGCGGCGATGGCGCATACCGGTGCGCTCGCTGGCTCGATCGAGACCTTCGACGCCATTGCGACGCGCGAAGGCGTGATCCGCGTGGGAGGACTCGACGAGCTGATCGAGACGACCGAGTGCTTCGTTCACGCGGCCGTGCCCAAGGGCGACCGGCTCGCCGCGGTCACGCTCTCTGGCGGCAAGCGCGGCATGCTGCTTGACGCCTTCTACGCCGAAGGCCTGAACTTCGCGCCGCTGAGCCCGCATGTCGGCTCGGAGCTGGCGAAAATGCTCGGCCCGGGCTCGATCGTCGGCAATCCGCTCGATGCCGGCTTTGCCGCTGTGGTCGATCCCTCCGTCTACATGAAGTCGATCAAGCTGATGATCGACGACCCCGAGATCGACATCGTCATCATCGATGCCGAGTTGCCCAAGACGCCGCACGAATTGCGCGAGCGCAATCTGCGCATCGTCGACGAGATGGCGAGCCAGGCCGGCAAGCCCGTGATCTATGTCAGCGCGATGTCGATCGGCTTCACCGAGTTCACCAAGGATTTGCGCAAATCGCTGCCGCATCTGGCGGTCATGCAGGGCATGGATCGCGCCGTGACTGCGATCAAGTCGCTGCTTGCCTATGCCAGGCTGCGGAAGGAGGTGCCCGACATCGTCTCGAGCTCGAAGCCGGCCGCGCGCGCGGTGCTGGAAAAGGCGCTGAAATCGGCGAGCGGTGCCGCGCTCGACGAGGTCGCCTCGAAGAAGTTGCTGAAGGCCTATGGCATCCCGATTTCGAAGGAAGCCATCGCGCAGACGGCGGCCGAAGCCGCGAAGATCGCCAAGCAGATCGGCTTTCCGGTCGTGGCGAAACTCGTCAGCGCCGAGATCCTGCATAAATCCGACATCGGCGGCGTGGTTCTGAACCTCAACAACGCCGCCGAAGTGAAAAAGGCGTTCTCCGATATCACAGCGCGGGTGGCGAAGCTGAAAGGCAAACCGAAGCTCGACGGCATTTTGATCGCGCAGCAGGTCAAGGCCGATCTCGAGCTCGTGGTCGGCGCCTCGCTCGATGCCGAGATGGGTCCGGTCGTGCTGTTCGGCACCGGCGGCATCGATATCGAGCTGATGAAGGACGTCGCGCTTGCCGGCGCGCCGCTGGACGAGGCCGAGGCGCGGCTCCTGATCGGCCGCACCAAGGCCGGCGTCAAGATGCGCGGTTATCGCGGCAAGCCGGCCCTGCACGAGGCGTCCGCAGTCAAGGCCCTGGTCGGCCTCTCCAACCTGATCGCCGATGCCGGCGACCGGATCGCCTCGATCGACATCAACCCGTTCCTGATCAATGCCAGGACGGGCGTGGCCGTCGATGCGCTGATCGTGCTGAACAATGCTGCGGCAAAGCGCGCGGCCGGGCATTGATGCCGCGTAAGGCGGGTTCGCGCAGCGTAATCCGCCAATTTGCACGATGAACGCCGAGAGAAAGGCGGGTTACGCTTCGCTAACCCGCCCTACGTACCATTGCGACTCCTTCCAACTTCCCCGCTTTGGCCGTAGAATCCCATCTGATGGCACGCGCGAGCAATCTTGTGATCGGAACCGCGACGCTGGCGGTGATTGCCGTGGCGTTCGGCGGCGTGCTCGGCGTGCAGAAATGGCGTGCGCTTCAGAGCCGCAGCCAGTTGCGCGTGGTGTTCGAGGGCGGTTCTGCCAGCGGCCTGCGTCGCGGCGGGCCGGTCAATTTCGACGGCGTGCCCGCCGGCCAGATCCTGTCGATCAAGCTGGACAATCCGCGCAAGATCGTGGTGCTGGTGTTGCTCGATAATTCCGCGCCGATCCGCAAGGACACCGCCGCCGGCATCGAGTTCCAGGGCCTCACCGGCGTTGCAGCCGTCTCACTGATCGGGGGCGCGCCCTCGGCGCCGCCCGTGCCGCTGGATTCCGACGGCATCCCGGTGCTGACCGCCGATCTCAGCGACGCCGAATCCATCGTCGACACCCTGCACAGTGTGGATCGCACGATCGTCAGCAACGCCCCTGCGATCAAGGAGGGCCTGCGCACGTTCGAGGACACCACCGCCGGTCTCAGGAGCAAGGGCGGCGAAATCGATGCCGTCATGGCCAAGGTGGACACCGCCTTTGCCGGCTTCGACAAGGCCGTCACCAAGATCGAGGGCGTGGTGCCCGGCTTCGTCGACGGCAAGGCGGACGAGCTGTTCGAGAAGATCAGGGGATTGCACGAGCTCGCCGATACCATGAAGAAGAAATCGGCTGGCTACCTCGAGGATATCCGTCGCTCGCTGCTCGACGTCAGCGAGGCCGCCAACAAGATGGCCGGCATACCCACACCGGCCGCCGCTCCGCGCCCGCCGCGCAAGCCCCCGCAGAAGAAGCAGTAGAGCCTACCACGCGTAGCGCACGACGCCCTTGCCGGCGTAGGAGTTGGTGACGTTCGAGAACGCGCCCTCGAAGGTCGCCGACGCGGACCAGCCGTTCATCCAGCTCACCTGCACCGACGCCGTGGTCAATGCGGAATCGCGCGCCTGCGCCGCGCCGTTCACGACGAAGGCGGCGCCCGGCAGCGTCTGGAACACGGCACCGACGGTACGGTCCGGATTGTAATCATGGGCCCAGGCGAGGCGGCCGCGCAGGGTCATCAGACCGCCGGCCGCCGCGAACGATCTGTCCGCGCGCAGTCCGAGCTCGGTGCGGGTGCTGGTCACGTCCTTGGCGGCGTAGTTGAGCGCGAAATTGTTGTTGCCGACCACGGCGAACTCCGAATAGTTCGGCAGACTGAACATGGTGGCCTGCGCCGCAGCATAAGGCGTCAGGCCGATCCATTGCGTGGCGTAGCGGTAACCGCCCTCGACCCGGCCCGAGAAGGCGTTGGCGTTGAACTGCGCGCGCAGCTGATCGACGCCGGCAACCGTGACGATGCGGTTGGTGGTGACGTCCTGCCAGCCATAGGCGAGCGCAGCGGTGATATAGGCCGGTCCAACCGTATGACGCACGAAGGCGCCGGCCTGGAACAGGTCGGACCGGCCCCAGCCGAGCCCGTTGACGTTGAAGCCGGTACCGCCGCCGGCCAGCGCGAAGCCCGCGATGGTCGACGGCGAGAAGCGATAATCGAGGCCCACGGCGGTGCCGTAGACGCTGCTGCTGGTGTTGTTGGAACCAAGCGCAGTGTTGCCATCGGTGGTCTGCGAGCCGCCAAAGCCGGCCGCCCACACATCCCAGCGCTGCTCGAACGTCGCGGCCGGCGCCTTGCGGTAGATCGAGGCGAAAGCGTCGCGCGTGGTCTTGTCACGTGCGCCCTTGCCGGTCGCCGCATAGGCATTCGCGCCCATCTCGTCGGCATAAGGCGACGCACCGGGCGCACTGCTGCGCCCGGAACCAAACACGTCGGTCAGCAGGCTGATGAACAGGTTCATCGCATCGAACGTCGTTTGCTGCGATCCCGTCGCCGATTCGCCGGACGCCTGTGTCAGACCGGCGGGCGAGAGATTGGCGAGTGCCACGGGAAGGCTGCCGGTGCTGTTGAAGTAATTCGTCAGCGCATTGGCGACGTTCTGCTGATTGACGTTGAGGCCGCTGCCATAGCCGAGCGCGAGGTCGAGGTAGACGTCATTGAGGCCGTAGTTCAGCGTCGCATGCAGGTTCGACGACAGGCCCGCGACGACGGGATTGAACGTATCGGGTAACGTTCCTGCGGTGAGGATCGTGTAGTGCTTCGCAATCGAGCCGGTCGGAACGACGACGACGGTCGCGCCACCGAGCGTCGCCGTGCCGGTCACGACCGTGAGGCCGTTGCTGGCGCCCGAGATCTGAACCATGTAGCTCGACGCGCCGGTGAACGAGAGATCGCCGGACACGGAGAGCGTTCCGGTCGGATTGCCCGGCGCCAGCGTGCCGCCGTTCACGGCGATTGTGCCGACCGACCCGACGCCGCCGAAAGTGCCGCCGGCGGCGACGGACACGGTGCCGTTGATGGTGCCGGCGAGCATCAGCGTGCCGCCGAGCACGTTCCAGTCCTGATTGCCGGTACCCGTCACGGTCCAGGTCGAGCTGTCGATCTTGTTGAAGGTCGAGAAGCCGTCGTACTGGAGGCCGACGCCGATCAGGTCGAGATTGAACGTATCCTTGCCGACGCCGCCAAGCTGGAAGGTGTCGGTGCCGGATGCCAGCACCTGCCCCTTGATGACGCTGCCCGGGCCGAGTGTAAGCGTGTTGTTGCCGCAGCCGCAGAAGTCGATCGCCACCGCACCGGACGCGCTGGCGTCGATGGTGCCCGAGTTGAAGAGGCTGCCGCCGCCACTCACCATGATGCCCGTGCCGTTGTCGCCGACGGTGATGGTGCCGGTATTGACGATCTGGCTGGTGGTCGAGAACGCGGTTACGTCCATGCCGACGCCGAACGCACCAACGGTGATCGTGCCGCTGTTGGTGACGGTGTTGGAGTCACCGACCACGAAGATGCCCTCGGTAGCATCGGCGCCCGTGATCCGACCGCTGTTGGTGATCGAGGAGGACGAGCCGGTATAAAAGATACCCATGCCGGTCTGGTCAACATTCACCGTGCCGCTTTGGATGATCGTGGCCCGGTCACCCTGCAGCGAAATGCCGGCAGATCCGCTGCCCCCTACCGTGATCGTGCCGCCATTGGTGATCTTGGAATCATCTCCCTGCACGGCAATGCCGACACCGAAATCACCAGCCGTGATGGCGCCGAAATTGCTGGCGGTCTGGAAGTCGCCCTGCATGAAGATGCCGGCGGCGTTCTGCCCGACCGTGATCTTGCCGGTGGCCGTGTTGGTGACCGTATTGTTGTCGGCGATCGCCAGAATGCCACCGGAAAATCCGGGAGAATCGCCAACCGTGATCGTGCCGGCGTTGGTCACGGTCGCGCCTCCGAACGCGAGGATGCCGCTTGCACCGTCGCCCCCCGTAATCGTGCCCGTCGCGGTGTTCGTGATGGTGTTGTTCTGCACGGCAAAGACACCCACACCGGACACGCCGACCGACAACGCGCCGCTGTTGGTAACGGTGTTGCTGTCGCCGACCGTGATCGCGGCGCCGCTGTCGCCTGTCGTGATCGTTCCGGCATTGGTGATGACGTTGTGGTCGATCGCCTGGATGCCGAGGCCGTTGTCCAGCACCGTGATGGTGTTGTTGTTGGTCACGGTGTTGGAATTTCCAACGGCGATGCCGGTGAGGCCAGAGCCTGCCGACACGGTCCCGTTGTTGGTGACGGTGCTGGAATCGTTGACGCCGATCGAGACCGCGCCGTTGTCGTTCACGGTCGCGCCGGACAGCACGTTGACGTTGAGGCTGTTGACGCCTGCTCCGGCCTGGAAGCCGTCCGTATCGGTGCCGCTACAGGTGACGGTCTGGCCGCTCGTCGCCGGATCGGGTGTGCAGGCCGCGTTGGCCGGCGTCGCGCAAAGGCTACATCCCAAAAACAGCGCAGACGCGCTGACGAGCAACGCGGCACTGGACCGGCGCAGTCGATCATGCCGCCTCGATAGCCCTTCGCCCCGCACGTCGCGCTCCCCGCTTCCCCAGTTCCGCGGGGGAACTTAGGCCATGAGCACGCTCCGTAGAACTACGGCGCGACCGGAATGCGCCCGTTTGCCTCACAACCGGGGCAGAATCCGGCCACTATGTTGCAACCGAGACACGGTTTGCAGCGCCAAACTCCCATTTCGCGCACGAAGCGGCTTATTTCGGCAGCCACAGCGGCTCAGTAGTTACTGGCCGCCGCCTCGTTCGGGATGCCGTCGATCGGGCATTCCGCAGTCCCCGGCGTCGAGCGGGTCATCGCCTCGACCATATCGCGTGTGCCTTCGGGATCGGCGATCCAGTTCTTGTAGAAATCATAGGGGCAGGCCGCGACGCCGCGCGGGCTTTCGCCGGAATTGATCATGCCGGTGTAACCGCGGTGGACCAGCTTGTAGAGATGATTCTGCGACTGGCCGTTGCGGCGTGCATCGCGGATCAGGCTCTTGGAGAGTTGCGCGTACTGGATGCCGTAGTCTTCCTCGCCGCATTCACCGAGGGTGCGGCCGTCGAAGCCGATGATCGCGGAATGGCCGAAATATGAGTAGACGCCGTCGAAGCCGGCGGCATTGGCAACCGCCACATAGACGTTGTTGGCCCATGCCATCGCCTTGGAGATCATGACCTGCTGCTCCTTGGCCGGATACATGTAGCCCTGACAACGCACGATCAGCTCGGCACCCTTCATGGCGCAGTCGCGCCAGATCTCCGGAAAGTTGCCGTCATCGCAGATGATCAGGCTCACCTTCATGCCTTTCGGCCCTTCGGAGACGTAGGTGCAATTGCCGGGATACCAGCCCTCAATCGGCACCCAAGGCATGATCTTGCGGTATTTCTGGACGATCTCGCCCTTGTCGTTCATCAGGATCAAGGTGTTGTAGGGCGCCTTGTTTGGATGCTCCTCATGACGCTCGCCGGTCAGCGAAAACACACCCCACACTTTGGCCTTGCGGCAGGCTTCCGCGAAGATCGCGGTCTCTTCACCGGGCACAGAGCACGCCGTCTCATACATCTCCTTGGAATCGTACATGATGCCTTGCGTGGAGTATTCCGGGAAGATCACGAGGTCCATGCCGGGCAGGCCGGTCTTCATGCCCACCAGCATGTCGGCGATCTTGCGGGCGTTATCGAGCACCTCGGCCTTGGTGTGCAGGCGAGGCATCTTGTAATTGACCACCGCGACGCCGACGGTGTCGTTGCTGCTGGAAATGTCACCGTGAAGCATTGGACGCTCCTGTGTTTTGTTCGTGTGATGTTGGCGCGTGGCGTTAGTGGCTGATCATCCATGGCCGCGCTGTGGGAAAGCCCTTGGCGCCGCTCCTGGTCTTGGTCACCAGCCGCGCAGGCTTCTTCTTGTCCGACGCACTCTTGTCCTTCGCGGTTTTGCCCGTGGAGCAGCAGCCGCAACCGGGACCGTGCGAGGCCTTGTATTGGGCGAGCGTCTGCGGCGCGTGCGTGCTGCGCTCGTTGACGGCATGCGCCTTGCGCGTCTCCGCCGGCATGCAGAAGAAATTCGGCGCGGTCAGGATGACGCGCGGCGCCATCGTCTCGCAATGCGGACAGCTCTGCGGATCGTCGCATTCGGCCATCGGGCGCAGATCCTTAAACGGACCGCAATCGTCACAGAGATATTCATAGACCGGCATCTTGTTGTCCTTCGTGTTCTTTAATCCGTCATCCTTCGAGGCTCGCCTTGCCTTGCAAGGCGAGCACCTCAGGATGACGGGGATAGGACGCACCGATCATTTGTCCGGCGAAATCGGCATCTGGATATCGCCCTTGATGTGCTTGATGGGCCCCGCCGCCGACGGCATCACGTCGAAGTCGAAGATTTCGGTCGGCAGCCACAGCGTGGCGCAGGCGTTGGGCACATCGACCACGCCGGAGATGTGGCCCTGAACCGGTGCGGTGCCGAGGATCGAATAGGCCTGGGCGCCGGAGTAGCCGAACTTCTTGAGGTACTCGATCGCATTCAGGCAGGCCTGGCGATAGGCGATGGTGACGTCGAGATAGTGCTGCTTGCCGGCTTCGTCGACCGAGATGCCTTCGAAGATCAGGTAGTCCTTGTAGTTCGGCGTGATCGGCGACGGCTTGAAGATCGGATTCTTGACGCCGTACTTCGCCATGCCGTCCTTGATCACCTCGACCTTCAGATGCAGCCAGCCGGCCATCTCGATCGCGCCGCAGAAGGTGATCTCGCCGTCGCCCTGGCTGAAATGCAGGTCACCCATCGAGAGACCGGCGCCTGGCACGTAGACCGGGAAGTAGATCTTCGAGCCGCGGGAGAGATCCTTGATGTCGCAATTGCCGCCATGCTCACGCGGCGGCACGGTGCGCGCGCCTTCCGCGCCGATCTTGTCCTTGACGTCGCCCTTGGCGCGGCCGCCATGGGCGGTCGCCGCGAACGGCGGATTGGCCAAACCGGGCACGCGGGTCGGATTGGTCGAGATCAGCTCGGCCTCGCGCTTGTTCCAGGTGTCCAGCATCTTCGGATCGGGCAGACAGCCGATCAGCCCGGGATGGATCAGGCCGGCGAAATTGACGCCGGGGATGTGTCGCGACGAGGTATAGAGGCCCTTGATGTCCCAGATCGACTTCTGCGCCAGCGGGAAGTGGTCGGTCAGGAAGCCGCCGCCATTCTGCTTGGAGAAGAAGCCGTTGAAGCCCCACATGCTCTCCTTCATCGGGCCGACGTCGAGCAGATCGACGACGAGGAGATCGCCGGGCTCGGCGCCCTTGACGCCGATCGGGCCGGAGAGGAAGTGCACGATCGACAGGTCGATGTCGCGCACGTCATCGGCGGAATCGTTGTTCTTGATGAAGCCGCCGGTCCAGTCATAGGTCTCGATGATGAAATCATCGCCGGGATTGACCCAGGCCACGATCGGGATGTCGGGGTGCCAGCGGTTGTGCACCATGTCATTTTCGTAAGCCGACTTGGTGAGATCGACCTTGATCAGTGTCTCTGGCATCGAGAAGCTCCCCTTTTACACGGTTGGTTAGACGGACAGATATTTCGAGACCTGCGCGGCATCGACGGCGTCGCGCGGATCGTCACGCACGATCTCGCCGTTCTCGATCACCAGCACACGATCGGCGATCTCGAGCGCGAAACTGAGCACCTGCTCGGACACGACGATCGAGAGCCCTTTCTCGTCGCGGATGCGCTTCAACGTGCGCGCCATTTCCTTGATGATCGACGGCTGAATGCCTTCGGTGGGTTCGTCCAGCAGCAGCACCTTCGGCTTGGTCGCGAGCGCACGCGCAATCGCAAGCTGTTGTTGCTGGCCGCCGGAGAGATTGCCGCCGCGGCGGTCCTTCATCTCCAGCAGCACCGGAAACAGCTCGTAGATGTCGCCGGGCACCTCGGTCCCGCCGGAAACCACGAGCCCGGTTTCGATGTTCTCCTTCACCGTCATGGTGGAGAAGATCATGCGGCCCTGCGGCACATAAGCGAGGCCCTTGGCGACGCGCTCGTAGCTCGGCAGGCCGCCGAGTTCGGCACCGTCCATGCTTACCGAGCCGCTCTTGGCCGGCAGGATGCCCATCAGCGACTTCATCAGCGTGGTCTTGCCCATGCCGTTGCGGCCCATGATCGCCACGATCTCGTTGGGCGCGACCTTGACGTTGAGCCCGTGCAGCACCTCGCTCTGGCCGTAGGCGACGTGAAGATCTGAAATTGCCAGCATCGCCGCGCTCCTTATCTTTTGCGCATGATCTTGTCCGGAAACCGAACGCCACTTTCCGGGATCATGCGCTAATGCCCGAGATAGACTTCAATGACCTTGGGGTCGTTCTTCACCTTCTCCATGGTCCCTTCCGAGAGGATCTGACCCTGGTGGAGCACGGTGACCTTGTGCGCGATGTCCTCGACGAACTTCATGTCGTGCTCGATCACCAGCACCGAGCGGTTCTTGATGATGCGGTTGAGGAGTTCGGCAGTCTTGGCGCGCTCGGAGACGCTCATGCCGGCGACGGGTTCGTCCAGCATCAGGAGGTCCGGGTCCTGGATCAGCAGCATGCCGATCTCGAGCCATTGCTTTTGGCCGTGGCTAAGCTCGTCGGCATAGGTATTGAGCTTGTCCTTGAGGAAGATCATCTCCGCGACCTCCGCGACCCGATCCTTCACCTGTTGGTCGCGCTGAAAGGTCAGCGAACCCAGCACGGTGCGACCGCGCGGAAACGAGATCTCGAGATTTTCGAACACCGTGAGGTCCTCGAACACCGACGGCGTCTGGAACTTGCGCCCGACGCCGGTCTGCACGATCTCGTTCTCCTTCATTTTCGTGAGCTCCTTGCCACGAAACTGAATCGAGCCGGAGGTCGCCTTGGTCTTGCCGCAGATCAGATCGAGCACCGTGGTCTTGCCGGCGCCGTTGGGACCGATGATGACGCGGATTTCGTTCTCTTCGACGTAAAAGGAGAGATCGTTGACCGCCTTGAACCCGTCGAACGAGACGGTGAGTCCGGAGACCGCGAGCAGGAATTCCTTGGGCTGGTGTCCGACGAGCATGATGGTCTCCTCACTCTGCCGGCGCGCCGTCGGCGACCGAATTGTCCTTCCAGTCCGACTTCGATTTGCGCGAGGTGAACAGGCGGTCGATGCGCGGCTGCACGTAATCGGCCCAGAGCCCGGACAGACCGTTCGGAAAGGCGAGAACGACCGCGATGAACAATGCGCCGAGACCGAACAGCCAGAGCTGCGGGAAGGATTCCGACAGGCTGGTCTTGGCGAAATTCACCAGGATGGCGCCCCAGATCGCACCGAAGATCGACATCCGCCCGCCGACCGCGGTGTAGATCACCATCTCGATCGACGGCACGATGCCGACAAAGGACGGCGACATGAAACCGACATTGAGCGCAAACATCGCGCCGCCGATCGCGGCGAAGACCGCGGCCATGCAGAAGGCAAAGATCTTGAAGTTGGCGACGCTGTAGCCGGAGAAGCGGACGCGGTCTTCCTGTTCGCGCATCGCGACCAGGATGCGGCCGAGCTTGGTCAGGCGGATGAACTGCGCGATGCCGATGCAGGCGAACAGCAGCACGACTTCGACGAAGTACAGGATGACCTTGGCGTGGTCGGGCCGGATGTCCCACCCCTTGAGCGTGCGCAGATCGGTCATGCCGTTGATGCCGCCGGTATAGCCCTGCTGCCCGACGATCAGGATGGTCAGGATGGCGGCGACGGCCTGGGTGATGATCGCGAAATAGGTGCCGCCGACGCGGCGCTTGAACATCGCGGTGCCGATGATCAGGGCGAAAATGCCGGGGACCAGGATGATGGCGAGGATGGTGAAGGTGAGACTGTGAAACGGCTGCCAGAACAGCGGCAGTGACGTGATCTGGTTCCAGTCCATGAAGTCGGGGATGCCGGGCGTCGACTGGATCTTGGTGTTCTCGACGCTCGAGGCCTCGAGCTTGAGGAACATCGCCATGCAGTAGCCGCCGAGACCGAAGAATACGCCCTGCCCCAGGCTCAGGATGCCGCCATAGCCCCAGCACAGCACGAGGCCGAGCGCGACAAAGGCGTACGTCAGATATTTCGCCACCAGATTGAGACGGAACACATCGAGCGTCAGCGGCAGGATCACGAACAGCACGGCGGCCAGAGCAATGAAGCCCATCAGTTCGGAGCGATTGAAGAAGCGAGAGTTGATCATGACTTGCCTGCTTCCCGTTATTTGCGGACTTTGAGGGCGAAGAGGCCCTGCGGCCGCAGCATCAGGATGCCGACGACGGCGAGCAGCGTGAGCACCTTGGCCATCGAGCCCGACAGGAAGAATTCGAGCGTCGATTGCGTCTGCGAGATCGAGAATGCGGAAGCGATGGTACCGAGCAGGCTGGCGGCGCCGCCGAACACGACGACGAGGAATGTGTCCACGATATAGAGCTGGCCCGACGTCGGTCCGGTTGAGCCGATCATGGTGAAGGCGCTGCCGGCGACGCCGGCAATGCCGCAACCGAGCCCGAACGTGTAGCGATCGACCTTCTCGGTGTTGATGCCGACGGCGCCGGCCATGATGCGATTCTGCACGACGGCGCGGACCTGGCGGCCCCAGCGCGACTTGTACATGACGTAGGCGACGCCGACGGTGATCAGTACGGTGAGACACATCACGAAGACGCCGTTGATCGGCACCTCGATGCTCTCGGTGACGTGCAGCGAGCCTAGCATCCATTGCGGCAGCTCGACGCCGACCTCACGCGCGCCGAACACGGAGCGATAGGCCTGCTGCAGCATCAGGCTGAGGCCCCAGGTCGCGAGCAGCGTATCCAGTGGGCGTTTGTAGAGATGCCGTATCAGCACCCATTCCACCAGCATGCCCAGCGCACCGGATGCGACAAAGGCGAGGATCATTGCCAGGAAGAAGTAGCCGCTGAAGAGACCAGGCAAATAGGCCTGGAAGAGATTGGAGGTCATCCATGTGACGTAAGCCCCGAGGATCATGAACTCGCCGTGGGCCATGTTGATGACGCCCATCTGGCCGAAGATGATGGCAAGCCCGAGCGCCATCAGCACGTAGACCGAGAACAGGATCAGTCCCGCAAAGCCCTGCATGACGAAGATGGAGCCAAGATCACCAAGCGAGTAGTCGCCGAACATCGATGTCCTCCGTCAGGGATAAGGTCCCGCGTCGCGAGCAGGTTCGCGACGCGGGGGTCTTGGGCGTGGGTTTGCTGTCCACGCCAGGGAGAGGCTTGGTGCTGAGGAAAGGCGCGAGCGACGTCGCGACTTACTGGTAACCCTTCGGGAACGGATCCGGCTCGACGAGATCGGCGGTCTCGAAGATCAGCTCGAACTGACCATCGAGCTTGGCGCGTCCCACCCGGGTCTTCGACCAGAGGTGATGGTTTTCGTGGATGCGCACATAGCCTTCCGGCGCGCCCTTGAACTCGACGCCGGGCGAGGCCGCCGCGATCTTGTCGACGTCGAAGGAGCCGGCCTTCTCGACCGTCAACTTCCACAGCCACGGGCCGAGATAGGCAGCCTGGGTGACGTCTCCGATCACGGTCTTTTCGCCCCACATCTTCTTGAAGGCGGGCACGAACGTCTTGTTGTTGGGATTGTCGAGCGACTGGAAGTACTTCATGCAGGCATAGGCACCCGCGATGTTCTCGCCGCCGATGCCGTCGATTTCGTCTTCGGTGACCGAGATCGTCAGCAGCGCCTGCTTGGAGAGGTCGATGCCGGCCGCCTTGAGCTGCTTGTAGAACGCGACGTTGGAGCCGCCGACGACGTCGGTGAAGATAACGTCGGGCTTGGTCAGCTTGATCTTGTTGATGACCGAGTTGAACTGGGTCGAGCCGAGCGCATAGTACTCCTCGCCGACGACCTTGCCCTTCAGCACGTTCTCGACGTGCTTGCGCGCGATCTTGTTCGAGGTGCGCGGCCAGATGTAGTCGGAGCCGATGAAGAAGAACGACTTGGCGCCCTTTTCCTTGGCGATCCAGTTCAGGCCGGCGAGAATCTGCTGGGTCGCTTCCTGGCCGGTGTAGATCACGTTCTTGGACTGCTCGAGGCCTTCATAAAAGGTCGGGTAATAGAGCATGCCGTTGTACTGCTCCATCACCGGCAGCACCGCCTTGCGGGAGGCCGAGGTCCAGCAGCCCATGATCGCCGCGACCTTGTCGTTGACGAGCAGCTTCTTGGCTTTCTCGGCAAAAGTCGGCCAGTCGCTGGCGCCGTCTTCCTGGATGAACTTGATCTTACGGCCGAGCACGCCGCCCATGGCGTTGATCTGCTCGATGGCGAGCTTTTCGGCTTCGATCGAGCCGGTTTCGGAGATGGCCATGGTGCCGGTCGCCGAGTGCAGGATGCCGACCGTCACCTCGGTGTCAGTGACTGCGAGGCCGGTGGTGTTGACCACAGCGGTCGCCGGAGCTTGTGCAAACGACGCCTTCGGCAGCATCGTGATCGCCGGCAAGGCGGCCATTCCCATCAATAGTTTTCGCCGGAGCGGCGACAACAGGCCCTTGGTTTCTTCGTCCGACATGAGCACCCCACTGTTTGTTCGAGGACACGCGATTGGTGACGTGAGGATGGCTCGAATTTGTGCAGCGCAAGCATACGCAAGATCGCGTATACTGCACCGCAAAATACCGACGTAGGCTTTTGGTACGAGATTTGCGAGGGATCCAAGTCCGTATCGGGAGTGGGGTAAAGCGTGGCAGGGCGGCAGCGAATAGACCGCGTCAGGCGCCAGTACAATCAATGGGTCGCCAACCAGACGCTGGAAGACTACGCGCTGCGCTTCACCGCCAAGAGCGCGCGTCGCTGGTCCGCCGCCCGCGTCGCCAACACCGCGATCGGCGCCATTTCCTTCCTGGTGCTGGAGGCGATCGGCGGCACCATCACCCTGAATTACGGCGTCACCAATGCCACTGCCGCGATCCTCGTCGTCTCCACCATCATCTTCTGCTGCGGCGTCCCGATTGCCTATTATGCCGCCAAATGCGGCATCGACATTGATCTCCTCACCCGCGGTGCCGGCTTCGGCTATATCGGGTCCACCGTCACCTCGCTGATCTATGCCTCCTTCACCTTCATCTTCTTCGCGGTCGAGGCGGTGATCCTGGCCACCGCGCTGGAGATGTGCTTGGGCATCCCGCGCCCGATCGGCTACCTCATCAGCGCAGTCGCGATCATCCCGCTCGTGACCTACGGCATCACGCTGATCAGCCGCTTTCAGCTCTGGACGCAGCCGATCTGGGTCGTCCTGCACATCCTGCCCTTCGCCGCGATTGCGTGGGCCAACCCTCATTCCTTCACGGAGTGGCACAAATTCGCCGGCGAGCACGGTGACCTCGGCGGCCATTTCGATCTGCTGCTGTTCGGCGTGGCGTCGTCGGTGGTGTTCTCGCTGGTGGCGCAGATCGGCGAGCAGGTCGACTTCCTGCGCTTTTTGCCGCGCGACCGTCGTACCTCCAGGAGGTCATGGTGGATCGCGCTGATGAGCGCCGGGCCGGGCTGGATCGTGCTCGGCGCACTGAAGCTGCTGGCCGGCTCGTTTCTCGCCTTCTTCGCGCTGAGCCACGGCGTGCCGCCCGAAGAGGCCGCCGAGCCTGCGCATATGTATCTCGTGGCGTTTCGATACGTGCTGTCGGAGCCGGACCTCGCGCTGGCGTTGACCGGGATCTTCGTGATCCTGTCGCAGATCAAGATCAACGTCACCAACGCCTATGCCGGCTCGATCGCCTGGTCGAATTTCTTCTCGCGGCTGACGCATAGCCACCCCGGACGCGTGGTGTGGCTCGTGTTCAACGTGATGGTGGCGCTGCTGCTGATGGAGATCGGCGTCTACAAGGCGCTGGAGCAGACGCTGGCGCTCTACTCCAACGTTGCGATTGCCTGGGTCGGTGCGCTGGTGTCCGATCTCGTCATCAACAAGCCGCTCGGCTTGCGTCCGCCGCAGATGGAGTTCAAGCGCGCGCATCTCTACGACATCAACCCGGTCGGTGTCGGCGCCATGACGCTCGCGATCATCGTCTCGATCGCGGCATTTTACGGGCTGTTCGGCCCGACCATGAAAGCCCTCGCCGCCTTCGTCGCGTTGACGGTGGCCTTCGTCACTGCGCCTGTTATCGCCTGGTTGACCGACGGAAAATACTACATCGCACGCAAGCCGAAGCGGAGCTGGGCGAACATCGAATCGATCCAGTGCTGTATCTGCGAACATAGCTTCGAGCCGGAGGACATGACGTCCTGTCCCGCCTATGCGGGCCCGATCTGCTCGCTGTGCTGCTCACTCGACGCCCGCTGCCACGACCTCTGCAAGCCGCATGCGCGCGCGCAGGTGCAATTTGCCGAGGCGCTCGGCAGGATTTTGCCGCAGCCGATCTATCAGCGGATCAACTCGCAGTTCGGCCACTATATCGGGGTGTTCGTCGTCTCTGCGGGTCTCGTTGCGCTGGTGCTGGGGCTGATCTATCTCCAGACATCGGCGAGCGTGCATGGCGAGAACACGCTCGTCTCCAACGCGCTCTGGAAAGTGTTCTTTTCGCTCAGCATCATCATCGGCGTGGTGGCCTGGCTGTTCGTGCTGGCGCAGCAGAGCCGTCGCGCGGCGGAGGCCGAGACCAGGCGTCAGACGACGCTTCTGATCCAGGAGATCGACGCGCACAAGCGTACCGACGCCGAGCTCCAGCGCGCCAAGGAGGTCGCCGAATCCGCCAATCTCGCCAAGAGCCGTTACGTTGTCGGCCTGAGCCATGAATTGCGTTCGCCGCTGAATGCGATCAGCGGCTATGCCCAGCTCCTCGAGCAGGATGCGACGCTCAACACCAAGCCGCGTGACCAGGTCCGTGTCGTCCGCCGCAGCGCCGATCATCTCTCCGGCCTGATCGACGGCATTCTGGACATCTCCAAGATCGAGGCGGGCCGCCTGTATCTGTCGCGTGACGAGGTGCGGCTGAGCGAATTCCTCGATCAGCTCGTCGGCATGTTCCGCCTTCAGGCCGCGGCCAAGGGCATCGACTTCGTGTTCCGCCGGCCCTCGCATCTGCCGCTCGTCGTCTATGCCGACGAGAAGCGGCTGCGCCAGGTGCTGATCAATCTGCTCTCCAACGCGATCAAGTTCACCCAGACCGGCAGCGTGCAGTTCGTGGTGCATTATCGCAGCCCGGTCGCCGAGTTCGAAGTGATCGACACCGGCCCCGGCATCCAGGGCGACGATCTCGAACGCATCTTCGCGCCCTTCGAACGCGGTGCGCTCGGCGTGTCGCAGCCGCAGACCGGCACCGGGCTAGGACTCACCATCAGCCGGCTGCTCGCCGGCGTCATGGGTGGCGACATTAAGGTCTTGAGCACGGTCGGCGCCGGCAGCACTTTCAAGGTCAAGATCCTGCTGTCGGAGGTCACCAATCCGCAGCGCAACGCGCCGGTGGAGGCCCCGGTCTCCGGCTATCACGGCGCGCGCAAGACCATCCTGATCACCGACGACGACCCTGTTCATCGCGACCTCCTGCGCGAGGTGTTGACACCGCTCGGCTTCATCCTGCTCAGCGCTCCCGACGGCGCCGGTTGCCTCGCGCTGGCGCAGCATTGCCGGCCTGACCTGTTCCTGCTCGACATCTCGATGCCCGCCATGGACGGCTGGGCCGTGGCGGAGGCCTTGCGCGCCAACGGTCATCATCAGGCGCGCATCCTGATGGTGTCGGCAAGCGCGCTCGAAGCCCACGGCACGCCGCTGGCGCAGCCGTTCCATGACGGCTACCTGATGAAGCCGATCGACATCCCGCGTCTCCTGGAAAGCATTCGCCAGCTTCTCAAGATCGAGTGGCAATACGGCTCGAACGAGATTGCGGTGCCGCTGTGGCGGCCCGAGAGCGGCTCGCGCCCCCCGGTCCAACATATCGAGGCGCTGATCGGGCTCGGTCGGATCGGCTACGTTAAGGCTATCCAGTTGAAGCTGGACGAGATCGGCAGCGAGCACCCCGAGCATGCCGACTTCGTCGCGGAAATGCGGTCGCTGGTCGATCGCTTCGATCTCGACCAGTACATGGCCACATTGAAGACGTTGCATGCGTATGAACACTGAATCGAAGAAGCGCGATGTCGCGCTCGTTGTCGACGACTCTCCGGAGACGCTGCGGCTGCTCACCGACGCGCTCGACGGCGCCGGCATGACGGTGATGGTGGCGCTCGACGGCGCGGCCGCGATGCGCATCGTCGACCAGATCACGCCCGACATCGTGCTGCTCGATGCCGTGATGCCCGGCATGAACGGGTTCGAGACCTGCCGCCGCCTCAAGCGCGATGCGGGCCTTGCCAACGTACCCGTGATCTTCATGACGGGCCTTGCCGAAACCGAGCACATCGTGCGCGGGCTGGAGGCCGGCGGCGTCGACTATGTGACCAAGCCGATCGTGATCGAGGAGATGCTGGCGCGCATCCGGGTCCATCTCGGCAATGCCCGCCTGACCCAAAGCGCGCGCACCGCGCTCGATGTCTCCGGCCGCTTTCTGTTCGCGGTCAACCGGCAGGGCAACATCCTGTGGGCGACGCCGCAGGCGCAAAAGCTGCTGGCCGACCATCACGGCGCGCAGGCCGATGACTTCGTCCTGCCGCCGCCTTTGCTGCAATGGCTGGAACAGGCGAAGGGCAAAGGCAGCTCGAAATCGCAAGCCGCATCGCTGCCCGACAATCCACAACTCCGGCTCTATTACATGGGCGAAACCGCGCCGAACGAGTTCCTGTTGCGGCTCTCCAGGGAATCCGGCACCGCGCCGCCGCCGGAGTTCACCAGCGAGTTGGGCCTCACGACCCGCGAAGGCGAGGTGCTGGCCTGGCTCAGCAAGGGCAAGACCAACCGCGACATCGCGCAGATTTTGGGATTAAGCCCGCGCACCGTCGACAAACATCTGGAGCAGATCTACGCCAAGCTGGGCGTGGAGAACCGGACGGCCGCGGCGGCGATCGCGACGAATACGACGCGAAGGAATTCGTGAACGTACTGCGAATGAGTTGGTACGCCATTCGTCAACCAACAGCGTCGTCCCGGACAAGCGAAGCGCAGATCCGGGACCCATAGCCACAGGGAGACGGTTGGCGAAGACTCGGAGTGACCCGTTCGCTCTACGACCACTGCCTGGGAGTATGGGTCCCGGGTTCGCTTCGCGCCCCGGGACGACAGTGGGGTGCATGGCAGCGCTACCGCTCCTTACACAAACGGTCGTCTCACCCGTAAACGAACGCCTTGTCATCCAGATCCGTCTTCGGGATCTCGTCCTTTTCGGTCCAGTAGTCCTGGCTGTGCTGCCATTCCGGCTTGTCGCCACGCTTGGGCAGCAGGTTCATGTCGCGCATGATGTAGCCGGGGTTGAAGTTCTCCGGATCGATCCAGGGCATGATCGGCATATTGTGGTCTTCGGGACGCAACTCGACTCCG
The DNA here is from genome assembly GCF_052076015.1 of Bradyrhizobium sp. 930_D9_N1_4. Taxonomy (NCBI): domain Bacteria; kingdom Pseudomonadati; phylum Pseudomonadota; class Alphaproteobacteria; order Hyphomicrobiales; family Nitrobacteraceae; genus Bradyrhizobium; species Bradyrhizobium sp. 930_D9_N1_4. Next base: position 7,225,821 of record NZ_CP197236.1, read on the forward strand.
ACCTTCTTCACACCCTTGGCCTTCATGTGCCGGAGCAGACGGCAGACGAAGTCCGCAACGAGGTCGACGCGCAGCGTCCAGCTGGCACGGAAATAGCCGAACACCCAGACCATGTTCGGAACGCCCGTGAACATCATGCCGCGATAGGTGACGGTGTCGCCGAAGGCGAGCGGCTTGCCGTCGATCTCGAAGGCGATGTCGCCCAGCGCTGAGAGATTGAAGCCGGTCGCGGTGACGATGACGTCTGCCTCGAGCAGCTTGCCGGATTTCAGCTGGATGCCGTTCTCGACGAAACACTCGATCTCGTCGGTGACGACGGAGGCCTTGCCGCTGGCAATGCCCTTGAACAGATCGGCATCCGGGACGAAGGCGATGCGCTGCCGCCACGGTCGGTAGGTCGGCGTGAAATGCGTCTCGACGTCGTAATCCGGACCGAGCACCGCGCTGATCTGGCCGATCAGCTCCTTCCTCACCTGCTCCGGCTTGGACAGGCAGAGTTTTGTGAACGCGTCCTGCTCGAACAGGATCTTGCGACGGACGATCTCGTGGATCCACTCCTCGTCGACCTGAAGCCGGCGTAACTCCTCGGCGATCTCGATGGCGTTGCGGCCGAGACGGAAATAGGTCGGCGAGCGCTGGAGCATGGTGACATGCGAACACTTGTCCGCGATGTTGGGCACCAGCGTCGCAGCGGTTGCGCCCGAACCGATCACGACGACCTTCTTGTTCGCGAGATCAATATCGTCGGGCCAGGTCTGCGGATGAACGATGCGGCCCTTGAAACGGTCCGTGCCCTTCCATTCCGGCGTGTAGCCTTCGGAATGGCGATAATAGCCCTGGCACATCCAGAGGAAGTTCGCGGTGAAGGTCCTTGCTTCACCGGTGTCGGTTACGACCGCCTCGATGGTCCAGAGGTTCTGCTCGCTCGACCAGCTCGCCGAGTTGATCTTGTGCTTGTAACGGATGTGGCGGGCGATATCGTTGTCGTCGATCACCTCGTTCATGTAAGCGAGGATTTCCTCGGCCGTTGCGATCGGCGGCCCAACCCAGGGCTTGAAACTATAGCCGAAGGTATGGAGATCGCTGTCCGACCGGATGCCGGGATAACGATGCGTGCTCCAGGTTCCGCCGAACGTCGCCTGCGTTTCCAGGATGACGTAGCTCGTGCCCGGAAGCTGCTTGTTGATGTGGTAGGCGCTGCCGATGCCGGAGATGCCGGCGCCGACGATCAGCACGTCGAAATGTTCAGAAGCCTGTTTGGCCGTGGCGTGACTGCGAACAGCGACATTCATTGTTGCTTTTTGCCTTGCTTGTTTTTGTGGCCGCCCTTGACCGGACAGCGCGTTTCCTCCGCGACGGGCATGGTGGCCCATCGCGCTTCCGCATTAAAATGACATAGATCAATTCGCGATCAAAGCGCCGCGCCCCAGCTTCGCGCGGTCTGCAATATCCAGTCGCGATAGAGCGTGAGCGGCGTGACGCCGGTCAATCCGCCGCAACCGTCGCCGGCGTTCGGGCCCGTCGCCCAGCTGATGACACCCACAAGCACGGCACCATTCGGCTTGTCCTCGAATACGGGACCGCCGGAATCACCGGTACAGGCGCCAATTCCCTCGCGAACTCCGTTGGTTACAGGATCGACCAACCTGATCTGAAGCGTGCCGGGCTGGCCCGTGGCGACGAGGCCGGCGACGCGCGTGGCGCCTCCGCTCCTGCCATCACCGCGCACGGTGACGCCGGTCCCGGCAATGACGAAGCGGCTGCCGACCTGGATCGGACTATTCGGCGCGCCGACCGGCACCGTCGATTTTCCCTTGAGTGGAATTTCCAGTTGCAATAACGCCACGTCCGCGCCGGCGCGATGCACCTGTGCCTTGTAGCCCGGATGAATCGCGATGGTGCGCACGTTCAGCAATTGTGGCGCACCGCCGCCGCTGCGATCGACGATCTTGTAGTCCGCGCCTGACGGCACGCAGTGGGCGCCCGTCAACACGACCTTCGGCGCAATCAGGCTGCCGGTGCAGGAATTTCCGCGCGAGCCGACAATGGTGACGACCGCGCGCGCGACACCATCGGTCTGCGGCGTGCCGCCACCGACGATGGCATGAGCCGGTGTCGCGAGCAGCAGCGCGGCTATGGCGAAAGTGGCAGGCTTCTTCATGGGAACACATTTCGGCATCGGTGACGGCGAGAATTTGCTTCAGACTGGCTCTTGCCGATAGCGCATGCTAGCGCTCTTGGAAAGGAATTGACGAGGGCGGAATAGTGGCAATCGAGGCTGTGATCTTTGATTTTGGCGGCGTGCTGACGAGTTCGCCGTTCGAGGCTTTCGCGCGGTATGAGACCGAACGCGGCCTGCCCGTCGACATCATCCGGCGTACCAATGCCGCCAATCATCTGGAAAATGCCTGGGCCAAATTCGAGCGCGCCGAGGTCGACATCGAAACTTTCGATAAGCTGTTCGCCGGGGAATCGCGCGCACTCGGCGCGGAGGTCCGCGGCCGCGACGTGCTGCCGCTACTCCGGGGCGATCTGCGGCCCGAGATGGTCGAGGCGCTGAAGCGCATCAAGGCGCAGTTCAAGACCGGCTGCATCACCAACAACCTGCCCGCCAACGCGATCGGCAGTGCGACCGGGCGCTCGCTTTATGTCGCCGAGGTGATGGTGCTGTTCGACCACGTCATCGAGTCCGCGAAGATCGGCCTGCGCAAGCCCGACCCGCGCATCTACCAGCTGATGGTCGAGACGCTGAAGGTCGATCCGAACAACTGCGTCTATCTCGACGATCTCGGCGTCAATTTGAAGCCCGCGCGCGAGATGGGCATGACCACGATCAAGGTGGCGAGCGGCGCGCAGGCGATCGCAGAGCTCGAGGCGGCGACTGGGTTGAAGCTGGGGTAGTCCATCCTTCGTCATTGCGAGCGCAGCGAAGCAATCCAGAGACTTTCCGCGGAGGGATTCTGGATTGCTTCGCTGCGCTCGCAATGACGGCTATGGAACGATCTTGCCTGGCTAGCTAACTACTCCGCCGCAGCGGCGATCCGCTCCGGAAACGCCGCCGCGAGCGAGGCACGATCCGGCTTCAACACACCACGCTCTGTGATGAGCCCCGTCACGAGCCGCGCCGGGGTGACATCGAACGCATAATTCGCGACCGGCGAGCCCTCGGGCACGATGCGCACCGTCTCCAGCCGGCCGTCCGCGGTGCGGCCGGTCATGTCGGTGACTTCAGTGCCGCTGCGCTGCTCGATCGGGATATCGCGGATGCCGTCATCCACGGCGAAATCGATCGTCGGCGACGGCAGCGCGACGTAGAACGGCACGCCGTTGTCGTGCGCGGCGAGCGCCTTCAGATACGTTCCGATCTTGTTGCAGACGTCGCCATTGGCCGCGACGCGATCGGTGCCGACGATGGCGAGGTCAACCATGCCGTGTTGCATCAGGTGTCCGCCGGTATTGTCGGGGATCACCGTGTGCGGCACGCCGTGATGGCCGAGCTCCCAGGCGGTGAGCGAGGCGCCCTGGTTGCGCGGCCGGGTCTCGTCGACCCAGACATGGACCTTGATGCCGCGCTCATGCGCCAGATAGATCGGCGCCGTCGCCGTGCCCCAGTCGACGGTCGCCAGCCAGCCGGCATTGCAATGGGTCAGTACGTTGACCGTCTCGCCCGGCTTCTTCTTCGCAACGATCGCCTCGATCAGCTTCAGGCCGTTGCCGGCGATGCCGCGGTTGATCTCGACGTCCTGCTCGACGATCTCGTCGGCGCGCGCATAGGCCGCCTCGGCGCGTTCAACGGGATCAACCGGGGTAAGCGCCGCGCGCATCTCGTCGAGCGCCCATTTCAGATTGATCGCGGTCGGCCGCGCCACGACAAGCGTGTCGTAAGCGCGCTTCAGGCCGGCGTCGGAGGCGTCCTCGCGCATCGCCAGCGCCATGCCGTAGGCCGCGGTCGCACCAATCAGCGGCGCGCCGCGCACCAGCATGTCGCGGATCGCGACCGCGGCGTCTTCGCACGAGGTCAGCTTCGCGACGACAAACTCGTGCGGCAGCCGGCGTTGGTCGATCGCGCCGACCGACCAGCCGTCACGCTCGCGCCAGATGCTGCGGAAATGCTTGCCATCGACCTTCATGCCATTCTGCCTTTCGTATCACGCCCGCAGGATGCGCCCGGCCACCGCATCGAGCTTCTTCAGAAGCTCGGGGTCGCGCGCGTCGGGCGCCGTGATCAGCGCGGTGTCGAGCGCACGGTCCGAGCCGATCGGGCACGGCTCGTGCTCGCGCGGAAAGTCCTTCGCCAGCCGCGCCACCAGCGCCTTGGCCTTGTCGGCGTTCGAGGTCAGCACGCGGATGATGTCCTGCACGGTGACGGCGTCATGATCAGGATGCCAGCAGTCGAAATCCGTCACCATCGCGACGGTCGCGTAACAGATCTCGGCCTCGCGCGCGAGTTTCGCCTCGGGCATGTTGGTCATGCCGATCACGGAATAGCCCAGCGTCTTGTAAGTCATGCTTTCCGCATAGGTGGAGAATTGCGGCCCCTCCATGCAGACATAGGTGCCGCCGCGCGCGATCGCGAGCCCTTCGGCTTCAGCCGCTGCCGCGAGATGAATGCGCAAGCGCGGCGAGACCGGATGCGCCATCGACACATGCGCAACGCATCCCCTGCCGAAGAACGAGCTCTCGCGCTTGTGGGTTCGGTCGACGAACTGATCGACGAGGACGAAGGTGCCAGGCGGAATCTCCTCCTTGAAGGAACCGCAGGCGGACAGCGAGATCAGGTCGGTGACCCCGGCCCGCTTCAAGACGTCGATATTGGCGCGATAATTGATGTCGGACGGCGATAGCCGATGACCCTTGTCGTGCCGCGGCAGGAACACGATCGGCAAGCCGGAGATGGAGCCGCGCCGCAACGGTGCCGACGGCTCACCCCAGGGGCTCTTGATCACCTCTTCGCGTGCGTCCTCGAGACCCGGCAGATCATAGATGCCGGAACCGCCGATGATGCCCAGTACCGCCTTCGCCATGCCTGCTCCAACCTGTCCGCCACGCGCGACATGGTTAAGCTATGCCAGTTTCAGAGCGGTTTTGGAACGGGGGTGGCGGCGCGATGCCGGTGCTGTGAGGAGCGTGACCTTCACACTCGATGTCGTCCCTGCCAACGCAGGGACTTGTGCCGCAGGTTCTATCGATCTGGTCGGTCGTAATCCCGAACGACCGATCTTCGCCAAATTCCTCCCCGGGATTATGGGTCACTGCGTTCGCAGGAACGACGCCCGGGAGGTTGTGGCGCTTGACTAAGCCGCGTTCGCCGGCTGGAGTTGGGTCGAGACCATCCGCTCCAGCGTCTCGACGGACTGGAAATTCTCCGGCGTGATCTGGGTTTGCGGAATGGTGAAGTCGAACTCGGCTTCGACGCCGAGCATCAGATTGACCATGTCCATCGAGGTCAGGCCGGCATCCACGAGCTTCGTCGACGGCGTGACATCGACAGTGAGCGAATTCTGCTCGAGGATGCCCTTGACCAGCTTGATGATGCGATTGCGCACGTCGGTATCGAAAGCTTGCATCGGCGGATTCCAATCTGTCTAACTAAAGGCCGGGCCGGTTGCCGGATACGATGGGCGCAGCTGGCCGATCCCACAATGGGCGCCACCATTACTTCACGTTTCTTAGTAAACGATGACTCAGATCGTCCGGAATTCACCCCTCTTCCAGAACCCTAACGCGATCGTGGAAATTCGGGTGATGCAAACAACCGGACCTTAACTGTCCATCCGGAATTGGACTTTGTTTACCCTCTATTTCATCGACGAATTTGAATTAAATCCGTAGCCTCATCTCATAAGCAAAGAGGGTCGGAGGATCGCTTCAGCGGCATCGCGAATGATGGCCGGCGATCCTGAACGACAAACCGGAGGCGGACGAGCATGAACGTGCGTGAAGCAGTCCTCACTGTCGACGAAACGCAGACGAGCTTTCTCGAACAGGGTCCCTCCCTCATCGAGCGTGCCGCCCGAACCGCCGCCGCGGCGGCCACCGACGCAGACGGGGTCGATCGCGACGCCCGCTTCCCCCACAAGGCTTTCGACATTGCGCGCGAGCAGAAACTGCTCGGCGTCATGATCCCCGTCGAGTTCGGCGGCTTCGGCGCCTCGATCTACGACGTCACCGACATCTGCTACACGCTCGGGCGCGCCTGTGCCTCGACCGCGATGATCTACGCGATGCACACGACAAAGGTCGCCTGCGTCGTCCGGCACGGCCACGGCATCCCCTGGATGGAAACCATGATGCGCCGGGTCGCACGCGACCAGTGGCTGCTCGCCTCCTCCACCACCGAGGGCCAGAACGGCGGCAACATCCGCGCCAGCGCGGCGGCGGTCGACGTTGCCGGCGACACCGTCTCGCTGGTGCGCGACGCCACCGTGATCTCCTACGGCGCCCAGGCTGATGGTCTTGTTACCATCGCCCGCCGCGCCACCAACGCCGCAGCCTCCGACCAGGTGCTGCTGGCGCTCGCCAAGGACGATTATTCGCTGAAGCAGACGCAGGGCTGGGAAACGCTCGGCATGCGCGGCACCTGCTCGACCGGTTTCGAGCTGAAGGTCGACTGCCCCGCAGACCGCGTCTTTCCTGAGGCCTATGACAAGATCCACGCCCAGACGATGGCGCCGTTCGCGCATCTGTGCTGGTCGTCGGCCTGGGCCGGTATTGCCGCTGCCTCGGTCACGCGCGCGCAAGCCTTCGTCCGCAAGGCGGCGCGCACTTCCGGCGGCCAGATGCCGCCCGCTGCCGCCCACTTCACCGCCGCGAAAATGTCGCTGGCAAAACTCCGCGCGCTGATCGCAGCCAATGTCGATACCTTCGCTCGCGCCGAGCACGACGAGCGCGCGCTGGCCTCGCTCGACTTCCAGTCCTCGATCACGCTGTTGAAGGTGCAGGCCTCCGAGCTCGCGGTCGAGACCGTGATGCACGCGATGCGCACCGCCGGCCTGTCCGGCTACCGTAACGACGGCGAGTTCACCATGGGCCGCCACCTCCGCGACGTGCTGTCGTCGCCGATCATGATCAACAACGACCGCATCCTCGCCAACGCCGCGACCGCGACACTAATGAGCGGCGTACCGACCAGCCTTCGTGACTAATCAACAAGAACAATTTTTCAGATAGCAGGACATCGAACCATGAACATTGCCGTCCTCCCCGAATCGCCCGAAACCGCCCCTGAGATCATCGACCCGCTCGATCATCTCGCCGACAAGCTGTTCCACCCGATGGGCTCGGACGGCGTCTACGCCCGCACCGCGCTCTATGAAGGCGTCGTCGAGAAGCTCGCCGCGCTGATCACGGGACATCGCGAAGCCGGCACCGAAGTGATGCGCTTTCCGCCGGTGATGAGCCGCGCCCAGTTGGAGAAATCCGGCTACCTCAAGAGCTTTCCGAACCTGCTCGGCTGCGTTTGCGGCCTGCACGGCACCGAACGCGAAATCAACGCCGCGGTGAGCCGCTTCGATGCCGGCGGCGACTGGACCACATCGCTGTCGCCGGCCGACCTCGTGCTGTCCCCGGCCGCCTGCTACCCTGTCTATCCGATCGCGGCGAGCCGCGGCCAGCTGCCGAAGGGCGGCCTGCGCTTCGACGTTGCCGCCGACTGCTTCCGCCGCGAGCCGTCAAAGCACCTCGACCGGCTGCAATCGTTCCGGATGCGCGAATATGTCTGCATCGGCACGGCCGACGACGTCGCCGATTTCCGCGACCGCTGGATGGTGCGCGCACAGGCGATCGCCCGGGATCTCGGCCTGACCTTCCGGGTCGACTATGCCAGCGACCCCTTCTTCGGCCGCGTCGGCCAGATGAAGGCGGTGAGCCAGAAGCAGCAGCAGCTCAAGTTCGAACTGCTGATCCCGCTGCGCTCGGAAGAGCAGCCCACCGCGTGCATGAGCTTCAACTATCACCGGGAACATTTCGGCACGACCTGGGGCATCCAGGACGCCCACGGCGAACCCGCGCACACCGGTTGCGTCGCCTTCGGCATGGACCGCCTGGCCGTCGCCATGTTCCACACCCACGGCACCGATCTTTCCGCCTGGCCTGCCAAGGTGCGGGAGCTCATGGGCCTGCAGCCGCAAATCGCGGCCGATGCCCATGGCGAAGGCTGGCGTTAACTGAACTCACGAGGCTTACCATTTCCACGGGCAAGACGAGCGTGATCCACACCAAGGTCCGATGCCGCGAGATCACCGAAGCCGACGTCGAGAAGGTCGCCGACCTCCTGACGCGCGGCTTCGTCGGCCGCTCGCGGAACTATTGGATGCAGGGCCTGCGCCGGCAGGCCTTCCGGCCCGTTCCGGAAGGCTATCCGCGCTTCGGCTACATGCTCGACAATGACGGCGAGCCCGTCGGCGTGCTGCTGCTGATCTACACCACGCGGAAGCATGGCGAGGAAACTGCCATCCAGTGCAATCTGTCGAGCTGGTATGTCGATCCGGCCTACCGCAACTACGCTCCGTTTCTGACCAAAGTCGCGCAGCGGCACAAGAACGTCACCTATCTCAACATCAGTCCGGCGCCGTGGACCTGGCCGATCATCGAGGCCCAGGGCTTCCGCAACTACTGCCGCGGCATTTTCTTCTCCGTGCCTGCGCTGGCGCGCGCCCCGCGCTGGAGCAAGATCGAGGTCATCTCGCAGCACACCAAGACGATCGAGGGGCTGACCGACGCCGAGACCGAACTGCTCACCCGGCATGCCCGCTACAATTGCCTCAGCCTGGTCTGCCGCACGCCGAAGGGAACCTTCCCCTTCGTCCTGCAACCGGTGCGCATCCGCCGTGGCTTCATCGCGCCACCCGCGATGAAGCTGATCTACTGCCGTAGCGCTGCCGAATACACGGAGTGTGCGGGCCGTATCGGCCGGCTGCTGCTGCGCCTCGGCAAGATCTCGGTGGCGATCGATTCCAACGGCCCGGTTCCCGGCCTGGTCGGTATTTATACCGAGCGCCGTGGCCGCAAATATTTCAAGGGCCCGCACCGGCCGCAGCTCGGCGACCTCACCGACACCGAGCTCGTGCTGTACGGGCCGTAGCCCCCACCAGCTCCGTCGCCCTTGGAGGCTCCGCTTCGCTCCGTCGCCTCAGGGGGGCGGTACAGGATAACCTGCATATTATTTGATGCGCGTGCCGGCACACGCGTCTCTGCATCGCCAGTCACCCTCCGTAAACTACTGCGCTTAAGGGAATTTTCCCGCCTCTTCGCTACACTCGGTGGCTGAATTACGCTGCGTTAAGTCTATTGCCCCCGAGACCCCGTCGATCCCATGACGTCGATCTGCGACAACGAATCTGGTGCACGCCACGACGAGGGCCCGCAGGCCCTGGTCGGGCTGAGCCAGCTCGCGCTCGACCACATGGAGCAGGGCGTCTGTGTCTATGACGCCTCGAACCGGATCGTGCTGGTCAACCAGCGTTACCTCACGCTGTTCAACATGTCGGCCGAACTCGTGCGGGTCGGCACGAGATATCGCGACGTGCTCGCTCACAGCGTAGCGCTCGGCAACATCCAGGCAGCGGAAGTCGACGCGCTCTACGCCTCGCGGATCGCATTGATCGCGGCCGGAAAACCATTCCGGACGCGGCAGACCCTAGCGGGCGGCCTTGTCATAACGCTCGAGCTGAAGCCGCTTCCCGACGGCGGCTGGATGACGATCTGCGACGACGTCAGCCGCCTTGCCCGCCTCGAGACGGAGCTGCAACTTCAGACCGAGCGCAGCCAGCATGCGCTTGCGCACATGTCGCACGGCCTCATCATGTATGACGCCAACAGTCGTGTCGTCGTCTGCAACGAGCGATTCCTCCACTTCTACGACCTCGATCCCGACATCGTGAAACCGGGCGTCGCGCATCAAGACGTCGTCGAACACTGGATGTCGCGCGGCAACCTGCCGGGCATGCCGGAGAACGAATTCCAGGACCTCCGGGTCAGCGACGTCCGCACCCGAAATCCGAGGCCCATCCTGGTGACGAGGTTTGACGGCCGGAAGGTGCAGGCCATCTCCCGTTTCATGCCCGACGGCGGCTGGGTGACGGTGCACGAGGACGTCACGGAGCGGCTTCAGTACGAAGAAATGCTGAGGCAGCAGAACTTCATGCTCGACGCGGCGCTGGAGAACATGGCGCACGGGCTCGCATTCTACGACAGCGACATGCGGCTTCGGGTCTGCAATACCACCTACCGCAAGATCTATCGGCTGTCCCTGGATGAGACCAGGCCCGGCACGCATCTCTCCGAGCTGGTCGAGCGGTCGATCGCGAACGGCGCCTTCGCCACGGAATACAGCCCGCAACAGATTTTGGAAGCGGCCCGCGCGCGGATCGCAAGCCGCGACGATTCACCGATGCGCCGGCGCATGGTCAACAACACCGTGATCTCGGTGCGCTACTGCGCGCTCGCCGAAGGCGGCTTCGTCGCCACCTATGAGGACATCACCGAGCGCGAGCACGCGGTCGAGGAGCTGAGCGAGCAATATCGGCGCTTCGACGCCGCCCTGAACAACATGAGCCAGGGCCTGTGCATGCTCGATTCGAGCCTGCACGTGATCGTCTGCAACCGCCGTTACATCGAGATGTTTGGCCTGTCGCCCGATGTCGCGAAGCCCGGCGTCTCGATGCGAGAGATCATGGAGCATAGCTGCGACATCGGTATCCACGTGAATACCACAGGCGCCAGGCTCTATGCCGACTATGTCGAAAGGCTGCGCGAGGGCGAACACACGCTGCATCGTCACCTCAGCGACGGCCGCATCGTCAAGCTCAATCACAAGCGGATGGAGCATGGCGGCTGGGTCGTCACCTATGAGGATGTCACCGAGCGCCACAAGGCCCAGGCCCGCGTCGCGCATATGGCGCAGCACGATTCGCTCACCGATCTGCCGAACCGGACGCTGTTCCGCGAGAAGATGGGCGAGGGACTGAACCAGGTCGCGATCGCCGGCGGCGCGATGGCCGTGCTGTGCTTCGACCTCGACAATTTCAAGACCGTCAACGACCGCCTCGGCCACGCCGCCGGCGACCGCCTGCTGCGCTGGGTGGCGGCACGGCTGAAGGAGAATGTCGGTGAGCACGACACCGTCGCTCGCCTCGGCGGCGACGAATTCGCCGTTCTTCAGCGCGGACCGCAGCCGCAATCGGCGGAACGGCTCGCCCGTCGCCTGGTCGAGATCATCGGCCACCCGCCGCCGCTGGAAAGCCAGTCGATCCATGTCGGCGTCTCCGTCGGCATCGCGGTCGCGCCCGATCACGGGCTCGATGCCGACGAGCTGATGAAGTGCGCCGACCTTGCGCTATACCAGGCCAAGGCCAGGGGCCGCGGTGCCTATCAGCTGTTCGAGCCCGGGATGGAGGAAGAGGCGCGCAGCCGCCACGCGCTCGAGCACGATCTGCGCGGCGCCCTGGAAGCCAACGAATTCCACCTCGTGTTCCAGCCGCAGGTGCGGCTCGACACCACCGAGCTGACCGGCTTCGAGGCGCTGCTGCGCTGGAAGCATCCGTCGCGCGGCCTCGTCTCCCCTGCGGAATTCATTCCGCTCGCGGAAGAGAACGGGCTGATCGTTCCGATCGGCGAATGGGTGCTGCGCTCGGCCTGCGCCACGGCCGCTTCGTGGCCCAACGTCACGATCGCGGTCAATCTGTCGCCGGTGCAATTCCGCGCGCGCGGGCTGGTGGCGATGGTCACGAGCGCGCTTGCGGAAGCCGGCCTGCCGCCGCAACGGCTCGAGCTCGAGGTCACCGAGACGGCCCTGCTCGACGACAGCGAGGCGACGATCGAGATCCTGCATCAGCTCCGCGCGCTCGGCGTGCGCGTCAGCCTCGACGATTTCGGCGTCGGCTACTCCTCGCTGAGCTATCTGCGCAAGTTTCCGTTCGACCGCATCAAGATCGACCGCTCCTTCGTCGGTACGCTCGGCGAAAGCCCGGAGAGCGTCGCCATCGTCCGCACCATCGCCAGCCTCGGCTCCGTGCTCGGCGTCGAGACCACGGCGGAAGGCGTCGAGACGATCGAGCAACTCGACTTCGTCCGCGAATGCGGTTGCACTGCGGTGCAGGGATATTATTTCGGCAAGCCCTGCCCGGCAGCCGAGGTCGGACGCACCATCGAGACCCTGAACGCGGTTCGACGCGTGGCGTAAGCGCCTCCAAATTCCGCCTCTCGGTACACGCCCAAACGACCAATTGTCGCACGTGCTTTTTCCGGCGGCATCGCTGTCTCGTCGCCTGCGGGCAGTCGACGCAATACGCTTTTCTTCTCCCCTGATTTCAGGGACAATCCCGTCATAACAACAAGAAACGGCGGTCCAACACGACCGCCGCGGGGGAGGAGTTTCAATGTCGCGATACGGGCTGAAGACGATTGCCTTTGCCGCCATGCATGTTGCGGGCGCGCTGCTCGCAAGTGCTGCCAGCGCACAGGACTACCCCATCAAACCGGTCACGCTGATCGTGCCATGGCCGGCCGGCGGATCGACCGACATCTCGATGCGCGCGATCGCCGACAGCGCCTCGAAGGTGCTGGGGCAGCCGATCGTGATCGACAACAAGGCCGGCGGCGGTGGCACGGTGGGACCTGCGACCATGGCCGCGGCCGCGAAGCCCGATGGCTATACCATCTCACAGCTCCCCATCACCGTTTTCCGCCTGCCCCTGATGCAGGAGGTGTCGTGGGATCCGGCCAAGGACTTTTCCTACATCATTCATCTCACCGGCTATACGTTCGGTGTGACCACCAGCGCGGAATCGCAATTCAAGTCCTGGAAGGACGTGGTCGATTTCGCCAAGGCCAATCCGGGCAAGGTGACCTACGCGACGCCGGGCACCGGCACCTCGCTGCATATCGGCATGGAGCAGATCGCGGCGATGTCCGGCATCAAGCTCACGCAGGTGCCGTTCAAGGGCGGCGCCGAGACCAATGCCGCGGTGCTCGGCCAGCACACCATGCTGCAAGCCGACTCCACCGGCTGGCGGCCGCTGGTCGATGCCGGCAAGCTGAAGCTGCTGATGGTGTGGACCGGCGCACGGTCGCCCAATTATCCTGACGTGCCGACCTTGAAGGAGCTCGGCTATCCCATGGTCTACGATTCCCCGTTCGGCATCGCCGGCCCGAAGGGCATGGATCCAAAAATCGTCGCCAAGCTGCACGACGCCTTCAAGAAGGCGGTCGAGGACCCCGCGGTGATCGCGACGCTCGCCAAATACGACATGGTGCCGAACTACAAGAACACCGAGGATTACAAGAAGTTCGTCGTCGAGGTCACGGAGTCCGAGCGCAAGGTCATCGACACGCTGGGACTTGCGAAGAAGTAGTCTGAGCCACTTTCGTGTCCCGGACGCGGTGCAGCGCTTCTTCAGCGGTGCACCGCAGAGCCGGGACCCACCCCTGCCACACATCTATGGGCCCCGGCTCTGCAGCGCACCGCTTCGCGCTGCGCAGCGTCCGGGGAACGACCGAGAGGACGTTGATGACCAACCAAACCAAACTCCGCCTCAACAACTCCGAACTCTGGGGCGGGTTGATCGGGCTCGGGCTCGGCGGCTTCGTGATCTGGCAGGGGCTGAAACTGAAGCTCGGCACCATCAACGATCCCGGCTCCGGCTATGTGCTGTTCTACACGGGCGTCCTGATGTGCGTGTTCGCGGCCTCCATCATCGTTTCGGCGATCACCGAGGGCGGGCCGACGCTGGCCTCGCGCTGGGAGAATGCGCGCTGGAGCAAGCCGCTTCTGGTCATCGCCTGCCTCACCGCGTTCTCCTTCGCTCTGGAGCCGCTGGGATTTCTGCTGTCGTCGATCCCGTTGATGCTGGTGCTGTTGCGCGTGATCGACCCCGTACGCTGGATGCTGGCGATCCCGGTCGCCGTGCTGGTGCCGACAGGCATGTGGTTGGTGCTCAAGCGGGTCCTGCTGATCCAGCTGCCCTCCGGCCTGTTCGGGATCGGCTGATCGCATGGATACGCTTCTCAACGTGGCGCATGGGTTTGGCGTCGCGCTGCTGCCGATCAACCTGCTCTATTGCTTCATCGGCGTCTTCATCGGCACGCTGGTCGGCGTTCTGCCCGGCATCGGGCCGATCTCGGCGATGTCGCTGCTGCTGCCGGTGACGCTGTCGGGCACGCCCGAGTCCGGCATCATCATGATGGCCGGCATCTACTATGGCTCGATGTATGGCGGCTCGACCACCTCGATCCTGGTCAACATCCCCGGCGAAGCCGCTTCCGTCGTCACCTGTATCGACGGCCACCAGATGGCGAAGCAGGGCCGCGCCGGCCCCGCGCTCGGCATCTCCGCCTTCGGCTCCTTCATCGCCGGTACGTTCGCGCTCATCGCCTTGATGCTGGTGGCGCCGAGACTTGCCAGCATCGCCATCGCGTTCGGCCCGGCCGAATATTTCAGCCTGATGGTGCTCGGCCTCGTGGTGCTGACCTTCCTCACCCAGGGATCGATGCCGAAAGCATTGCTGATGGCGTGCATCGGCGTCGTGCTCGGACTGATCGGGCTCGACAGCATCACGGCGCAGCCGCGGCTGACTTTCGGCCGCATGGAATTGATCGACGGCATCGGCCTCGTGCCCGTGGTGATGGGCCTGTTCGGCGTCGCCGAGGTGCTGCTCAACACCGAGCAGGCCATCAAGCGCGACATCATCAACGCGAAGATCACGCAGCTTTTTCCCACCAAGGCCGACTGGCAGGCGAGCACCGGGCCGGTGGCGCGCGGCACCCTGCTCGGCTTCCTGCTCGGCATTCTCCCGGGCGGCGGCGCGGTGGTGGCCTCGTTTGCGTCCTATGCGCTGGAGAAGCGGCTGTCGAAAACGCCGGAGCGGTTTGGCCATGGTGCGATCGAAGGCGTCGCAGGCCCCGAATCCGCCAACAACGCGGCGGCCGGCGGCGCGTTCATTCCGCTGATGACGTTGGGCATCCCGCCGAACGTGGTCATGGCGCTGCTGCTTGGCGCCTTTGTCATCCATGGACTGCAGCCGGGCCCGCTGCTGATCACGCAAAACCCCGGCCTGTTCTGGGGCATCGTCGCCAGCATGTATATCGGCAACGTCATGTTGCTGATCCTGAACCTGCCGATGATCGGCATGTGGGTGCAGCTCCTGAAGCTGCCCTACAACATCCTGTTCCCGCTGATCATCCTGTTCACGATCCTCGGCGTCTACTGCTCGAGCAACAACGTTTTCGACGTCTATGTGATGATCGCGTTCGGCATCATCGGCTATTTCATGCGCAAGCTCGGCTACGAGCCGGCGCCGCTGGTGCTGGCGTTCGTGCTCGGGCCGATGCTGGAGAACAATCTGCGCAAATCGCTGATCCTGTCGCAGGGCGATCTCTGGACCTTCGTGCAGCGACCGATCTCGGCGGCGTGCCTTGCGCTGGCAATGTTGCTGCTGATCGCGCCGCTGCTGCCCGCCTTGCGCAAGAAGCGCGAGCTGGTAGCGCTGGATGAAGGGGCGTGAATGTAGGGTGGGTTAGCTTTGGTCTCTCAGGAGGTTGTCCATCTGGTCTGAACCGAGGAAGCTGAGGTTGCGAAGCTTCAGTATTCCAAGGAAAGACCAGATGAACGTCCACAAGAATGCGCCTTTGACGCCCAAAGGTCGAGAGGCGATGGTGCGCAGCGTCGTCGAGGGCGGGCTGAGCCCAGCCGACGCGGCCCACCAGTTCAACACGACAGCGAAGACCGTTGCCAAATGGGTCAAGCGGTTCCGCGCGGAGGGTGTCGAAGGGTTGCGGGATCGCTCCTCGAGGCCTCTTTCATCGCCAAGCCAAACCCCGCCAGCCACGCGCGCCGCCGTCGAGACGTTGCGCCGGCAGCGCCACACCGGCAAGCAGATCGCAGCCGAGGTTAAGGTGTCGCCGGCCACTGTCAGCCGCATCCTTCGTCACTTGGGATTAAGCCGGATACGCGATCTGGAGCCCGCCGAACCGGTGCGCAGGTACGAACGCGAGCAGCCCGGCGAACTCATCCATATCGACATCAAGAAGCTCGGCAGGTTCGTCAGACCAGGCCACCGCATCACACACGATCGCCAGATGGGCGAAAGCCGTGGCGCCGGCCACGAGTTCGTCCACGTTGCCATCGACGATGCATCGCGCCTGGCCTTCTCCCAGATCCGGCAAGATCAAAAAAAGGAGAGCGCCATCGCCTTCCTCAAGGAGGCCGTCACCTACTACCGCAGCCTCGGCATGAAGGTCACCGGCATCATGACCGACAACGGCTCCTGCTACCGCGCCAAGGCCTTTGCCAGAGCGTGCAGCAAGCTCGGCCTCAAGCACATCTTCACCAGGCCCTACAGACCGCAAACAAACGGCAAGGCCGAGCGCTTCATCCAGACAGTGCTCCGTGAGTGGGCTTATGCTCGGGCCTACGACACCTCAGATCAGCGCGCCAAAAACCTGCCAATCTGGCTTCATCACTACAACTGGCATCGCCCGCACGGCAGTCTGCAAGCCAAACCACCCATCAGCCGCCTCGGCCTACCGATGGACGACCTCCTGAGATTCCACAGTTAGCGCAGCGTAACCCACCTCTTTTAACTTCCGCGGTGACAGAATTGGTGGGTTACGCCTTCGGCTAACCCACCCTACGCATCTCAGCTTGCCGCGGGCAGTGCATTGTCCGCCGCCACGCCCCATGGTCGCTCCGCCGAAGCCAGCCCGATCAACCGGCCCTGGATATAATCGCAGCCCCAGTCGCGCAGCATGTTGGCGGCCTCTTCGTCCTGCACCCATTCGGCCACCGTCTTGATGTCGAGGCGGCGGGCGAGATCGATCAGGGTCTGCACGAAAGCGCGGTCGTCGGCGGAGTGGGTGATATTCTGCACGAAAGCGCCGTCGATCTTGACGATATCGACGCCGAGCTTGCGCAAATTGCGGAACGAGGTGTAGCCGGCACCGAAATCGTCGATGGCGATGCGGCTGCCGAAATTCTTCAGCCGCGTGACGAAGCCGCGGACGTCGTCGAGGTCCTGGATCGCGACCGTCTCGGTGATCTCGACGATCAGCCGCTCGGCAACGCCGGGATGGGCCAGCATCAACGACTCGATTCCGGCCCACCAGTCCGGATCCATCGTCGTGTCCGGCGAGATGTTGAGGCTGAGGCAAATGTCGGGCGCGGCCGCGAGCTCGGCGACCACGAGCTCAAGCACGCGGTGATCGACGAGGCGAATGAGGCCGAGCCGTTCGGCGACCGGCACGATGTCGGGCGCGAGCAGCACCTGGCCGCCGCCCTGATCCATTCGCACCAGGCATTCATGGAAAGCGCGTTCGCGCGAGGCGGCCGCGACCACCGGCTCATAGGCGAGCTTGATGCGGCGTTCGTTCAGCGCCGTGACGATCTCGTCGGTGACGCGGATGTTGACGCGGCGCTGCGCGTCGCGCGCGGCATCCGGCCGCCAGGCCGAGAAAGAGCCGGCCCGGCGTTGTTTCGCGGCATCCAGCGTCTCGTGGGCGCGATTGACCGCCTCGTCGGTGTTGCGGGCATACCGCGGGAGGCTGACGGCGCCGATCGACGCGGTGACCGAGACCGGACCGGATTTGGTCGGCACCACCTCGTCGCGGATGCCCGCGAGGAAGCGCTCGGCGGCGACGTTCATGTCGTCGACGGTGCAGTTCTTCAGGATCAGGCCGAACTTGTTGCCGGAGAAACGCCCGAACACGTCGCCGCCGCGCAGCCGTGCGCGAATGCGCTTGGCCACGTCCAAGATCACGGCGTCGGCCACGTCGAAGCCGAAGGCGTCGTTGACGCGGGCGAGATGATCGATGTTGACCAGCATGAAGGCCGCGGTCGAGCGAAAGCGGGTCGTCTCCTCGATTGCTTCGGCTAGCGCCGCGATCAAATGAGAGCGGTTGAGTTCGCCGGTCAACGGATCGAGCCGCGCCAGCCTGGTCAATTCCTCGTCGCGGGCGTGCCGCTCGTTGTTGATGCGGACGGAGCCGATCGCACGTGTGGGGCGGCCGTCGGGGCCGGCAAACCAGCGGCCGGTCTCTTCAATCCAGATCACGGAATCGGCCGCGCTCATGCGCACGCCGTACTCGACCCGGTAGGGCGTGCCGTCGGCACCGTGCACGGGGGAGGTCTGCGCCAGTGCGGCGGTCCGGAGCGTTTGCGCGGGCTCGATCAACTTGGCGAATTCGGCGCCGGTCGAAAGCCGCTCAGGGGGGATGCCGGGGAAGACGGCACCGAGCTGCTCACCCCAGACGATGGCGTCACTGGCGATGTCCCAGGCGAAAACGGCCTGGCCGAGGGCGGCCAGGATGTCGGAGGCTTGCGGCAATGCAGGGGTCAAAATCGCCTCGTTTCGGGACAGCAGGGAGTCCTGAGCCGGCACAGAATACGGCCAGATTCGCCTCCGACCCTAGGCAAAGTTCATAAACAATTTGGAAACCACGTTTCGCAAGGCGCCGGAACCAAACCGGCCCTGCCGGCATAGGCCTTGCGAGTACATGACACGCACCGGCGCCAGCGTCCCGAAACGCGACAGGCTCCGCCGGATCAACGGTGATAGCGATGTTGAGTACTGATCGATCGGACGGGACGGACAACGGCACGGGCACGGCCCTGGTGACGCAGCTTCCCCTGCTGCAGTGGGTCCACAAGGCGCCGCTGCCGCGCCCCGATCCGAGCTTCGTCACCCAGCTCATCGCCAATGCCGAGCATTTGCCCCAGACCAGCCGGCTCCGCCGTGCCTCTTCCGAAGACGCGCAGGTGGCCTATGGCAGCAAGCGCCCGCTGCCCAGCGTTACCGCGCGGACGCGGCAGGTGGCTTGAAATAGATCAGCGCGGCGTATCCGGGGACGGCGGCGTGCCGTTGCCCGGCTGCAAATGCGGCGAGGGAATTTCCGGCGAGGGCGGGGTCACCGGCTTCGGCGCGGGATGGTCCATCAGCACGGATTCGGCGACCGATTGCGCGGAAGCCGCAGGTGGTGCGACCGGCGCAGTCACCGGCTCGAATTTGGGTTCGGCAGCAACTTCATCGGCCGGCGCTTCGACCTGACGCTTGGCCTTGCGTGGCGCCGGCACTGTCGTCTCGGCGACATAGGTCACGCGTCGGCGCGTGCGCTGGGCGATACCGCCGAGGAAATCGGCCATTGCGAGCAGCACCAGCAGAAAGAAAGTGGAGTTGCCGAACTTGGGCCACATCACGAATTCCGCCGCTGCGGCGCCGAACACGATCAGCGACAGCAGGTGATCCATCAGGAATTTCGAGCCGGGCCGCGCGCCTTTGACGACTTCGAGCAGCAGCAGCACGATACCGAGCGCCAGCATCACATCGGCGAGCGTAACCGGCCAGGCCTCCCCTGATATCATCGGCACCCTGAACAGCACGTCCGTGAAGGACACGCTGGGCATCAGGAAGGCGATGATGTTGTAGACCGCGAGCGGAATCAGGAGCAGCGGGAAACCGACCATCGGCGAAATGCCTTCTCGATCAAGATATCCAGACAGGACAATGCGGCGGCGAAACATTAGCTCCGCCGCCGTCACTGTCATATCTCATGGGTTGGCCGAAATCAGGCAGGCGAAATCACCTGCCCGGAGAAAGGTCCTGAAACTCAGGACTCTTTCTTCTTCAGGACCTGACGGCCCTTGTACATGCCGGTCTTGAGGTCGAGATGATGCGGACGACGGAGCTCGCCGGAGTCCTTGTCTTCCACATAGGTCGGCTTCTTGATGGCGTCTGCCGAGCGGCGCATGCCGCGGCGCGACGGCGAGGTTTTTCTTCTCGGAACGGCCATTTCAATATCCTCTAGGGATTGGTGTTTCAGGGCATCGTCCGCGAGGGGACGGCTCAGCACCCGCAAAACGAGGCGAGCTGAATGCCAGTCAAGGCCGGGCTTATAGAGGAAGGCCAACCTTAAATCTAGGGTTCTGGGCCGGAAAATGCGCCCGAAAAGGACCCGAAATCAGCGATTTTCCCGCCAGCAGGTCGAAAGCGACGAGGCCTGCCCCCTGGCCACATAGGTCCCGGCCAGCCGCCGGACGCCCGGTCCCGGGGTTCTGGCGCTGCGTTTGACCGGATTCGGCAGGATCGAGGCCAAAAGCGCCGCCTCCCGGGGGGAAAGGCTCGCGGCCGACTTGCCGAAGGCATAGGCGCTGGCCGCCTCGACCCCGAATTGGCCCTGCGGGCCGAGTTCGGCGATGTTGAGGTAGATTTCCAGGATTCGCGCCTTTGGCAGGACGAAGTCGATCCACAGCGCCAGCGGGAATTCCAGGGCCTTGCGGACGAAATCCCGCCCCTGCCAGAGGAACAGGTTTTTGGCCACCTGCTGGGTGATGGTGGAAGCGCCGCGGAATGGCGTCCCGTCCTCCTGCGCGTCGTCGATGGCCTCGCGCAGCGCGCCCCAGTCGATGCCGTGGTGCTTGCAGAAATGGGCGTCCTCGGCCGCCACCACCGAGCGCGGCAATGAGGGCGACATCGCCGCCAGATCGATCCATTCCCGATGCATCGGCGCGCCCCGCAAGGTGCGCCAGGCCATCAGCGTCGAAACCGGATGGCCGGCGCGGTAGAACGGCGCCATCACATAGGGCGCGAGAACCACGACCGCGAGCGCTACCAGCAGGATTTTGACGATGCGCAAATCGACCTTTCCGGCACAGAACGCGAAGCGGCCACGGATCCCGCCATTAAGTCTGTGATAATTCGGGCCTTTTCCAGCACTTTTTTAGGCCTTCCAAACGATTGACTGGGGCGGGCGCATAAAGGATTGTCCCGCCGAATTTTAGTTCTGGAGCCCTTCTTGATGACCGGCACGTCCCCGTCCGATTTCGCCAAACGTCTGGACAAGACCGCTGATGACACCGAGGCCCTGCTCGGCCGCCTGCTGTCGGACGACATCCTGCACGATGAGATCGCCCGGCCCAAGCGACTGATGGACGCAATGCGCTATTCGAGCCTGAATGGCGGCAAGCGCCTGCGGCCGTTCCTGGTGGTCGAGAGCGCCGCTGTGTTCGGCGTTCCCCGCGAAGCCGCGCTGCTTGTCGGTGCCGCGCTCGAGTGCATTCACTGCTATTCGCTGATCCATGACGATCTGCCGGCGATGGACAATTCGGATTTGCGCCGCGGCCGTCCTACCCTCCACAAGCAGACCGATGACGCGACCGCGATCCTGGCCGGCGACGGGCTGCTGACGCTCGCTTTCGACATCGTCACCCGCGACGAGATTCATCGCGACGCCAATGTACGGCTGCTGCTGACGCGCGCGCTGGCGCGCTGCGCCGGCATCGGCGGCATGGTCGGCGGCCAGATCCTCGATCTCGCCGGCGAAGGCCGCTTTGGCGGCAACGAACCGATCGACGTCGCCCGCATTCAGCAGATGAAGACCGGCGCGCTGCTGCGCTACGGCTGCATCGCCGGCGCCATCCTCGGCCAGGCCCCGCAAAAGGAATATCAGGCGCTCGACGATTACGGCCGCGCGCTCGGCGAGGCCTTCCAGATCGCGGACGATCTGCTCGATGTCGAAGGCGACGCGGCAGCCCTCGGCAAGCCGGCCGGCGCCGATGCCGCGCTCGGCAAGACCACCTTCGTCACCCAGCTCGGCATCGAAGGCGCCAAGCAGCGCGTGCGCGACCTGCTCGCGCGCGCCGACAGCGCCGTGTCGATCTTCGGCGACCGTGCCGCCGTGCTGCAAGCCGCCGCGCGCTTCGTGGCTGAACGCAAGAGCTAGGGCGCTCCGATGGCGGCCGGGAACAAGGAAGATCCCGCCCTCGCCCGCTTCCGCAAGATGTCGCGGCCGGTGCGGCTGATTTATGCGCGGCCGCGCACCTTCATTGCGCTCGCGGCCGGAATCCTCGTCTGTCTTCTCGTGCCGGGCTCGCACCGGCTGGTGACGCGGCTGTTGTTCGGCTGGGACGCGCTGATCGCGGTGTATCTCGTGCTCGTCTACGCGATGATGCTGTGCAACGACCACCAGCATATCCGTCGCGCTGCGGCGATGCAGGACGACGGCCGCTTCGTGATCCTGCTGGTGACGGCGATCGGCGCCTTCGCCAGCATCGCAGCGATCGTCTCCGAGCTCGGGACACCGAACCGCGGTGCCGTGGAGCTGACGATCGCGATCACCACCATTGCGCTATCCTGGGCCGCCGTGCACACGACCTTCGCGCTGCATTACGCCCATGAATATTACCGGGCGCCGCCGGGCGGATTGCAGTTTCCGAGCGGCGACAATGAAGACCACGCCGACTATTGGGACTTCATCTATTTCTCGTTCGTGATCGGGATGACCGCGCAGGTCTCCGACGTCGGCATCTCCGACAAGATCATCCGCCGCACCGCGACCGCGCACGGCATCGTCTCGTTCATCTACAACACGGCGTTGCTGGCGCTGACGGTGAACATCGCGGCGAGCGCGATCTCGAACTGAAATCGTCCCGGCAAAAGCCGGGACGACGGTATCGATGGCGCGATCCTAGTTGCACACCTCGGCATTGGCGTCGTTGCCGGGACCGCCACCGCCGCGATATTCGAGATGGCAGCCGCGGTTGACCGCACGGCAGCCGCCGCTGTTGCAGAACATCTGCCCGCCACCCGACGCGCGGCCGGCGCCAGCGGCAGCAATGCCGGCAGCAGCACCATAACCGCCAGCCGCGCCGCCGGCCTGACGACGCTGCCGTGCAGGACGCTCGTCGCCGTCGTCGCGCTTGGCGGTCGCGGGCTTGGCCGGCTTGGCGGCGCGCTGCTTCTCGCACTCATTGTCGTCGTTGATCGCATAGCCGTCACGGCAGACGATCCTGGTGCACTTGTCGCCGTCGGTCTTGAAGCCGTGCTCGCAAACCAGCGGGCAAACACGTGACTGCCTGGCCTTGACCGTGTCGAGCGCATCGGTGCTCGCCACCTTCACGTCGAGCTTGGTGCCGGCATAGCGGTTGAACTGCGTCAGCGAGCGCTGCGAGGACGTATTCCAATTGCCGTCGGCCTGCCCGGAATAGCAACCGACGCGGCCAAGCTCGGTTTGCACCGAGCGGCTGAGATCGGCCGGCGCCGTCGCCGGCGTTAGCGAGGCAACGTTGGTGCCGGCGGGGCTTGCCGTGCTGGCCGGCGCAGCACTCGGCGCCGCGGCGGCAAGATTGACGCGCTGTTGCTCGGCGGCGGCGGCCTGCTGCTGCGCCTGCTCCTTGGCTTTCTGCGCGGCAAGCTGCACCTGTTCGGCGGCTTTTGCATCGGCCGCAGCCTTGGCCTGCGCATCCTTCTGCGCGCCAAGCGCAGCGAGACGATCTCGCTCGGCTTCGGCCTGTTTCGCCTTCTCGGTCGCCAAAGCGTGGGCCTGCTCGGCCCCAATTTTCTCAAGCTGAAGCTTGGCAAGATTGGCATAGAAACCGTCGGGATGCTGGGCAAGAAACGCGTCCCATGCCGCCCTGTTGCCGACCTGGAGCGAGAGTTCGTAGTCGCGGCGGATATCAGCTTGGGGGTTCGCCACGGGTGCCGCAGCTGCCGCGGCCACCACCTTCACCGGTACCAACGGGACGTCCTCGCCGCCGAGCGAGCCGTACACGAACGGCTCCTGCTTGTTGCCGGTGGACTTGAGCACGTCGTCGCGCACGAAGCCGAAGGCGCGGCGGACGTCGAGGCCCGGCGTCGTCAAATGCTTCGACAATGCGACAGTAAAGGGGCTGTTGGCGCCGTCGCCGTCTTGCGCAGTGAACCCGGCCTTGGCCGAATAGGCGACCAGCGTGTTGGGGCTGGTCGGCTCGACCTGGGCCAGGCCGCGGCCGAGGCCGCGCGCGGCGACCGTGCGCTTCATGGTCTTGCCGAATGGATTGTCCCGGCACGCGTCGAGGATCACCAGGCGAAGCTGCTTGGCGGGCTCGACCGCAACCAGGACGCGATCGAGCGAGAGCGCCTCGTCATAGACGTCGGTGTCGCGCTCGAGCTTGGCGTCGACGGGGATCAGATAGTTGGAGCCTTCGACCTCGATGCCGTGGCCGGCATAGTAGACCACGGCGATGTCGGCATCGCGGGTTGCATCGGCGAATTCGCGGAGCACGCGCCGCGTCTCCAGCGCGGAGAGGTCGTGGCGGGAGTCGACGACATCGAAGCCGGCGTCCTTCAGCGTTTTGGCCATCACCGTACCGTCATTGACGGGATTCGTAAGCGAGGGCGCATGCCGATAGGCCGAGTTGGCGATCACCAGCGCCACGCGCTTTCCGGCAAAGGCAGGCTCGGCGCCGAACAGCAGCGCGGCAGCGAGAAGAAGCGGACAAAGTCTGAGCAAATTGCGCATGACACGACTTCCAAAATTCCGGGGCATCCGAGCCCCTTTGGGATCGCTTTAACAGGACTCGCCGCTGGCGCTTGTGATGGAGGTCACGAAGACCGCGCCGGCGACTGGCCGAAGACCCATCCTGTATGTCGCGCCAGCACCCCCGTGGTTCGCCGCCAGATGCGCGTTCCGAGCCAGATTCTCCTAGGCATCCCCGATGTGCCCCCGATATTGCGGCAGATCATCCGTAATCTCGTGCCAGGGCGCCTTCGAGCCCACGAAAATGTGGGCCGTCGGCCGGATCGAGGGCATATCGACCAGGGTTCCCATCGCCACATGGACCCATTTCCCCTCGCGCACCCGGGAATAAAGCAGCGAGCCGCAGCGGCCACAATGGGCGTCGTGGGTGGTGGCGTCGCCGTAGATGAGGCGCTGGTCCGCGCCATGGACGATACGGAGCTTGTCCTGCACGATCCCGGCGAATGGCTTGAACGCGGAGCCGGTGGTGCGGCGGCAGTTCGAGCAGTGGCAGTTCAGCGCATAGGAGAACGCGTCCGCGACCTCGTAGCGCACGGCGCGGCAGTAGCATTCGCCGGTGAGGATGCGAGCGTTCGAATTTTCTGATCCGGTCATGGCAACGCCTTCGCGCAAATGGCTGACACACCCATAGCGCATCCTGATGTCTACGACTAAGTTCGCCCACAGCCATCATCCAAAGGGACGACCCATGAGCCAGAACCGTTCGAGCGTCGAAGCCGTCGTGCAATCCTATTTCGACGGCCTTTACGAGGGCGATACCGAAAAGCTCGGCGCCATCTTCCATCCCTCAGCCGATTTGCGCTGGGTCGAGAAGGGCGAACTTCAGGTTCTGACCGTGCCCGACTGGCTCGACCGCGTGCGCAAGCGCCCCTCCGGCAAGGCCGAAGGCAAACCGCGCGAGGATTTCATCGTCACCATCGACCGCTCTGACGAGAAGACCGCCTTCATCAAGGTCCGCTGCCAGCTACCGCCGCGATTCTTCACAGACTATCTGGTGGCGATGAAGCTCGCGGACGGCTGGCAGATCGTGTCGAAGTCGTATCGGTATGATTTGAGGGAGTGAGGGCCGCCTCACCCTCGCAGTGCCCGAAATCCGGCACACTCGTCCCTCATGTTCCGTCATTGCGAGCGCAGCGAAGCAATCCAGAATCTGTCCGCGGAGTCAGACTGGATTGCTGCGCTCGCAATGACGATGTCTGAAAGTCCACGATGCTGCTCGACCGCCGTTCCTTGCTCGCCTCACTGTGTTGGATGGCCGCCTCCCCTGCGTTCGCCGCGGAGGCACTCCCCGAACTCGAATCCTACGAACGCGAGAGCGGCGGGCGGATCGGGCTCTACGCCGAAAACCTCACGACCGGCGCGAAGCTCGCATGGCGCGCCGACGAGCGCTTCGTCATGTGCTCGACCTTCAAGGCCTCGCTCGCGGCTTGCGTGCTGGGGCGGGTCGATCGCGGCGAGGAGCAGCTTGCAGCCATGATCCCCTATGGCAAGGCCGACCTGCTGGAATACGCCCCGGTCGCGAAGCAGAATCTTTCGGCTGGCGCGATGTCGATCACCGAGATGTGCAAGGCGATCGTCGAGCTCAGCGACAACACCTGCGCCAATCTGCTGCTGGCGCGGATCGGCGGCCCTGCCGTGCTCACCGCCTTCTGGCGATCGCTCGGCGACACCACCTCGCGGCTCGATCACAACGAGCCCGAGCTCAACCGCTCGCCGCCCGGCGATCCCCATGACACCACCACGCCCGCGGCGATGGCGGGCAATCTGAAGCGGCTGGTGACGGGCGATGCGCTGTCGGCGGCCTCACGTACCCAGCTCACCGAGTGGATGGTGGGCTGCAAGACTGGCGCGAACCGGCTGCGCGGCGGATTGCCGGCAAATTGGAAGATCGGCGACAAGACTGGCAACAACGGCAAGGACGCATCGGGCGATATCGCGGTCGTCTGGCCGAAACCGGATAGGCCGATCCTGATCGCGGCCTATACCCAGGGCGGCACGCCGACTGCCGCGCAGATCGAGGCCGTGTTCGCGCGCATCGGGCGTATGGTGGCCGAACGGCTGGCGTAAGCCGCGCCGCATTGACCTTCTGGCTGCTTCCGGGCCAAGACAGGTCATGATCGCCGCGAAATTCCAGACCTTTCTCATCCTGCTTGTCGTGCTCTCGGGCACTGTACTCGCCGCACGCCGCTTCAACGTCGCACCGGCCATTATGCTGATGCTGGCCGGCATCGGCCTCGCCTTCGTGCCGGGCATGCCGCCGGTGGAACTGCCGCCGGAACTGGTGCTGCTGATGGTGCTGCCGCCGCTGATCTACTCGGCGAGCGTCGCGATGAGCTGGCGCGAATTCAGGAAAAATTTGCGCCCGATCGTGCTGCTTGCCGTCGGCGCGGTGATCTTCACCGCAGCGCTCGTGGCAACCGCCACACATTATCTGATCGGCCTGCCCTGGACCGTCGGCTTCCTGCTCGGAGCCATCGTCGCGCCGCCCGACGTGGTGGCGCCGCTCGCGATCGCGCGACGGCTGAACTTGCCGCGCCGGCTCGTGGTCATCCTCGAAGGCGAAGGGCTCGCCAACGATGCCACGGCACTGATCCTCTACCGCTTCGCGCTCGCCGCCATCAGCGTCGGCCATTTCTCGCTGCCATTAGCGGCCGGCGAGTTCTCCCTGATCGTCGCCGGCGAAATCGCCTTCGGCATCGGCGTCGGCTGGCTCTCGCTTCGCGCCCGTAAATGGTCCAGGGATCCGCAGGTCGAGCTGACGCTGTCGCTGATCACGCCATACGTTTCCTACTGGCTGCCCGAGCATGTCGGCGGCTCCGGCGTGATTGCGACGGTGGCGTGCGGCCTCTATGTCAGCTGGAACGGGCCGCTGCTGATCTCAGCTTCGACGCGCCTGCAGGGGATCTTCTTCTGGGACCTTATCATCTACATGATCGAGGGCCTGCTGTTCCTGCTGACCGGCTTCCAGCTGCGGGCGCTCTACGAGAAATCGAAGGCGTTCCCGCTCGACGACATCTTGATCGCGACCGCATTGGTCCTGACGATCATCGTCATCGCGCGTTTCGCATGGCTCTATCCCGCGACCTATCTGCCGCGAATTTTCAGCAAGTCGCTGCGCGAGCGCGATCCATCGCCGCCATGGCAATGGCCGTTCGTGCTCGCCTTCACCGGCGTTCGCGGCGCCGTGTCGCTCGCAGCCGCACTGGCGCTGCCATTCACGCTGCCGGGTGGCGAGGCGTTCCCCTATCGCGACCTGATCCTGTTCGTCGCCTTCGGCGTCATCTTCGTCACGCTGATCGGCGTCGGCCTGACGCTGCCGCCCATCGTGCGCTGGCTCGGCGTCGCCGAGGCCGGCCGCAACGAGCATGTCGCCGAGCACGAGGCCGAGATTGCCGCACGCCGCCAGGCCCTCGACGCCGCGCTGAAATCGCTCGACGCATTGACTTCCGAAAAGGAAGTCTCCGACGAGGTGATGCGGCTGCTGCGCGCGCGCCACGAGATCCGCGTCAACCAGCTGCCTAACTCGCTCGATCCCACGCACCACGACGTCTCCGCCGCCGGCACCGCGCTGACCCGCAACCTGATCGACGCCGAGCGCAAGTTCATCCATGACCTCCTGCGCGACGGCCAGATCACCGACGAGACGAGGCGTCGGATCGAGCGCGATCTGGATCTGGAGGAAGCGAGCCTGGCGAACAGGGAGTATCGGGCAGGACCGCTATAGCTTCCTCGTCATTGCGAGCGGTTGGGGCAACTATCGCCTCTCGCAATACTCTCCCACCGCCGCTGCGACAGCCCCCGCAATCATCTCCTGCCGTTCCCCGGAATTCATCACCATCTCCTCGTCGCGGTTGATGATCGAGCCGGCCTCGAGCAGCACCGCGGCGCTCCTCGTCCGCGACAGCACGACGAGCCCGTCATAACGGTAGACGCCCACATCCTTGTCGAGCAATTGACGCCGGTAGCGGCCCATCACCGGCATTGTGTATTGTCTGGCGTAATGCAGGCCTTGCTCCTTCAACTGCCTGCCGATCATCCGCGCCAGCGTCAGGCTGGTGGTGAAGTGAGGATTCTGCTGTGACACGAACAACGAGTGACCGGAAAAGCGGTCACTGAAATAGCTCTTCGAGCCATCGAACTCCCAGGTCTCGAGCAATTTGTCCGGTACCGAATCGTGATGGATCGACAGGAAGAGGTCGGCCCGGCCGTCATTGGCGGCACTGACGCGCCTGAAGAGACTCGGCCGCGCCTTGCCGTCCGTGACCAGCAGGCGGGTTGCGGCAAAGCCTTCGGACTTGAGTTTTGCTGCGACAAGTCTTGCGAGAACGAAGTTGAAGCCGAATTCCGGATCGTTGCGCGCGCTCAACGCGCCGTAGGAGTCAGGCGTATGTCCGACATCCACGACGACGCGGAATTTTCGTGGCTCGCATTTCTCCGGTGTGGACGCCCTCGGTTTCGCCTTGGCAGCTTTCCGCGTGCCGGCCGCCTGGCCAGGGTCAACTGACGAGGGCAAAAGCAGGACGAGCGAAACAACGACACCGGCGATGGTGCGCCACGGCTTGCTCACACCGGCCGTTCCCCCTTCACCGTCACCCGCGTGCCCGAGCGCGTATGCGGCCAGTAGTCCCACATCGCGCGGTGCTGGGTGCAGCGGTTGTCCCAGAAGGCGATGGCGTTCTCGGTCCAGCGGAAGCGGCACTGGAATAGCGGGTTCTCGGCGTGCTGGTAGAGATAGGCGAGCATGGCATCACTCTCGTCGCGCGGCACGCCGTTGATGTGGCGGGTGAAGCCGCGGTTGACGTAGAGCGCCTTCTTGCCCGTGACCGGATGCGTGCGCACCACCGGATGTTCGGCGCTCGGATAGGACGGACGATCCGCGACGCCGTAGTTCGCATAGAGGCCGCGATAGATCGGCTCGCCGTCATGCAACGCGGTGAGACCGTCGAGATAGGTCTTCATCCGATCCGACAGCGCTTCGTAGGCGGCGTACATATTGGCGAACAGCGTGTCACCGCCGCGCGGCGGGCACTGCTTGATGTAGAGGATCGAGCCCATCGGCGGCTCGAGGTCGCACGAGACGTCCGAATGCCAGCCCTCGCCGTTGGCGCGCGGCGAGTTCTTGTCGGCATAGATCTTCATCAGCGCCGGATCTTCGTCCTCGTGGGGCGCGGCGGGATGAAAATGCAGGTCGCCGAACTTGCGGCCGAAGGCGAGGTGCTGCTTCGGCGTGATCTCCTGGCCGCGGAAGAAGATGACGAGATTTTCGGCCAGCGCGCGATGGATCTCGTCCATCTGCCGGTTGGAGCGGGTGTCGTCCGAGACGAGCCTGCCGATATCGACGCCGGAGATTTCCGCGCCGATGATCGGGGTGAGCTTTTCGACCGCGATGGTCTCGTATGGCGCGCCGTCTTCGGCGGTATGGCGATAGCGCGGGCCCTGCTTGCCGGCGAGTGAGCTCATGGGTGCTGCTCCCAATCATTGTTGATTGGAGCCATGGTAGCGCACGTTGACAGATACGCAATCTGGACCGCAAACACAGCCGTCGTCCCGGGGCGCGCAAAGCGCGAGCCCGGGACCCATAACCACAGGATTGAATTTAGCGAAGACTCGTAACGACTAGCTCGCGCCATAACCACTCCTTGTGGTTATGGGTCCCCGCCTTCGCGGGGACGACAGCGGAATGCGGGGAGCAAGCGGAGTGAAATCACTCCGCCGCGGTCACCGGGACCTTGGCGCCCTGGCCGTAGCGCTGCTCGATATAGTCGATCACCAGCGCCTTGAAGTCGGCCGAAATGGTCGGGCCGCGCAGCGTGCGGAACTTCTTGCCGTCGACGAAAACAGGCGCAGCAGGCGCTTCGCCGGTGCCGGGCAAGGAGATGCCGATATTGGCGTGCTTGGATTCGCCGGGGCCGTTGACGATGCAGCCCATCACCGCGACGTTGAGCTCTTCGACGCCGGGAAATTTCGTCTTCCAGGTCGGCATCTCGTCACGGATGAAACCCTGGATCGATTGGGCCAGCTCCTGGAACGTGGTCGAGGTGGTACGGCCGCAGCCGGGACAGGCCGCAACCAGCGGCACGAAGGTGCGGAAGCCCATCGTCTGCAACAGCTCCTGACCGACCTGCACCTCGCGGGTGCGGTCGCCGCCGGGCTCGGGCGTCAGCGAGATGCGGATGGTGTCGCCGATGCCCTGCTGCAAGAGAATGCCGAGCGCGGCGGAGGAGGCCACGATGCCCTTGGTGCCCATGCCGGCCTCGGTGAGGCCGAGATGAATGGCGTAATCGGAACGGCTGGCGAGAACCTCGTAGACCGCGATCAGATCCTGCACCGCCGAGACCTTGGCCGACAGGATGATGCGGTTCTTGGGCATGCCGAGCTCTTCGGCACGCGCAGCCGAGAGCAGCGCCGACTGCACCATGGCTTCGCGCATGACCGCGCGCGCATCGCGCGGATTGGGCGAGGCGGTGTTCTCGTCCATCAGCCTGGTCAGCAGCTCCTGGTCGAGCGAGCCCCAATTGGCGCCGATGCGCACCGGCTTGTTGTTCTTGTTCGCGATCTCGATGATGTCGCCGAACTGGGTATCGCGCTTGTCCTTGAAACCGACATTGCCCGGATTGATGCGGTACTTGGCGAGCGCTTCGGCGCAGGCCGGATAGGCCGCGAGCAGCTTGTGGCCGATATAGTGGAAGTCGCCGATCAGCGGCGTGGTGAGACCGAGCTTGGCCAGGCCGTCGCGGATGTGCGGAACGGCGGCGGCGGCCTCCTCGCGGTCGACCGTGATGCGGACCATTTCGGAGCCGGCGCGCGCGAGCGCTGCGACCTGGGCGATGGTGCCGTCGATATCGGCAGTGTCGGTGTTGGTCATCGACTGCACGACGATCGGCGCGCCGCCGCCGACGGCGACGTCGCCAACCTTCACCTGGGTGGTCTGGTGCCGGGGCGCCGGGCCCGCGACATCGGAATCGAGAGGGTTTTCGAACTTGTTCATGGGGTCCAAATATCAGGTTTTGGTGACGTTCAGCAATGCATCGCGCGGCGCCGCAGCCGTTTGGCTGGGACGGTTAACCAGAAAAAGCCCAGCAATTACAAGGACGGCTGCCGCCCCAAAGGCCAGGCTCAGGTGATCGTGCATGATGAAATAGCTACCCACCACGCCAAACAAAGGGGTGATGAAGGTAAAAGCCGACAATTTGCTGGCCGAATAAGCCTTCACCAGCGCGAACCAAAGCGTGAACGTGGTTCCAACCACCCAGATCGCCTGGAAGGCCATGAGGCCGAGCGACAGCGGCGACGGCGTGTGGGTGATGGTCTCGCCGAACAGATACGCCGCGGCGCCCAGGATCGGGATCGAGGTGGCAACCTGATAGCCCAGCGCCTTCTCCGGCGCGGCGAAGCGCAGCCGCGTGCCCTTGGCGACCAGCGTGGTCGCGGCCCACAGCGACGCGCCAAGCACAATCAGGAGATCGCCGAGCAGGACGGACGAGTCGACATTGGCCTGCGGCACGCCGATCGCCAGCGCGACGCCGGCAAAGCTCACCGCCAGGCCCAGCCATTGCGTGCTGCCAAGGCGCTCGCCAAGCACCTGGTAGGAGCCGAGCGCAACGAAAAACGGTGCGGTGTAGAGAAACACCACCGCACGCGAGGCCGAGGTCAGGCGCAGGCCCTGGAAGATCAGCACGAACTCGATGCCGAACATCAGCCCCGCGATCAGGCCCGGCTTCCACGTGCCGTCGCGCTCGAAAAATTTCACGCCGCGCAGGCTGCCGATGATGAACAACACCGGCAGCGCGCCCATCGAGCGAAACATCGCCTGGAGCATCGGCGGGATATCGGGCAGCACCAGCTTCACGGCGATCTGGTTGAAGGCCCAGGTCAGACACAGCATGAGCATGAGAGCGATGGCGCCGGCACTGAGGGGGCGACCGGCGGACGGGTTGGCTTGGGTTAAGGACATGTCTTCCCGGATACCGGCTTTGTGCCGTTGTTGCTTCAAGAACTCTTCTGACAATGGGTGCAGACGCCCGTGATCTCCACCACGGACAGCTTTGGCGCAAAGCCTGACGCGCGCGCCGCGGCGTTGAGGTCCTTGGCGAAGGACGCCGACGAGATCTCGCCGACCAGACCACAGCGCTCGCAGATCAGGAACGCCACCGCCGAAGTCGCATCATGGTCGTGGGCAGCGCAGGCGAGATAGGCGTTGCGGCTTTCGATGCGGTGCACGAGGCCGTTGGCCATCAAGAAATCGAGAGCGCGATAGACCGTGATCGGCGCCGGCCGCGGCATCGACTTGGCCAGCTCGTCGATGATCTCATAGGCGCCGAGCGGCTTATGGCTGGAGAGCAGCGCCCCCAGCACCTGACGGCGGATCGGCGTGAATTTCTGCGCCCGCTGCGCGCAAACCGCTTCCGCATGCGACAGCGCGTCCGCGGTGCAGCGGCCGTGATCGTGGTCAGGCGCGGGAAAGGCCGGCTTTGCGAGGGTCATTTGGCCTGCCTTCTAGCATTTCGGCGGTGGAACCCAAAGCGCCACCAGCGACCGGCTGCCAGCCATGCTCTTGCTGCGGGACAGCACCGCGTTACCCCGCCGTGAAATAATCATAAGCTTGCTTATTATATGCGAGCTTATTGGAGACCAAGCTTATGACCCGCGGGTCCGTCGACCAAAACTTCCTGTTCACGCTCGGTGAGCTCTACCGCCTGCTCCGCGTCTACGCCGACAAGGAGGCATCGCGCTTCGGCATCACCCGCGCGCAATGGGCGGTGCTGGCCAAGGTCGAGCGCAGCGAAGGCATGAAGCAGTCGGAACTCGCCGAGCTCCTGGAGATGCAGCCGATCACACTGACCCGGCTGATCGACAAGCTCTGCGACAGCGACTGGATCGAGCGCCGCAGCGACGCCTCGGACCGCCGGGTCAAGCGGCTTTACCTCAAGAAGGCCGGCCGCACCTTGCTCGGCAAGATGAGCGGCCTGAAGTCGGAGCTCACGGCGAACGCGCTCGACGGCATCAGTCCGGCGGATGCTCACCGTCTGCTCACCCAACTCGAATCCATCAAGGAAAACGTGCGTAACGCGATCCAGACATCCGGAGCGGAGCAGGCACGGAAGGAACAGCGCTATGGCTGATCAAGTCCTCAAATTCCAGCCCGAGCAGAAGAGCGACAGCGGCAAGCCCACCAAGAAGGCCCGCACCGACCCGCGCCGCCGCTTCGTCGCGGGTCTGCGGCGCTATCGCCGCTTCCTGCTGATGGTCGTGCTGCCCCTCGTTGTCGCCGTCGGCGGCGTGACCTTCTATCTCAACGGCGGCCGCTATGTCGGCACCGACGACGCCTTTGTCGGCGCGCAGAAGGTGCTGGTGACGCCCGACATTTCCGGCAAGATCGAGAAGGTCGTCGTGAAAGAAGGCCAGGTCGTCAAGCAGGGCGACGAGCTGTTCGAGATCGATCCCGTGCCGTTCCGCCTCGCGGTGGACGAGGCTCGGGCGCAGCTGATGCAGGCGCAGACGACCTATGACAATCTCCGCGCCAACATCAAGATCTACGGCCAGATGGCGGACCTTGCCCAGCAGGGCATGGACCTGAAGCAGCGCGACGTCGAACGCAAGCAGGCGCTGGTGAAGAACAATTTCGGTTCGCAGCTCGACCTCGACAACGCCTCCACGGCCTATGTCACGGCGGGCGCGCAGGCCCAGTTCGTCAAGCAACAGCTTTCCAATGCCAAGACGCAATTGCTCGGCGATGCGGATTTGCCGCGCGAGAAATTCCCGCCTTACGCGCAGGCGAAGGCCAAGCTCGACACTGCCGAGCGCAACCTGGACCACACCGTGTTGCGCGCCCCGATGGGCGGCGTGGCCACCCAGGTCGAGCAGATTCAGCTCGGCCGCTTCGTCACCGCCGGCATGCCGGTGTTTTCCATCATCGACGTCGCCCATCCCTGGGTCGACGCCAATCCGAAGGAAAGCGACCTCACCCACGTCACCGAAGGACAGCCCGTCACGCTCGAGGTCGACGCGTTCCCGAACCATGTCTTCAAGGGCAAGATCGGCTCGCTCTCGCCCGGCACTGGCGCGCAATTCGCGATCCTGCCGCCGCAGAACGCCACCGGCAATTTCGTCAAGGTGGTGCAGCGCGTGCCGATCCGCATCTATTTCGACGAGACCGACAAATACGTTCGGAAGCTGAAGGCGGGCATGAGCGTCTACGCCACCATCGACACCGGCCACAAGCGCTCGCTCGCTGGCCTGCTCGGCCTGTCGGCGACCGCGAGCCAGGATCAGGACAAGGACTGATCCGATGTCCGGTCCCAACGCCAGCCTGATGGTCCCCGGCCTGCGCCGGAACATGGTGACGATCTGCGCCATGACCGCGACCATCATGCAGGCGCTGGACACCACCATCGCCAACGTCGCGCTGCCCTACATGCAGGGCACGCTGTCGGCCTCGCAGGACCAGATCAACTGGGTGCTGACGTCCTACATCGTCGCCGCCGCGATCATGACGGCGCCCGTGGGCTGGATCTCCAACCGCTTTGGCCGCAAGCGCATCTTCATCGCCTGCGCGGCCGGCTTCACGTTCGCGTCCGTGCTGTGCGGACTTGCGCAGGACATCAACCAGATGGTGCTGTTCCGCCTGCTGCAGGGCGTGTTCGGCGCAGCATTGGTGCCGCTGTCGCAGTCGGTCATGCTCGACTACTACACGCTGCAGGAACGCGCCACCGCGATGTCGATCTGGGGCATGGGCGTGATGATGGGCCCGATCATGGGCCCGTCGCTGGGCGCCTGGCTGACCGAGAGCTATTCCTGGCACTGGGTGTTCTTCGTCAACCTGCCGTTCGGCGCGATCACCGTCCTCGGGCTCGCCGTCTTCCTGGACGAGACCGACAAGAATCTCAGCCTGAAATTCGACTGGTTCGGCTTTGCCGCGCTGGCGGTCGGGATCGGCGCGCTCCAGCTCGCACTCGACCGCGGCGAGCAGCTCGACTGGTTCGAGTCGGTCGAGATCGTGACCGAGTTCGTGATCTCCGGCGTCGCCTTCTATTATTTCTTCGCCCACTCCTTCACGACCTCGCGTCCCTTCATCCAGTTCGCGCTGTTCAAGGATCGCAACTTCCTCACCGGCTGCATCTTCATGACGGTGATGGGCCTCGTGCTGTACTCGACCATGGCGCTGGCCTCACCCTATCTTCAGAACGTCATCGGCTATCCCATCATGACCGCCGGCGGCCTGCTCGCAAGCCGCGGCTTCGGCACCTTCTTCGCGATGATGATGGTCGGCCGCATCATGCGCTGGATCGAGGCGCGCACGCTGATCATTGCCGGCCTGACGCTGACGGCGGCCTCGCTGTTCCAGATGACCGGCTGGACCGACCAGACCCAGGTGCCGGAGATCGTCATCGTCAGCGTCATCCAGGGCTTCGGCTTCGGCCTCGTCTTCGTGCCGCTCTCGACGGTGGCGTTCCTGACACTGCCGAACCACCTGCGCACCGACGGCACCTCGATGCTGACGCTGATGCGCAACGTGGCAAGCTCGGTCGGCATCTCCATCGTCGTCGCCGAGCTGACCCAGGGCACGCGCAAGACCTACGCAATCCTGTCGGAGTACATCAACCCGTTCAACCACGCGCTCCAGATGCCGAATGTGAGCGGCATGATCAACCTCTCCACCGACGCCGGCCGCGCCATGGCCGACCGGATGGTCAATGTGCAGGCCCAGATCATCGCGTTCGCGCACGATTACATGCTGGTGATGATCTTCATCCTCTGCACCATTCCGCTGGCGCTGATGATCGGCTCGACCAAGGCCACGCTGAGGAAGCAGGCAGCGGGGCCGGAACATGCGGTGATGGAGTAGGCCGAACAACGCGGCGGACCCTCATACTCCGTCGTCGTCCCGGACCAGCGAAGCGCAGATCCGGGACCCATACGCCGCAGCAACAGCTTTACGAAAACTCGGAGTCACCAGCTCGCTCCACAACCTTTCCCTGTGGTTATGGGTCCCCGCCTCCGCGGGGACGACATCGAGGTTGTTGAAGCGCCATCGCGCTCCACCAGCTTCTACAACAACTCCTCGCAGCCGAGATCCTCGACCGCCATCATCACCCGCTCCAGATTATTCCACCAGATCAGCGGCGGGATGTTCACGCTCCATTGCCAGACCGGCTTGGTGATGTGCCAGAGCACCGACCTGCGATAATCCTGGTCGAGCGCGCCGCGCGTGTAGCCGACCACACCGTGTGCGATCAGCGTCTCATGATAGCGGTTGAGCAGGGCGCGCTCGAGTGCCTGCCGTCGCTCCGGATACCATTGCACGGCCATCATATAAGCGAGGTCGCCGGTCGGCACGTTGATCCGCCATTGGTCGAAGTCGAAGATGCGCACGGTGTCGGCGACGCCCGCCCGCGGCAGCATGAAATTCCAGATATGCGCGTCGCCATGAGTGATGCTGAGATGGCGCCGTGAATGATAGCGCTCGGACAGTCGGGCCGACTGATCGATGAGGCGGCGATAGAGGATGCGGCGCTCCTCGCTGAGACGATCGCCGAGCAGATCGGCAAAACGGTCGTAGTGACCGGCGAAGGTCTCCATATGCTGCGCGCTATCGTCGGCGCTCACCCAGGTCCCGACGGCCTCGCCAAGGTCGGGATGATCCCACCAGGCCGCGTGCCAGCCTGCGAGTGTCGTGACGATCGCCATCGCTTGCTCGCGCGACGGCGGCAGTGGCCATTGCGTCGAGATCTCGTGGCTGTCGGTGAGATCCTCGAGCAGGAGATGCCAGGCAAGGCTCTCCTCATCGAAGTGCCCGTCGAAGCAGCGCGGCACCAGCCCCGGCGGCATTTTCGGCGCGAGCCCGGTGTAGAAGGCCACCTCATGCCTCCCACCATGCGCGAGCGTCTTTGCGTAGGCCGCATGGGCCGTCTTCAGGATCAGCGTCTGCGGTGCGCCCGTGGACTCCCCGACATAGCGCAGGCCGAGCCGGGCGATATGCGACACGAGGGTGTCGCGCTGGTGCAGCACCTTCACCTCGCGTACCGCGCCGGCGTCCAGCACGCCGCTCCGGCGTAGCGCAGCCGTCAATCGGGCGGGCTCAACGACCCCAGGCAGTTGTGGAGGTGTCATGACATTCACGATGCCCCTGTCCCGCGCCATACTGCACGATCACAACTCCACGCACCAGCCGCCGGCCTGATGTCGCGTTTCAGGCCGCCGCGGTTGAGTCACGCACGGTCCGGACCACGACCGACCGCAGCGATTCCAGATTGGCCGCCATGCCCGCGATCGCCTGCCTCACCTCGGTGGCGCGCTCATCGACCGAGGCGGCATCGCGGCTGACATTGCCGATCTTGGCCGAGACTTCCTTCGCAGCAGAAGCCGATTCGGATATCGACCGCGCGATCTCCCGCGTTGCGGCGTCCTGTTGTCCCATCGCGGCGGCAACCGAGGTCGCCACACCGTCGATCTCGGCGATGTGACCTCCCATCGTCTCGACGGCATCGACCGCGGCCTGCGTCGAGGCCTGAACCTCGGCAATCAGCCGTGTGATCTCCTCGGTGGATTTGGCGGTCTGGTCGGAGAGGGATTTCACTTCGGCGGCAACCACCGCGAAACCGCGGCCGGCCTCGCCTGCGCGCGCCGCCTCGATCGTGGCATTGAGCGCCAGCAGGTTGGTCTGGCCGGCGATGCCGCCGATCAGGTCGGAAACCTCGGCGATCTTCTTCACCGCACCCGCCAGCGCCTGGATGGTCGAACGCGCCTGCTCGCGGCCTGCGACCGCCGATTTGGTGACGGTACTGGTCCGCGCCACCTGCGTCGCGATGTCCCGGATCGAGGCGCTGAGTTCGTCGGCCGCGGCCGAGACGGTCTGCGAGCTGCCCAGCGCCTGGGTGGATGCCGAGGCTACCGCCTGCGACTCCGCGGACAGTGACCGGGCGATCTCGGACAGGCTGGAGGCGGCCCGTTCGACGCCCTGGCTTGCCATGCTCGCGGAATCGACGGAGCGGCCGGTCTCACGCTCGACGGTCTCGGCCATCTGGTGCAGAGCGCCGCGCTTGGCAGTCGCGGCCTCCTGATCCTTGCGCAACTGTTCCTCGCGCAGGCGCGAATTCTCGATCGCCCCCTGCTTGAACACCTCGAGCGCGCTCGCCATCGAACCGACCTCGTCCCGCCGATGGGCGAAGGGGATGTCGGCGGCGAGATCGCCGGTCGCGAGCTTCTGCATCGTATCCGTCATGCGCACGATCGGGCGCACCACGCCAAGCGCAACGCCGAGCAGGCCGGCGGCGATGAAGGCCAGCACGGCCGCGGAGACGCCGAGCAGAATGTAGAGCATGGCGCTGTCGCGCTCGGCCGCCAGCTTCTCCATGTCGGCATTCTGCTTGTTGGCGCTTTCGACGATGCTGTCGATGACCGCGCGATGTGCGGTGTAGGCGTCCTTGACCTGCGCATAGGCGCGTTCGGCGCTTGCCATGTCCTTGCCCTTCAACGCCGGAAGGAGCTGGTCGGACAGGAGCTTCCAGAATTTCTGCACCTCGGCGTCGGATTTCGATACCAGCGCCGTCTTCAGATCGGCGGTCAGGCTGGACGTGACCCAGAACGCCTTGCGCTCGTCGTAATCCTTGCGGAGCTGCACCAGGCGTTCGCCATGGGCAGCCAGCTGGTCCGGCTCGCGCATGGCGAGGGTGGCTTCGAGGTAGGCCTCGATGACATATTCCGGCGGCGGCAGGATGTCCGCGATCAGGTCGTTGCCGAGCTTGATGTCGGAATAAAGCGGTCCGCCGACCTTGAGCTCGCGCAGGGCGTAAAGGCTGGTCGAGACCACGGCCGTAAAACCGATGGCGAGAGCGATGCCGAAAGCAATGATCGCCGAAGACAGCGAGAGACGAATTTTCATGGGACAATCCGATAGGCGGCGCCGAATCGAAACGAAGCCTAAAGGACTGCGGTAAACACGGACTTTCTTCGCGCGGAAATTGCAGCGCAATGCCACCGGATAAATACGGGACATGCGGTGCTGTCCCGGTCAGCGATGCGCTCGGTGAGAAACGGGTGCCTGCGACCTGATATCGCCGGCACCCCTGATCCTCATACGTCGAAGAACACCGTCTCGTTATCGCCCTGGAGCCGCAGGTCGAGCCGGTAAACCGGCTTGCCGGCGTCACGTACCGCGGTCAGCGTAGCGC
The DNA here is from genome assembly GCF_052076015.1 of Bradyrhizobium sp. 930_D9_N1_4. Classification (NCBI taxonomy): domain Bacteria; kingdom Pseudomonadati; phylum Pseudomonadota; class Alphaproteobacteria; order Hyphomicrobiales; family Nitrobacteraceae; genus Bradyrhizobium; species Bradyrhizobium sp. 930_D9_N1_4. Next base: position 7,265,273 of record NZ_CP197236.1, read on the forward strand.
GGCGGTCGGCCGGCACCAGGGCCAGCACCGGGTCGGCCGCGTTGCCGGCCTCATCGCTGAAATAGATGCGGGTATAGAGATGCCGCAGCATGCCGCGCGCGAACACCGCGAGCACGATGTGCGGCGCCTGCGGCTTGCCGTCGGGATCGGGCACCGCGCCCGGCTTGATGGTGTCGAACGAATAATTGCCGTCCTTGTCGGTGCCGCAGCGGGCAAAGCCGCGGAAGCTGGCATTGGGCAGCGCGCGCTTGTCCTGCGGATCGGCGTAGCGCCCCTGCGCATCGGCCTGCCAGATCTCCAGCATGGCGTCAGGCACCGTGGCACCGTCGCCGTCGAACACCCGGCCTTCGATGCGGACGCGATCGCCGGAGACGTCAGGCGTCAGCGTCGAACTGGTGAACGCGTCGTTCCAGGCGTATTCGCCGGTCGGCGTCATGCCGTATTTGAAGAACGGACCGACCGTCTGCGATGGGGTGATCCCGTCGGGCTTCACAGAATCCTGCACGTTAGTGGTTCTCCATGGGCGTGGCGTTCTCGCCGCGCAGCACGATGTCAAAGCGATAGCAAAGCGCCCATTCGGGCTTCGTGTTCTCGAGGTCGAACGACGAGACCATCCGCGCCCGCGCCTTCTCGTCCGGCACCGAATTGAAGATCGGGTCGAACGGAAACAGCGGGTCTGCCGGGAAGTACATCTGCGTCACCAGACGCGTGACGAAGGAATGGCCGAACACGGAGAGATGGATGTGCGCCGGACGCCAGGCGTTGTGGTGGTTGCCCCAGGGGTAGGCACCGGGCTTGATCGTCACAAAACGATAGTAGCCGGCAGCATCGCTCACGGTGCGGCCCGCGCCGGTGAAATTCGGATCGAGCGGCGCCGGATGCTGATCGCGGACATGGACGTAACGGCCGCAGGCATTGGCCTGCCAGATCTCGACCAGCGAGTTCGGCACGCCACGGCCGTCCTCGTCGCGGACATGGCCGTGCACGATGATGCGCTCGCCGATCGGCTCGCCGCTATGCTGGGTGGTGAGATCGCTGTCGCCCTCGCGCACGGTCTCGTGGCCGTAAACCGGACCGGTCAATTCCGACAGCGTGTGGCGCATCGGAATCAGTGGCTTGTTCGGCGCGCGCTTGATCGAGCTCTTGTATTCGGGCGACAGCGGCAGCGGATGCGCCTTGTTGCTGTCAGGGGGATAGATGAATGTCATGGGCGAACTCCTCCCCGGCCATTTTCGGTCCGGCCGGACAACGCTTTCCCCGATCATTATAGAATATAACTAATCTAGGGAAGCGGGTTTCGAAGGGCGTGGCCTGCGTCCGGCAGAGGCGCCCTATTTGATCGGCGGCCGCGGCAGCACGGCCTCACCGGGCTCGAGACGGTAGGTGTGGTGGAGCGAATACCAGGGCGTTGCGGCATCGGGCGCGGCCGGATGCGGCACGTCGTGGCGCCGGAACTTGCCAATCAGCGCTTGCGTCACGCCGAACTGCACGTCGCTGTCGATATGGGGATCGTTGGGGTCGTAGACCTGCGAGATCAGCACCTTGAATCCGGGCTTGAAGATCAGGGCGTGCAGATGCGCCGGACGATAAGGATGCCGGCCCTGTGCCTTCAGAAGGCGGCCGACCACACCATCGGTTGGAATGGGATAGCCGATCATCATCACCGAACGAAAGGCGAAGTGCCCATCCTGGTCGGTCGTGAATTTTCCGCGCAGGTTCATGTCGGCCTGCTCGGGGTCCTGGTTCTCGTAGAGCCCGACGGGCGAGGCGTGCCAGACATCGATCTCCGCGCCCGCGACCGGACGGCCGTCCTTGTCGACGACGCGGCCATTGACGAACAGCGGCGCACCCGGGGTCTCCGAGCGCACGATCGATCCGCCATTCTCGACCCGCGGCGAGTTCAACCGCCAGAACGGTCCGAGCAGCGACTGATCGGTTTCCGTGTTGCCTTGATCGCCGTTATTCAGGAGGCACACCAGGGGCGAGACCCCGAGCGAGCCGGCCATCAGCACGACTTCGTTATGCGTGTCGGTGGTCAGCTTGCCGAGCTCGGCCACGATCGCCGTGGCGTCGCGAAACTCCTTCTCGGTCAGGCGCACGTCGCGGACGAAGCCGTGCAGGTGCTTGACCAGCGAGATCATGATCTGCCGCATCCGCGGATCGGAGGTCCGCTCCATCACCGCCAAAGCCGCGGCCGTGACATCCTGCTCGCGCTCGATCATGAGGGAATGGTCCCTGAAGGTCCTCTCCCCGCGAACGGGGAGAGGAGGAGGAAGCTTAATTCAGCTTCTCGATCGCAACCGCAACGCCCTGGCCGACGCCGACGCACATGGTGGCCAGCGCAAGCTTGCCGCCGCGCTTTTCCATGCCGTGGACGGCGGTGAGCGCAAGGCGCGCGCCGCTCATGCCGAGGGGATGGCCGAGCGCGATGGCGCCGCCGTGCGGATTGACGAAGTCGGCATCGTCGGCGACGCCGAGCTGGCGCATGCAGGCGATGCCCTGCGAGGCGAAGGCCTCGTTGAGCTCGATCAGGTCGAAATCACTGATCTTCTTGCCCAGCCGCTCCATCAGCTTGCGGGTCGCCGGCACCGGGCCAATGCCCATGATGCGCGGCGGCACACCGGCCGAGGCGAGGCCGAGGATGCGCGCACGCGGCGTCAGGCCATGCTTCTTCACGGCGGCTTCGGATGCGAGGATCATCGCCGCAGCGCCATCATTGACGCCCGAGGCATTGCCGGCGGTGACCGTGCCGGGGTTGCGCACGATCGGCTTCAGTTTTGCCAGGGCTTCGAGCGTGGTTTCGGGACGGGGATGCTCGTCCTTGTCGATCGTGATGGGGCCGGCCTTGCCGCCGGGAATGACGATCGGCGTGATTTCCTCGGCGAAATAGCCAGCTGCAATCGCAGCGCCGGCACGCTGCTGCGAGCGGATCGCGAAAGCGTCCTGGTCGGCGCGCGAGACCTGGAATTCCTCGGCGACGTTCTCGCCGGTCTCCGGCATCGCGTCGACGCCGTATTGCGCCTTGAGCAGCGGATTGATGAAGCGCCAGCCGATCGTGGTGTCGTAGATCTCTGCGGAGCGTGAGAACGCTTCCTGCGCTTTGCCCATCACGAAGGGTGCGCGGGTCATGGATTCGACGCCGCCGGCAATCGCAAGCTCGATCTCGCCGGAGCGGATGGCGCGGCCGGCAGCACCGACCGCATCGAGGCCGGAGGCGCAGAGCCTGTTCAGGGTCTGGCCGGGAACCGAATCCGGCAGACCCGCCAGCAGCAGCGCCATGCGCGCGACGTTGCGGTTGTCCTCGCCGGCCTGGTTGGCACAGCCGAAGAAGACTTCGTCCACCTGCGCCCAATCGAGATTGGGATGCTTGGCCATCAGCGCCTTGATCGGGGCCGCCGCGAGGTCGTCGGCGCGCACCTTGGCGAGTGAGCCGCCGAAACGGCCGATCGGGGTCCGCACGGCATCGCAGATAAAGACGTCACGCATCGTTGTTCTCCCTGATTGCCGCGATCCGGCCCAAATTCTTCAATGTCGCCGGAGTTTTAGGAGGGCGCCCGCGGCAGGTCAATTGACGGTTTCGCGCGCGTTCCGAAGGGCCCGCACGCCGCCGGCGCATGCCGCGCTGCGGACAACGTGGAAAACCTCCCCTTCCCGGCCAAACCGATAGGAGCGCGAGGTGAAATTTTGTAGGTTGCGCCGCCCATGACCATGCAACAGCCGATCCCTGTCCCGCCCCCCGACGACGTACCCGCACCGCCGGCGGAGGCCATCGCGCGTGTCACGCCGATGATGGAACAGTACCTTGAAATCAAGGCGGCGCATCAGGGCCTGCTGCTGTTCTACCGGATGGGCGATTTCTACGAGCTGTTCTTCGAGGACGCCGAGATCGCATCGAAAACGCTCGGCATCGTGCTGACCAAGCGCGGCAAGCATCAGGGCGCCGACATCCCGATGTGCGGCGTGCCGGTCGAGCGCTCCGAGGATTATCTGCATCGCTTGATCATGGCCGGGCACCGGGTCGCGGTATGCGAGCAGACCGAGGACCCGGCCGCCGCCAAGGCCCGCGGCAACAAGAGCGTGGTCCGCCGCGGCGTAGTGCGGCTGGTCACGCCGGGCACGTTGACCGAAGACACGCTGCTCGACGCGCGCGCCAACAATTACCTGCTGGCGATCGCGCGCGCCCGCGCCTCCGGTGGCGGTGACCGCTTCGGGCTTGCCTGGATCGACATCTCGACTGCCGAATTCACCGTGATGGAATGCTCCAGCGGCGAGCTCGCCGCGACGCTGGCGCGCATCAACCCGAACGAGGCCATCGTCACCGACGCGCTCTACAACGACAGCGAGCTCGGACAGACCTTGCGCGAGCTGCCGGCGGTGACGCCGCTGACCCGCGACGTCTTCGACGGCGCCACCGCCGAAAAGCGCCTGTGCGATTATTTCGCCGTCGCGACCATGGACGGGTTGGCGCAGCTGACGCGGTTAGAGGCCACGGCTGCCGCCGCCGCCGTCACCTATGTCGACCGCACCCAGGTCGGTAAGCATCCGCCGCTGTCGCCGCCGGCGCGCGAGGCCTCCGGCGCGACGATGGCGATCGATCCCGCCACCCGCGCCAATCTCGAACTGACGCGGACCCTCGCCGGCGAACGCCGCGGCTCGCTGCTCGATGCCATCGACTGCACCTTGACCTCGGCGGGCTCCCGCCTGCTGGCGCAGCGGCTGGCCGCGCCGCTGACCGACGCACCGGCGATCGCGCGACGGCTCGATGCCGTCAGCGCCTTCGTCGCGGACTCGGCTGCCCGCGAAGACATCCGCAGCATTTTGCGCGGCGCGCCCGACATGTCGCGGGCGCTGGCCCGTCTTTCGGTTGGCCGGGGCGGACCGCGCGACCTTGCGGGACTGCGCGACGGCATCATCGCCGCCGACCAGGTGCTGGCGCGGCTGTCCGAACTCGACCAGCCGCCACACGAGATCGCCGCGGTGATGGCGGCGCTGCAGAGGCCGTCGCGAGACCTCGCGGCGGAATTCGCCAGCGCCCTCGACGATCAACTGCCGCTGATCAAGCGTGACGGCGGCTTCGTGCGCCAGGGCTACGAGCCCGCGCTCGACGAAACGCGAAGCCTGCGCGACGCCTCACGTTTGGTCGTGGCCTCGATGCAGGCCCGCTACGCCGACCAGACCGGCGTCAAGGGCCTCAAGATCCGCCACAACAACGTGCTCGGCTATTTCGTCGAGGTCACCGCGCAGCACGGCGACAAGCTGATGTCGGCGCCGCTGAACGCGACCTTCATCCATCGCCAGACGCTGGCGGGCCAGGTGCGCTTCACCACCTCCGAACTGGGCGAGATCGAAGCCAAGATCGCCAATGCCGGTGATCGCGCGCTCGGGCTCGAGCTCGAAATCTTCGAGCGCCTTTCCGCGAAGGCACTCGATATCAGCGACGATCTGCGCGCCGCGGCCCACGCCTTTGCTCTGCTCGACGTCGCGACCTCGCTCGCAAAACTCGCGATCGACGACAATTATGTGCGGCCGGACGTGGATGACTCGCTCGGCTTTTCGATCGAAGCCGGCCGCCATCCCGTGGTCGAGCAGGCGCTCAAGCGCAATGGCGAGCCGTTCATCGCCAATGCCTGCGATCTCTCGCCAACGCCAGCGCAAAAGTCCGGCCAGCTCTGGCTGCTCACCGGCCCCAACATGGCCGGTAAGTCGACCTTCCTGCGACAGAACGCGCTGATTGCTCTTCTTGCTCAAATCGGAAGTTTCGTGCCGGCGACGCGCGCGCGGATCGGCATCATCGACCGCCTGTTCTCGCGCGTCGGCGCCGCCGACGATCTCGCACGCGGCCGCTCCACCTTCATGGTGGAGATGGTCGAGACCGCAGCGATCCTGAACCAGGCCGGCGAGCGCGCGCTCGTGATCCTCGACGAGATCGGCCGCGGCACCGCCACCTTCGACGGTCTCTCGATCGCCTGGGCCGCGATCGAGCATCTGCACGAGAGCAACCGCTGCCGCACGCTGTTCGCGACGCATTATCACGAGCTGACTGCGCTCTCGGCCAAGCTGCCGCGCATGTTCAACGCGACGGTACGTGTCAAGGAATGGCAGGGCAATGTCGTGTTCCTGCACGAAGTGCTGCCGGGCTCCGCTGACCGCTCCTACGGCATCCAGGTCGCCAAACTCGCCGGCCTGCCGCCGGCCGTGATCAATCGCGCCAAATCGGTGCTGGCCAAACTCGAAGCCCAGGACCGCGGCCAGACTGCGCGTGCTTTGGCCGACGATCTGCCGCTGTTCGCCGTGCCCTCGCGCGCCGCCGCCGAAGCGGTGCCGCCGAGCGAGGCCGAGCTGTTGATAGACGCGGTGAAGGCGCTGCATCCGGACGAGATGTCGCCGCGCGAGGCGCTGGATGCGTTGTATGCGTTGAAGGCCAAGCTGCCGAAGCAGTGAAAGGTGCCGTAGGGTGGGTTAGCCCCGCGGCTGCGCGAAGCGCAGTCCGCGCGGCGTAACCCACCAATTCTGTCACCGCAGAACCTAAAGAGGTGGGTTACGCTGCGCTAACCCACCCTACGCATCCGAGCGCTTGGCTTACGCCCTCGCCGCGATCGCGGCAGCTTCCGCCGCCGCGCGCTGCATGCTGGTCGACATTTCGTTCGTCACCGTGCTCTGCTCCTCGACGGCGGCAGCGGTCGACGTCACATATTCGCTGACGTTGTTGATCGCCTGCTTGATCGAGCCGAGCGCACTGACGACGTCGCCGGAGATACCGTTGAGGTTGCCGATCTCCTGGCCGATCTTGTCGGTCGCCTGTCTCGCCTGACCTGCGAGGCTCTTCACTTCGGAAGCGACCACCGCGAAGCCGCGGCCGGCCTCGCCGGCGCGTGCCGATTCGATCGTGGCATTGAGCGCGAGCAGATTGATCTGCCCGGTGATGCTGTTGATCATCTCGATGATGCCGCTCATCGCCTGCGCCGCCTCGGTCAGGCGCTGCGCCTGCGCATCGGCGGAAGCGACCTGGTCCACGGCGCTCATCGCGGTCTCGCGCGATTTGGTCATCGCCTCGGAGATCTCCCGCACCGAGGCGTTGAGCTCCTCGGAGCCCGCCGCAACCGATTCCATCATGCCGCGGACACGCTCGTTGCCCATGCGGACCAGCACCTGCCGCGTGGTGTCGGTGGCGTATTTAACGACCTTGAACGGCTTGCCGTTGAGATCGAGGATCGGGTTGTAGGAGGCCTGGATGTAGACCTCCCTGCCGCCCTTGCCGATCCGCTTGTATTCGGCCGCCTGGTACTGGCCCCGGTTGAGCGCGGCCCAGAACTCGCGATACTCGGCGCCGTCCCGCTCCGCAGGATCGACGAACATGCTGTGATGCTTGCCCTGGATCTCGGCCAGCGAATAACCGAGCGTGGCGAGGAAGTTGGGGTTGGCGGTGATGATCGTGCCGTCCATGTTGAATTCGATCACGGCCTGTGCCTTGTCGATCGCCGCGATCTGGCCCGCGCGATCGGCATTTTTCAACTTTTCCGCGGTGACGTCGGTCGCGAACTTGACGACGCCGAACGGCTTGCCGTTCTCGTCGAGCAGCGGATTGTAGGAGGCGAGAATCCAGACTTCATGGCCGCCCTTGCCGATGCGCTTGAACTCGCCGGCCTGGTATTCACCGCGGTTGAGCCTGGCCCAGAACTCGCGATAGGACGCGCTGTCACGCTCGGCCTGTTCCACGAACAGGCTGTGGTGCTTGCCCTGGATCTCGGCGAGCGAATAGCCGAGCGCCTGGCAGAAATTCTCGTTGGCGGTGACGATGGTGCCGTCGAGCCTGAACTCTATGACCGCCTGAGCGCGGCTGCTGGCGGCGATCTTCGAGGCGTCCGTCATGCTCCGGATCTTCTTCTCGCTGATGTCGGTCGCAATCTTGGCGACCATCACCGCCTTGCCGTCGCCGTCGAGCACCGGGTTGTAGGATGCTTCGATCCAGACCTCGCGGCCTCCCTTCGCGATCCGCTTGAACTCGCGCGCCTGATACTCGCCGCGGTTCAGTGCGGCCCAAAATGCCTTGTACTCGGCGTTGTCGCGCTGGTCGGCCGGCACGAATATCGAGTGATGCTTGCCCTGGATTTCGTCGAGCCGATAGCCGAGGGCGTCGAGAAAATTCTTGTTAGCCGTGATGATCGTCCCATCAAGGTTGAATTCGATCATCGCCTGCGAACGGCCGATGGCGGCGAGCTGTGCGTCCGCATCACCGCGGGACTTGCGACCAAACATATAAGGAAACTCCATCTCGAAATGACGTCGATGGGACACGCCCATCCAACCAGGGAATGCAAACGCGCGGCAGAGTCGCCGTATTCCGTATTCCAATCCACAAACCCGCGGATCCGGGGCGATCAAATCGCCAAATTCGTCATCATGACGCACGGATGGAAGCCGAGACGGGCACGCGATACAATTCGTAAAGGAAAAGATCGAATAAAGTTCTAATGGACGTATCGAAATTCAGCAGCGGGGGCGTCCGGAATTTCACGTCGCTTGCCGCGCCTTGTGCATCGCACGGCGGCCGATCCCCCACAGCGTCAGGTTCCAGCTGATGCAGGTTCCGAGCGCAAGACACAGACCGATGGCCGAGCCGAATTGCACCACTCCAACGTGCATCACGGCAATCGCCGTCCCGAAGCCCAGCAGGCCCCAGGCCGAGTTCGCGAGCACCGCGGCGGTCGGCGGCCCGCCGATGCGCGGATGCAGGATCACCATGATGCTGGTGAACACGACCGGGTACAGCGCGATGATGCCGCTGATCCTGGGGCCGACCCAGCCCGACGTCGAGACGACGATGGCGACGAGGGTCGCGACCAGCGAGGCCCGCATGGGGATGTCGTACCAGCGCCGCGTCACCAACGGCATCTTCACATGGCGATAGCCCGCCAGAAGTGGAATGCAGATGCCGAACGCGATCAGGTTCACAGCGAGGCCAGCCGTCAGGGTCCAGTCAAACATGCGGATGATCGAGGCGATGGCGATCCAGACCGCGAACGCGCTGCCGCAACTCACCACGAGACTATGCCGCTGCGCCAGCACGACATAGGTGAGGCCCATGAAGATCGTCGCTGCGTTGATCGGCAGGCTCGACAACGCGCCCTGCGCGATGAAGGCGGCGTCATGGTCAAGCGCGAGGAAGACGTAGGACGGACCTGCCGAAATCGGCAGGGTCGCCACCAGTCCGCCGATCACCGGCCCGGTGCGTTCGGCAATGAACGACGCCGACACGACGAACGCCGCGGCGATCGTCATGCGCAGGAGGAGGAAGAGGATGAAGTGGAGGTCGAGGGACATTTTCTTGTTTGTCATTCCGGGGCGCGCGAAGCGCGAGCCCGGAATCCATAACCACAGGCCATAGTGGTTTGAGAGACGGAGCGATGACCGCCCGAAATCACGACGGCCTGGGGTTTGGGTCCCGGGCTCGCGCCGAGTGGCGCGCCCCGGGACGACACCAATTCTTGCGGTTACGGCCTTCGCGTCACATCCGCTGCATCGACACCGACACCTTCGGGCCGTTCTTGATGGTCTGGTAGACCACGCAATAGCGCTCGGTGAGCTTCAGCAGCAAATCGAGCTTGTCCTGCGGCGCATCGGTATCGACCTCGAAGCGCAGGCGGATCTCGGCGAAGCCGACCGGGGTCTCCTTGTCGACGCCGAGCGTGCCGCGGAAATCGAGATCGCCTTCGGCATAGACGTTGCCGGTCTTCAGCGGAATCTCGACCGCGGTCGCAACCGATTTCAGCGTGACGCCGGCGCAGGCGACCAAGGCCTCCAGCAGCATGTCGCCGGAACAAAGCTCGAGGCCGGAGCCGCCGGTGGCCGGATGCAGGCCGGCCATCGCGATGGCGCGGCCGGTCTCGACCTTGCAGGCGATGCCTTCGCTGTCGGTCGAGCCCTTCGCCTTCAGCGTGATCATCGCTGTCTTGGGATCGGTCTTGTAGCGTTCCTTGATCGGGGCCTGCATCTGGCGCAGTGCTGCGGCGTCCATCTTGTTCTCTCCCGGAAAATTGCCCCTCGATTTACCGGCTCAGAGAGAGAATGTCACCACCACATGGCCTGACCGGGACCCTGGGTTGCGTCACGGTCGGGCACGTTGCGGTCGAGCGAGCGGTCGAGTGACGTCAGCACACTTCGCTTGAAATTCTCGAACAGCGGCGAATTGCGGTCGCGGGGCCGCCCCAGATTTATCTCGATCTGGTCGAACAGCCGGCCCGGCCGCGGCCGCATCACCAGCACGCGATCGGCCAGCACGACGGCTTCGTCGACGTCGTGTGTGACGAGGATGAGCGTCGGCCGGGTGTCGGCCCAGAGGTCGAGCAGATGATCCTGAAGGTCGCGGCGGGTGAAGGCGTCGAGCGCCGAGAACGGTTCGTCGAGCAGCAGCACTTCGGGCTGCGGCACCAGCGCCCGCGCAATCGCGACGCGTTGCGCCTGTCCGCCGGAGAGCTCGCGCGGCCAGGCCTGCGCCTTATCAGTGAGGCCGACGCGATCGAGCGCGCGCGCCACCTTCTCGCGGCGCTCAGCGGCGGGCAGATCGGCGAGGCCGAAACCGATGTTGTCGGCGACGCTGAGCCAGGGCAGCAGTCGCGGTTCCTGAAAGATGATGCCGATCTTGGCGTGCGGCGAAGCGATCGCCTCGCTGTCGAGGGTCACCGTACCCGAGCTCGCGCGATCGAGGCCGGCAATGGCGCGGAGCAGCGTGGACTTGCCGCAGCCGGAGCCGCCGATGATGGCGAGGATCTCACCCTGTTTGATCTCGGCGGAGAAGCGCGCCAGCGCCTGCACGCCGTTGGGATAGGTCTTGCTGACCCGGTCGAGCGCCAGCATCGCGTTACGCTCCCTTCGCGCGGCCAAAGGCGTCCTGCCAGCGCAGGAAAGGTGCGGCACCGACTTCGATCAGCCAGTCCGTGAGCTTGCCGAGGATGGCGAAGATCACGATCGCGGCCAAAATCTGCGCGGGCTTGCCGAGCTGCTGGCCGTCGAGCAGAAGATAGCCGAGGCCTTCGGAGGCGCCGATCAACTCCGCCGCGACCACGAACATCCAGCCGAGGCCAAGGCCGACGCGCAAGGAGACGACATAGGCCGGCAGCACCGCGGGCAAAAGGATGCGGCGGATCATGGCGAAGCCGGAGAGGCGGAAGGTGCGGCCGACCTCGACGATCTTGCGATCGACGGAGAGGATCGCGCCCATCACGCCGAGATAGACCGGGAAGAACACGCCGACCGCAATCAACGCGATCTTCGAGGTTTCGAAAATGCCAAGCCAGAGGATGAACAGCGGCACCCAGGCCAGCGACGGGATCGCGCGCAGCGCCTGCACGGTCGGATCGAGCAGCCGCCGCGCCAGCGACCAATAGCCTGAGATAGCGCCGAGCACGGTGCCTGCGATGACACCGAAGGCGAAGCCGAGCCCCACGCGCCATAGCGTCGCAGCGATGTGGCGAACCAGCTCGCCCGAGCGGGCAAGCTCGGTGATGGTGGCGAAGACGCGCGAGGGTGGCGGCACCAGCCGGCCGTTGGACCAGCCGGACCAAACCACCACCTCCCACCCGAGCGCGAGCGCGAGCGGCAACAGCACGCCCAGCAGAGGCCGCGCATAGCGCGCCAGCCGCCGCGAGGGCGCAGCAGTGCTCTCGGCCGGTTCCGAGGATTGTTGCAGGACTGGCGCGTCGGAGATCATGGCCGGTAGGAAGCGCGTCTCGTCAGGGAATGCAACACTACTATTGCCGCGCCCGAGCCTGTCGTCCCGGACAAGCGAAGCGCAGATCCGGCAACTGTTATGTCGGGTGTTATGTCGGGCAGGCCTTCAAGTAGGGTTTCCTGTCGCGCATCATTGCGTTGAGGACGGTCAGGAGCTTCCTGGCGACGGCAATGAGGGCGAGCTTGGCCGGTTTGCCGGCCTGCCGAAGCCGTGCGTAGAAGGCCTTGAAGGGATCGGCCCGGCGGACCGCGTTGAGCGCAGCCATGTAGAGGGCGTCGCGAACGCGCTTTCGGCCGCCGGCGATCTTGCGTTTGCCGCGGAAGGCTCCGCTGTCGACGTTGAAGGGGGCGAGGCCTGCGAGCGCCGCGATCTGCTTAGCTCCAACACTTCCCAGTTCCGGCATCTTCGCGATGAGCTGCATGCAAGCCACGGGACCCACACCAGGTAGTGAGCGCATCAACCGCGCATCCTCCGCGATCTCTGGCTCGACCTTGATCAGTCCCTTGATATCGGTCTCGATCTCGGCGATCTCGCTGTCGAGAACCTCGATAAGGCGGCTGATGCGTTCGGCCATGGCACGGTCGTCAGCCTCGCTACGCCTGTTCTTCTCCTGCGCGCGCATGAGAACCAGCTGATCCCGCCGTTTTGCAAGCCGCGCCAAAGCGTTGCGAGCGGGATTGGCGGCCTGCTCGGTTGCCGGCTGCAAGGCCCGGGCAAAGGCTGCCAGCATCCGCGCATCGATCGGATCGGTCTTGGCGAGCTGACCGCTGGCGCGTGCGAAGTCGCGGGCTCGGGCCGGATTGATCCGGGCGAAGCGGATGCCGGCCTGACTCAGTGCCTCGCGAAGCTCGAGGTCATAGACACCCGTCGCCTCGAAGACGACTAGCACATCGCATCGCCAACGCGCCGCGATCTGCATGATGGCCTGCGTCGCGTTGGCGATGCGCTCCGGTACGCCCAGGGCCTCATCGAAGATGTCGAGATATTGTTTGGAGACGTCGATTCCGACGCAACGAAGGGTTATGATCATGGTGCCTGTCCCTGTGATGCGAGGTCTGTTGGCGCAGCCTCGTGCAACTGTTCAGGTTGGTAATGGAACGGGCGGGAGACCGAGCCGGCTCACGGCGTCAAGCGCCTAGGACCCAACGGCTTCCCGCCCAACCCCATCCTGACAGACTTCCAAGACACAGGGACCCATAACCACAGGGAGCTGTGATTACGGGGACCCGGAGTGACCGCCTTCGCGCCAACCCACGGCCTGTGGTTATGGGTCCCGGGTTCGCTTCGCGCCCCGGGACGACGGCGGAGTTTGTTGCGCGCGCTTACCAACCTCAATTCGTCGGCAGCGGGACCTGGTCGTCGATCAGGGCATCGAGCGTCGCCTTCACGTCGACCTTGGCATCGACGACGCCGGCCTGCTGGAGCGCGAGGCCGGCGGCGAGGATCGACTCGCGCTGGGGTGCACCGATGCGGCTGTGCGTGAGTTCGGTGCGCTCCTTGAGCTGCTTGTCGACGACAGCTTCAGGGAGCTTCGTCACGGCGATGAAGGTCTTCTTCAGCTCGTCGTAATTGGCCAGCGAATATTTTCGCGCTTCCTCGTAAACCGCGAGCACGCGGCGGGCGGCGTCCGGATGGTCCTTCAGGAACTGCTCGCGCACATTGAGGATGCCCCAGGTGTTGGCGTCGGCCTTGCGGTAGAACAGTTTCGCGCCTTCCTCGACCTCGGCCTGCGCCATCATCGGATCAAGCCCGGCCCAGGCGTCGACGTCGCCGCGGACCAGCGCGGTCTTGCCGTCGGCGTGCTGGAGCAGCACCGGCGTGATGTCCTTTTCGGTGAGGCCGGCACTGAGCAGCGCGCGCACCAGGAAGATGTGCGGATCGGTGCCACGCGTCACCGCGACGCGCTTGCCCTTGAGATCGGCAACGCTCGCAATCTTGGAATCCTTTGATGTCACCAGCGCCGTCCATTCGGGACGCGAATAGACATAGATCGACTTGATCGGGTTGCCGTTGATGCGCGCGACCAGCGCCGCCGAGCCCGCGGTCGAGCCGAAATCGATCGAGCCGGCGTTAAGGAATTCGAGCGCCTTGTTGGAGCCCGCCGACTGCACCCAGGTGACGGTGATGCCGTCCTTGGCGAATTCCTTCTCGAGCAGGCCCTTCTGCTTCAGGACCATCGACACCGGGTTGTAGGTCGCCCAGTCGATACGGATTTCCTTGAGCGGATCCGCCGCCCGCGCCGCGGGGGTCATGGCGAGCGCCACCGCTCCCGCCAACAGAATGCGTCGTGTCATCTTAGTCATGCCCAGCCTCCTCAAAAACTTCATTGTTTTTCAATGAGTTATATCTAGAGGTCAACGAGAAAATACGCCCATTGAAAGCGCGCCGCCTGAGAACAATTTTGCTCCTGGCCGGCCTTTTCCAGCATGGAACGACTATTGCCAGAGAATGGCGGGTGACAGCGCCTGTCACCTCTTATATCCGGTGAGACATGGACAGCGTCGCGACTGAGCATAAGCCAGAGGTGGACGATCGCTTCGACACCGCGCGGATCACCGCCGCGGTCGACGCGCTTGCCGAAAAGCACGAGGGCCGCGAGGACGCGTTCCGCACGGCGATGGCGCAATTGCTCAAGGCCGAGCTGATCGCGGCCCGCGCCGCGGCGCAGGCGATCCTGCTGAAGGACCGTCACGGCCGCCGCTGCGCCGAGCGGCTGTGCCATGTGCAGGACGAGATCATCCGCATCCTCTATTCGGCCGCGACCCGGCATCTCTATCGCTCGCCGATCCCGAGCGGCGCGGAGCGCATGGCGGTGGTCGCGACCGGCGGCTATGGCCGCGGCCTGATGGCCCCCGAATCCGACATCGATCTGCTGTTCATCCTGCCCTACAAGCAGACCGCCTGGGGCGAGCAGGTCGCCGAAGCCATCCTCTATTGCCTCTGGGACATGGGCCTGAAGGTCGGCCACGCCACGCGCTCGGTCGACGAGTCGATCCGGCAGGCGCGCGGCGACATGACCATCCGCACCGCGATCCTGGAGACGCGCTTCCTCACCGGCGACCAGCCGCTTTACGACGAGTTGGTCGCACGCTTCGACAAGGACGTGGTGCAGGGCACCGCGTCCGAATTCGTCACCGCAAAGCTCGCCGAGCGCGAGGAGCGGCACCGCCGCGGCGGCCAATCGCGCTATCTGGTCGAGCCCAACGTCAAGGACGGCAAGGGCGCGCTGCGCGACCTGCACACGCTGTTCTGGATCGCCAAATACGTCTACCGCGTGCGCGACACCGACGAGCTGGTCGAGCGCGGCGTGTTCGACGCGCAGGAATACCGCACCTTCCGCCGCTGCGCCGATTTCCTCTGGTCGGTGCGCTGCAATCTGCACTTCTACTCCGGTCGCGCCGAAGAGCGCCTTTCCTTCGACCTCCAGCGCGAGATCGCGGTCCGGCTCGGCTATACCTCGCATCCCGGCATGCAGGACGTCGAGCGCTTCATGAAGCACTACTTCCTGGTCGCCAAGGAAGTCGGCAACCTCACCGCCATCCTGTGCGCCAAGCTCGAGGATCAGCAGGCCAAGCCCGCGCCGGTGCTGAGCCGGATGATGGCGCGGCTGCGCCCGACCGCCGTGAAGCGGCGCGTGCCCGATAGCGACGATTTCATCGTCGACAACAACCGCATCAACGTCGCCGCGCCCGACGTGTTCAAGCACGATCCGGTCAATCTGATCCGCATCTTCCGCCTGGCGCAGAAGAACAACCTCGCCTTCCATCCGGACGCGATGCGCGACGTGACGCGCTCGCTCGGCCTGATCAACGCGCAGATGCGCGAGAATCCGGACGCCAACCGGCTGTTCATGGAGATCCTGACCTCCGACAACGCGGAGATCGTGCTTCGGCGGATGAACGAGACCGGCGTGCTCGGCCATTTCATCCGCGCCTTCGGCAAGATCGTGTCGATGATGCAGTTCAACATGTATCATCATTACACCGTCGACGAGCATCTGATCCGCTGCGTCGGTTTCCTCCAGGACATCGAACGCGGCGGCCTCGACGAGTTCGTGCTCGCCAGCGACCTCATGCGCAAAATTCGCCCCGAGCACCGTGCAGTGATCTACATCACGACGTTGCTGCACGATATCGCCAAGGGCCGGCCCGAGGATCATTCGATCGCGGGCGCCAAGGTGGCGCGGCGGCTCTGCCCGCGGCTCGGCTTCAGCCCTGCTGACACCGAGCTCGTGGCCTGGCTGATCGAGGAGCATCTGACGATGTCCACGGTCGCGCAGTCGCGCGATCTGTCCGATCGCAAGACCATCGAGAATTTCGCTGCCGTAGTGCAGTCGGTCGAGCAGATGAAATTGCTCACGATCCTGACCACCGCCGACATCCGCGGCGTCGGCCCCGGCGTGTGGAACGGCTGGAAGGCGCAGCTGCTGCGTTCTCTTTATTACGAGACCGAGCCAGTGCTCACCGGCGGCTTCTCGGAAGTCGACCGCGGCAAACGCCTCACAGCCGCCTACGGCGAATTCCGCAACGCCTTCGCCGAATGGCCGGCGGACGAACTCGATGCCTATATCGGCCGGCATTATCCGGCCTACTGGCTCAAGGTCGAGCTGCCGCGAAAAATCCGCCACGCCCGCTTCGTCCGCTCCAGCGAGCAGGCTGGCCACAAGCTCGCGATCAATGTCGGCTTCGACGAGGTGCGCGGCGTCACCGAGTTGACGATCTTCGCGGCCGACCATCCCTGGCTGCTCTCGATCATCGCAGGCGCCTGCGCCTCAGCCGGCGCCAACATCGTGGACGCCCAGATCTACACCACGACCGACGGCCGCGCGCTCGACACCATCTCGATCTCCAGGGAATACGACCGCGACGAGGACGAGGGACGGCGCGCCACGCGCATCGGCGAGATGATCGAGGACGTGCTGGAAGGCAAGCTACGTCTGCCCGAAGTGGTGGCGCGGCGCACCGTGCGCAGCAAGGCACGGCCGTTCGTGATCGAGCCTGAGGTGACCATCAACAACCAATGGTCCGACCGCTACACCGTGATCGAGATGTCCGGCCTCGACCGCCCCGGCCTGCTCTACGAGCTGACCACCGCGATCTCGAAGCTCAACCTCAACATCGCCTCGGCTCACGTCGCGACCTTCGGCGAGCGCGCCCGCGACGTGTTCTACGTCACTGATTTGCTGGGCGCACAGATCAACGCCCCGACGCGCCAGTCCGCGATCAAGAGCGCGCTGACCCATGTGATGGCCGGCGACAAGGCGGTTGCGGCGCCGGCGGCGTGAGCTCTCCCGTCATTCCGGGCTCGCGGCTAGCGGGCTACGCACCCTGCCTATCATCGCGCCGGCTTTTGTTTGGAGTGTCGCAGCGCGTTCACCAGCGCGGACAGCGCGGCCGGTTGATGCTGACGACTGGGATAATACATGAAGAAGCCGGGAATTGGCGGCGTCCAATCCTCCAGCACCCGAACAAGGCGGCGCTTCGCGATATATCCGGCGACCTGCTCTTCGTAGGCCAGTCCAATGCCAACTCCAGCGAGCGCCGCCTGAATCACCAGGTGAGTATCGTCAATGATGAGCGGGCCATTGACGTTGATCGTGACCGACTTCCGTCCCTGCTCAAACTCCCACCGATATGGACCACCCGCAAGACGCAGGGTAATGCATCGATGATCGCTGAGGTCCTTTGGCTTTTCGGGAATGCGGCGTGAAGCGAAATAGTGGGGCGACCCTACGACCGCCAATCGCAGTTCGGGCGTGACACGAACCGCGATCATGTCCTTTTGAATGTACTCGCCAAGCTGGATACCGGCATCGAACTCGCCCGCCACAAGATCGACGGGGCCGGTGACGGTGACGACGTCCAGAACGATGTCAGGGTAGGCCTCGGCGAAAGCCTTGAGCCGCGGCAACAACACCATCACGGCAGCCGATCGCGACATGACAATGCGGAGGCGACCTTCGGGTCGGTGCCGAACGCTTCGGGCTTTGGCGAGGGCATGACGAATCTGCTCAAGTGCCGGAGACAAGTCCTGTAAAAGAGCGGCCCCCGCAGCGGTTGGCGCAACGCTCTTGGTCGTTCGCGCGAGCAGCTTCAGCTCAAGCCGTTGCTCGAGCCTGCGGATTGTGTGGCTCAAGGCCGACTGAGACACACCCAGCTTTATCGCAGCGCGCGTAAAGCTTCGTTCGCTGGCCACGATCGCAAACGTGGCGAGTTCGTTCATTTCGTTTGTCATCATGATGAATATCGCTCATGAGCCCATGCCACTCAAGCCGCCTAGTCTCATAAATCCCGTTGCCGTAGGTTTTGCGCGGGCACGGAGACGACCTGCGGCTTTCCTGCACGTGGGGCAGGCTGATGCTCGGCACAGCTAGCCGGGCCGCAGCAATGAGTTCAGTGCGATAACCCTGAGGATGACAATGGATACGGATGTTTCCGCCTTGCGCGCGCTTGCGCAGACCTATTTCGATGCCGCCTATGAAATGGATGCCGAGAAATTTTCGTCCATATTCCACCCATCGAGCTCCGTGACGAAAGTCGCCGAGGACGGCAAATTGGACGTGACGCCGATTGCGTCCTGGCTGGCGGCGGTCCGCAACATGAACGCTCCGAAGCAACAGGGCTTCGAGCGAGATGATCAGATCCTGTCAATCGATGTCGAAAGAGAGCTGGCGCTCGTGAAGGTGAAATTGCAGATTCCGCCGCGTTCCTTCACGGACCTGTTGTCATGTCTGAAGGTGAACGGGACCTGGAAGATCGCGCAGAAGGTGATGACGTCGAAAGTAAGCTGACAGATTCGGCTACGGCGCCGCCATCAGACCTCTCAAATCGCCACGCCCTCGTGCCTTAGCAGCCAGCGCTTGCGCTCCAGCCCTCCGCCGTATTTCACCAGCGAACCGTCGGCGCCGATCAGGCGATGGCACGGCAGCACGACGCTGATCGGGTTCGAGCCGTTGGCATGGCCGACGGCCCGGATGGCCTTTGGCATCTCGATCCTTGCGGCCATTGCGCCATAGCTCATCGTGGTGCCGGCTGGAATCTGCGCCAGCGCGGTCCAGACCTTTTGCTGGAACGGCGTGCCGGCAATGCGCCAGGCCACATTTGCGAGCTGGGCGAGATCGCCGTCGAAGTAGCGCGACAGCGCCGTCCGCATCGGTGTCGGCGCAGGCTGATCACTGAGATCCACCACACCATAATGCAGGCGCAGCAGCTCGCGCATGCGATGCTCGTAGTCCTCCCAGTCGAGCGCGCGCAGCGCGCCCCCGGCATCGGTGACGAGCAAGGCGATCCCGATCGGCGTCGTCAAGCGATCAAGGCCGAAGGTGGCGGGCGTTCTGGTTGATCGAGCGGGCATTGCGACACCAAGGCAATCGAAACACACCATCGCACTTGCCATGCGAACCGTGCTAACGTCCACCCGAAAGCTGACGCTTTTGGGGGAGCTCAACTTGATCCTGATCGGCAACGTCCTGGTGGCGCTGGTCGCCGCACTGCATGTCTTCTTCCTTGTCCTGGAGATGTTTCTCTGGGACAAGCCATTGGGTCTGAAGGTCTTTCGCAATACGCCCGAGAAGGCCGAGATCACGAAAGTGCTGGCCGCCAATCAGGGGCTCTATAACGGCTTCCTCGCCGCAGGCCTGATCTGGGGCTTGCTCCACGGCAATCCGGCCTTCGCATTCCAGATCAAGGCATTCTTCCTGCTCTGCGTGATCGTGGCCGGCGCCTATGGCGCGGCGACCGTGAGCTCGCGCATCCTGATCGTGCAGGCGCTGCCGGCAGCGATCGCGCTGGTTGTGCTGTATCTGGCCTGAGGCATTGGCCTGAGCCTTCTGACCTGAGGCGCTACAACGCAGCGCCGCGATCCTTGCGCGGCGGCTGACGTTCCTCCACAATCTTCGGCAGCGATGGCGACCGTTTCAATCAACGGGAAAAGACCGTCGACCGGAAAATTCCGTCAGGAGGAACATCTCAACATGAGCAATCGCAGAGTCTTTCTAGCTGCCACGGCGGCGCTCGCCTTCGCGTTCTCCGCCAACCAAGCTCTCGCCCAGAAAAAATACGATACCGGCGCGAGCGACACCGAGATCAAGATCGGCCAGACCGTGCCGTTCTCCGGCGCCTACTCCGTCTACGCCAATATCGGCAAGACCCAGGCCGCCTACTTCAAGATGATCAACGACCAGGGCGGCATCAACGGCCGCAAGATCAACCTGATCCAGTATGACGACGCCTATTCGCCGCCGAAGACCGTCGAACAGGTGCGCAAGCTCGTCGAAGGCGACGAAGTGCTCTTCACCTTCCAGATCATCGGCACCGCCGCCAACGCCGCCGTGCAGAAATATCTCAACGGCAAGAAGATCCCACAGCTGCTGGCGTCCACCGGCGCCGCGCGCTTCAACGATCCCCAGAACTATCCCTGGACCATCGCCTATAATCCCAACTACGTGTCCGAGGGACGGATCTACGCCAAATACATTCTCAAGGAGCATCCGAACGCCAAGATCGGCGTGCTCTACCAGAACGACGACATGGGCCGCGACTATCTCGCGGGCCTCAAGAGCGGCCTCGGCGACAAGGCGGCCAGCATGATCGTCGGCGAGGTCTCCTATGAAGTCACTGATCCGACGGTGGATTCGCAGGTGGTCAAGCTGAAGTCACTGGGCGCCGATCTTTTCTACGATGCCTCGACGCCGAAGTTCGCGGCGCAGGCCATCAAGAAGGTGGCCGAGCTCGGCTGGAACCCGGTGCACATCCTCGACATCAATGCGAGCCCGATCTCGGCGACGCTGAAGCCGGCCGGCCTCGACATCTCCAAGGGCATCATCTCGACTCAATACGGCAAGGAGCCGAGCGATCCGCAGTGGAAGGACGATCCGGGCGTGAAAGCGTTCTTCGCCTTCATGGACAAGTATTTCCCCGAAGGCGACAAGCTCAACACGGTCAACACCTATGCCTATTCGGTCGCCGAGCTGCTGACGCAAGTGCTGAAGCAGTGCGGTGACGACCTGTCGCGTGAGAACGTCATGAAGCAGGTCGCCAACATCAAGGACTTCACCCCGAGCTTCGCGCTGCCCGGCATCAAGATCAACACCGGGCCGAACGACTACCGCGTCAACAAGCAGATGCAGATGATGAAGTTCAACGGCGAGCGCTGGGAACTGTTCGGACCGATCATCGAGGACAACGGCCCGGCGGGTTAGCAGCTCTGTAGGGTGGGTTAACTTGGCGGATGTGCGAAGCGCGATCCGCCAAGCGTAACCCACCTTTCCCGCGGAGATGAACAGTGGTGGGTTACGCCTGCGGCTCACCCACCCTACAAAGGATGGGCGCGCCCCACCTTGCGTTGCAGCAATCGTTCCTCCAAACTCGCCCTCAGCGATGGCGTCGGGTGCGCAGCAGTGCGCCCGGCAGACCGTCGACAATAACAAGCTGAGGAAATTGCGAATGAGGAATGGAATTCTGCATCTGGCCACGGCAACGGCGCTGACCCTGGCGCTGTCGGTCTCCGCGGCCAATGCCCAAAAGAAGTATGATCCGGGCGCCAGCGACACCGAGATCAAGGTCGGCCAGACCATGCCGTTCTCGGGACCGGCGTCGGCCTATTCGTCGATCGGCAAGACCCAGGCCGCCTATTTCAAGATGATCAACGATCAGGGCGGCATCAACGGCCGCAAGATCAATCTGATCCAGTATGACGACGCCTATTCGCCGCCGAAAGCCGTGGAGCAAATCCGCAAGCTCGTCGAGAGCGACGAGGTGCTGCTGACCTTCCAGATCATCGGCACGCCCGTGAACGCAGCCGTGCAGAAATATCTCAACTCCAAGAAGGTGCCGCAGTTGTTCGCGGCGACCGGTGCCTCGCGGTTCACCGATCCGAAGAACTATCCGTGGACGATGGGCTTCAACCCGAACTATTTCGTCGAGGGCCGCATCTACGGACAGTACATCCTGAAGGAGCATCCGAACGCCAAGATCGGCGTGCTCTATCAGAACGACGACCTCGGCAAGGACTATCTGAACGGCATCAAGGCCGGCCTCGGCGACAAGGCCGCCAAGATGATCGTGACCGAAGCGTCCTACGAGGTGTCCGATCCGACGGTCGATTCGCAGGTCCTCAAGATCAAGGACGCCGGCGCCGATTTGTTCTTCAGCGCCACAACACCGAAGCAGGCCGCGCAGGCGATCAAGAAGATCGCCGAGATGGGCTGGCATCCGGTGCAGATCGTCGACATCAACGCCACCTCCGTCGGCGCGGTGCTGAAGCCCGCCGGCCTCGATGCCGCCAAGGGCCTGATCAGCGTCAATTACGGCAAGGAACCGCTCGACCCGACCTGGAAGGACGATGCCGGCATGAAGCGCTATTTCGACTTCATGGCCAAGTACTATCCCGATGGCGACAAGGACTCGAACTTCAACACGTACGGCTACAGCACGGCGCAGTTGCTGGCCCATGTGCTGAAGCAGTGCGGCGACGACCTGACGCGCGAGAACGTCATGAAGCAGGCGACCTCGCTGAAGGACGTCGTCAGCGACACCGCGCTGCCCGGCATCAAGGCCAACACCTCGCCGACCGACTACCGCGTCAACAAGCAGCTTCAGATGATGAAGTTCAACGGCGAGCGCTGGGAGCTGTTCGGCCCGATCCTGGAGGATTCGGGTCCGGCGGGTTAGTGGTTGCTTGAATTCCGGAATGCGATCGGCGGCCTGATGGGCCGCCGATTTTTTTGGGACGTCCCCTGATCTATCACCGTCACCCTGAGGTGGCCGCCCCTCGGCGGCCCTCGAAGGGCGACGGCCCGGCTGGTTGCCACACGGAAACATCCGGGCCGTGCATCCTTCGAGGCTCCCGGCGCGATGCTTTGCATCGCACCACTCGCACCTCAGGATGACGGGATAAGATGTTCGCGTTCGGCCTACTCCGGTATCTCTCCAAAACCCTTCCCCACCGGCAACACGGCGTGCCGGATCAACCGTGAATCCTCCACCGCGGCCTGCCGGTGCTTCACGGCTTCGCGATAGACGGGATCGCGGATCATCTCGACGAAGGTGCCGACGCTCGGATACTCCGCGATGAAGCAATGGTCCCAGCGCTCGTCTTGCGGGCCGATCAGCATCAGCTCGAACTTGCCCTGCCAGACGATGCGGCCGCCGAGGCGTTCGAACACCGGGCCGCTCTCGCGGCCATAGGCGGCATAGGCTTCCGCGCCGCTGGCCTTGCGGCCGTCGGGATAGGCGGCCTCCTTGCGCAGGCGCACCAGATTGAGCATGTGGATCGGGCCCGGGCGGTTATTGTCCCGGAACTGCGCGAAGATGTCCTTGGTCGGGTCGATGTGGCCCATGCGTGGTGTTCCCTCTCGTTTTCTGCCGGCGATCCTAGCCGCACCGCCCGGGAAGCGGAAATGCGGCAGGCGAATGCCGCATCTCCTAATCACGCGTTAACGTTCGCGTAACCGGGCCTTAAACAGCGACCGCTAGCGTGCGGCGGGGCGGGCTGACCGGGCGTTTGCGTATGGGGTTGGGAAAGAAAAAGGGTGGGCGGAAGGAGCCGTTGTTCGGCTTGCCTGCGGCACTCGCCGATCTGCGCCTGACGGCAGCGGATCGCATCCCCAACGCCGAGGACAAGCCGAAGAAGTCCGCGAAGTCATCCGCCAAGCGCAAGAACGAAACCTCCGACGACGAGCCGCCGCGCGAGCGCAAGGCGCAAGCCAGCCGCAGCGGCGCCAAGCGCCGGTCGAAATCACGCTTCGGTGCCGGGCTCGGCCGCCTGGTCTATTGGGGCGCGGTGCTGAGCCTGTGGGGCGTCATCGCGGTGATCGGCGTCGTGATCTATGTCGGCGCCCATCTGCCGCCGATCCAGTCGCTGGAGATTCCCAAACGTCCGCCGACCATCCAGATCGTCGGCATCGACGGCAGCATGCTGGCGCAACGCGGCGAGATGGCCGGCGCCAACGTCTCGCTGAAGGATTTGCCGCCTTATCTGCCGAAGGCGTTCATCGCCATCGAGGACCGCCGCTTCTATTCGCATTTCGGCATCGATCCCGTCGGCATCCTGCGCGCGCTCGTCACCAACGTCATGCATCGCGGCGTGTCGCAGGGCGGCTCGACCTTGACGCAGCAGCTTGCGAAAAACCTGTTCCTGACCCAGGAGCGCACCATGCAGCGCAAGCTGCAGGAGGTGGAGCTGGCGATCTGGCTGGAGCGCAAGCACTCCAAGGACGAGATCCTGGAGCTCTATCTCAATCGCGTCTATTTCGGCTCCGGCGCCTATGGCGTCGAAGCCGCCGCGCAGAAATATTTCGGCAAGTCGGCCAAGAGCGTCACCGTCGCGGAGGCCGCGATGCTGGCCGGCCTCGTCAAATCGCCCTCGCGCCTCGCGCCGAACCGCAATCCCGAAGGCGCGGAAGCGCGCGCGAAAATCGTGCTCGCGGCGATGGCGGATGCCAAGTTCATCACCGACGCGCAGGCGCAGGCCTCGATCGGCCATCCCTCCTACAACGTGAAGCCGGTCGGCGCCGGCACGGTCAATTACGTCGCTGATTGGATCGGCGAAGTTCTGGACGATCTGGTCGGCCAGATCGACGAGAGCATCAAGGTCGAGACCACGATCGATCCGAAGCTCCAGAGCGTGGCCGAAGCCGCCATCATCGACGAGCTTGCCGCCAAGAGCGTCAAGTTCAATGTCAGCCAGGGCGCGCTGGTGGCGATGACGCCCGACGGCGCGGTGCGCGCCATGGTGGGCGGCCGGAACTATTCCGAGAGCCAGTACAACCGCGCGGTCACGGCCAAGCGCCAGCCGGGCTCCTCGTTCAAGCCGTTCGTGTATCTGACCGCGCTCGAGCAGGGTCTGACGCCGGACACGATGCGCCAGGATGCGCCGATTGAGGTCAAGGGCTGGAGGCCTGAGAACTACACCCATGAATATTTCGGCGCGGTGACGCTGACACAGGCGCTGGCGATGTCGCTCAACACGGTCGCCATCCGCCTCGGCCTCGAGGTTGGACCGAAGAACGTGGTCCGCACCGCGCACCGGCTCGGCATCTCCTCGAAGCTCGAACCCAACGCGTCGATCGCGCTCGGCACGTCGGAAGTCTCGGTGGTCGAGCTGGTCGGCGCCTATGCGCCGTTCGCCAATGGCGGCCTCGCGGTGACGCCGCATGTTGTCACGCGGATCAGGACGCTCAGCGGCAAGCTGCTCTACATGCGCCAGCCCGAAGAGCGTAACCAGGTCGTCGACCCCCGCTATGTCGGCATGATGAACACGATGATGCGGGAGACGCTGGTCTCAGGCACCGCCAAGAAGGCGGAGATCCCCGGCTGGCCGGCCGCCGGCAAGACCGGCACCAGCCAGGATTACCGCGACGCCTGGTTCATCGGCTACACCGCCAGCCTCGTCACCGGCGTCTGGCTCGGCAATGACGACAACTCGCCGACCAAGAAGGCGACCGGCGGCGGCCTGCCGGTCGAAGTGTGGTCGCGCTTCATGAAGACGGCGCATGAGGGCGTGCCGGTGGCGGCCTTGCCGAGTTCACCAGGTGGCTGGGCCCTGTCCAACCTCGCGCAGGCAGCATCGCAGGTGTCGCCGCCGACGATGGCCGCGCCCGGACCCGCTCCGTCCAACAACAGCGGCTATCGGCCGCCGCCGACGCGCGCCAATGTGCGGCCGGAAGCAGCGGCAGGGCTGGATGGCTGGCTGATGGACCGGCTCTTCGGCGGTAATCGGTAGCCGCGAGTTGAGGCCGTCGAGGCCTCAAAACAAAAACTGCGAAAACAACCCCATGCACAGTAGGCGGCAGTTGCCGGAGTCGTGCGCGGTGGATGGTACGAAGGCGTTGATACGGCGGGGCTAATCGCGTGTCCCGCGCATCGTCGCGAAATGTGGCGAGAATCGAGCGAAGTACGCTGATGTGGCCCCGCTCTCAACTGTCATTCCCCGCGAAGGCGGGGAATCCAGTACGCCGCAGCCCATCGATTCAATCACTACGGCCTCTGGAATACTGGATCGCCCGCTTTCGCGGGCGATGACAGCGTCAGATGTAGCAGGAGCGCGCCCTACTCCTCGATCCCATACCGGTGCAGATCGTTGCCGTAGGTGTCGAGCCACTTCTTGGCGCGCTCCATCGACGGGCAGATCTTGCCGCAGACGCGCCAGAACCGCGCCGAGTGGTTCATCTCGACGAGATGGGCCACTTCATGTGCGGCGAGGTAGTCGAGCACGAAGGGCGGCGCCAGGATCAGGCGCCAGGAGAACGACAGCGAGCCGGCCGAGGTGCAGGAGCCCCAGCGGCTGGACTGATCTCGGATCGAGAGCCGCTTGACCTTGACGCCGAGCTCGGCGGCATGGATCTCCGCGGATCGCTGCAGATCCTTGCGCGCCTCGCGCTTGAGGAAGTCGCTGATGCGACGATCGACGTGATCGAGGCCGCCGGCGACGCAGAGAATCTTGTCACCGCTGTCGCGCGTCTCGGTCCACACCGTGCCGCGCGTGCCGGCGCGATGAACGATGCGATGGGGCGTGCCGCGAAGCGGTATCACTGTGCCAGGCTGGAACGGTGCCGCCTTCGGCAAACGCCCGAGACGCGCCGCGATCCAGGCACCGTGACGCGACGCAAAGTCTTTGGCTTCGGCCAGCGTGCCGCGCGGCGGGATGGTGAGGATGGCTTCGCGATCGCTCGGATGAATTCTGAGCGTGTAACGGCGCGCGCGGCGGTGTCTTCGCAGCCGAATCGCAAAGAATTGCGATCCATGGGTGATCACGAGGGTCTTCGGTTCGTGGGGCCGACGGTAGAGGAGCGCGCGAGTGGCCATGTCTGTCAGTCCGGGGAGCAAGAGTTCGCCCGGATTCTGCCATAACCGCCGCCAGGGAAAGCGCTCGGCGCAAAAACAAATCATTTGCCCAATATACAGGGGTCTGACGTCCGGGAGACCCTACAGACTGGGGTTGGAACCGGCTTTTTTCGCCCCCGCTGGACGCATGCGATACCCCCAAGAGGTGAGGGATGACTCACTCCTAGATCGCTACCTAATTACCTCGAATCTGGAGGGAACCAGGCCCTCCCGGAACTGCCAGCGGGGCCTGATTTGTCGGAGGAAAAGCCGAAATCCGCGATTATTCGGCCGCGAGTGCCTGCAACGAGCTCGGATTCGCAGCCGAAACCATGAAGTCGTGAATCCGCGGCACGATTTCCGACTTGAACCGCGATCCGTTGAACACACCGTAATGTCCGACGCCCTTCTGGACGTAATGAACGCGGCGATGATCCGGAATCGCGCTGCACAATGTGTGCGTTGCTTCGGTCTGACCGATACCGGAGATGTCGTCGTTCTCGCCTTCGACCGTCATCAGCGCAACGCGCGTGACCTTGGAGGGATCGACGCGTGTTCCACGATGGGTCATCTCGCCCTTCGGCAACGAGTGCTTCACGAACACGGTGTCGACGGTCTGGAGATAATACTCGGCCGAGAGATCCATCACCGCGAGATATTCGTCGTAGAAGTCGCGATGCTTGTCGACGAGGTCGCCGTCGCCCTTCACCAGATTGGCGAACAGACGCTTATGGGCGTCCATGTGGCGATCGAGGTTCATGCTGATGAACCCGTTGAGCTGCAAGAAGCCGGGATAGACGTCGCGCATCATGCCGGGATGCGGGAACGGCACCTTGGTGATGACGGTGTTGCGGAACCAGTCGATGCCGCGCTCCTGCGCGAGCTTGTTCACCGCGGTCGGATTGCGGCGGGTGTCGATCGGGCCGCCCATCAGCGTCATCGAGGTCGGCACGAAGGGATCGCGCCGCGCTTCCATGATCGAGACGGCGGCGACGACGGGCACGGAGGGCTGGCACACCGCCAGCACATGGGTGTTGCCGCCGAGGACGTGCAGCATCTCGATGACGTAGTCGATGTAGTCGTCGAGATCGAAGCGGCCATCGCTGAGCGGCACCATGCGGGCATCGGCCCAGTCGGTGATGTAGACCTCATGCGCGGGCAGGAAGGCTTCGACCGTGCCACGCAGCAGCGTCGCATAATGGCCGGACATCGGCGCCACGATCAGCACGCGCGGCTGCGGACTGCGCAGCGGGCGGGTGAACTTGCGATCGAAGTAGAGCAGCCTGCAGAAAGGCTTTTCCCAGACCGGGCGAACCTCGACGGGGACGCGGATGCCGTTGACCTCGGTGTCGTCGAGACCCCATTCCGGCTTGCCGTAGCGGCGCGTGGTGCGCTCGAACAATTCGCAGGCCGCGGCGACCGACTTGCCGACCTCGGTGCGCGCCCAGGGATTGAGGGGATTCTGAAACAGCAGCTTGGTCGCGTCGGTGATTGCCCGCGCCGGATTGAGAGAGGCCTGCCCCATCTCGTACATCCAGTACATCGGCGTCGTCAGGACCGGACTGCCTTCAGCCGACAAAGGCGGCGCACCAAACTCACCAATAGGCATCGCTATATTCCTCTTCGCATCGCAGCATACTGCCGAATGCGTAATATTGCGTCAATGCATGGTTCCGTACATCTACGTGGCCGAAGCCGCCAAACCACCCTGAATCCACGAGAAAGTGACGTTATTCGCCGCCCGAGAGCAGCGAGCCGTGTTTTCTGGCGCTGCGCAAAAGGGCAAGGAATGCCCAAAAAGATGCAACGAGAAGGCCGGCATTGATGACCAACGCCTCCAGCATCAGATCGATCCGGAAGGTGTTCTCGATCAGCAGCGCGCGCATCCCTTCGAACACGTAAGTCGGCGGCAGCGCCCAGGCGACGACTTGCAGCCAGGCCGGCAGCACGCTCACGGGATAGTAGATGCAGGCCAGCGGCATGATCGCGAACATCAGGGTCCAGACGATGCTCTCCGCACCGAGGCCGTTTCGCAGGACGAGACCCGACACGAAGATCCCGACCGACCAGCTCGTGAAGATCAGATTGCAGAAGAACGCGATCAACGGCAGGCCGAGCGCGTAGACGTTGAAGTGAAACAGGAACAGCGCGAGCAGCGTCATCGGGATGATTCCGATCGCGAGCCGGATCAGGCTCATGACCATCAGCGACAACAAGAACTCGATGGGCTTGAGCGGGCTCATCATGAGGTTGCCGAGGTTGCGCGCCCACATCTCTTCCAGGAACGAGATGGAGAAGCCGAGCTGGCCGCGGAACAGGATGTCCCAGAGGATGACGGCGCCGATCAGCGTGCCGCCGGCGCGCGCGAAGAAATTGGCGTTCTCGGCGATGTAGTGCTGGAGGAAGCCCCAGGTGATGATCTGGAGCGCCGGCCAGTACAGCAGCTCGAGCAGCCGCGGCCAGGACGACATCAAGAGATACCAGTAGCGCAGGATCATCGCGCCGATGCGGTGGGCAGAGATGCCGCGATGGAGGGTGATGTCGGTCATGGCGGTGGTCCGTGGCCTAGATGGACCCTGTCATCCCGGGGCGCGACGTAGTCGCGAGCCCGGGATCCATAACCACAGGCAGCGGTTGCGGGGCGAGTCTGGCAACTCCGAGTCATCGCCAAATTCGATCCTGGGGTTATGGATTCCGGGCTCGCGCTTCGCGCGCCCCGGAATGACGGGACTTCATTCGGGCTACGATCGAGACCCAAGAGCCCCCTCATCGCGCCGTCTCCTTCGCCCCGTTCGCCCGGCCGCGCGCGACGTCCAGAAACACCTCCTCCAGCGTGGTCCGGTTGTAGCGGGCCATGATGGCGTCGGGCGTGTCGTCGTCCTCGATGCGGCCGCGCTTCATGATGATGACGCGGTCGCAGAGCCGCTCGACCTCGAGCATGTTGTGCGAGGCCAGCAGGATGGTGGCGTTGTTCTCCCTGCGATAGCGCTCCATATGCGCCCGCACCCAGTCGGCGGTGTCAGGATCGAGCGAGGCGGTGGGCTCATCGAGCAACAAGAGTTCGGGCTGGTTGATCAGCGCCTTGGCCAGCGCGACGCGGGTCTTCTGGCCGGCGGAGAGCTTGCCGCTGGCGCGGTCGATGAATTCGACGAGATCGAGCTCGTCCGCGAGCTTCGCAATGCGGTCGGAGAGGTTCTTCACCGCATAGAGCTTGCCGAACACGGTGAGATTCTGCCGCACGGTGAGCCGCATCGGCATGTCGACATAGGGGCTCTCGAAATTCATCCGCCCCAGCACGGCGGCGCTCTCCTCGGGCATGCGATGCCCGAGCACCCTGACGCGGCCGGAGGTCGGCAGCACCAGGCCCATGATCATCGCGATGGTCGTGGTCTTGCCGGCACCGTTGCCGCCCAAAAGCCCGGTGATGCTGCCGCGCGACAGCGAAAAGGAGATATCGTCGACGGCGCGGGTCTGCTTGTAGACCTTGACCAGGCGATCGACCTCGATTGCCGCGGATGAAATGTTACCCGCGACAGTCGGCCGACTTGAAGCCTTGTCATTCCCGTTCATGCTGGGCCGTTCTTCTGCTATTGCAGCGGGGAGTGCAAGGCTTGTAATCCGGGTGGTTCCGCAAGCTCTGCGTCTGTGACGAGAAGGCACCGCCCCATTGGCCGACATGACCGAAATTGCCGCATCCGAATTTCGCCACGCGCAGCGGCATATCCGGCTGGACACGATCCTGCGGCTGCGCTGGCTCGCGGTGCTGGGCCAGCTCGCCGCGATCTTCATCGTCGCGCAGGGGCTGGAGTTCAACGTCGAGATCGTCCCCTGCGTCAGCATCATCGCCCTGTCGGCGACGCTCAATCTCGCGCTCCAGACCGTGTCCAATCCGATGCAGCGGTTGGAGCCGATGCAGGCCGCCGGCCTGCTCGCGCTGAACATCGTAGAGCTGGCGGGCCTGCTGTTCTTCACCGGCGGGCTGCAAAACCCGTTCTCGTTCCTGTTTCTCGCGCCGGTGCTGATCTCGGCCACCGCGTTGCCGGCCCGCTTCACCTTCGGCCTCGGCGTGCTCGCGGTGGCCTGCGCCTCGATCCTGTTCTTCTTCCATTTTCCGCTGCCCTGGGACTCCGACGATCCGCTGGTGCTGCCGCCGATCTATCTCGTCGGCGTCTGGCTCTCGATCGTGCTCGCGATCGGCGTCACCAGCCTCTATTCGTTCCAGGTCACCGAAGAGGCGCGCAAGCTCGCCGACGCGCTGGCCGCGACCGAGCTGGTGCTGACGCGCGAGCAGCATCTGACCCAGCTCGACGGTCTCGCCGCCGCCGCCGCGCATGAGCTCGGCACCCCGCTCGCGACCATCTTCCTGATCTCGCGCGAGCTTGAAAAGACGGTGAAGGACGTCAGTTTCGCCGCCGATCTGAAGACCCTGCGCGAGCAGACCCAGCGCTGTCGCGAGATTCTCAGCAAGATCACCCAATTGTCCTCCGAAGGCGCGCCGTTCGATCGCATGAAGATGTCGGAGCTGATCGAGGAGGTGGTGGCGCCGCATCGCGATTTCGGCGTCGACATCAAGGTGCGGATCGCGGTGGCCATCGCGGCGGAGCCGGTCGGCTCGCGCAACCCGGCGATCCTCTACGGCGTCGGCAACATCGTCGAGAACGCGGTCGATTTCGCCCACACCACGGTCGAGGTGAATGCCTGGTGGAACAAGGACAATATCGAGCTCGTGATCTCCGACGACGGCCCCGGCATTCCGCCCG
Source organism: Bradyrhizobium sp. 930_D9_N1_4 (assembly GCF_052076015.1). NCBI lineage: Bacteria > Pseudomonadati > Pseudomonadota > Alphaproteobacteria > Hyphomicrobiales > Nitrobacteraceae > Bradyrhizobium > Bradyrhizobium sp. 930_D9_N1_4. The sequence goes on from NZ_CP197236.1 coordinate 7,296,583, forward strand.
ACATCCTGAAGCGGATCGGCGAGCCCTATCTGTCGCGGCGGCGCACCCTGGATGATGGCGGCAGCGAACAGCGCGGGCTGGGCCTCGGCGTGTTCATCGCCCGCACCCTGCTGGAACGCACCGGCGCCAAGGTTTCGTTTACCAACCGGACCTTCCCGGAACATGGTGCAGTGGTACAGGTTACCTGGCCGCGGGAGCGTTTTGAGGCTATCGAGATGCTCGAAGAAACAATAGGATAGTCCGCGACCTTGCGTCGCACAGCACGGCCGATCGACTATTTGCGGCCTTGGCACCGCCCGATTGCGACGCCATATGTAGATGAGCTGGAGAGAGGAAAAACCTTGAACGCCATCGCCGAACTGAACGAACAGACCGACCGCTCGCTTCTCATCGTGGAGGACGACAAGCCGTTCCTGGAGCGCCTGTCGCGCGCGATGGAGACGCGCGGATTTGCGGTGACGTCATGTGACACGGTTTCGGATGGTCTTGCCCAGATCGGCAAGGCCGCGCCCGCATTCGCCGTGGTCGATCTCCGCCTCGGCGACGGCAACGGTCTCGACGTCGTCTCCGCGCTGAAGAAGAAGCGCCCCGAAGCCCGCGCCATCGTGCTGACCGGCTACGGCAACATCGCCACCGCCGTGACCGCGGTGAAGATGGGCGCGATCGATTATCTCTCGAAGCCCGCGGATGCCGACGACGTCGTCGCCGCGCTGCTGTCGACCAGCGCAGAAAAATCCGAGCTGCCGACCAACCCGATGTCGGCCGACCGCGTTCGCTGGGAACACATCCAGCGCATCTACGAGATGTGCAACCGCAACGTCTCGGAGACGGCGCGCCGGCTGAACATGCACCGCCGGACCTTGCAGCGGATTCTGGCGAAGCGCGCGCCAAGGTGACGGTCTCGTAGGGTGGATTAGCCGAAGGCGTAATCCACCAACTTCTTCGTCCACGTGGATAGTAAAGCGGTGGGTTACGCCTTCGGCTAACCCACCCTACGCATTCATTCCCAAAACTCCGCGTGGCCTTGCGGATCGACCAGGCGGTTGATCCGTAGCGCCGCCGTCATGCCGAACCGTACCGTCATCTGCTTGCGCGTCGCCGCCGCGATCTTGTGCTCGGGCGCCTCGCACTGCATGTGCGCGCCATAGGCGTCGGCGACGATCAGGCCGGTGTCTTGCGGAAAGATCTCGCAGGGCAGGTCCTGCGTGAAGGCGAAGAACAGCCGGTCGCAATGGGCGCGGTATTCGTGCCATTTCTGGTCGGCGCGCAAATCCTCGACCGACGATTTGATCTCGACGATCCAGATCTCGCCGCGCTCGTTCAGCGCCACGAGATCGGCACGCCGTCCCGACGGCAGCGGCAATTCGCTGATGCAGGTAAAGCCGAGCGAGCGCAGCAGCCTTGCGGTGCCGCGCGCGATGGCGAGCGCCGTTTCCGACTGGCGGCGGTCGGGCGGCGGCACGAGAGCGATGTTCCGGGCGGGGCTGTCCATGGGGGGAGAGTAGCCGATTCCGTTGCACCCGTCATTCCGGGGCGCGCCACTTGGCGCGAGCCCGGAATCCATAATCACAGGGAGGAGTTGCGGCGCGTAGCTGTAAACCCAAGTCTTCGCAAAACACGACCCTGTGGCTATGGGTCCCGGGCTCGCGACTTCGTCGCGCCCCGGGACGACAGCGAATACGGCCGGAACCTCCCCTCCCCCTCGCACTTATCACGCAGCCGCCGACGGTCGCGGGCGGACCGATGAAGGCTGCCCCGGCATGATCGACGATCTCTGGTACAAGAACGGCGTGATCTACTGCCTGTCCGTCGGCACCTATATGGATGCCAACGGCGACGGCGTCGGCGATTTCAAGGGGCTGCTGCGACGGCTCGATTATCTGCACGGGCTCGGCATCACCACGATCTGGCTGATGCCGTTCCAGACCTCGCCGGGCCGCGACGACGGTTACGATATCGCCGATTATTACAGCGTCGATTCCCGCTACGGCACGCTCGGCGATTTCGTCGAGTTCACCCATGGCTGCAAGCAGCGCGGCATCCGCATCATCATCGACCTCGTCGTCAACCACACCTCGGACCAGCATCAATGGTTCAAGGAGGCGCGTCGCGACAAGAACTCGCCCTATCGCGACTGGTATGTGTGGTCCGACAAGAAACCGGCCGGCGCCAACAAGGGCATGGTGTTTCCGGGCGTGCAGAAATCGACCTGGACGCGCGACAAGGAGGCCGGCGCGTACTACTTCCACCGCTTCTACGATTTCCAGCCCGACCTCAACACCTCGAACCCGCATGTGCAGGCCGAGATATTGAAGATCATGGGCTTCTGGATCCAGCTCGGCGTCTCCGGCTTTCGCATGGACGCCGTGCCCTTCGTGATCGCCACCAAGGGCGCGAAGGTGAAGAAGCCGGTCGAGCAATACGACATGCTGCGCGCGTTCCGCGAATTCCTGCAATGGCGCCAGGGCGACGCCATCATCCTCGCCGAAGCCAATGTGCTGCCGGAAACCGACATGCAATATTTCGGCAAGGATGCCGACCGCATGCACATGATGTTCAACTTCCACGTCAACCAGCATCTGTTCTATGCGCTGGCCTCCGGTGACTCACGACCGCTGGCGAAGGCGCTGAAAGCCACCAAGCCGCGGCCGGCCACGGCGCAATGGGGCCTGTTCCTGCGCAATCACGACGAGCTCGATCTCGGACGACTGAGCAAGGCGCAGCGCGACACCGTGTTCAGGAAATTCGGACCCGACAAGGACATGCAGCTCTACGATCGCGGCATCCGCCGGCGGCTGGCGCCGATGCTGGGCGGCGACCGAAGGCGGCTCGAGCTCGCCTACAGCCTGATGTGCACGCTGCCGGGGACGCCCGTGATCCGCTATGGCGACGAGATCGCGATGGGCGACGATCTGTCATTGCCCGAACGCAATTGCGCGCGCACGCCGATGCAATGGTCGACCGAGCCGCATGGCGGCTTCACCAAGAGCGACAAGCCCGCCTGCCCGGTCATCGACGAGGGCCCTTACGGCTTCCCGCACCTCAACGTCGCCAAGCAGCGGCGCGATGCCAATTCCATGCTGAACTGGACCGAACGCATCGTCCGCATGCGCAAGGAGGTGCCGGAGATCGGCTGGGGCGATTTCGCAATCATTCCGACGCGCGATCCCGCGGTGTTCATCATGCGCTACGACTGGCGCAACAATTCGGTGCTGTTCGTGCACAATCTCGACGAGACGCCGCGCGAGACCGCGTTCTCGGTGGGACTGCCGGGTGAAGCCGGCGAGCACCTGATCAATCTGCTCGCGGAGGATCACAGCCACGCCGACAAGCAGGGCCGGCATCGCATCGTGCTGGAGCCGTATGGGTATCGCTGGTATCGGGTCGGCGGGCTGGATTATCTGCTGAAGCGGAGTGATATCGACGAGAACACGACGGGCAACAAGCATCCGGGGTGATGTGGCCTCACATGTCATTCCGGGGCGCGCCACTTGGCGCGAGCCCGGAATCCATAACCACAGGCTGGAGTGTGGCGCGACAGGTCACTCCGAATCTTCGCAAAACCACTGCCTGGGGTATGGGTCCCCGGCTCGCGCTTCGCGCGCCCCGGGACGACATTTAGGCGGGTGGCTGCACGATCACGCCTTCGTTCCCGCGCAGATCCAGCACGCCCTCGAGCCGCTCTCCCTCGCGATCGAGAAAGGTCGACAACAGAATCTCGCTGCCGAACCTGATCGCGCTCGTCGTCACCGCGATCGGCTCGGGCCCGAGATTGAGCACCACGATCACGCCGTTGCCCTCGGCGTCGCGGCGATAGATCAGCAGATCGCCTTGCGCGGCGATCGGATGATAATCGCCCTCGATCAGCGCTGGCGATGCCTTGCGCAGTGCGATCAGGCGCTTGTAGAGGCTCAGGATCGAGCGCGTGTCGGCTTCGAGATTGACGACGTTCTCGTGGATATGGTCCTCCGGCAGCGGCAACCATGGCCTCACCTCCGAGAAGCCGCCGAACGGTGAAGAATCCCACTGCATCGGCGTGCGGCAGCCGTCGCGGCCGACGCCGATGCCGGGCACGTTCTTCTCGAACGGGTCCTGCACGTCCGCCGGCGCGATCGCGACCTGATGCATGCCGATCTCGTCGCCGTAATAGAGCGTCGGCGTGCCGCGCAGGGTCAGCAGCAGCATGGCGGCAACACGGGCCTGCTCGGGCCCGACACGGCTGGCGACGCGCGGCCGGTCGTGATTTCCGAGCACCCAGTTCGGCCACGCGCCGCGCGGCAGCGCCTTCTCGTAGTCGTCCACGATCTTCTCGATCGAGCGCGCGCTCCAGAAGGTCGAGAGCAGCGCGAAGTTGAACGGCATCTGCGCGCCGGTGAGGTCGTTGCCGTAATAGGCCATCAGCCGGTGCAGCGGCAGATAGATCTCGCCGATCAGCACGCGCGCGGAATACGCATCGGTCACGCGCCGCATCTCGGCGATGACGTCATGCACCTCCGCCTGATCGGTGGAATATTGGGTCAGGATCTTTTCGTTCGGCGGCCGTCCCTCGACGTAATGCGGGTTCGGCGGGTTGTCGCGAAACTCGGCATCCTTGATCAGGTGCCAGATCACGTCGACGCGAAAGCCGTCGACGCCCTTTTCCAGCCAGAACCGCATCACGTCGTAGATGGCGTTGCGGACATCGGGATTGCGCCAGTTGAGATCCGGCTGCTGGGCGAGGAAGGCGTGGTAATAATACTGGCCCGTCGTCTCGTCGAAAGCCCACGCGCTGCCGCCGAACTCGGACAGCCAGTTGTTCGGCACGCCGCCATCGGGCCCGGGATCGCGCCAGACGTACCAGTCGCGCTTGGGATTGTCGCGCGAGGACCGGCTCTCGACGAACCAGGGATGCTGATCGGAGGTGTGGTTCGGCACGAGGTCGAGGATCAGCTTGAGGCCGTTGTCGTGGGCCGCGGCGAGCAGCGCATCGAAATCCGCCATCGCGCCGAACAGCGGCTCGATACCGGTATAATCGGAGATGTCGTAACCGAAATCGGCCATCGGCGAGGGAAAGATCGGCGACAGCCAGATCGCATCGACGCCGAGCGACTTCACATAGGCGAGACGCCGCAGGATGCCGGCGAGATCGCCGACGCCGTCACCGTCGCTGTCCTGAAACGAGCGCGGATAGACCTGATAGAAGATGCCGTAGCGCCACCAGTTGTCGCCGCTGTGAGCCATGTTGGAGATACCACCCGGAATTGACCTTGCGCGAGAGAACGCGGAAGCAACGTCCCGGTTCAAACCAGCAAGCGAATTGGGACGGCCGTGTGACCGTCGCGGCGACCGTTCCCGGCTTCCGACACGAATCTTTTGCTTGGCGGCATGGCAAAAATCGGCATTGTGGCGCCATGACCGAGCAAAATGCCTCCCAAGACTCCTCGCAATCCAAGGCCGGCGCGATCATCGTCCCCGTGACGCTGTTCGAGCAGAACTGCACCATCATCTGGGACGAGCCGTCCAAGAAGGCCGTCGTCATCGATCCCGGCGGGGACGTGCCGAAGATTCTGGAAGCGATCAAGCAGACCGGCGTCACCGTCGAGAAGATCTGGCTGACCCACGGCCATATCGACCATGTCGGCGGCGCGGCGGAATTGCGCGATGCGCTGAAGGTGCCGATCGAGGGCCCGCATGCCGCGGACAAATTCCTGCTCGACAATGTGGTCGAGAGCGGCGCCCGCTTCGGCATGACCGGTGGCCGCAATTTCGAGCCAGACCGCTGGCTCGACGAAGGCGACACCGTGTCGATCGGCGACCTCACGTTCGACATCTATCACTGTCCGGGCCACTCGCCCGGCAGCGTGGTGTTCTTCAACAAGGATTTGCGCTTCGCCCATGTCGGCGACGTCTTGTTCGCAGGCTCGGTCGGGCGCACCGACCTGCCCGGCGGCAGTCACGCCACGCTGATCAACTCGATCATGACAAAATTGCTGCCGCTCGGCGACGATGTCGGCTTCATCTGCGGCCATGGCGCCGGCTCGAGCATCGGCCAGGAGCGGATGACCAATCCGTTCATCACCGGCGAGATGTGAGCTGCTATTCGCGGCGTCCATGCTGACAACGCCGCAACAAACTCCGCTGTCGTCCCGGACAAGCTCCGCTGTCATTCCGGGGCGCGCGATAGCGCGAGCCCGGAATCCATAGCCACAGGAAGGTGTGGTTACGGGCACTCGCAGTTGCCTATGCGCGCCAAACTTTGTCCTGTGGCTATGGGTCCCGGGCTCGCGACTTCGTCGCGCCCCGGGACGACAGCTGAGATCGTCGCGCTTACTGCAGCCACCAGCTACTTCATCAGCCCCGCGGCGGTCAGCGCGCGGGTGATGATCTGGCCGAGATCGAAGCCGCGGGCTTCCTCGGGCTTCGGCTCGGCCGGCTTCGCCACGGCGGCGCGGATCGAACGTGCGAGATGCGGCGCAGGAGACCGTCCCGGTGCGGGCTTTGCCTCCGTCTTCTTCGCCGCATCCGGAATCCAGCCGGTGAGGCCGAAGAATTTCGCGATGTGGTAGGACGACGAAATGCCGGCCTCGATCAGGAACGCACCTTCGATGCCGTAGCGCTGGTCGTTGTCGGCAAGGCCCAGCGGCGTGCCGTGGGCCATGCCGGTGACGGTGTAGGATTCCACCAGCGTCTCGCCGTTCTTGTTCCACCAGGCCTGGCGCGGATAGCCGTCGACGACAGTCTCCGCCATCGGCGCGAGCGGCAAATCGTGCAAGTCGAGCCACTGCTTGACGATCTCGTTGGCATTGCCGGGATTGACGGTGCGGTCGGCGCTGCCGTGCCACACCGACATCTTCGGCCAGGGCCCGCGATGATCCGACGCCCGCCGCACGAAATCGCCGAGCTCGCGCTCGGGCCGCTCCGGGGAATGAAACATGCCGTCGAGTGCCTCGCGCAAATTCGAGGCGATGCCGTAAGGAAGCCCGGCGATGACAGCGCCGGCCGCAAAGACCTCCGGATAGGTCGCAAGCATCACCGACGTCATGCCGCCGCCGGCGGACAGGCCCGTGATGAAGATGCGCCTGGGATCGATGCGATGCGCCTTGACCATATGCGCGATCATCTCGCGGATCGAACGCGCCTCGCCGCTGTCGCGCGCGGTGTCTTCCGGATTGAACCAGTTGAAGCAGGTGTTGCCGTTGTTGACGCGCTGCTGCTCGGGCATGACCAGCGCGAAACCGTAGTGCTGCGCGAGTGTCGACCAGCCTGCGCCGAGATCGTAACCCGCCGCGGTCTGCCCGCAGCCATGCAGCACGACGACGAGCGCGCGCGGCTTCTGGAGTTGCGCCGGCACGAATGCGTACATGCGCAAGGCCCCGGGATTGTCGCCGAAGCCCGTGACCTCTTCCAATGGACTGGACACATCCGCGCTGCGACCGAAGTCGCCGAGGCGCAGACCATCCACCTTGGGCAGATGCTTCAAGAGATCGAGATTTTTGGCGAGCGACACGGCAACTCCTGGCAGGCGACGTTCAACGTCCACCCAAACCAAATAGTTGCTGCAGTGCAAAATAAAAAGACCGTGTGCTGTCGATCAGCGCTAAATCGCTGAGAAACCCGCAGAAATCCGCATGTATTAACCGTACTGCCTCAACTTCGTGCAGATGCGCGGCGCATCCACGCCAGAAATGCGGCGCAGATCATGATTAATGTCACAAACAGCGCGAGCGAAACGAGAAACGCTGCGCGCGCTGATTGCAATGCTTCGATTGCGAAGAACACCGCGCCGATTGCGGCCACTCCGGCCGCATTCCCGATCTGAGCTGTGGTGCCGTACATGCCCGAGGCCGAGCCTGCGGCGACAGGTTTGACGGTCGAGAGCACCGCGCCTGATAGCGGCGCCATCACAAGACCCTGGCCGTAGCCGAAGATGCCCATGGTCAGCGCGAGCGCAAGCGGCGCCGGCGCATCGACGAAGCCTGCAAGACATGCGAGCGCGGCGAGACCCGCGATCTGCAACACGCAGCCCTCGATCAACACCTTGGTGCCACGATGCCTTGCGCGCGCGCCGCTGTGGCGTGAGGCCACGACGAAGGCAATGGCCAGTGGAATGCAGGCCATGCCGGCCGTGAGCGGCGGGATCTTCAGCCCTCGCTGCATGAACAGCGTCATCACCAGATAGAATGAGAGGTTGGCGACGAAGAAGAAGAACGCGGCACCGAGCCCACGCAGGAAGGCGGAGTCCGCCAGCAGCGTCAGATCGATCAGCGGCATCCCGCCGGCGCGCGCGACCGCATGCTCCAGCTTCAGGAATGCCGCGAGAATCACGCTGCCGAGCGCCATCACCGCCCACAGCCACGGTGCCCACGCAACATCGTGGCCGAACAGCAGCGGCCCGATCAGGCACAACAGGCCTGCGAACAGGGCGACGCTCCCTTTGATGTCGAGCTTCGTTCCGGCCCGGCGCGGCACCGACGGCATGATGCGCCAGGCGGCCATGGCGATGACGAGGCCAAAAGGAACATTGACGAAGAACACCGAGCGCCAACCGGTGTGTGCGAGGTCGATCGTGACAAGGAGCCCGCCGAGCAGGAAGCCTGCGGCACCCGCAAGCCCGAGCACGACGCCGTAAATCGCAAAGGCGCGGTTACGCGATTCATCGGTGAAGAGCAGATGCAGCGTCGCCAGCACCTGCGGCACCATCAGCGCCGCGGTCGCGCCCTGCGCCAGCCGTGCGACGATCAGCTCCGCGCCGGATTGAGCGAGACCGCACCAGAGCGAGGTCGCCGTAAAGCCGAGCACGCCGGCCAAAAAGACGCTCTTCGCGCCATGGATGTCGCCGAGGCGGCCGCCGGTGACGACCAGCGTGGCATAAGCGATCAGATAGATCGCGATGACGGATTCGATCTGCGCCGGCGTCGCGTTCAGGTCCACCGCGATGGTCGGGATGGCGACGTTCACGATGAAGGCGTCCACGCCGAACATGAACTGCGCTGCGACGACGATCGCCAGCACCCACCAGCGACGGGTCGAATCGATTTGTTTTGTGACGGTTTGATGCATTTTCGCGCGAGCCTTCAGGCATTTATTTGCAAGCAAAATTCGCAGATCGGCGTCATCCGCGCGATTACCTCCGAGGTAAGACTTGCTGCATTGGCCCGATTGCTGCATGGCAGTTCTCGCTGGTTTTGCGGGCTCGGAAGTCTTCCGGATGTACGACTACGACATGGTGGTGATCGGCTCGGGCCCGTCTGGACGCCGGGCCGCGGTGCAATGTGCCAAGCTCGGCAAGGCCGTGCTGGTGGTGGAGAAGGGCCGGCGGGTCGGCGGCGTCTCCGTTCACACCGGTACCATCCCCTCGAAGACCTTGCGCGAGACCGTGCTGAACCTGTCCGGCTGGCGCGAGCGCGGCTTTTACGGCCGTTCCTACAAGGTGAAGCAGGACATCGCGGCCAGCGACCTGATGATCCGGCTGCAGAAGACGCTCGACCACGAGGTCGAGGTGCTGGAGCATCAGTTCAGCCGCAACCTCGTCCGCACCGCCAATGGCGAGGCGCGGCTGGTCTCGCCGCACGAGGTCGAGATCACCAGCCTGATCGGCGAGGTGAAGGTGGTGTCGGCCGCCTTCATCCTGATCGCCTGCGGCACGCGCCCGTTCCGGCCGGACTACGTGCCGTTCGACGGTGCGACCGTGCTCGACAGCGACGAGATCATCGAGCTGCCGAAGCTGCCGCGCAGCCTTGCCGTGATCGGCGCCGGCGTGATCGGTGTCGAATATGCCACCATCTTCAGCGCGCTGGACGTGCCGGTGACGCTGATCGAGCCGCGGCCGACCTTCCTCGATTTCATCGACAAGGAATTGATCGACGAGTTCGTGCACGAGTTGCGCGACCGCAACGTCGCGCTGCGGTTAGGGGCCAAGGTCAACTCGATCGAGAAGACGGCGCAGGGCAGCATCGTCACGCATCTCGCTGACGGGCGGCACGTCACCACGGAGATGCTGCTGTTCGCGGCCGGCCGCGTCGGCGCCACCGACCGTCTCAACCTTGAGGCCGCCGGCATCGTGGTCGACCATCGTGGCCGGATCTCGGTCGACCCCGTGACCTTGCAAACCAGCGTGCCGCACATCTACGCCGCCGGCGACGTGATCGGCTTTCCGAGCCTTGCCTCGACGTCGATGGAGCAGGGCCGCGTCGCCGCCTGCCACGCGCTCGGCATGGAGCCTTTGGCGCCGCCGGAATTCTTTCCCTACGGCATCTATTCGGTGCCGGAGATCTCGACTGCCGGCCTCACCGAGGAAGAGGTGCGGACACGCGGCATTCCCTACGAGGTCGGCATCGCGCGCTTCCGCGAAACCTCGCGCGGCCACATCATGGGGCTGAACAGCGGCATGATGAAGATGATCTTCTCGACCAAGACTCGCCGCCTGCTCGGCGTGCATATTTTGGGCGAAGGCGCCACCGAGCTGATCCATATCGGCCAGGCCGTGCTGAACCTCAAAGGCACGATCGACTATTTCATCCAGAACACGTTCAACTATCCGACGCTGGCCGAGGCGTACAAGATCGCCGGGTTGGATGCGTGGAACAGGATGACAAGGTGATCTTGCTTCACCTCGCCCCGCTTGCGGGGAGAGGTCGGAATTCAAACGGAGTTTGAATTCCGGGTGAGGGGGACTCTCCGCGAGTCGCCTGTCCACTGGAACGACGCACTCTCACCACGTCATTGCGAGCGCAGCGAAGCAATCCAGAGTCTTTCCGCGGAGGGATTCTGGATTGCTTCGCTGCGCTCGCAATGACGGGTGTGGGCGCAGCTCGGAAACCCAACTCCGCTCCGTCCCCGCGGAGACTCCCCCTCACCCCAACCCTCTCCCCGCAAGCGGGGAGAGGGAGAAGAACGCATGCCTGCATTCCGCCGCGCGGGACATCGCGCGATTGCGTTCGCTTGTCTCAGCACGTAGCCTCACGGTCTCAACAAACAAAAAATCCAGCCGGAGAGAACGCCATGGCGCGCCTGAAATTCGGAGCTTTCCTTGCCCCGCATCACCCGATCGGGGAGCATCCGATGCTTCAGTTCCGGCGCGATCTCGATTTGGTCGAGCAGCTCGATGCACTCGGTTATGACGAGTTCTGGTGCGGCGAGCATCATTCCTCGGGCTGGGAGATGATCGCTTCACCCGAGATGTTCCTGGCCGCGGCCGGCGAACGCACCAAGCGGATCAAGCTCGGCACCGGCGTGGTGTCGCTGCCCTATCATCATCCGTTCAACGTCGCCCAGCGCATGGTGCAGCTCGACCACATGACCGGCGGCCGCGCCATCTTCGGCTCCGGACCCGGCGCGCTCGCGTCGGACGCGCACACGCTCGGCATCGACCCGATGACGCAGCGGGACCGCCAGGACGAGGCGATCGGCGTGATCCGCCGGCTGTTCAACGGCGAGCGCGTCACGGCGAAGACCGAATGGTTCACGATGAACGACGCCGCGCTCCAGCTCCTGCCGTTGCAGGAAGAGATGCCGTTCGTCGTGGCGTCGCAGATCTCGCCGTCGGGCATGACGCTTGCCGGCAAATACGGCTGCGGCATCATCTCGCTGGGCTCGATGACGACGCAGGGCCTGATGTCGCTGCAGCAGCAATGGCAGTTCGCCGAGGACGCCGCCAAGAAGCATGGCACCACCGTCGATCGCGCGAACTGGCGCGTGCTCCTGACCTTCCACATCGCCGAAACCCGCGAGCAGGCCCGCAAGGAGGCCGGCGCCGGGCTGATGCGCTGGCACAACGAGTATAATGTCGGCACCCTGCAACGGCCGGGCCTCACGGCGTTCTCTTCGCCTGACGAGGCCGTGGACAAGACCGCTTTCGTCGAGGGCGCGGCTTCGACCATCGGCACGCCCGACGATCTCGTCAAAACCATCAAGAACGTGATGCAGGTGTCCGGGGGCATCGGCGCCGTGATCGGCTTCGTGCACGACTGGGCCAATCCGGAAGCGACGCGTCGAAGCTGGGACATGGTGGCGCGCTATGTGGTCCCGGAGATCAACGGCTATATCGACGGCCTGCGCCGATCGCAGAAATTCGTGATCGAGAACCGCGCGATCTTCGAACGCGCGGGGGAAGCCGTGATGGCCAAGATCATGCAGAACGAGAAGGCCGCCGAAGCGCTGAAGGTGACCGGCGCCGGCCGCGTCGCCATTCCTGCCGTCAACGCGCCGGATTTGCAGAAGGAGGCGGCCAAGCGCTAGGCCTTATTGGCGTTACGCTCGTAACGCCGTTCTCAAGCAAGACATGTCGGCCTGTGCTATGCTGACTCCCATCAGTCTGGCGCAGGCCGCAATAATGTCGCAGTCGCGCGATTCCAGTTCGGTCAGCCAACCGGAGCAATCGTCATGTCGATGCAGAATGTGGCCACCCCTGCGCTTGGATTTACTGCGCCGAAGCGCAACGAGCTGACACACATCCCCGGCGACGAGGGCTGGCCGATCATCGGCAAGACCTTTCAGGTGCTGGCCGACCCCAAGGGACATATCGAGGCCAACGGCGCCAAATGGGGCCCGGTCTACCGCACCCATGTGTTCGGCGAGACCAACGTCGTGCTGCTCGGGCCGGAGGCGAACGAGCTCGTGATGTTCGACCAGCAGAAGCTGTTCTCGTCCACGCATGGCTGGAACAAGGTGCTCGGCCTGTTGTTTCCGCGCGGCCTGATGCTGCTCGATTTCGACGAGCACCGGCTGCACCGCAAGGCACTGTCGGTCGCGTTCAAGTCCGGGCCGATGAAATCCTATCTCAGCGATCTCGATCAGGGCATTTCAGCGCGCGTCGCGCAGTGGAAAGCCAATCCCGGCGAGATGCAGCTTTATCCGGCGATGAAGCAGCTGACGCTCGATCTCGCCGCAGCGTCGTTCCTCGGCGCCGATATCGGGCCGGAGGTGGACGAGATCAACCGCGCCTTCGTCGACATGGTCGCGGCCGCCGTCGCGCCGATCCGGCGCCCTCTGCCCGGCACCCAAATGGCCGCCGGCGTGAGGGGTCGCAAGCGCATCGTCGCCTATTTCCGTGAGCAGATTCCGCTGCGCCGTGGCAATCACGGTGGCGACGATCTGTTCTCGCAGCTCTGCCGCGCCACCCACGAGGACGGCGCGCTGCTCTCCGAACAGGACATCATCGACCACATGAGCTTCCTGATGATGGCCGCGCACGACACGCTGACCTCATCGCTGACGTCCTTCATCGGCGAACTTGCCGCCAATCCGGACTGGCAGGACAGGCTGCGCGCCGAGGTTCTCGCGCTCGGACTTGCGGCGGATCAGCCGAGCAGCTTCGACGACCTCGAAAAAATGCCGCTGACGGAAATGGCGTTCAAGGAGGCGCTGCGGATCAAGCCGCCGGTGCCATCGATGCCGCGCCGCGCGATGCGCGACTTCACCTTCAAGGGCTTTACGATTCCCGCCGGCACCGCGGTCGGCGTCAATCCGCTCTATACGCACCACATGAAGGACATCTGGCCGGAGCCGGACCGGTTCGATCCCTTGCGCTTCACCGAGGAAGCCCAGCGCAACCGGCATCGCTTCGCCTGGGTGCCGTTCGGCGGCGGTGCACATATGTGCCTCGGCCTGCACTTCGCCTACATGCAGGCCAAGTGCTTCGCGCGACACTTCCTGCAGAACATCGAGGTGTCGCTCGAGCCCGGCTACAAGCCGGACTGGCAGATGTGGCCGATCCCAAAGCCACGGGATGGGATGAAGGTCAGGGTGCGGGCGGTGTGAATTCGTAGGGTGGGTTAGCCGAAGGCGTAACCCACCACTTCTGTCACCGCGGACATCAAAGAGGTGGATTACGCCTTCGGCTAATCCACCCTACGGCACCTTCCCCCGGAGCCGCTACGCCCCCTGATCGAACGCGTTGCGCAAGGTTGCCAGGCCCTGCTGCTGCTGGCTCCAGTTGCGGCCGCTGGTCATGGCGCCGTCGATGACGAGGTCGTGGCCATTGATGAAGCTGGACTCGTCGCTTGCCAGGAACACCGCGGCGTAGGCGATATCGTCGGGGATGCCGGCGCGCGGGATCGGCTGCGCGGTCTTGTAGACATCGCGCATCACCGCCGGCGTCTTCTCGGCCGCCTCCGTCGACAACCCCAGCGCCTTGCCGAAAATGCCGGTCGCGATCGCGCCGGGCGAGATCGAGTTGACGCGGACATTGGACTCGCCGAGCTCCATCGCCACGCATTTGGTGAGATGAATCACCGCCGCCTTGGCCGCGCCATAGACGACGGACGAGGAGTATCCGGCGAGGCGGCCGGCGATGCTGCCATTGTTGATGATGCTGCCGGAGCCCTGCTTCTTCATGTGGGGCGCGGCATGCTTCATGCCGAGCATGACGCTGCGCACCAGGGTCGCCATCGCCGCATCGAAGCGCTCGACCTCGAGGCCTTCGATGCCGCCGGTCTGCGCCGGACCGCCGGCATTGTTGAACAGGCAGTCGATCCGGCCGAATTTTTCCACTGACAGCGCGATCAGCGCCTGCATCTGGTCTTCGACCGTCACATCCGTCTGGCGGAAGACGCAGGCGGCCCCGAGCCGCGATGCCAGCGCCTCGCCCTCGGCGATACGCCGCCCGGCGATCACAATTTTGGCACCTTCGGCAACGAAGACTTCAGCAGTCCGCAATCCGATCCCGCTCGTCGCGCCCGTAATCACCGCAACCTTGCCGTCCAGCCTGCCCATGGAATGTCCCTGCTCGCGAATGATTTGATGCCAAATGGCGGACACCGCTCGATGACGTCGCCGCGACAGTCGGCACTGCGACAGCCGGCGCCACGACGCTCACTATTCCCGCCGGCCCGTGACAAGGCAAGCTTTGCTTGCGCGTGCGACATGCGTAACATTCCCGCTTCTCTCTCGATTTTCGAACGCATCGCGCAACCGGGCTGGGCATGGAGAAGCTGATCGACGAATTCCGCAAGGGCTGGCAGGGGATGGCACCGCCATCGCTCGGCTTAAGCCTGTCGTTTGCGGTCGCCTGCCTGCTGGTTGCGACTCTGGCGCGCTGGGGGCTCGCGCATGTGCGGCCCGATGTCTATTTCACGCCGTACTTCCCGGCGGTGTTCTTTGCCGCCGCATTCGGCGGCCTGCGGATCGGCATTATCACCGCGCTGGTCGGCGGCGTGCTCGGTGTCGTCGTCAATTTCGGCGACGCCTTTGCCGATCGCTCCCGGTTCACCCTGCTGACCCTCTATTGGGGCGTCTCCGCGCTCACCATCTGGGGCGTCGAGCATTATCGCACGATGCTGATGGAGCAGCGCCGGATTTCCAAGCGCCTGATCGAGGAAGAGGACTACCGCAAGCTGCTGGTCGACGAGCTCCAGCACCGTCTCAAGAACAAGCTGTCGACGGTGCACGCGGTGCTGCACCAGGTGCTGCACGACCAGCCGCAGGTCTGGGCCAGGATCGATCCCCGGCTGCGCTCGCTGGCCACGACCGACGATCTGATCTCGCGGATCGACAGGGCCGGCTGCGACATCCGCGATCTCCTGATCGCGGAGCTTGGACCTTACGGCCATGTCCGCTTCACACTCAACGGCGACCGGCTGTTCCTGCCGCCGAAGCTCGCGGTGACGCTGTCGCTGATGTTCCACGAGCTTGCGACCAACGCCGGCAAATACGGCGCGTTCTCTGCGCCGCGCGGATTGCTGCACGTGTCATGGACCGTCAGTGGCGACCGCCTCAACGTCACTTGGGATGAAACCGAGGGCCCGAGCGTCGACAAGGTCTCCGAGCCCGGCTTCGGCACCAAGCTGCTGAAGTCGGCGCTGTCGGCCTTCGACGGCAAGACCGAGGTCTCGTATCTCAAGACCGGGCTGCATTGCACCATGCAATGCCGCATCCCCCAGAGCGGCTAGGACCAAAACAAACTCGATAAATCGAGCCGCTGAAGCTTCACCAGCGTCATGGCCGGGCTTGTCCCGGCCATCCACGATCTTTGTTTGCGGCAACCAAGAACGTGGATGCCCGGGACAAGCCCGGGCATGACGACCTCTGATCGCGAAACAAGACTCGATCCAAGCGAAAGGCAATCGCGCGCATGACGCGTAGTTTCGCATGCGCCGTTGACGCTCTGTTAATGACGATTTTCTGCACGCGTCGCATCGCCGCAAAACACCCCCGTATTTCTGCGGACCCCTTAACCAAACCTAAGAGGGAACCGCGCGAGATTGCGCCCATTGCAAAGACGCGCTGAACAAGAAGATTCATGACTTCTATGAACGACAACAGATATTCCGGCGCGAGTGAAGCCGAACTCGGATTTCTCAAGGAAATCGTTAGAATGCTGCCTGCCGGCCTGACCGTGCAGGACGCACAAGGCAAGCTTCTGCTGGTTAACGATGTCGCCGCCAGCCAGCTCGGCATGGACGGCAGCCGTCCTTCACCTGATCTCACCCAACGCCGGGAAGCCTGCCGCCGGGCCCTGAGCGCCGGCCAGCCGGTCGTCGCCGAGGAAGCGCTGCACGACGGCTCCGCACGCCAGGTACTGCTGACCACCCATCGCCCGATCAGCCTTGCCGGACGCGAGTTACTGATCTCGGCCTCCGTCGACATCACCGAACAGAAGAATTTCGAGGACCAGCTGTTCCGCTCGGCCTATTTCGACGAGCTGACCGGCCTGCCCTCCCGGCGCGTGATCGAGCATCGCGCCAACAGCCTGCTGGCGCGCGACCGCGCCGGCGAACGCTTCGCGCTGGCCTTTCTCGACGTCGACAATTTCAAGCACATCAACGACTATTACGGCCATGCCGTCGGCGACGCGCTGCTGGTCGAACTGTCGAAGCGGCTCGGGCGCGATCTGCGCGATTCCGACATGCTTTCGCGCATCTCCGGCGACGAATTCCTGCTGCTGCTCTCGCCGATCCAGAACCAGGAGGAAGTCGCCGAGTTCATGAAGTCGACGCTGGAGCGGCTGACCGCGCCGTTCTTCATCGACAATTCGGAGGTCTTCGCCTCCACCTCGGTCGGCGTCAGCCTCTATCCCGACCACGGGCGCAGCTTCGAGATACTGCGCCAGAACGCCGACATCGCGATGTATCGCATCAAGAACAACGGCAAGGGCACGGCCGCGTTCTTCGATTCCAGCATGGAGCGCGAAGCGCTGGCGCGGATGAAGATCGAGCAGTCGCTGCGGCTCGCCATCCTCGAAAAGCGCTTCTGCTGTGCGTTCCAGTCCAAGGTCGACATCCGCACCCAGGCCGTGACGGGCATCGAGGCGCTGGTGCGGCTGCGCGACGACGAGGGCGTGATCCAGGCGCCGGGCTCGTTCATCAACCTGGCCGGCGAGCTCGGGCTGATCGACGAATTGACGCATCTGGTGCTCGCCGAGATCGTCAAGTCGATCGACCTGATCAACGACACCTTTGGCGCGGAAGCGACCATCAGCATCAACGTCGCCGCCAAGCAGGCCGGCAATCCCGAGTTCATGCGCAATTTTGCGCGGGCGCTGGACGCGACCGGCTTTCCACAGCGCTTCATGATCGAGGTGACCGAAGACGCCTTCGTCGCCAAGAATCATTTCCAGTCCGAGATCCTGCCGATGTTCCGCAAGCTCGGTGTCGGCATCTCGATCGACGATTTCGGCACCGGCTATTCCTCGCTCTCGGCGCTCGCCGACATCACGGCCGACGAGATCAAGATCGACCGTTCCTTCATCACCGACATCCATAAGCGACCGCGCAGCCAGGGCATCCTGCGCGCGATCGAATCCCTGAGCGAAGCGCTCGGCATGACCGTGATCGCCGAAGGCCTCGAATCCTACGAGGAACTGGCCTATCTCCAGGCCGCGACCAAGATCCGCTATGCGCAGGGCTATTATTTCGCCCGGCCGATCTTCCTGGAGGAACTGAAGCTCGCAACGCCCGCCTCCAGCGAGTCCCGGGGCAGCGTGGCCAACCGTCCGGCACAGCAGAACCGCCAGGGCTATTCGCGCGCGAACGGGTATCGGCGGTAGGCCGACAGCCGCGCAACACATACAGCTGTCGTCCCGGGGCGCGCAAAGCGCGAACCCGGGACCCATACCCACAGGGAGAAGTTGGGGCACGAGGCTCCCACTCCGAGTCTTCGCCAAACTTCTCCCTGTGGGTATGGGTCTCGGATCTGCGCTTCGCTTGTCCGGGACGACGACCGAGAATGGCTCGCAATCCCAACGCCCATTTCCTCCTTTGAAATTACTGCCCTTTTGCTAATACACGGGCGGACTTCCCCGAGGTACGCCATGCCCTCCTCTTCCGACGTCAGCGATCCCGCCTATGTCCGCGCGCGGGCGATGGTGACGCTGTTCGAGCGGCTCGAGCATCTGTGCGAGGGTGCGATTGCGATCGATCGCGGCGGCCGGGTCATCTACGTCAACGAGAAATATCTGGCCTCGCTTGGCCTTGCGCATACCAGCGAAGCCCTGGGGCGGCCGATCGAGGAGATCATCCCGAACAGCCTGATGCGGAATGTCGCCGAGAGCGGCGAGCCGATCCTGCTCGACATCATGGAGCTCGGCGGCGAGCAGCTCGTGGTGACGCGGATGCCGATCGAGGACGAGGCGCGCAATGTCATCGGTGCGATCGGCTTCGTGCTTTACGACCACATCGAGAGCCTGAAGCCGCTGCTCGCGCGCGTCACCCAGCTCGAAAGCGATCTCCGGCTGGCGCGGCGGCAATTGTCCAACGCCCGCGCGGCGCGCTTCACCCTTGCCGATTTCGTCGGCACCACACAGGACATCGCGCAGGCCAAGGAATTCGCCAGGCGCGCCGCCCGGCAGAACGTGACCGTTCTGCTCACCGGCGAGACCGGCACCGGCAAGGAGTTGCTGGCACAGGCGATCCACAACGCGTCGTCGCGCGCGGAAAAGCCGTTCGTCAGCGTCAACGTCGCGGCGATCCCGGAGACGCTGATCGAGTCCGAATTCTTCGGCACCGCGCCGGGCGCCTATACCGGCGCCGACCGCAAGGGACGCGAGGGAAAATTCCGCCTCGCCGACGGCGGCACGCTGTTTCTCGACGAGATCGGCGAGATGCCGCTGCAACTTCAGGCAAAGCTCCTTCGCGTATTGCAGGAGCGCGAGATCGAGCCGCTCGGCTCGGACAAGATCACCAGGGTCGATTTGCGCGTCATCGCCGCGACCAATGTCGATCTGCGCAAGCGGGTCAGCGACGGTGCCTTCCGCGCCGATCTCTACTACCGTCTCAACGTGCTCTCGATCGATCTGCCGCCCTTGAGACGGTGCCTCGACGATCTTCCCGACATCTGCGCGCGGCTGATCGAGGACATCAGCGCCTCCGGCGACTTCGTCAATGCGAAGATCACGCCGAGCGGGCTTTCGGCGCTGGCGCGCTACGACTGGCCGGGCAACGTCCGCGAGCTGCGCAACATTCTGGAGCGCGCGCTGATCCTGAGCGATTCCGGACGGCTGACAAGCGACGATTTCGTTCACATCCTCCCCGTCGGCGCGGATGCGGGTCCGGCACCGGCGCAGCGGATGACCGGCTCGGTCGTGCCCTATGCGGAAGCGGAGGCCGAGTTCGAGAAGCAGACGCTCGAACACGCGCTCGCCGCCAGCAACGGCCAGATAACGGAAGCCGCGCGCATGCTGCGCATCTCGCGCGCGACGTTTTACAAGAAGCTCGCCAAGTTCGGGCTGGCATCGGGATCGCCGCCCGTCTGAATTTCGAGACTGGACATGTCTGAAGTCTCGGACTCCTGACACAGCTGCGCTGGCGCAGACCCGCAGCATCGTCAGCGTTTCTGCCGCATTTTCAGCCATTCCGCGCGGTGCCCCGCATCTGGCGCAGGGCTTGCTCTGGGTCGGCCAGAGGAAACGCATGGGCTGATGCAAGACGTGGCAACACGCGGCCTTGCCGTCGCGATCGACACGTGCACGTCAAGAGACTGTCACATGCGCCTCATGCAAGCTCCGCCGGAAGGTGGAATTGCAATGTCGGCACAGCTGTGCAAATCGCTGTGATCAAGGCAGTTCATTCAGGGAGGAACCACCGTGCGTCGATCGCTCATTCTGACAGCAGCCATCATCGGCTTCGCCGCGGGCAGCTCCGCGCGCGCGGACGACCTCAAGGTCGCGCTGATCTACGGCAAGACCGGACCGCTCGAGGCCTACGCCAAGCAGACCGAGACCGGCCTGCAAATGGGTTTTGAATACGCCACCAAGGGCACCATGATGCTCGACGGCCGGAAGATCGTCGTCATCACCAAGGACGACCAGGGCAAACCGGACCTGTCGAAGGCCGCGCTCGCGGAAGCCTATCAGGACGACAAGGCCGACATCGCGATCGGCACGACCTCGTCGGCGGCAGCGCTCGCGATTCTCCCGGTCGCCGAGGAGAACAAGAAGATCCTGATCGTCGAGCCCGCGGTCGCGGACCAGATTACCGGCGAGAAGTGGAATCGTTACATCTTCCGCACCGGGCGCAATTCATCGCAGGACGCGATCTCGAATGCGGTCGCAATCGGCAAGCAGGGCGTCACCGTCGCCACGCTGGCGCAGGACTACGCTTTCGGCCGCGACGGCGTCGCCGCCTTCAAGGAGGCGCTCGCCAAGACCGGCGCGACGCTCGGCGCAGAAGAATATGCTCCGACCAGCACCACGGACTTCACTGCCGTCGGCCAGCGCCTGTTCGACGCGCTGAAGGACAAGCCCGGCCGCAAGGTGATCTGGGTGATCTGGGCCGGCGCCGGCAATCCGCTAGCCAAGCTGCAGGACATGGATCCGAAGCGCTACGGCATCGAGCTCTCGACCGGCGGCAACATCCTGCCGGCACTCGCCGCCTACAAGAGCCTGCCGGGCATGGAAGGCGCGACCTATTACTATTACGACATCCCGAAGAACCCGGTGAACGACTGGTTCGTCGCCGAGCACCAGAAGCGCTTCAAAGCGCCGCCGGACTTCTTCACCGCGGGCGGCTTTGCCGCCGCGATATCCGTCGTCGCCGCCGTCACCAAGGCGAAGTCGACCGACACCGAGAAGCTCATCACGGCGATGGAAGGCCTGGAGTTCGACACGCCGAAGGGCAAGATGGTGTTCCGCAAGGAAGACCATCAGGCGCTGCAGAGCATGTATCACTTCAAGGTTAAGGTCGATCCGAACGTCGCCTGGGCCGTGCTCGAGCCGGTGCGCGAGCTGAAGATCGAGGACATGGACGTTCCGGTCAAGAACAAGCGCTGATCTTGCTTGCTTCACCTCTCCCGCTTGCGGGAGAGGCCGGGAGAGGGCTTTTTCCTCTTGGGGGCCGTCCCATCGCGGTGACACCCTCTCCCCTGCCCTCCCCCGCAAGCGGGGGAGGGGGCGCAGCATGATCCGCGGCCAGCTCCTCATCTCATCATTCGCCGGGCTTCCAATGACGTTGAGCTTAGAGACCCGCGACCTCACCATCCGCTTCGGCGGCCATGTCGCGGTCAACAACGTCACCTGTACGTTCCGTCCGGGCGAGCTCACCGCCATTGTCGGACCGAATGGCGCCGGCAAGACCACCTATTTCAATCTGATCTCGGGCCAGCTGCGCGCCTCCAACGGCAGCATCCTGTTCGACGGCACCGATATCACCCAGCATTCCGCACCGATGCGGACCCGTGCGGGTCTTGGACGCGCGTTCCAACTGACAAACCTCTTCCCGAATCTGTCGGTCGAAGAGAACGTCCGCCTCGCCGTGCAAGCGGCCAGCGGCACCCATTACGACATGCTGCGGCCCTGGATGGTCCGCCGCGATCTGATCGCGCGTGCCGACGCCATCCTCGAGCAGGTCGCGCTCGGCGACCGCCGCGGCGTCGCCGCGACCGCGCTGTCGCATGGCGATCAGCGCAAGCTCGAGGTCGCGCTGATGATCGCGCTCGAACCAAAGGTCTTCATGTTCGACGAGCCGACCGCCGGCATGAGCATCGACGAGGTGCCGGTCGTGCTGAACCTGATCGCGCAACTCAAGCAGGACAAGAGCAAGATCATCCTGCTGGTCGAGCACAAGATGGACGTGGTGCGCTCGCTCGCCGACCGCATCATCGTGCTGCATAACGGGCAACTCGTTGCGGACGGGCCGCCCGCCGAGGTGATCGCCTCGCCGATCGTGCAGGAAGCCTATCTCGGGGTCTCGCCCAAGAAGGTTGCGGGGGGTGCGGCATGACCGATCTGCTCAAACTCTCCGGCGTGCACACCCATATCGGCCGCTACCACATTCTCCAGGGCATCGACCTCGCGGTCCCGCGGGGACAGGTCACGATGCTGTTGGGGCGCAACGGCGCCGGCAAGACCACGACGCTGCGCACCATCATGGGTCTGTGGCAGGCGTCCTCCGGCGAGATCAGCCTCGCCGGCGAACGCATCGAGAGCCGCGCCACGCCCGATATCGCCCGGCTCGGCGTCGGCTATGTGCCGGAAAGCATGGCGGTGTTCTCCGACCTCACGGTGAAAGAGAATCTGGTGCTCGCCGCGCGCGACGGTCCGATGGACGACAAGCAGCTGGAGTGGATTTTCGGCTTCTTTCCGGCGCTGCGCCGGTTCTGGCTGTCGCGCGCGGGAAGCCTCTCGGGCGGGCAAAAGCAGATGCTGTCGATCGCGCGTGCCATCGTCGAGCCACGGAAACTCCTGCTGATCGACGAGCCGACCAAGGGCCTCGCGCCTGCGATCATCATGGCGCTGATCGAGTGCCTGAAGGAGATCAAGCGCAAGGGCGCGACGATCCTCCTCGTCGAACAGAACTTCTTCGCCGCCCGCGAGCTCGGCGACAACGTGCTGGTGATGGACAACGGCACCATCGTCCATCGCGGCGAGATGGCGACGCTCGCCGCCGACGTGCCGCTGCAGGAGCGGCTGCTCGGCCTGAGCCTGGAGGCGCATCAGTGACTGAACTCGCCGCAACCGATCCGCTGCCGAAGCCGAAGCGCGACCTCGCACCGGTCCTGCTGCCGATCGCGCTCGCCCTCGTCATGATCCCGCTGATCGGCTCTCCCAGCACCTGGCTGACCCTGACCGCCGCGAGCCTCGCCATGGGCATGATGATCTTCATCATGGCCTCCGGGCTCACGCTGGTGTTCGGCCTGATGGATGTGCTCAATTTCGGCCACGGCGCCTTCATTGCCGTCGGCGCCTATGTTGCGACCCTGGTGCTGGCGCCGTTCGCAGCCTCTGTTCAGGCGGATTCGCTCTGGGTGAACCTCGCGGTGCTGGCGCCGGCCGCGCTGCTGTCGATGGCGGTCTCAGGCGCGCTCGGCCTGATCGTCGAGCGCGTGCTGATCCTGCCGGTCTACGGCCAGCATCTGAAGCAGATCCTGATGACCACCGGTGGGCTGATCGTCGCCGAGCAGACGATGTACGCGCTGTGGGGACCGCAGATCATCCCGATGCCGCTGCCGACCTCGCTGCGAGGCTCGTTCATTTTCGGCGACGTTGCTATCGCCAAATACCGCGTGCTGGCGATGCTGATTGGGCTCGCCGTCTTCATCGCGATCCAGCTCGTGCTCAACCGCACCAAGCTCGGCCTTCTGATCCGCGCCGGCGTCGAGAACCGCGAAATGGTCGAGGCGCTCGGCTATCGCATTCGCCGGCTGTTCCTCGGCGTATTCATGACCGGATCGGCGCTGGCCGGCCTCGGCGGCGTGATGTGGGCGCTCTATCGCGAACAGGTCCATGCCTCCATGAGCGACGAACTCACCGTCCTGATTTTTATCGTCGTCATCATCGGCGGCCTCGGCTCGATCGGCGGCTGCTTCATCGGCGCGATCCTGGTGGCGATGGTCGCCAATTACGGCGGCTTCCTGGTGCCGAAGCTCGCCCTCGTCTCCAACATCCTGCTGATGGTCGCCATTCTGATGTGGCGGCCGCGCGGCCTCTATGCGGTGACCAGCCGATGATGATCCTCTCAGGCGATCCGCCGAAGAGCCGCGTGCTCACGCTCGTTCTCGTCCTCATCATCCTGGCGCTGGCGGCGACACCGTTCCTGTTTCCGGGCGCCAAGCCGCTGAACGTCGCGGCAAAGATCTGCGTCTTCGCAGCCCTGGTCGCCTCCTACGATCTGCTGCTGGGCTACACCGGCTCGGTGTCGTTCGCCCACACCATGTTCTACGGCATCGGCAGCTACGCCATCGCGATCGCGCTGTACGGCATGGGGCCGAACTGGGCCGCGATCGCAACCGGCATCGTCGTCGGCCTTCCGCTCGCGGCCTTGCTCGCGCTCGCAATCGGCCTGTTCTCGCTGCGGGTGGCCGCGATCTTCTTCGCCATGATCACGCTTGCGGTCGCCTCCGCCTTCCAGGTGCTGGCTTCGCAGCTTTCCTGGCTCACCGGCGGCGAGGACGGACGCAGCTTCCAGCTGCCCGAGCTGCTTCGCCCCGGCACCGTCCTGATCTCCAAGAACCTGTTCGGCTTCGAGGTCAACGGCCGTATCCTGACCTTCTATCTGGTATTCGCGATCTCGGCCCTGATGATCCTTGCGCTGCTGCGCGTGGTCAACTCGCCGTTCGGGCGTGTGCTCCAGGCGATCCGCGAGAACCGCTTTCGCGCGGAGGCACTGGGCTTCCGCACCGTCTTCCATCTGACCTACGCCAACTGCCTCGCCGCGCTGGTCGCCGCCAGCGCCGGCATTTTGAACGCGCTGTGGCTGCGCTATGCCGGTCCCGACACGTCGCTGAGCTTCTCGATCATGCTGGACATCCTGCTGATGGTCGTGATCGGCGGCATGGGCACGATCTACGGCGCGATCATCGGCGCCACCATCTTCATCCTCGCCCAGAACTATCTTCAATCGCTGATGGGCGTCGCCTCCAAGGCGGCAAGCGAAGCCGGCCTGCCGCTGCTGCCGGGGCTGCTGCATCCCGATCGCTGGTTGCTGTGGCTGGGGTTGCTGTTCATCGCCAGCGTCTATTTCTTCCCCACCGGCGTGGTCGGACGTCTTCGCCATGGCAGCGGTGACAAGAGCGCAGGCGCCTCGCATTAAGCATCGATTAACGATGCAGTGCAGCGGTTGTTGCAGGACACGTACAACCGCCAGGTGATTCGCGCCGCGCGGGACACGGACGTCTCTGCGCAACCGGATTAATGCTTAGGTAACTGGCTTTCCTAAGGGTTCTCCTACCTGTGCATAGTATTCCTGTTCCCCCAGGGAGGGGGAATGAGCCAGGTCTTTGCACAGATCGCAGCCGCAATGTCTCTAGCCGTCAGGAACGGCTGGGAGGCAGCCATTCGGCGCGGGCCGGTGCTGTGGCTCACCCTGTGCGGCGTGCTGCTGGTCGCGGGGATCTTCACCGTCACGGCCATGGCCGTCGGCGAGTTTCGTGAACGCACCCTGAGCAACCGCGAGCGCGAGCTGGAAAACACGGTGCAGCTGATCGCGCGGCATTTCGATCAGCAGTTCGAAGACTCCGACGTCGTGGCCGCCGATCTGATCGGGCAGATGAACCTGCCGGCGATCACCTCGCCCACGATGTTTCGCGAACGCATGTCCGGCCCTGCCGCGAACGAGATGCTGCGCAGCAAGATCAGCTCGGTGTCCTATCTCGGCGACATCGCGATCTACGATGCCGACGGCGAGCTGATCAACTGGTCGCGGTCGCAGCCGCTGCCCAAGATCAACGTCGCCGCCCGCGCCTATTTCCAGACCTTCAAGTCCAATCCGATGGCCGAGCCGGTGGTGCTGGAATCCGTCCGCAGCTTCATCATCGGCAAATGGACCACGATCGTCGCACGCCGGCTGAACAGCCCCGACGGCACCTTCCTCGGCGCGATGGTCCGCCGGATCGATCCGGACAGCTATCAGAACTATTTCGCCGCCGTGGCGCTTGCCGAGGGCACGGCGATCTCGCTGTTCGACCGCGAAGGCAAGATGCTGGCACGCTTTCCGCATGTCGAGGAGCTGATCGGCAGGAATTTCAAGGACGCGCCGTTGATGCGCAAGATGCTGGCCGAAGGCGGCCGGCACACGCTGCGCGTCAAGGGTCCGATCGACGGCGAGGACCGCCTCGGCTCGGCCGCGTCGCTGTCGCATTTCCCGCTGGTCATCGTTGCGACCAACACCACCAGCGCCGCGCTTGCCGACTGGCGTCAGCAGACCGGCTTCATGGTCACCACGGCCACGCTCTCGGCCGCCGTGATCGCGCTGATCCTCTTCCTCATCATTCGCCAGATCAGCCGTCAGAATCGCGAGGCCCAGCAACGGCTGGAAGCGGAGCGACAGCGGCTCGACACCGCCTTGAACAACATGTCGCAAGGCCTGATCCTGTACGACGCGAACGGATACATCGTCACCTGCAACCGCCGCTACGTCGACATGTTCGGCCTGTCCGCTGACGTCATCAAGCCCGGCTGCCACATCCATCAGGCGATGTACCATCGCAAGGAGCGCGGCGCCTTCAGCGGCGACGTCGAAACCTTCTGCGCCGAAGTCATGAGGGTCGTCGCCGAGGGCACGGTCTCCACCAGGGTCCACGAGTTGCCCAACGGCCGCGCCTTCCAGGTCATCAACACCCCGCTCGCACAGGGCGGATGGGTCGCCACCATTGAGGACATCACCGAGCGCCGCAACCTGGAGCAGGAGCGCGACCGCAACCAGACCTTCCTGCGCGAGATCATCGACCACATCCCCTCGCAGATCACGGTGAAGGACGCCCGCACGCGAGAATATCTGCTGCTTAACGTCGTCGCCGAGCAGCTGTTCGGCCAGTCCCGTCAGCATGTCGTCGGCAAGACCGCTTTCGACATCTTTCCCGAGGCGCCAGCGGCCCGCATCACCGAAGACGACAGCAACGCCCTGAGTTCGGACAAGGGATTGTTCAAGGACGAACACGCCTGGCAGATGCCGGGCATGGGGCTGCGCTACATCACATCGACCCGGATCGGCATCCGCGACGGCGTCGGCGAGCCGCGCTATCTCATCCACGTCGTCGACGACGTCACCGAGCGGCGGCGCGCGGACGAGAAGATCGCGCATATGGCGCATTACGACGCGCTGACCGACCTGCCGAACCGCACTTTGTTCCGCGAGCAGATCGAACGCGAGCTGGCGAAGGCGGCCGATGGCGGCCAGTTCGCGCTGCTCTATATCGACGTCGACGAGTTCAAGGGCATCAACGATTCGCTCGGTCATCACGTCGGCGACGATTTGTTGAAGGCGCTGGCCACCCGCCTGCGCGGCTGCCTCAAGAAGGGCGATTTGATCGCGCGGCTCGGCGGCGACGAATTCGCGGTGATCCAGACCGGCATCGAGTCCTCTGCGGACGTGCTGTCGTTCGTGACGCGGATCTACGAGGCGATCCGCCAGCCCTATCACTGTCTCGGCCATCAGCTCTCCACCGATGCCAGCATCGGCATCGCGCTGGCGCCGCAGGACGGCTCCGACCTCGACCAGCTGATCAAGAACGCCGACCTCGCGATGTACGGCGCCAAGGCCTCGGGACGCCGTACCCATCGCTTCTTCGAGCCCGCGATGGACGCGTGCGCCAAGGCGCGCCTGACCCTGGAGCAGGATCTGCGCCAGGCCCTGGTCTATGGCGGCTTCGAAATTCACTACCAGCCGCTGGTCGATCTGCGCACCAACGAAGTTTCCGGCTGCGAGGCGCTGCTGCGCTGGCGCCACCCCGAGCGCGGCATGATCTCGCCGGCGGAATTCATTCCGGTCGCCGAGGATACCGGCCTGATCAACGAACTGGGCGACTGGGTGCTGCGCACGGCCTGCAACGAGGCCGCGACCTGGCCGACGCATGTGCGGATCGCGGTCAACGTCTCGCCGGTCCAGCTCAAATGCGACACGCTGGCGCTGCGGATTGCCGGCGCACTCGCCGCCTCCGGGCTGGACCCGCGCCGGCTCGAGCTCGAAATCACCGAGGCCGTGCTGATCCGCGACGACGAGGCCGCGCTCTCGATCCTGCATCAGCTCCGTTCGATCGGCGTGCGCATCGCGCTCGACGATTTCGGCACCGGCTATTCCTCGCTGAGCTATCTCAAGCGCTTCCCGTTCGACAAGATCAAGATCGACCGCTGCTTCGTCGCCGACATCGCGGAGACCAGCGGCGCGCCCGTGATCGTGCAGGCCGTGGTGAACATCGCCGCGGCCAGCCACATGACCACGGTCGCCGAGGGCGTCGAGACCGAGGCGCAGCGCGAGCTGCTGCGCTCGCTCGGCTGCACGGAGATGCAGGGCTATCTCTTCAGCAAGCCGAAGCCGGCCGCCGAGGTCCGAAAGCTGTTCAGTCCGGAAGACGACACGCCTGTGGCGGCGGTGGCCTGAGATGGCAAAGCCAGGGAAGACGTCGAGCAAGACTCCCGCCAGGACCGTCGACGTCGCGGATTCCTACGCGGTGCGGCTGATGCAGCATTTGGTGGTGCCGACCTTCGTGATCGACCCCAGGCGCCGCGTCGTGATCTGGAACAGGGCCTGCGAGCGGCTGACCGGCGTCGCCGCCTCCGAGGTGATCGGCACCAATAAACACTGGCAGGCCTTCTATGAGACCAAGCGCCCGTGCCTCGCCGACCTCGTCGCGCTCGACCGGCCGGAACAACTGCCGGAGTTCTATTCGGAATATGCCGCGCGCGGCCATAACGGGCTCGGCTTCTCCGCGGAGAACTGGTGCGTGATGCCGAAGCTCGGCAGCCAGCTCTATCTCGCCATCGACGCCGGGCCGATCCACGACGAGGCCGGCCATCTGATCGCCGTGGTGGAGACGCTGCGCGACCTCACCGACCAGAAGCGCGCCGAGATGGCGTTGAAGGAGCTCGCGACCAAGGACGGCCTGACCGGCCTGTCGAACCGGCGCGCCTTCGACCAGATGCTGATGAGCGAATGGGCCCGCGCCCAGCGGACGCAGAAGCCGATGGCGCTGCTGTTCGTCGACGTCGATCATTTCAAGCTGTTCAACGACCGCCACGGCCACCAGAGCGGCGACGAATGCCTGCGCGCGGTCGCCGATGTCGTCAGCCGCCATGCCGTGCGCCCGCTCGATCTCGCCAGCCGTTACGGCGGCGAAGAGTTCGCGCTGATCCTGCCCGATATGGATTGTGACAGCGCCTGCGCCGTTGCCGAGGAGATCCGCACCGCCGTCATGGCCTTGAGGATTGCGCACGGCGCCGCTGGCGCCGGCGACCACGTCACCCTCAGCGTCGGCGTCGCCAGTCACATCCCCGCCGAGGCCGACGGCAATCCCGACCGGCTGCTGGGCGCGGCGGACGAGGCGCTTTATGCGGCAAAACGGCTCGGCCGCAACCGCATCATCTGCGCCGAACGCCTGCTCGCCGAATTCGCCGGCCTCGGCCGGGACAGCGCGCCGGTTCCTGGCCGCAGGGCCCGCAAATCGGCCTAGCCGGAGACGGCGGAAGCGGTTGCCCACCCCCCGCCAATCGGCTAAATGAACTTCGACTAGCACCCGTAGCTCAGCTGGATAGAGCGTTGCCCTCCGAAGGCAAAGGTCACACGTTCGAATCGTGTCGGGTGCGCCAGTCCACGATTTACTCGCTGCCGTACAGGCCGCCACGCAAGTCCCGCCGGCGGGGCAATTGATATCGATGCCGTGGAAGCGACATGAGCCGCAGATACCCTTATCCGCGCTTTCTACAGTTCAGACTGACACCCCGCGAGCAGCTTCGCTACATCATACGACGTCCGTGGCGGAGACTACGGGTATGGCGCGATCGTCTCTGGTATTCGAAGTTCGTTTGGCGATGGGTTGGCGGTCCCCTACGTGACCGGAAGCACGCGCCTTGGTCCTCCTATTCGCCGGAGACGATGGCGCCTGTTGCGACCGACCTGAACAGGAACGAGTGCCGGACACGACATGGCGCTGCGGTCGTCCACTGGAATCGCTTCGGAGAGGTCCTGCGCCCGATCCGTGCGCGGGATGCGCTACAACCCGATGGGTCGCGAGGCGACGTCCAGAACCGAATGGGTTGGTGGCGGCGCGAGGGCCGCGGCGAAAAGATCTGGATTATCGGAGACGTCGATATTCGCACAGGCGATGTCGTCTTCAGTGACGCCGCCTCGCAAGACCTGAACTACGAACCGCCTCTGGCCGATTCTTCCGACCGCCTCGAACGCGATCTCGCTTTACACCGTCCCTTCGTCGATGCGCTGGCGAACGGCAAGTTTGCGGCCGTTGCCCACGGCATGCTCTTGCACCTTGATTGGATGCGCATTGGTTCGCGCGAGATCGGCACGTTCGATAGCCTCCACCACATGATTGCATGCCTGCGCAACAAGGGGGAGGATTATCTCGACTACAAATTCGGCGATTACCCGGTCAAGCTGACCGACGCCGAGAGGATAGTGTATATCCAGCGGATGAGAGGGATCATGCGCTCTCTGGGCTGGCGTACCTATACAGCGGATGAGCTTAAGGCTTGGATGCGCGAGGACTTCCGCGCTCGGGTCAAACGCCGAATCGAGGCATGGCGACGGCTGGATGATTACGAAATGCGGCCGGCCGGCAGCCATGATGTCCTCGCCAAGACGCCATTCGTCGTGGATATGCCGCTGAACGAGGGCGACGAGGCCGAATGGCTCGACGCGTTAGGGCATGAGGAACGAATCGCGGTTTCCTCGCAATTTCCCCAACGACTAAAGGATCTCGCGAACAGCGGCCGCCTCACGGCGGATGAGTTCGAAGAGCTATCACAGCATCTCATATAGGCCGAGTCTTGGGGACCGACGGCGATATTACCATTTCGAGCGAGCCCTCACGTCAGCATCGCGACGATCGACTGAACCTGGTCGGAGGCCGACGTCACCAGAGCGTCGTACGACGTCTGGCCATGCGCAGCAGCCTTCAGGATACATTCTGCGACAGCCGCTTTCAGGCCAAACACCGACTGATGGGCCGGCACGCTTGCCATCACGGTCTCGAGGGCCTGGCGCATGGTCTGAATGAGTTCGGAGCTGTATTGCATGGGCTATCCTCTGCACGCCGATATAGGATCGCATGCCTAGGCTCGCCACTCACAAGCCTGAGATTGCTCTTTGATGAACTCTAAGCTGAACGCCTCAATTCAAACGCCAGATGGCCGCATTGAGCACGCCGGCAAAGGCGACCCAGGCTGCGTAGGGCACGAACAATGCTGCTGCCAGTTTGTCTCGTGATGTCTCGAGACTGATGTAGGTCACGATCGCGACGAACAGGCCAATGAGGATGACGAGTGCCGCCCCGATCCGGTGCATCGTGAACATCACCGGCGACCAGGAGAAGTTCAGCGCCAGTTGCACCGCCCAGACCAGCATCGCTTGACCCGCTGGTTCACGGCGAAAGGTCCGCCAGCCCGCTACCGCGATCATGATGTAGAGGATGGTCCACGCCACCGGGAACGCCCAGTTCGGCGGCACGAAGCCCGGCTTGGCGAGGCCGGCATACCAGTCTCCGGGGAGATTGGTCGCACCGATCAGCCAGCCGATGCCGACCACGGCGAGGACGAAGACCAACAACTGAACCATCCATCACCTCGCGCTTCGCTTTGCCCGATTGTATCATCTTGCCATGAGCGAATCCGTCACGGTGACCGGCGAAGCCCCGCCGGTGCGCAAGATCATCCATATCGACATGGATGCCTTCTATGCGTCGGTGGAACAGCGCGACAATCCGGAGCTGCGCGGAAAGCCGGTCGCGGTCGGGGGCTCCGCGGAACGCGGCGTCGTCGCGGCCGCCAGTTATGAGGCGCGCAAGTTCGGCGTTCGCTCGGCGATGCCGTCGGTGACGGCGAAGCGGCAATGTCCCGACCTGATCTTCGTCAAGCCACGCTTCGAGGTCTACAAGGCGATCTCCCGGCAGATCCGCGAGATCTTTGCCGCGCACACGCCCGTTATCGAACCGCTGTCGCTCGACGAGGCCTATCTCGACGTGACGGAAAATCTGCAAGGCATCCCGCTGGCGCGGGACGTCGCACTTCGGATCCGCGAGACAATCAAGGCCGAGACCGGGCTCAATGCGTCAGCCGGCATCTCCTACAACAAGTTTCTCGCAAAGCTGGCCTCTGATCATCGCAAGCCGAACGGCCAGTTCGTGATCTCGCCGGAGATGGGCCCTGCCTTCGTCGAGCCGCTGCCCGTCGGCAAGTTCCACGGGATCGGCCCGGCGACGGCTGCGAAGATGAACGCGCTCGGCCTGTTCACCGGCCTCGACATCCGCAACCAGACGCTGGCGTTCATGAACGCGAATTTCGGCAAGTCCGGCGCCTATTACTACTGGATCTCACGCGGCATCGATGAACGTCCGGTCCGGGCCAACCGGATTCGCAAATCCATCGGCGCCGAGACCACGTTCTCGACCGATCTTGCCGAATTCGATGCGCTGGCCGCCGAGCTCAAGCCACTCGTCGACAAGGTCTGGCGCCATTGCGAGACGACCGGCAACCGCGGCCGCACCGTCACGCTGAAGATCAAGTTCGCCGATTTCGAGATCATCACGCGCAGCAGATCCGTCCCGGCGGCGGTTACAGGCCGGGACGAGCTGGAGCGGCTGGCTTGCGGCCTGCTCGACATCGAGATGCCGCTGCCCAAGTCCGTCAGGCTGCTGGGGGTCTCGCTGTCCGCCCTCCAGGACGGCGACGATGCGGAGCCGCAGCTGACCTTCGGCATTTGAACCGGGCAGTGACAGTGGCAGGATTTTCCAACCCCGCCACCGATGCCAGTCGATCCGATCAATGCCTCACATGCTCGAACACCACGATGACGCCGGTCGGCTCGGGCTCGTGCGCCATCAGCCGCGTCAGCTCGGCATCGCTCCAGTCGGCGAGGCTGACGACTTCGCCGGTCTGGCGTTCGGCGGCGAGGGACGGCGTGGGTTCGAGGACTTTCAGGCCCGTCTCGTCGACGAAGAAGGTGTGCTCGCCGAACATGCTGTTGAGCTGCGGCATGGCCGGATGCTCGTCGGGCAGCACCTGGGCGCCGAGCTGGTTGACGGTCTGCTTCACCTGTTCGGTCGTGAGCTTCATGAGCTGCTCCGTTTCTGTGGTGTCGGGTTTCATTGCGTCGAGCCGGAGCGGGCGTTCCCTGCGCCTGTGTCGCCTGGCTCAAACTCCCGAACGGGTGCTGCGCACAAATGTTCCGGAAAAATGTATTTCGTGATCGCGCATGGCGACCGCCGCGCTCACGGCACGGGATCGCCACACGATGTCCACGATCCGCCTCTCGATCTGCTAGTCGGCGGCTTCGACGATCCTGATATCGCGATCGGCGCCGTCGCCGAGCAGATCGTGCGCGGCCTTGTAGGCCGGGCTCTCATACGCCGCCTTGGCGCTCGCGACGCTGTCGAACTCGATGAGAACGACGCGTTCCATCAGGCCGAGCTCAAACGTCGCAGCCGGCATCCCGCGCGCGATCACGCGGCCGCCGGCCGCTTCGATGGCCTGGCGCGACACCTTGGCGTAGGCCGCCATGGCGTCGGGGTTCTTGATCGCGCGGTAAGTGGCAACCCAATAGG
This sequence comes from Bradyrhizobium sp. 930_D9_N1_4, assembly GCF_052076015.1. Lineage (NCBI taxonomy): Bacteria > Pseudomonadati > Pseudomonadota > Alphaproteobacteria > Hyphomicrobiales > Nitrobacteraceae > Bradyrhizobium > Bradyrhizobium sp. 930_D9_N1_4. The sequence continues at coordinate 7,329,976 of NZ_CP197236.1, forward strand.
CTTTGGCCATTGTTGTTCTCCTGGTTTTTCGTGACCTAATGATCGCTGCGATTCTCGCCGACCGACAGCGCGCAGATGCGTGACAGATATGTGTAGGACAGACCGGTCTCGTCAGCCCAAGCGTTGAACTGCGCCTGCACTTTTGCGAGATCGCCCTTCGACTTCACCTCTTCGGCGATGTCGAGGCCTGCATCGCGCAAGGCCGCGACGACATCCCTGGAGGTCACAAAACCGTCCCAGCCGACGAAGCGCAGCAGCATCTGGCCGGTATTGCCGCCGAGCCGGCTGCCGCGCTTGGCAAGGAGATCGAGCAGGCCGATCTGGTTGGACGGCGGCCATTTTGCCAGAAACTTGCCGAAGCTGCCGTGCTCTTTCGCGATTTCCTGCACGAAGGCGGCGTTGTCGCGCACCGACATGATCTTGGCGCCGTTGCGCACGATGCGCGCATCGCGCAACAGGCCCTCCCAATAGTCCTCGGGCTGGAAGCTGAGCTTGGCCGGTTGGAAGCGAAGAAAGGCCGCTTCAAAGCCGTCCCATTTCGAATCGATCACACTCCAGGCAAAGCCCGCGCAAAACACCCGCTTGCTCATCTCGGCGAGGATGCGGTCGTCGCCGAGTTTTGCGAGGCCCTTGAGGTCGGGCTTGTCGGGCATCAGCTTGTCGAGCGCCTTGGGCCCGCCCTTGCGCTTCTCGGCGCGGGCACGAATGGTTTTGAACGAGGTCATGCGGACACGCACGGTTGAGGGTGCGCCACGACATCAGAATTCGACGATCCGGTCCAGCCCCGATGATTGACGAGACAAAGCGGCCATGCTGGTCTGCTTCTTGCTTTATGACGATTTGGAATTCCCAGACATTTTCAAACGCAAACGGATTTTCGATGCGCTGCCTGGTCGTGGCCGATTTGCACTATTCGCTGCCGCAGCTCGACTGGCTGGTCAGTGCGGCGCCCCAGTTCGACCTGGTGATCTTCGCCGGCGACGCGCTCGACATCGGTTCGATGGTGGATTTTCGCGCGCAGATCGTGGTGGTGAAGAAATATCTCGCGCTGATCGCGGCGCAGACCCGCGTGATCCTCTGCTCGGGGAATCACGACCTCGACGAACGCAACGCGGACGGCGAAAAAATCTCGCGCTGGATCTCGGAGGTGCGGGAGCTTGGGATTGCCTGCGACGGCGACAGCCTCGCCGTCGGTGACACGCTGTTCACGGTGTGCCCATGGTGGGACGGGCCGCTGGTCAAAGAGCGCATCGTCGAGCAGTTGCGCAACGCAGCGACCGATCGCCCGAAGCGCTGGATCTGGGCACATCACGCGCCGCCGGCGAATTCGCCGACGAGCTGGGGCGGCAAGCGTTTCTTCGGCGATGTCGAGCTGGTGCAGTGGATCACGCAGTATCAGCCGTCGATGGTGATCTCGGGCCATGTGCATCAATCACCCTTCATCACCAACGGATCGTGGTTCGACCAGCTCGGCCAGACCTGGGTGTTCAACGCCGGCCTGCAACCGGGCCGGCCGCCGACGCATGTCGTGCTGGATCTCGATGCCAATAAGGCGTTCTGGCTCGCGGCGGGCGAGGCGCAGTGGATCGACCTCGATGCACCGCTCAAGCGGCCGGCCGCTTATATCGCGCAGCCGCCGGACTGGCTCACATCCTTGGGTCGGATTGCCGATCCGAGCCTGGCGAAACCTCGAGCGGCGGCAGGTTGATCATGCTCTGGAGCACCTCGCCGACCATAGCGAGATGGGTGCCGTGGCCGGCATATTGCCGCTTGAGATCGGCCAAATAGGTGTTGGCGACGTTGAGCCGTTGCGCCAGCGTGCGCGCGAGCAGCAGCGCCACCTCCGGCCGCTGGATGAGGAACGACGCCGCGTCCTCGAACTCATAGATGACCGAGTCCGAGCTGGCCCGCACCGTTGCGGTATGCGGCAGGGCGAGCAGCACGGACATCTCGCCGAACACGGCACCGGGTTCAGTGATGGTCGCGACCACCATGTCGCTCTTGAGCACCTCGAGCTTGCCGGCCACGAGCACATAGAGGTGGCCGCTGCTGGTGCCGCCCTCGGTGACGACCAGCGTGCCGGCGGCAATCTGTCGTTCCGTTCCGCCGGTGCAATGATCCAGAACTGCGCGCATCGCCAAAGCTCCCATCACTGGGGATACCCTCGCAATACTAGAGCACGATCCGTGCCACGCGGCAAATCGATGAACGTACGACTACCGCGACAGCCGCTTCGCGAGATGGATCGACTGCCAGTCGCCGAGACCGGTGTCCTCGAAGCCCGCCTTCTTCGCAAGACCGCGCATCTCGGCGTTGGCCCGCCCGGTCTCCGCTGCGATCATCTCGTGACCGAGATGGCTCGCGTGTCGCTCCATCGCATTCATCATCTTGAGGCCGACACCCTTGCGCTGGAAGACATCGGCGACGGAGATGGCGAAATCGCCGTGACGTGCGGCGGCATCATAGGCGTACCGCGTTTCGCCGATGATCCTGCTCTCCCCTTCCAGCATGAGTTCGGCAAGCAGAGTGAAGTGATCGGGAAGGCTGACCTTGGCGACGCACTCGGCTGCGACCACGGCGAAGTCCGCACGCGCGCCCATGAAGCGCTTGTTGCGCGCCGCGGTCGAAAGGCCCGTAAAATAGATCGAGAGGTTCTCAACGTCGGATGCATTGGCAGTGCGGATACAGACCGCACCATTCGCTTCATTCGGCTCGACAACGGCATCCAGGGATAGAGGCGACATGCGCGAGGCTCCCGGCAGGTTGCGTGGGACTGCAGACCTAGCCGAGGCCGCGCTCTTGTTGCTTGGACGTGGCCGCCAATCTTGCGGCCGGAAACGAACAGCGCGTTGTCCTGTGCCGTGCGTCACACACGGAAGAGTAAGCGCCGGACCGCGCTCATGCGGCCTCGCGCTTTCCGACGCGCCGCTCCGGCCGTGTCGCAATCATCGATTGCTCCTCGTTCTCCTGCGGCGTGCCCCAGAAGTCCCGCACCGTCGGCCCCCATCTCAGCCGCCGCGCGCGCAGGAATTCAAGGATCTCGTGCGGCCAGACCCTGCGGCCCATCTGCGTGTACCAGCGCATGGCGTGACGCAGGCCCGCATCGCGCTGGAACAGCACGCGCCAGATCGCCTTGGGGCGGGATTGCAACACCATCTCCGTGAACTTGAACCAGACCAGCACGCGCCATGGCGCCATGTAGCGCGTGGCGAGCACCTGATGCTTGTAATCCCAGCGGCGGCGATCGGGCTGGATCACGCGGCGGTCGGCGGCAAGCCGGAAATACGGCGTCCAGCGATGCGGCGTGACGTAGAGCAGCTGCACCTGATCGGGATCGTAGGCGAGCAGCTGTTTCAAGCCGCGCCAGTGATCGCGATCGGTTTCCTCTTCGAACCCGACGACCCAGGTCGCCATCGACAGGATGCCGTGCTGCCGCAGCAGGCGAATGGCCTCGCGGTCGGTCGCGGTCGTCGCGCCCTTGCGGATCAGCTCCAGTGTCTTCTCGTCGGTGTTCTCCAACCCGAGCAGGAAGCGCTGCCAGCCCGCTTTCTTGTAGAGATGCAGGATGTCGGCATCGCGCACGATGTCGTCGGCGCGGGTCGAGCCGACCAGGATGAGGTCGACGTTCTCGGCGATCAGCGCGTCGAGGAAGGCACGCCATGCCTTCTTCGACACGGTCGGATTTTCGTCGGCGAAGTTGATGACCTTGACGCCTTGCTCGCGGGAAAGGCGCGCCAGCTCGCGAGCGAAGCGGACGGGATCGCGGTGGCGCCAGCGCGTCCAGAACCCGCGCTGGCCGCAATAATTGCAGAGATGCGGGCAGCCGCGGGAGAACTGCACGACCACGGCGCGCAGGCCGCCCCAATAGCTGTAGCGCGCATGATCGATCAGCTCCCAACCGACGCGATAAGCATCGAGATCCCCGATGACCGGCGCCGGGGGCGTCGCGCGCGGACCTGTGGCGTCGCGGAACGCGATGCCGGCAACGCCGCCGAGATCGTGGCCGAATTCCAGCGCGCGCATCAGGCGCCGCGCGGTCTCCTCACCTTCGCCGCGCACGATGGCGCTGACATAGGGCTCGTCGCGCAGGATCTCGCGCCAGTGATAGGTCGGAAACACGCCACCATAGACGAGCAGCACACCCGGCATGACCTTGACCAGGGCCTGGGCGATTTCCGCGATGACAGGATGTCCGGAGGTCGAGCCGGAATGGCCGAACAGCACGGCATCCGGCGCGAAGCGACGCGCCTCATTGAGGATCTGCGCTGTCGGCATCGGGCCAAACTCGGCGTCGAGGAGTAGCACAGTGTGACCATCGTCGATCAGCGGGCCGCCGATCGCGAGCAGGCCGAGCGGCGGCAGATGATCGTCCGGGATCCGGCTGCCGATCGAGGGATGAGGTACGTTGACGAGAAGAACACGCATGGACTTTCGCTCCCGCTGTGATTGGCGTGATCGTCCGTCCCACTTCTATGAAGAAGCCCAATCCCCCGACTGAACTCAAGACATCGTCAATAACTGCTGCGGAGCTCCTTGCTCAGCCCCACTTCGACATCAGGCCCGGGAGAGTGAGGGCACCTCCTCCGGCATGATCGCCTGGAGCCCGCCAAAGCGACGCTCGCGGCCATGGAAGGAGTCCAGCGCCGTGGCGAGATCGCCTGCGTCGAATTCGGGCCACATCCGCTCGGTGAAATGCAGTTCGGCATAGGCGCCTTCCCACAGAAGAAAGTCCGACAGTCGTTTCTCGCCGGAGGTGCGGATGATGAGATCGACGTCGCGCAGGCCGGCTTCGCCGGTGACGAGCTGCGAGAACGCTTCGCGGGTGAGGCTGGTCAGCGCCGCCGCCTTGGCCGCGGCGTTGAGGATGGCGTCGCGCGCGGAATAATCGACGGCGATGCGCAAATGAAGCGTGCTGCCCTGGGCGGTGGCGTCCTCGGCACGCGAGATCGCATTGGCGATCCCGTCGGGCAGGCGATCGCGGCGGCCGATCACGGTGAGACGCACCCCGTTCTTCACGAGAGCCTGGACTTCGTTGGCGAGATAGAAGCGCAGCAGCGTCATCAGCGCGGCGACCTCGGCTTTCGGCCGCCGCCAATTGTCGGTGGAGAAAGCGTAGAGCGTCAGCGTGCCGATGCCCTGCTTCGGCGCGGCCTCGACGATGCGCCGGATGGTCTCGACGCCGGCCTCGTGGCCACGTAGGCGCGACAGCCCGCGCCGCGTCGCCCAGCGGCCGTTGCCGTCCATGATGATGCCGACGTGAAGCTTCTCGCTGCGAGCGGTCATATTACGAGAGGTCTTGTCACTTTGCATTGCAAAGTCTCCGGTCAAAAAAGGGGGATCAGGTTGAGATGATGCCGAGACGGCCGAGCGGCGGCGCCTCGCGGCCGGCGGCCTTGGCGGCATCGCGCACCAGCCGCTCGAGCACGGCGAGATAGTCGAGGAAGCGGCGGCGGCCGGCCTTGGTCAGGCGGCAGGTGGTATGCGGGCGGTTGCCCTCGTAACCCTTGGTCACCTCGACGAGGCCGGCTTCCTGGAGCACGCCGAGATGGCGGCTGAGATTGCCGTCGGTGAGGCCGCAGAGCTGCTTGAGATCGGCAAACGCCAGACCTTTGGGATGCGCCATCAGCGAGGTCAGAAGTCCGAGCCTCGCCTTCTCGTGGATCACGCGGTCAAGCCCTTCATAGGAGAAGGGCGCGCTGTCAGTCTTCGACATCATGGTCTCCGGACGCGAAATACAGAATGGCCGCCATCACCGACTGCCCGATCAAGAAAGGCAGTCCCATGGTCCATGGCGACAGCGTGTGGGTCCGGCTCGCGAGCACCACCACGGCGAAACCGGAGATGAAATACCAGGCGCCCGCGAGCGCCACGCTACGCGGCAGCGAGCGGACGGAAGCAAAGATGCCGAGCGACACCAGGATCTGCCACAGGCCCGGCAACAGCCACAGCGTCTCGCTCGCGAACTTCCACATCACCACCGCGAGCAGCACGCCGGCAACGCCGGCGGGCAGGAATTGCTCGACCGCCTGATGGATCATGGCATCGGCGAGACCTGAATGATGACGGCGCGAGCGCGCGCGCATCTCGATGCCGATCATCAGGCCGGAGAACACGGCGGCCATGAACCAGCCGAAGAAGAAGCCGAGCGGCTCGCCGGTGGGATCGCAGAGCAGCCAGAATTGCAGGATCGCGGTCACGAGCGCGATGACGCCGGTGGCAGCCATCGTCGCCGGGCCATAGCCGCGGAACGCCGTGCCCGCCGCAATCTGGCTGCGGATCGCCACGATGTCGGCCAGTGCCTTGTCGAGATCGCGCATTGGCAACGCCAAACCTCGCTCCGCCCAATTGTCGGGCTGCACAGCCCCTGAACTTTGTATTGCAAAGTATATAGGATCGCAAAGTAAAGGCAAGCTGCAATGTCGCCGCTCATGCGGCGACAACTGCCGGTTGCGCCACCCGTCCTCTGACGGATAAGATGGATGCAAAGGCGTTCCGGGGGGAAGCATGTGGCTTAGGTCATTGGTCGTTGCGTCGCTATTGCAAGTCGGCATCGCGGCAGGCGCGTATGCGAAGGGTCCGTTCGGCTCCGTCAATGTCGGCAACTGGATCGGCGGGGCGTTCACCAATGACGAGACCGGTGAGTTCTCCCATTGCGCCGCAACGTCGCCCTATGGCAACGGCGTCATCCTCGTCGTCGGTCAAAATGCGGGCGGCTCATGGATATTGAGCTTTGCGAGTCCCAGCTATCGCTTCACCAAGGGCGAGAACGCCGCGATCGACGTCATCTTTGACGGGCGGGAGCAAGCCAGGCTGTTTGCTACGGCCAATCAGACGAACATGCTCTCATCCATCATGCCTGCCAACGTCGTGCGCGCGTTTCAGAAGGCAAGCTTGATGGTCGCGACCAGCGGCCGCACCGTCCTGAATTTCGACCTGACCTCGACCGGGCCCGTGATCGCGGCGCTGGCAAATTGCGTCACGCGAGTCAAAGCTGACGGGCTAAGCAAGGCCGGCGACTTCGCCAAGATCGCCGCCAAGCCACAGCCCGGGCCGGACAAGCAGGCGCCACCCGCCAGCAGCAAGGCCGCCCGGGCCAAGAGCGGCACCGGTTTCGTGGTCAGCGCGAATGGTCACATCGTCACCAACAGTCATGTGATCAATGGCTGCGTCGGCGACATCAAGGGCAACCTCACCGGCGAGGCCGCGATGGTGTTGCGCGTCGTGTCGAGCGACGTCAACAACGACCTCGCCCTGTTGCAGGCGCCGTCGACGACGACATTCAAGGACTTCGCCCGCATCCGCGACCGTTCGATTCGCTCCGGCGATTCCGTCGTCGCGATCGGCTTCCCCTTTCACGGCCTGCTGACCTCGGACTTCACCGTGACGACCGGGATCGTGAGCTCGCTCAGCGGGATGCGCAACGATTCGCGTTTCCTGCAAATCAGTGCCCCCGTGCAGCCCGGCAATAGCGGCGGCCCCCTGTTCGACACGACCGGCCAGATCGTGGGCGTGGTCACCGGGAAGCTCGACGGATTGCGAGTCGCCGTCGCCACCGGCAGCATCCCCGAGAACATCAATTTCGCCATCAAGACGGGCGCGCTGCGCGATTTCCTCGACAATTCCGTGGTGCCCTACCAGACCTCCGAGCCGAAGAGCGAGCTCAAGACCACGGACATTGCCGGCAACGCGCGGCCGTACACGATGTTGATCTCGTGCAACGGGACGGAGCAGGCCGACGCGAAGCGGTAGTGGGGCGATATTAACCCCGTCATCCTGAGGCGCTCACACGCAGTGTGAGCCTCGAAGGATGAATCGGCCCGGATGTAGCCGGGCCGTCGCCCTTCGAGGGCCGCTGAAGGGAGCGGCCACCTCAGGGTGACGGTGATGCGTTTGATGTTCCCAACAACGAAATCGCGCAGCCAGCGGCGCTTAGTATGGCGCGACGGGCCGCGTACGACGGCGCGGCTGCGGTTGCGGCGGCGGTCCGTAGGCCATGCGAGGATTGCGATCGCAGAACAGCAGCCGCCCTGACACGCTGGCCTGGCACTGTTCGTAGGTGCTGTAGGCACATTCGCCGGGATAGTCGTATTCTCCGCCCTGGGCGCACCAGGGATAGTCGCGGGCCGCGGCGGGCGTGACGTTGGCGAAACCGGCGAGAACCATGACGGACAGCGCGGACAGCGCCATTTGCATCATGCGCATGATTCCAACTCCTCTTCTGGTCGCGCGAGATACGCGCCACATCATCATCAGGTTTCGCCGCGCCGTTTTATTCCAGATCAATGGAACGACATACGCAAGAAAAAAGCCCTGCCGAACGGCAGGGCTCCAATCCCGGTCATCACAAGATCGCTACTCGACCTTCAGGCCGGCGAACTCGACGACCTTCTTCCACTTCTCGGTCTCGGCCTTGATCTCCTCGCCGAATGCTTCCGGCGTCTGCACGCGAGGCTCGCCGCCGAGCTCGACCAGCCGCTTGGTCATGTCGGGCTCCTTCATCAGCGTGTTGATCTCGCTGTTGAGCTTGGCGATGATCTCCTTCGGCGTGTTCTTCGGCGCGCCCATGCCGAACAGCGCGCTGGCCTCATAGCCCTTCACGGTGTCGGCGATCGGCTGCACGTCGGGCAGTTGCGGCGAGCGCTCGGTGGTGGTGACCCCGATCGCGCGCAGCGAGCCGGAGCGGATGTGCTGGATGATCGAGGGCATATTGTCGAAGATCACCTGCACCTGGCCACCGAGCATGTCGGTGATCGCAGGCGCCGCACCGCGATAGGGCACGTGCTGCATCTTGCAGCCGGTCAATGCCATGAACATCTCGCCGGAGAGATGCACCGACGTGCCGTTGCCGGAGGAGGCCATGTTCACCTTGCCGGGATTGGCCTTCACATATTCGATGAACTCGGCGACGTTCTTGGCCGGCACGTCCTTGTTGACGGTCATCACGTTCGGCACACGCTGGAACGAGGCGACCGGCGCGATATCGCGCACGAAGTTGAACTTGAGATTGGTGTAGAGCGAGGCGTTGATGTAGTTGGCCGGATTGACCAGCTGCAGCGTGTAGCCGTCGGGCTCGGCGTTGACGACGGATTCGGTGCCGATATTGTTGCCGGCGCCCGGCTTGTTCTCGATCACGAATTGCTGGCCGAGCTTTTCCGACAGGCGCTGGCCGATCAGCCGCGCCAGAATATCGGTGGCGCCGCCCGGCGGGTAGCCGACCACCCATTTCACGGGCCGGGCCGGATAGTCGGCGGCAAAGGCTTTCGACAGTGGGCTGGCTGCAAGAGGCGTGGCGGCGAGCAGGCCCAGCGCGGAACGGCGAGTGATCATCTCAAGGGTTCTCCCAGTGTTGTTCTTGAAGGGCCGATGTTCTTGAAGGCCGGATAACTTGAAAGTGGCGTCGGCGCGGTTGTAACAAAGCTTACGGAGCGCGGAAAGTGCGTGCAGCGCATCACGACGAAAGGATAAGGCATGCCGGTCAAGGTCGAAGCCCTCGATCATCTCGTGATCAACGTCACCGACGTCGCAGCGACCGCCGAGTGGTACCGCAAGATTCTCGGCATGGAAGTCAAGGTATTCGACCCCGGCGGCGGCAAAGCGCCGCGGACTTCTCTCCAGTTCGGTAACCAGAAGATCAACGTCCGGCCGCGCGATGCCGACAAGGTGGAATGGTTCACCGCGGACCAGGCGACCGCGGGCAGCGAGGATCTGTGCTTCCTTACCTCCGCCGCGCCCGACGAGGTGGTGGCGCATTTAAGGGCACATGGCGTCGCCATCGAGGAAGGCCCGGTTCCCAAGCAGGGCGCCCGCGGCACGCTGCGCTCGGTCTATTGCCGCGATCCGGACGGCAGCCTGATCGAGATTTCGTCGTACGGGGATTGAGGCCGGCAGGGCCACACCGCCCGCCCCAAACACCGTCATTGCGAGCGCAGCGAAGCAATCCAGACTGTCCCCGCGGAGGGATTCTGGATTGCTTCGCTGCGCCCGCAATGACGGCGGAGGGAGCAGGAAGACGCAATCATCGAAAAGCAGCAGCCAGCAAGATGCTGGCTGCACGGGAGGAGCCATGCCTAGTCACCGCACCACATCCGGAATTGTCGGCCCGTTCGACGGGCTCGACGTGCCATGGCTCCTGAAGATGCGCGCAGAGGTGCGCCGTGATCATCCGTTCCTGATCTGGGCGCCGTTCGACGCGCCGGCGCGGCGCTGGAGCTATGGCGAGTTTCACGAACGGGTCGGCGCGCTCGCGGCGGGGCTGGCGAGGCGCGGCGTCAAGCCCGGCGAATATGTACTCATTCATCTCGACAATTGCATCGAGACGCTGCTGGCCTGGTTTGCCTGCGTCGAGTGTGGGGCCATCGCGGTCACCACCAACACGCGCTCGGCGCCGGCGGAGATCGAATATTTCGCCGATCATTGCGCCGCGGTCGCCGCGATCACGCAGCCGGCCTATGCCGAGATCGTCGCGCAGAACTGCCGCAACATTCGCTGGATGGCGGTGACCTCGCACGATGCGGGCGTGGCTCCCGCGCAAGCCGTCGCGCGCGGTGACCGCTTTGAATCCCTGTTCGCCGACAGCGCCGACCGTCCCAGGCGCGCAACCGATCCGCTTGCGCCATGCAGCGTGCAATACACGTCGGGCACGACGTCGCGGCCGAAGGCTGTGCTCTGGACCCACGCCAACGCGCTGTGGGGCGCCAAGATCAACGCCGCGCATGAGGACCTGCACGCCGGCGACGTGCACCAGACCTACCTGCCGCTGTTCCACACCAATGCACTGGCCTATTCGATGCTGGCGACGCTGTGGGTCGGCGGCTCCTGTGTGATCCAGCCGCGCTTCTCCGCCAGCCGGTTCTGGGGCGTCGCGCGCGAGCATGGCTCGACCTGGACCTCGACCATCCCGTTCTGCATGAAGGCGCTGCTCGAGCAGGAGATCCCGAAGGACCACAAATTCCGGCTGTGGGGCACCGCCATCAACGAGCCGCCGGCATTTGCCGCGTTCGGCGTCAAGATGATCGGCTGGTGGGGCATGACCGAGACCATCACCCACGGCATCATCGGCGAGATCGACCAGCCCAACATTCCGATGTCGATCGGTCGCTCCGCCCCCGAATACGAGATTCGCATCACCGACGATGACGGGCGGCCGACCGAGGTCGGCGACACCGGCAATCTCGCGATCAAGGGCATCCCCGGCCTGTCGCTGTTCGCCGAATATCTGCACAATGAAACGGCGACGCGCGAGAGCTTCGACGCGCACGGCTTCTTCCTCACCGGCGACCGCGTCGAGCGTCTGACAAACGGCTTCATCAAGTTCGGCGACCGCGCCAAGGACATGCTCAAGGTCGGCGGCGAGAACGTCGCGGCCTCCGAGATCGAGCAGGTGATCGCGGTGGTCCCCGGCGTGCGCGAGGCCGCGGTCGTCGCGAAGAAACATCCGATGCTGGACGAGGTGCCGGTCGTCTTCATCATCCCGCATGGCGGCGTCGCGGGAGCCGCGCCCGATCTCCACGACAGCGTGATGGCCGCCTGCCGCAAGGGGCTCGCCGACTTCAAGGTGCCGCGCGAGATCAGGCTCGTCGACGACATGCCGCGCTCGACGCTGGAGAAGGTGGCGAAGGCGGAGTTAAGGAAGATGGTGGGGTAGCGGCGCCAAATCACGAGCTGCCGTAGGGTGGGCAAAGCGAAGCGTGCCCACCTTCTGGATATGATCGGAGAAAGCTCGTGGGCACGGCGCGCTGCGCCTTTGCCCACCCTACGGCAGCGGAGAATGCTGCGTCAGAACGACCCGAGCGCCACCGGGCGGAACGCCTGCAACAGTTGCTGGTCGAGCTTGCCGCCCATGCCTTCCATCATCGTGAACGCGCGCGAATGCGTGAACGGCATGCGGTAGGCGCGCTTCTCGACGAGAGCGGCATAGATGTCGACGATCGTCGTGAGGCGCACGATGTCGCTGATCTGGTTCGACGACAGGCCGTTCGGATAGCCGGAGCCGTCGAGGAATTCGTGGTGATGCAGCACGACATCCAGCATCTCCGGCGGGAAGCCGCCCTGGGCTGCGAGCGCGTCATAGCCGCGGCGCGGATGCTGGCGGACCTCGGCCATCTCCTCGTCGGTGAGCTTGCCGGGCTTGTCGAGCAGCACCGAGGGAACGAAGGCCTTGCCGACATCGTGCAGCAGCGCGGCGCGGGTCAGGCGGCGCTGGTCGTCCTCGCGCATGCCGAGATGCTGCGCGAAGGACACGGCAAAGCCGGTGACGAACAGGCAGTGACGATAGCTGCCGACATGATGGCAGCCCACCGTCGTCAGCCATTCGCGCAGCGAGGAATGCTTGATCGCCTTCAGGATCTTGTTCTCGGCGGCGATGACGTCGTCGAAGGTCAGGGGTACGCCGAGCGGCAGCTTCTCGAACATCTTCTTGAGCACGGCATGCGCCGCCTCGACGCCGCGGTTGAGCGTCTTGCCGCGATCGGTCGCGTCATAGGTGGCCGTGTCGGGGAATGCGGCGCGGATGCGCTGGAGGATGTCTTCGGGCTGGAGCGGCCGCGAGATGGTGTCGGTGGCGCCCAGCGCCCAGGCCTGCATGGTGCCGTGATGCAGGGCGTCCGCGAGCACGAACAGCCGCGGCATGGCGCGATATCCCTCGCCGCGCAGCTTGTTGCGCACGCGCTGCACGCTCTCGGGCGCGCGCAGATTGATGTCGACGACGAGGCCGGACAGATCGCGCGAGGGCTGCTCGGGAATCTCCTGCGTCGACACCGTCGAGACGTCGCCGACCGCCTTCAGGATGCTGGCAAGCTCGGTGCTCGCGTCGCTCCGGTCGGAGGCGAGCAAGAGCCGGCGTTTAGCGGATTTGGCTGGCGCGTTCATGGCTTCCCCAAAAGCACGGGATTGGATTTGGCGTCAGCCTAAGCCGGATCAGGTTCTCCGGCCCTTAAGAGGCGTGCTCAATGGATGCTTTGGGAATTGCACGCAATTTTAGGGAATTGGGTTCCGACGCAGGAACAACAAAAGAGCGAAAACAACCCCATGCACAGTAGGGATGTCATTGATAATGAAAGAGGATTTTTGGCCCTTCTCTCACCGCGCCCCGCTGTCGTCGCCCGGCTTGACCGGGCCAGCCAGTACGCCGGGACGGCGCGGATCGAACGAGAGGCCGCGGCGTACTGGATGCCCCGCTTTCGCGGGGCATGACACCGGGATCGTGGTGGCGGCTCCCAAAACAAATCCGCCGGAAGCACCCCTCCGGCGGATTGTCTCTAGCAGCCTTCGACCAGCCCTACGCCTTCATCGCCCCCTTCACGGCCTCGGCCGTGATCGGCAGCGACCGGACGCGGGCGCCACTGGCGTTGAAGATGGCGTTGCCGATCGCGGGGGCGACGACCGTCACGGCGGGCTCACCAACGCCGGTGGCCTTGTCGCCATTGGCGATCACGGCGATTGCGACCTCCGGCACCTGGCTCATGCGCAGCGGCGTGTAGCTGTCGAAATTGGTCTGCTCGATGCCACCGTCCTTCAGCGTCGCCTTCTCGTACATCGCCAGCGACAGGCCCCACAGCGCCGCACCCTCGACCTGGGCGCGGATGTTGTCGGGATGCACCTGGGTGCCGACGTCGGTTGCGACCGTGAGCTTCTTCACGGTCACCTCGCCCGATGCGGCCACCGCGACATGGGCGACACAGGCCGTCCAGCTCGCGGTTGCACGCTCCTGCGAGGAGACGCAGGCGACGCCCATGCCCTCGCCTTTCGGCAATTGACGGGTGCCGTAGCCGGACAGCCCCATTGCGGCCAGCAGCGTGTTGCGTAAGCGCTGCGCGCCGCCGTCGTTCTTGCCCTTGCCGTCGAGCAGCGCGATGCGGAACTGCGCGGGGTCTTTCCCGGCCGCAATCGCGACCTCGTCGATCATGCTTTCGATCGCCCAGAACGTCCAACCCGGCGCCACCGAGCGAAGCTGCCCAGACGGCGTGGCGTTGTGCGCCATCTCGTTCTTGATCGCGCGCACATGGTGGTTCGGCACGGTGTAGAAGAAGTCCGCGCCGTTGACCGTGAAGGCGTCGAGCGGCCCCTTCTTGTCGACCGAGGGCGACAGGAAGTCCGGGATGCCCCAGCGCGCAGTGGGCCAGGCCGACACGACGTCGTGGCTGAGCGCTGTGAGCTTGCCGTCGCCGTCCACGCCGGCTTTCACTTTCTGGTAGGTGAGCGGACGCGAGAAATCCATCGTCATGTCGTTCTCGCGCGTGTAGATCACCTTCACCGGCTTGCCGATCGCCTTCGCCGCCTGCACCGCGGGGATCATCATGTCGGCATCGAGCCTGCGGCCGAAACCGCCGCCCAGCCACATCTGATGCATCACCACGAATTTCGGATCGATCCCGGCGGCACCTGCCGCGATCGCACCGGAGCGCGTCGCGAACTGGTTGCCGGAATAGATGTGCAGGATGTCGCCCTTGAACTCCGCGGTGGCGTTCATCGGCTCCATCGGCGCGTGGATGTTGATGCTGGTGGTGTACTCCGCCTCCACCACCTTGGCCGCCGTGCCGAACGCCGCATTGGGATCGCCGTCCTTGACGAAGAACTGGCCGGAATCCTCCAGCTTCTGAAGCCGCATGGCTTCATCGAGCAGCGATTGGCTCGACAGTTTCGCGTTCGGACCGCCGTCATAGGCGATCTTCAAGGCCGCCGCCGCCTTCTTGGCATTGGCATAGGTGCTGGCGACCGCGACAACCCAGCCGGACGTCGTCTGGGTCTTGTCGTCGAGGGTGACGGCCTTGATGAAGCCCGGCACCTTCTTCGCGGCCGAATCGTCGACCGATTTCACCGTGGCGCCGAAGCGCACCGGCGGCGTCACCACCGCGCCATAGGCCATGCCCGGCAGCATCACGTCGATGCCGTATTTGGCCGTGCCGTTGGTCTTGGAGGGAATGTCGAGCTGCGGCACCGATACGCCGATCATGGTGTACTGATCGGGCGCCTTCAGCTTGATCGCCTTGAGCTCATCAGGCGTAAAGGTTTTCGTCGCCTTGCCGCTTTTTACGACTTCAGCAAACGACATCTGCTTCTTCGACTTCGGGTGCGAGATCATGGAATCGCGCACCACGAGCTCACCCGCCGGCACGCCCATGGAGGCCGCCGCACCTTCGGTCAACGCCATGCGCCCGGCCGCACCGGCCCTGCTCATCGCATCGAAGTTCATCATGGTCGACCAGCTGCCGCCCGTGATCTGCGCACCCAGCACGGGGTCGTTGAACTTCGGATCGTTGGAAGCGAGTGCGACGCGCATGTCGCTCCACTTCGCACCCAGTTCTTCGGCCACGATCTGCGCCATGGTGGAAGCAATGTGCTGCCCCATATCGGCCTTGCCGCAGGTCACGGTGACGAGACCATCGGGCGCGATCGCATACCAGACGCTCGGCTCGAAATTCGCAGGCGCGGCGAGCGCCTCACCGATGCCGGGCACGCCGGCATAGCCGAGCACGAGCCCGGTCGCGGCGGTGCCGACGAGGAAGGAGCGGCGGCTGAGATCAGTGGTCTCAGGCGTGATGTTCTTCACGTGCTCGTTCATGTGGGCCTCCGTTCGTTGCCGGAGGCGGATGCGGTGCGCATCTCGGTGGCGGCACGCATGATCGCCTTCTGGATCCGCGAATAGGTCATGCAACGGCAGAGATTGCCGTCCATGTGCGCCACGACCTCGTCCTTGGTCGGATTGGGATTCTTCGCCAGCAGCGAAGCCGCCTGCATGATCTGCCCGGACTGGCAGTAGCCGCATTGCGGAACCTGCTCGGCGATCCACGCCTTCTGCAACGGATGATCGCCCTTGGGGGCGAGGCCTTCGATGGTGGTGATCTTCTTGCCGGCGACCTCACTGAGCATGGTCTGGCACGAGCGCACGGCTTCGCCGTTGACGTGCACGGTGCAGGCGCCGCACAGCCCGGCACCGCAGCCGAATTTCGTGCCGGTCATCTGCAATTGTTCGCGGATAGCCCAAAGGAGCGGCGTGTCGTTTGCCGCATCCACGGGCATGCTCCGCCCGTTGATGGTGAGCGTTGGCATAGGCGTCTTCCCCTGCCGGTGCATGAAGCCGCTTACGGCGGCAACACTTGAATGGCGGACGCCCACCGGGCCGGCGGCCACCTTGCTCGCGAGAATGATCGCGTTCACGGCCAGAGGCAAATGCAATTTAGAAACGATCGAAACTATCGCGACGGCCAAGTGTTGTGCGTTGCGAGAACGGCGTTGAATACAGCGACTGAACGCAACAAGCAGCGCGTCTCACATGCGTGCCATCGCGTTCGCGGCGGTTTCCTCCGAGTAACCCTGCGAGCTAGGATGGCCGAAGGACAAGAGCAACAAGGGTGGGTGGAATGCCGAAGATCGATCGGGACGGCGTCGGAATCTACTACGAGGTTCATGGCAACGGACCGCCGCTGCTGCTCACCCACGGCTACTCCTCGACCTCCGCGATGTGGCATGGGCAGGTCGATGCGCTGGCGAAGGACTACCAGCTGATCCTGTGGGACATGCGCGGCCACGGCCAGTCCGATTATCCTGATGATCCCGACGCCTATAGCGAAGCGCTCACGGTCGGCGACATCGCGGCGATCCTCGATGCGGTCGGCGCGGAGCGCGCGATCATCGGCGGGCTCTCGCTCGGCGGCTACATGTCGCTCGCGTTCTATCGCGCTTTTCCGCATCGCGCCCGCGCGCTGCTGATCATCGACACCGGCCCCGGCTTCAAGAAGGACGACGCGCGCGAGGCCTGGAATGCGCGGGCGCTCGGCACTGCCGAGAAGCTCGATCGAGAGGGACTTGCGATGCTGAAATCGGCAACGCGCGAGCGCGCCACCGCCAGCCATCGCAACGCCAGGGGATTGGCGCTCGCCGCGCGCGGCATGCTCACCCAGCGCGACGCGCGCGTGATCGAGCTGCTGCCTGACATCAAGGTGCCCAGCCTGATCGTGGTCGGCGCCGACGACACGCCGTTCCTGGCGGCGTCCGACTACATGGCCGCAAAAATCCCCGGCGCACAAAAAATCGTGATCCCCGCCGCCGGACACGCCGTCAACATCGATCAGCCCGAGGCTTTTGTTGACGCGGTGGTGCCTTTCCTGAAGAACTTGCCGGGATAGATCGGACGGGAACACGAGCGATGAAACAGGCGATATTGGCCACGGGCGTGGTGTTGCTGTCGATGTCTGCGCCCGTGCAGGCCGAGCCGTTCGGCGGCATGCCGCCGCGCCAGCCTTTCGTTACGAGCCTGTCGAACAACATTCCGCTCGCCTTCGGCATGGACGCCGCGCAGACCGCGCATGCTCTGGGACAAGAACTGCGATATGTGCGGGGTCGTCCCGGCAACGAGATCTATCTCGCGCTTCGCAAGCTCGGCGGCAGCGGCCTGATCCCCTATCGCCATCGCCTGTTCCTGCAATTCCGTCATGGCCGGCTGGCCGGATGGAAAGAGGATTACGGCGAGAACTGGATGTGGGAGTGAGGCCTATCTCCTCATGGTGAGGAGGCGCGAAGCGCCGTCTCGAACCATGAAGGCCCCCGCTGCCGCATCTCGGCCTTGCATCCTTCGAGACGCGCTGACGCGCTCCTCAGGATGAGGAGTGACAGCACGGATTTCGGATCGACGACCAACCAAGAAGGACAACCCGCGTGGGACAAGACATCAAGCTGACGGCTTCCGACAATTTCCAGCTCGGCGCCTATCGCGCTGATCCGCCCAGCGCGCCGAAGGGCGCGGTGGTGGTGATCCAGGAGATTTTCGGCGTCAATCACCACATCCGCTCGGTCTGCGATCGCCTTGCCAGCGAGGGTTATGTCGCGATCGCGCCGTCGATCTTCGACCGGACCTCGCCGGGCTTCCAGTCGGGCTATACGCCCGACGAGATCGCGGAAGCGCGAAAATTCGTCGCCAGTCCCGACTGGGAGGCGATGCTGCGCGACACGCAGGCCGCGATCGACGCAGTGAAGAGCGTCGGCCCGGTCGGCATCATCGGCTTTTGTCTCGGCGGCAGCATCGCCTTCGTCGCGGCGACGCGGCTGTCGGGCCTGAAAGCCGCGATCGGCTATTACGGCGGCGCCGTCGTGCGCTTTGCCGACGAGACGCCGAAGGTGCCGACGCAATTGCATTTCGGCGAGAAGGATACCGGCATTCCCCTCACCGACGTCGAGACCGTCAAGGCGAAGCGGCCGGACGTGGACGTGTTCGTCTATCCTGGCGCGCAGCACGGCTTCCATTGCGACGAGCGGCCGAGCTACGACAAGACCAGCTCGGATATCGCCTGGCCACGCAGCCTGGAATTTTTCGCGAAGCATTTGACGAAGTAGCGCATCCAGCTTTCTCCCTCCGTCATTCCGGGGCGCGACGAAGTCGCGAGCCCGGAATGACGAGACGAGAGAGCAGGAATCGGGTGGCTGCATCCCGGCACCCGGCGATAGAGCTGGCTGATCGAGCCAACTCACGCCGGGAGATCGTCATGCAGCAGGCCAATACGAACCTCGTGATTCGCAATCCGTTCGGGACGATGGACGTCCCCGCGCCGGATGACGCTGATGTCATGGACTATGCCGCGATCGCGACACTTGCCGGCAATGCTGATGACGTCAATGCGGCGGCATGGGCGTCCATCGCCGCGCCGTCCGATCCGCTCGAAGGCGCATGGGCCAGCCGCTGGAACGGCGGCGCCGATCCGACCATTGCCGGCGACACGCCGGAGGCATGGAAGACAGGACACGCGGAAGCGCGGATGATCGGCACGCGGATCTATTTGCGCTTCGATTGGGACCACGGCCGGCGGCACGGGCTGATCGATGCTGCGCGCGAGGGCTCCCGCCTGGTCGGGAAATACATCAACCTGACCAATCCGGCGATCACACGGCCATGGATCGGACTCGTGGTCGATACCATCAGGATCGACGGATGTTTTCCGAACGGGCGGCTGGATTTCAGGCGGTGAACTAGAACCAGCGCTCGCCGACGAACACCGTGTCGCCCGGGGCCAGCGGCGTGCCGAGCGGGACGACGGCGCGCATGGAGCCGCCGGCCTCGGTGTGCGTGACGGTGACGACGTCGCGCTTGGCGCGCGGCGAGAAACCGCCGGCGATGGCCACTGCGCTCTCCACCGTCATGTTCGGCACATAGGGATATTGGCCGGGCGCGGAGACTTCGCCGAGGATGAAGAACGGGCGATAGGACTCGACCTCGACGGCAACCGAGGGCTCGCGGATAAAACCGTTGCGCAAGCGCGCGGCGATCTCGCCGGCAAGTCCCGCAGGGGTACGGCCGCGTGCCGGCACGCCACCGATCAGCGGCATGGTGATGGAGCCGCCGGCATCGATGGCGTAGCTGTTGGTGAGACCTTCCTGGCCGTAGACCACGACGCGCAGCTTGTCGCCGGCGTCGAGATGGTAGGAGGAGTCGTAGCGCACGGGCGCCGCCATCGGCGCGGCATAGCCGACCGGCATCGGTCCGGGCGATGAGGTAAAGGAATTGCTGAGCGCGGCGATGGCGCCGCCACCGCTGTTGGCAACGACGACCGGCGGCGAAGCGCCATAGGGCTGGCCATAGGCCATGGAGTCGAGATCGGGGCGCGGCTGCACATAGGCGACGGGGCCGGCGGTCTGCATGCAGCCGCCAAGGGTCAGCGCGGCGGACGCTGCCAGGGTGACTACCGAGATCGACGATCGAAACGCGCGTGCAACCGGCACCGGACCTATCCCTCAGAACGAGACAGCTCCAGTGATGCACCGGTTATGGTTAACAAAGCGTTTGCGGGGGGTATCAGCTCGGCCATGCGGACGCGATGGCACCGCACACTCCGTCATGGCCGGGACAAGCCCGGCCATGACGAGTTCGTAGCGAGCCTACGCGCTCACACCGACGCCGATCGGGCACGACACTCCGGTGCCGCCGAGGCCGCAATAGCCGGCGGGATTCTTCGCCAGATATTGCTGATGGTAGTCCTCGGCGAAATAGAACTCGCCGGCGGGCGCGATCTCGGTGGTGACGGTGCCGAGACCCTTTGCGGCAAGCGCCTTCTGATAGAGCGCCCTGGACTCGTCCGCCGCCTTCTTCTGCGCATCCGAGTACGTGTAGATCGCGCTTCGGTATTGCGTGCCGACATCGTTGCCCTGGCGCATGCCCTGCGTCGGGTTGTGGCTCTCCCAGAAAATCTTCAGCAGCTTCTCGTAGGAGATCTTCTTGGGATCGAACACGACCAGCACCACTTCGGTGTGGCCGGTGCGTCCCGAGCAGGTCTCCTCATAAGTCGGATTCGGCGTGTGGCCGCCGGCATAGCCGACCGCGGTGGTGTAAACGCCGTCGCCAAGCTCCCAGAACTTCCGCTCGGCGCCCCAGAAGCAGCCGAGCCCGAACACGGCCTGCTCGAGGCCGGCGGGATAGGGCTGCTGCAGCTTGCTGCCGTTGACGAAATGGATGCTCGCGGTGGGGATGGCTTGGGCACGGCCGGGCAGCGCCTCAGTTGCGCTCGGCAATGCGGTGGACTTGCGCATGAACAGCATGATGGATCTCCGCAACGAGCTGTCCGTCGCGTGAGCCAGATGCTCAGGCGGCGTGCTCGCGATCTGGTGGGAATATAGGGATCTACGCAGGAAGCGGCAGCTTTGTTACGCCGCGCCCCGTGCGGCGCTCAATCCCGGCCGGAATTGAAAGATCAATCCCGGCGGGAATTGAAGATCAATCCCGGGAATATCCGATCAGCGGTTTCCGCGGACGGAACAGGATCATCAGCAGGATGCCGAGAATGCCGAGGACGGCGAAGACCGGCTGGTCCAGCACCAAGCGGATCACCGAGGTCCAGAGCCAGGGCGCCTTGGCCTCGACCCAGGTCCGGAACGCCGTCTGGCTGGCCTGATTGATGTCGTTCCAGAACTGGCCGAACCGGGTGAATTTGAGGGTCTGGTCGGCGACCCAGCGGGCGCCGTCGTAGACCATGAAGATGAACCCGCCGGCGAGCAGCAACAGCCCAATCAGTCGGAAAAAGCCGCGGATCATGCCTCACCTTATATGGTCGTCCGATCGGACGACCCCGGGACGTCGCCAGCCAATAGCCGGACGACGGCAGAAATTCAACCTCTTCAGGGCGTTACGGCACGCACTTGACCGCGCGGGGGCGTGTTTTCCCGCCCCGGAAAGCGTTGACGGTGCCGCAGACCCTCTCTATAAGGGCGCCAACTGGCGGTGGGCGCAATCCTGCCGCCGCTGTTCTTTGAGCAGTTGCAGGCTCCTTGAGCTTAGAGCTCTTTGAGGCCTCATGTTCCGGGAGCAGCCTAGCAACCGAACACCCTAAATCCGAGCGTCGATTCAGCGGTCAAGCAGCCGGCGCTACCCGAACAAGACGCGACCGGTACCGCAAAGGACATTGAGACCATGGCCAATACCACCTCCGCCAAGAAAGCGACGCGCAAGATCGCCCGCCGCACCGCCGTCAACAAGTCGCGCCGCACCCAGATGCGCGGTGCCGTCCGCACCGTCGAGGAAGCCATCGCGACCGGCGATCGCGCCGCTGCCGCGAAGGCGCTGGCGAATGCCGAGCCCGCTCTGATGCGCGCCGCCCAGCGCAACATCATTCACAAGAACAACGCCAGCCGCAAAGTCTCGCGCCTCACCGCGCAGATCGCCAAGCTCGCCAAGTAACGTTTCGAAGTAACGCCGCGAAGTCTCGCGGCATCATCTGATCGGTTGACCCGATCGGTACGACAAACAGCCCGGCCTCGTGCCGGGCTTTTTTGTTGCCGGTCATATTCCCGGAAACAGTCACGCGACGTCTCATCTTCAATTGGAAGATTTGCATCGTCGCCCCAGGATGTGTTCCGTAATTCTACCTGCCGATGTTTTTGCAACAGCGGAAACTTTCACTGCGCTGCAAAAAACCCCTGCGGGACGGGGCTAACTTGCATTCGTATGCGCGAGAGTTCTGCACACCGTAGTTTCACCGGAACACATCACATGATGGGTTACCCTGTGAAACGAGACTCAAAAAACGATGTCTCGCTAACAACTTATCGACATAGTGCGAACAAGCATTTGGAAAAATCGCCCGCGCGTCGCGTGCGTGACGCTTTTGTAAAAATTTTTTGGCAGTGGCTGCGAATTGTCACACGAGGCGCCGCATTTTCGAATCTGTGCACGAATCCAGAAACTTGGTCGCAAGCCTGTGAACAACTCGCGCGCGGCGTTAACGCTGGTCAAGATTTTTAACGCCTCAACTGTGAATCAATTTCGTTGCGAGTCTTTCCGCTTGGTGTATTCCTTAAGTCGTCAGCGGCGCCCACGATCTTGAGACCAGCGCGGTATCGGAAACGGGGCGAGCGTGCAAATCGGCGGCGGTGTGCACGTTGGCGACGCATCAACAAGCGATTGTCGGTCACGAAACCCATAGCAATGTGGGAACGGTAGCTCTTTGTCTGAATGTCTCCAAGCGGGATCTCATGCATCCCGCTCGCGCCAGGCGCACATGAGAGACGTCGCGAAGCTGCCCCGACGCGGATGTTGGCGAAGTCGAGCGGACGACTAGTACACGGGCAGGCATCCGCGACACGACTATGACGCGGTTGCCTTATGGACACGCAGGACCTTGCCGTGAGCAATCACGGCAGGACGGGGAGGTATCATGTCTTACGAACTCAACGCGGTATTGAAACAAGTCTCATACTCCAACGATGCCGTCCTGGATTCGTCAGACCACCAGCCTCCCGCGTGTGACGGAGCGCAGAGTACGCGCTGACCTCGCGACCCCACCATCTCTGACATCGCTGATCTGACCGCGGCGTTCGCGTCGAACGGCGGAGCTGTGTCCGACGACGGAATCGCTCGAGGTCACGCCATTGCAGACATCCTGATGGCAGGAACCCTGCATGGCGCTCACAACGCAACTTTATCTCTCAGTAAAAGTTTTCAAATG